>NZ_AABW01000001.1:0-1042500 GCF_000166935.1 Rickettsia sibirica 246
CAATGCTGTCTATGCCCGGGCTGCTTGATCCGAAAGAGGATATGGCACTAGCGAACCTCATTAAAAACGACATTAAAGAACTTGTTACCATTCAAAATAAACAGGCTAAAAAAGCACCGTCGGACGAACAAGTAATCGAGGCACGATATACACTTATATCTCCAAAAGTTTTTTAGCTTCATCATCTGCAATTAAAGCTTCAACAAACTCATCTAATTGTCCGTTTTTAACTACTTCGTCTATCTTATAAAGTGTTAAGTTTATTCTATGGTCGGATACTCTTCCCTGTGGGAAATTATAAGTACGTATCCGTTCCGAACGATCTCCCGAACCTACCTGCCCTCTTCTGCTATCGGCTCTTTCTTGTTCCTTTTTACGTCGTTCTTCTTCATAAATTCTAGCACGTAGAATTTTTAACGCCTTTGCTTTATTTTTATGCTGTGACTTCTCATCTTGCAAGGCTACGGTAATACCGGTAGGGATATGAGTTATACGTACGGCAGAATCAGTAGTATTAACGTGCTGTCCACCAGCCCCTGAAGCTCTATAAGTATCGATTCTTAAGTCTTTGTCTTCAATTTTAATATCAACCTCTTCAGCCTCAGGAAGTACTGCAACCGTTGCTGCCGAAGTATGAATACGTCCTTGTGATTCCGTTTCCGGTACTCTCTGTACTCTATGAACGCCTGACTCAAATTTGAGCTTAGAGAATACATCTTTGCCTTTTATTGATGCCGATGCTTCTTTATAACCGCCTATTCCCGTATCGGAAATTGCTAATATCTCAAAACGCCATCCTTTTAACTCAGCATATCTTTGATACATATTAAAAAGTACGGCAGCAAAAAGTGCCGCTTCTTCTCCGCCGCTTCCTGCTCTAACTTCAATAATAGCACTTTTACTATCCGCATCATCTTTTGGTAATAAAGCAATTTTTACGGCTCTTTCAAGTTTTGGTAACGAATTTTCAAGAGTGTATATTTCGTCTTCAATCATTTCTAAAGTGGCATTATCAAGCCCCACTTCTAGCTTAAAATTATTTGCTTCTTCAAGCTCAGATTTAGCCTTATTATATTCTTTAATTTTTGCTACAACATCTTCAAGTTCTGCATATTCTTTAGATGCCTTAACAAACTCGTCTCCCATAATGCCGGAAGATAGTTTGTTGCCTAAATTTTCGTATTTGTCTAAAATTTTTGCTAAATTATCTGAAAAACGCATGTTATTTTATTGTGATTTGTTTATGGGTGAGATTTCAACGTTATTGCGAGAAGCAACTGAAAGCTGCGATGAAGCAATCTCAGGATATTTGACGAGATTGTCACGCAGCCTATGGCTGCTCGTAATGACGACTTATATCAACATCAAAACTGGACTCTCTATAAACTTTTTAAATGCTGCCAAGAACTCAGCACCGACTGCTCCGTCTACTACTCGGTGATCGGCAGAAAGAGTTACGTCCATAATTGTTGCTATAGTTATTTGATCATTCTTGACTATAGCACGTTTTGCACTAGCTCCGACGCCCATTATACAACTTTGTGGTGGGTTAATTATAGCATTGAAATTCTTAATACCGTACATACCGAGGTTAGAAATGGTAAACCCTCCGCCCTGAAATTCTTCAGGGGTTAATTTATTATCTTTTGCTTTCTTTATTAATGCTTTCATTTCACGAGATAGTTCTAGAATGTTTTTTTGATTTGCATTTTTAACTATCGGTGTAACAAGCCCGTTCTCAATCGCTACCGCTACTGAAATATCGACATTATTGTAATATCTAATTGCATCTTCTCCCCAGCTAGCATTGGCATTTGGCACTTCTTGTAAAGCTTTGGCTACTGCTAAAATAATAAAATCATTAACCGATATCCTTGTTGATTTATCTTCAGAAAAAAATTTATTAATGTCTTCTCTTATATCTAACAATTTATCAACATTACATTCTATAGATAAATAAAAATGTGGAACTGTTTGTTTAGATTCAAGCAGACGCTTGGCTATAATCTTGCGGATATTATTATTTGGTACTAAACGATATTCTTCAGGATTTCTGCTAACTATTTTATTATGAGCAGTGCTAGGAGTATATGATAAGATATCTTGTTTGACTATTCTACCGTGCGGACCGCTACCTTTCACGCTCTCAAATCTAATATTTCTCATTTTTGCAAGTCTTTTTGCAAGCGGTGAGGCGAATATTTTACTAGCATCATGTTTTATAACTGTTACCTGTTCTTCTACATTAGCTATATTCTCTTGGGGTTTCAGAAGATTAGCATCTGTTTTCGGTGACGGTGATACACTATTATTTTTTGCAATAAACGCATCAATGTCTGTTTTTTCTTCTCCCTCTTCACTTAACACGGCAATTAAAGAGTTAACAGGTACATTTTGACTATTTTGTGGGATAACTATTTTGGCAAGTATACCTTCGTCTACTGCTTCTACTTCCATCGTTGCTTTATCGGTTTCAATTTCAGCAATTACTTCTCCAGGATTAACTTTGTCCCCTTCTTTTTTTAACCACCTAGCTAGATTTCCTTCCGTCATAGTTGGAGATAAAGCAGGCATTAAAATTTTAATCGGCATATTTGACTTTTTATTGTTGTTATTACATGTCATTGCGAGGAGAGGCCAAGCCGTCGACGCGGCAACCTCATGAAACAGTAAAATTCCTGAGATTGCCACACTCTCTACGTTCGCGCGCAATGACGATTTGAGTAGCTATTGCACCTTAATATCAGGGCTAACGATCATTATCATCTGTTTACCTTCCATTTTAGCATGCTGATCGATTTTAACGAGTCCTTCGAGCCCTACTTCTATACGTTTAAATAGTTCTTGACCGACCTCTTTATGAAGAATCTCTCGTCCCTTAAACCATAAAGAAATTTTTACTTTATCTCCGTCTTTTAAAAATTCTTTTATTTTTCTTAACTTAGTTTCAAAATCACCTATACTAATATTAGGTTTAAATTTCATTTCTTTAAGTACGACGATTTTTTGTTTTTTGCGTGCTTCATGCAAACGTTTTTTGCTTTCGTACTTAAACTTACCAAAATCTAGAATTTTACAGACAGGGGGTACAGCATTCGGTGATATCTCGACTAAGTCAAGACCGGCTCTTTCCGCCATATCTAATGCTTCTCTAATATTTACGACGCCGTGCATTTCGCCGTTTTCGCCTACTAAACGCACTTCTCTAGCTCTGATTTCTCTATTAGCCTTAGGAAAATTATTTTTAGAAATAAAATGTCTCCGTATTATGTTTATAAATAAATATATATTGCATTTAACTTATTTTATTTAAAATTACAAGTAAATAAAATATTTTATCTTTAATTTTATTTAGAAAGTTTTAAAAAAAATTGAAACTACAAGGCAAATTCCAAATATTAATAAACAGATGCGTGTTAATTTAGCGACTCTTGCCTGTATTTTCAAGTTTTTTAGGTCTATAGCATGCCTATGAGCTTGCTCTTGTTGTGCCATATGCATTAATTCCTGTAAAGTACCGGGATAAATACTCTCATACTCACTGATTAAATCAATTGGTGGTAATATATGTTCAAATTTTTTACGGTAAAAATTATTATCAGGTTCGTTTACACTCAAAGTCTTAGCATAACCTTTATTTAATCTATTATTTTTGTAAAAAAAACGTTTAGTCTCTTTCATATCCCTGTTTTATTTTTTGAAATGTATATAATATATTACTTTCAACTATTTTAAAATAATCAATTAATTGCGTTTCTTTTTTTTGCTGTTGTTTGGAGCTTTTCATATTTATTATATTCTGTAGCTCTGCATATACTAGTGTTATAAAACTTTGTTTCATTGATTATACTAAATTTATAAAATCTGTTTTTGGTATTAGCGGTTCGTCCCTAAAATTTATAGCATTATTAAATTTATTGCAACAGGTTATAAAATTTTTATCACATCCGGCAGTAATTTTTACTTCCTCGGCATCTTTAACATAATCCGGTATAATATCCTCTAATATAATCAAATCACCGAAATTGCTTAGAACTTTAATGTTAAAACGATTTTGCTGAATATAATTTGACTGCCGTTATAATAGCCGTTTTCCTCAAAAATACCTTCAATGATTATATGGTTTTGTGCGGAATCGTTAAATTCTGCTTCTTTTAAATCTAAACTGGAATTCGGTAAAAAAACTCTCTCTTCACTTTTTATAGCATGATCGCTATTTGTTGAGTTTAATTCCTCACCGCTAGCTCGCTTAATTTGAAAACAATAAACAAAATTCGTAAGCTTTGTAATTACCTATTCAATCGCAATACTCATATAATCACCTCCACTAACTCTATGTTGTATAACGCTATAGAACCGTCATTACAATAAGAATATTCAAAACTATCTATACTCAATCTAACTGCTACGTCAAAAGTAAAATCAGTAGTTAAAATTACATCTTGACCTAAGGGACTTGGTAATGTCACTATACCATTGTTGTAATCTACAATGCCCATAGTTCTTACATTATTAATGTATAGAATGACACTATTATTAACCGGTTTAGTGATAACTCGTTCGTAAGGAGCAATAGGATCGCCATATATCTTCCTTAGCTGAAATTTATTTAAATTACCGTCCCCTTTAGCAATAACTTCGTTAATTCCTCTATAATCTGCATAATTCCTAAATCTCAAAGCAAAATTACTTCCACATCTTGCTTTAAAAAAGCTATTAAATTGCTCAAATTCCGTACTGCTTAACCTTGCATTTTTGATTAAATATTTCTGACTCGTTAATTGCGAAAGGATCTTCACTATTTTGCTGTTGACATATTTCAATAGTTTTTACGTGAGTAACAACACTTGGTTTGAGAAATTTTTCATTAATATTTACTGACAATAAGGAGGTATTTATACATTGTTTATGCTTAAGTTCTCTTCCGACTAAGACCATAATATCTCTAAATTGTGTTATATTTATATTTTGAAGTTCATAATTAGGCATTTTTTATTACTTCGTCATATAATTCTACTAAACCTTCACATGCGTTATTATTACCTGTAAATAGTGTACATTTAAAAGCTTTTTCAATTTTATAAAATCTTGCATTAATGTACTAATGTTATTAGAAGAAAGTTTTTTAAATTCGTTTAATTGCTCATATGCATTTGTTAAAAACGCTTGAGACAGATAACTTGGGTTGTTATTCTCTTGGGGCATATATTTATTACCTTGTTAAATTGGAGCTTAAGTAGAAGTTAACAAAAATTAAATCTACAATTTAAATTTAGTAATATTTTTGCTAAAAAAAAGTTCGGCAGTGGAAAAAGAGATTATTTTTTTGGACGGTAGTTGCAATATTATTCTGCCGGTATTATCGATATCTTTAAAAAGACCGGTTACTATATCATTTTGATATTTAACGCTAATATTTTCATATAACTTATAAGCATGTTCTAACCATTTTTTTCTAATAAAAGGAAAACCGTTATTATGCCAAATTTGATAATATTCTTCAAAATTTTCTATTAATATCTCAAGTAAAGCTTGCGGTTCTATAGGTGGTAGATTTTCGCTTATTAAGCTAGTAGTAGGCTGGTCGATATTATCAGGGTGATAGGTAATATTAATACCGATACCGATAATAAGGTAATAATTATTTTCTACTTTAACAGATTCAAGAAGTATACCGGCAATTTTCCGACTGTTAATTAATACATCATTGGGCCATTTTAGTTGTATAATGTTATTTTCGTTCCTTATGTCATTCCCGCGAAAGCGGGAATGACATAGAGCACTATGGGAGTGACATAAAGAGGTTATACTATCATAAACGCTAAGTGCCGTAACAAAAGATAATTGCGGCAATAATTCTAGCTCTTTATCAGGCTTTATTAGTAAACTTACATGTAAGTTACCTGACCTAGACTGCCAGTTTTTGCCGCTTCTACCGCGTCCATTAGTTTGAGATTTGGCAAGTACTGCATAGTTTGAATCAACTTTAGCATTCTGAGCCATTTTCATAGCCTCAGAGTTTGTACTGTCTAGCTTGTCAAAAACAATTAGTTTAAATTTACCGATATTCATTTTTTTTAGTAGCCGTCATTGCGAGGAAAGGCGAGCTTTGTTGCATGGCTTGAAAAACCCGCTCGATGTCATTCCCGCTTTCGCAGGAATGACATAAAAACACCTAACTCGCCCCCTACTGACATGACTTGTAGCTACACTATGTTTGCTTTGAATTTTTGGTGCTTCGCTTTTACTCTTAGTTATAAAGCTTTCTAAATCTTGTTTAGTAAATTTAAACTTAGCAATATTTGCATCAGTTTTCATATCCGTACGTACCAAAAGCCATAGCTAGAGTTCTACCTTGTTTTTTAGCTAAGGTAATCTCCTCCATATTATCAGTTATTGCTTTTGTATCAAATTCCAGTTCATTGCCTTTGAAATATTTTGTCGGTATATTATCTCTATATCTGCCGTCTATATATTTTTTACTGTCAATTTCTACCGGCTTAAAAACAAGCGGTATAGAAGCAGAAGCACAGCAAGCTAAAGTAATTTCAACATTTGGCGTATCAAAACTATTGAAAATAGTTAGTTCACTTGTCTCTTGCTGAGTTGCCATAATTACTAAATCTTTATACTGCACTGGATTGTATTTTCGCAGTAACGCTATATCCTTAAAATATATTTTACCGTCTTTTTGGTTGTATCTTTCTCTTAATTCATCAAGAGCTTTATCATCTTTAACATTTACTATATCTGATCTCTGTAAAAAATTTCCTGTATTATTCTTTAATAACAAGTTCTAATAGAGCATATAAAGGTTTACCGTCTTTATTTAACTGTATTATATCCGCAGAAAATCCTTTTTTTCCAAGTAAAGTTTGCAGATTTGTATTTTTAGAAATTTCTTCAAATCGCTCAGGCGGGTGTCCCAAGAGCTACCACTGTGGCAGTTATAGCACCAAGAACCTGCTACCGCCTTGACATTATCTAAAATACCAGCTTTTTTGCTGTCTCATAAGCTCCGGAATATATTGCTCCCTTAGCTCCTCCTCCACTAAAAGCTATATATTCGATAGGAGCTTTCTGTGCTTGCTCTAACTCCTGCAATGTTTTTGTTTGATTGCTAGAAGATTGTTGAATTTTTTTAGGTCTTTTAACTCCTCTAATATATCAGATTGCTCATTAACTCCAGGAGTTTGTGACTCTTGCTTCAGATTATTAATAATAGGATGTTTTCTTACCTTTATATTAGCCATAGTTTTATTTTATTAAGTTATCTTCTACAAACTTCCAGTTGATCATATGCTTAATAAATATGTCAACATAATCAGGTCGTTTGTTACGATAATCAATATAATAAGCATGTTCCCATACATCACATGCAAGAAGCGGCTTCATACCGTGTGCTATAGGTGTACCGGCATTAGCGGTTTTTATAATTTGTAACCTATTATCGTGATATATAAGCCATGCCCAGCCGCTACCGAATTGCCCTACTGCCTCTTGCTTAAACTGTTCGCAAAACTCTTCAAAACTACCGAAATCTTTATTAATTTGTTCTAATATTTTACCGCTTGGCTTACCTCCGCTCTGCGGCTTTATTGAATGCCAAAAAAAGGTATGATTCCATATTTGGGCTGCGTTATTAAAAATAGCTGCATTTGAGTTTTGTGATGACCATTCTATTATTTCTTCTAAATCTTTTTTTTGTAATTCTTCTTTATCTTTGAGTAAATTGTTTAGATTTTGTACATAAGTATTATGATGCTTACCATGATGATAATCAAAAGTCTCGAGAGTAAAATGTGGTTTAAAACTTTCTTTCTCATAAGGTAAATCAGGTAAGATAAAAGGATATGAGGTTTGATTAGATTTGTTGCAATAGGTCATGTTATTTTCTCCTATGTTGGTTTTTATATATTTATAGCGAGAATCAATACGTCATTGCGAGGAAAAATTGAAAATTTTGACGAAGCAATCTCAGGAGTCCTACTTTATGAGATTGCCACGCTCCTTGCAGTTGCTTGCAATGACGATTTAGTATCCACGCAGGCATGACATCATAGTAACTTATAAAAATCGGAAGCTAAATAAAGCGATCCGGTTATTATAATATTTGCTTTATTATCGCCGTTTATCTTCTTTATATCACTAATCGCTTCTTCGAGTGAGGCGCTTTCGCTAAAATCAATACCACTCTTTCTGCCTTCCAAATGTATTGTTTCTGCACTATGGCTTAGCGGTTCGGATAAAACTTTAACGCCGTAACCTTTAATTGTCAAATCCTTAAAGTAAGAGCAAAATTCCTCAATATTCCTATTTTTAGTCATACCGAGTATTAAATATATCGATGATTTTAAATTATCACGCATCCAATTTGCCAAAACTTGAGCTCCGCTATTATTGTGAGCTACGTCTATCCAAATTTGAACATTATCACATATTAATTTAGAATATTTTTTCGGTTCTATTTTTTCGATTCTAGCAGGCCAAATAGTATTTTGTAATCCTTTAGCAATAACCTCATTACTAATATTAAATTGTTTGTTAATAAGGCTTATTAAGGCAATAACGCTTGCAGCATTTATTAATTGATGATCACCAAGTAGCGAAGGAGTAGGAAACTCATAGGTAAAATTTTGTGATGAATAAATAAATCCGTTGTCCGTCTTTTTAATACCGAAATCATATTCATAACAGAAACTCGGTACTTCTAACTCTTCAGCCTTGGCAAATAATGTTTCATAAACTTCCAAAACTTGCATACTTATAACGCAAGGAACGCAAGACTTCATAATACCAGCTTTCTCAACTGCTATTAGGGGTAATGTATTACCCAGCATATGCATATGATCATATGAAATAGGTGTAATTAAAGTAATTAACGGTTGTGCTACTATATTTGTTGCGTCTAACCGACCGCCTAGTCCCGTCTCTAAAATTAATATATCGGCTTTTGTTTTCTCAAATGCTAGAAACGCTGCTGCCGTAGTACCTTCAAAGAAGCTAGGTTCAATATTAAATTTTTCGCTTGCTACCCTCACCTGCTCACAAACCTGCCATAATTCATTATCCGAGATTTTCTCACCTGCTACTACGATTCGTTCATTAAATTCTAATAAATGAGGAGATGTATAGCAATGTACCTTATAACCGGCAAGCGTAAAGATGCTTTTAAGCATAGCACTACTTGAACCTTTACCGTTTGTACCTGCTATATGTATGACGGGAGGAAGCCTTAAATGAGAGTTACCTAAGGCTCTTAAAAGTCTTGCTATATTTTCAAGATCATATTTAATGTTATTTTTCCAGGTCGGCACCGGAAAATGCGGCATTAGCATTGTTATTTATTTTTTTCATGAATGATAGAGTTATACCATATTTTGTTGTCAACTTAAAGATCGATGCCATTCCTGCAAAGGTGGTGTTTTGTATGGCTTGAAAAACCTACTCGATGTCATTCCCGCGTAAGCGGGAATGACATCGAAACTTTAGATCAACTGTTTTTAGGCAATACTGAAGTTCATCGAGTTTTTGGTTTTACTGCATTGATAAGTCCAATTAATAATACTGATTTAATTATTCCCGGTATTATAAAAGGTAATACGCCGCCGTAAAAGGCACCGCTTGCTCCTAAGAGTGTAGAGAGCCACATCCAGCCTAAGCTCATAATAATTATATTACCGATCAAACATAAAGATATCTGATTTAACCATTGATTAGAAGTAAAAATTTTATCTTTTAAGCTAGCCATAACATATACGGCAATTACAAAACCTGCTAGATATCCTCCGGTAGGACCGAATAATATTCGTAAACCGCTTGAAAATTCTCCGAACACAGGGATTCCCATTGCTCCAAGAGTTATGAAAGATAATATTGTTAAAGGTGCGGTAGTCTTATTATATGTAAGTCCGATGAATATCACTGCAACGGTTTGCAATGAAATAAATATAGGCTTTATAGGTATTACTATTTGTGAACAAATAGTAAGTAATGCCACTCCTAAAACTATTTCTATTGCTTGCCTTGTGGTTAACGGTAGTGAGATTGAATTAAGTTGCATAAAATTACCGCATGATTTATTTTTAAGTAATTACACTAAATAGAATTATATAATGTCCTTGTCAAGAATATAAAAATGAAAATAAAAATTTATAATGATCTAGGAGTTTCAAAAGAAAGTATTAAGCATTGCGTGCATACCTTAAGACTTTATGCTCCAAAGTATAACGTAGATTATATTACTGCACAAGAAATTATAGACGAAAAGTGGGTTCAAAACACCTTATTACTTATTTTACTCGGTGGAAGAGATTTATACTATGTACAAAAATTGCAAGGCAAAGGAAATGCTAATATAAAGAATTATATTAAAAACGGTGGTAATTTTCTTGGGATATGTGCAGGCAGTTACTACAGCGGTAACTATGTAGAATTCGCTAAAGGAACAAATATAGAGGTGATAAGTAAAAGAGAATTAAAGATTTTCAATGGAACGGTTAGAGGACCATTGCTTGCTCCTTATTGTTACAACTCACATAAAGGAGCAAGAGCCGCTTATTTAAAAATAAATCCAACACTTAATTTAAATATTAAGGATTGTTATGCTTTTTATAATGGCGGTGGATATTTTATTGATGCAGAAAATACCAAAGATACTGAAATAATAGCAAGTTATGAGGATTCTCAGGCTGCAATAATAAAATGTACTTACGGTGACGGGACAGCTATTTTAAGTGGAGTGCATCTTGAATATGAGCCTGCACTCATAAAAAATCAATCTCTTAATAATATTCATAAAATACTAAAAGCTCATGATACGGAAAGAATCAAATTATTAAATTATATATTAGACTTCTTCGGAAACACGCTTATAGAGAGGAATTTGTAGGAAACACGCAGCACAACAGAACCGCAGCGTACGTAGAAGTACGTGAGAGGATGCGAGCAGCGAATTGACTCACAAATTACCTCTAGAAGTAGAGTTTCCGAAGAAGTCTATTCAAAAATCTAAATCTGTATAATAGTTTGGAGGGGTAAAGCCAGGGATTCTATCTTGTAGTAATAACCTAAAAGCTGGTCTTGATTTAATTAGTGAATACCAATGTTTGATAAGCGTCCATTTATCCCAATAAATCTCACCGAAATAATCGAGTACCGATAAGTGACAACTTGCGGCCATATCGGCAATAGTTAGTGACTCCGATACAAGATAACTTCTTTTTTCTAGTAAAGAAGTTATATATTCTAAGTGATAATTTAAATTATTTTTTGCAACACGTAAAAACTCGGTTCGTGGGCTGCTCATTTTAGCAATTGATCTTATAACTTTTTCATCGATAATAATCTTAGTAACTTCACGATAAAATTTATCGTTAAACCAAAAGAATAATCGTCTAATTTCGCAACAAATATCAATATCTTCATCTAAAAAATTAAAATTCGGATATTTGCTATTAAGATATTCAACAAAAGGATAAATACCTACCACAAATAAACCGTATGATTCTGATAAAATAGGTAAAGTGCCGGCAGGATTTATTTTTAAGAAATCTTTATTGAATTGCCAATAATCTTCTTTAATCGTAGTAAATTCTATATCTAATTCTTTTAAGAAGACACGGGCTTGTCTTGAAAGAGGACAAATAGGATTATGATATAACTTTTTCATTAAATTGTGTTACAGTCCTAGTCATTCCGCGACTTGATCGCAGGATCTATCAATATTTGTTAAGCTATTCTCTAAGCTCCCGCGATCAAGTCGCGGGATGACAATAAGGTCTATAAGCCGGATTCTGTATGAATATCAATTCATTGCAGTTATTTATCTAGGATAAACGTTACCGTTTACCTCAAGCGATCTACCCGCATTACAAGCCGGTTAGAGATAACCCGGGAACTTGATAAGTTTCTGTAACGCCTATTTGATCTTGCTCTTGGTGGGGTTTACCATGCGTAATTTGTTACCAACTTACCGGTACGCTCTTACCGTACCTTTTCACCCTTACCAAAAATACTCGATCAACTGCAAAAATTGGCTGCGTCATTTCACAAGTACTACGGTACTCACGTATTAAGTATACGCTCCGTTCCTCGTCTTGTGAACTCCTAGCTCTTTTTGAAGTTGATCTTCGTATTCATACTTGGCGGTGTATTTTCTGTGGTACTGTCCCTAAAGTAATAATACTCTGCCGGAGGTTAACCGGCACCATACCTCTATAGAGTCCGGACTTTCCTCGTGATCTATAGCTTTGCTATATTATCACGCAACTGCACGACCATTTAGAATTATGGTCAATTTTCTTAAATTAGTCAATAACATTTAGAATAAGTTCAATTAACTTATTAGGTTCTGTGAAGGTTTCTAATTGATTTGCTATTTTGAGATATTTTTTAGCGAAAATTAATAAGATTTTTTTTGAAAATTTGACTTTTGTACACAGAATATAATTAAATTAGCAAGTATAATAACAAATTTAAAATTTCAACTATTTTATTAAAGATATTCTTAATTTAACGTTGCTACTATTTTTTTCATACTGTATAAATATGTATTTAATGCTCCTAAACACATAAATTGTTAGCAAATTTTGATATATGATATGAAAAAATTAATTTATTATTTTGGCAGTAATGGTAGTGATGGAAACGCTAGCATGAAAAATATACTTGGTAACAAAGGTGCTGGTCTTGCCGAAATGTCCAACCTCAAACTACCTATTCCTGATGGTTTTACAATAACTACAGAGCTATGTAATTATTTTTATACCCACAATAATAACTTTCCTAAAAACTTTCAAAGCGACTTAAAAAAAGCTATCACTGAACTTGAAATAATTACCGGTAAAATTTTCGGCAGTACAAGCAATCCTTTATTGTTATCGGTGCGTTCGGGCTCTACGGTTTCAATGCCTGGAATGATGGATACTATCCTTAATCTTGGAATGAATAACGAAGTGTGTAATGCTCTTGCGGATTCCTGCGGTGATAAACGATTTGCTCTTGATAGTTACAAAAGATTTTTAGAAATGTACGGTTCAACGGTATTATCTATACCTAGTGATCTATTTGAACAAATTTACGAAAAGCACAAGATGCAAGCCGATATTCATAAAGATAGGGATATTACTGTAGAATTATTAGAAAAAATTATTGATGATTTCAAACGGTTGCATATTAAGTATACTAAGCAACTGATTAATGATCCTTATGAACAGTTAGAATCGGCAATTAAAGCGGTGCTACATTCTTGGATGAGTAATAGAGCGGTTATATATAGAAAAATCAATAATATTTCGGAGGATTTCGGTACGGCTATTAATATCCAAGCAATGGTTTTCGGTAATTTAGGTAAAACTTCAGCTACGGGAGTTGCTTTTACTAGATCACCTTCTACAGGAGAAAAAAAGCTCTTTGGAGAGTTTTTAATAAATGCTCAAGGTGAAGACATAGTATCGGGAACTAGAACACCTATGCCTATTATTGCAAATGATTCAAATTCTATGCAAGCAATGATGCCAGAAGTGTTTAAGGAGTTATCACAAATTGCACAAAAGCTTGAAGAACATTATTTAGATATGCAGGATATAGAATTCACTATAGAAAATAATAAGCTATATATTTTGCAAACACGTACTGCAAAAAGAACAGCCATTGCTGCTATTAATATTGCCGTACAAATGGTAGAAGAAAAGCTTATTTCTAAAGAACAGGCCTTAATGCGAATCGATCCGGAATCATTAAATCAATTATTACATACAAGAATTGATTACAGTAAGGGGCTTACTTCTATTGCTGAGGGGCTACCTGCTTCTCCTGGGGCTGCAACAGGTATTGCAGTATTCTCACCTTATGATGCCGAAAAATTATCTCATCATCATAAAGTAATTTTAGTACGCCATGATACTAGTCCTGAGGATATTAACGGAATGCATGTTTCTTCAGGTATTTTAACTATTAGAGGGGGAATGACTTCACATGCTGCAGTTGTGGCAAGAGGTATGGGGAAGCCTTGTGTTTGCGGTACAAATAATTTATCTATAGATGAGAAAAAGCAAATATTAACAGCAGGCGACATAGTTATTAAACAAGGTGATATTATAACGATTGACGGAGGTAGCGGTAAAATCTTCTTAGGTGAAATGCCGTTAATTCAACCTACTTTCAGTGAGGAATCAAAATTAATTTTAGATTGGGCAGATGAGATTAGTAGCTTAAAAGTTCGTGCAAATGCTGAAACAGTTAACGATGCTTTAGTATCTGTAAAGTTTGGAGCTCAAGGTATAGGTTTATGTCGTAGCGAACATATGTTTTTTGATAAAAATAAAATTCCTTTAGTAAGAGACATGATTATTGCTCCTGATATAGAACGGAGAAAGCTTGCCGTGCAGAAATTATTACCTCTGCAAACTGAGGATTTTAAAGCTTTATTCAGAGTAATGAAAGATAAACCGGTAAATATTAGATTACTTGATCCGCCGTTACATGAGTTTTTACCTACCACCGAAGAAGATAAAAAGAATTTGGCCAATAGCTTAAATCTACCTTTATCCATGATTAATCAACGTCTTCATGCTATGCATGAAGTAAATCCTATGCTCGGTCACCGTGGATGTAGACTTGGTATATGTTCGCCGGAAATTTACCAAATGCAAATTGAAGCAATTTTTACAGCTATTTTTGAGCTGCATAAAAAAGAACATATAGAATGTAACTTAGAATTAATGATCCCTTTAATTAGCAATGTAGGTGAAATACAAAAGCTTAAAATGGATATTTATGCGGTAATAGAGGAATTAGAGCAACGTTATAGATATAAGTTTTCCTTTACGCTCGGTACTATGATAGAACTACCCAGGGCAGCACTCGGCAGTAAGAAAATAGCTAAGGAAGTTGACTATTTTAGTTTTGGTACTAATGATTTAACTCAGACTACATATGGAATTTCTAGAGATGATATTGCCTCTTTTCTTCCATATTATTTAGAAGAAAAGATTTTTGAATCCGATCCATTTACTACTCTCGATGAAGAAGGAGTAGGAGAATTAATTGAAATTGCTATAAAACGCGGAAAAAGCAGTAATGCTAATTTGAAACTCGGAGCTTGCGGAGAACATGCAGGGAACCCTGCCTCTATAGAATTTTTTCATAGAATGAATTTAAACTATGTTTCTTGTTCTCCATACCGTATCCCTATAGCAAGAATCGCCGCAGCACAAGCTAAAATTAAACACGGGTGATAAAGGCGTTGTTGCGAGCGGGTATTGGATACCTATAGTACCGGACATTTTCGTTCTATATCATTTCCGCGTGGCCTTGTTGCGTGAATCAATTTCACCTCTGTCATCCCGTGGCTTGACCACGGGGTGACACAGTGGGTTTTACCGGTTCACGCAATGACCAAAAAATTATTTACAAATTAATATGATCATAATACCAATATTAAGCATTTTTGGGTTTTCATCTTTTTTTGCCAAATATTTCAAAACAAAATTGACTTTCGCTATTCCCATAACAATCAGCATATTAGTACCGATTTTATATTGTTTTGCTATGTTAAAGCTATTACCGGCTGCAACATATATATATTATTTCATCGGTATATTTTTAGCTTTCATGTCATTCCTGCATTTTATAGGCGTTGTTGTAGGGGGTGGCTCCGCTCCTGTCATCCCGCGACTTGATCGCGGGATCCAGTTAAAAATGTTTAGTATTTTTAAGTTATATTTTTGGATACCGTGGTCAAGCCACGGTATGACACCGCACACATTTCTTGATCTACGCAATAATACCTCCTTCATGTCATTTCTGTGGAAGCAGGAATCTAGAAAAAATATAATTGAAATCATTGTATTTACTTTATTGATTCTTTTGTTTTTTCTTTATACCAGAGATGCATCGCTGCATTCTTATGATGATTTCTCACATTGGGGAATATTTACTAAAGAATTGTTATATTTCGGTGTTTTTGAAAATCAGTCTTCGTTAACTTCCATTATTACTACTCATGCCCATTATCCAAGAGGAGCTGCCGTTTATCATTATTTTATGCTGCTACTTTCAGGTTATTCGGACGGTAACGTATTATTTGCTCATTTCTTATTACATTTAGCATTTCTAGCTCCTTTAGCCGCAAATAAGAAATTGTGGCAAACCGGAATGTTGTTTTCACTTTTACTTTGCGATGTAGTATTATATACGACCGGAATTCGTTCAATATATAACGATAGTACTATTGGCTTAATGTTCGGAGCTATTTTTGCAATTTATATCCTTGCGGAAGACAAGAAAAAAGCATTATTACTTATTTTACCTATTACGATATTACTTGCCTCTTTCCGAGAAATTGGAACATGGCTTGCTAGTTTTGCTTCGATAATTCTTATAGCTTATTATACAATTTTTTATAAAAAGCCTAAAAAATCAAGTGATTATATTACGTATCTGATTTTACTTACTTTACCTATTTTGTGTAATTTTATTTGGATGAGTTATTTTAAAAACACCCATGATTTTTTTGACAGATGCGAACATAGTTTTAGCAATTTAGTATATATTGCTGAAAATTTTAATGAACAGCATAGATCATTATTACTAAATTACGGTAAATTTCTCTTGTTATTCTTATTAAAAGAAGGAAGTTTAGTTGTATATACTATTTGTATAGCTGCATGGTACGGAATTCGTAAATATAAACCGTATTTGCTGAAAGAATATAAATTTTTCCTGATAAGTACGTTTGCGTGTTTTATAATTTTTGCTTTGTGGCGGTTATATTTATATTTCTTTAACTTTAGTTATGAAGAGGCAATTAGAGGGGCATCATTACTTAGATATCTTGGATGTTATGTTATAGCTATCGGAATGATTGCAGCTTCGTATGTTAAAAATAGTATTTTCTTACACAAGCAAAGTAATAAAGAGTTATTTATATTCCTTCTGCTTCTTGCTGTTTCTACGTTTTCCGTAGTAAAAAATATACTAAGAATCAAACACTTAAACTTAGAACAAAAGAATTTTATCCAGCAAACAACAGAAGTTAAAAAGCTATTGGAGCAAGGCAATAAAATTGAATTTAACTTTAGCGGTAAGAAAGATAATTTACAATGTTATATATTAAATTATAATCTAGTACCGTATTTAGGTAAGAAATCCTTACAAGAATGCATAAAAGCTTCTAAAGAAGCGATTATAGAAACAAAGGAAGAAGCGGTATACGCTCCTTTTAAATAGCGTTGAGGATTTGTTGTATAGCTCCTATGTCATTTCTGTGTGGCTTTGTTGTGTAGATATTACCCCATCATTGCGAGCAGTTGTAGTACTTGCGTGGCAATCTCATAAAATAATAACAGATTTCTGAGATTGCTTCATCAATTGCTATGCAATTTCCGTAGCTCAGATGGGGAAGCTGATTCACGCAACAACATCACGCGAGAATAACATAAAACCAATATAGATTTTAACAATTATGGATATAAAATATAATTTAGCTGCCGCTTACCGAATAATGGCGTATTTATCGCTGGATGATCATACTTATACGCATCTATCCGCAAGACCTAAAAATGCCGTTTTTTACTATATTTATCCTTTTGGACTAAGATTTGAAGAAGTAACTACAGAGAATCTTTTAAAAGTTAGTTTAGATGGACAAATTTTAGAAGGAGAAGAATATCAATATAATAAAACCGGTTACTTTATTCATGGTAGTATTTATAAAACACGCCCTGATATTTCTGCTATTTTTCATTATCATACTCCTGCAGCTATTGCCGTTTCTGCTTTAAAATGCGGGCTTTTACCGATCAGTCAATGGGCAGTACATTTTTACGACAGAATATCATATCATAATTATAATTCTCTAGTACTAGATGCCGACAAACAGAGTAGTAGACTTGTTACTGACCTTAAACAGAATTATGTGATGTTACTTCGTAATCACGGTGCTATTACCTGCGGAAAAACTATTCATGAAGCTATGTTTTATACTTACCATTTAGAACAAGCTTGTAAAACGCAATGCCTACTAAATTCTACAAAAGAACAAGAGCTTATAAGCCCTTCCGTAGAAATATGTAAGCAGACGGTAAAAGACTTATTATTGTTTGAAGAAGATTTAGGCAAACGTGACTAGGCAGCTTGGCTACGACTTGTGAAGATGTGATCACAATACTACGACCCCAGCGGCTTTACTTGCTTGTTTTAAGGATTTATCAAGTGTTGCTATTGGTAACCCACAGCGTAATACTAGCTCTAAATAGCTAGCATCATAAAGTGTTAATCCATATTGTACGGCTAAATCCATTGTCTCAAACCATATATGTTCCAATGTTATTTGATCAATTTTGATGTAAAGATCCTTTAAAGTATAAATTGCTTGGTGACGTTGATTTGCAGTAAGACGTTTTGCACGCTCTGCACATAATAATACATTTCCAATCTCAAGCCCCCAAATAGCAGGGACAATTGCTCCTTCTGTTATGGTTTTATCTAGTATATCCAAGCTTGCTACTTCATCAGGCATAAGCCATGATAAAGCAATTGAAGAATCTAAAACAAAAGAGACCATTTTTTACTTCTTACCCTCATTTTTGTAATTTAGCCATACTTCTAAATCCGATGGTTGTAAATTAATTTCTTTTGCAAGTTTTCGAAGTCTAAGAGCTGCAATCTTTGCTATTTCAATATTATTATGAGAATCAATAGGAACAATTTTTGCAGCAGCTTTTCCTCTTTTAGTAATTAAAATTTCTTCACCTTTACTAACTCGGTCTAATAATTTAGAAAAATGGGTTTTAGCATCAAAGGCTGTAATTGTGTTTTTCATATAATGAACTAGTTAATTAACTAGTCAATGATAACATATTTTAAATTTAAATGTCAAAAACTTTAATAGACATTTTTCCAAACACTTATAGAGATGAATTTAAAGGAGACACGAAAGCACTTGTCACCGCAACGTACAAACTAGTACGTGAGGATACGAGTCTAGGCTTGATGTATAAATTACCTCTAGAAGCGAAGTTTGAGAAAATGTCTAATGCCTACAACCGCTACCGTGAATATGTGGAGGATGGAGTTTGATATGCTTTAGCATCTTTTTAAGTAGTGTATCACGCTTAAGTTTTGATAAATAATCTAAGAAAGTTTTGCCATTTAAATAATCTATTTCATGCTGAATTACAGTTGCTAAAAAGCCTTCTGCTGCTAGTTCTTGCTTATTACCGTTATAATCAAGATATTTTACCTTGATTGCTTTTGATCGTGTAATAGATGCTTCAATGCCTGGAAACGATAAAGAACCCTCAATAAAAGTTTGTTTTTCTTCTGAAAAATAAGTTATGTTCGGATTAATAAAAACTATAGGCGATGATTTATTATTTTCATGTAGGTCAACTACCGCTATACGCTTTAATATTCCTACCATATTAGCACCCAAGCCCACTGCCCTTTCTATATGTAAATTCTGAAGCATTTTATCGACAATAGTACGAATATTATCATCAACAATGTCTATATATTCTGCTTGTTTTTTAAAAATATCGTTTGGTGCATAAACTATTTGATAGTAAGGTTTATCTTGATTCATTAATATACTCCGATAAATGAAGAGTTATTTTTGCATTGCTAAATAAAGATAGATATCGTTATTGCGAGCGAGCATTGTTGCGTATACCGGTTTTCCCGTCATTACAAGGAAATTACAAAGTAATTGACGAAGCAATCCAGTAAAAAATTCTAATTTACAGAATTTTTTAATTATTTTCTAGATTGCCACGCAGCCTACGGCTGCTCACAATGATGACTCAGTGTCCATGCAACAACCCCTCCTTGCAATGGTGTAGCTTTTTCAAACCATCAATATTTATTTAGCAATGCCATTATTTCATTACGATAGCTGATAATATATTCTGATTATAAGGTTCTTGCAAATGATATGAGCGTCTTTTACTTGGATATTTTAACGGATTTGTGTAAGTATCTTCAGCAATATTTTTTATATCTTTGACGCCTGCTTCTTTAAGTTTTAACTCTACAAAAGCCGGTAAATCAAACATATAATGATTTTCTTTTATAGAGTTTATAAAAAACTGTTTATTGTTAATATCCTTACTTAAGAAAGCTTTATAATATTCATCATCAACTTCATATGAACTTTGAGCTATAGCAGGACCTATCACTGCTATTAAATTCTTTGCTCCTTTTTCTGTTATTTTAGTAACTATATTGCTAATAATATTATTTATACTTCCTTTCCAACCTGCATGTGCCGCTCCGATTATTTTACCGTCGCCGCTTGCAAGTAATACCGGTACACAATCTGCTGATTGTACCGCTAATATTAAATTTTTCTTAGTTGTAATGCTGCCATCTGCTTCAGGTACGGCAATTATGGACTCATCAGCATTAACAATTTGATTGCCATGTACTTGGTTTAAAATTAAAATATCTTGTGCTTTAAAATAAGTAGTAATAGATTTTTTGTTTTCAACTATTTCTGTTTCATTTATAGAGTTATTTTTTTTTATATATCTATGACTAGAATTATTGAATGTTTTATCAAAAATTTTATAATAAACTGATCCGTTTATTAATCCTTCCATGAAAATATCCCATATTAATTATAATAGTTTTATTAATACTTTATCCGGTCGTTTACAAAAAAATAAACAGCTAGAAAAAATAATAGCACAATTTCATCAAGACTATAACCTAATCCCTATTATTGGCGTAGAAATAGAGTTTTATTTAAGTCACAATATTGATATAGCTAAATTTGAAATACTTTCAAGAAAATACTTAGCTAGATTTAAAATTGCTAAAATAAAAAAAGAAAAAGGCAATAACCAATTTGAAATAGATCTTCCCCCTTCTGTAAACTTAATACAATATATAAAAAATATATTAGAGGTTAAAACTATTTTAACAAAAATGGCACAGCAGTTAAACGGTTATATAGATTTTTCGCCTAAGCCGTTTTTGGATGATTATGGTAATAGTATGCATTTTCATATTAATTTTAATTCCGAGTTCAATGATTATTATATAATTTTAGCAGCACAAGGGCTATGTCACTATATGTTAGACACCCTACTCGCTTTTATGCCTACTACTCTAGATTATGCACGGATAAATAAAAAATTTATGGCTCCTACGCATATATCGTACGGTGGAAATAATAGAAGCGTAGCCGTACGAACTCCAAATGCTTTTCCCAAACGTGTAGAACATCGCTTATCTTCCCCCGAAACCGATCCATATATAGCAATTTTTACTATTTTAAAGTCAATATTGTTGGCTTTAAAATCTCCAAGTTCGCTCCAAACAATAGAAAAAATTTACGGGAATGCTTTCGATCCACAATATAACTTAACTCCATTACCGACATCATCTCAGGCCAGCTTTATGTTATTTAAACCGGATTTTTTTAAATAATTTGTATTTTGTTCACAAAACCTAAAAACTAAACAATAATTGTTTTTTACAACTAAAATAAAGATTGATATAAAATATTAAATATAAAACTGCCGAAATTGTTTCAATTAAGTATTCTATTTTTCTGATGAAGTGCTTTAAGCTGCACTTCACTCTATATTTGCATAATTTTTCATTAGATAATTAAATTCCGCACCATAGATAAATATCATATTTATAATATAGAAGAATATTAATGTAACTATTATACTACCAAGTGAACCATACATTAGATTTAATTGATTATAGTAGACTATATAAGTTGAAAGTAAATAGCCGCTTATTATCCATAATATCACAGTTAATAAAGCCCCTGGAAATACATCAATAAAATTTAGTTTTACATTAGGTAATATATAATACAAAGATGAGGCACCTAAAAATAATAAAATTAAAATTAAAAAATATCTTATAAAATTTAAAATGATCTTATATTTTTCAATGGTCTCTAATATTATCGGAATTTTTGTAAATAATATTGGAATCACCACTAAAAGAAACATAGTAAAGGTAATCAAGGCACTAATTATAAGAAACTGTATAATACTAAGTAATCTTCTTCTTATATAAGGGGGTGGAGATTTTATTTGATATACACGATTTAAAATAGTCCTTAAACATTCTACAAAAGAAGAAGCAGTCCAAATACTGCCTACTATGGCAAGATTCATTAAACTTTGAGGAGGAGCACTTAGTAATTCGCGTATTCTTTTTTCTATTGATTCCGTTGCTTGTTCCGGAAGACTCTCTAGAAAAATTTGTATAAAATTTTGACCAAGTTCTGAAGCTCCTAAAAAGCTTGTTAAAGCTAATAAGAATACTAGGAAAGGGAAAATAGATAAAAGTATCATGAATGACATATATCCCGAATGTTCAACGCCATCATCTTCTATTGTTCTAAATAAGGCTACGTAAAGACAATTAAAAATTTTTCTCATTATAAAAGCTAAGTTGTTATTATTAATTTTATATTTAATCTTAAATAAGTTAGCTGTAAATAATTAATTGATAATTAAAATGAAACTATACTTTATCCTTGATTTGAAATATTAATATAGAAATGAAATTTTTTCCTTGCATTAATTTTATATTTTTCTATAATGCACCAAAATTTTATTTTTTATAAATTGTTAATTTATGCTTCAGTAAATAAGTTTTTAAAACATAAGGTATCCATATTTTATAAATAATTTTAAAGTTCTTATGATATTTTTATTTGATAAGAAATAATTTTATTCTTTAATAATTATTTACCAAATGATTACAAAAAACTTCAAAAATGTTATTTTATAGTTGTTTATAATATTAATTTATGGTATCATTTCTAGTTACACTTGGATCAGTTTAACGGTATTAAATTATTAATAACCACATGTTTTATAATAATATAGGATAATATCATTTTTGTTCAAAGAAAATTTTTAAATATAGATGTAATTAGTAGTAACCAAGGAGAGGATAATGGGTAGAAAAAACGATATTATACAAAAAATCGATAGTTTTATCGGCAAAAAAATTTATTCTTTAAGACTCGCTAAGGGGTTGTCTCGTCAACAACTGGCTGAAGTAATTGATGTTACGCATCAACAATTACAAAAATACGAAAAAGCAATTAATAGAATTTCTGTAGGAAGGCTAGTACTAATTGCAGAAGCTTTAGATAGGAATATTGATTATTTCTTTGAAGGTTTAGAAGAAGCTAATAAACCGCAGCCCGTACATACTCAACATCAACGTATGTGCATTGAAGTTGCACGAAATTTTATGAAAATTAATAGCACGGAAGAACAACAAGCCGTTAATAATTTAGTAAAATGTTTAGCTGGAAAAAAAAACTAAAAACTAATGCATAACGGCAAGCTGCCATCCTGATTACGTTGTGATATAATTTATGTCATCCCCGCAGAAGCAGGAATAACATTGCTTGCCTTGATAATATACAGAATACAAATCTTGATCAGCGTTGTGGAGGGGAAGACTCTCTTTTAATAGGTGTTGATTTATTTAAATTTTCCGACTGAATGATATCTCTTGCATTCATTAATGCTCCCATAATTTTTATATTCCCTTTGATATTAACTCTATCTCTTCCTACTACCATTTTAGCTTTTTCAATATCTGGATTATCTTTACTTATAGGTTTTAATTTAGACTTTCCTGATACTACCCTTACATCTTCCGTTTTAACACTAGGGTTTTCAATTGCTTCTGCTCGTTTTTGTTCTTGTAATAACTTATCTATAGTTTGTAAACGTACCTCTTTAGATAAAGTTTTATCATCAATTAAATTAGTTTTAATGAAACTTTGCTGTTCTTCAGTAGAAGATTTAGTACCAAATGCCTTTACCAGCTCATCTACTTTTTTTATTGATTCCTCTTTTTTTTCTGCAAGAGTTTTAAGGTTACCATTTGGAGAAAGCATAGCACGAAAATTATTGACTTTCTCAACTGCAAGCTTAGAGATATTATTTAATATACTAGAAGTTTCGTGTACAATTCTTTCTTCTGCCGACACTACCGGTTCTTTAGATTTTTCTAATGCTTCTATAACAGGATTAACAGCGTTAATTACTTCTCGAGCTTTGTTATATATATCATCGTGAGGCTTGTGTTCTTCTATATTCTGTCCTTTTAACCCTTCAGTTAAATTTTGAGTGTCTCTATCTAAAGCTGCCTCACTCGCTGCATCTTTAGCTTTTTTAAGTGCCTCTTTCTCAGAGTCATTAATATTACTATTATCGATCCCGCTAGAAACTGCCTTAGTTATTTCAGGACCTCCTTTGCCTTCATAAATACCGTCTACTAACCCTTTAGTCATTAGCTCTCTATCAGGTAAATTGGTCTGACTTTCTGCAATACCTTTTTCCGCTGATGCCATAATAAGTGCTTTATTAGGTAAGGATAAAGAGGTATCACTATGAGTAGCTATAGTCTCGCCTATCCCTTTAATAATCGCTGCTTTGTCTTGAGCTTCAAGCGAGCTTCCTGCAACTGTGTTAGTAATTTCTTGAATTATTTCGCCTTTGACTTCTGCTGTAGCCGGGCCATCTAAAACATTAGACGTAATGGCTTGTATGTTTGTTGTTTTTAATTCAGTATTACTTAGAGGATCAAACAAAATATCATTTACTTTTTTTATTGTATCTTTTTTAATTTGTTCTGCCGTAATCTTATCTAAATGCTGCTGCATCAATTGTTGTTGTGCCGGACTGAGAACTTGGGCTTCTACACCTTTCTTTAATACAGAACCTAATAATTTTTGTTTTTCCGTATTGCTTAATAGGTTAGTTTTTATTACAACATCCTTAATACCGTCAATTGTTACAGCTCTACTTGCATCATCTTTAAGACTTAAACCGACATCTACTGCCTTTTCTAACATCTGCTGTTTTTGATTCGGCTCAAGATTCTCTGAATTTAAAATGATAGCTACTGTAGCTTCAAGCATTTTTGATTTTTCTAGGTTTGGGGTATTCTGATCATTTTTTATGGTTTCTAATACTGCATTGACTCCAGCTACTTTTGCATCCGGTTTGAGGTTTTTATTATTGACCGTATTTTCAGCTAAAGCAATGATATTAGCCTGCTTTTCAGCAATATCACTTTTCTCATTATTAAGAATTGCCGTGGCTGCTTCTTTAATTAAATCAATTTGTTTATTGCTATCAATTTCTTTTGTTAAACCTGCATTTACATAATTTAATAAATCTTGCATGCTGCCTGATAAAGCCGTAGCTGTATTAAGAAGATTTGGATTCACTTGTTGCGACTGTAGCATTTGTGAAGTCTCAGGTTGCAGTGGTTGGTTAGTAGGAGTAATTGGCGGTACTTGTTGTTTATACTGAGGTGGTTCAACCGATGAACTTGTTGTTTGCTGTGGAGTTATGAGCGGTTGTTCCTTACTTTGTCCTTGTCCTATTATAATATCTTCAGCTTGCGATAAATCAACGCTCTGTCCTTGGTTTAGTTCTACCTCCTTCATCATTTCTTTATATTTACCGCGTGTTACCGCAAGTGTATAAATTTCTCCACCATGCTCTATATAAGCTATTGCGTCATCTCCGGTTCCGGCAAATTTTAAAGGTTTTGGTGAGCTTATTTCTTTAAGTTGAGGTTTACCGTTTGGTCCTTCTTCGTAGTGGGCAGTGAAATATACGGCTTTATCTTTGGAGGGCTTTGTGCCATCAGCTTTTAATGCTACCATCGATAAATGCATTGACCCATCGGCTTTATCAAGTTTTATAGGAAAATCTATTTCCCTATATGAGCTGATCTGAACCTGAGTACCGTCTTGTTTAGCTAAAGTAAAAGGCTTAGTTTTAACAGTTGTTTCATTTAAGGTACAGAGTTCATCACCTGCATCATTTTTAACTACTGTTGCTCTAAGATCGCTTGCACTTACGTGATTTTCCCACTGTACCGGTTTAAATCCACCAGGGTATCCACTAGCGGCGCTAAATGTATTATGCACATTTTTATAGCCGGCTATTTCTATTGATTCTAATTTCTTTTTAAGTTCAGGATTTTCTAAAGCCTTATCAATAAATTCTCTATTAGCCGGATTACCGAAAAAAGTACTTAATGTTTTATCTTTTTCTTTTTCCTCTTCTATTTCTTTTCTTTTTTGTTCAGCTAAATCACGGTCTGTAAGGGCTGCCAGGTCTTTTAATATTTGTTCTATTAAATTATCTTTTTGCGGTTGTATAATTGTTTCTCTTACAGCCTTGGTTATTGGGTCTGATGTCTGACTGTCAGGAGAGATATTGCCCGATAAAGCACTCATTGAAGGGGTAGATTGAGCAAAAGATGCAGAAGTAACGATAAAACCATCATCAGCTTCTAGTGCTGGGGTTGTAGTGTGAGATAAAAATTCTTTTTGCTCTTGTTCTTCTGTATATTCCTTATTTGCTAAAGGATCAAATTCACTTGTATCTAGGTTACCATCTTTACTCATAAAACCTCTCATTTAACCAAAAATTAATTAGCATAAACTGTAAGTGATGCGTAGTCAAGCCGATGTTGTTACATTGATCTTTACCCTCTTATGTCATTCCCGCGTAGGCGGGTATCCAGTCACTCAAAAGTCTAAGCACACTAGATTTTTAAATTAAAAGCTCGATTTATTTCGCTTTTTTCTGGATTCCTGCCTACGCGGGAATGACATAACATATCCTTTTTTCACAGTTTGAGTTATACTGTCAAAGATAGTATATAGAGATTTTAGTAATATCAAGAAAAAACTAATATTATTGAGAAAATTTAATAGAATTTTTATATTCTTTATTGAGTGCTTTAGTTGCCCAAAGCCAGGTTAAGCAAGTAATTATAAATATAATCATTAAACAGGTGGAAATAGATTGATAACTAGCGGAAGGTAATATTATAAATACCAATGATTGTAAAAATGCACTACCAGATTTACCGAGTTTTGTACCTATCACGTCGGCAGCAGCTTTGCCTTTTATTTTTATTTCCGGATCTAAAGGAACATAGGCCATTTCTTTTGTTGAATCAAATAAGGTATATTTGCTTGATTTACTAAGCACATTTTGAATAGCACCTATTGTTATAGCAATTAAAGCAGGATCGGTTAGAATAAAATTTGCTATTATTAAGCCGGCAAATCTTTCAAAATTATTAACGGCAAAAAATAATATACCGGTAATAAAAACTATTAAAGGGGTGATAACAGCCGCCGTAAACCAGCCAAGTCTTCTAACTATATTTGAACCAAGTATGACAAATAAAATAGTAAATACTCCGGTATAGCTCAAATAACTTCCTATAAAAGCTGCATATTCGGTTGGAGTTTTATAAATTTTAGTAGCTGCTGCTTTCCAAGGACCTTCTACTAAATTAATGGCAATGCCATAGCAGATAAGCAAAGTTGCAATTAATCTAATATGTCTTGACGATAGAAGCATCTGAAAACTTTCGGCAATAGTCATAGATTTTTTCTTTGCTTTAAACCTGAGTAACGCCATATGCTCTTTGTCTAGTACTTTATGATTAAGCAACCAAAAAGTTTTAATAGCTATTATTCCTAAAATTAATACTATAGTTAGTATAATTTGTATAGAAAGTGTATGAAAAGACGATTGCAATGCAAATTTATTAGTTACGTAATCATTAATATTACTTAGATTTTCTAAAAACTGCCCTGCTAAATAAATACCTGTTTGACTAAGTAAACCGAATAACGGATAAAATCTTTTAGATTCTTCTACTGTAGTAATATTATTAACAAACTGCCAAAAAAGTAATGCGAAAACTACGTTTGGCCATAATTCGGCTATTATATAAAATAACGAAAAACTCCATTTTGATAAAAGCCATATAAACCATTTTAAATTAGGTAAACTTGCAGTTAAATTTTGAACGGTTACAGGACTGAAATGCAGCATTTCATGATTTGGAAAAATAACGTAAGCAAAAAGAGCAAAGAATGTTAAAAATATTGATATAATAAGATAAAATATATTTTCTGCTTTCATCTTATTAACAAGCTTTACATATATAGCAGTCATTAAAAAAGCTGACGGCATCACTCCCCAAAACTTCAAAAACGAGATAATCTCGGCACCGATCATAGTAGTAACAATACTATCTTTTAAAGCTCTGATTAGATTTTGGATAAATAAAATACAGAACATTAATAAAGTGATGAATAAAAATTTAGAAACTTCATGGCGTTTTATAGGCCAGATATAATCGGTAAGTTTAGAAAAATAGCTATTGATTTTAGAGGAAGAATTTTCTATATTACTGGGGTTAATCGTCATTTTATTTGGTCTAACCTATCTTGCTATTGGCTAGAGTTATATATTAAAGATTGTCTAAATTTAAGTCAAGTTAAAATCACATTAAAATGAGTAATTATTGGTTAAATATTTATAAACCAAGAGGTATAAGTTCTGCTCAACTTGTTAGCATAGTAAAAAAAATACTTGGTAAAACCAAGATAGGACATGCCGGTACTTTAGACGTAGAAGCGGAAGGAATATTACCGTTTGCCGTAGGTGAAGCTACAAAACTGATACATCTGCTAATTGATGCTAGAAAAACCTATATTTTTACCGTAAAATTCGGAATGCAAACCAATAGCGGCGATTGTGCCGGTAAAGTAATAGCAACGAAAGATTGTATCCCTTCTCAAGAAGAAGCTTATGCCGTATGTTCTAAATTTATCGGTAACGTAACACAAATACCGCCGGCTTTTTCAGCTCTTAAAGTTAACGGTGTAAGAGCTTATAAATTGGCTAGAGAGGAAAAAAAAGTAGAATTAAAGCCACGAAATATAACTATTTATGATCTAAAATGTTTAAATTTTGATGAGAAAAATGCTACCGCTACATACTATACGGAATGCTCAAAAGGTACTTATATAAGGACTTTAGCAGAAGATTTGGCATTGTCCTTGCAAAGTTTAGGATTTGTGATAGAATTACGCCGTACTCAGGTTGGAATATTTAAAGAAGAAAATGCTATCCGAATTAAATCGCCTGACGAAATTACCAAAAATGCCCTAGAGGAAAAAAGTATAAAGATAGAAGCAATACTGGACGACATCCTGGTTCTTGATGCAACTGACAGCCAAGCACAGCAAATTAAATATGGACAGAAATGTTTATTTAATTATGAAAAAGACTTTAGACATCTTGCCAAATTTGCTTATAGAGAGGAATTTAAAGGAAACACGGAACGCAGCACCACAGCGTACACTTTAGTACGTGAGGATTCGAGTACCGGATTGACGTACAAATTACCTCTAGAAGTAGAGTTTGGCAAGATGTCTGTTGATCTTTTGTGGGTTCGCTATAAAGGCACTTTGCTTGCAATAGGTAGCTTAAACAAGAGTTGCTTTAATTCTTTACGAGTATTTAATTTAACACAAGACTTCTTTTAAAACTGGAAGTCTATAATATATTTAAGGAGAAATTATCGATGTCGATTACTACAGAACGTAAACAACAATTAATTAAAGAATATGCTATAACGGAAAATGATACCGGTTCAAGTGCAGTGCAATGTGCTATCTTAACTGAAAGAATTAATAATTTAACCGAGCATTTTAAATCTAACCATAAAGATCATACTTCAAGACGCGGATTATTAATTTTAGTTGGGCGCCGCCGCAGATTACTTAACTATATTAAAAAGAATAATGTTAGCAAATATTTAGATTTAATAAGTAAACTAGGAATTAGAAAGATTAAGTAGTGGGATAATCGTCATTGCGAGCAGCCGTAGGATGCGTGGCAATTTCGTCAAATATCCTGAGATTGCTTCGTCGAATTACTTCGTAATTTTCCTCGCAATGACGTGGTAGAATACAATAAAATATAAATTATGACATGAGATAAATAGATGTTTAACGAAATAACTAAGAGTGTTACATGGAACGGGCAAGTTCTTGAGCTTAGTACAGGTAAAATAGCAAGGCAAGCTGACGGGGCAGTTACGGTAAAAATGGGTAATTCCGTTTTATTATGTACGGCAGTAGTAGCTAACAAAGCAAAAGAGGGCATAGGTTTTCTTCCTTTAACAATTAATTATAGAGAAATGGCATATGCTGCCGGTAAGATACCAGGGGGATTTTTTAAACATGAGGGAAAAGCATCAGATAGAGAAGTTGTAGTATCTCGTTTAATAGATAGACCGATTAGACCATTATTTCATCCGGCTTTTGTGAATGAAACGCATGTAACTTGCAGTGTTCTTTCATATGATCCTGAAACTCCGGTAGATATACTTGCAATTATCGGTGCATCGGCTGCACTTAGCCTATCCCCTGCTCCTTATCTAGAAATAGTTGCGGCAAGTAAAGTAGGTTTAATTAATGGTGAATTTGTTTTAAATCCGACACTTGCATTATTAAAAACAAGTCAGCTTGATTTAGTAGTTGCAGGAACATCAGATTCAGTAATGATGGTTGAATCGGAAGCTCATTTACTTTCTGAAGAACAAATGTTAGAAGCCGTAAAATTTGGATTTGAAAGCTTTCAGCCGGTAATAAAGATAATTAAAGAACTAGCAGAAGAAGCTAAAAAACCAAAACTTGAAATGCAAGCTTTATATCCTGCTTCATTAAAGAAAGAAATTGAGAAGTTATTTGTAAAAGAAATTGAACAAGCTTTTGCAATTAAATCTAAACAAGAACGTAGCACTAATTTAGATTTAATACATGAAAAAGTTCTTACACATTTTGTAAGCGACATAGAAAATAAAAAATATAGTAATTATCAAATCGAATCAGCTTTAAAAGCTATTGAATCAGATATATTACGTAACGAGATTTTAGAAAAAAATAGACGTATCGATGGAAGAAGTACCACGGATATAAGGCAAATTGCTTGTGAAATAGGTTTACTACCTTCCGCACATGGTTCAGCTTTATTTACTAGAGGTGAAACGCAAAGCTTAGTTAGTACTACATTCGGTACTAGTTTAGATGAGCAGATAGTTGACAGTTTAGAGGGTGAGTATAAAGAGCGTTTTATGCTCAATTATATCTTTCCGCCCTACTCTGTAAATGAAGCAATGCCAATGAAAGCACCTAGTCGTCGTGAAGTCGGACACGGTAAACTCGCATGGCGTGCTATTAATCCAATATTACCTAATAAAGCACAATTTCCTTATTCTATTAGAGTAGTTGCCGAAACTACGGAATCTAACGGTTCTTCTTCAATGGCAACTGTTTGCGGTAGTTCTCTTGCTTTAATGTATGCCGGCGTACCGATAAAAGCACCGGTTGCGGGTATTGCTATGGGACTTGTTAAGGAAGGTAAAAATTTTGCCGTATTATCGGATATTCTCGGCGATGAAGATTATTTCGGTGATATGGACTTTAAAGTTGCAGGAACTAGCGAAGGGATGACTGCATTACAAATGGATATCAAAATATCCGGAGTAGACTTTAAAATAATGAAAGTAGCTTTAGAGCAAGCACGACTCGGTCGTTTGCATATACTGGAGCAAATGAATAAAGTTATCAGTAAACCAAATAACGAACTCAGTAAAAATGCTCCTTCTACTACTACTATAAAAATAGATAAGGATAAAATTAGAGATATTATAGGACCGGGCGGTAAAGTAATAAAGGAAATTTGTGAAACTAGCGGTGCTAAAATAGATATAAGCGATGACGGTACGGTGTCTGTTTATGCTTCAGATAGAGATAAGCTAAAAGTTGCCTTAGATAAAATTAAAGCTATTGTCGTTGAACCTGAAATCGGTGAAATATTTAACGGTACGGTAGTGAAAGTCTTAGATTCCGGTGCTTTTATTAATTATGTAGGTAATAAAGACGGCTTTGTTCATATTAGTGAAGTATCAGGAGAAAGAATAGAAACGGTTAGCAGTGTTTTAAAACAAGGCGATATAGTAAAAGTTAAGCTAATAGGCTTTGATAATAAAGGCAAAGCAAAATTAACTATTAAAAATGCCGATAAAGATAAATCTTCAAATAATACAAAGCCAAAAACCAATGTTAATAATACTAAGGACAATTCAGAACCTGAGCAGCGACGTGATTCTAGTAAAAAACGAGCTTGGAATGAAGATAATAATGCTGAAACTGCTGGAGTAATTACAGAACGTAAGTATTTTAATTGATATGAAGCTTAATCGTCATTGCGAGGAAGTTACGAAGTAATTGACGAAGCAATCTCAGGAGTTTGTTATTATTTCATGAGATTGCCGTGTAGCCTACGGCTGCTCGCAATGACGGTTCGGGTATCCACAAAAATAGCTCATAATACTAATAATTTGCTGGATACCGTGGACAAGCCACGGTATGACAATGAGTAAATAAATGACCAACACAAATAATTACCGAATTATCGCAAAGAGGGTTATTTCTAGTGAAGCAAGTGCTTTAGAAAAATTATCCGAAAATATCCCTGAAGACTTTAACAGAATTATAGAATTTTTACTATCTTTCAAAGGACGGATAATCCTAACCGGCATAGGCAAAAGCGGTTATATTGCAAGAAAAATAGCTGCTAGCTTTTCTTCAACCGGTATGCCTGCTTTTTATTTACATCCGGCAGAAGCAAGTCACGGCGATTTAGGTATGGTGACGAGAAATGATCTAGTAATTATGTTATCTAATTCCGGCGAAACTAAAGAACTATTTAATATAATTGAATATTGCAAGAACTCTTCCATAAAAATTGCTGCAATGACAATGAATAAAAATTCTACTTTAGCTAAAAGAAGCGATTTTTTATTAATAGTACCTGAATACCCAGAAGCTTCTGTAATTGGAGTTCCTACTATATCATCTTTAATCATGCTATCACTTGGTGATGCTTTAATGACTGTTATACATGAAAAACGAGGCTTTACTAAAGATGATTTTAAAATTTATCATCCGGGAGGTACAATCGGCGCTAATTTAACAAAAATTAAAAACCTAATGCGTAGCGGTGATGAAATACCTTTAGTATATGAAGATACTTCCTTTGCCAAAACTATAATTATTATGAATAAAAAACGTTTAGGTTGTACGCTTGTAACAGATAAAAACCAAAATTTGGTGGGAATTATAACCGATGGGGATTTACGTCGTCATATTAACGATCAAATTCACTTAAAAACAGCATCAAGCATTATGACCAAAAACCCTATTCATATCTCATCGGAAATATTTGCAAAAGAGGCGTTAAATTTAATGAAAGCCAAGAATATCACTAATATACCGATTGTTGATGATAATATTATTATAGGCATTATTCATATTCATGATTTACTACGCATAGGGGTTAGCTAAAATCTATGCCCTCTTCTTATAAACTGCGAAAAAAAATTTGGAAATCTGTATATCTTTTAATAACAGTTGGAATTTTATATATAGGGTATATATTAATTAAAAGCGGTTATATTAATGAAAAAAACGATATTAACGTAAAAAAAAGTTTAAAAGACAATAAAAATTTTGATTTAAAGTATAATATTATATTGAAAGATTCAATTTTTGAAGGAGTAAATAAAAATTTAAATGCGTATAAGATTAAAACTGAACGAGCTATAAAAGAGTCGAATAACAAATATAAACTATATATAATAAATGCTATTTACAACGTAAATCAAGACCAAACTCTTATTATCAATGCGAAAGAAGGCTTTTTAGATGAAGAATCAAGCATATTAGATTTAAAAAACGATGTAAAACTTTTTTTTGATGAGATCATATTTAACACTAACGATGCAAGGATTGATTTAGTAAATAAGAATATAACCGGTCATTCCCCTGCTAAGTTACTTTACAAAAACTCTTCAATTACTTCGGATAGTTTTAATACACAAGATGAAAATAATATTATAATTTTTAAAGGCAATGTCTCTACAATCATCGATTTATCGGATTAGACATCTTGCCAAACCAGCTTATAGAGAGGAATTTAAAGGAGACATAGAATGTAGCACCGCAGCGTACAAAGAAGTACTTGAGGATACGAGTACCGATTCGACGTCTAAATTACCTCTAGCAGCGAAGTTTGGAAAGATGTCTATTATTAAACTTGTTTTACTTCTTATAATTAGTACTATAATATATGCTAATGATAAAAATATTTCAAATTTACATATCACATCTGATAGTTTAATTATTGATAGAACCAAACAAAAAGCAGCATATCTTGGAAATGTTATTGTTTACTTCGATAATGCGATACTTAGAACGAAAGAATTACATATTTTTTATAAAACAATAGATGAAAAGCAAACTATTGATCATATAGTTGTCCCTACTAAATTGACTGTAGAAAGAAAAATAAATAATGAATTATTACTTGCAGATAGTGCTAAATATTTTTGCGATAATAAACAACTTATTCTACTTGGTAATGTAATATTACAGCGTGACGATAATGTTTTAAAAACTAATAAACTAATCTACTATGTAGATATTATTAAAAAATAGAGCTATTTACCGTTGGTACGTCATTGCAGCAAGCGATTGCAAGAAGTGTGACAATCCCAGAAAATAATTAAAAAAATGCTAAAGATTAATATTTTTAACTGGATTGCTTCGTCAATTACTTACGTAATTTTCTTGCAATGACGTTGAAAATTAATCCACGCAACAAAATCTTAACAAATAAAAAAGATGGACAGCTTACACGTTAAAAATATATCAAAATCCTACAAAAAAAGGAATATATTAACTGATATATCTCTGAATATAAAACAAGGAGAGATAGTTGGTTTATTCGGTCCGAATGGAGCCGGTAAAACAACTTGCTTTAACATTATTATCGGTTTAATGAAACTGGACTCAGGGCAATTACTTTTAAATGATATAAATATTACCAACTTGCCTATTTATTTACGAGCAAGGCTTGGACTCGGTTATCTTCTTCAAGAACCTTCGATATTTCGGGAATTGTCGGTTGAAGATAATATTAAGGCTGTAGTTGAGATATCTAACAATGATAAAGAAGTAATTGAACAAAAAACCCATAATTTGTTAGAGAAGTTTTCGATAGTTCATTTAAAAGATTTATCCGCTGCTAGCTTATCAGGCGGTGAAAGGCGTAGGCTTGAGATTGCACGTGCACTTGCAATAGAGCCTAAATTTATCATGCTTGATGAACCACTTGCCGGTATTGACCCGCTTGCTATTTCCGATATTAAAAATCTAATTACTTATTTACGTGAATTTAATATAGGTATATTAATTACCGACCATAATGTACGTGATACTCTAGATATAGTCGACCGTGCTTATGTTATTTTTGAAGGTAAAGTATTATTAGAAGGAAGTGCTAAGGAAATAGCAAATAGCAAGAAAGTTAAGGAAGTGTATTTAGGTGAGAGCTTTAGTTTCTAGACTATGCAAATTCGTCATTGCGAGCGACTTGCAGGTGTTGTTGCATGGATTGTTTTATGTCATTCCCGCCTACGCGGGGATAACATTGAGTAGGTTTTCCGAGCCATGCAACAAGGCTCTTTTGTAGGAATGACATAAGAGCCATGTAATAATATTCAAAACAGTTTTCTATGCAAATTAACAAAGAAATTTTTAGGGCTTATGATATAAGAGGCAATAGCCTTAAAGATTTAACGGAAGAAGTAGCTTATAAAATCGGCTTTGGTTTTGCCGAGATGACTATAACGAAAGATAACGATACAATCTGTGTCGGTTTAGACGGTCGGCTTAGCTCCCCTACCCTTTGTAAAGCTTTAGAACTAGGATTAACTAATGCAGGGGCTGAAATCATAAATATTGGCGTAGTTCCAACACCAGTTTTATATTTTGCCGATAAACACTTTACGCCCGCCGGTAGTATTATGGTCACGGGGTCACACAATCCTCGTGACGATAACGGCTTTAAAATACTACAAAACGGTAAACCTTTTTTCGGTGATCAGATACAGGAGTTATTGACTAAGATTTTGGATTACTACTCCAATACCACACCAGCATCCCCTTATGTCATTCCTGCGAAAGCAGGAATCCATAATATACAATCTAAATACCTAAAACGTATTTTAGATGGAATAAACATTAATCCAAAATTAAAAGTGGCTTGGGATTGCGGCAATGGAGCAACTGGCGATATTGTTGAAGAACTTAAAAATCATCTCTCAAACAAGAATATAATCATACATAGTAAGATTGACGGGAATTTTCCAAGCCATCATCCTGATCCTACAAATCCTGCTAATTTGCAGGAGTTAATAAAAGTGGTTAAAGAACAAGATTGTGACCTTGGTATAGCTTTTGACGGTGACGGTGATAGAATCGGCATTATAAGCTCAAGCGGTAAAATATTATTAGGTGATCAAATTTTATGCATTTTTGCTGAGGATATTTTAAAGGAAAATCCAAACGCAACTATAATAGTTGATGTAAAAGTCAGCCAATTTATAGTTGCTAAAATAAAATCATATGGAGGACATCCTATAATATGGCGAACAGGTCATCCTTTTATTAAAAGCAAAATGCTTGAGACAAAGGCTTTACTCGCTGGCGAAATGAGCGGGCATATATTCTTTGCCGATAAATATTTTGGTTTTGACGATGCAATTTATGCAGCTCTTAGATTTTTAGATTTACTTAGTAGAGCAAGTAAAACTCTAGATGAGATAATAGAGGATGTACCGAAAAGCTATAGTACACCGGAAATTAAAATTTTTGTTCCTTCAGAGTTAAAATTACAAATTATTAAAGAGATTAAAGAAAAATCATTAGAAGAGAAAATAGAGTTTAATGATATAGACGGTGTACGAGTAAATACTGCACATGGTTGGTGGCTCTTGCGTAGCTCTAATACTGAATCTATTATAGTTGCAAGGGCTGAATCAGATAGTAAGAATGGTTTAGAGGAAATAATCACTATAATTAATAAATATCTTGAAAAATACGGGTTATTAATTAATTATTAAAACATTATTGCTTTCTAAAATATTATTTTATATATTTTTCTTACATTAAATTAATATAAAGAAAAATAATATGTTAAAAATCTCAAATATCAATCACTCATTTGTTGATACTAAATTAGTTACAATAACGCCAATAGGTGTAAATACATTAAATATTAACATTGAGGCACCATTAGTAATAAAACATAAAGACCTTGAGCCTACTGATAATCCTCTTAACAGTGACGTAGCCGCATCTAACGGTTTAAATAGTCTGACCATTGACTACAGTGATGCGGGCTTATTTAGTGGTCCAACTATTAGTTATGACAACAAACTTGGTACAATAACATTGAGTGGACCAGCAGATAGTAATGCTAATACTGACACTTTAGGAAATACTAATGAAACCGTTTAAGGGTATGAGGTCATTCCTGCTAGGCGTTGTTACATGGATAGGTTTTTCCGTCATTGCTAGGAGTTGCGTTAGCAACGACGCGGCAATCTCATAAGATAATATAAAAAAACTCCTGAGCTTGCCACGCCAGCATAAATGCTGGCTTGCAATGACGATACAAGTTTGTATTTATTAGTTAAACAAGTGACAAAGAAAGAAATATACTCAAATGATTTGGAGCATGGGAATGTAAAACGAGGAGCGAGTACGCACAGCCTATATTTAATAGGTGATCCGAAGTGTTGCAGAAACAATTCTTCAAAGCAGAAGAGTATAATTATATTATGCGGGCCGACTGCTAGCGGGAAGTCTTATTTAGGTCATGAACTGGCTAAAGCTTATAACGGCGAAATCATTAATATCGACTCAATGCAGGTTTATAAGGAAATTCCTATTATTACCGCCTCCCCTCCGAAAAGCTACAAAACTGAAATCTTGTATCACTTATATAACTTCTTATCAATGACAGAAGATTTCTCGGTAATAAAATATCTAAAACTTGCGACAGAAAAAATAAAAGAAATAACCGACAGGGGTAAGCTACCTATATTAATAGGTGGAACGGGTTTATATATTAATTCTTTAGTTTTTGGCTATAATAATATTCCTGATATATCAGCAGATTTACAAGAACAGGTAAGAAATTTACATGTTAAAATAGGCAATATAGAATTATGGAGTAAATTAGAGAAGTTTGACCCGCTTGCTGCTTCTAAAATAAACCAAAATGATACTCAGCGTTTAATTAGAGCTTATGAAGTATTCATGCAAACCGGTAAATCTATTTTTTCTTTTCAAACTTTGCCAAAAGAACAAATCTTATCTGATTTTAATTTCAAAATTATTTTCTTAAATCCTGAGCGAAAGTTTTTATATAAAACATGTGATGAGCGTTTAGATAAGATATTTAAAGAAGGGGCAATTGACGAAATAGCTTTAATAAAAAAGCAATTTGCTCCTAAAGATTATACGAATTTGAAAGCTGTAGGGATAAAAGAAATTTTAGCTTATTTAAACGGCAATCTCACTTTAGATGAGGCTTTAAATGCAGCTCAAATACGAACCCGTCAGTATGCTAAAAGACAAGTTACTTGGTTTAAAAATCAGATACAAGATAAAATCACATTGGAATATGCTAACCAAGAAGAATTTACTCAAACTTTAAAAAACCCTTTTAAAATTATATAGCTTATCTACGTATTGCTTCTTTCTTTTTATTATTGGAAATAGGAGTAATGGAAAGTGTATTTGTCTTAGGTCCTACAATATTAAGCTTACTATTTAAATTTGAGACGATACTTTGTGCTTCTTTAATACATCAGCCGGAACTTTATTTTCTAATTCTGGTTTCTTATCAGATTTTTGATTAAAATAACCAACTCCTGCTTTAACAACATTTAGTATTTGTTTAATAATATTCAGTGCTTGTCCTTCTTTCCAAACTAAACTACCTATACTAGTAGCAACATTAATATATTTTTTATTTTCAATATTTTCTAAGATTGGAATCAGCTTATCCGGTTGATTGAGCATAGGTGTTAGTATACTATATAATTCTTTCTTATCGAGCTTATTTATACCGGGTACATCTTATCTAAAATACCTGTAAATATTTCCTTATTATCGTTTAAATATTTTTTGATCTCGGGATTATCTTTAGTTAACATTACCAATTCTTTAGCTATTCCCGTATAATCACCTTTAACAAATCCATCAAAAACCTTTTTTAATTATTCAGGATTATCAAGTAATATAGGCATTACATTCGTAAGTTTTGTAGTATCTTTTGTTTCTAGTCCATAATTTTCAAGCTGCTGTTTATAGTGTGGCTATTTTTTTTCATTTTGCTCTAAAATGCCTTTAATTAAATTATCGAATAAACCCTCTTTACTTTGCTCTACTAATATATTTTAACTTAAATGAAGGTTCGTTAAAAGCAGTAATTACACGGCTTGTTACGGTCATATCATCGCCTTTATTTATATCTGTAATAATAGCATGTGCAATTTCCGGTTTGGACATAACTTCACCTACTATACTAAGCATTTGTTTATCGAAATTATATTCTTGCGTTATGCTTTGTATATTCGGAGTATTTTCAATAATAGCTGCGGCAATATCTGGTAAGACTGTTTTATTATCAGCAAAAAAACTTTTTAATTTATCGTCACCCGCTACCATTTCTAAAGATTTCTCGCGAGCCACCATTACTCCTTGATTTGCATTCAGAGTATCAAAAATCTCTGTTGTTTCAGGCATTTTATTTAATATAAGTAGGAATAGTATCTACATCAACTTTATAGCTTTCAAAATATTCTTTTAAGAAAGGTTTAGCTTGTTCTTTAGTTTCTATTAAGAAACCTTCTATAATTATTTATTTTTCAGGAGATAATTTATTAAACCTTTTTAGAGCATTAAGATTGTTTATATTTTCAGCCAGATCTTGTTTAAACTCAGGATGTTCATTAAATATTTTTATAACTTTTGCATATGTGTCATTTACTTTGAGGTTTTTGTAATATCAAAAGCTTTGATATAGTCGCTTGGAAGTATTTCAGTTATGTAATTCGCAATATCGTTACCTTTTTCATTAAAAAATTTTCAGCAATTTTTATCCGTGGATAACATTCCTAATGTTTTAGCAGTTACTTTATTATAGTCCGGTACTTCTTGCTTTATCTCAAGTGCAATTTCTTGAAGGCTTTTAAGTAAAGCATCATTTTTAAAACATTCTTTTAGTATTTCGAGTCCCTTTTCATCTAAAGCACTCTTATCTTGAAATTCTCTAAAACCTGCTTTTGCTAAGATTTGTCCTATTTTTGGTAAATCATCGGCATGCTTTTTTAGAAAATCCTATATTTCGGATTTTTTAAGAACAGATTTTTGAAACTTTGAATCTATCAGAGGAGCTTGCAAGTTTAACAAGATTATAACTATTTACGGGATTAGTGAAGGCAAACTTCGCACCTTTTAATAATGCTCCTATACTAACTGGTAATATTTTTTCTTTGGAGATGCAAGGTCATAAATAAAGCTTGTCAATGCCTTTCTGCATCAGTAGAAGATAATGTCCTTTTAACAGTTTTATTAAAATTCTTTAATTTAATATCTTTAATGGAATTTGTAACTGCCGTAAAAATAATGAAATATATTTAATTACATAAACATTAAATTATCTTAAAATTGATTCAAAGAAATAAATTAAGCACTACTTAAATATTTTAATTTATATTACATAATATGGTAATTAAATCAATTTGATCTAAGATTTATGGAGTTATCTGTGTATTTGTTTGCTTTTTGTAGGTAATGATGCGTAAGTATGTGATTTATCGTGATTATCTACTACATGCACTTTACTATCTAAATTTGAAACTATATTTGTTGCTTCTTTTAAAACATTTAATTTATTAATATTTTCGAACTCATTTTTAAAGTTATCTTTTAACTGTTCATTGAAGATTTCTTTTGGTAAATAAATTCCACCGGTAATAGTGCCTACCCCAGTATATTTAGATTTAGAATATAAAGTAGAGGCAATATTACTTGCTAACTTTTCTAGATTTTTTGGCTCTAAAAAATTATTTATATTATCAGGATTTTCTTTAGAATATTCAGAAACGATAGGTTTTAGCATCTGATTTATCATGTAAAAATCTTCACCTCTATTATCACCTTTATCAAAAAGTTTTTGTGATATTTTCTCGCTTAAAATATTTGCCAATAAATTACTCTTAATATTTTGTTTATTTACAATATTTTCATATAAAGGGTTCAATATTTGTAATGGAGAATTTACATGATTTGTAATATGTTTATATTGATTTGTTCTAGGAGTAGCTAGGTTAGTAACCATATTCATAGGTAGTGAATTTAGTTTTTCTATAATATAGTCTTTAATCGTTTGATTTTCTTCATATAATCTTTTTACTTGTTGAGCAAAAATTTTTTTACTAAGTACATTTCTTTTTCCTTCAGCTTGTATTTGTAAAAATAATTTATCAATTGCCTTATCAATTAATTTTGCTTGTTGTTCTTTAATTAGTTTAGGTACTAAAGGAGGGATAGCCTTATCAAGATTGTAAGTATCAGTAAGTAGCATTAAATTATCAGGTAATTTAGCCTCTGCTAAATTAATATTTTTAAAATTACAATCTTTTAAAGAAGTGACTTTAGTTAAATCTGCATTTTTTAATGATACGCCTGAGAAGTCGATATTAGATAAATCACCTACTAATATAGCTCCCTCTAAGCTGAATTTTCCATTTTGTATTTTATGTAAATTATTTCTAAGAGTAATTGCATCTATAGTTTTATCTTTAAAATCTTGTGATGGACTAAATACGTCTTTTAGTTTTTCAGTAGCATAGCTAAAACCTGCTTTTATAATATTCGGCAATTGCCCTTCCAAATAATTTGTTTTTTGAGCTAGAGTATATATAGCACTAGCAGCCTCACGATAATTACTTTTTTCAACCTCTTCTATAACTTTAACTAATTCATTAGGATGGTTTAACATTGATGGAAGTAAATTATATAATTCTTTCTTATCAAGGTTATTTATACCTGGTATTTCTACTAAAGTTTTATCTAAAATACTTGCAAATATTTCTCTATTATTGTTTAAATATTTTTTAATTTCAGGATTGTCTTTAGTTAAAGCTATTAACTCTTTTGCCATTCCCGTATAATCACCTTGAATAAAAGCTCGAAAAACCTTTTTTAATGATTCAGATTGATCAAGTAATATAGGCATTATGCTCGTTAGCTTTGTAACATCATTCGCTTCCAGACCATAATTTATAAGTTGTTGTTTTATAGTTTGGCTATTTTTTGCATCTTGTTCTAAAACTCCTGTAATTAAATTATCAAATAGACCTCCTTTACTTTGCTCTACTAATATATCTTTTAATTTAAATGAAGGATCATTAAGGGCGGAGATTATATTACCGGTTAAACTCATATAATCGCCTTTATTTAAGTCTGCAATAATCTCATGAGCAACTTCCGGTTTTGACATAACTTCGCCTACAATACTAAGCATTTGTTTATCAAAATTATATTCTTTTGTTACGCTTTGTACGCTAGGAGTATTTTCAATAATACCTAAAACAATATTTGGTAAGATTGTTTTATTATTAGCAAAAAAACTTTTTAATTTATCATCACCAGCTACCATTTCTAAGGATTTCTCAAGAGATATCATTACACCTTGATTTGGAGCATTAAGAGTATCAAAAATCTCTTTTGTTTCAGGCACTTTATTTAATAAAGTAGGAATAATATCTAAAATTTTAAGATCAATTTTGTAGGTTTCAAAATGTTCTTTTAAGAAAGGTTTAGCTTGTTCTTTTGCTTCTTCTAAGAAATTTTCAATAATTATTTGTTTTTCAGGAGATAACTTATTAAATCTTTTTAGAGTATTAGGATTGTTTATATTTTTAGCCAGTTCTTGCTTAAAATCAGGATGTTCATTAAATATTTTTAATAAATTTTTCTTTTCGGGTTTTTGTAATATATCATCAAAAGTTTTTATATAATCGCTTGGAAGTATTTCAGTTGCTCCTGTACGTATGTATTTCGTAATATCTTCACTCTTTTCGTTAAAGAATTTTTGGAAGTTTTTATCGGTAACCAGCATATCTAAAGTTCTAGAAGTCACTTTATTCCAGTCCGGTAGCTCTTGCTTTACTTCAACTGCAATTTCTTGAAGTTTTTTAAGTACTTGTTCATTTTTAAAACATTCTTTTAGTATTTCGAGTCCCTTTGCATCTAAAGCACTCTTATCTTGAAATTCTCTAAAGCCCGCATTTGCTAAGATTTGACCTATTTTAGGCAAATCACCCGAATGTTTTTTTAAAAATTCCCATATTGGAGATTTTTTAAGAAGTGATTTTTGAAATTCCGGATCAAGATATATCTTAGAAGAGTTAGCAAGCTTAACAAGATTATAAGTATTTACAGGATTAGTTAAAATAAATCTTGCTCCGAGTAATATCGTTCTTAAGCTTATACTCTTTGAAGATGATAAGTCCTGAATTGCACTCTTTAGTACTTTATTAGCTTTAGAAGAAGATAAAACTTTTTCTACAACTTTTTGATAGTTTTTATTATTTATAACAGCCATAAAATCACTCGCTAATGTTTAAATATTCTAAATCTATTTTAAAAAATTTTTAAAAATAAAGATCAGGTATTTGTAATTTTTTGTTATTGTTGTTGTTAATATGTATACTTCGACACAACATGTTCAGCATAAGTGCTATCTGAGTATATTATTTAGCCTCCGCTGTGGCGTCCATCTCAGTGAATACTTCTTCCCATGAACCGGTAGTCGCTGCTTTTGAATATTCAGTTGTTCTATTTTCAAAAAAGTTCGTATGTTCGACTCCGTTTAGCATTTCATCAAGCCAAGGCAGGGGGTTATGATTTACCAAATATACATCTTTGAGTCCTAGCTGCATTAAACGACGGTCGGCAATATAACGAATATATTGTCTTACTTCATATGCCGTTAATCCCTCAATACCGCCAACTTCAAAAGCAAGTTCAATAAAGGCATCTTCAAAATGCACAATAGTCGTACAAGCTTCATAAATACGTTTACGTAAAGTTTCTGTCCAAACTTCAGGGTTTTCTCTTACAAAAGTCTTAAACAGAGTAATAATTGAGTTAGTATGAAGTGTTTCATCACGCACTGACCAAGCAATAATCTGTCCCATACCTTTCATTTTATTAAAACGAGGGAAATTAAGCATGATCGCAAAAGAAGCAAATAGCTGTAATCCTTCAGTAAAAGCTCCAAATACTGCGAGTGTAGTTGCTATATCTTCTTTGGCATCCACTCCGAATTGCTGCATATAATCATACTTGTCTTTCATTTCCTTATATTTAAGAAATGCTGAATATTCTACTTCCGGCATACCTACCGTATCAAGTAAATGTGAATATGCCGCGATATGTACCGTTTCCATATTAGAAAATGCTGATAACATCATTAATATTTCAGTCGGTTTAAATACTCGTGAATAATGCTTCATATAGCAATTATTCACTTCAATATCTGCCTGTGTAAAAAAACGAAATATTTGCGTTAATAGATGTTTTTCCCCTGGAGTTAAGTTATATTTCCAATCTTTAACATCGTCGGCAAGTGGTACTTCTTCCGGTAGCCAATGAATTTTTTGTTGAGTGTGCCAAGCTTCATATGCCCATGGATATGAAAACGGTTTATAAATTGGACTTGCATCAAGTAGTGACATAATTTTTCTTCTTTGAATTTTTCTATTTCTTCTTTTGAAAGCTTAGTATATTTAATTATTTTCTCGATCGGCTCATTATCCGCTAACATTTCTTTTGCTATTTCTGTATTTCTTCTAGTTTCTCCAATTTCAATACCCTCAGCTTTCCCCTCATTATATTTACTTTTTTGATTTAACTCTTCCGTTTGAGTAGCAAGCATCGCTTTAATATAATTATCATATTCTGCTTCGCTCCAGTTAAATTATTCAATAGTTTTATAAACTGATAATGCTATTTTCATCTTTTGTATGTTGCGGGGGTTCTTGTGCTCTATCGAATTTAGCCATCATATATAACCAATCATCTTCTCGGCTTTCTAACTCATCTGCTTCTTTGGTAAATTTGTCTAATTCAACAAATACGCAAGCATTTAAGTTGATGCTTACCGTTGCCGACATTAATAGTTTGATGATAGCTAATACATTCTTTTTCCTCGGGCAATGCCTGAAATCCAGAAATAATTACTACCATTACTACAGGAGCTAGATCAACATATTCTTTTCCTCTTTTTAATTGCGAAGAAAATGCTATACAACTGTAAAATGGTACTCTTGCTAAAGAAGCATCGGCATAGCCGTCTTGCATCTCAACAATATAAATATTGCCGGAGTTATCTCGAACTTTTACGTCTACTATACTCCTTTTATTCTGTCCTAAATCCGGCGCTTGTTCGTTTGAAATACATTCAAGGTTGATAATCCTTAACTCTTCAAGTAACCTCATAATATATTGAGAAAGCCTAGTCACCTTGTTTTATCCGTAAACAATTTTTTAAATGCTACATCATTTGTTGGGTCTAAATATCTTTGCATAGTTATACTTACTGACAAGCTAAGCATTCTTCGTGGTTACCGGCTTCTGCTAACTTATCGTTTTGTTCCTCTAAATCTTTAAAATCGGCCTTTAATACGTCATGCGAGACCTTATCGGCTCGCTGTATTGATGTCGATCTACAGTAATATAAACTTTTTACCCCTTTTGTCCAGGCTTTAAAATGAATATTATTTAAATATTTCTTACTAACATTCCCCGGTAAAAAGATGTTTAAAGATTGTGCTTGCGTAATGTAAGGAGTACGATCGCTTGCCAGTTCAATTAGCCAATTTTGATCAATTTCGTAAGCGGTTTTGAAAACCTGTTTTTCTTCTTCGGATAAAAATGTTAAATGTTGTACTGATCCTTCATGTGTTGCAATCGAAGACCAAACTTGATCATTATTAAATCCTTTCTCCTCTAATAACTTTTCTAAATGTTTGTTACGTACGTTAAAAGAACCGGTTAAAGTCTTTTGTACAAAGCTATTAGCGGCAAAAGGCTCTATTCCGGGTGAGGCATTACCTGCTATTACCGAAATTGAGGCGGTAGGTGCTATTGCGGTTTTATTGCTAAATCGTTCATTACTTCCTGCATCTAGAGCATCAGGACATGCTCCTTTTTCTTTACCGATTTCTATTGAGGCTTTATCAGTTTCATCAGATATATATTCAAATATTTTTTTATTCCAAACTTTTGCCATAACCGATTCTATCGGTACTTTTTTCATTTGCAAAAATGAGTGGAAGCCCATTACGCCAAGTCCAACGCTGCGCTCACGTAAAGCCGAATATTTAGCTCTTGCCATAGTATCCGGTGCTTTATTAATAAAGTCTTCTAAAACATTATCAAGGAACAACATAATAGAATGGATAAATTCTTTATCGTCTTTCCACTCTTCGTAATACTCTAAATTTAAAGAGGAAAGGCAGCAAACAGCAGTTCTTGACTTACCTAGATGGTCAATTCCCGTCGGCAATGTAATTTCGCTACAAAGATTAGACATTTTAACTTGAAGCCCTAATTTTTTATGATGCTCAGGGATAGATTTATTAACACTATCGATAAATAACAAGTAAGGCTCACCTGTTTCTATTCTAGTAGTTAATAACTTAACCCATAAATCTCTTGCTCTAACTTTATTTACGACTTTTTTGGTAGCAGGACTAACAAGGTCAAAATCCGTATTGTTTTCAACTGCTTTCATAAATTCATCGGTTATAGCTATACCGTGATGAATATTAAGAGCTTTACGGTTAACATCCCCACCTGTAGGACGTCTTATATCGATAAATTCTTCAATTTCAGGGTGATTAATAGGCAAATATACAGCCGATGAACCTCGTCTAATAGAACCTTGCGAAATAGCAAGAGTCATAGAATCCATTACTTTAATAAACGGTATAATACCAGATGAATGACCTTTATCACGAATCCCTTCATTAATAGCACGAACATTACCCCAATAACTGCCAATCCCGCCACCGCGTGCAGCAAGCCAAACATTTTCTGTCCATAAATTTACTATATCGTCTAAGCTATCATCGGTCTCATTCAAGAAGCATGAAATAGGAAGTCCCCTATCCGTCCCGCCGTTACTTAAGATTGGTGTTGCTGGCATAAACCACATTTTACTCATATATTCATATAACTTCTGAGCATGCTGTTTATTTTCGGCATAATAACTAGAAACTCTTGCAAATAAATCTTGAAAATCCTCACCTTTCATAAGATACCGATCTCGCAGAATAGCTTTACCGAAAGGAGTAAGTAAATTGTTATGGTTGTTGTTTATAGTGATTTGAAATTTATTTTTTTTAAACGTGTTCATTATAGGTACTAATGGGGTTGTAGGATTTATAATGCTTATTTTGAAAAAATGACACCATATTCAGTGTATAGAATCTTCACTTAAGTAGACACGAGAATAATAATTTATTCAATATAAATATTTATTTTTTTTTAGATTTTTGACTTGACACAAATCACTCTTGATTACTATATAAAATAGTTTGTACAAATATTATACTTTCTTAAGGCACAAACAGTCTTATCCTGTGGAAGTAAGGCAACATTGCGTGGTTCCCGGTTGCATTTTCGCGTAGACATAAGTTTAAGGATCGATTCCATCTCTGTCATCTCACGATCAAGTCACAGCGTAACAGAAAGAAAACCGATCCATGCAACAATACCTTATCTATACGGGAATAACGTTAAATACATTCTCCATCATTCGTATTAAGAGACCTATCGGTGTAACCTCATCCTTATGTTCAACAATAAACGATGCAACAAACGTGGTGTGTCGGCTACTATCCAATCAACTTCTACAACATAATATCCTGGCTCTCTATCTGGAAAAGTTACTTCAATCATTTTAGAAGGAACTAATGTATGATTCCAGTAAGGACATTGATCAGAAAGTTCACTATAAATTTCGTCTAAATCATCGTGTTTCAGTCTATTTTCAAAGGTAAACTCTGCTTTTGTCATTTGCACTATATAACCGCAAGTGTTATGTGATACAGTATAATCCCATGCTATTGTAAGTTTTTTCTCACCTTCTAATGGTATAGTTTATCCAGTTAAACGTTGGATCTTTTAATTCCGCTCTTATTTCTTCATTAGTAGCATTTACCCAATCTGTATCATCTGTACGCCCACCATTAAGAATATTCCCATCTAGCGGTAGCGGTTCCCCTGCGACATAATTTCCACAACGCTCATCACTCCCTTTCCCTGTTTCAAATTCGTTAAGTTTCTACTCTTCATCTACTAGCTTCTTATCTACACAAACTTTTCCCATTGTGTAAAGCGGGAATATTATTCGACCATGTTTTAGGGTTGGTGGATTGTGTTGTTCTTCATTTTTCATAAATTCGACCTTTATTTAAGTTAAAAATATTAAGTAACTACAAAATATTAAATGTAGTTATAGTAATATAAAACTTAAATTGTTTTTGATATTATAATAAAAATACAGCTTCATAATACTGGACAACAATGTCTAGCACCCTAGGAGTCAATCCATGTAAGCAACAAAGTTAGAACCTAGGCTGAAGAATTTTGATTTTAAAGATTTTTTATTATATAGCCATGGCTGGGTTACGGTAATAGTGTCTTGAAACGTGCCGGCAGCAGCAAGAGGTTGTGACGACAGACGTGCATATACGGTATAGTTTTTTGTGACCGGTTCAAGACCTAGTGTATAGCTATCGGTAAATGTTACAGTACTACTAGTACCGTTACCGAGGATTTGAGTAAAACCGGCATCTTTATACAAATTATAATTCAGCTTACGTACCCCATTAATCATATTTCTTGGGTTATAAATATTAGCAGCTCCCGTACTAAAAGTTACGGTATAACTAACAAGTAGTGATAATAAAGCACCACAAGTAACTGAAGCAATAACGGCAGTTGTGCTAATGGCACCGACATTAAAACTACCGAAATTTACGGTTGGAACTGACGGATTACATGTTGCAAGTAACGCCATAGCATTTCCTGACATAATCATGTTGATTAATAATATTATTATTGATTTCTTGACATTGCTTAAAAAGAATTTGTCATACCGTGGTGGTCAAGCCACGGTATGACAACGGAGCGTTTTTAGTCCACACAGGAGTAACAATAAAGTCTTCATTTGCATATTGCTTCGCCTAAATCAATTACAGGGTCATTTAAATCTCTATTAACCGGTACGCTAAAATGACAGCATTTACTATTCTCCTCATTCTCGTCACAAAATAGAACCGTTTAATACTTCAAGATCTTTAATATATATCTTACCGTCATAGCCTACAAATATTTCTTCATCTAAACCTTCAATACTCACGTACTATCAAATACTGTCATTTCAATGCTTTTAATTATTTTAATATTAAAGTCTAATAATACCGCTGATTTTGTTCTTGGAGCAACTTTCAAAGCAATTTCTTCAAACTCTGTATTAAGAGGTAGATTTTCATCGTCTAGTCTTATTTCGGAAGGAACATACGGTGTTAAGTTAGGTACAAGCATTTTACCTTTATCATCGGTATCACCCGCTATTATTATAAACCCCGACATTCTTTAAACTATTTACTTTAATCAAAGCAAGACCTCCGTTAATCGGTCTTGTCTCATAATAGCTTTTATCAATAGAGAAAATTCCTCCTTTGATATTAAACTGTTTCATTATTTCGGTATCATTTTTCTACAGATAAACTCCAATATCATTATTTTTACCGTTACGGTTAACTTGTACATTGTAATTTGTAGCTTTAGCTTTGATCAGGTTAGCATTATATCCCCATCCCATATTTGAAGTAATCGGTGAGGAAACACCAAGTTGCTTTGTATGATATTTATTTTGATATAAATCGGTCAATGAAATGCTTTTATTGGAATCTAAATTCAAGTTAAATGGTATATAGGCAAAATTATTTTTACGTTTACTATTTAAATCGGTACCTATAGTAAAACTTAAGAAACCTTTTTTAGTAATATTTCTTTGATAAGTCGATGATAATATATTTGAGCGTTTACCTTTTTGCATTGTGTTATTTACGACACAAGACAAAAAATTAACACTTATATTACCAAAATCGGTATTACCGCAACTAGCTGAAATCTGATAATTTCAACTTGAGAAAATCTTATCGGGATCGTTATATACGTCCTGATAATTACTATTATTTCAATCTAAATTACTATTAATATCAAAATATTCCGATTCATAAGTATAACCGCAATTAATTCTTTGACAGCGACCGAAATTTTGATATTATTTGCAGCTGAAATGCCTATAATAAATTTCCGACTTTTAAATTATTATCCCTACTGCTCCATTATTTTTTAAAAATTCAAAATGTCCGCCGCTTGTTAAATAATCATTCATACCAAGCATATAATCAGTATTTAGAACTAAATATTTATAAGCACTGCTATATATAGTAAAATCTTGTCTTTGAAAACCTGCTTTGTAAGAGAAATGTGAAAGCCCGGGACGTAATAAGCTCGGTGATGCGTAATAAGGAATAGTAATTGTCTAAACTTTACCGGTTATATCTTGCGTTTTAACTATTAAATCACCTCTACCGGTGATCACCGGAATATTGGTTATATCAAAATCCCCCATATGAGCTTTAGTATTATATATAGGTATACTATTTAAAAATATCTCTATACTGCTTGGAAGTTCTGATTTCCCTCTAAAATCCAGTAACGGATAGGTAACTAAATTCGGTCTAACTGCAAAATTAGTAGCATACTGAATACCGGCAAATCTAGTTGAATTAGACCAAGAAGACACTTTAGTTATGCTATTATCCATCCCCTACCCACCAATTAGTCATCTTATCCAAATTCTCATATGTCCAATTTGTGTCTAAACGTGTAAATTTATTTTGGTTTTTTGTGGTATTTGTGATTTTAGAAAAATTTGATTTAACGGCTTCAGTTTGAAATAAGAAACTATAACTATACACCGTGTTCAGTGAAATAATGGAGTTCCTCTACTCCGGCTAAATAATTAATATCATCATTTGGACTAAGAGTCACATCATAGTTTAAATATACCCCACTAATAAGTTTAGTATCGACGTTCTTCATAGGACCACCTGAAGCATCAAATGATTGAGGTTAAATTTTTCTGCTGGAACTTTTACAAAGTTTAACGATTTTACAAGGCTAGTTTAAGAAATGGTTATATTTAAATATGAATTGATGATATTTGCCCCACAGAATTTGTTTTGGTTTTTCTTTAAATTTTATTTTTTACATTAAAATATAATGAATATAACCCAAATTAGCTATAAATAGATTCTTTATATAGAAAAATTACAAACAGATAAAGAATCTATTATAATTACCAAACGCGATAGGGAAGTAGCACAAATATTACCTATAAATACTAAAAAAATCTCATTATTCGGTATGCTACAAAACAAAGCCGAGATAAAAGCGGATATATTAGAACCCGTAGAAGAAAAGTGGAATGCAGCACAACCTTTAAATGCATCTCGTCTAGTATAATATCCGACAGTTTTTAAAAATCCCCCTGCGAAAGTGTTGGATTTCTATAAATATACTCACATAACCATTGATTATTTTCTCAATATCCAATAAAATCCTTTTTAAAATTTAAATATAAAAAGTATGTATAATACTGATGTTGTAATAATAGGTGCCGGTCCGGTTGGATTATTTGCAGTTTTTCAAGCAGGAATGCTTGGCATGAAGTGTCATGTTATTGATGCACAAGAAGTTATCGGTGGTCAGTGTATTACCCTATATCCTGAAAAGCCTATTTACGATATACCGGCATATCCTAAAATTGCAGCAGAAGAGCTAATAAAACAGTTAGCACTTCAAGCAGCTCCTTTTAACCCTATATATCATTTAAATCAACAAGCTATAGAGCTAAATAAACAAGATGATTTTTTTGAAATTAAAACCTCAAAAAACACTCTTATTAAAAGCAAAGTTATTATTATTGCAGCAGGAGCAGGTTCATTCGGTCCAAATAAACCGCCCCTTGCGAATATTGAAGATTTTGAAAGCAAGTCAGTTTTTTATTTCATCAATGATAAAAGCAAATTTGCGGGTAAAAATATAGTTATAGCAGGCGGCGGGGATTCGGCTGTTGACTGGGCTATTTCTCTTTCAGATATTGCAAATAAAATATATTTAGTACATAGGCGGGATAAATTTACGGCAGCTCCTGAAAGCGTAAGGCAATTAAGGCATATTGCAGAAACCGATAAAATCGAGTTAATAACCGGTTATCAATTAAATGCTTTAGATGGTAATAATAGTGAACTTCAATCGGTTATAGTTAAAGATTTACAAAATAATACTCGCAAATTGGATGCCAATATATTACTACCTTTTTTTGGTTTAAAACAAGATTTAGGTAGCTTAGCAAATTGGGGTTTAAATGTTAAGCTTCACCATATTGAAGTAGACTCTTCCTATTATCAAACTAATATAGAAGGTATTTACGCCATTGGCGATATTGCTCATTATGTTGGTAAGCTTAAGCTGATTCTTACGGGTTTTGCTGAAGCGGCAAACAGTCTTCATCATGCTTATAGTAGAGTATTTGACGGCAAGGCTCTACATTTTGAGTATTCTACTACCAAAAATACGGGGAAAAGAAGTAAGAGCGTGACTAAATAAAGAGATCGTCATTGCGAGCAACCGTAACCGTAGAGAGCGTGACAATCTCATGAAACAATAACAAACTCCTGAGATTGCTTCGTCAATTACTTACGTAATTTTCTTGCAATGACGTTAAAACTGAACGGAGACAAAAATAAGAGTGAATAATATAATTGATGGTAAAGCATTAGCCAATGAGATACTAGCAGACTTAAAGCTAGAAATTCAAGAACTTACAAGCCAAACCAACGCTTCACCGAAGCTTGCTATAGTCCTAGTAGGCGATAATCCGGCAAGCATTATTTATGTAAGACACAAAATAAAAAATGCACATAAAATAGGAATTTATACTTTATTAATAAATCTATCTGCTACTATTCATACTAATGATTTAATATCAAAAATCAATGAGTTAAACCTTGATAACGAGATTTCAGGAATTATAGTTCAGCTTCCTTTGCCAAGCTCCATAGATAAAAATAAAATTTTATCTGCAGTATCACCTTCTAAAGATATCGATGGTTTCCACCCTTTAAATGTCGGTTACTTACATAGCGGAATTAGTCAAGGCTTTATTCCCTGCACTGCTCTTGGTTGTCTTGCAGCTATAAAAAAATACGAACCTAATTTAACCGGTAAAAACGTTGTAATTATTGGACGCTCAAATATAGTAGGCAAACCTTTAAGTGCTTTACTGTTAAAAGAAAATTGCAGCGTTACTATTTGTCATTCTAAGACACACAATTTACGCTCTATTACTTCTAAAGCCGATATTGTCGTTGCTGCAATAGGCTCACCTTTAAAATTAACTGCAGAATATTTTAATCCTAAATCTATAGTAATTGATGTAGGCATTAATAGAATTAGCAGCAATAAAATTATCGGTGATGTTGATTTTGAAAATGTTCAGTCTAAAGTACAATATATTACTCCCGTCCCAGGCGGCATCGGACCGATGACTATTGCATTTTTACTTAAAAATACGGTTAAGGCATTTAAGGATTCCTTATATACTCTTGATACGTAAAAAGTAGATAGACGACGCCAATTTTTCAAATTAAACGAGTATCTTATAAACATTTGCAAGTTCTACATAATGTCTTACATTATCTTGCATATATTCTAAATCTTGATCGGTTAAATATCTAACAAATTTTGCAGGGGATCCCATCCATAATTCTTGAGATTTAATTATCTTCTTTGGCAGGGCCTGCAGCAATAAAAGCATATTCTTCTATTACTGCATAATCCATTATCGTAGCACTCATACCGATAAAAGCATTATTATGTATTGTACAGGCATGAATAAGAGAGAGATGACCGATAGTTATATTATCGCCTATTTCTACTGGTCCGTTAAACCTTGAAGCATGAATTACACTACCGTCTTGTACGTTAGTATTATTTCCTATTTTTATTGATGCAACGTCGCCTCTAAGAACCGTATTAAACCAAATGCTTGAATTACTACCTATTTCAACATCTCCTATTAAAGAGCTGCTTTCGGCAATATATGCACTTTTATCGATTCTTGGCGTAACTCCTTTGTAAGAGATAATGAGCATTAATTATAATCTACCCAAGAAATATTACCGTCTTTACGATAATAAACTATATTGATACGATCATTATTTATATTTTTAAATACTACTGCAGGTAAATCTTCTAAATCCATTTGCATTACCGCTTCTTTTACTGATAATTTTAATATTTCTACAGGCTTTTCAGCGATAATTGCCGGATTATCATTATCTTCGGCGTTAGAGGTTTCACTATCAGATTGCGGATTAATAATATATTTGGTACCTTCGTAAGCAATTTCTGATATTTTTACTTTACCCGCATGATGATTTTTGAATTTTGATTTATATTTTCTAAGCTGTTTTTCTAGTTTTGACATAGCTTTATCAAAAGCTACATATATATCACTACAACTATCATTACTTTTGACTATATTATGTTTACCGGAGCCATATTTTACTATAATATCACATTTAAAGTTAATTCCTTCTTTTGAAAAATGTATATCTATATTTATTATATCGGTAAAATATTTTTTAACGACTTGCGTAGCCCTCTCTTTTGAATATTCTTGTAAATTATTACCGATAGCAATATGTTGACCTGAAACTGAAATAATCATAAATAACCTTTATAATCTGAAATAATTAATATATAGGCGTTACTAAGTAACACCTATACAATTAATTTATATTTAGAGTAATTTCAAGTTTTATTACAAATTAATTTATTTAAACTTTAGCCGTAGAGTTTAGGACGCTTATCCTTATTTTGTTGCGATTTAATTAGTTTTTTAGCAGTCTTTCTTACATAATTAGGCTCAATGCCAATTTCTAAGCAGGTAGCATTAAAATTTTCATTATTTTCAACAAGTCATTTTTTAGCGTTATATTCTGCTTTTGTTGCCTCTTTCTTGGTAGAAGTATTAGTTGCATCTATTATTGCCTGCATAATAATAGCACTTCTAAGAGCAATATCGGGTATAGGATTATAAAGTTTAATACGCTCAAAAGGAGTAGTTAATTTAATGACATATGGTTTAGTCATATAAAACCTCTAATAATTATTAATAAAGTAAGATTTTATTAATATAAATGTAACTACTAGTTTTTTTAACAAAGGCCTTAAAAAGTATAATAATTTTCAAGGCTTCAACTAGTAGTGACTAATTTGGATTAATAGAGATATCTAGTAATTATAATATTAGGAATAAGCTAGATGTTAGGTTCTGTATATTTTTTGATAAAATACGATATTTTACTCTTGCAGAAATAGAAGAATTGTTATATACATTGTTATCTTTTACGTATACTCAAATGATTTCAAGAATTGAATTTTATTTTGAGAGGTGAGCACCCGCAGCCTATACTTAATAGATGAAGATGCAATCCTTGATAAAATGAAAGAGCAATTCTTAAAAGCAGAATAGTATATAAGGGGGTGTAGCTCAGTTGGTTAGAGCATCTGCCTGTCACGCAGAAGGTCGCGGGTTCGAGTCCCGTCACTCTCGCCAACCCCTTTCAGGTTTCGGGATTTCCTGTCGTTTTCTAAAAAATTCATATGCTCCTTTTATTCGCCTTTTGTTTTAATTGTTATATTAAACTCTTTTAAATTCCGAATTTTAAATATTATAAAAAACTAACTTTGTATATTCCTTAAAGTAACCTCAACTCATTTGTTTGCACTTTTAGTTAAATTTCTATTGTATTCTTAAAACTTCTTATTATGATTCTATCTATAAGCTCATTTTTAACAAAATATTAAAATTTATAGAATTTAATAAGAAAATAATTATATTTAGATGGTTTCAACCCTCAAATCAAGAATTAATAAGAACTATACAGAAAGAAAATACCGCAGAAGCACAAAAATTAATTGCCGCAATGGATATTACTGAATTAAGTAAAGTTAGGGATATTTATATTAGCATTAGCAGGACTATTTGCAGCATCCGTACCTATATTTTGAGTTACATTACCGTCACCTATCAAATTCAATGTACCGCCTACACCGCCGGTGCTCAGTACTGCTCCATTTGCTCCTATGCTACCGGTTAGCGTAAACCCATCTGCTAAAGCTAAGATAGAGCCATTCTTATTTAAAGCTACGGGAACAAATACATTAGCTGAGAACGTAATGGGGGTTGCTCCTATATTTACGAGTTTTAAGCTGCTGCCGTTAGCTCCAATCGTACCGTTAACATTACCGCTTTGTATTGTCAGTGTGCCTTAGTTATTTCCTTGGTTATTTGCAGAGGTCGTAACTGAACTGGTCACACCATTTACTATTAACTCACCATCTGCTCTAAATAATATGTTACCACCCGCTCCTAGATCTAAAGCTTGGTTAAATGTTACCTGCTATTCATACTAAGTAACTGCGTAAATACCGTATGATCGACTACGACATCACCTGCTCAGTCTACTATGAAATGCTTAAGGCGATGGGTATTCTATAGTATAAGGTCCACCGTTATTTGCTATGGTTAGGTATTTTGTGATTGCTCCTATTCTCACTATTCCATATTCATCATTGCCAGATTTGTTTAAATTATTATTTTAGCAAATTTACATTCCCATTTGCTGCATCTATTGTATATGTTGTATTATCCGCTATTCTAATATCACCTATATCTCCGGCACTTGGATCATTGATTGTTAAATTAGCACTTATTTGTATTTTTGCTTGTATAGCGTTTAATAATGCAACATTAATTGTATTTTCGGTATTTATTATTAAAGTACCGCCGCTAGCATTACTATTATTAAAAGTAATACCTCCTACATCTTAATAGACTGTTAACACTTATAGTTCCCGCAGCTAAAACACTATCTGTAAAAACAATACTATTTACCGTAGTATTACCTTGTAAATCAAGAATCTTACCGTTACCTCCATTACACTGAAGTATATTGAAATTATTTATATTTCCGTTAAGTATAGCATTCCCTATAAAATTTCCGTTTACTCCTTTAGCACCGTCTATATTACCCGTAACCGTTATGTCCTCATCTAAATTAAGTACGGACGTATTACTTTGTACATTAATATTAGTAGCTTTTAATATTGTAGAATTAAGTGTTGCCGACCCAAGTAAAACATTTACTGCGGCTAATGAGCCTATATTACCTATATCGCCTGTTATTATGTTACTAATACCAAGATCATGAGCTAGATTTAGTATCCCTTGACCGTCAACGCCGGTAGTATTATTTATATTACCCGTTAACGTTGTTATATTACCGTCAAAAAGAGTAAGTATAGAGTTATTGTTAGTAAGATTTATATTTGCAGCATTAATTGTAATATTAACTGCTCCGGACATATAAATCTGTGCTTCCCCGTTTCCTACATTTATTCCGGCAAGAGAGTTAGTTAGACCTATGTGATTTGATATAGTACCCGTACCTACAAATGTTATTGTTGCCAGCTACCGTATTATCTATCTGAGTTGTAATATTTAAACCGTTATTAATTTGTCAAGTAGAATGCTTACCGGCGAAATCTATATTACTAAATGTTTGATTACCGACTCCGGTAACAATTGACGTAACATTATTATTAATAAATTTAAGAGGAGTGAAATTAGGAGTAAGACCTACTGTTGCACTAAAAGCACCTATTGATACATTTTGACTTACCTCAACCCCACCAACAGTAGGTAGTGCTATTAATTAATGTATTTATCCCGCCAATAACAGCATTTGTTTTATCTGCCGATATTTTAATTCCAAGCCCTTTGAATAAATATTGCCGTTATTAAATACTCCTCCTACAAGACCGACACCGGAACTCAAGCTTACGCTACCGAGATTAGGAATTGTTGCTCCTGCAGTATCAGAGCTAGTGAATAATGTTCCGCATAATGATGCCGTTGCTAAAAATTTTCTTAATATTTTTGATTCTTTCATTAATATTAATACATTTAATTAATACTTTGTAGCAACTTTTTTACAATAATAAAATAGAAGCAGATAGAGCTAGATTCAGAAAGCTTTAGACAAGATGAATTGACGACTGAGTCTGCAGAACGTACAAAAAACGTGAGCAAAGGCGCATATCAGAAAATTCACTTGTATCAAGCTTTCTGAACGACGCTGTACCAAAAAAATATTGTTACTTGGTAGTGTAGAAATTTAATTTTGTATTTAGAATTAAGTTAAAGGAATTTCTCAATGAAAGTTGGAAAGCAGAAAGATAAACTAAGCTGTTTTGTCTTTTATTGTAGGCATGGATTTTACTACCTCAGATACACCGCTTTGAGTAGCTGCCGCAGTAGTAGCAGCATTACTGTGTCACACCCCCCACGGGGTCCATAAAAACAATAAAAAATACTAATAATATTAGTATTTTTAACTGGATCCCATGGTCAAACCACGGGATGACAGAGGTGAAATTGATCCACGCAACAATATAGTCGCCCAATTTAGTGACAGGCGTAAGGAAGAGAGTCTATAATAATAGGTGAGCTCAAGATAGTCAGGAATTAAGCAAGAAAAATCGCATTTTGATTGAAAAGTCAAAAAGAATTACTTTACTATAGCTTGCATTAATTTAATATATGATATTTTGACTATTAACAAATCTCTATTTATTTATCGGTGTTCCTACCAAAGCATGCTTAAGTACTTGATCAATATTTGATACAGATATAATTTCTAGGCTTTCTTTTATATTCGGCGGTATATCTTTCAAATCTTTGACATTTTCTTCAGGAATCAACACGGTTTTAATACCTCCCCTACTTGCAGCAAGTAACTTCTCTTTAAGACCACCTATAGGTAAAACATTGCCTCTTAAAGTAATTTCACCGGTCATTGCTACAGTACGATGTACGGGTATTTTAGTCATCAACGAAACAATAGTCGTAAACAAAGCACAGCCGGCAGACGGTCCATCTTTTGGAATAGCTCCGGCCGGTACGTGAATGTGAATATCAAAATCTTTATAATTGTCGTACTTTAATCCAAAATTTGTTGCTCTGCTTCTAAAACAACTATAGGCAGCCATTGCCGATTCTTTCATAACATCACCGAGTTTTCCGGTGGTCTTTATTTCACCTTTCCCTGGAAATGCTAAAGCCTCTATAGTTAAAAGCTCTCCGCCTACTTCAGTGTAAGCAAGTCCCGTAGTACTTCCTATTTGATCTTCTTTCTCGGCAAGCCCGAAATTATATTTCTTAGCTCCTAAAAATTCTTCAAGATGATTACTATCTATGGCGATATGCTTAACACTTTTATCTGCTAAAATCTGCTTTAATGCTTTTCTAGTTAATGCCCCTATCTCACGCTCTAAAGCTCTTACACCTGATTCCTTGGTATAATATCTAATTAAATCCAAAATGGCCGTCTCGGATATAGTAATTTCATCTTTTTTGATTTTATGCATTTTAAATTGTTTTGGAACTAAATAATTTCTGGCAATTTGGAGCTTTGTTTCCTCTACATAACCGGAAATATATATTTTTTCCATTCTATCACTTAAAGCTCTAGGTAAATCATGAGAGTTAGCAGTAGCAATAAATATTACATTTGATAGATCATATTCTACTTCTAGATAATGATCAACAAAGTGACTATTCTGCTCAGGGTCTAATACCTCAAGCAAAGCGGATGCCGGATCACCTCTAAAATCAGAACTCATTTTATCGATTTCATCAAGCAGCATTACAGGATTACTAGTCTTAACTTTCTTAAGTTGACCTAAAATTTTACCGGGCATTGATCCAAGGTAAGTTTTTCTATGCCCTCTGATTTCTGCTTCGTCTCTAACACCGCCGAGCGCAAGTTTAGCATATTTTCTGCCCATTCCTTCGGCAATAGATTTTACAAGTGAAGTTTTACCGACCCCTGGCGGACCTATTAAACATAATATAGGTCCTCTAATTTTACTTGAACGCTGTAATACTGCTAAATATTCTATAATTCGTTCTTTAACTTTTTCGAGTCCAAAATGGTCACGATTTAAAATTTTCTCTGCTTGGTTAATATCTATTTTGCTATTATCATACTTACCCCAAGGCAGGCTAAGCAATGTCTCAAGATAGTTACGCGTTACTCCCGACTCCGCTGACATTTGGTTCATAGTACGGAGTTTCTTAAGTTCAGCCTCAGCTTTTTCTTTTGCTTCTTTTGATAATTTTAAACTTTTAATTTTTTTCTCAATATCGGCAAGTTCTGATTTATCTTCATCAAGCTCTTTTTGAATAGCTTTCATTTGTTCGTGCAGATAATAATCACGCTGCGTTTTTTCGATTTGCTTTCGTACTCTTTGCTGCAATGCCTGCTCGGTTTCTGAATTTACTATATTGGAAGTAAGCATACTAATAACCGTAGTGATACGCTTAAAAGGACTCGTTTCTTCTAATAAATGCTGCTTTGCCTCAAGTGAAGTTATCAAATGTGAGGCTAATATATTTATAATATCTATGAAATTAGTGCTATTACTTATTTTTTTATTGATAGTTTCAATAATTTCTGCATTAACTTTCTTATCATTAATCGCATATTTACTAAATAGTTGTACTGCATTATCAACGAGTGAACGCATGTTATTAACGTCAAATATTTCTTCATCTGGAATAATTTCGTAATTTGCTTCAAAAGCTTCCTCGCCTTTGATATTGCTTAGCTTTACTCTTGCTACTGCTTCTATTAAGATTTTTGCCGTATTATTAGGCAGCTTCACTATTTGGATAATCTTGGCAAGTATAGCTGTGTTATAAAGTTCGTGTGTACTAGGGTTTTCTTGATCAAATTTTTTCTGTAAAGTTACTAAAATATATTTACTATTATCTTCCTCGGAAATGGTAGTATGAGAGAGTGCTTGCAACGATTTTGGCCTACCCACAAAAATAGGCGCAATTACTCCCGGGAATACTACCATATCTCTCAGTGCCATTAACGGAAGGGATTTTTTATGCATCAATTAAAACCTTTTAAAATTTTTAATTATTAACTATATAATATAGTATCAACCTGATTTCAAGCTACCATTATTAATTATATTTATGAATTTATTACTACAACCTCCTCAAAATGTAGCAGTCGCACATAATAGAATAAAACAATATCTACATTTAACTCCGATCATTCACTCTGAAAGCTTAAATGAGATGCTCGGTCATGAGATTTTTTTTAAGGTTGAATCATTACAAAAAACCGGTGCATTTAAAGTTAGAGGCGTGTTAAATCATTTATTAGAATTAAAAGAGCAAGGAAAATTACCTGATAAAATAGTCGGTTATAGTACGGGTAACCATGGAATCGGTCTTGCTTATGCGAGTAAATTATTCGGTATTAAAACAAGGATTTATTTACCGTTAAATACTTCAAAAGTAAAACAGCAAGCAGCTCTTTATTACGGCGGTGAAGTTATATATACATATACTCGACAAGAAGCGGAAGAAAAAGCAAAAGAAGATGAAAAGCAAGGATTTTACTATATGCATCCTTCCGATAGTGATTCTACAATAGCAGGAGCAGGCACGTTATGCTATGAAGCATTACAGCAGCTAGGTTTTAGTCCTGATGCTATTTTTGCCTCTTGCGGCGGCGGCGGTTTAATTTCCGGCGCATATCTTGCCAAGGAATTAATATCACCGACAAGCTTGTTAATAGGTTCAGAACCTTTAAATGCCAATGATGCTTATTTATCTGTTAAAGATAATAAAACATATAGATTTAACTATGCTCCGAATACTATTGCGGACGGTCTTAAAACCTTGAGTATATCAGCTCGTACATTTGAATATCTAAAAAAACTTGATGATTTTTATTTAGCAGAAGAATATGAAATATATTACTGGACGGCGTGGCTTACTCATTTACTTAAAGTAATATGCGAGCCGTCAAGTAGTATAAACATGGTTTCAGTGGTAAATTTTTTAAAAACACAATCCAAACCTCAAAAATTACTAGTACTAATCTCAGGCGGTAATATCGATCCTATTCTTTATAATGAATTATGGAAAGAGGAGTATTTAAGCATCTCACCTAAATCTTTATGTTCTGATGTCATTTCTGCGAAAGCAGCAATCTAGTAACCTTTAATGTTATACTGCAACTTGATCGCGGTATCTTAGGACTCAGCTGGTGATACAAGACCCCGTGGTCACGCCACGGGGTGACAATAAAAAATCTAGATTCCTGCTTTCGCGGGAATGACATAGAAGCAATGTAACAACGCCTCCTCACAATGATGAAGTTATATTAAAATTTAACCCTTTCTTCTTACTGCTTCTTGATTTTTAATAGAAGGATTAGGAGTGATGTGCGGAGGTTTTATATTAGAACTTCTTAGTTTTATTGAATCTTCAAATATGGTTTTATCAAATGCTATTGGATTGATTGTTCTGAGTTCCGCTAAATTAAAATTATTAATTTGTTGCGGTTGAACTATAATAGGCTCACCCGTAACAGGAATTAAATTTTTAAATTCAGGATTAGTTGCTACTTTATCTTTATTTTCATTTAAAAATTTTGTTAGACCTGCAGCAATGTCAGCATTTGTTAAAGCATTTGAAAAGATTTTATCATTAATTGTCTTCACTACATATCCATCACTCAGAGTAATATATTTATCTACAACTTTTCCTAATCTTTTTTCCAAATAGTTTCTACCTGTAAATATCTGCTTAAATTTTTCCCATACAGAAGTACCTCTATCATTAATATCTTTTAATTCAGTGGCTATTTTAGTACTATTCTCAGTTAGATAAGTAGAATCTAACTTATTTAATTCCCTTATTATTTCAGGATTCTTTATGCCTGATGAGTTAGTAAGTATAATAATTTGTTCTAATTGCTTACTAATTTTATTATTTTTTTCTAATCTATTACTAATCTGCTGTACCGTATAAGTGGCTGCATTTTGTAATGCCTTAAATTCCACTTGAGATAATTGATTTACTCTTGGGATAAACTGCTTACTATTTTTATTAAATTTCTGGTTTTTATCTCCTTGCATAATAAATTTTTCATATTTCTCAAGTTTGTCTGGAGTGTTTTTAGGATCTTGTTTTAAGATTTCTATAGCTTGATCTTTTACAGCCTGTGCATATTGCTCTTTAGGTATAGACTTTCCGCTTACGGCTATTAATGCTTCTTTAGTTGCTCTTATAGGATTGGCAAAGATTTCTTCTTCATCTTCTATACCCATAAATGATAATGCATCAAAAGGTCCTCCTTGATTTAGAGGAAGTACAAAACCCTTAAGTGCTGCTTCAGCCCTTGCGACATCAAACTTTAGCTTATCTGCTAAACTAGGTATTAGTTTTATATCTTGTCCTAAATTGATATGCAAGTTATCTACTAATTTTTGTATATCTTTATTTTCTACAACTTCACTAATAATTTTACTGGCAAGTACTTCAAGCGTACTAGTGATATATTCTTCAGATTGTAAATATTGTTGAATAGGATCGGGAGTAACAATATTTTTATTCAAAGTATCTAATCTACTATCTACGTTTTTTATATCAACTATTTTATCTTTTACTGCAGCCAATATCTCAGTCACTTCATCGTTTTTTTTAATAGTATCATCTATATTAGTTATAATCTCTGCCATATAATACTCATTATTAAGTTATTTGATATAATGAACTAAATTATCAAACTTTTTAAAAATTCGCAACTATATTATCATATAAATCACTACTTACTATGCCCTGACTGTTGCCCACTCTCTCTACTTTTATTAAGGTTTTCAACATGAGATATAGGGGTTGATATAGAAGACTTATAGCCCTGGGGTATTGTTTTATTTTGCTTTACAATATTTGGTGCTTGTTTTTCTCTTTATAGTTCTTCCGACAAATTTTTCGTTTCTATATGTAAACTATTACTTTTTTCAAAGTTAGCAAATGCTTTATCTATATTTTTTTGAGCATAATCCGTACCGGTAAAAACTGCTACTATTCTTTGCCATAGCTTAGGTTTGGTTACTCTTTGTAATTCTAATGCTATACTTTCGCCCCCCCATCCGTATGTTCCTTAAATATCCAGGATCTAACTCTGCTAATACTCTTTTAGTACCGTTAACAAGTACAGAATTGTTGCTCTCAAGTAATGGGGCAAAATTCTTGATAATTTCTTTACCTTGCTCTATCATTTTTTCAGACGGTAGTTTACTTATCGCTGGTAATAAAGTTTTAATTATATTAGGCTCATTTACTCCTAACTCATTAATAGACGATAAAGCTTTTGCTTCTTTGTCATAAGTAATTTTTAAAAATTCAGCTATCTTTAATGCTGCTTGTGTTAATGCTTCTACTTGTTTTGGATAATTAATTTGCTCTTGTTTATCAAGTTTAGGGGTAGTATTTTTAGTAAGAAATTTTCTGTAGTTACCTAATGTTGTTTCTGAAACATTTTCTTTAAGGTTATCTAATGTTTTATCTATTAATTTCTCTCTATATTGTTCTTTAGATATTTTTTGGTTAGCTAATTCTAACATAGCTTTTTCTAATGGTTTTTTAATATCCATCACTTCATCTTCGCTTAAGCCATTACGTTTTTCGTCGTGCATCTGCTCTACTTGAGACTCACTTAAATCTATGGCAAACCAATTTAAAATTTATGAATGAAAATTAATTAAAACTTATAAAAAGAATTGTATTTTTTCATAGAAGAGGTCCTGATCGTAATTTCATCAGGGATTTCAGTTATGAACCTTGAAGGGTAAGAACGGACTATTTCATAAAATATTTTTCTGCTTTCAGCATGAGTAATGTAGAGGTCTTTTTTGGCTCTCGTAATACCGACATAAGCAATGCGGCGTTCTTCTTCTAAGCCTTTTTCGCCGTCTTCGTCTAGAGATCTTTGAGACGGAAATACCCCCTCTTCCCAGCCCGGTAAAAATACCACGTCAAACTCAAGCCCTTTAGCTGCGTGCAGGGTCATTATAGTAACAGAGCCACCGTAATTGGTTTCAAGCACTTCATTTTCCATAACTAAGCTTGAATGTTCGATAAAATCATGAACATCGTTAAATTCAGCAATAGCTCTAAGCATTTCGTTAATATTTTCGATTCTACCGAATGCTTCTTCGGTTTTTTCTTCTTGAAGCATTTCAAGATAACCGGAATCATCAAGTATTGCTTTAACTACGTTTATTGGAGCATCTATACTAAATCTTTCGTACCAATTATCGATTTTGGTAACCAAATCTTTTAGAGTTTCATATGATTTTGCTTTAATCTCACCTATTTCTAGCATTTCTTTAATAGCTGCGAAATTAGAAATATTTCGCTCAAGTGCATAGCCTCTAATTTTATTTAAGCTAGCTGCACCTATTGCCCTTTTCGGCACATTTATAATACGCTCAAGTGCTAGATTGTCATTTTGATTCAAAGATATACGGATATAAGCAAGTACGTCTCTTATTTCCATACGTTCATAGAACCGCAAACCGCCTATAATTTTATAAGGCATAGCACTATTTATAAACGCTTCCTCAAAACTTCTTGTTTGAAATCCGGCTCGTACTAATATTGCAATATTGCCGGCATTATACCGGTTTTCTCGCACTAACTTATCTATTTCACTGGCTATATATCTTGCTTCTTCTTTATCACTCCAACAAGAGATAATTTTTATCTTTTCACCGCTTTCCCTATCCGTCCATAACGTTTTACCGTGACGGTTTTTATTATTATTGATAACATTGGAAGCAGCAGCAAGTATTGGCAAAGTTGATCTATAATTCTGCTCTAATTTAATAATTGTTGCACCTGCAAAATCTTTTTCAAAACGTAATATATTCCCGACTTCTGCTCCTCGCCAACCATAAATAGATTGATCATCATCCCCTACACAGCAAATATTTTTATATAAACTTGCGAGCATTCTTGCCCATAAATACTGGACAACGTTAGTGTCTTGATATTCATCAATTAAAATATATCGATATTTTTCTTGGTAATATCTTAGTATTTCAGAATTTTTAATAAAAAGCTCATTATTATAAAGTAGCAAATCTCCAAAATCTAAAACATTAGAAATAAGTAAATTTTTCTGATATTCTTCGTATACAAGTTTTGCAACCCTCTGCAGCGGTAAATTAGTATCTGATACTGATAGTTTAGTTGGTAATAATCCTTGATCTTTCCATCTAGAAATTATGATATGTATTAATTTAGGAGCATATTTTTTAGTATCAATATCTTTTAGCTTTACTATATCTTTCACTAGTTTTAATTGATCATCATGACTAATAATAGTAAATCTATTATTTAAACCAAGATTTAAATGCTCAATCTGGTCACGTAATATCCTAGCTGCCATTGAGTGGAAAGTGCCTATATTAAGACCATAGCAATTAACTAGACTATTAACTCTTTCAGCCATTTCTTTAGCAGCTTTATTAGTAAAAGTAACAGCTAGAATATTTTGAGGTGAGGCTAAATTTTGGTGAATAATATTAGCTATTCTTGAGGTAAGTACCTTTGTTTTACCTGTCCCTGCACCTGCCAGCAATAAAAGCGGTCCTTCAGTGTGAAGAACTGCTTTTTGCTGCTCTGGATTTAATGTATGTATGAAATCTTGATTTTGCATTTATTTTAAGGATGTTGTGCTATGACTCTACTATGTCATTCCCGCAAAAGCGGGAATGACATTAAAGCATTAAAATATCACCTTATTCTTCTTAGATTTTTAATAATATACGAAATAGTAATTATCGGACTACAAATAATTATTTTAAATAACCTAAAATAAGAGCTTAAATTTCTATCTTCAATAAACCAATTATATAAATCATTTATAGGTTTAATCTCAGCAGGAATAATATATTGATCTTTAAATAATGCTTTTAAAACTCTTTTTGCCTGTTTTGCTTCTACTTTACGCTCTATTGTTAAGCTTTGATTATGTACTCGGTAGAAATATAAAGATTCCGGTATATGAGCAAATTTCGTAACAAGCCCAAACCTTAGCCAATATTCATAATCATCCACTAACTGCATATTTTCATTATATCCACCTACTTGCCTTGCTAAATCGGCTCTATATAAGAAACATGCACCGACGCAATCTCTAATCGGTAAAAACTCAGGAGGTTCTTGATAAAGTCTTATTCCTACTTTACCGTGGTCATCGATCAAAGTATAATCAGTATATACAAGCCCTATCTCAGGTGAATTATCAAGTATCTTAACCATTTTTTCTAAAGCATTTTCATGGAAAAGATTATCATCTGAAGTCCAAGTAAAATACTTCCCCTTAGCCTCTTTAAAAGCAATATTAAGACTTGCCGGTAATCTTTTATTGGTCTCATTTACTATTACCTTAATACGTGAATCCTGCTCTGCATATGTCCTAGCTACTATAACGCTATTATCTTTTGAGCAATCATCAATAATAATAAGCTCAAAGTCTTTAAAGCTTTGATTAAGGCAACTCTCAATAGCAAAAGGTAATAGCTTCTTTCTATTATAAACCGGTAAAACTATTGAGATTTTTGGAAGATTACTATGCATGTCCTCCTAACATATCAAGAGTATTTAAACTATTAATTATATTTTCTATTAGTTCTGATTCTTCAGCTTTACATCCATCTTCAAGGATTAATAATATATTGCTTAAAGCATTATTAAGCATTTTGGGTATTATAGTATTTTGCTCTTCAAACCTTTTTTAATTAGTTGCATCAAAGGATCAACATATTCAATTGTTAACGATTCTTTATATTGAGCTAATAGCTTGGCAAGACAATCAGATACTGCCCATAACAAAAGATCAGCTCCTTCATTATCTATTAAATCAAATACTTCATAAATTTTTTCAATTTGTACTTCAATATTATCTACAAGCACTAGCATAATTTTTACTATTTAGATTATTATATTTCCTATGTCATTCCCGCGAAAGCGGGAATCCAGAAAAAATAATCTTAATACTGCTACAAAGAATTATATTTTTTATATTCTTTACTAGATTCCTGCTTTCGCAGGAATGACATAAAAGGAACCATGCGGGCATGCTTAATTCTGTAAATTTATATATTTCGTATTTAGATATTCAAATATCCCTTCAAATGAGCCTTCAACTCCAAAACCTGAAGCTTTACGTCCTGCAAAAGGTGCTTTTGCATTTGCAGGTAACGGGTCGTTTAATCGATACCATACCAAAATCAAGCTTAGACGCTATCATTTGTGCCACGGATATATTATTTGAATATACATATCCTTGCAAGCCGTATTCGGTATTATTTGCATGTTCTATTACTTCATCCAAATCTTTAAATTTATAACAAGCAACTACCGGACCGAATATTTCTATTCTAAAGATATCCATATTATCCAAACAATCAATAATAATAGTAGGCTCAATAAAATTATCAACAGCTTTACCGCCGCAAATTAATTTAGCTCCTTTACTTTGTGCATCAGCGGGTAACTTTTGTATTTTTTCTCTGGCAGCAGAATTAATTAACGGACCTATATCCGATTCCTTATCAAATCCGTCACCGGCTTTAAGCTTAGTAAATTTAGCCTTTAGAATTTCTATAAATTTTTCATATATAGATTCTTCTATAAATATTCTGTTAGGTGAAGTACAAGACTGTCCACTATTTCTAGTTTTAGCGATTACTAAATCACTTACTAGTTTCTCTAAATTATTATCTGCCGTTATAATGAAAGGAGCATTGCCGCCAAGTTCCAAAGATAAACGTTTTAGAGTATTTGCGGCATTTTGATATAGAATTTTACCGACATTTGTAGCGCCGGTAAATGATAATTTCTGAAGCCTAAAATCTTCACAAAAAGCCTTACCTATAATATCTGAACTACCTGTAATTACATTAAATACTCCGGCAGGCAAACCGGCATCGCTTGCAAATTTCGCGAGGCTCCATATAAAATTTCTTTTTTTGATTCAGCAAGTACTTTACCCTGCTCTAGGGTTAATATATGACTTAACTCCTCAATATTTTCGATTACTAAATTATACCATCTTCTAAGAATTGCTATTCTCGCTCCAAATGAACTTTGTGACCATAAAGAAAAACTAGTCACCGTATTATTAATCGCTGAATTAATCTCAGATAATCCTAAATTCGGAACTGTAGCAATTTCTTTTAAGGTCGCAGGATTAATAACGGATAATGTTTTTAAGTAAGTTCATATATTTTTACCTGCGTGGATACTAAAATCGTCATTGCGAGCGAACATTGGCGTTGTTGCATGGCTCGAGAAAAGTGTTATAAACTTATCTTAAAATTATACGGCAATACTAGCAAGAAAAATATTTATAATGAATTATTTATACCAAAATCTTCACCACCCATTTGACTTTCTAATACATCATAAGAAATATTTGCCAAATTAGCATGTTTTATAATATTAATGATATCTTCAGGAGCTATTGCGTTTAATATAAGATTCAATATTTCTTGAGGAAATTTATATCCAATGTCAGATAATATAGCAGAGTTTTCTATTATAATAAAGTCATACACCTATCTTGTTTAAGTCTTCTAGAATATTTTCTCACAATAAATTTGATACTTTATCTACCTTTATAGCCTCAGCTATTTTAACCCATAACTCAGAGGGACTTATTTCTTCTTTGCCAAAAGCTATTAAATTCTTGAATGGCTCTAAATAATTACCTTTAACTCCTTTAATATTTCCCCATGCATACTCAATAACCTCAGATGAAATATCAGAGTAATATTTTTTCTTAGGATTTATTAATTGTGACTCTAAAGAGATCACAGCTGAGAGAAATACTTTTTCTAAGTTATTAAATAACCGCCTTTATTAAGATTTATACTTGCTAACAGCCAACCATTTGAGTCATCTCCATTAAAAATCCAATTCTGATGTAACATATTGAGTCCAAAGTCAAATTTTTAAATATATTAGTAGTCGTAGGCTTATCGGTAGCTAACCTAATATCAGGAGCCTTTATCACTTGATCATATCTAACTCCGGTTATTTCTAGCTCTGTAAATTTTTCACTTTGGCTATTTGGATAAAAATGATTTAAGTAAAATTTTATTGCAGAATATATTAAAAATTTTTTTGAAAATGCGGCTTCTGCTAGCTCTATTTCTAAATTAGCATTTTTCAATGCTTCTAAATTTTGTATGTTAAAACTACCTCATCCAACTAAAAATTTCATAAGTAATGGATATGTATCAATATTTTGTTTTTGTGGTGGTATATTTGTTCCAAGTCATTATATATTTGTAACTAATTAAATTAATACACAATGACTATAATAAGTGTCTTACTAAATGCAACAATTTTTTATTAACTTATATGTTAATTTACAGCTAAAAAATCTAAATTATTTATTTAGAAATTTTTCAGCCTCAAGAGCCGCCATACAGCCTGTTCCTGCAGCAGTTACTGCTTGTCTATAAATTTTATCCTGAACGTCACCAGCAGCAAAAACACCTTCTACACTAGTTCTAGTAGTACCTGACTTCGTAATGATATAATTATCGTCATCCATTACAATTTGTCCGGTAAATAGCCCCGTATTCGGTGCATGCCCAATAGCTATAAATACACCACTACAATTCAATAAACTAATCTCTTTGGTGTGAACATTTTGAATTTTAACTCCAGTAACGGATTTTGGTTTATTGCTACCTACAATCTCATCTACTACATGATCCCAAATTACTGATATTTTAGAATTTTTAAATAATCGATCCTGTAATATTTTCTCAGCTCTAAAACTATCTCTTCTATGCACTATAGTGACTTTGTTAGCATGATTGGTTAAGTATAAAGCTTCTTCTACTGCACTATTTCCTCCCCCTACTACAACTATTTCTTGATTCTTAAAAAAGAAACCATCGCAAGTAGCACATGCCGAAACACCAAAACCACGAAATTTCTGCTCTGAAGCTATACCAAGCCATTTTGCTTCCGCACCGGTACAAATGATTATGCTCTCCGCGTCATATTCATTTCCTGCTCCTGTAAATACTTTAAAAGGTCTTTTTGATAAATCCACCTTTTCTACGTAATCACTAACAATTTCCGTACCGACATTTTTAGCCTGCATATACATCTGCTCCATAAGCCAAGGTCCTTGCACCGTTTCCGCAAATCCTGGATAGTTCTCAACATCGGTGGTAATTGTAAGCTGCCCGCCTGGCTGCATACCATTTATTAATATTGGTTTTAAAGCAGCTCTAGCTGTATAAATAGCGGCACTTAAGCCCGCAGGTCCTGAACCTATTATTAGTACTTTAGTAGTAATTTTCATAATTATTATTTATTAATTTAAATGCTGCCTATGTCATTCATGCGAAAGCAGGAATCCAGAAAAATATATAAAAAACAGTTTTTTTATATGTTTATTGTATTAAATATGTAATTTTTGTACTAAGATTAAGGTTATTTTTCTGGATTCCCGCTTCCGCGGGAATGACATCCTGAACGTTCGTACAATACAAGGTCATACAATCTAAGACTTCTTTTCTAACCAAGATTTGACATAGTTAATTTCTTCAGGGTTCATTAGAGAAGGAGCATGACCGGCATATTTTATTTCATAAAGATCAAAAATTTTTGTTTCTTTCATCTTTTTAATAGTAGATTTTGTTAAAATTTGAGATTTCATCCCATGAATTACTAATATTCTACATTTTATTTTATTCCATACAGACCATAGTTTAATATCTTCCTGGTTACTAGCATTTTTCATTCCTTCTGTTATAGCAGGATCATAATTCATTTTATATTTTCCGCCGAATGTAGAAATTACACTATATTTTGTTAAATAATCCCAATCTTCTTCATCTTTAATACCGCTTTGTGCATAAATAAGTTTTAAATGTTCTTTTGCACTAGCCAAATCATCTAAGAGTATCATTTTTTTAGCATAACCTCCAATTTTAATTAAAGGAGCAGCATCAATAAACGCCCCTATATCATTTAATATTAAGGCTTTAAAAATATTTTTATATTTACTGGCAAGTATCATACCTATAATACCGCCCATTGAAGTACCAAGCCAAATAGGATTTTTGATATTTAGCCTTTTAAAAAAAAATAACGTATCTTTAATATAAGTCGTATAGTTATAATGATTAGCTTTTTTAAAATTTTCGCTATCACTGCGACCGGGATAATTTATTGCAATTACTCTATAATTTTTACTCAACTCTTTAGCTATTTTATCAAAATCATGAGCATTTCTAGTTAAACCGTGAGCACATACTATTATATTTTTATTTTTAGGATCACCGAATTCCAAATAAGAAATTTTATGTTTCGGTATATATTGAAGAGGTAATAAATTAATATAGGGACCAATTTTTATTGAATTAATTTTCATATGAACCTATTAATACCAATTTAGAATAAATTGTAAAAAAATCATTGTCATCAATTGTCATCATGTTATTAATTTAAGTCACTTAAAAATATACTGACCATGGTCGGCATATATATAACTACAAAAAGCAAAGATAAAAACACAGTAGCTGCAACTTTTTCAGGGTAAAATTTCTGTAAATTCGCTATAACTATAGTATTTGCTGCGAGTGGTGCCGTAGAAAGTAGTTTTAGGGCATTATAGTAATCATTGTTATACCATTTTGTTACAAAATGATCAAACATGATAAATAACCCTACTCCCAAAGGATAGAATAGAAATTTAGCAGCAAAAGTAGCAAGAGTAAATTTGATATCGACTTCAAATTTTTGTAGAGACGAAAGAGCAAGACCCACCATCACCATACCGAGTATCGAAAAAGCGCCTTTCATATTATATATAAAATCATCTAAAAAATCCGGTAAAGTAAAACCGCAAAAACTAAATAAACATCCCAAGAAAAAAGCGTTTAAAATCGGTAATTTTACTACTTTTAATATACTATTGGTGGTATTAGCAAAGCTCCTCATACAAATATAAAAGCCGACGGAACATTCATAAATATTCACTCCTATAACAGCCATCATGTAAATACTTAATGTATAATCATCAAAAAGTGCTGCAGCTATAGGCAACATAAAATACCCGCCATTGGCCGTACCTGCAGACAAAGCTATAATATTACGTGTATGATCCTGCCAAAATTTACCAAAAAAATAATAAGAAAAGAGCGATAAGAGTGTTGCAATTACAAATGTTACAACCGTAACGCTTAATGCCGCAAGTGTTAAGGTTGTACTAGCAGGTATCGTAAAAAATACTATAGGCGATATAAAATAGAATAGTAACGAAGAGATACTATCTCTTTCAACATTTGAATATTTACCTGCTAAAAATCCTATTACTACACTTAATAATACCGAAACGGTTTTAAAAAAAACTATACTAAAGATTATCATGTAATGAGCTAAAGATATAATTACTTATAATATATGAGGTTTTATTTTTTTCACTAAATTTTGTAAAGATTTTTACTTCATCAGACCAAAATAAATTTTTAATTGAAACTTTAAAAACTTTATGTGATTTAAGGTATCTAATTTAATATGAAATTTTCATATTTATTGGTATTGCTCGCGTGGAGTCATATGTCATTCCCGCGGAAACATTGTTGCGTGGATACCTATGTCATTCCTGCTTTCGCAGGAATGACATAAGGCATAACACACGAAGCTACTTCGGAAATTATAGGCATATGTAAATTATATTTTTTTATCAAATCCAAAACTAATTTTAATGCTTCTCTTCCCTCTACTAGCTCTTTATATTCCTGTAAAAATTTCTTTTTATCGCTACTAATTCCAAGTTCATAACCAAATTTTGTATTACGTGAACCTAACGAATAACAAGTAAGCACTAAATCGCCTACTACGCCCTCTAGTAAAATATCAGAATTTTTTTGCATACCACCTAACGCTTTCGACAAAATAGCAATTTCTTTTAAGGCAGCTACTATAAGCGTTGCTCTTGCATTTTCGCCCTGCTTTCTTGCTAAATCAATCCCGCTTTTAATAGCAAAAATATTTTTTAAAGCTCCTGCTACCTGTAATGTTACAATATCGCTTGACACATTAGTAGTAAAAATTTTTGAACTTAGGTTATAAGCTATTTTATTTGCTATATCTATATCTAAACTTGCAATACTTGCCGAAGCAGGTAAATTTTTAGCAAGTTCTTTTGCTAGATTCGGACCTACAAAAAACGCTGTAGGGTTATACGGTAATAGAGTTTTTAACCTATCTGAAAATAATGCGGTAGGATTGCGGGCAAAGCCTTTTGTTGCAATTAGAAGAGTATTGTCTTTAGAAATGCTGTGAGTTTTTAATAATTTTATTGAGTCATCAAAAGCGTAAGACGGCAATGCAATAATAATTAGTTCAAAATCCTTAATTATATCTAAGTTTGTAGTAGCCTGTAAATGAGCAGGTAATTTAATATCCCCTAAATATTTTACATTAGTTTTGTTATGTAAAATTTCCTTTGCTATTGCCTCATCACGTAAAAATAAAGTAACGTTATTACAGTTTTGTGCTGCTAAAGAAGCAAGGCTAGTACCGAAACTCCCTCCCCCATACACCGCAATATTTTTAAATTTGTTCATGTGCTTATTTTTTCTTTGTCACTTACAGGTTTGTAGGTATCGTTGCTTGGCTTGTTTATGTCATTCCCACAGAAGCGGGAATGACATTGAGCGCATTTCTCGAGCTATAAAACAATACCTACTCACAATAACAATTTCACTACTCCACAGCTTTCTCAAGATTTACTATTATAACGGGTGACTTATTAATTTCTTGTTTTAAGGTTTTACGGATTGTTCCTTTTATTGCCTCGATTACTTGTTCATCCGACAATGCTTTTTTAGCCTGTTTATTTTGAATGGTAACAAGTTCTTTAATGTCGTTTTTAATGAGGTTCACTAATGCCATATCCTCTTTCGGATCAAGCAGCCCGGGCATAGACAGCATTGGGTTTGCAGCAAGTAGTCCTTTTTTATTAATGACTATTGATGCTACCACGATACCCGACTCACGCATACGTCTTCTAGCTTTGAAAATCGGAGATTCAACGGGCAGCAAATAATTACCGTCAACAGCTAAATAACCGTTTTCAACCTTTGAAATTACTTTTGCATTATTAGGTTCAAGCAGTACTACACTACCATTTTCAACCTCTACTACCTGTTTTATGCCGTTTTTCTTAGCAAGCTTAACATGTTCATGAATATGTACAGGCTCGCCGTGAACAGGTATACAAATATTCGGTCTAATTAGAGAATACATTTTTTGTAGCTCGTCAATCGATGGATGTCCTGAAACATGTACAAAATGGTCTCGCTCGGTAATAACTTCTACACCGGCTTTAACAAATATATTAAATAGCCTGAATATTTTCTTTTCATTACCCGGAATAATTTTTGAAGAAAAAATCATTGTATCCTTAGGAACAAGCTTTATAGACGGATGAGAATTACTAGCCAGTTTTGCGGTAGCAGCCATAGGCTCACCTTGACAACCGGTAGCAATTACTAATAATTCTTCTCTTCTAAATCTGCTAACATCACGTTCACTAATTAGAGGAGCAATATCGTTCAAATAGCCGCTTTCCTGCGCAGCAAGCATCATACGGTGCAAACTTCTACCGGTTAAGACTACTTTTCTACCCGCAAGCCCTGCAGCATGAATTATTGTATCAAGCCGTGCTAAATTAGATGCAAAGGTTGAAACTACTACCATTTGAGGACAACCGGCTATAATATCTACTAAACTTTTTCTAACATCCCCCTCAGAACCTGAGCTTCCTTTATTAAATACGTTAGTTGAATCACAAACAAGTGCAAGAACCCCTTCATCTCCGTAAGATTTTAAAAGCTCCTCATCGGCTTTTTTCCCAAGTATCGGATCGTTATCAAATTTCCAATCCCCCGTATGTAAAATATTACCTGCATCCGTACGGATCATAATTGCTTGCATTTCAGGAGCCGAGTGAGTCAGTGGCACCATCTCTAAGGAAAAAGGCTCTAGATTTATTTTACTACCGGGTTTTACTTCATGAATTTTTATATTTTTAGCAAAATCATATTCATTTAAACGAATTTTTAGAAAATTTGCTGTAAAAGTAGTAATATAAATAGGACATTTAAGTCTATTCCATAAATATTGGACTCCACCTAAATGATCCTCGTGAGCATGAGTTAAAATCAGACCTACTATATCTTTTTTATATCTCTCGATAAAGCTGCTATCAGCAATTATCATATCAACACCGGGTAAATAATCATCGGCAAAACCGCTACCACAATCAATCATTAACCATTGACCTTGATAATGGTAAAGATTAAGATTCATACCTATTTCATTAGATCCCCCTAGCGGTACAAATAGCAGATCATTTTTATGATTTTTTATGTTGAATGATGACATAATTTAACTTAATATTTATTTTATTATTTTATTCTTATAACTTATTATTAGTTAAGCGTCTATATATTAAAAAAGAAATTCATATAATGAATATAAATAAAATAGCATTAATTTATAACCACAATTCCAAACATTTAGCTATTATAGAGGAAATAAAAACACTCTATAATTATTGTAAAATAGAGGAAGCGGAGGTCATTATCGTAATAGGCGGGGATGGAGAATTACTACATAATATTCACCGCTATATGCATCTTAATGTACCTTTTTACGGAGTTAATTTAGGAAGCCTCGGCTTTTTAATGAATCCTTTAGATACCAAAAAATTATTACAAAATATACACGAAAGTACGGTTTCTATCCTAAATCCTCTTCTTATGCAAGTCGAAGATACGAGCGGTCAAATATATACGGCACTTGCTATTAACGAAGTATCGATATTTCGTAAAACTAATCAAGCTGCTAAATTTAGAATAGAAGTAAACGGGATAGAGAGAATGAGCGAATTAGTAGCAGACGGAGCTTTAGTTGCAACACCTGCCGGAAGTAGTGCTTATAATTTATCTGCCAGCGGTCCTATTTTACCGCTTGAGTCAAACATGTTATGCCTAACCCCTATCTGCTCGTTTAGACCGCGTAGATGGCACGGTGCTTTACTGCTTTCATCTGCTACGATTAAATTTGAAATACTTAATACAAATAAACGACCGGTAAATGCTACTGCCGACTTTCAGGAGTTTAATAATATCACAAATGTTACCGTTAAATCTACTCAGGATAAGCCTGTCAAACTGCTGTTTAATAAAAACCATACGCTGGAAGATAGAATTATTAAAGAGCAATTCGGTGGGTAATTATTAAAAAATATTAATAATTTTTTGACTAAGAATTAAACTAATGTATGATGCCTTGTTAAAAATAACTAGGCATCATATATGAAATCAAGTCTTCTATTAACTTTTCTGAAAATAACCATATTTTATGGTTACCACGTAAAGCTCCAATATTACCTTAAATACAGCTATAGAATTGTACTCAGCAATAGTTAAGGATTTTGATATAAAAAATAATTATTTAAGAACTATTGAAGAAATAAAAAATTCAAAATTAGCTTCAGAATTTGCTAATTTAGCAATTAAGAAGATAAAAGAGGTAAAAACCCCAAAAAAGCTATTGGAATGTGTATTAAAAAATACAGTTACGAAGAACTTAAAAATCATGAGTTATTTAAAGAGTATGAGATTAGTGAATATAATGCTTTAATTAATAAAAATTCTAAAGTAGAAATATTTTTTGAATACAAACCTAGCTCCAATTCTTCTAACCCTATCACTAAGATTATCAATAAATTTATCGCTAAGGAAAATATTTTTCGTTTAGCCGTAGTAGAAAAGAATATTGCATTAATGGAAGAAGTAACTAAAGATATACTTAAATCAGCACCTATAGTTTTAAATTTACTTAAAACTCAAGGAGAATGGTATCAAAAATATCTAAATTTTATTGCAGAAATTTATTTCAACCTGATATTATTAAACAATTAGCAAATATAGAAGATTTTGCTATTCTAGGCTCTTTTTCTGAAATATTGCTTGCTACCAAAAAATATGATGAAATAATAACATTACTTGCACCACGACCAGCGAATCTAGTAAACAATGAGCAAAAACAGGAAAGTAAATTCATCTATTTTTACCGTTATAATCTATCAGTAGCCTATAATAATACAGGAAAATTATCATTAGACGAAGAACAATTATTACGCATTTTAAAGGATCGACCAAACGATAGCGCTTCATCAAGCTATAGCTTATTTAATATTTATTTACTTAACGAAATGGCAACAGCAACAAAAAATTTAATCAAAAATGCTCCTACAGATATCAAAATTTTGACAGCAATGAGTTTTAATTTAGCTGAAATTGCTGAAGCTAAATTAAATCTAATTAACCAAGACAATTTATCTAAAGATAGTCAAGAACAGTTTCGATGTTTTCAATATATTGCCAAATACAATCAATATTCTGCTGCTGAGAAAATTGTGAATGAAGAAAACCTAAAGGATGAGTGAATCGAAATTAGCAACTCTATTAGTGGTGTTATATTACTATCTACAACAGCCTTATATACCAAACAATATGAATTAGCTAAACAATTTATACAAAAAATACCTAAAAATAAAATAACTCCATATCTCAGTAATATCTTCCAGGCAATAGAATTTTTATAAATCCTGAAGAATATATTAACCAAATTCATATCGAAGCTCTTGTTAGCAACCTTAATTTTGCACAAGCACAAGCTATAGAAAAAATTAATAAGATTATCACTTGTTTAATCGCAATTAAGAAATACAACTTAGCGTTAAAGAAAGTTGAGGAAATTTTACAATATGATAATAAAAATCAGGAAGCCATTGAGATTAGATAAGAATCAATGTGATAAATTTATAAATGCCTTAAAGAAAGATATAATATATAGACAACAGGGGGATAACGGCGTTAAATTTATCGGTAAAAAGTAGTTGACATTAAAATTGATGGTGACCAGCGTTTATTCACAAATATATTACATTCAAACGAACAAGGTGAATTACTGATACATTTTGATCATCAAGGAAATCATAATGATGTAATAAAATTTGCCGGCGAACATCATCTAGAATTTCATCAAGATTCACTATAACTTTAATAAAATTATTAATTTTTACTCAAAAGGTTGGCGTAGGTTAATAGCGGCAGATACGGTACCCTCGTCTAAATAATCAAGTTCACCTCCGATAGGTATACCGCTAGCAAGGCGAGAAATTTTAGCAGGATGCTCTTTTAAATATTCTGTAATAAAATAAGCAGTAGTCTGACCTTCTAAAGTAGAATTAGTAGCAATAATAACTTCTTTAATATTTTCTGCAAAACATCTTGTAAGTAGTTCAGGTAACCGAAGTATGCTAGGGTTTTGTCTACTAGCTGCCGATAAATTATGACCGAGTACATGATATAAACCTTTAAAATTACCGCTACGCTCCATTGCCCATAATTCAGCCACAGTTTCGACAATAGCAATAATTGATTTATCTCTATATTCAGAAGAACAAATACGGCACATATTTTCCGTATCCATATTACCACAAATCTCGCATTTTACTATTTTCTTATCTATCTCTACAAGATTATTAATCAGGCTTTTTAACCTTACGTCTTTATCTTGCAATAGGTAAAGCGCTATACGCCTTGCCGATCTAATACCAAGACCGGGTAATTTTGAAAAAAGATAAATTAGCTGATCTATATCATTATCATTTGTTTCATTCATAAATATACTCGTTTAATTTGAAAAATGAGCTACGTCGTATTATAAGAACTGCGGTACTCACCTATTAAGTGTATATGCTCCGCTCCTCGCCTTATATACTCCTTGCTCTTTTCCAAATTAAACTTCGTCTATTACTTAGTATTACTTAGGAGTATATTTAAGACTTAATAACGACGGTTCCGGCTATCTTATCATGTAATGCTTGTTTTTTAGAAGAAAAAAGTATGAAAAAAATACCGATAGGAAAAGTCATATACCCTAAAAATCTTTTAATTAACTGCTTTAAGGTCGGACGATTTAAGGTTACGGCATCTACGATTTTCATACGTAAAAACATTTTACTAAGCGTTGCACCTTTATAATACCAAAGCGTTATGAAATATGAGCCTATTACTAATATATTAGTAGCAAAAATTGAAATATTAAACAAAATATATTTATTAAAATTTCCTGCTTTAAGATATTCATAAAATTCCTGACTCATAACCGAGTTAAACATTTCATTGGGATTATGAAGATTAATGTTATTGCTAAGGAAGTAATCATTAAAGAACAACCATAATAAATTAAAAGAACAAAATTGTGATATTGGGATTGCTATAAAGGCAAATACTGATAAATCAAGTGCCGTAGAAAAAATTCGTGCTATAAAATCAGGATAAATAATTTGCTTTTTCATTGCCAGTTACTTTATTTTGGTGTTAGATAGTAAGGGTTATGGCAATCTCAGGATTTTGGCATGAGATTGCTTCGTCAAAACTTACAGTTTTTCCTCGCAATGACGATTAATACCCCTAATCAAAATTCAATATATTACATTCATGAATCAATTTGAAGCATATAGTTTATTATTTGTTGATAGTTTTGTCTCAAATCTTGTTATAGGTTTTCAGAATGAATTAATATTTCATTCTATGAAAATGTTCGGAGGCTATAATAGTTTAATAATGCTGTTAGTAGCTATTTGTGCTTCTCTTAGCGGTAATGCAATCAATTATATTTTTGGAAAAATAGTTTTAAATATCTTTTATGCTTCCAAAAATACACAAAATATTTTAAGACATAAAAATTTAACAAAACTATATTATAAATATGAGATATTTATAATTTTCTTAATGGCATTTGCTTTTTGGGGAAGCTTTATTTCTTTATTCTCTGGTTTTTTTAAAACAAAATTTCTAAAATTTTTAGGTATTGGTTGTGTGGCAAAAGCATGCTATTATGCCTTAGAATTGTATATATTTTAACGCATGAAAAAATTAACCAAAACTCATTCTCATAGACAACAAAAATTAGCAAGCATTATAAATGAAGTATTAATAGAAATTCTAAGGCGTGGCAAAATGCTGGATACCAGACTTTTTGATTGTCCTCTCACTATTACGAAAGTTATAGTTACTGCTGATCTCAAAATAGCTAATTGTTATTTCTTGCCTTTTAATACTAAACTAACAATAGATGAAATTATGGATGCATTAAATAATTCTAAAAATGCTATCAGAAATTTTATTACTAATAAAATAAATATGAAATTCTCGCCTGATATAAGATTTCATTACGATCACGGATTTGATAATGCTATAAAAGTGGCACACTTATTAAAAGATCTCTGAATATAAGAATCTAATAATTTATTAAAAAAATTATTATTAATAAATTGTTTTAATATTTAGGTTATTGTATCATGCCATATTTTAATCAGTAATGTTATAACTTAAATATGGCATAACAAAATAGATAACTTAAAAGAAATAAAAGGATTAACAGGTTTACGCGGGTATACTGCATTATGGGTATTCTTCTTAACACGCCACATATAATTTGGCCATGTAACTCAATTGGAATGAATATAGCAAGACTTGGCAGTCTTGGGGTTGTAATATTTTTTGTGTTATCCGGCTTTATTTTATGTTATGTATATAATACTAGATTTTATACGCATACCGTTAGTTATAAAAGTTTTTTATTTGCACGTATTGCCAGAGTTTATCCCTTACATTTATTTATGCTTTTATAATGTGTTCCTTATTCAAGCATGGGGGTTCACGGATTTAGTATCTTGGAATCAACCTTCATGTACAATACGTACGGCAATGTTTACATATTAATTATTTCCTTTTTTAATATCATTGATGCAAAGATTATCAATAATTAAGTTATTGATAATCTTGTTATTTATATCTTATGGGATAATTTCTGCTCCTTATGCTTTTCAATGGCTGCAGACCCATATTAGTAATGAAAGAGTACAATTTGCTTACGGTAAAAGCTTAATAATGTTTTTAGGTGTATTTATTTTTGGTTGTATAACATTTTTTATTACAAAATATATAAAATCTTTGAAACTTAATTATATTATTTATGATATTATTACATAATAATATAATTAAGTTTGTAGGAATTGCTGTTTTTGCTTATATTTTTATTATAATTAATGCAGAAACACTTTGGTGGCTTGCAGTTGGCTCATCCTTAATAATTATTGGAACATCTAATGATTCAGGATTAAGTACACTTATTTTCGGTAATCCAATAACATATTTTCTAGATCAAATTTCATATGCTTTATACCTTTCTGTTTTAACTACAGAATTTTTTGTAGCATATTACTGGATTTATCCAACTCCTTTATGGCTTAAATTTGCTACTTCGGTTACAATAGCTACTATGTTGCATTATACAATTGAATTACCAGCTCGCCAGTTCATTCATCAATTAAAAGTGAATAGATAGATAGGTGCTAGGGGATAAAAGCAATCATTGAAAACAATAATTATCCGTTATACTAAAAACGCTTAAAAATTAAGCTTTAGTACAACAGCCCCCTAACATAAATGGACTAAAGGCTATAATAAATGTTTTGCAATGATGGAGTTTAAACATCATTTACAAAACGATAAATATCATAATAATTAAAATAATCAAGATATTTTAGTGATTTTTTAAATTTTAAGTATAACTCAAATAAAAATAAATCCTTATTTTTATTAAATAACTTTAAAAGATTATTTTTTTATATTAATATATAAAAATAATCTTTTAATAAAAATAAATAGAAAATGTCTCCTCAAATAATAGAGTTATTAATTTTTGCCGTTATTGCCTTTTACATTATCAACAAATTAATTACGACTCTCGGTTCTACTTCAGAAGAGGAACAGACAAAGCAAAAATCTTATTTTGGCGAACCGGTTATTAAGGACGTAACTTACAGTATAGTTAAATCTAATAAAGAAGAAAAAAATATTCCAACAGCCCAAGATATTAAAGCTTTTAAAGATATAATAGTAGAACATAATATAACTGCGGTCGTAGATGGAATGGAACAAGTCCATAAACGCCTTTACTCCTTTGATCCGGTTAAATTCATAAATAATGCTAAAACTGCTTTTCAAATGATTATAGAAGCTGCTTATAAAAAAGATGCTAAAGAATTATCTGAGCTGATAGATAAAAGATACTTGGAAGAATTTGAAAAAATAACACCGTCCTATGGTGATTTTTTTGACTCATCGGCTTTAAGTGCAAAATATTCAGAAATTTACATGTTCGGTAATAACATATTTATTAAATTACTATTTCAAGGTAAAAATGTAGTTGACAAAATCGAAGATTTAAAAGAAGAATGGACATTTACACGTAATGCTAATACCAAAGAAGTTGATTGGTTTTTAAGCAATATTGAGAGAGTGTAGCAATTATATTTTATGACCTGAATGTCATTTCCGCGGAAGCGGGAATGACATCAAAAGACTATAAAACTAAATAACAAACTATTAGTAATGAGTAAAATTTTCTATATTATAGGCACTATATTAATAATAAGTGTCGGTATTTTTATGTTTCAAACGATAACGGATAACAATCAAATAATCCCCAGAAAAATTTTATTCGGTAACCCTGATAAAGCAAGGGTTTCTCTAACCCACGACGGCAAATATATTCTATATGTTGCACCGAAAGACGGTGTATTAAACATTTGGCTAGCACCCTCAGATGATATTAGTAAAGCAGAAGCCATAACCCATGATAAAGGACGCGGTATTTGGTCTTATGCTAAAGCTTATAATAATAAAAATATTTTATATACCCAAGATTTTAACGGTGATGAAAATGACCGAATTTATAGCTATAACATAGAGACAAAAGAGACAAAATTACTTACTCCTGCAAAAGGAGTTAAAGCCAAAATAGCCGGAGCAAGTCATAAGAAGCCAAATGAGATATTAATATATTTAAATGAGCGTAATCCTGAATATTTTGATATTTACAAATTAAATCTAGATACTCTAGAAAAAGAACTGATTTATAAAAATGATAGATTTACTGATTATGTAACTGATGAAAATTTAAATTTAAGATTCGGTAGCTTACTAGATAAAGACGGAGCTGTTGAATATTATGAATTAAAAGACGGAGAACCAAAGTTATTTACTAAGATATCAATGGAAGATTCTTTTAACACTTCCATACTTGGTTTTGATGCTAGCGGTGAAACTTTATATATGCTAGAGGGACGTAATCGTAATACCTCCGCACTTAAAGCTATAACACTAGCTACAGGTAGTGAAGAAATATTAGCCGAAGATGCAAAAGCTGATATCGGCTTATTTACAGTTCATCCCACAAAGCAAACGCCGCAAGCAGTATCTATAGATTATGATAGAGTCTCATATAAAATATTAGATAAAGATATTGAAGATGATATTAAATATTTGCAATCTATTGATCGCGGTGATTTAATTATTAATAGTAGGACGCTAGACGATAAAACTTGGATCGTTGCTTATATGGCTGATAATGCACCGATGAAATATTATAAATATGATAGGGCAAATAAAAAAGCTGAGTTTTTATTTACTAATCTCAAAGAACTTGAGCAATATAATCTTGCTAAGATGATACCGATAATTATCAAGTCACGTGACGGGCTTGATTTAGTTAGCTATATCACTTTTCCAAATGATGTAAAGCTCGATAAAAATAATATACCCGATAGAAAAGTACCTCTAATTTTAAATGTCCACGGCGGTCCGTGGGTACGTGATAGCTGGGGATATAATCCTGAGCATCAGTGGCTTGCAAATCGTGGTTACGCAGTTTTAAGTATAAATTACCGTGGTTCTACCGGTTTTGGGAAAGATTTCTTAAACGCCGGTAATTTAGAATATGCCGGTAAAATGCACACCGATTTAATTGATGGTGTTAACTGGGCTATTAAGAATAATATAGTTGATTCTGACAAAGTTTGTATTATGGGTGGAAGCTATGGAGGTTATGCAACGCTTGTAGGTCTTACCATGACGCCTGACGTATTTGCTTGCGGTATTGACGTTGTCGGTATGTCTAATTTATTAACTCATGTGCAATCTAAAGCTCCTTATATGACACCATTGTTAAGTATATATAAAACACGTATAGGACCTTGGGATACTGAAGAAGAAAAAGAATTTTTAAGACAAAGATCACCGATTAATTTTGTTGATAATATCAAAAAGCCTTTATTTATAGCACAAGGTGTTCACGATGTGAGAGTCGTGCAGGCAGAATCAGAACAGATTGTAAACAGCATGCAAGCAAAGCATATACCGGTAGTTTATGCACTTTACAAAGATGAAGGTCATGGATTTGCAAAAGCCGGTAATCGAATCTCATATTACGCTCTTGCCGAGCAGTTTTTAGCTAAGGTTTTAAAAGGAAGAGCGGAACATATAGGAGATGACTTAAAGAATGCTAATCTCATTCTGAATGATAAAGAAAAAATTAGCGGTACAGAGGCAGAAAAGATTATAGATACGGCCGTTGGGAATTAAGAAGACACTGTCATACCGTGACTTGGTGTCACCCCGTGGCTTGCCCATGGGATCTAGTTAAAAATACTAATAATTTTAGTATTTTTTATTGTTTTTTAGATTCCTGCTTTCGCAGGAAAATGACACAGAAGAGCGACAATGACATTAAGTAAGTTTGAGTACTATCATGCTACTTACAAATACTGAAAATTCTTACGGCTTAATTGCAAAACTTTTTCACTGGATCATGAGCATTATAGTTATAGTAATGCTCATTGTCGGTGTCTTAATGGATAATTTCTTAGAACTTCCTTTAAAATGGCAATTATACGGGATACATGAAGCAACCGGTATAGTTGTTTTATCTTTAGTAATAATAAGGCTTTTATGGAAATTCTATAATGCTAATGTTTTGCTACCGGAAGATATGCCGAATTGGCAAAAAAAGCCGCTAATATTAATATACATAGCTTTTAATGTTATTAATGCCGATAAGTGGCTTTCTAATCACTATTTTATCAAACCATCATATTGATTTTTATGGTTTGTTTACTATAAATTCTTTTGCTCCAGATTTACAATTTGCCAAAATCTTTAAAAAAATCTATAAAAATGCTGCTTATTTACTGCTTTAATTATTTTGATATACTAGCTGCATTATATCATCACTTTATTAGGAAGATAACGTATTCAAAGAGGATAGTGAATAAGTAACCTCATTATAAACTTATTGACATATAATAAATTGTGTTTTATATACAAAGTAAGATCAGATAACTTACTATATTAGTATTATGACTAAAAGTGCCAGAGTAGTAATCTCATCGAAACAGGTAGTTATACCTAAATATATAAGAAATAAACTTGGTTTACATTCAGGCTCTGAGTTAATAATTAACTACAAAAAAAATGAAACATTAGAATTGCTTCCCATAAAAAAAGATATCTATAGCTTTTTTGGTAAAGGTAAACATAAAGCTAAAAGCGGTCCGGTGGATGTAGATGAAGCTATTAGTATTGCGGTTATCGAAAATGATAGGAATTGACACTAATATCTTAACTCGTACTTTTCTTGAAGATGATGAAATACAAGGTAAAGCAACTCAAAATTTCTTAAACAATAACATCGCTAATAAGATTTTTATTGCATCATATGCATTACTTGAATTTGTATGGGTGCTAAAAGTAAATAAATTTACTCGCCAGGAAATTTATGAAACAGTAATTAACCTTATTGATAATTCCGGCTTTATCATTGGGCATCAAGACATAATAATATCAGCTACTGAGAAATATATTAAAGGTAAAGCAGACTTTGCCGATTATATAATTATTGCAGAAGGAGAAGTCAATAGTGCTAATAAGTTTATCACTTTTGATAAAGACCTAGTAAGAGAAGTTAAAAATGCATCTTATCCATAAAAATTAATAGCAATTTAAATAAATTATTTAAAATGAATATTCATGAATATCAAGCAAAAGAGATTTTAAGAAAATACGGCGTACCTACTTCCACCGGGCTAGTTGTTACGAAAACCGAAAAGATTAATGAAACCATAGATAAATTAAATACGGAAGTATATGTGGTTAAAGCACAAATACATGCCGGCGGTAGAGGTAAAGCAGGCGGTGTTAAGGTTGTTAAGAGTAAAGAAGAAGCCAAAAAAGTTGCTCATGACATGTTTGGTATTAATTTAGTAACGCATCAAACAGGACCTCAAGGACAAAAAGTAAACCGTCTTTATATCGAATCAGGTTGTGATATTTTAAAAGAATATTATTTTAGTATAGTATTTGATAGATTGGCTAGCTGTATTACTTTTATAGCTTCTACAGAAGGAGGAGTTGATATTGAAGCAGTAGCAGAAAAAACTCCGGACAAAATTATTAAATTTTCCGTTGATCCTGCAACCGGTTTACAAGATTTTCATATGCGAGGCATAGCTTATGAGTTAGGCTTTAAGGATAACCAAGCTAAACAGATGAAAGAAATAGTAAAATCAGTCTATAATGCTTTTATTGAAACCGATGCAGCACAAATTGAAATCAACCCATTAATTGTAAATAGCGACGGGAACTTATTAGCTTTAGATGCAAAAATTACTTTTGACGATAACGGCTTATTTCGGCATCCGAATATTACGGCAATGCGTGATCATGATGAAGAAGATCCTCTAGAAACTAGAGCAGCAAATGCAGGACTTAGCTATGTAAAAATGGACGGTAATATCGGTTGTATGGTTAACGGTGCTGGTCTTGCCATGGCCACTATGGATATTATTAAACTTTACGGTGCTTCGCCTGCTAATTTCTTGGATGTCGGTGGTGGAGCTGATCGTGAGCGTGTAAAAGAAGCTTTAAAAATAATTTTATCTGATAAAGAAGTACAAGGGATTCTAGTTAATATTTTCGGCGGTATCATGCGTTGTGATATTATAGCAGAAGGGATTATTGCCGCTGCAAAAGACATAGGTATAAAAGTACCGTTAGTAGTTCGTTTAGCCGGCACAAACGTTGAAAAAGGCAAAGAAATTTTATCAAATTCCGGTTTAGCAATAATACCGGCACATGATTTAGCAGATGCGGCAAATAAAATAGTTGAAGCGATACGGTAGATAACCGTCATGAGCTATACAGGCATTGACCTTGTTGTATAGCTCGAAAAACCAGTTCAGTGTCATACCGTGGCTTGACCACAGTATTCATAAAAAAATTAAAAAAGGACTGGATCACGCGATCAAGTCGCAGGATGACATCAAAGTAAAATAAAAACAATAAACATTATTTAACATGGCAATATTAATAAATAAAAAAACACAAGTTATCTGTCAGGGTTTTACTGGTTTACAAGGAACTTTTCACTCTGAACAAGCGATAGCGTACGGCACTAACATGGTTGGCGGTGTTACACCCGGCAAAGGCGGTCATACTCACCTTGATTTACCTGTATATAATACCGTACATGAAGCAAAAGCAAAAACCGGTGCAAATGCAAGCGTTATATATGTTCCGCCCGGCTTTGCCGCTGATTCAATATTAGAAGCAATCGATGCCGAAATTGAAGTAGTAGTATGTATAACGGAAGGAATTCCGGTGCTTGATATGGTGAAAGTAAAACGTGCTTTAGCCGGTTCTAAAACTAGATTAATCGGTCCTAACTGCCCTGGAGTTATCACACCGGGTGAATGTAAAATCGGTATTATGCCTGGGCATATTCATAAAAGAGGAACAATAGGTATTGTTTCAAGATCAGGTACTCTAACTTATGAAGCAGTAGCACAGACAACAGCAGTAGGACTTGGACAATCTACGTGTGTCGGTATAGGCGGCGATCCTGTTAACGGCACTAATTTTGTTGATTGTATTGAGATGTTTTTGAAAGATGATGAAACAAAAGCAATTATTATGATCGGTGAAATTGGCGGTAATGCAGAAGAAGATGCAGCTGAGTTTATCAAGCAGTCAAAAATCAAGAAACCTATAGTAAGCTTTATTGCAGGTATTACAGCACCTCCAGGTAAAAGAATGGGACATGCCGGAGCCATTATTGTCGGAAGAACAGGAAGTGCCGAAGATAAGCTTGAAGCTCTACAAAGTGCCGGCGTAATTATCACTAGATCCCCTGCCGATATCGGTAAAACTATGTTAGATTTACTAAATAAAGGCTAAAGTTATTCAAGAGCAATTGCTGTCATTCCTACTAGGCCTTGTTGCGTGGAGACTGAAGGTCGTCATTGCGAGGAAATTACGTAACTAATTGACGAAGCAATTTTAGGATGCTTGACAAGATTGCCACGTCGCTTCGCTCCTCGCAATGATGATTTGGTATCCATGCAACAATGCTTTCACGGGAATAACATAAAAAGCATTTACTGGTCTACGCAACAATTCTTAAGAACTCTTAATGACCCCTAATTTCTTTAACTATATTTAGTAATTGTGGGAAATCTATTAACCCAGGTATTAATTTTGAATCGATTATATACGCAGGTACTCCTTGAATTCTAAGACTTCTAGCTATTTTCATATTTTGAGTAATTAAATCTTTAATCTCATTACTATAGGCAATTTCTTCAATTTCCGTAGCATTTAAGCCATTCTCAGTTAATAATTCTTTTATAGATTCCTTAGAAACATCTCTTATTTTTATTAATTCATCATGAATAGCTTTGAATTTACTTGGATTAACCTTATAAACGGCTAAAACTATTCTTGCAAGATATTCGGAAACATCTCCAAGGATAGGAAGCGGTCGTAATACAACTTTAACTTTTGGATCGTTTTGCAATAATTCATTTATAGAAACATCGCCTTTTTTACAATAAGAACAATTGTAATCATAAAAAGCAATTATTGTTACATCACCGTCTTTATTTCCTATAACAGGAAAACTTGTGCTATCTTCAATACTTAACTTATTATCTTTTATATAGTTATTAACTTTAGTCTCATTTTCCTGTACTTTACGTTTTTGCAACCCTTCTATTGATTCTATTATTATTTCCGGAGTTTTAAGCAAATAATCTTTGATTATTTCTTGTACTCTTTCCTCTTCACATTTTCTTGCATCTTCGCTTTGTTTAACCTCAACGGAAACCAGATTTGTAGAATAAGTTTTCATTGTTTTGAAAACAAATAAAACTCCTATTATAACTATAAATATAACCAATATTTTACCTATAATATGCTGCATAAATACCTTTTTTAAAAATTTTATATCTTCCTAAAGTCTAAGTAATTCTATATGTCATTCCCGCGAAAGCGGGAATGACATAAAACGAGCTATGTAACAAAGCCGGCTTGTCATCCGGTGTAGCAAAGTCCATTACTTCTGTCTTATTAATCTGCTCTGATCTCTTTTCCAGTCTTTTTCTTTAATTGACTCTCTTTTATCATGTAATTTCTTACCTTTAGCAATACCAAGTTCAACTTTCACTTTATTTTTTTTATTAAAATACATAGAAAGAGCTACTAGCGTATAGCCTTTTATTCTAATTCTACCGATAATTTTCTTTATCTCTTTAGTATGCAACAATAATTTACGCGGTCTACGAGTAGCATGATTAAATCTATTCGCTTTTTCATATTCTGCAATATGGCAGTTATACAAAAATACCTCATGTCCGGTATCTGCCGCATGACTTTCTTCTATAGAAGCTTTGCCCTGACGCAGAGACCGTACTTCACTACCCTTTAATACAATACCCGCTTCTAATCTTTCTTCAATAAAATAATTAAAAAGGGCTTTCTTATTTTGTGCAATAACTTTCTTATATTCAGTCATATTTTTATAGATAGTGATGTTATGATGTTTTCAATTTGTTTTTTGGCACTATCGCTTGCTTCAGTTAATGGGGGTCTAATTTCATTTTCACATAAACCTAAATAATGTGCAGCATATTTTATCGGAATCGGATTAGATTCTACAAATAATGCTGTATATAAAGGTAGTAATTTCTGATGGATTTCTAATGCTCCTTTAGTATCATTCTTATTCCATTTTTCTAATAGCTCTTTACATATATTAGGAACAATATTAGAGGCTACAGAAGTCCACCCCACCCCACCTTGAGCGTTAAAAGCTAAGACTACTTCATCATTACCGGTTAAAATATTGAAATCCTTTTTAACTGTTGCTCTGATCCGCAATGGACGTTCTAAATCTACACCACAATCTTTTAATGCTAAAATACGCGGTAGCTTGCTAAGTCTCAATATTGTCTCGTCAGAAAAATCTACTCCGCTTCTAGTTGGAGCTGAATATAACATAATAGGTAGATTACACGCTTCATGCAATGCTTCAAAATGCTTATAAATCCCGTGTTGGGTAGGTTTGACATAAGATGGTGGACTAGCCATAAAACCATCTACGCCGATTTTTGTAGATTCCGCTGCAAGTGCTCTTGCATAAGTAGTATTATTTGATGAACAGCCGCTTATTATAGGAATACACTTATTAACGATTTCTACGCTAGTTTGCAGTAATAATTTATATTCTTCAAAGCTTAAACTACTACTTTCTCCCGTTGAGCCTGCAATTAATACTGCATCGACTTCATGCTTTATTTGATGTTTTACAATTCTCTCTAAAGCATATAAGTCTAACTTATTATCTTTAAAAGGTGTTATAAGTGCGGTAATTAAACCTTTAAATATGTTATGCATGATTTTTTTGATTTTAATTGTTTAGCTTATTAAATCGTCATTGCGAGAAGAATTACGGAGTAATTCGACGAAGCAATCTCAGGAGTTTGTTATTATTTCATGAGATTGCCACGCAGTCTACGACTGCTCGCAATGACGACTCGGTATCCATACACAGGCAATACCGCCTAGCAATGACGTTTCTTCTACTCCCTAACAACACGCCTATACTCTTCTTTCAAACGATCTGCAATTTTATGATCATCAAAAATAATCTTTTTATTGCCAAGATCTATAGAATCAATATTTTGTACCTCAATTGCCGTGCCTGTAACAAAACATCCGGTAAAATCTTCTATTTGCTCTAATTTTAAACGCTCTTCTTTTACTTCTAGACCTAAATCTTTTGCAATTTCAATAATAGTCTGTCTTGTTATACCGTTTAAAAACCTATCGGCAATTGGAGTATATAATATTTTATCTTTAACAAAGAAAATATTTGTTGTAGTGCATTCAGCAATATACCCTTCATAATCAAGTAATAATGCATCCTCATAGCCAAGAACCTTAGCTTCTTTTTTACTCGTTATGGCCATATTATATTGAGCGGCGGATTTAGATTGTACCGGGGTGCTATCAGGCATTGCTTTACGCCAGCGGCTTACATGCAAATTTATACCTTTCTCAAAAGACCTCGGCATAGATGGAATACCGGCAATCAAAAGATTAGTAGATAAATACTGATTAGTGATATTTAGCGACTCGTCTCCGCACCAAATAAGCGGTCTTATATATGCATCCTTAATATTATTTTGTTTTATTACACGTTCATGAGCCTTTATTATCTCGTCTACATTATAAGGTACTTTCAAACCTAATGCTTCTGCTGATTTCATTAATCTTGCCGTATGTTCTTTTAGTTTAAAAACTTTGCCGTTATAAGCTCTCTCACCCTCAAATACCGATCCTGAATAATGCAGGCTATGAGTCAAAACATGAATCCTTGCAAATTGATAAGGCACTAAATCACCGTTAATCCAAACATGCCAAAAAATTTGCTCTAGTTTTACCATTGTCATTAACCTATATTTATATTAAAGTATTGTCAATCGTCATGAGCTATACGGCCGTAGTTCTTATGTCATTCCTGCGAAAGCGGGAATCCAGTAGTATTTAACGTCATCCCGCGACTTGATCGCAGGATCTCAGAACACAGCCTGCGACATAAGATCCCGTGGTCAAGCCACGGGATGACAATAGTGAAATACAATTTTTTTAAATTAAACGAGTATACATGCATACATACAAAGCACATATTTTAATCGTTGATGATGATAGCAGAATATTAGCACTTTTAAAGCAATTTTTAAATAAAAACGCGTTTTTAGTATCAACGGCAAGCTCAGTCATAGAAGCTAAGAATCTATTAAAAACTTCTAATTATGATTTAATTATTTTAGATGTTATGTTACCTGAAATAACAGGGCTTGATTTTGCTACTACTATAAGGGATGCCGGTAATAATATTCCTATAGTTATGCTTACTGCTTTATCGGAAGCTGATGACCGTGTTAAAGGACTTGAAGCCGGTGCCTCTGATTATATAACTAAACCTTTTGAACCGAGAGAATTATTACTTCGGATAAATAACTTAATCAATAATTATAATAACTTAAAAGAAACGAATATAATTAAATTCGGCAATAATTTTTATAATTCCGATACAAAAGAATTTACCAAGAATAATCAAATTGTATCTCTTAGCTCTACTGAACAAAAATTACTTGAGATATTAATAAAAAATTCCGGTAAATCTACTAGTCGTTTTGAACTGTCAAAAATAATGGGAGGGCTTAGTATGCGTTCTATCGATGTACAAATTACAAGAATAAGAAGCAAAATAGAAGACAACCCAAAAGAGCCGAAATATTTAAAAACTGTGCGTAATGAGGGCTATGCACTTTATATCTAAATTATTACAGCATATTTCAAAGAGCTTCAGACAAGATGAATTTAAAAGCGAGCCTACACATCGTATAAAAATACGTGAGCACAGACGAATCTTGAAAAATTCGCTTGTATCAAGCTCTTTGAAATATGCTTTACCAAGAACATTATTTGTACGGTTTATGTTTATTATAATCATTCCGATTTTAATAGGACAAATCGTTGCTATATTTTTGTTTTACGATCGTCATTGGTATAATGTTTCATATTATACTAGTACTATTATTATCAATGAAATAGAATCATTGATTAAAGAACATAGAAATAATTCAAGAAAGATAACCCATTTATCAGAAAATTATCTTAATTTATCTTATCAGTTTCAGCTTAATAAAAAGTTATCTATAAAACAGCCTAAATTAGGTGAACCTTTAACTATATTCAAAAATATTTTAGCTACAAAAATCCATGAAAAAAATATAGTTAAACTAAATAAGGAAAATAAAATTGAAGTATTTTTAGAATTAAAAGATGGAGTATTATATATTACTTTTCCTGCAAAGTTACTACTTAATCCTACAGTATATATATTTGTTTTATGGATTATATCTTTAACTGTTATATTACTTTCTGTTTCTATTATTTTCTCCAAAAATCAAATTAAATCAATACTCACTCTTGCGGATAGCATGGATAAATTTGGTCGAGGTGTTTTAAAAGGGAAAAATTTTAAACCTTCAGGAGCCTTAGAAATAAGAAAAGCAGGGCTTGCTTTTTTAAAAATGAAAGCTCGTATTGAAAAACAAATTACTAAAAAAACCACTATGCTTGCTATGATTTCTCATGACCTGAGAACTCCTTTAACAAGAATGAAGCTACAACTTGAATTGATGGAAGAAAGCGAAGAAATCGAAGGGTTAAAACAAGATATATTAACTATGCAGCAAATGATAAATTCTTATTTAGATTTTGCTAAAGGTGAAAGTACAGAAGAATTTGAAGACATTTTATTATTACCTTGGATGGAACGTTTTTTTAACAAATGGTCACATGTAAATATTGAATTTATAAAATCTACTAATTTAGATAAACTAGAAGTATGCATTAAGCCGCATTCTTTTGAAAGAGCCTTGTCTAATTTAATCGGTAACGCTATAAAATATGGAACTAAAATTAAGATATCCTCAAAAGATAATTCATCTACCGTAGCTATAATTATTGAGGATAACGGTCCCGGTATAGATGATACGGAAACACACCTTGTATTTAAACCGTTTTATAGATCGGATAAAGCAAGACAGCTTGATAATGCAAGTAACGTAGGGCTTGGGCTTGCTATTACTAAAGAAATAATAAACGATCATAAAGGCTCTATTTATTTAGAAGATAGCAAGGATTTAGGCGGGCTATCGGTAAGAATCGAAATACCTAAAATATGACTACCGATGTCATTCCCGTGTAGATGCCAAGTCGTCATTACAAGGATAGGCAAAGCCGAGGGCGTGACAATCTCAGAAATTTTATATTGTTTCATGAGATTGCCACGCTCCTTGCAGTCGCTCGCAATGACGGAAAAATCGATCCGTGCAGCAACATCTAAAATATAAAATAATGACTAACATAAAACATTTAGCAATAATAATGGACGGTAATGCTCGTTGGGCAGATCAGCATAACTTAACAAAATCTGAAGGGCATAAAGCAGGAGCCGATAAAATTCGTGAATTACTGCCTGAGTTTCTTAACCTTAACATACCTTATATAACTTTATATACTTTCTCTTCCGAAAATTGGCAACGCTCAAGCACGGAAGTAGATTTCTTAATAAAATTATTAAGTATTTATTTAAAAACCGAATTAAATAATTTACATAAAAACGGCGTTAAAATAAAAGTAATAGGTAGGCTGACTTTATTAAGTAGCTCATTGCAAAAACAAATAAATAATGCTATAGAATTAACAAAAAATAATAATAAAATAACGCTTTGTATAGCTTTTAGTTATGGAAGTCGTCAAGAAATAGTTGATGCCTGCACAAAAATTATTACAAGCGGTAAAAAAGCAGTAAGTGACAGCGATATACAACACGCTTTATATGATCCTGAAATGCCGGATGTAGATTTATTAATAAGACCGGGCGGGGTTTATCGCATCAGTAATTTCTTGCTTTGGCAAGCAGCTTATGCTGAATTATATTTCTCACCCAAATATTGGCCTGATTTTAATAAATATGATATACAAGAAGCTATAAATGATTACTCAAAAAGGAAAAGAACATTTGGTAAAAGATAAACAAAAATCAAACATATATTTAAGAATCCTGTCCGGTATAGTTTTAGTTCCGTTATTTATCATAGCTATATTATGGTGTAAGCCTTTATTCTATATTCTAATGATATTAGTAAGTACGGGAATGTTAAGTGAATGGTATAATATGACCTACTCTTCTATTCCTGATCTATTAATCGGGCTAATTATTATTCCGATTCCTATAAGCCTATTAATATTTTTAAGTATGGAAGATACCAATAGATGGCTTATTATGCTTTATTTTTGCATAATGTGGTCGGTAGATACTTTCGCTATGATTGGCGGTAAAACTTTTAAAGGAGCAAAACTTGCTCCGAAACTTAGTCCTAAAAAAACCTGGAGCGGTTTAGTGACGGGAGTATTATCAGCAGGTTTAGTTGCGGTATTAGTTAGTTTTATACCAAACTTTCATATTGAAAATTACTATTTTTCAAATAAAATTTATTTGTTTATAATTAGTTGTATATTAGCATTAATAGCTCAATTAAGTGATTTATTTATTTCATATTTTAAGCGAAAATTTAATATTAAAGATAGCGGTCATATAATACCCGGTCATGGAGGAGTGCTAGACAGATTTGATAGTATTATTTTAACCGCTCTGATATTATTTCTTATGAATATATATTTATGATAATACATTTAAATAATCATGCTAAAAAAATAATTTTAAATATCGTTTTAGCTTTACTGCTTGGATATTTTGTTTTTCATTGCATATATGGTAACAAAGGGATTATTGCATATCTAAAAGTAAATAGGCAGCTTGAAAAAGCTTATGATGAACTAAAAGGCTTACGAGCAGAAAGAGTAGAACTTGAGCATAACGTCAAATTACTTCGAACGGAATCTCTAAATAAAGATATGTTAGAAGAACAAGCAAAGAAAGTTTTAGGAGTAGCTGCTCCAAATGAGCAGGTGTTTAATCACCAATAACAAAACTTTGTTGTCATCCCGCGACTTGATCGCGGGATCCAGTCTTTTTTAATTTTTTTTGATACCGTGGTCAAACCACGGTATGACACAGAACGCGTTTTTCGATCCACACAACAACATTATTGATTCAAAGGAATTAAAAATCATTTATGACTATAAAAATTTATCAAAACGACCTACCTAATAATTTTAAACTTGAAGGAGATCTAGCTATAGATACCGAGACAATGGGACTAAATCTACATAGAGATAAACTATGTTTGCTACAATTTAGTAACGGCAATGGTGAAGCTCATCTTGTTCATTTTACAAATCAAGATTATACAGCTCCTAATGTAAAAGCATTATTACTAGATAAAACTAGATGTAAGATATTTCATTTTGCTAGATTTGATCTAGCATCCATAAAAAAATATTTAAGTATAGATTTAGAAAATATCTTTTGTACTAAAATATCTTCAAAACTAGTTAGAACTTATACCGATAGTCATGGGCTTAAGGATTTGTGCCGAGAATTGCTTAATATAAATATTTCAAAACAACAACAATCTTCCTATTGGGGTGCGGATAATTTGTCTTCAGAACAAAAAGAATATGCAGCAAAAGATGTGCTTTATTTGCATCAGTTAAAAGATATTTTACAAAAAATGCTACTTAAAGAAAATAGGTATGAACTTGCCCAAGATATTTTCCGTTTTTTACCGATAAGAGCTAATTTAGACCTTATCGGTTGGAATGAAATCGATATTTTCATGCATTAATTTATTAATACCATTTATTGACTTCAGGTATAAAATCAGGCGCACTATTTAATAGTCTATCTGTAATAAATTTTAATTAATAATTGAAGATTTTTGCAGAAATAGCAGTTCCTATTTCAAAAAAATCTTATAATTTACAGCAAAAAAAAATTAAATTACCGGTTAACATTTATTACAGACAGTCTATTAGTAGCTAATTGATTTTTTTAAATTACTGAGCCTACAATAGACTTATTGCATAATGTAGCTAATAAGGAAGAATTTGAAGACGACACGGAAACACTTGCCACCGCAGCATACATAAAAATACGTAAGGATGTGAGTACCGGAGTGACATACAAATTTACCCTTAGACGCAAGTTATACAAAAAGTTTAATTAATTAGTAACTAAAAGGGGATCTTTATGACTAATAGAAAAAAATAGACGTGCTAGATTCAGAGTCAGATTTAAATCTAAGTCTAGATAGTATAGCAAACCTCTGTTATCCTAGGATTATAACTTGTGAAACAGAAGAAGACACTTTAAGTATTGATGGCGGTGTTGTTGCCGCATTTTGGTAGGCAGCCAATTATATAATAGATAAAGTATTAATGCTAATAAACAATATTTACTATTACCTTAGAGAAGGGGCATTATGAAACTTCATCTTATCAGAGTTATAAGGCTGCTTCAAAAGGTACTTACCATAATAATTGCAGTAATTTTATAAATGAGACGCAGCAGCATTATGACGCTTCATTAGATAAACATAAGGAGGTAGTTTTAGGTCATACTACTACTTTTTTTGGGTTAGTATGGTGGTAATACAATAAAAGTATGCTAGGTGTCATACTGCGGCTTGACCACGGTATTAAAAAAAACAACTTAAAGTACTAATAATTTTAGTATTTTAAACTAGATCCCGCGATCAAGTCGCGGGATGATAGATTCAAAAAATAATATACTTCTGATAAATGAAAAGTAGATAGACGCAGTTTAATTTGGAAAGAGCAAGGAGTCTGTAAGCCGAGGAGCGGAGCATATACTTAATACGTGAGCATCTGAAGACTTACCAAAACAACGTAGCCAATTTTCCAAATTAAACGAGTATATTCACAATTTTACGAGGAACGAGGATAATCTTCTTCGGCTCTTTCCCTTCTAAGAACTTTTGTACCTTTGGCAGACTGACGGTAACTTGCTTTATTTCATCTTCACTTACGGAAGTTTTAAACTCATAGGTATCACGGAGTTTGCCGTTAACCTGCACTGCCATAATATATGTATCTAACTCTAGCATTGATTCATCAAATGCAGGAAAAGACAAATTATATAATCGCTCTTTATTGCCAAGCTTTTGCCAAATTTCTTCCGTAATATGCGGGATAAAAGGATTTAGTAGCTGTACTAAAACATTAAAGCCATGCCTTACGGTTTTAACATCAATTTTATCTTTGGATATTTCAGCAGATATAGCATTAGAAAGCTCGCGTATACGTGCTATTGCTCTGTTTAGGGCAAAATGCTTTATATCTTCGGCGACGTGCTTTATTGTAAAATGTACTAACCTATTAAGCTCTTTATTAACCTCGCTATTCACATCATCTTTTAAAGAATCTATCGCCTTAAACATATACTCAAGCTTATTAATAAAACGTGAGCAGCCTTCAATACCGCTTGCCGACCATTCTAGATCTTTCTCAGGCGGACTATCGGACAGTACAAAAAGCCTAATAGCATCTGCCCCATATTGCTCTTGCATTGTCTCAAGATCGATGAGATTCTTTTTAGACTTACTCATCTTTTCAATGCGTCCCTGCACTACTCTATTATTGCTTTCTTTATGAAAAAATTCATTACCCTTTTTAACTACTTCTTCAGGATATAACCAATTATTATGTTCATCTTTGTAAGTGGCATGCAGCACCATACCTTGAGTAAATAGCCCTTTAAAAGGCTCTTGAACGCTTACGTAATTCTGTTCGTTCATTACTTTTGTGAAAAACCTTGCATATAATAAATGCATTACCGCATGTTCAATGCCGCCTATATATTTATCGACCGGTAGCCAGTAATCACAAGCTTTTTTATCAGTCATCTCTGTAGCATTGCTATTGCAATATCTCGTAAAATACCAAGATGATTCAAAAAATGTATCAAAAGTATCGGTTTCACGCACAGCCGGCTTATCGCATTTCGGACAATTAACATGTTTCCAACTAGGATGATGATCAAGCGGATTACCGTGACCGTCAAAATTGACATCATCAGGTAAAGTAACGGGTAAGTCTTTGTAAGGTACAGGCACTATGCCACAAATTTCGCAGTGAATCATAGGAATAGGACATCCCCAAAAGCGCTGCCTTGAAATCCCCCAATCTTTTAGACGATAATTTACGCTGCGTTTACCTATGCCTAGTTTCTCAAATTCTCCGATGACTTCTTGTTTTGCTTCGTTACTAGTTAAGCCGTTTAGAAAATCCGAATTAATTAAAATTCCATCTTCCGTATAAGCGGTCTTTTGTACATCCATATCTGCTTTAATTACTTGTTTAATAGATAAATTCATTTTGACAGCTAATTCATGGTCACATTCGTCATGAGCAGGGCAACCAAATATTGCACCAGTTCCATAATCCATTAGCACAAAATTAGTAATAATAACCGGTAAAACTATATTTGAATCGAAAGGATGAGTAACAAAAAGACCAGTAAATACACCTTCCCTTTCAACCTTTTCTAGTTCGCTACTTCTTGTAATATGCGAGCATTGAGTTATAAAAGCGAGTATTTCAGGTGTTTTAGAAACTAACCGCTCTATTATCGGATGATTAAAGGCAATTCCTATAAAGCTAGCACCAAAAATGGTTTCAGGTTTGGTTGAGAATACTTCTATAGTAGTCTCTTCATTATCCTTAATTTTGAAATGAAAATTAGCACCTATCGATTTACCTATCCATTTCTCTTGCATAGACCGAACAGCTTCAGGCCACTCTTTTAAATTCTGAATTTCGTTTAATAATTCTTCAGCATAATCGGTAATTTTTAAGAACCATTGCTTTAAATAACGTTTTGCAACTATTGCACCTGAACGCCAACCACGCCCGTCTACAACTTGTTCATTCGCAAGCACGGTATTATCAACCGGATCCCAATTAACAAATGATTCTTTTTGATAAGCAAGATTTCGTTCATAAAGCTCTAAAAAGAATTTCTGCTCATGTTTATAATACTCAGGATCGCAACTATTTATCTCTCTAGACCAATCATAAGAAAAGCCCATAGATTTTAGCTGCTTTTTCATATTCTTGATATTAGAATATGTCCATTTTTTTGGGTGAGAATTATTTTTTATTGCGGCATTCTCGGCAGGTAGCCCAAAAGCATCCCAGCCCATCGGATGAAGCACATTAAAACCTTGCATCGTCATAAACCTTGCAATAACATCACCTATAGAATAGTTGCGTACGTGACCTACATGGATTTTACCGGAAGGATAAGGCAGCATTTCAAGTACGTAATATTTTGGCTTGCTACTCGCGTTTGATACCTCAAAAGCTTTTTCTTCTTGCCAAATGTACTGCCATTTTTGTTCTATTTGGTTCATATTTTTTTAATTTATATACTGCATTGTCATTGCGAGCAGTCGTAGACTGCACGGCAATCTCATCAAATATCCTGAGATTGCTTTGTCAATTACTCCGTAATTTCCTCGCAATGACGGCAATACTGTTATTACCTCACACTATTAATATATATCTCTCTAGCTTTTCTTAAAATTTTATCTTCAAGCGTGATAGCAAGATTTGAGGTGTTTTCATTAAGTACCCATTGTTTATTTTTAAGCATTTCTTCAAATACTTTCACTTCGATTGAATCAGGGCTGATTACATCGTCTTTAATAAATATATTTATTTTAAATCGAAAATTAGGATTAGAACGTGGGCTATACCATTCCGTAATAATCACACCGCCGTTTGAGTCGGCTGATGCAAGAGGAGCAACACTTATAGTCTCTAATGCTGCTTGCCAGAGATATTTATTAACTGAACCTCCTACAGCTTTAGTAGATTCATTCTTAACCCTACCCGGTCTAAAAACTAATCCTTCTTCACCTGCTATAGAACCTACTTCGTCCCATTTCTGCTCTCGTTCTGTTTTTGGATAATCACCCGCTAAGATACTAGTACTTATTGCACTAAGTATAATTACAAAAAATAATCCGATAATTTTCTTCATAACCAATATTTAATTAGTGTGCTTGAGGGAAATAATAGAGAAGCTTTAGCTATTAGTCAAAAATTATTTCTTCCCACCGTTCTTTGGCATTGTTATATGGCTCTATGGCTCAAAAAAAACCACTCGATGTCATGCCCGCCTATGCGGGCATGAACATAGGGCAGATTTAATTATTTCTCAGAAATAAATTCAAAACGTGGAATATTTTTGCCGTGTAATAAAACCTTTTCGTTAAACATTTCAAGCGGCCTTACCCAGAAGCTGGAAATTATCATATAACTCTTGCAAAGTTTCAGTATGTTTTGCAGTATCTATAACTTGATATAATTTTTCTTTGTAATGCTTATATATTCCGGTTCTCATAACACTTACACCTTAACAGGCATGACGACAAAAATATCTTTAGGATTCTCAGGAAATTTAATAAGTACCGGTGCTGAAACATCTGAAAAATATAGTTCTACTACATCCGATTTCACTGCTTTTAAGACATCTTCCAAATATTGCGGGTTAAAGCCTATAGCTAAAGACTCATCACTATTATATTCATAAAAACTTTCCTTATCTTGTGAAGAATTAATAACCTCTTTTGCGTTACCTCTTGCTTCACCGACGGCACTAATCTCTAAAGTTTCACGAGATAACGATAATTTTACTGCTCTAAATTTTTCAACGGTTATTATCGCTATCCTTTCTATACTATCTGCAAACATTTTTCGATTAATTACTAATTTTGAGCTGCTGCTTTCCGGAATAAAAGTACTATAATCAGGGAAAGTACCGTCTATAAGCTTTGATAGCATACTAGTATTTTCGTTACATATAAATTTAATCTTATTGCTACTTAATAAAACTTCTATATCTTCATTTATATTTTTAGGATCTTTAACGATTTTTAAAATTTCCTCTGCACTTTTTTGGGGTAATATAACTCCAAAATTCTTTATTTGTTTTTCTAATGTTACCCATGAAATCGAAAGTCTATGCCCATCGGTACTTGCCGAACAAAACTCTTTGTCTTTTATGTGTAAATAAACACCGTTTAAATTATAACGAGTTTCATCTAAAGAAATCGAAAATTTTGTCGATTCGATTATTTTAGCAAAATCCGTGCAGGAAATTTTAAAACTTGCTTCAGGATTAATACTATCCATTGCAGGAAAAGAACTAACCGGCAAAGTAAATAAATTAAATTTACAATTTTTTCCTTTGATCTCAAGTCCCGTTGTACCGAGATCTGTTAATGTAAGCTCGGAATCCGGAAGTTTTCGGACTATATCATTTAGAGTTTTCGTAGAAACGGTACATTCACCTTCACTTACTACCTGTACTGCTATTTTTTGACTTAAGTACAAATCCATATTAGTAGAACTAAGCTCTAGATTGCCGTCTTTTGCCGATAATTTAATGTTTGCATATTCAGGTATGACATTACGTTTTTCAACAACGGAACTTGCAAACCCTAGGGACTGAACTAATGTTTTTGTTTCAACTATTAATTTTAACATATTGTTATTCTCTTAATGTTCCTTGAAATTTTTGTGAGATGGCAGCAACTAAATCTTTACTGAACGAACTTAAATCAGTATCAGATAACGTCCGATCATCTGCTTGTAGCTCTATTTTAACCGCTATAGATTTTTTACCTTCAGGTAATTTATCACCGCTATAAATATCAAATAATATAACTGATTTGATAAGCTTTTTATTAAAATTATTTATATATGATATTATTTCACCGACTCTATGATCTTGACCAACAATAAATGCGTAATCTCTAAAATTAGCTTGGAAATCCGATACTGCAAATTCGTCTCTTTTACCAAATTTAGCTTTTATCAACGGCAAATTCGTAATATTTAGCTCGAATGCAAATATTTCCTGATTAATATCGTAATATTTCAAGATTTTAGGATGTATCTGCCCAAAATGACCTAATAAATTTTTACCAAGCCCTATATTTACTGCTCTAGTTGGATGATAATATTGTGGCAATGCTGTCCCATTTGTTGCTATACATTTATCTATAGATAGTCCTGCATAATCAGCTACCAACTCTAAATCGCCTTTAAGATCAAAAACATCATAGCCTCGTCCAAGCGAATGAGGGTTTTTATTATTATATGAACCACTTATAATTGCCGTCAAATAAGTTGCTTCCGTATTTAAATCTATAAAACTTGGTCCAACTTCAAAAAAAGCCATATCTTTTATAGAGCGTGCTAGATTTTTACTTACTATACTTAACAAATTCGGCAGTATAGTAGGACGCATATAATTGTCTCCTATGCTAATAGGATTAAGCAAAAATAACTCTTCTTTTAATTCAGCAAACAACTTTGCATCTTCACTACTCATAAAAGAGTTAGTTACTACCTCATCATAGCCTTTGCTTGCTAATATCCTTTTAAAACTAGATATTCTTTTATGCTCTCTTAGCTTATTATTATCTTGGTCTAGTTCAGGTAATTTTATACTCTCTATTTTATCATAGCCGTAAATACGAGCGATTTCTTCAGCTATATCTTCTAAAATAGTTATATCGTGACGCCAAGAAGGAGCTATTACCTTTATAATCTCACCTTTAACATCCGTAATAAATCCTAGTTTATTTAATATGGCTTCTATCGCTTTGATATTTAGTTTAATTCCTGTAATTTTTTCTAAATAACATGCTGAAAAATCTAAAGGTTTTTTTTGTGACTCTTTTTCACCGACTTTCACTACTTCCGATACTTCACCGTTTCCGCATATTGACAAAATAAGATTAGTTGCTATATCCAAAGCCTTTTCCGTAAAATTTCTATCGATATTACGCTCATTACGATATCTAGCATCCGTATCAATTTGGAACCTTCGCCCGCTAGCTGCAACCATTTTAGCATTAAAACAAGCAGCCTCGAGTATTATATTAGTCGTACTATCAGTACAACTACTATCAGCCTCGCCAATGACACCGGCCAGACCTTGAATACCGCTTTCATCTTTTATAACTAAATCATTTTCTGTAAGTAAATATTCTTTGCCGTTTAGGGCGTGGCATTTAGCTACGTCATTGCGAGGCTGCAAAGCAGCCGTGGCAATCTCATTTTGTTGTCCTGAGATTGCTTCGTCGCTATGCTTCTCGCAATGACGTGCTACAGTAATTCCCCCTTTTATCCTATCTGCATCGTAAGCATGCATCGGCTGCCCAAAGCTATAGGAAATATAATTTGTTACATCCACTAAGCTTGAAATAGTTTTTACCCCAACATTTTTTAATAATTTCCGTAACCAATCAGGGCTTGGTTTATTTTTTAAATTTCTTATCTCTCTAAAAGTAAATAACGGACAGGCTTCCTTATCTTGCACGTTAAGCTTCATTTTAGAAATAAATGTACTCTTTATTGCCGAAATTTCTAGCTCTTTAAGTATTCCTATTCCTTTAGCTGCTAAATCTCTTGCGATGCCGTAAACTCCAAGTGCATCACCACGATTAGGAGTAACGTTAATAACAAATATAGGATCATCTAAACCGTAATATTTAGTAAAATTCTCTCCAACTACGGCATCTTCAGATAGCTCTATAATCCCTTCAGACTCTGAAGCTAGCAGTAATTCCTCTTCAGAGCAAAGCATACCACAGCTTTTTTCGCCTCTAATAACAGATTCCTTAATCTTAAATTTACCGTTTGGTATTTCTATTCCGATATTTGCAAGTACTACTTTTATACCTGCTCTTGCATTACGCGCACCACAAACTATTTGCAGCATACCGCTTGTAGTCTCAACATCACAAAGCTTTAATTTATCAGCTGACGGGTGAGGTTTAATATTTGTAATATATGCTACTTCAAACTTTTGTAATTCCGCCGCTTTATCTATCACCTCTTCCACTTCAAGGCCAATAGCTGTTAGGGCTTCGGCAATTTCAGTAACTGAAGCCGATGTCTCTAAAAATTGTTTTAACCATGATAACGTAAATTTCATTTCGTAAGCCCTACTGCTAAATTCGGTATATCAAAGCTCCCAAAATTATAATGTTTAAGCCAACGCATATCGCCTTCAAAAAATTGTCTTAAATCTTTGATATTATATTTTAACATTGCAAAACGCTCTACTCCAAGCCCAAAAGCAAAACCTTGATACTCGCTGCTATCGATACCAACATTTTTAAGCACGTTTGGATGAACCATCCCGCAACCGAGGACCTCAAGCCATTTATCGTTTTTATTCATCCGAATATCAACTTCGGCAGAAGGTTCGGTAAATGGGAAAAAGCTGGGTCTAAAACGTAATTCAATATTAGAATTTTCAAAAAAGCTTTTTATAAATGTCGTGATAACATATTTTAAATGTCCCATATTGATATTTTTATCCATAACAAGCCCTTCTATTTGGTGGAACATTGGCGTATGCGTCATATCCGAATCCGATCTATAAGTCCTACCCGGTGCTATAAACCTAAAAGGCGGTTTGCCGTTTTTCATAGCTCTAATCTGCACTGTTGAGGTATGAGTACGTAATAACAGCGGCTTATTATTTTCCTGACTTTTCAAATAAAAAGTATCATGCATTTGCCTTGCGGGATGATCATCTTCAAAATTGAGAGCGGTAAAATTATGAAAATCATTCTCGATATTCGGTCCGTTTTCTATAGTAAAACCAAACTGCGAGAATACTTGTATTAACTCCTCACTACATTGTGTTATTGGATGAATAGAACCTTGTTTATATCTCCGTGCAGGGATTGTTAAATCAATTTTATCGGCAGCAAGTTTAAAATTTAGTTCCTGCTCCTCTAAAATTTCTGCTTTTGCTTTTATTATATTCTGTATTTTATCTTTTAATTTATTGATTTTTAAGCCAAATTCTTTACGTTCCTGTTCATTTAAACTACCTAATTTTTTAAGCTCACCGGTCACTATACCGTTCTTGCCTAAAAATTCTACTTTATATTCTTGCAGAGCTTTTAAGTTTTGTACTAATAAGATTTTGTCCTCAGCAAGCCTTAATATTGTTTCTATATTTTCCATGATTGTTTTTTTGTTTTTGATTTTTTATTGTAAGGTAGAACGTCATTGCGAGCGGGCATTGTTGCGTGGACCTGTTTATCCGTCATTGCAAGGAAATCGCGTAGCAATTGATGAAGCAATCCAGTTAAAAATTCTGTAAATCAGAATTTTTTTAATTATTTTCTGGATTGCCGCGTCACCTACGGCTCCTCGCAATGACGACCTTCAGTATCTACACAACAATACCTCCCTGCAATGACGTTAAACCAACATACACTTCATATAATTCTCTTCTATCGCCACCAACTTCGCTTTAAATATCTGCCCTATTTCTAAAGGTTTATCTAGCTTTACCGGAATAAAATTTTCGGTATGGGCAATATTATTATTCTCTACTAATAACTCCACTTTCTGTCCTATATGTTTTTTAAAGAATTCGGTCAACTGGTTTTGCCCTTCTTGCCTTAAAATTGCTGCCCTTTCTTTTCTTATATTTTTAGGTACTTGTGGCATACGTGCTGCAGGCGTTCCTTCTCTTTCCGAATAAGGAAAAACATGTAAATATTGTAATTCCGCTTCTGAAATTAATTTTCTTGTATTTTCAAACATTTCAGGGGTTTCAGTCGGGAAACCAGCTATAATATCCGCACCAAAAGATACTTCCGGTCTTATTGCCCGCAGCTTCCGACAAAACTCTATTACGTTTGCTCTATTATGACGTCTTTTCATACGTTTTAATATCATATCATCACCTGCTTGCAAGCTAATATGAAAATGCGGCATTATCCTTTCACTATAAGCTATAAGCTCAAAAAGTTCATCATCTATTTCGGCAACATCTATTGAAGATAATCTAAGCCTCTTTAATTCAGGGACTAAATTCAACACTCGTTTAATCATTTGTGCGAATGTTGGACTTCCTGGCAAATCACTACCATAAGCCGTGACATCGACACCGGTAAAAACTACTTCTTTAAAGCCGTTTAATACCAAATGCTTTACCTGCTCTGCTATAGCTCCTATTGCTACTGATCTACTTTTTCCTCTACCATAAGGGATAATACAGAAAGTACAAAAATGATCACAACCGTTTTGTACCTGAATAAAAGCACGAGACTTACAGTCAAAGCTACTTATTAAATGACTTGCCGTCTCTTTCACCGACATTATATCGTTAACTGTTATTTTTGCATCGGTAATTTGGTAGTAATTAGGTAATAACTTCTCTTCATTACCTATAACTTTGTCAACTTCCGGCATATTACCGTACATTTGCGGACTTGTTTGAGCACTACAGCCGGTAACAATAATTTTTAAATCAGGATTATTTTTTTTAGCCTTGCGTATAGCTTGTCTTGCTTGTTTCTCAGCTGCTTTAGTTACCGCACAAGTATTGAATATTGCTACATTATCGATACCCGACAATTCCAAGTTTTTTCGTATTATCTCACTTTCGTAAATATTAAGTCTACAGCCAAATGTTACTACGTTTTGTCTTAAATTATTGCTCACAATAATATTCCCCACGTGCTACAAGCGTAGCTGCCCCTTGCATTATTATATTACCGTTTTCTTCTTTCATAGTAAGGTTACCGTGCTTAAAGACTATAGTACTTGGTGAATGAATAAAACCGCGCTTTAAACCGGCAGCAAAACTACCGCAAGCTCCGCTTCCGCAAGCAAGGGTTAACCCTGCCCCCCGCTCCCAAACGGATAAATAGATTTTATTATCTTTTACTTCAGCAAAATTAACGTTTACCCCATCTGCGAATAATTCCTTAGCCTGCAATCTTTCACCGACAATTTTTTGATCTTGAGGTTCTAACTTACTAAAAATAACTACATGCGGATTACCTATATCAACACAAATAATTTCCTTTAAATCAATCATATAACGCTCTGCAAATTCCCAAACTTTATCACGACTTGGCATCCAAGCTTCATTAAAACTTACGCTTCCTACATTAACGCTAATATTATTTTCATCATTGACATTACATAGCAATTTTTTATTGCCTACCATTACGGTAATATCTTGCTTTCTCGTATCAAGATAAATTAACTTGGCTAAACATCTTGTAGCATTACCGCATAATTTAGCACTAGAGCCGTCTATGTTATATATAATCATTTCATAAAAATCATTATGCTCTTCATAAATAATAAACTGATCGCAACCAATACCTGTATGACGCTCAGCCATATTTTTTGCTAACTGCGATAAATCATATGAACTTGATAAATCTCGTTTGTTAACAATAACAAAATCATTACCGAGACCATGCATTTTTACAAAATTAATTTTACTAATCATAATGTTTTACATATTAGGAAATTGTATTATAGCAAATTTCTTGGAATTTGCTATAATGAAGTGATGATATATAAAAATATAGACTATTATGCTAATTTCACGTTTCTTAGACCCTAAAAATAACTATGCATTTTTAAAAATTTTCGGTACAGAAAAAAATAAGGATATACTTATTCATTTTCTAAATAACATTTTAGGTTATACGGGAAAAGAAATAATTACCGAAGTTACTTTTTTAAAAAAATCTAAGGTTCCGACATCGCTGCTTATAGACAATCTATAGTTGTGTATTATGTAGAGATAAATACGGTACTCAATTTATTGTAGAGATGCAGGTCAGCAAACATCCAGGTTTTGAAAAACGAGCTCAGCTTTATACAACAAAGGCCTATTCAAGAAAAATAATAAACAAAGATGAAGATAATAAAAAAATGGCAGTATATGCAAAACTTCGAGGAGTAATATTCTTAGCTATTGCCGATTTTATTTTATTGCCCGACAAAAAAGATTGGAGATCAAATCATAGATTACTTGATACTAAAACTTATGAGAACGACCTACAAGATTTTTATTTTATATTTTTAGAGCTTGAGAAATTTAATAAAGAATTAGATCAATTAGAGAACCTTCAAAAAAAATGGGCATAGTTTCTTTAAACATGCACATGAAAGCACTCTAGAAGGAATTTGATAGGTCATGATTTTATTATTAAAAAAGCTTTTTATGCTTTGGATCAAGCTAGTTGGTCTGAAAAAGAGTTAAATACTTATGAAAAAATGATAAAAACCGAAATGGATAATCTAGCCGTAACAGAGCAGAAAATTATGGATGCTGAAGCTAAAGGGGAAGCCAGAGGGGAAGCAAAACAAAAAATTTCTATAGCTAAAAAAATGTTAGCAAAAAACAAACCTTTAGATAAAATTATAGATTTTACCGGTTTAACAGAAAAAGAAATCGAGCAATTAAAGTAATGAAGATCCTTAATATTATGCTAAGTCGTGACCTTGGCGGCATTCAACAAGCATTTTTAGATTATAGCACTGCTTTAGAGATGCAAAAAATTGAGGTTATAAATATCACTTCTTACAAGGCAAAAATAAATTCCTTTCTACACAAACAAAGCTTAAAACTACCTAATATAGTACCGTTTGATTTACTCTCGGTACTTATTTTTAAGTATATAATTCATAAGACTAAACCCGATATAATTATAGCACACGGTAACAGAGCAATAAATTTTAGTAAATTTGCTAAATCACAAAATATAAAATTAATCGGTATCGCTCATAATTATAGTTTAAAAGGACTACGTAAATGTGATTTTGTTATTGCCTTGACGCATCATATGAAAGAATTTTTATTAAAAAATCACTTTGCCGACTCTAGAATATGCATCCTACCGAATATGATAAATATTGCTAAAGACTTTATTCCAAATAAAACATATAGAAAACCTGTCGTAATTGGTGTACTAGCAAGATTTGTAGCTAAGAAAGGTGTTGATGTTTTTATTAAAGCTATCAAAATTTTAAAAGAAAAAAAATATGATCTTCATGCAGTTATAGGTGGAAGCGGCGAAGAAAAAGATAATTTAATTGCTTTAGCACATAAACTTAATTTACAAGATCAAATATCATTTACGGGATGGGTTAACGATAGAGATAAATTCTTTAAACAAATAGATATTTTTTGCTTACCGTCTCTTCATGAACCGTTTGGAATTATAGTGCTTGAAGCAATGGAGGCAAGCATGCCTATCGTTAGTACAGATACTGAAGGGCCTGCAGCAATCTTAAACGACATGCAAGACGGGCTTATTTGTAAAGCCGGCTCTGCTGAAGATTTAGCAGCAAAAATTGTCTATCTAATAGAGAACCCTATAAAAGCAAAAGAATTTTCTAAAAATGCCTACCTTACTCTCAAACAAAATTATGAAATTAAAGTTGTTTCTGAAAAGTTACAGCATATTTTAGAAAGCTTCAGATAAGATGAATTTAAGGGTGAGCCTACACAGCTTATAAAAATACGTGAACACACAAGCGAATCCTGCAAAATTCACTTATATCAAGCTTTCTAAAATATGCTATAGCAACATTATTACGTAATTATAAAAATAGTTAGTTGAACAAATAATAGTCTATATTGACATAACGGTTTAAAGATTCATAATTAATATTAAGTAATTTATTTTAATGAACCTAATCGATGAACTTCATATGCCGATTTTGCATTTACTTAAAATATATTCTAGTTTTATCGATTTCATCATTTCTTCTATGTGGTTGTAATGCAAAACACGATAATATTCCCCCTCAACTCTCATTACCTACTACTTGGAATAATTATTCTCTAGAACAAAATAATAATGCATCCTCCAAGTGCTGACTGCAATTTAACGATCCGGTGTTAAATAACCTAATCGAAGAATCTTTAACCGGTAACTCCGATATTGAGCTGGCAATGAGTAATGTGCTGGCAGCGCAAGCACAGCTTAACCTTATTAATTCTTATAGATTTCCACAAATCAATTTACAAGGCGGAGCAAATCAAACAAAAAACAGTAAAGAAACAAAAACACCGAATGAACCGAAATTCTCTAATAATTTGGGGCTAGCAAGCGTGCTTAATTACGAGCTGGATTTATAAAGGCAGCCGCCAACGCTAGCGAATCAGCTAAAAAAACTTTCCTTGCAAGTGAGTATAGCAAGGCAAAGTAACGTCACTATAAGTTACTTTAATCTTTTAGTATTAGACAAACAAATCTATCTAACTGAAAAGCTAATTGAGGCTCAAACGGAAATTTATAAATTAAATCAGAAATTATATAATCTTGGCGTAGGTGATTTAATATCGGTTAGTGAAGCTGCTTCCGAGCTTGCACTTACTAAGTTATCATTGCCGCCTTTAAAACAACAAAGACATGAGCAGGAAACCACTTTAAAAATTTTAGTAGGTAGAATTCCTGAAAATATAGTAAACGGCTTAATTTATCGTAATAAACCAATAGATTACTTCCCTGCTCTACCGGTATTACCTCAAATATTACCATCAGAGCTTTTAGAGCAAAGACCGGATATTAAAGCAGCAGAGCAGAATTTACTAGCAGCAGATGTAAACTTAAAAACAATAAAAGCTACTTACTTTCCACAAATTTCTTTAACAGGCTTATTAGGATTCGGTAGCAATAAACTTAATACTCTGTTTACTAACTCAGCTGAGACTTGGCAGGTAGGCGGCAACATAGCAGGACCTATTTTTGATTTTGGCAAATAACAATGCTTAAAACAATAATGCGGAATTTGATATTGATAACATTACTAGTACTAAATAGTAATATTAGTGGTTTGAGTAATAAAACATCATAATAAAAGCAGTAAACAAATCACTATAGCAGCTCTGGTTGAGGTAACACAAGTTATCAGAAAAGATGTATCTGATGTGATAGAACTTGCAGGAGTAGCTGCAACTGAGCAAAGTGCCGATATTCAATCTCAAGTTACGGGCCAAATATTAAGTGTAAATTTTGATGACGGACAAGAAGTAAAAACAGGTGATTGATTATATGAAATCGATTCTCGTCCTTTTCAAAATCAATTACAGCAAGCACAAGCAAATTTACTAAGTGATACTTATAACCTTGAAGATGCTATAAAAGAAAAGGCAAGATATCGTGCTTTATACGAGGAAAAAGCTGTTTCGGAAGAGCAGTATTTACAGATACTAACTAATATGAGTATGCTTAGGGCCACCGTGGAACGCGATAAAGCAATTATTGCAGACGCTAATTTACAAATCGAGTATTCAAAAATAGTAGCTCCTTTTGATGGTAAACTTAGTGAGAGTAATGTGGATATAGGTGATTTAGTATCGCCGGATTTTGTGCGTCTAGTAACTATCAATACTAGCTCGCCTATTTATGTCAGCTTCTCCGTACCTGAAAAATATCTCGAGCGTATTAATAAATCTCAAAAATCTAATCATTTAGCTTTGACGGTTAGAACCGTAAGCGACCAAGAAATTAAAGACGGTGAGATCGTTTTTGTCGATAATGCGATTGATCCAAATAGCGGCACTATCAAAGTTAAAGCAACACTACCTAACCAAAACGAAATATTATGGCCGGGACAGTGTGTTCGTGTATCCCTAACGATTTACATCGAACAAGAGGCTTTAATAGTTCCGTCTAAAGCCATGCAAACTAACGATCAAGGTCCTTATATATTTGTTGTCGATCAAGATAATAAAGCCGTGGTCAAGAATATAGATATAGTGTTTTCTAATGATGATTTTATTGTTATTAAAAGCCGTATAGATGAGGGAGAAACGGTAATCACCAACGGGCAGCTACGATTATCTAACGGAGCAGAGGTGAGTGTTAGGGAGGAGTAGTGTCAAATCGTCATTGCGAGAAAATTACAAAGTAATTGACGAAGCAATCTTAGAAGTTTGTCATTATTTCATGAAATTGCCACGCTGCTTACAGTCGCTCACAATGACGATATGTATGACAGACAAAATCCATAAAACAGGAAAAAATAATTGGGTATTTTAGAAATATTTATTAAGTGTCCGGTTCTTGCTACTTTATTCATAGCAACTATTTTGCTGTTTGGAGCATTCGGCTATAGGATATGACCGGTAAGCGTTTTACCTGACATCAACTGCCCGACTATTCCGGTTTCAGTAAGCTTGCCTGGAGCTGACCCTACTACTATGGCATCTTCAGTTGCATTAACGCTTGAAAAGCAATGCTCGACGATATCAGATATTGACTCGATGAGTTCGGTTAATAGTAACGGTACTACTCAAATTACTTTGCAGTTTAATTTAGACCGAAATATAGATGCAGCGGCACAAGACATACAAGCAACTACCGAACGACTTACCTACCCCGCCCTCATATTGTAAAGTAAATCCTGCCGACGCACCTATATTTTATTTATCTTTAACCTCTGAGACTCTTCCCCTTATATACCGTGGACTATTACGCCGAAACAATTATGGCTGAGCGTTTATCTATGCTGCCAGGTGTTACACAGATACAAGTTTATGGCTCACAGCAATATGCAGTGCGTGTGCAGATTGACCCTGTTAAAATGGCAGCAAATAATATAGGGCTTGACCAAGTATCAAACATTATCAGCTCTGCTAACGTTAATTTACCGACCGGAGTTTTATACGGTACAGATATCTACTCAAGCATTAGAGCCCCTGGGCAATTACAAAATGTTAAAGAATATAATGAGTTAATATTAACTTATAAAAATGGTAATCCGCTTTTTCTTAAAAATATTGGGAAAACCATTGATAGCGTAGCTAATAATAAAATAGCCGCTTGGTATAGGGATAAGCCGGGGGTAATACTTGCTATTCAAAAACAACCGGATACTACTAATACTATTGAAATAGTCGACTCTATAAAAGAAGTATTGCCGTTGCTTCGCAGGCAAATCCCTGAGGGCATTAATATTAATATCATGTTTGATAGGTCAATTTCTATATCAGAGAATCGGTAAATGATACCAATTTTACTATGCTACTCGCTTTAATACTCGTAGTGATTGCTATATTTCTCTTTCTACATAACTGACGGTCCGTGATTATTCCGACTATTGCCCTTCCTTTATCAGTTGTCGGTACTTTTGCCTTTATATATCTATTCGGTTATAGCATCGATAATATGTCTTTAATGGCTCTAACGCTTGCGATGGGTTTTGTCGTGGATGATGCAATAGTAGTGCTTGAAAATATCACACGACATATGGAAAAAGGCGAGAGTAAAATAGCAGGATGTATTAACGGTACTAAAGAAATAGGATTTACTATCGTCTCAAGGACTTTATCCCTAATGACGATATTCATCCCAATATTATTTATGAGCGGAATTTTAGGGAAGCTACTGCACGAACTTGCCGTTGTTATTACTACCTCTATTTTGCTTTCGGGAGTTACCTCGATAACCGTAACTCCTATGTTATGTAATGTGTTTTTGAGGGATCGTCATTGCGAGGAACGTAGTGACGAAGCACTCTCAGGGCAACCAACCGAGATTGCCACGGCGCCTTTGACGCCTCGCAATAACGACCTACCACTAACCGAAAAAGCCTTTGAATATGTCAAACAAAAATATGGTAGCAGTCTAAAAACAGTAGTAGAGCATTCAAAAACTACTATGCTTATATTTTTCTCTTAGTAATCATCGCAACGGCTTATTTATTTGGGAAAGTACGCAAAGGCTTTATGCCTTATTCCTATACGGGACAAATCTTAGTTTTCACCGACGCCGCTCAAACTATTTCTTTTGATGCGATGGTGCAAGAACAGCAACAAGTAAGTGATGTATTACTTAAAAATCCTAATATAGATTCATTTTTTTCTGCCGTAGGTGTTTCAGGTAGAAACTCTGCCGTAAATCAGGATACGATTTTGATTAGCTTAAAACCTCGTGATCAAAGAATAGGAGCTGACGCCGTTATAGATCAGTTACGTTCAAAACTAAATCATTTAGTAGGTTTAAGGGTATATATCCAGAACGTACCTACTATTACGATCGACGGACCAGCAACCAAAAGCCAATATCAATATACTATGCAAGAACTCGATCAAGATGTGCTATTTAGCTTTGCACCGAAATTAAAGGACAAGCTCGCACGACTGCCAGGTTTTATTAACGTAACTTCGGATTGACAAATAGCACAGCCATAAACTTTAGTGCAGATTGATAGATATAAGGCTGCAAAACTCGGTATATCAGTCGAGCACGTCCAGAATATCTTATATGCAGCTTACGGTGCTGAGCAGATTTCCACATTATATACCCCAACAGCTCAATATGACGTTATTTTAGAGCTAGATCCTAAATATCAAACAGATTCATCAATGTTATCTTTAGTCAATATTAACTCCACAAGCGACAATTTAGTAACGCTAACTACCCTTGCTAAAATTGTTAACACTATTGGCCCGCTTAGTATTTCACATTTCGGGCAATTACCTTCAGTTATGGTACCATTTAACCTGCAAGATGGATATTCAATTAGTAATGCCGTTCCAAAAGTTAATCAAGCAATAAGAGAGTTACAAATGCTGGCTACGATTACGGGAAGCTTCCAAGGAACAGTTCAGGCATGTCAGTCGTCTTTTTCCGATCTTGGCTTATTGCTTGGACTTGCCGTTATAGTTATTCACATCATCCTTGGCATGTTATATGAAAGTTTTGTGCATCCTATAACTATACTTTTAGGACTACCTACCGCTATATTGGGAGCATTACTCGCTCTACTAATATTTAATAGCGAACTTGATATGTACAGATTTGTCGGACTTATAATGTTAATCGGTATAGTGAAGAAAAACGCTATCATGATTATCGATTTTGCCTTAGAACTTGAGAGAACTGGCAATCAATCTTCAGCATGAAGCAATTTATGAAGCATGTATAATACGATTCAGACCGATTATGATGACTACCCTAGCTGCCTTAATGAAAACTATGCCTATTGCGCTTGGAGTCGGAGCAACAAGAACAGAGAGAAGATCACTAGGACCTGCAGTAGTGGGAGGTTTACTCACACATTGTAATTACTTACTCTTTATACATCACACCGATAATTTGCCTATATTTAACAACAGCTAAGAAATGGTTAAAGCATAGCAATTATAAAGCTGAAATTAGAAACTATCCGGAATTAAATTGGAAATCTTAATGTTGTTGTATGGCGCGAGAAACTCGTTCGGCGTTATACCGTGGCTTGACTACGATATCCAGAAAATAACTAAAAATACTAATAATATTAGTATTTTTGACTAGCTCCCGTGGACAAGCTACGGCGTGACAGTGGTATCAAGCGTGTTCAGTATTCGGCATCGTGTTCTCTTCTCCAGTAACCGTAACTTCATCACTATCATAATTAAATGTGTCCGTTGTAGAAGGAGTAGACGGTACAGGCGATGTGCTTACTAACTCATAAGACTTTTGATCTAAATAGTCTCTTACTTCTCGTTTACCAAGCAATTCCATAGCATCATTTTTATTCCTTTCTTTTTTATATATGCTTCAGGAACATATGCCTTAATATATTCCATATCAGATGCGTTTTTTAATAAATAAGGTGGTACAAATTCTAGTATGTTCTTACCGCTTCTTTTATAATTAGCAAATGAGTAAGCAACACAAATACCATAGTCATTTAATAAATGCTTGTGTCTTGTCTGTTGAATGTTGTTTTGCAGATTCCACAGCTCTTAAAGCATATAATATCTGTTCTCTTGTTGCTTGAATAGAAACATCATCTGAAGCCATACCGTAAGCTTTTTCAAGCTCTTGATCTTTAAAAATGTAATTTTTTTGTTAATTCTTTTATTTCAGTAACAATAGGGTTTTGAAGAGGGTTTTGCAGGCCTTTTATAAAGGTAAGACTAGCAGTACTTGCTGAGAGTTTACTTTTCATAATATACCTATTAATAAATTTAACATATTTCTATATTCAAATATTAATTTTTATTAATAAATAATAAACCTATTGGTAGTGATAAATATATCATATTAGAGATTGCTGTATATATCTAAAGACTGGAGATTTCTGCTTTTAGCTAAGAATAGGCTTATTATATCGAACAAGCATTACTGCCGTTATCATCATCTTCAAGGATAAATTTTTGCTTTACCTTAGAATTGTTATTATACGGCTTACTATTTTTTACCGGTGGATAATTTACAGACTCATAATTTGTAACGGGCGGAGCATAATTTTGATTTACTACAGCATTTGGACAAGTATATTTTGATATATCACGCTTAGTTTCTCTAAGCATGGCTTTTATCTGATTTAATTCCTCTTGTATCTTTTTTTCTTTATCGCTATCGTCTTTTCTAACCTTTTTATTCGCTCTACTTAAAGTCATATCATCATCGGATTCAGCGAAACCGGCTTCTGCTTTTTGCCTTGCTATATCCCTTTTAATCATCTTAAGATACATTTCACGATTTCTCTTTACAGGATCGATTCTTTCTCCTCTTAAAGGACTATCACTATCATAGTCATCATCGTTATCATAATCAAGATTATCTTCTACTATATTCTTTTTAGCCAAAGTAATATATTTATTATTATATAAAGGTTTTCTCTTGCCGCCTTTAGCACCTTTGCTATCAACCAATCTGTTATTTGCTGATCTTTGAAAATAGCTTCTAAAATTATCTGTACAAGCTGAAAGTAAAAACATTCCTAAAAATAATATTATAATTTTTTTTAACATATATTTATATTATTCCAAAACTTTTATTAGACTTCCTGTACAACTTAGCTAATAAGGAGGAATTTGTAGAAGACACGGAACACAGCACTGCAGCGTACGCTTTGGTACGTGAGGATACGAGTAACGGATCGACGCACAAATTACCCTTAGAAGCAAGTTATGCAGAAAGTCTAATATGATTAATGCCACATAATAGCCAAACTTGCAAGAATAAAGAGCCAAACTGCTATGTGCTTAATTAAATTATTGTTATTCTGAGGTATTTTTGGTCTTGTTGTATGTCTCCACCCCGTCATTACAAACGACTAAAAGGAGCGTGGCAATCTCAGGACTTTAGCACGAGATTGCTTCGTCAAAACTTACAGTCTTTCCTCGCAATGACGGAAAACAAAATCTAAATCACCTCTTCTATTAGGTTACTTAATAGCTTATGCCCTTCTTTTCTTCTTTTTAATAAATTTTGTGAAGCATCCTCTAATATTTTTGGATTACTTATCAACTCGAGTATTTTATCTGCTAATTTTCCTGCAGAAATATTATTCTGCTCTAAACACCATCCTGTTTTTTCATCTTCCAATAATTGTGCATTGTAATATTGATGATTATCCGCAGCACTAGGCAGTGGAATAAAGATTGCCGGCAACCCTATATAGGTCAATTCTTCTATAGTAGATGCTCCTGCTCTTGAAATCACTAAATCGGCTTCTTTATATTGCAATGCCATATTATCAAAAAATTCAGCAAATTCATAGGTAATGTTTAATTTCGAGTATATATCTTTTATTTTTACTTGATCATCTAATGCCGCTTGCTGGATTATATTTAATTCAAGACTTGGCTGTTTTTGCATCAAAATTTGGATACTTGCAGGTATCAGCTCTGAAAATAACTTAGCTCCTTGACTACCGCCAAAGATGAATATTGTAAAAAGCTTGTCATTCCGTGGCTTAACCACGGAGTCCAGTGCTTTTATTAAAGACTTTTTGGACCCCGTGGTCAAGCCACGGGACGACATTTCTATAACCTTTAATTCCCTAATATTCTCTCTAACTACCCCACCGGTAACTACTATTTTACTTTTTGCAAATTCCGGTAAATTCTTTATTTTTTCATAAGAAATAGCTATCTTTTTAGCAAAGCTTGCAAAAAATTTATTAACTTTTCCAAGGTAAGAATTCTGTTCATGAATTATAATCGGTACTCTTAAAAAAATTGCCGCAAACATTGGAGCTATAACAGGATAACCGCCAAACCCTACAGTAACGGAAGGCTTCATATTATATAATAATTTAATAGCCTTTAAAACTGCAATTGATAACCTAGGTAAAAACAAGAAAATATTACCTGAGCGTTTTAAATCTAGGATATGAAAAATTACTTTCATATCCTGCTTTATATATTGTTTGCATCTTAAATCAGTAATAAAATGAACTTCATAGCCACGTTTGATTAATTCTTCTCCAAGAGCAACTGCCGGAAAAAAATGTCCCCCCGTCCCTCCTGCTACCAAAATGATTTTTTTCATATTTCAATATTACGAATTTTGTACGAATTTAACGGCGTTCGGTATCTTGTAAAGCCAAGAAGCATACCGGTAGCGATAGCTATTGCAAGCGTTGAAGAACCACCGTAACTAATAAACGGTAATGTCATACCTTTAGTAGGCAGTAAATGTAAAGTCACACCCATATTAATTATTGCCTGAAGCCCTAATTGTGCAATTATACCGCTAGCAGCGAATTGTACAAATTTATCTGTTTCGTTTAATAACTTAATAAGACTTCTTAATACTATAAAAGCAAATATACCTATAACAATAAGGCAAATAATAGCTCCAAACTCCTCACCTGCTACAGCAAAAATAAAATCCGTATGCGAGTCGGGTAGTACCTGCTTGACTGCCCCCTCCCCTGGACCTCGTCCATATAACCCGCCATGCTCAAACGCCTTAAGAGACTTACTAACTTGATAATTCTCGCTACTATCTGGATCTAAAAACGAATTAATTCTTTGCGTTACGTGCGGTAACCAAAAATAAGCAATAGTTACTCCTATCATTCCTAAAAAACCGGCTAAAACAATCCAAAATATCGGCATACCCGCAATAAACAGTTGAATACCAAAAACTGCCGTAATCATTACAAGCATTCCAAAATCCGGCTGAATAATTAAGAGAATAGCAACAATAGAATAAAGTATTACACAAATCGTAAAACTTGGAAAATCATCATTAAATTTTAGCGATAATATCCAGCCCGTAACAACTGCAAAAAACGGTTTGATAAATTCCGAAGGTTGAATAGATAGACCTAGAATATTAATCCATCGCACTGCGCCTTTTACTTCATAGCCAAAAAATTTAACTGCTATTAATAAAACTATACTAGCAATAAATCCAATTATTGCAAAACGCCTTAACCATTTTTTATTAAGACATGAAAATAATAATATAAGTCCTGAAGCGGCAGCTAAATAAAATATTTGTCTAGATGCAAAATAACTTTCTTCAAGACCTATTCTACTTGCTACTGCTGAACCTGAGGTAGTCACAAGCATTAGACTAAAAGCAAATAAGATAATTAAAGAAATTATTATTTGCCTATCGGTACTCCGCCACCATAATTTTATAAAGTTATTAGATATTTCGTTATGCATATTATAGTTATTCAATTATGGCTATATTTATAATGTTATTGCATGGATCGGAAAACACCCTCGATGTCACTCCGTGGCTTGACCACGGTATCCAGAAAAACAATAAAAAATACTAATATTATTTAGTATTTTTAACTAGACCCCGTGGTCAAGCCACGGAGTGACAGGATACTACACAATTTTATAAACAACTCGCCACGCTCTTCAAAATTTTTAAACTGATCATATGAGCTACAACTAGGTGCTAACAAGATATTTTTTACCTCCGCGTTATCACCTACTGCATCCTTATAAGCAAGATCGAAAGCCTGCTCAAGATTATCACATATTACAAAATCTACTATATTCTTAGCAGTATTTGCAAATATTTCTTTAGCTTGACCATAAAAATAAGCTTTCTTAATGTGACTGAAATAAGGCTTTATTTCCTCAATACCACCCTCTTTAGGAATTCCTCCCGCAAGCCAGTAAATATTATCGAGTGCTTTAATTGATTGCACGGCAGATATGGCATTTGTCGCTTTACTATCATTGTAAAAACTTATATTATTTATACTACCGATATATTGCATTCTATGAGGTAAACTTTGAAAACTACTTATAGATTCAAGTATTTTTTTAGGTTCTACTCCTATTATTTTAGCTACTGCATAACTTGCTGCAATATTCTCACAATTATGAACTCCTTGCAGGTTTTTATTAAAAGGTACAGCATAATGCATAAAGCTTGATACAAGCGAATTTTGCAGGTCTTGCCTGTGCTTACGTATTTTTATACACTCCGGCTCCGCAGGCTCACCTTGAAATTCATCTTGTCTAAAACTTTCTGAATTATGCTGTAATTCAAAACTTATATCATCAAAAAAATTAGCGCTAATTTTATCATCAACTACCGAAATACCGTTTTCAAGAATTTGAGCAACCGAAAAAGGAATTAGCTTTATACGCTGCTCTTGCTGCAATTTTATAAAGACTTCACGACAATAATCATTATCGATATTAATTACCGCATAACTCTCTTGATCCATTCGATCAAAGATCTTAGATTTTGCGGCAATATAGCAGGTCATATCCTGATGTCTATCTAAATGGTCGGGAGTTATATTAAGAAGCACGGCTATTTTAGCTGTAAAGGTTTTTACTAGATCTAGCTGAAAAGAAGACAATTCAAGTACATATCCATCCTTACTTGCTTTAGCTTGCAAAGCAGAAACTCCAATATTACCGGCAACCGGATAGTCTAAACCGCTACTATTTAAGATATGGCTTATTAAAGCAGTAGTAGTACTTTTACCGTTTGTACCGGTTATAGCTATAAATTTTAAGTTTTTTGATTTTGCAAATAATAAGTCTATATCGGAAGTGATTGGAATATTAAAACTTTTTGCAATATTGACTATCTCATGCGTTAAAGGAATTCCAGGACTTAAGACAATTGTATCTAAATTTTGCCATCTTGAATCAGATAAAGCAACGATAACGGTTTTACTATATAATTCTTCAAATATATCTCTATTTGCTTTTAAATCATCATAAACAATTACATCATATTTATTTTGCAATTCCTCGTAAACCGATATACCGGTTTTACCAAGCCCAAAAACACCTATTTTTTGTTTTGTATGAGAATTCATGAATTAATTTGAAAAAACATTGCAGTCTTAGTATTCAAGAACAGGTATACTTGATCAACTTCAAAAAGAACAAGGAGTTTACAAGTCGAGGAGCGGAGCATATACTTAATACGTAAGCACCACAGATCTTGTAAAACGACGTAGCCAATTTTTGAAGTTAATCAAGTATACTAATGCATGTCCTGCATTAATGCTTGTTCACCTTCATTAAATTCACCTTGTCCTTTTACATTACTGTAAGTTGTTTTGCTATGCCCAGGATCAGGTAAATAATAATGAGGCGGAACTTCTAGTGCTTTAGCACGCTGTACTTGATACTCATTAGGTCCAACTGTTGATATACCTACGGTTTCTTTTAACTTTTTACTACAAGCAGAAGTAATTAATAAAACAGTAAATAATACAAAAATCTTTTTCACTTAAACACCTATAAATTAAAATTATAATAGCCTCCTTGCAAAATGAACTTCTAGAGGTAATTTGTACGTTAATCCGGTACTTGAATCCTCACGTAGGTCTACTACGCTACGGTTCTGCGTTCTGTGTTTCCTTCAAATTCCTCTCTATAAGTTTAATTTTGCAAGGAGGCTATTTTATCGTTACCACCCTTATCGGTATTACGAATTTTTTCAGCCATAGCTTCAATTTGAGCATTATCATAATTCCCTTTAGCCTTTTCTTCAATAACTTTTTTAGTACTATAATAATCTTCTATTAAGATAATTACTCCTATTGTAATAAAGCAATCAGCTAAATTAAATACGGGGAAGCTATAATTTTGATAATGAAAATGGATGAAGTCAAAAACTGCTCCTCTAAAAAATCTATCAATTAGATTACCAACAGCTCCGCCGATTACAAAGCTATAACCGGCAAAGCTTCCGATCGTTTTTGAACGTATCATCAAATAATATAAATAACAGACAATAATCGTGTTCGTTATTAAGAAAATAGCATTGCTATATTGATAATATTCACGCATTAGACCAAAGCTAATACCGTAATTCCAAGTATAAACCATATTTAAGAAAGAAGTAACCTTAAGCATTAAGCCCGGCTTCCATCTCAAATTATCAATAAACCACCATTTACTTAACTGATCAATAATCACTAAGGTTATTATTATACGACTACTACGAGCAAATGTGAGATATAGTTTTTTTAATAGTGGGAGCATAATTGTAAATGTCATTCCCGCGAAAGCGGGAATCCAGAAAAAATAACCTTAATATTAATACAAAATTATATATTTGATAAAATAAATCTATAAAAAACAAGTTTTTTATAGATTTTACTAGATTCCCGCTTTCGCGGGAATGACATAAGAGTCGTACAACACCAAGTTGATTACGGTATGACAAGGATTCACTCTACAATGAAACTGTGGCTGCTTTATCAGCTTGCAATTCCTTATCAAGCTTAACACTTAAAGTTTTTATTTCTTTTTTAAATTGTTTAAATTTCTCTAAATTTTTTCCGTTTAATTCTATACCCGGTGTTGTTTTAACTGACATAGGATTAACATGTTTGCCATCAATTTTAACTTCATAATGTAAATGTGGAGCTGTAGCTCTGCCGGTACTTCCGACATATGCGATGATTTGTCCTTGTTTTACGATACTTCCCACTTTTAAATTTTTTGCAAAATTTGAAGCATGCGCATAAGCAGTAGATAGCGTACCGCTATGTTTTACCTGAATAAATTTTCCATAACCCGACTTCCAACCTATTTCTGTTATAACTCCGTTTCCTGCGGAATATATAGGCGTACCGGTTGGAGCTGCAAAGTCAACCCCCCTATGCATTTTAGTATAACCGAGTATCGGATGCTTTCTATTACCGTAATGTGAAGAAACTTTTATAACTTTTAGCGGAGTTTTAAGTAAGCTTCTTTTTACGCTTTTACCGTCTTCGGAAAAAAATGCATGATTATTTGTGTTATTGTCATGAGAATAACGATATATATTATATTCTTTCCCTGAAAGATTTAATGAAACATATAGAATTTTACCGTGGTGGGAAAATTTACCATCTTCCGTTACGTATTTTTCCGTTATTACGGTTGCAGTATCACCGCGTTTTATTTGACGCTGAAAATCGATTTGATAAGCATAAGCATTAATCAGCTCTATTATACTGTTATCCGATAAGCCCAGTTTTTTAAGAGCTGACATAAAATTTGCCTCAATACTTACCGACGATTTAGCAACTTTTTTACTTAAAGGTACTACAATTTCTTCAACTTTAAAATTATCACCTTCTCTAATTATTTCAATAGTTTTTAGCTTATCGATAACTATAACGATTTTATTTAAGAATGCTACCTCTGAGGTTAAATCTTCATCCTCGTTTTCGATAATTTTTGTTTCATATTCAAAAGTAATTTGCTGCCCTATTTTAAGAGCAGAAGATAATTTTCCCTCCTTTATTAAACTTACAATTTTGTCTATTTCATTTTTAGGGATATGTTGTTCTATCAAAATTGACTTTATAGTATCGCCTTTTTTTACTACTACTTCTTTAAATGAAATTGTTTCTTCTGCACTACTATCAGGTTGTACTAAAGTTATGGATAAAGTGTTGTTAACATAATTATTAACAGCAAAAGAGACAAAAACAACTAATCCTATAAATAATAATAAGGAGGCAGAGGTGAGGATTTTCCTGAGACGTGCACTAATAAAAGATGATGGTAATATGCCATTAAAATCATAAGATAGTGCGGTATCATTCATTAAAATTGCTCTGAAGATTATTTGAATCAATTTTTCATTACTAGTAATAATATGAACTATATACAAACAAATTACAATAGAAAATTGTAAAATTTTGTTTTATTTCTGTCTTAATTAGTTTTTTATTGATTAAAATTTAATTTTTTATATAAGTTAATTTTTATTAACTTATATAGATAAATATTATGCCTAGACTTTTCCTATTTGTATTAATTTTTTATTAATTTTTATAAATCTTATGTCCTGCTCATCTAGCTATAATACTGTCAAATTACCCAAAATAGAATATTATGAGAATATTTCTTTAAATAAAAACTGTCCTATAAATAGTGAAATAGTTCTAGTAGGCGGTTGTTTTGATTTATTACATTACGGTCATATAGAATTTCTACGCAAAGCTAAAAAACACGGTAAATACTTAATCGTTGCTTTAGAGCCGGATGAAACAATTATTAAATATAAAAAACGTCAACCTATCCATAATCAATTACAACGAGCAAAAATTTTAAGTTCTTTCACATTTGTTGATAAAGTACTTATATTACCTAAACTAAAAGATTTTAATGATTATGCTCGGTTAGTGCAAAATATTTGTCCTTCTGTAATCGCCGTAACAAAGCACGATCCTCAGTTAATAAATCAATTCAAGCAAAATTAAGAAATGCGAAAGTAATAGAAGTTATTGACTTACTGCAAAATCCTAATATAGGTACACTTTCTAGCTCAAATATTATTAAAAATATGTAGTTTTTACAAAAATTTATCGATTTTTACTTTAATCAAACTGTATATACATTTATATTAAATGTAAATAACTTTATATGTGCTATGAAAAATATTATTAGACATCTTTCCAAACCAGCTTATAGAGAGGAATTTAAAGAAGACACTTCCCCTCGAACCGCAGAGTACAAAAGTGTAAGTGAGGATTCGAGTACCGGATTGACGTATACATTACCTCCAAAAGCGAAATTTGGAAAAATGTCTATTGCTTTAATTTGTTTTTTGATTGTTAGCAGTAATTGCTTTGCTTCCGAGCCGTTACCTTGGCAAGTAACGTTCCAGCCGCCGGCAAGTCCGGTTATGGAGGAATTACATCATTTTCATAATTTTCTGCTTTATATCTCAACAGCTATTGTTTTATTTGTTGCCGGATTACTTGGCTTTGTATGCATCAGATTTAATGCAAAAAATAATCCCGTACCGGCAAAATTTTCACATAATGTTTTAATAGAAATAATTTGGACTGTAATACCTATAATAATTTTAATTATTATTGCAGTGCCATCTTTTAAAATATTGCGTCATGCCGAAAAAATACCCGAAACGGATTTAACTATTAAAGTAGTAGGTTATCAATGGTATTGGCATTATATATATCCTGATCATGATAATTTAGAATTTGATAGCATAATGATCTCTGATGAGAATTTAAAACCTAACCACAAAAGATTATTAGACGTTGATAATCGCATTGTTATCCCTGAAAATGCTACCGTAAGGTTTCTCATTACCGCAGGTGACGTAATACATAGTTTTGCCGTTCCATCACTTGGATTTAAAATAGACGCAGTCCCAGGCAGAATAAACGAAACCTGGACAAGAGTGGCTAAAAAAGGCGTATATTACGGACAATGCTCCGAACTATGCGGCATCCATCACGGCTTCATGCCGATTGCTATAGAAGTAGTAAGTAAAGAGGATTTCGACAATTGGATTGCAAGCAAGAATAAGACTGCTATGAATGGCAAGAAGCCAAAATTGGTAGCTAACTAATTATATTTAGAAGTTCTATGGAAAATTATAATACAAAAATATCTGAACTAGATAAATTACTCAACGATATAACCGATTCTAATCGACATCAAGAAATTATTAAGTAGTGATGATTCAGCAGGTAAAGAATCATGGTAATTTATAACGCAAGTATTTTATAAACTAAAACTATTACTTTAAATTTTTTAATATATGACTAACCACAATAACCCTTATCCCCATCTTTTTCCTAAACAAGCAAAAGAAACGATATTTTTAAAACATTTTATCCATAATCTAAATATAATAGTCGGAGATTACACTTATTACAATGACGCTAATCACCCTGAGAAATTTGAATATGAAAATGTTAGAGGAGCTTATTTTGTTAAATTGATTATAGGAAAATTTTGTGCTATTGCTATGGGTACTAGTATAGTATTGTTGTCGGTAATCCTGCAAAGATATAGATTTCCTGATGAGATAGTTGAGCAATTACTTGAAATTCAATGGTGGGATTGGGATTATGATAAAATCACTCGGAATATTCCGGCAATTGTTGGAGCAGATATCGAACAATTAAAACAGGCAGAATAATAATTATGGATATAACTACTACCGAAATTTATCACGATGGCCACCACACCCCACACGGTTGGAGGCGATGGCTTTTTTCTACCAATCACAAAGATATCGGCATTATGTATATCATATTTGCCGTTTTTGCCGGAATTGTCGGAGGTTTGTTTTCACTGCTTTTTAGGTTAGAGCTTGCAATGCCCGGCGGCACTTTCTTAAATCATGATTTCCAGCTATATAACGCGCTTATCACAGCACATGCGGTTATTATGGTATTCTTTATGATTATGCCGGCTTTGTTCGGTGGCTTTGGTAACTATTTCGTACCTCTGTTAATAGGGGCTCCCGATATGGCATTTCCACGCCTTAACAATATCAGTTTTTGGCTACTAGTGCCTGCTTTTCTTTTACTTATGGGATCAGCTTTTGTTGACGGTGGGCCAGGAACGGGCTGGACGCTCTACCCTCCTTTAAGTAATTTAAGCGGTCACCCCGGTGCAGCCGTTGATATGGCTATTTTCAGTTTACATTTAACCGGTCTATCGTCAATCCTTGGATCAATTAACTTAATCGTTACTATCTTTAATATGAGAGCTCCGGGAATGGGCCTTTTCAAGATGCCGTTATTCGTTTGGTCTATTTTAGTTACCGCATTTCTAATAATTCTTGCGATGCCGGTACTTGGTGGAGCTATTACTATGCTACTTACAGATCGTAATTTTGGAACTACTTTCTTTAAGCCTGACGGCGGCGGTGATCCTGTATTATTTCAGCATCTATTTTGGTTCTTCGGTCATCCTGAAGTATATATCGTAATACTTCCAGGCTTTGGTATAATAAGTCAAGTTATTTCAACTTTTTCACGCAAACCTATATTCGGCTATCAAGGTATGATCGGGGCTATGGTGATCATAGGCTTTGTTGGATTTATCGTATGGGCTCACCATATGTTTACTGTTGGGCTTTCTTATAATGCACTTATATATTTCACTGCCGGAACGATGATTATAGCAGTTCCGACGGGTATTAAAATATTTAGCTGGATAGCGACTATGTGGGGTGGTTCGATTACATTCCCAACTCCTATGCTATTTTCGATAGGATTTATTATATTATTCACGATCGGCGGCGTAACCGGCATAATCCTATCAAATTCGGCACTTGATAGAGTTCTGCATGATACATATTATGTTGTTGCACATTTCCATTATACGATGTCGCTCGGTGCTTTATTTACGGCATTTGCAGGCTTTTATTATTGGTTTGGCAAAATATCTGGTAAACAATATCCGGACATTTTAGGCAAAATTCATTTTTGGATTACCTTTATAGGCGTTAATTTAACTTTCTTCCCGCAGCATTTCTTAGGTCTTGCGGGCATGCCAAGAAGAATACCGGACTACCCTGAAGCTTTCGCCGGCTGGAATATGGTTTCGTCGATAGGAGCAGGTATTTCTATGTTTGCTGCCCTTTATTTTGTATTTATCGTTTTCTATACGCTAAAATACGGCAAAGATTGTCCAAACAATCCTTGGGGAGAAGGAGCAAACACATTAGAGTGGACACTTACCTCACCACCACCGTTCCATACTTTTGAAACACCACCGCATATTGAGGGGTAATAGTGGCTTTGCTGCGTGGATGCCAAGTCATCATCATTACGAGGAGTTGCGTTAGCAACGACGCAGCAATCTCATAAGATAATATAAAAAAACTCCTGAGATTGGGCACGTCAGCATAAATGCTGGCTTGCAATGATAGGACCTTTATGAACTGTCCGGTACTATGAAGAATGACATAGCTGACAGAAAAATAATAAAATGATAATAAAATGATAATAAAATGTATAAAAAACCGATAATAGGTGTTACACCTGATTTAGCTCAAAATTGTGAAAAATATACTTACGCTGCTTTTCCATGGTACGCCTTGCGCAGAAACTATACCGATGCGATTATTGCAGCCGGCGGTGTACCGCTATTATTACCTTATCAAAGTGATACAATAAATCAGCTTATGGAACTTGTTGATGGTGTTGTAATGCCAGGCGGTGATGAGGACATACATCCTAAATTTTATGAGCCGGAATACGCCGAAGATATAGTAGTTTCCAATGAAGAACGTGATAATTTTGAGATATTAGTTTTAAAGAAAGCATTAGAGAGAGATATTCCGGTTTTAGGAATATGCCGAGGTATGCAGTTATTAAACGTTATTTTTAAGGGTACGCTTATTAAACATATTCCTGATTATATTGAAACTGTAATTAATCATACACAACCTTTGCCTAAAAACATCGTTTCGCATGCAATTAATATAGAAGCAAATACTAAACTTGCTAAAATAGCTAATAATCAGCTACAAACTATGGTTAATTCGACTCATCACCAGGCGGCTAAACAACTTGGTAATGATCTTATCGTATCTGCAACAGCAGAAGATGGTATAATTGAAGCCATTGAATCAACGAAACATAAATTTGTTATCGGCGTTCAATGGCATCCTGAATATCTTAACGATAATGGAGTAGATTTAGAATTATTTAAAGAATTCGTAAAAGTTAGTAAGTAAATATTAGTTTTTAACATCATTAGATGAACATATTACAAACGCTTTATTATATTCATATCCAAGCGGCCAACAACATACGGAATTTTTAGAGCATTCATATACGAAAGTAGAACCTCTACCATTGCCTTCTAGTTGATACTAACCATAAATTACAGGTCCACATTGTTCTTGCCAAGCAATTGAATATTTTACCCGATTATCTTGCACATCCCATTGTTGTAAACAGCCGCTAATAATACAATTCATTTCAGTCACAAATAGTTTAACCAATTTTTGTATTACCAAATCTTCTTGTTGTTCTACTTGTATATTATCACAATAAGCTATATGTGAGTTTAAATTATTAGCATAAGCTCGTAATATTATAGAGACTATAATAGTAAATAATATAATAAAAATTTTCATATGATACCTTATTTATTAAATTTAAATTAATATATTTAAAGATACTTAATAAGAAACTAATAATCAAATATTATTTATTGTACTATATTATCATTTTAAATAAGATTTCGGACCTTTGATCTGCTATATTATCGTCAAAAACATTATTTATGACTGCTGATTATTCTTTTTTGAAAAGTTTTGCTGAGTATATCATTGATAAATTAGGTAAAGATACAAAAGTTCAAATAATATTGCCTAATAATTTCTCATGCCTAGAATTAAAGAAGATTTTAACCGATAAATATAAAATTAAATTACCTATCATTATTCCTTTTAATTCTCTTATTTCAAAAAAAATCGATTCGGATTATATATCTAAAATAGAAGAATTACTTATTTTATCATCAATTATCACCGAATATAAAGAATTACCTTTGAATAAAAATGAATCATTAAAAGCTGCAGAACTTTTAAGAAAATTGTTTAATGATCTTATAATCAATAATATCGATATAAAATTAATTGAAGTCTATAACAATTCTAACTATTGGCAAAAGATTTATAAATTTCTAGAATATTGCTTTTTAAGATGGCAAGAAGAAATATCGTTTACTCAAAAACAAACTAAAGCAGTTTATAAATTAAAGCTATTACAAGAAGAAATAATAAAAATAAAAACAGGACATAAGCAGGTAATACTCGCCGGAATATTCAAGCCTAATGTTTTTTTTAAAAGATTTGAAGAAGAATTAAAGGATTACATAATTCACTATAATCCTGCCTCCAAGCAGATTAGCGATGGTATATCTTATTATGAACCTAATGACATTTATGAAGAAACTAAACAAATATCTTATATATGTAGCCGTAATAAAGACAGACGGATTGCAATCGTTACAAATAATAATAAGCTTAAAAGAGTATATTGTAATTTTTTAGACAAATATGAAGATCTACTAGGTAATGACTTAAGGCTTACTAATATAGGTGAATTACTAACGTCCATTATTAAAATATTATGTAATAATTTTGATTTAAAACTTCTATTTTTATTACTTAAAAATCCTTTAATTAACTGCCCTACTGTGCAACAGTTAGAGTTAATGCTATCTAATAAAAACCGTTTTATATCCTCACCGAAATATTTATTGCAATTACAATTTGATAATGAGGATATAAGAGAGTATTGCCGTAACTTAATAGATATTTTATTTACCGATACTCCACACAATATACAAGCTATTCTAACCTTAACTAAAGAAATAACTGAAAAACTTTTGCCTACTATTTGGGAAAAAGAAGGAGGAGCAGAACTACTTGAGTTTTTAACAAATTTAACTGCATATAGTAAATATATAAATTCAACGGATAAAAAGGATTTTCCTAAAATTTTTTCTTTTTTACTTTCTAATATCAAATATTACAAAAATACCGACGCTGCTAGTATTATTATAGGACGGCCTGAAGATTTAGCATTATGTGAATTTGACTTAATTATATTACCGCATTTTAATAATGAAAACTGGACACTTAGTGCTAAAGCTCACCCATGGCTTAGCAAGAAAGCATTGCAGATACTAAATATAGATTACGATGAAATTGCCCCTACTCTATATTCAAATTACTTCAATTTATTTCTACAAAATAAGCAAATAGTTATACTGAATGCTAAAAAATATGATGGGAAACTGTCAGTGCCGAGTAATTTATTTTTGAAGCTAGAAAAAGGTTCTGTGTCACCCCGTGACTTGATCACGGGTTCCAGTAATTATATGGATACCGTGGTCAAGCCACGGTATGACAAGAGTATTGAGATCCACAGCCCCTCTTTCCCAACCACCTTATCAGTAACCGAAATAGAAACATTAATAAGAAACCCATACGGTTTTTATGCTAAGAAAATTCTTGGACTACGTAAAAAAGATCATATATGGGAAGAACCTAAAATATCGGATTTCGGTAATTTGATTCATAAAGTTTTAGAGGAATATTCTAAAAATTACGACAAACAATATATTAATTTAAATTTGCTTGATAAACAAAATGCTTTAATAAATATCGGTAATCATATTTTATATAGCACTATTTTACCAAGCTACACAAAAAAAACTTGGCAAATAAAACTCACGGCTTTCAGCAAAGCTTTTATTTTATTTGATATAGAACGCCGAAAAAACTGCAAAGAAATCTATTTTGAAACTAAAGGGGAGTTACAGCTAAATATTGTAGGTCAAGATATAAAAATAATCGGTATAGCTGACCGAATTGAAATAAGTAAATCAAACAATATCACTATACTAGATTATAAGACCGGTACTATTCCGACTAAGAAAGAAATAGAGCTTGGACTCTCTCCGCAACTTATCATAGAAAGCTTGATGTTACTAGAAAACGGATTTACGAAATGTAATTCTCTATCCCTTTTATGTCATCCCCAGCCCCTTTTGTGTTATTCCCGCGAAAGCAGGAATCCAGTTATAAATAACAATATTACTATCGCCTACGTAAAAATAACTAGTACCGAACCTTATGTGCACACAACGGAAATAGCTTTAAGCATCGAGACTTTAAATAGACATAAAGCAGGATTAGTAAAATTACTTGAACATTATATTACAAATAAATTCTTTTCTTATGATTTGAATTTATCAAAGTATAATGATTATTTGCATTTGAGTCGATAGGCTAATTATGTCATTCCCGCCTACGCGGGAATATGACATAAACAAACCATGCAACAAGGCTTTCAGTCGCTCGCAATGACGGCTTAGCAACTGCTCGCAATAGTGCTTACAACCCCATCACTAACTTAAATTCTTTACTTTTAATAATCTTACTATTCGTATTATAAATAATCGGATCGTTAATTTTTTCATGACCGAATCTATTTGTTTTAAATACCGGTATATCTAAACTATCTGCAAAATTACGAAGCACTAACATTGTGGCATCAAGATCTTTACCAAATGAACCAAATATTATAGCCTTAACATCCTCAAGTAACCCTGCTTGCTTTAAGTGTAAAAGCTCACGATCTAATCTAAAAGGAACTACATTCACATCTTCTAAAAAAAGAATTTTGCCCTTAGTCTTTATTTGCCAACTCGTTCCTATACTAGTCTGCACCATAGTTAAGTTACCGCCTGTTAGTTTGCCGTTAACAAGATCACTTGATTTTGCTATATCGTTAAGAGGCACTAAATTATCTATAGTAACCTGCTTTACTTTACCTTTTAATATTTCAGCAAGCTTGGTAAAATTACCTTGATCTTGTTCCGGCTTTAAGAGATCGGCTATATTACTGCCGTGAATAGTTTTCCAGCCCCATTCTTGTGATAGAAAAAGATGTAACGCTGTTATATCGCTATATCCTATAAAGAATTTCTCTTTATTTGGTTTTGATAGCTTTAGTAAATCGGGAATTATTCTCGCAGAGCCGTAACCACCTCGTAAACTCCATACTATATTATCAGACTCATCAAATAATGCATCCCGCAGGCAATTAAATCTTACTTCATCGCTACTTGCAAGAAAGGGTAGCTTACCTTTAGCAAAACACTTAGAAGAAATTTGTAAATTTAGTCCATTAATATTTTTTAAATCCGACAAGGTTTTATTATCCGCTCCTGTTGCCGGAGCAACAACAGTAATAGAGATATTTTTTAGACTATGACCAGCAGAAAAAGTTGATATTGAAAAAAATAATATTATTAGTAAAGATATATTTTTAAGAATCATGAATATAATTGATAGGTATTGTTGAACAGGTAAACCTACTATATCATACCATGGCGCTTGACCACGGCATCCAGTCTTTATTTTATTTTTTCTAGATACCGTGGATAAACCACGCTATGACAGAGGCAAGCACTGGATTCCCATTTTAGCTAGGGACAGACATGACATAGAAAATGCGAATAACCTTAAGAAGCTATTCTAAAGCAGCATCATCACCGGCAATCTCTACTGCTTTAGCCTTGATTTGGTCAATAGTAAGGCCACTATATTCTACAGACCCACCTAATACAGTATCGTCCTGACCAAAAAAATTAATGTTCTTAACAACAGTTGCTTTATCTATATTACCTTTCCTCATATCATATACAAGCTTTAATGCTTCTTTTTGTGCTGGTAGTTCATGAGTATTAGATAGTGCTAAAGTCTTTACTTTTGCTCCAAGTTTATTCGCCGAAGCCTCTGATATTTCATCATCTTCAGATTTATCAGTTGAATTTTCGCTTATTCTAAGGTTTTCTATTATAGGTTCAACAAGCTTTGTCCATAGCTGGTCAGTTGAACTACAATCACAATCGGCTAGATATTTTCTACCTTCTTCTCCAGTTTTTACAGCATTATCAACAAACTCTTTAACTATCCACTTATTGTTAAATTTGTTATAAGCAGCTTTTATGAATAGTTCTAAATGATTAGAACCTAAATCTAAGAATTTTTGTTTAAGGTCCACAGGGATATGACTTTTTGTATCTAGCCATGTTTGCATTCCTGATAATATTTCTGACATTACCTTATTAGTGTCTTGTATCGGTACAGTAATATTATTACTCTTAATAGTAACCTCAAGTGCATTTTTAGTACTAGCATCCAAGTTAGATACTAAGTTTTCATACTGGGCTGGGTTACTTTGAGCTTCTTTTAAAATGCTTACTATTTTCTTAAATCTTGGTACTATTTCTGAATGACTACCCGTAATGCTTGTCATCCAATCCCATTTAAAATATTCAAAACCGCCGGTAGCATGATTTGGAACTGCAACATGTGCAAATTTATGGTCATATCTAATGCCGATTACATTAAGATCGTCTTTATATTTCTTTACTTGAATATCGTTATCATTGCGCTGTTTTTTAAAGTGTTGCTCTAATTTTTTCATACTCTCCTCCTTAATTCATAGTTTTTAAAATTAGTGTCGATGTTATACTTATATATTACTATATGTCAAAATAAAACACTAATAGAAATTAACTTTTTGCTATATCACAAGCATGTAAGTCACGCTTAAAGTACAAACTACTATTCTTATTTAAGATTACCCGATAAATCTGAACATTTTCAAGTACTCTTTGAACGTAATCTCTTGTTTCTCGATAAGGTATAAGTTCTATCCAGTCAATAACTTTTCTTGTATCTTTTATATCCCTTGGATCACCAAACCTATCTATCCATTTTACTACATTATGACTTCCGGCATTGTAAGAAGCAATGGATAGAATATAAGAACCTTTATGATTATCTAATAATTTTTTGAAATGATGCGCACCAAGTTTAATATTATATACCGGATTTCTAGTTAAGTCTGCTACATTACATTTAACATTTATGGATCTTGCGGTATCACAAGCAGTACCTTTAATAAGTTGCATGAGACCCATAGCATTTGCATAACTTACTGCTTTATGATCAAAAACCGATTCTTGTCTAATTATTCCATAAGTTAAATAAGGTGGGATAGGCAAACCTACTAGATTATAAGGCGTTGGAAAAGCACAATCCAAAATAAAAGCATTATTTTGGGCAGCAATTTTTGCCACCTCAACCATATGATTAGTATTATTATTGGCTTTAATAATATTCGCAATTATTTGAATTTCTGCAGAATGTTTAGTATTTTTCATTGCTGCTTTGGAATATATCAGGGCTAAGTAGTTTTTATTATATTTAACCAATAACCTTATCGCTTTAATAATCTCTTTATTTTCTATAATTTTCCTTTCTTCAGAAGTTATTACGGGAATAGGAGGTAAAACTAACTTTGTCCTATTTAATTCAATATTTGCTACCTGCCCATAAAAGGTAAAAGAGTATTTAGCTGCCTGCTCGTAAAATTTTCTAGCCATTTGCTTATCGCCTTTTGCTGCATAAGTACGACCGAGCCAATAAAACCCACGTGCCAAACTAATCGGAGTCTTAACAACTTTAATAAACTTATTAAAATGTACTAATGCTTGATCAGGCTTTTTTAAAAAACTTAAAGAAAGCCAGCCCGCAAGCCACTCCTGCTCCCTTATAGTTTCAGGACAAGTAGCAAAAGGAAGCGTTGCCATTCTATAGCTATTAGCAAAATCTTTGTACTCGATGAATTCACGAGCATAATAGGACTGAATATGACACCATTTAGCAAAATGTTTACGGTTATTTTTAGCTTTCTTAAACAAAGTAATAATTTCCTTTGTCGGCTTTTGCATTTTTTTAAAATCTAAATAACGATATAATAAACCGGAAGTATAATATTTTTCAGGAACACTTTTAAAAAGCTTTTCAGCATTTGGCGATTTACCTATAATCGCAATTTGGACTTTAAAAGAATTACGGTAACCTTGCTCTACATATTTCAGGGATTGCTCAGCAGATCTAATATCATTTTTCCATAGATGTTCTTCTATTCGCTCTAAATGATCACTCGCAGTTAAATATTTATGCCACTTATTGTAATATGCATTTTCTTCTTCAGGAGTGAAATTGGCGTATACCCAAGCCTCTTTAATAATAGGTAGTAATATCTTCTGATCTTTGATTAAACTACTTGCAGCTGCTGCATAAAATTTATAACCTTTGCCAGTAAGAGGAGAATGTTTACTAAACCAATCAACAATTACTTTTTTATTTGTATTATTATTTAGATATTCTTCTGCTCTTTCTTCAAGCAGCTTATTTTGAGGCCAATCCGGGTTATTGCATAAAAACCTTATTACATGTTCAAAACTATTATCTGAATATTTATTATCTAAATATTTCTGAGAAAGTACAATTTTTGTTAAAATTTTATTATTTACTTCTAAAGCTAAATCTTCGGCTTGTGACCAATTTTTTTGATCGATATAGGTAAAAACTTGCTTAACATTATCTACAGCATCAGAATTAGCATTTACTTTCAAAGCTAATAACAACAATATAGAGGTTAACAATTTTATTGTGATTTTCATAAGTTTTATGATTTGTTGCGTGGATACCTAATAGTCATTACGAGCTACTAAAAGCGTTGTTGCATGGCTCGTTAATGTCATTCCCGCGAAAGCAGGAATCCAGTAAAACCTATAAAAAACTTATTTTTTATAGGTTTATCTAATATGTAATTTTTGTATCAATATTAAGGTTATTTTTCTGGATTCCCGCCTACACGGGAATGACATAGAGACCCACTAAACACCGGTAGAACCAAAGCCACCACTACCACGCATCGTTTCCATAAGACTACTACTTTCTTCCCATAATATACGTTCGTACTTTGCGATTATCATCTGTGCAATTCGCATGCCTTTTTCTATAATAAAATCTTCTTTACCGAGATTAATAAGAATTACCTTTATTTCACCTCGATAATCTGCATCAATAGTACCGGGTGAATTAGCAACCGTGATACCGTGTTTAACGGCAAGACCCGAACGGGGTCTTATTTGGGCTTCAAACGAATCCGGTAGTGCTATAGCGATGCCTGTTGGAATTAGCTGTATTGCGGCTGCTTTTATTGTTATAGGTTGCTCGTTTGCGGCTATTAAATCCATCCCCGCACTATGCTCTGTAGCATATTCCGGCAAACTGCCGGAAAAATTTGCTAGTTTTTTAATTTTAACTTGTGTTATTGTCATATTATTTCATATCAAATTTATCGTTAATAATTTTATTTTCTACCGCATCAATTAAAGAATTAGCAAGATTATCGGTTAATATCTTACTTCCCATGCCAAGTTTCTTTTTAAGCCAAGGTTGCTTAGCACACAGATATTGAAACTTAATATTATCACCGAATTTTTCTTTCATTACGCTATACATATCACCTATGCCATCAATTAAGCCGTAATCAAGCGCTGTTTGCCCTGCCCAAAATTCACCGTTAAATAAAATTTCGTCTTGCTGAGTTAACTTCCCTGCTCTTCTTGTTTTTACATATTCTATAAAATGTTCATAAACCTGCTTTTGCAAATCTTTGATAATTTTAAGATCATCTTTATTAATAGGTTTAAACGGATCCAATACTGATTTATTCTTGCCTTCCGTATAAACTCTTCTCTCTATCCCAAGTTTATTAATTGCTTCATGAAAACCGAATCCGCTTGATACTACTCCGATACTACCGATAACCGAACTCGGCAAAGCATATATCCGGTCACCGCTGCAAGCCAGCCAATATCCGCCTGAAGCCGCCATATCTTCAATAAAACTATAAATTTTTATTTTATTTTCTTCAGCAAGATCACGAATACGTTTTGCAATAAGTTCAGATTGTACCGGAGAACCGCCGGGAGAATTAATAATTAAACATAATGCTTTTAATTTCTTTATTTTAAAAGCTTTTTCTATTAGTGCATTTAATGATTCTAAAGTAAGTCCCGATTGCATAGTACTTACTTTACCGATAACACCGCTAAGGCGTAAAACGGCAATCACCTCTTTAGAATTACCAAAAACTGAAGCAAATAATTGGTCTAATTTACTTATCTGTCGTTTGGTTATTATCTGATCAAATTCAGCATTCGCCATAGTTGATTTATTTACTTCATTCATTAATTTTACTCATTTTTAATTTAATATACTCGTTTCATTTGAAAAATTGGCTATGTTGTCTTATAAGATCTGCGGTACTCACCTATTAAGTATACGCTCCGCTCCTCGCCTTATAGACTCCTTGCTCTTTTCCAAATTACACTTCGTCTATTTACTTGGAATTACTATAGAGCATCCTTTTTTATTGGCAGCAAAGGCTTAGCCGGTTTATTCAGAGATTGCGCGTTATAACTATTTTTAGGTTCAGGATAATCTCCGGAAATGGCAGATAAAATAGTACCTCTAACTTTTTCGTCATACCAATTTGTATTGCCAACAAAGCTAGTTACTATTTTGCCGTTTGGGTCTATTAATATACTAGTCGGCAAACTAACAACCGATAAGGCTTTAAATAATTCATTTCTATAATCATGATAAATCGGCAAATATCTTATTTGATAGCTTTTAAAATATTCTTTCACAACTTTTATGTCTTGATAATCTTCTGAAATCGGAATTACTGAAAAAGGTAATTTCCTAAAATCTTTTTGCAACACATCAAGGTCAGGCATTTCTTTGACACAAGGAGCACTCCAAGTAGCCCAAAACACTAACAATATAGTCTTTCCTTCAAACTGATCAAGAGAATATTGATTTTTTTCTTCATCAAAAAAAATTATATTATCAGGAACGCTTGAACCTCTTAAAAATGCTAATTTATCCTTAGGCTGCTCATAGAGCCTAGCATAAATTTTAGGAATAAAAATTATTATAGATAATAAAAATACTATAATATATATAAGATATTTATTATAATTTCTTAAGGTCATATAATAATTTATAGTAATGAAGACATTTTATTTATTCGTATTAGCACTTACATTATGTAGTTGTGGTATAAAAAAGCCTTTAGAAGCACCGCAGAAAGAGGCAAAACGTCATTGCGAGCAGTCGTAGACTGCGTGGCAATCTCGTCAAATATCCTGAGATTGCTTCGTCAAATTACTTCGTCATTTTCCTCGCAATGACGTACTGTATCAATACCTCTTAAGCGTCGTACCTTGCAAAACTAAGTCAAAACAATAAGACGGCATATTGTCTTGCGGTTCGATCAATATCGGATTTACTTCACCGCACTCATTATCACACATATTTTGATCAGATAAGTCTAAGCGTGTTTCAAGAGTAGTAAGACTAGGATGCTCTATTCTTATATTTGCACTTCTCAAATAACGAGAAGATGTATAAGGCAACATACTAATAAAGTAATATTCTCCTTTATTATTAGTAGTAGCAATACCGGAACCGGTAAAACTTGAATCGCTTTTACTTGTAAATCTTCTTTTATCAACTCTAGTTTTTAAAGGTTCGTAAGGATATTTACCCCCGCTTCCTGCTTGCCATAAATAAACTTTAGCATCCGCAACCGGCACGCAATTTTGATCTAATACTTTTCCTTTAATTAATATCCTTTCACCGTAAAATTTTGATAATCTTCCTGTTTTACGTAATAAATTATTAGTAGTTTCAAAAACTTTCGGTTCATAATCATTAAATATATTTCTAGTAATTTTACAACGATTAAGCTTATTAGGGTAAGTTTTAGAAGCAGCAAATATGTTTAATGTCCATAAACATAAAAAACAAAATATAAATTTTTTCACTTTTCACCGCTATATTTATAAAATTCTGCATCTAAATTTAAATCAATTATTTTTATTAATCAAATTATTTTTATTCTCATTTGATTATTAAGTAATTGATTGTTATAGTAAACTTTGTTATACTAAAAATATTATATATATATATGCAAAAATTTTTATCTTTAATAATTGTAATTCTAATACTTTACAATATAGTAAAGTTAAAAATATCTCCCGACAACAATAATCTTACAACTGTAGAGCAAACGGCTTCAAATAGTTCATCTACCGATGAAAACCAAACTAGTATAAATAATGAACCTCCTATTTCATTAAACGGCAACCTATTTGAACGTACGGTTTCAAAAATAGTAATAAATGCTCTTAAAACCGAAGAAGGGAAAGCATTTTTTGAAAATATTTTACAACCGTTAAATGGACCTATCAATCCTAATGATTACACTATTGAAGTACGTAAGGATTTAGTAAAAACACTGTTCAAAATTAATACGCTCGGTAGCGGTAATATCGGTCCCGCTTCTTGCGGACATGTAGTTACCGTATTTTATCAAATATCAGATATGAACAATACTTTAATATCTGAAGATACTAAGACTTTTACTTTAGGCTCTGCTCCTGTAATGCTTGGCTTAGATAATGTAATAATCGGTATGATGGTAGGAGAAGCACGAGAAGCTATTATTCCGGCAAAATATGCTGTTAATAATAGTAATAATATTATCTTCGATGATGCTTATAATTATAAAGTTAATGTAATTTTAAAATCCATATTACCGCAAAATTTTGTTAAAAGTAATGAAGTTAAAATTTATGACGATGAGATAGCTTATCGTGTTCCTTTATTATGTGGTGAAAAAGTAAGCTTTAATGCTAAAATTACTCGCTTATCAAACGGTAAAATACTATATGATTCAAAAGCAAAAGGACAACAAATAGATATGAAAATCGGCGATATTACATATCCTTTAATTTTTTCTTACGCCTTGCAAGGTAAAGTAACGGTTGGAACACGCAGTGTTATTGCTGAAGGCAAAACATTTAAAACTTTAGGTTCTAACATAAATAAAATTATTTCTCATGAATCATTACCGACAAATGAATATCTTTTGCTTGAACTAGGAGACTTTAAACAAAATTAAATAAATATGAAACAAAATAAAATTCAAAGACAAAAAAATTATATTTTATTATCTATCCTTGTCATAATGATAATAATTGTATATCTTATAGCATTAATAAAAATTGCAGGATAAATTTTGTCATTATTAAAAATTTAAAACTCAAATTAAACGAGTATATAAGCATCTTACTTTAAACTTTAATTATAGTATGGAAATTATTAAAAAAAACAAAAATATTGTTATATTAGTAGGTTTAATATTTTTAGCAGTAATTATTTATATCTCTACAAGTAAGAGTTCCGATAATAAAACAAACGATAATATATTAGAAGTAAAGATAGCTATACAAAATCATAAATTTGTTCCGAATATAGTTGAAGTACCAAAATCGACTAAGATAAGGTTAATTGTTCATAATGAAGATGATACGGTAGAAGAGTTTGAAAGTCATGATTTACATCGTGAAAAAATAGTTATGCCAAATGAGTCAATACATATTATACTTGCACCTCTCAAGTCCGGAAAATATGAATTTTTTGGAGATTTTCATCAAGATACGGCTCAGGGTTTTATAATTGTTAATGATTAGATAAAAAATATGTTTAAAATTGCTTTAGTAGTGTTTCGTGAATGTTTAGAAATATCCTTATTACTTGGTGTAATACTCGTCGTAACAAAACAGATAGAAAAATCTCGTCTTTATATTATTGCTGGAGTAATGCTTGGAGTAGTATTTGCTTCAATTTTTGCATTTTTTACACGTAAATTATCTTTATCTTTTGGCGGAATAGGCGACGAGTTATTCGATTCCGGAATTATGATACTAATAACAATTCTGATTAGCTGGACAATAATATGGATGCAAGGTTACGGTATAAAAGTAAAGCAACATATAAACGACTTATCAGTAAAAATTCATGAAGGTAATGCCAGTTATTTCATGTTGTTTTTTTTAGTTGCCACTACTATATTACGAGAAGGTGCAGAAATTATTATTTTAGTATATAGTATATCTTCAGTTGAGACAATACCAAGCAGTATTTACTTGCAAGGAGTGATAATAGGTGCTACAAGTGGCTTCTTACTTGGTTTAGTAATATATTTCGGTTTCATTAAGATTGCTAATCAAAAATATATTTTTAAAATCTCTACCATATTATTAATGCTAATAGCAGGCGGATTTGCAGCAAGTGCTGCAGGTATTTTAACCTCTTCCGGTCTAATTATGTTTTTATCCGATCAACTTTGGGATAGTTCATGGTTAGTAGCAGATAGAAGTATGATAGGTAAAATCTTACATATTGTTACCGGTTATATTGCAAGACCTAACGGGCTACAAGTACTGGCTTATTTTACTACTATATTACTGATAAATATTTTCATACAAATAAAATTAAGATATTCCAAAAATAACTTAATATCAGTACAAAAAAATGAAGCAAATTAATTTTATCAAAGAGAACAATTAAATTAAACATGTTAAAACTTTTATCAGAAATTGGTCCGGTAATAGCATTTTTTGCAGGCTTTTTTTATGGAGGCGGTATACAACACGCTACTCTTTATATGCTTATTACCTCTGTTATTTGTATTACCCTTTGTTATGTTATAGATAAGAAAGTATCCAAACTTTCTATTATTTCTACGACTGTTTTATTAGTTTCGGGAAGCATTACTTTAATTAGCGGCGATTCAATGTATATAAAAATCAAACCTACTATATTATATGTTATTTTTGGAATAATATTTCTCATGAGCGGTATAAGAAAAAATCCTTTTATCAAATATGCTTTAGAGAGTATAGTACGTCTTAAAGAAGAAAGTTGGATAACCTTAAGCTATAGAACAGCGGCTTTTTTCTTTTTTATGGCTGTAGTTAATGAAGTAGTTTGGCGTAATTGCTCAGATGAAACATGGGTAAAATTCAAAGTATTCGGTGTAATACCTATTACTTTTATATTTATTTTACTGCAATTACCTCTTTTATTAAAGAATAAATTACCGGATAGTAAGATATGATATATAACACCTTACTATTTTTACTTTATGTCATTACCGCATAGGTGTTGTTGCATGGGCCGGTAAAATCCACTGTGTCATCCCGTGGCTTGATGACGGGGTCCAACTTAAAATACTAATAATATTAGTATTTTAAGTTGGATCCCACGATCAAGTCGCGGGATGACACAGGATCCCTGCTTTCACAGAGATAACACCGATGACTTTTTAAAAATCGTAGGGTACTATTGTTATGATATTACGAGTTCTAATTTTTATAACTCTTGCTTTTAGTCTATCTGCTTGTTTACCTGCTATTTTTACCGCAGCAACCACTACCGGTATTGTTGCTTCAAAAGATCAACCAATATCTGAAACATTAAATGATTCAAGGATTTCTGCCAGCATTAAAGCTGATTTAGTAAAAAATAATTTTAGAGATTTAGGTGCTAAAATAAAGGTTGAAGTATCACAAGGAAGAGTATTATTAACAGGAAATATTCAAAAAGAATCTGATGCGTTAAAAGCCGTAGAAATTGCTTGGAATCAAAAAAGCGTAAAAGAAGTTATTAATGAGTTGAAAGTAAATAAAAACAGTAATCATTTTGACTTAGCCCAATATACTAAAGATAGTATGATAACCACGCAAATTAAAGCTAAAAATTTAGTCAGAAAAGATATTAAATTTGCTAATTATACTATTCTAACTATAGATAATATTGTTTATTTATTTGGAGTTGCAAGATCAGAAGAAGAGCTAGAAAAGCTTGCTTCTATTGCATCAAAAGTAAAAGGTGTTGAAAAAGTTGTGTGTTACGCTAAAATAATGAATAACTTTAACACCAATAATGATAATAATGAAGAATCATAAATTCAAATTAGACCTCTTGCAGAATGAAGCTAATAAAGAGAAATTTGAAGGAAACACGGCATGTAGCACTGCAGCATACACTTTAGTACGTGAGGATGCGAGTACCGGATTGACGTATACCGCAGATATTTCAAAAGTTGGAAATCAAATAAGTGGTGAGCCTGCACAGCGTATAAAAATACGTGAACACAGGCGAATCCCGACATTTGACTTACCAAATCTTAAAGTATCAAAGGTATACAAATTACCTTTAGGAGCAAGTTATGCAAAGGGTTTATTACTTTTGTTAATTTTTTGTTTTGGTCTAAGCGGTTGTAATACCTCAAAAAGATTACCTTATTCCCACAAATATTCTTACAAAGAATTATCAAAAGATGATCCTCATAATCTAACTTATAAAGGACATTATAAAGTCGGTAAAAATTATAAAATAAAAGGGAAAACTTACAAACCTCACAACCCTAAATCTTTTACCGAAACAGGTTATGCCTCATGGTACGGTGGACTTAAAGACGGTTTTCACGGTAAAAAAACAGCTAATGGCGATAGATTTAATAGAAATTTATTAACTGCTGCACATAAAACTCTTCCGCTCCCTTGCTTAGTTAAAGTTACCAACAAAGCCAATAATAAAGCAGTAATTTTAATGGTTAATGATAGAGGTCCTTTTAAGAAAAATCGTATAATAGATGTTTCTCAAAGAGCGGCTGAAATTTTAGCATTTAAAAATCAAGGTATAACTAAAGTAAAAATAGAATATTTACCTAATGAAACTGAGAAATTTCTAAAAAATATTAATCTAAAAAAACCACAAAGTAAAACTTTAGCTAAAAACTCTAAAAAATCTTCATCTAATAAAGTTACAAACAACAATAAATGTAGCGTTAATTGTCATATAAAACTTATAAATTTAAAGTATAAATTGGCAGTAACTCCTTAAAAGATGTGTGAATATTAAATCGTCAATAGTCGTAGGCGTTGTTGCATGACTCGATTTTTAATGTCATTGCGAGGAGCCACTTAAGTTTCGACGAAGCAATCTCAGGAGTTTTTGTATTACCTCATGAGATTGCCACGACCACTTTGTGGTCTCACAATGACGATACATATCAACTACGTATATTCTTTTTCTTTATTATTTTTGATTTAGCTTTTGTAGTAGATTTATTATTAGAGGCAAGCTTGATTGAAGGTTTAGGGACTATAGGCTTAATATTAAAATGCTGATCTAATAGCCCCATCATCTTTTGATCACGAGATGCAGCACTTTTACCGCCTGTAACAACGGCAATCAATGATTTACCGTTCCTAGAAGCAGTAGTTACTAAATTATAACCTGCCGGTGTATGAAAACCTGTTTTCATCCCTTCTGCACCTTGATAATTTTTAGTAACCCTATTATGTCCGTTTACTACATTTCCACGAAATACAAAGCTGGTTTTAGCAAATAACGGATAAAATTTAGGATAATCTCTCTTCAAAGCCATAGCAAGTTTAGCCATATCTCTTGCGGTAGTTTGCTGCAATGGGTCATGCCAACCTGAAGCATTTTTAAAATAGGTATTCTTCATACCGAGCTGTTTAGCTTTAACATTCATTAAATGAGCAAAAGCTTTCTCTGAACCTTTCATACCCTCAGCAACCGTTACAGCAGCATCATTAGCAGATTTTATAATTAATCCATTAATTGCCTCTCGAACGGTTATAGTTTCCCCTGCTTTTAAACCCAGCTTACACGGTGGCATTTTTGAAGCTTTTGCTGATACAAGTAATTTTTTATCTAAAGGTAACTTACCGGCTTCAATTGCTTCAAACATTAAGTATAGAGTCATTAGCTTAGTTAAAGAAGCAGGGTAAATCCGAATTTGTGAATTATGGGCCTGCAACACTTTACCGCTTTTTGCATCAATTACTAAACTAGTTTGAACAGGAGGTTTAGGGGTATTTTTTACGGCTTTTTTTGCTTCGCTTATAGGCGCAAAGAAAAATGTTACGACAAAAATATAAGGTAATAAAAATTTCCTAAACATTTTAAATAAATAAAATATTATTCAAATTAAACCAAGTGTGATTTTTCGTCATTGCGAGGAAAAATTGAAAATTTTGACGAAGCAATCCAGTAAAAAATGCATAGCATTTTTTTATTATTTTCCTAGATTGTCACGCTTCCTACGGTCGCTCGCAATGACAATGAAAATAATACTTACTACACATTAACCTTTTTATTAAGATACATGAATATAAACAAAGCAGGCAAGGCTAAAATTATAGTAAAGAGGAAAAAACCGTCCCAGCCCATCATATTTACGAGTTTTCCAGCATAAATAGTGACAGTATTGTTACATAAACTACTAGCACTACTAAGTAAAGCATATTGTGTTGCGGAATATTTTTTATTACATAAATTACCTATATATCCGACTAAAGCAGTAGCACCCATAGCGGCAGCAAAATTCTCTATAGTAATAGCAATTAATAAAGCTTCAAAAGAAGGAGGCTGATGGTTAAGCCAAATAAATGCAAAATGCGTTAAGCTTTGGGCAATACCGGTAATAATCAAACCTTTAAAATTCCCCACCCTATACATTACAATACCACCGACAAAACCGCCGACTAAGGTTGCAATCAATCCATAAAGTTTAGCTATTATTGCTATTTCGCCTTTTGTATAACCAAGCTCTATATAAAAAGGTGAGGCAACCGCTCCAAGCATAGCATCGCCTAATTTAAAAAATATTATCGCAAGTAAAATAGTTGCAGCAAATTCTCTTTTGAAAAAATCCTTGAAAGGATTAATTACTGTAGAAATCCATGAAGTAATAGAAATAATATTAATTTTTTCTCTTACTAATTCTTTTTCGTTTACGGTTATTATAAATATCGTTGCAACGACAAATATTATAGCTATAACACAAAAAGTTAGTTGCCAATTATTTCCAGTTATTTCTGCAAGGTACAAAGCACCTGCCCCTGTAATAAGCATACCGATTCGATAACCGAATACAGCGGTTGCACTAGCTATGCTTTGTGTTTCTTGATCAAACTTATCTATACGCAACGCATCAACGGCAATATCAAACGTGCTAGATAAAAAGCCTAATAATATAGTCAAAAAATAGAAAGAAGTTAAAGAAACTTCAGGATTTTCCTTGCTCATAGCAATTAGTACTAAAGCCATTAAAGAGCTACATAATATAAGCCAGCTTTTGCGATGTCCCCACCTACTTAAAAAAGGTATTTTAAAATTGTCGACTAGAGGCGACCAAAATACTTTTAACGAATATGATAACCTTGCAACCGCAAAAGTAGTAATAACGGCGATATCTATACCAGATTCTTTTAACCATACCGCAAGAGTAGAAAAAATTATAACCAGCGGCATACCGCTAACTATTCCTAAAATAAATATTTCAAATAATCGATAGTCTTTAAAAATCTTGGTAATGCGCATTGTGATATTTCATTAAATCGTCATTGCGAGGAGGGGCATAGTCCCAACGTGATGACAACCTAGGCAAATAATAAAAAAATGCTATGCATTTTTTACTGGATTGCTTCGTCAAAATTTTCAATTTTTCCTCGCAATGACGAAAATATTAGTGTTGCAATAATAATTAATAAATATAAGCTATTTACTTTATAAATCAACCATTTTCTCTTAACTCCTTATTATACAACCTATAATATTCATCTTTATTCTTAAGCAATTGTGTATGAGTTCCTTGTTCACAAATCTCACCGTTTTTCATGACGATAATATTATCAAGATCGGTAATACTGCTTAAACGATGCGTAATAATTAAAGTGGTTTTTCCTTGGCGTAATTTCTTTAACGATTCTAGAATTTTCTGTTCGGAAGCTTGGTCTAAGCTGCTTGTTGCTTCATCCCAAATTAAAATAGGGGCATCTTTTAAGAAAGCTCTAGCAATAGATAAACGCTGACGCTGACCGCCTGAAAGAGTCGTCCCCTGCCCCCCTATCTGCGTGTCGTAACCATTCGGCAGATGCATAATAAACTCATGAGCATCGGCATATTTTGCTGCTCTAATTATTTCTTCTCTTGTAGCGTTTTCCTGACCGTATGCTATATTTTCTGCAACGCTTGTATCAAATAAATGAGTATCTTGAGTAACTAAGGAAATCTGACCTCTAAGTGAAGTAAGCTTAATATCTTTAATATCATGATTATTAATTAAAATTCTTCCTTCATTTGGATCATAAAAACGCACTAATAAATTACTAAGCGAAGTCTTAGCACTACCTGAACGCCCGACAAACGCAATAATTTTATGAGGTTCTAGCCTTAAATCTATATATTTTATAGCTATTTTACTCTCAAACCTTAAAGCGAGTTTTTCAAAAGTAATTTGTGGATTATATAAATCTACGTCTTTAGCATCTTCATGATCTTTAATAAGAGGCTCGGTATCCAAAATACTAAATACCCTCTTAGCTGCTGCTATTCCTTCTTGCAAATTAATATTTAACGATACCAAACTTTTAAACGGTCTATAAGCCGCTGCAAAAGAAGCCAAAAAAGCAAAAAGAGCTCCTGGCGTACTTTTCCCCTCCAGGACTAGATTACCTCCATACCATACCATCCCTCCAACTGCAAGACCGCTTAAACCCTCCATAATCGGTGAAACCATCGCATCTAGCTTAGATGTTTTTTTGTAGAACTCTAAAATATTATTAATAATCAACGATGCTCTATTACTTTCTATTTGTTCGCCTACAAAAGATTTAATAATCTTAATTGACTGAAATGTTTCATCAAGCCGAGAGGTATAATGCCCAAGCTCTTCTTGTGACTGTGCAAATATTCTTCTTATCTTTCTACCCATCCTTTGCACCGGATAAACAGCTAAAGGGAACACAAGAAAAACTACGCAAGATAATAGCGGTTCTAAATGAAACATTGTTGCTATTAAACATACTACAGTTAGGAAATGTTTAGCACATCCGACAAGTAAGTTAGAAACAGCTCCACGCATTAAAGAAATATCATTAGTAAAACGAGATATTAAACGTCCTGAAGATTGGTTTTGAATAAAAGAAATATCGGCAAATAACAAATGCTCATACATTTTTATCTGTAAATCGTTTAGTACCCTCTGCCCAACAAATTTTATTAGATAATTCTGATAATACTCTGAAATTCCTTTTATAACAAAAGTTACAGTAAGCACTATAGGCATTATTATAAGCATTTCCTTATCATGCGTTAAAAAAACCTTATCAATAATAGGTCTAGCCGCATGTACGATCACTGCCGTACAAAGTGCTGCAACAACCATACAAAATATCGAAAAATATATTTTATTTGCGTAAGGTTTAACATGATCTTTTATCAGCCTTTTTATAACATCTGCGGCTGTGTAGTTATCATTTAAATTATTGTTATTCATTCTCGTTAAAAATATTAAATTGATGATGTGATTGATTCGGTACAGGCATTTTCAAATGCTCAAAAGCGGCAATCGTGATTACCCTACCTCTAGGAGTTCTTTGTAGTAAACCTATCTGTATAAGATAAGGCTCTATGGTTTCTTCAAGTGCATCACGTTGTTCAGATAAGGCAGCTGCAATCGTTTCAATTCCGACAGGACCGCCGTTATAATTATCCGCTATGAATTTTAGATAACGATAATCATTGCTATCAAGTCCTATGCGATCAACTTCCAAACGATTTAACCCAAAATCAGAGATTTCCTTATCTACTCTTGATTTACCGTCAACTGCTGCAAAATCTCTTATACGACGAAGCAATCTTAATGCAATTCTTGGCGTTCCTCTACTTCTTTTAGCTATTTCTTCAGAACCCGAATCGGTCAAATCAATATCAAGTAGTTTACTTGCTCTATTTAGAACTTTCTTCAATTCCTCGGTATTATAAAAATTTAGCCGCATAGGGATACCGAACCTATCACGCAAAGGATTACTAAGCAGCCCGAGGCGTGTGGTAGCACCGATTAAGGTAAATTTCGGCAAGGTTATTTTCACTGACCTTGCGGCAGATCCTTCACCGATAATTATATCAAGCTCAAAATCTTCCATAGCAGGATATAAAACCTCTTCAACCGCAGTATTTAAGCGGTGGATTTCATCAATAAATAATACATCGTTCTTTTCAAGATTGGTAAGAATAGCAGCAAGATCAGCGACCTTAAGTATAGCAGGACCGGAGGTGGATTTAAAATTACCGCCGATTTCGTTAGAGATAATTTTAGCAAGCGTAGTTTTACCAAGCCCGGGCGGACCGTAAAATAAAGTATGATCAAGATGCTCATTTCGAGATTTTGCAGCCTTAATAAATACCGAAAGATTTTCTTTAATCTGCTGTTGACCGACAAATTCTTGCAAATATGACGGCCTTATCGGCAATTCTTGATCATTTTCACTTTTTTCAGGTGATAATATATTAGTCATTATTTTAAATCGAATATAATGACTAATAATAGCCAAAAAATAGTTTTATGCTATAAATTATTTTAGACTTTTATATTAGCCCTCTTCATAGAAACTAGTTACCCTTTCTCTAAGTTTATTTACGGTTTCAAAAAATTTTTCTGTATCAGTGACGCCTAAGTTTTGTAATTCTTCTTTAAGGTAATTTTGATTTAATCCTTTACATAACTTGAAATAATGGCCAAATATCTCATTTGATAATATTATATTAGGATTTTCATAATAATTTTTCAAAACTTCTGCTACATCTTTTAGAGTAAGGTTATTTTCATCAATTATTTCTGTAATTTGTGCGTCCAATTCTTGTATCTTGAGATTTCATTCCTATCTTATAACCTAAAATATTACATCCAATTAAGCTTTTATTCTATTTTATAGCATCCGATAAGACTTTCTTTTATTCCTCGCTTACTTCTGTACTTAATGAAAAATTCAATCCGGCAAGTTTAGTATTTTTAACAAATGAGGATCAGACAGGAACATTATTATCAAAAAATATCCCACTTATATCTAAATCGCTTATTTTTGTTGCGTTTACTCTTAAGGTATCTAAAAGAACATCTATCTTATTAACATTATTCAAAGCATTTATAAAACTAATGTCGGTAATGCGGCATAGCAGATCTTTAAAAAATTCAGCAAATAACTTTATTGATTTTAAACTCCACGCAAAACTATCAGTACTTAAGTACTGTATAGTAGCGTCTCCTTGTAAAGCATTAAATAACCCATTTTAAAGCATCTTCAGGAATTTTAGAGTATCCAGCAGCTGCAAATACCGGTGATTGTGGTACAAAATTAACCTCGGTAATACTTAAAGTAGCAGGGTCTTTCTATAGCTCTTTTAATATTTCTTCAGCCTGTATTTTTCCTAAATATTCTATTAACTTGGACATATATTTTACCTATTAATTAGTAATTAAAATTAATATAAAATAACTGCTAATTTATCAACTAAAAATTAGAATTTCGATTTTTCAGGGCTGTTTTGATTAATTCATCAATAGAGATTTCGGGATTTTGGGTAATGATGCCTTGAACAGCGTTTTGAGCTTCAAATCTAGAAAATCCTAGATTTACTAGAGCTTTTATTACTTCATTACTTGCAACGGGTGTGATATTCTTAATATTTAAGCTCTCTTTAATAATAGCTGAACCGCTTGATATTTTCGCTACTTTACCTTTCAGCTCTAGCACTATACGTTCAGCAAGTTTAGCCCCTACTCCGGATATTGCTTTAAATATATTTTTATCTTCATTATTTACAGCAATTTGAATATCTGAAGGCGTAAGGCTTGATAAGATAAATAAAGCCATTCTTGTACCTATACCGTTTACTGATTGTAGTAAATTAAAAAAAATCTTCTCTTCTAGAGCCAAAAAACCGTAAAGATGAATATGTTCCTCTCTAACATGGGTTTCGATAAATAGTTTATAAAACTCCCCTTCAGCAAGTTTACCTAAAGTTTTACCTGAAGCATAGACTAAGTACCCTACCCCGTTTACGTCAATTATAACGTAATCATCGCCTTGGGCATCAACTTTACCACTTAATTGACCGATCATATATTTACTTTTTCTTTTTACTATATATTAAAATTAGTGTCGGTAAAGCGGTAATAATTGCTGCTAAGATGTAATGAATAACAAACGGTCTATCCATCATATGACACTGCCCATCATTAGGAATAGTTTGAGCCAAAACCATATAAGCAACTATTATCGTCACTACTATATATAGACCGGTGAAAAACAAATATTTTATAAAATTTTTCATGTTAATCTCTTTTTGAATCAGTGATATGATGTTATTCCTGCGAAAGCAGAAATCTAGGGGTAAAGCAAGATAAATCGAGCTTTTAAAAAGCTTTAAAGTACTGGATTCCGGCTTTCGCGGAAATGGCATCAGAGGTTTTTTCTTCTCTTAAGTTAACACTCATACACGAAAGCGGGAATGACATTAAAAACTACACAAACTTATAATAAGTTTGATTCTTATACCCTTTACTTATTAAAAGTTTACGCTCTAAACCATATAACAAATCTCTACTAGCCGTTGCCGTAGAAATATTTTTATGTACAGTAATATAATCTTTTCTAGAAAACCATTGATCTATTAAATTAACCTTAGCAAATTCCATTCTAGATAAAGGCGTATTTGCCTCATATGTAATATTATTACTATATAATCTTAATGCTGCAACTATTTTATCAAGCATAAACTCGATAAATAAGGTCGATTCACCAAGCTTATCACACTTACTTAAAACACTATAATATTCACTTTGATTATTCCTTATCAAACTTTCAACGGAAATATACTCAAAAATTTTATTAGCTTGCATTAGTAATAATTGTTGCCATAATCTACCTATTCGTCCGTTACCGTCTGAAAAAGGATGGATAAATTCAAACTCATAATGAAATATACAAGCTTTAACTATTCCAGAAATTTGCTTATCTTGTGCTATAAACTCAAATAAATCCTGCATTAATAAAGATACACGGCGTGCCGTAGGGGCAAAATATATAATCTCTGTGCCTTTAAATATAGCGGCATTACCTTTACGCCACTTTCCGTTATCTTCTACTAATCCTTGCATTAATATCTCATGTGCTTTTAATAATGATTCAATTTTGAAGGGATTAAATATAGTCAGATTATTGTATAGTTTTATAGCATTTTTTACTTCTACAATATCTTTTTCAGGTGCGAGTACACGCTTGTCGTTTATTATATCGGTTATCTGCTCTACGCTTAAACTATTTCCTTCAATTGCTAAAGAAGAATGGATGGTTTTAATTTGATTATTTTTTCTAAGTTTTATAGGTTGAGAGTAAAGCTTGCTACCGGCTAAAATACCAAGCTCATAAGAAATATCTTGTGATAACTCCAAGATTTTATTAGTTATTTGAAAAGACGGTTTACTACTCATTATATGATAGTATCATATGATATTATCATTGTCTACCCAGAATATTTTTGCTATATCATTCCCATAGGGTATTAGTCTTATTGCATGACTCCAAAATCGTCATTGCGAACAGCCGTAGACTGCGTGGCAATCTCATGAAATAATAACAAACTCCTAAGATTGCCTCATCAATTGCTATGCAATTTTCTCGTAATGACGTATATCTCTTTATTTTACAATACACTCATTAGACTACCTACCTCAATATCTTCTATAACACCACTTTTACGATCTTTTAATTCAACAATATTATTTGCGGCTTTTTTAGGACCAATTATAATTTGATGAGGTGAGCCTATAAGATCATGCGTTGCAAATTTACTGCCTGGACGTGCTTCGGTATCGTCATATAACACTTCTATATTTTTATCTGATAGCTCTTTATAAGCCATGTCCGCAAGCTCTACGCATTTACTATCATGAATATTTAAATTAATTAGAGAAACTTTGAAAGGAGCAACGCTAGAAGGCCATATGATACCTTTCTCATCGCAATTTGCTTCTATGATAGCAGCAACTAACCTTGAAATGCCTATGCCGTAAGAACTCATTTCTATAGGAGTTAGTTTACCATACTCATCATTAATAAGTGCATTCATATTAACCGAATATTTTGAGCCTATATAAAAAATATGCCCGACTTCTATTCCTTTACTGCTGGTTATTTCTTGCTCAGATATAGGTAATTTATTTACTTCATATTTTTCTTCAGCTGCTGCGTACCAACTTTTAATTTCCTCTACATCGATATCAGGATTATCTTTTAATATCTTAAATTTTTTATCGTAATAAATAGTACTTTCACCAGTTTCAGCGATTACATGAAACTCATGGCTTAAATTGCCACCGATCGGACCGTTATCGGCAATAACAGGGATAACAAACACGCCTAAATCCCTGAAAGCATTGATATAAGCCTTATACATTTGATTATAGGTTTTAACGGCATTTTCTTCATTTATATCAAAAGAATAAGCATCTTTCATTAAAAACTCTCGTCCTCTCATAACACCAAAACGAGGTCTAATCTCATCACGAAATTTCCATTGGATATGATAAAGATTTTTCGGCAAATCCTTATATGACTTAATATTATGACGAAAAATATCCATAATCATATCTTCGTTAGTAGGACCGAATAGTAAAGTATTATCGTGGCGATCTTGAAATTTCAGCATTTCTTTACCGTAATTATCAAAACGTCCCGATTCCATCCATAAATGTGCCGGCTGAATGCAAGGCATTAGAACTTCCAAAGCTCCCGCTTTATTCATATTTAAGCGTACTATATGCTCGATATTCTTCAATACTTTTAAGCCAAGCGGAAGCCAAGTATAAATCCCTGCTGCTTGCTGCCTAATCATTCCACTTCTAAGCATTAATTTATGCGAAGTTACTTGAGCTTCACTTGGCTCTTCCTTTAACACAGGTAAAAAATATTTTGATAATAACATATTTTATTTACTTTCTTGCTATATTTATAATCATTTATTTGGTTATCCCGTGGCTTGACCACGGGATCCAGTTTTTTTTAATTTTTTTCTGGATACCGCGATCAAGTCGCGGTATGACAAAATGACTGGATTCCCGCTTCCGCAGAAATGACATTAATAACGTATCACCTTTTAGCAGTAAGGTTTAAAAACTCATGACGATATTTCTGCTGTTCGGCAAATATACCCGTATAATGCATGGTATTCATAACGCTATTATCTTGCATTACGCCACGCATTGACATACAGCTATGTACGGCAGAAATCTTAACGGCAACGCCAAGCGGCTTTAAATTCTCCTGCACGCTTTCTGCTATCTGTACCGTCATTTTTTCTTGGATTTGTAGTCTTCTAGCAAAAATATTTACTATGCGTGCTAGCTTACTTATGCCGACAATACAATTATCAGGAACATAAGCTATATCTACTGTACCGTTAAAAGGTAATATATGATGTTCACAGAAAGAGGTAAATTTTATATTCAGTAAGATAAAATCTCGAAAATTACAAGTTTCATAAAACTTGGTATTTAATATTTCTGCTACATCCTTTCCATAACCGGAAAATATTTCTACGTAGCTATTAATTACTCTATCAGGCGTTTGAAGCAACCCTTCTCTGCTTGGATCTTCACCAATGAATTTTAGTAACGTTCTTACTGCCTCTTTAGCTTCTTCTCTAGTTGGTTTACTCATGTGCTAGTTTTATACTTTTAAAAAATATTACTTTAACACAAATATATACAAACATCAAGCCGCCTACTATAGCAATAACCCCTCCTCCACCCATCATTCCCATTAATAGCTTAGCTGACATCGGCATTACACTATTTGGGTCTTTCCGCATAACACCGTAACCACCGGCGAATGCTAGACCTAGTATGTGCAGAATCTGCCCGAATGTTAGGAGGTAAAATGTAAAATTAATAATATTGTCATTGCGAGGAGACACGAAGTGCCGACGCGATAATCTAGGGAGTTTTTGTATTACCTCATGAGATTGCCACGCTCTTTTTAGTCGCTCACAATGACGTTGATACCTCCCAATACCCAAATAACTACACCCCATACAAGCAATGCTAATCCCTACTATAGACCCGTGATAATGAGCAGAAATTGCTACATTTATCCCTGTGATATTCATTGCTATAAGCCCGCCAAGTAAGAATAAAGTAATAGAGCAAAGTAAGATGGTTTTGATTACTCTGTCATTTATTGTAACCGTGTCATCCCGCGGGATGACAAATACCCACACCAACTCAACCCCCATACCTATTAAACATAAAACAGGAGCAATGCCGCCTAGATATTTCATATGATTTGTATAGAATACTTTGAAGGCTCCATCGATAATATCATAAAATATATGACCGAAAAGTGTAAGAATTCCGAAAATAAAATTTAAATAAAGTAAGAAAAGATAGAATTTTTGACATTTCACTTCTCTAGCTATTAACTCTCTAAATAAACTAACCCAAATAAATATTAATATTTGAGTATATATAAATTGCAGTAAATGACCTCCGCTCCAAAAAAGTAATTCATAATAAAATTCTATCTCGATTGGAATAATTTGAATGATGTTTTGCAAGCCATTATAAGACCATCCACAACAAACAAAGCTTAAAATAAACATTATAATAGTCGATAATACGGTAAAATTAACTAGACTATTTAAGTTCGTCCAATCGAAGAAATATAAAATATTTATAGCGTACAATAGCAACGTAACACCAAATAAGCTTAACCCCCCAATAAATACGATATTTTCAAGAATCGGTATATAATTATTCATCACCGGATTATGCCCGGCTATTGGGGAGATGGCGATTAGAAGAGTAGCTAGAAAAGCAAGTTTGGGGTAAAGGCGAAACACGTCATTGCAAGCGAACGTAGAGAGCGTGGCAATCTCAGAAATTTTGTATTGTTTCATGAGATTGCCGCGTCGAGGCTTTGCCTCTCCTCGCAATGACGTTTCACCCCCCCAAACACTAGCCGTAACGGACAATAACCAAATCAATACCGATAAATTAACATGAATAATTAAAGCAGATTTGAAAATATGCGGATTTGGGAAAAAGCTTGATAATTGCGGGGTACGTAGTACCACCAAAATAATTGAATATAAACCCGCAAATCCCAAGGATAAAATACCAAGCTTAAGCCAAGAATTAGTTAAGCTATTATTTTGTAATTGATTGGTAGCATTCATAACTACAGGTAAATATTAAATATAATCTACAAATAGCTCACAGTATTTAAATAAGCAATATTTTTTTATTTGCTTTAGAAGCTAACATACGATATTAATAAGTCAATCCAGAGTTAATAGTTAGATATGACTAACCACCTACGCATCGGTATCGGTATTTTAATCTTTGAATAATAGGAATGAAATTTTATTAGGTAAACATATTAGTTCCCATGGTGAGTCTAGTTATGCTCCTGTCGGTGGACATTTAGAATTTGGAGAAACATTTGCAGAATGTGCTATCCGTGAAGTTTTAGAAGAAACAAATCTGATCATTGAAAATCCACAATTGGTAGCGGTGACTAACGATATTTTTGAAAAAGAACAAAAGTATTACATCTTGATTTGCCTTAAAGCTCATTGTTTAAATGAGCATGAATTACAGAATCTTGAGGCTCATAAAGTAGAAAGCTGGTAGTGGTTTACTCTTGATAAATTACCCTCTAACCTTTTTCTACCTCTAAAAAGACTCATTGAGAAAAAATGTTATTTATATAAAAAAAGTATAACTAAGTTTATCTAATTTTAAATATCCGGACGCGTATTTGTGTAAAACACTAGCAATAAGAGTTTGATAAGACATTCTTTCTTGTGCTGCAATTCTTTTTATATGATTTAAATCGTATAACGGCAATCTAATATTAATTCTTTCCGATTTTTTAAAAAAATTAGCTGCGGCAATTTTAGCTATATTTTTTGGCTCTCTAGTTCTTTTTTAGGCAACTCTAAAAGCTCATCTTGTTCAAAATAATCTAGTATTTCTTATTCTTTTTCAGTAAATTTGTATTTTTTCATAATCTAATCCTTAGCTTGACAATATCATCCTAACTTAGCAATATTAATAAATGATCACCTTGATTTATAATTATGATAATACAGATTTTATTGTTGTAGCGGATTGAATGGTGGGTTTGAGAAGACTTGAACTTCCGACCTCACGCTTATCAGGCGTGTGCTCTAACCAGCTGAGCTACAAACCCACAGTGTAGAAGTATGGTGAGCTCGCCGGGATTTGAACCCGGGACCCTTTGATTAAAAGTCAAATGCTCTACCGCCTGAGCTACGAGCTCTTAAATATATTGCATATATTCAAAAATTATGTTTTACTTTATCGCCGAAAAAGGCTAATCTGTCAACAATTATTTTTTAATTTAAACTTAGGAAGTTTATGCGGCATCAGGACGTGGCTATAATTATCCCCTCAAGGCTAAGTTCAACTAGGCTTAAACAAAAACCGCTGCAGCTTATCGGCTCTATAACTTTAATCGAGCGGGTATTCAAACAAGTAAATCAAGCGGGCCTTGAGCATACATATGTTGCGACCGACTCGGAAGAGATAGCAAGCGTTATTACAAAAGTCGGAGGAAAAGTAATATTCACGGATAGTGCTATCCCAACCGGTACTGATCGTACTTATGAAGCTTTTAAATTAATTCCAAATAATCAAAACATTAATTACATAGTTAATGTACAGGGAGATATGCCTTTCATTGAACCTAGCTCTATTTTGAAAATTATAGAATATTTAAAAAACAGCAAATACGATATTGTTACACCGATAGTAAAAGTAGATAGGGAGTCAGTGAAAGCTAGTAGTAATGTTACCGTAGCGGTTGACTCGGCGGGGACAGCATTGTATTTTTCGCGTAGTCTTATTCCAAACGGTGCAGAAGAATTTTTATATCATGTAGGCATGTATGGTTTTCACAAAAACGCTTTAGAAAAATTTGTATCTCTTAAGCCAACTTTTTTAGAAAAAACAGAACGTTTAGAACAATTACGTGTCCTTGAAAACGGCATGACTATAGGTACATGTTTAGTTGAGAATGTTCCTATTTCCGTAGATACGGAAGAAGACTTAAAAAAAGCAGTAAAATTTTACGAAAATATTAGTAAACTAGGTTTATAATAATGGTACATTTCATTTTTGTTACCGGCGGCGTTGTTTCATCACTCGGTAAAGGTCTCACGGCAGCATCTCTTGCTATGCTATTGCAAGCGAAAGGTTTTAGAGTAAGTGTACGAAAACTAGACCCTTATCTTAACATTGACCCGGGAACTATGAATCCTCACGAACATGGTGAGGTATATGTAACCGATGACGGAGCAGAAACCGATCTAGATCTTGGACATTATGAACGTTTTACCGGAGTTTCCGCATGCAAATTTGATAGCATCACAACAGGTGCGATATACTCAAAATTACTTAAAGATGAACGTTTAGGAAATTACGCCGGCGTTACTGTTCAAGTCATCCCGCATGTTACAAATATAATAAAAGATTTTATACTTTCAAACACCAAGGGTTTTGATTTTATTATTTGTGAAATAGGCGGTACAGTCGGTGATATTGAAGGTCTACCGTTTTTTGAAGCTATAAGGCAAATTGGTAACAAATTAAAAAGCGAAAATTGTTTATTTATTCATTTAACATTATTACCTTATGTTAAAACCGCCCGTGAATTAAAAATAAAACCTACCCAACACTCAGTTAAAGCATTACGCGCTATAGGTATTTCACCTAATATACTAGTGTGTCGTGCAGAACATAACATTTCAAAAGGCGAAATAGATAAAATATCTTTATTGTGTAATATAGAATCTGAGTATGTTGTTCCGGCAATAGATCAAAAAAATATATATTTAGTACCGATTGCATATCATAATTCAGGTCTTGATAATAAAGTATTAAAATTTTTTAATATTAATATCATGCCATCTAAATTAGATAAATGGCATGATATAATTAATAGGCTAAAAGATTCTAATTCAAAAGTAAGAATCGCTATAATAGCTAAATATCATAAATTAAAAGATGCTTATAAATCAGTAATCGAGGCACTTGATCATGCAGGTATTTATTACAAATACAAAATTGATTTAGTATGGATAAATGCTGAAAATCTAACTGAAGAGAATATTAATAAAAAATTATTAGATATAGATGGGATTTTAGTACCAGGTGGATTTGGAGAACGGGCAACTAAAGGAAAAATTATAGCAATAAAATATGCCCGTACTAATAACATACCTTTTTTTGGAATATGTTTCGGTATGCAACTTGCGACGATCGAAATAGCTCAGAATTTAATCGGTATTAAAGATGCAGTAACGGAAGAGTTTAAAGTAGACGGTACAAAAATTATTGAGAAAATAAATAAAAACTGTGAAGACTCAAAAATAACAATTGAAAATGTAAAAAAGACTATGAGGCTCGGCTCTTATCCTTGTAGTTTGGTCGCAAGTACCATTGCAGCTAATGCTTATAAAAGCCTTGAAATAAATGAGAGACATCGTCATAGATATAAATTTAATAATGAATTTCAAAATATTTTTGAAAAACACGGAATAGTATTTAGCGGTTTTTCAAAAGATAAAGAGATTGTAGAAATAATTGAACTACCGCTACTGCGTTGGTTCGTAGGAGTACAATTTCATCCGGAATTTAAATCTAAACCTTTTGAAGCTCATCCGTTATTTATTCAGTTTATTAAAGCAGCGATTGAGTATAACAAATGTAATTAACAACAATATATGAGACTATTTTAAAAAATCTTGACATAGTTTTTATTATAGTCTAGGGTGCATAAAAAATAATAGCCAGACAGTTTCTAAAAAGCGTTTGAGGTCATTCCCGCATATGCGGGAATGACCTATAAAGCTCTAAGCCTTGCAAAAACATAACATTTTTAAAAACTATCCGGTACTAAAAAAATAAGCTCATAGTAAATCAATGGATAGCGTGGATTCTAATTTCACAATTTGGAATAAAGCCAGAAACAGTAAATTTAGGCATATAGTATGGCCGATTAGATCGTATGAATTAACCAAGTTCATCCCGATGGCTTTACTAATGTTTTTTATTCTACTTAATCAAAACTTAGTTCGTAGTATTAAAGATAGTTTTGTTGTTACCTTAATTAGCTCGGAAGTATTGAGTTTTATCAAACTTTGGGGCGAAATGCCGATGGGAATTTTATTTGTTATTTTTTATTCTAAACTCTGTAATATTATGACAACAGAGCAAGTTTTTAGGATAATTACCGGTACTTTTTTATTTTTCTTCGCAATTTTTGGTTTTATTTTATTTCCGTACAGAGAGTTTTTTCATCCCGATCCCGAATTAATGAAGCACTATATCACTGTTCTTCCTCACTTAAAATGGTTTTTAATAATTTGGGGACAGTGGAGTTTGGTATTATTTTATATTATGGGAGAGTTATGGCCGGTTATAGTCTTTACTCTTTTATATTGGCAGCTTGCAAATAAAATTACTAAAGTCGAAGAAGCACCAAGATTTTACTCATTTTTTACTTTATTCGGACAAACTAATTTACTCATCTCAGGAACCGTAATTATTTATTTTGCTAAGAGTGAGCATTTCTTATTACCTTTATTTTCTCATCTAAACGATACAAATGAAATTCTTTTAAAATCATTTATTACGGTTATTTTAATATCCGGATTAATTTGTCTAGCTCTTCATAAACTTATTGATAAATCAGTCGTAGAAGCTGACAAAAATATTAAATTTAAAAACCAAAGAATGGATATATTAAAATTAAGCTTGGTCGACAGTGCAAAAGTAATATTAACTTCTAGATATCTCGGTTTTATTTGTCTTCTTGTAATGTCTTATTCTATGAGTATTAGCCTAATAGAAGGATTATGGATGTCCAAAGTAAAGCAACTCTATCCCGCTACAAAGGATTTTATAGCCTATCACGGTAAAGTGTTTTTTTGGACGGGAATACTCACGTTAGTTAGTGCGTTTTTAGGCAGTAGTTTAATTAGAATATGCGGCTGGTTTTGGGGAGCTATTATAACACCGATTATGATGTTTGGAGCAGGTGTTATGTTCTTTTCATTCACGGTTTTTGAAAATCACCTAGGAAATATCGTAAATACTCTCGGCTATAGTGCACCGCTTGTCGTTATAGTTTTTATCGGCGGACTTTGGCATGTACTTTCTAAATCCGTAAAATATTCACTTTTTGATGCTACCAAAGAAATGGTATATATTCCGCTCGATAGTGAAATGAAGACCAAAGGTAAAGCTGCAGTTGATGTTATGGGTGCTAAAATCGGTAAATCAATAGGTGCTATTATTCAATTCATATCCTTTAGTATTTTCCCGAACGCCATACATAACGACATAGCCGGTTTATTGATGTTTAGTTTTATTATCGTATGTCTATTATGGCTATATGGCGTGAAAGTTTTATCAAAATATTATAATAAGATGATACAACGTTGATAAGGATATCCATTCCTGCGAAGGCTTGCTTGCGTTGATACCTATAATCTTCATGAGCTACGTAGGCGTTGTTGCATGACTCAGAAAAGGCGTACGATGTCATTCGTAGCTCAATATTGTTGCGTAGACTGGTAAAATCCCCTGTGTCATCCCGTGGCTTAACCACAGGATCCATAAAAACAATAAAAAATACTAATAATTCTAGTATTTTTAACTGGATCCCGTGATCAAGTCGCGCGGGAATGACATCGGGAAAACTGATCCACGCAACAAGGCCCAAAAGCGGGGATCTAGCACAATAACTTCAAATATCGATATAGAAGTTATTTATTAAAAAAATAAACCTAAAAAAACAAATTTTTTATAGGTTTTACTAGATTTCCGCCTACGCGGGAATGATATAGAATGATCCATGTATACAATGCTGAACAGAAATGACCAGTGCTTTTCAAAAATTGCTTGATGCTATGAATCAAACTACTGTATTTTGAACATCCTCTCCTATTAATCCTTGATCAAGCAAATTAAAAGCCTCATCCAAGCACTTATATACTGCATTTTCTTGAGCTACTTCCGAATAATTTTCGATTAACCCTAGATTTTGACAATAATAACAAGTTGAGCTTTTAAACCATCACTCTATTGATTTTTAATATTTTTAAAACAGCTTGGCTACTATCCTTTGCTTTTTCATATTTAGCTCTGTAATCTGTCAACATATATTCTTAACGTCTCTACTTCTTTACTTTGATATATTAAGCTCTCTATTTTTTCAATTTTATTAACCGCTCTGCCTCTTCATACGGTTCTTTACATTGTCTTACTAAATTTGCTTTTGTAAAATTAGTATTAGCATTGTTATGCATTAATAGTGAAAGAATAATTTTATTTTCTACTAAGTTACGACCACAGTAATGTAATACTTCAGTCATCTGTTTATAAGTCATTCACCGTAGCACCATATTCAAGTAAAATTTTGGCTTTTTTAAAATTACCTGTCACCTCTAAAGCAGTATCACCATTCTCATCTTGTATATTAAGATCAATACCTTTTTGCAGTAACTCTTTAAGGTCTGCTAAGTCAATTACATAATGTAGGGTACTTTTGTTTTCTGGGCTATCTACCATATCAAAACTAACGTCTTTACTGTTTTACTATTAAGATTATTGTTAATACTAATGCGTAAATCATGAAACATTTCTGGAGCGGTTTTACATTCTTTTGCATTACTCCCCTTTCCTATACAAGATTTAAAAATATTTATTAACTTAGAAATTTTAGGCATAATTATTTTTTTAGTTATTTTATTAAAATTCCATGTTTCATGGTATTTTTGACTCGACGTTATATTAATATATTTTAATAAAGTCAATGTGAATGGTTAATTTTTATGAATTAACCAATTAACAATATAATTTAAAAATTCTTTTTTCTTGAATCTATTTGTAATATAGTAATAGGCATATTTAATATTTGTAGAGGGAGTAATGAAACAAAATCCAAAAATCTCATTAATAGGTAGCGGTAACATAGGTGGTACACTTGCTCACTTAATTAGCCTTAGAGAACTCGGCGATATCGTGTTATTTGATGTGACTGAAGGAGTACCGCAAGGAAAAGCATTGGATCTCATGCAAGCCGGTACAATAGCCGGGTCTGATATCAAAATAAAAGGCACAAACGACTATAAAGATATTGAAGGATCTGATGCCATAATTATTACTGCCGGTTTACCAAGAAAACCAGGGATGAGTAGAGAAGATTTAATTAGCATTAACACCGGTATTATGAAAACGGTTGCAGCAAATGTTAAAAAATACGCTCCTGATGCCTTTGTAATAGTAATTACCAATCCACTTGATGTTATGGTATATGTCATGCTTAAAGAAAGCGGATTGCCTCACAATAAAGTAATCGGTATGGCAGGAGTACTTGACTCATCAAGATTTAATCTTTTTCTTGCTGAAGAGTTTAAAGTATCGGTTAGCAATGTTAATAGCATGGTTCTCGGCGGTCACGGCGATGCTATGGTACCTCTTGCAAGATATTCTACAATATCAGGCGTGCCGATACCTGACTTGATAAAAATGGGCTTATCAAGTAATGAAAATATTGAAAAAATAATCGATCGTACTAAAAACGGCGGCGGTGAGATTGTTGCATTACTTAAAACAGGTTCTGCTTATTATGCTCCCGCAGCCTCAGCAATAGAAATGCTTGAGTCATATTTAAAAGATAAACGTCAGATTCTAACTTGTGCCGCTCATTTACAAGGTGAGTACGGCGTACATGATTTATATGTCGGAGTGCCTATTATGATCGGTAAAGAAGGTGTTCTAAGAGTAATAGAACTGCAGTTAACCGCAGAGGAAAAAGCACTATTTGATAAATCAGTCGAGGGAGTTAAAAAACTCATTGAGACGATAAAATAAATGATAAAATTATATTATTGAAGCACAAATGCAACAAGATTTAAAATATTGAATTAATACTAATTATTAGTATTGTTAATTGAACATAAATGGTATTACATTTTGGTTTATTTTTATTAATAGAGGGAAATTATGAAACATAAGAATGAATTAGACCGGCTAATAATAAATCTTTATTTAATAAAAAATACTAATTTAAATAATATTTTAGAAACAGATAAACTAGCTATAACACGTACAACTATTTTATAGAAGCTCTAATAAACAAAATAGACCCTAGAACGCCGGGACCGTATGTTTCTCAACAACAAGCTAACTTCAAAGTAACAAATGATAAAAATATACAGGGTGCTAGTAAAGAAATTTATTTAAAAAATCTACCTATTAGTATTGGTAAAGTTGAAGGCTTTAAGGAAGACGGAAAAGGTCGAAAAACAAAGGCTCAACTTGATATCCTAATATCCCCTTCAGATTTTTCAGCATTATTAAGACTAAGTAATTCATTACCGATCACTAATGAGCAAGAACTAGAAATAAAGGGCAATATTAATCTATTGCAATTGATGGAAGAAGTTGTTCAGAAAGTAGGGGAAAAGAGCTTAAATATAAAGCAAGATAAAAAAGTACTTACCTCACAAAAAAACGAACAAGCTATAACACACGGTCAACAAAAAGTAGAACTTAGCCTTAAAGAAGAAATAATCAAGTTAAAGGAAGCAGTTCAAGAAACAATCAAAAATCCAACTAATAATGAAGAATTTAATAAGACATCAAAAGAAATTTTAGGTTTGATTAATAATATCAACGCTCATCAACCATCTAGATTACAGGCAACTAGAAATAAAATCCTGAGTAGCGGAGAAAGCCCTAATACTAAAAATACAAAAATATAGGGATTTTTTCTTGAACAACATGAATGGGATAAATTTCAAGCATTAAGAGAGAGATTACAAAAAATAAAAGAGCCTAGAGAAAAATTATATGAAATGAAAAATTTTTATGATGTGATTAATTCATTAGATAAAAATATCATTCTAGGAGTAATGCAAGAGAAACAAAAAGTGCAACAAGCGTCCAATCAAAAAGCGCAAGAGATTATAAGAAGTAAATTTTTATACCTTGATAATGCCTGGGATTTTTCAGATGGTTTACAAAATTTATTTGAGAAGTTAAAAAACAAAGAAGCGACAGGGGAAAAAGAACTTATAGAAGCTTCTAAAAATATACTCAGCAAAAGTATATCAGTAAATAAAAATTACTTCCGTAATACTAATAATTCAAGCGAATTAGATTTACAATATAAGATGTTGTTAAGATAATATCTCGCAAAATATAAAGGAGGCTCTAGTCTTATATGCCAGAAGTAATAACAATAACAAAATTGATATATTATCCAAATAAATTTATATCAAATTTAATCAAGCAAAATGAATCGGTACTACAAAAAGAAACAGGTAAATATTCTCCTTCTTTAGAAACTATACCTGAAGATTCTATACCTAAGTTATCACCGGCAATAGTACATTCCTCAACAGAACTTTTTGCAAAACTAGAAAATTCATTCAATGAACTAGCACAATTCACTGATAAGATATTAATAGATACCAGCAAATCTTATGTACAACAGGCAAATATTAATCCTCAATCTAATACCGTTTCTAGATCTTCTTCTATTGATTCAGGAATAGCATCAAGTCAAGAAGAATTATCTACCACATTTGGAAAAAGCAGCTCTACTAATTTAATTGAAGCTCTTTTTAGTACAAGCGAAAATTTTATCAAATTCAAATATAGCAAAAGATAAGTTAACGGTAACAAAAGAACTACAAAAATCTATCCAACAAAAAGAAGTAAGCAATGAAAGACTTACTCAAGAAGAAATAGATAATATTTATAAGACACTAGGTATATTTGAAGAAATTAAGGAATATGAAAAGAGCGACAATTCACGTGTTCCTCGTTTACTAAATAAAAATTACTATAAGCTAACTGATCCTCGTGAGGAGCGTAGAAGCGATAATATCGCTTTAGAGCAGGATGATACTGGAATGCTAACTACTGATACTGATTTAGAATGGGATGACACCGGAATACTGCCTCCTGCCCAAAATAGTGCCGTTTCAGATAAATTAAAAGAAGCAGTAGATGATTATATATCTGAGCTACCAAATGAAAAGCTATCTAAAGATACATCCCCGAAACAAGTTGAGGCAATAACTCATCCAATGCAGGAAGCAATACCGACTCCTCTTGCTCTTTCCTGAAATACTCATCCTATATTCGATGATACAATAAAGTTCTTAAAGAGGTTTAAAGAAGAGATCGATAAATTTCCACAAGATTATACTAAAGCCTCTACCATACCTCTATATTGAAATAATGTTAATAGAAATTTAGGAAGAAGTGAATTTTTAGCAAGTATGGTATCAACTTCTCAACAAGATGAGAGAATTAATGATATATTAGATAAACTTCAAAAAATTTCTACTAATTGTAGTAAGATAATAATGATGATAAATTTAATCAAGAGATTAAAGCATCTTTTGTAGAAATTAATACCACATTAAAAAATATAATGGAATATAAAGGACCCGAAATAGAATATTTAAATTCCAATATAGAAAAAGTTTAAAAGAATTTATCTAATTTAGAATCTTTGACTTATGAATTATCTAAAAATACATCTCCGAAACATATTAAGCAATCAACCCAAGATCAACCTAAAATATCTACAGGAGCAGTTACCGGTATAAAAGATAGAATAGCAAAAATTGAAGCAGACTCTGACAGCAAAATCAAAAAATACTGGACAGAAGAAAAGAAACAGACTGTAGAAAAACAACATGAAAATACTCAATCTGACTATATAACTCCTCAGAAAAATTTTGAGTTTGAAAATCGAGGTAAAGAAATTAAAGAGAATAGTACCAAAAATTTAATAAACAAATTTGAAAAAGGCTTTGATAGTAAAACAACAAGATACTGGACACCACCGGCGGGATAGGATAAATGGGAGGAAGAAAAACAGAAAGGTATAGGAAAAGAGAATGAACTAATAAGACCTCGTACAAAATTTGCAATAGAACATTCTAAACATACTCAATCTAAAGAGCCTATATATCATCCAACTCCTGAAAAATTGAATATTAACGAAATAACTCACGATTTAAAGCTAAAAGGCAATACAAAAAACTTAAAAGACAAATTTGAAAACTTAGCAAAAGAAGCGAAGCAAATTGGGACACAAGCACAGCAACGCTCCAAATCTTCAAGTAGTCCTAACATAAAACCTACAGGTTGCAGTAAAGACGGAAGAAATATATAAGGCAATTGATGTTATTCTTGTTTTTGGGTCTTGTTGCATGGCTCGTTTATGTCATTTCCGCGGAGGCGGGACTCCAGTAAAAAAACAAGTTTTTTATGTGTTTATTTTGTCAAATATATCAATATTGAAGTTATTTTGCTAGATCCCCGCTTTCGCGGGGATAACATTGAGTAGGTTTTTCAAGCCATGCAACAAGACTTTACTGTTGTGAGGATGATATCCTACGTAAAACCAACACTGTACTCATTAATATTATAAGCAAAAATATGAAAAAGCTTAAAGTGAGAGATAGTGACTTAAAATTTTGCCATAACAACATACTAAAGAAAGGAGTAGTTGAGGATAGAATAATACCTCCAAAAGAATGTGATAGACTATAAAGCCTCATTTTAACATTAGTCTTAAATAAGGATTGAACAATAATTTGTAGCGGTACTGCATAAAATGCTGCAAGTCCTATTAATATAACGGGACAGAGAATATTAAATATTTGTTTGTATAACATTATTTGCATTCCTAAAGCAACAATAATGCTGACAAATAAAGCCCATGTAATCTGTCTTAAAGGGTTTATTTTATCGGCAAACAGCCCTGCAAAAACAGCTGATATTCCATAGGTAGTAGTAAGAGCTATATTCATAAATCTTATTTCAGGATGATTTATAAGAGCTATTTTTGTTAAAAAAACTCCTAAGAAAATTACTAAAAAGTGATACACTCCTCCAATAGCACCGTTTATTAGTAATGCTATTATAACGGATAGTTTATTATTCCATATAATTTGCCGCAAGGTACTTTTTGATGACGTTCTTAAAAACTCGCTACTTTCTTTAAAAAAATTTCTCATCAAAATAGCAAATAAACCAAATATTGCACCAATAAAGAAATTAAAACGCCATAAATATTGGATATCGGAATTACTAGCGTAATAATAAGCTATAGCCGCAAGTAATGCACCTATTTGGCCACAGCACGAAACTATTCCTATATTTAAATTTTTCTGATTATCTCCTGTTTTTTCAGCTACATAAACCTTTATTCCGTCAACCTCTCCGGCAAGGCTTGCTAAAAAAACCATTCGACATAATGTTAGTATTACCGTAGCAAAAATACCTATTATCTCAAAGGAAGGAGTAATAGCAATGAATCCGGTAGCAATGCTACTCATGCACATTGATATCTTGATAGATTTAGTACGCCCGTATTTATCTCCGATAAATCCAAAAATTAAGGACCCTAAAGGTCGTACTATAACAACTGCACTAAGAATAGCAAAAAAACCAAGTAGTTGTTTATCCTGCTCTATATTAGGTAAGAAATTTTGTGCAAGAATACTAGCCGATAAACCGAATAGAGCATAATCATAATAACGGATAATCGTTGTAAAAAATGCAACTAAAAAAGCTGAATTAGACATATAATATTTTCTTTTTGTGGCAACAGCATATGATACCAACTATTTAGGCTGTGTGAAAGAAAATTAATTTAATCTATTTTTACTCTTTGCGTCTACAAATTATAAGATTTTTTTGAAATAGGAACAACTACAGCATAATTTCAATATAGAAATCTTTTATATTTATTTTACTATTGTAGTTTTAATTATAATATTTTTTTATATTTGGTATATATTTAATTTTTAACCGTTTTAAAAATATGCACTTAGAATATAAAGTTACTATATCTGAAAATGGCAGAATAAATATTCCTGCAAAAATTCGTGATCAATTACATCTTGCTTCAGGAGATCAGTTAATGCTAATACTTGATAAAGAATTAACATTGATTCCTCTAAAAAATAAAATTAAAGAATTTCAAGCATTAGTAAAATCTAGAAATAAAGATAACATATCATTAGTTGACTCTTTAATTGAATCAAGAAGCAAGGAATTTAATAATGAATAAATATATTTTAGATTCATCTGCTTTACTTGCATTATTTAACTTAGAAACTGGTAGTGACAAGGTCGAAGAATTATTACCGTTATCTATTATGTCCACAGTAAATATAGCAGAAGTAGTAGCTGAACTAGATAAAAAATTGAACATATCTTTTATTCAAAGTAAAGAAATGATCTCAGCTTCCATAAATAAAATTGTAGCCTTAGATTTTGATCAAACTATAGAAATTGGACGCTTAAAGAAAGAAACAGAACAATTTGGCTTATCTCTTGGTGACAGAGCTTGCATTAGCCTAGGATTAATTACAGGCTATCCTATATATACTGCAGATAAAATTTGGGCTAAACTGCAATTAAATTGTAAAATCGTTCTAATTCGCTAAGCTCTACGAAGATTTCTAATTGATTTGCTATTTTGAGGTATTTTTTAGCGAAAATTAATAAGATTTTTGAAAGAATAGCTACTCCTATTTCAAAGAAACCTTATAATTTGCAGCAAAAAATAACCAAAATTAAATCTTCTTAGAAATCTTCATAGAGACTAACAGCTCATTTTATGATAAAATTTGAAAAAAGAGCCATTATGATACTATAATAATTACCTTCCTCTTCCTGAGTTTTGCTTTTCTATTTTTGCTCTTCGTGCTTTCATAGCCTTTGCTAGTTTTTCTTTATGCTGATCTCCTCCTTGAGGCATTTGTTTACCAACATCCTTTGCCTCTTTTTTTATAGTTTTTGGAATTGATATAGGTGGTGGCGGAGGCGATGGGGGAATAGGAATACCGCTTCCAGGCATTAGAGGCGGCATCGGTATAGTACCGCTAGGCATAGTTGGAGTATTTTTTGAAGATTGATTAACAGCTGCTGCTTTATCTTCTCTTCTTTCATACGTTTTATAGCCGCCAATGCTCCTTGTTGCTATAAATCTGCAGCTATCGGCTCTCTTTTTGTAGCAGTTAAGTGTTTATTTTTATTATCAAACTTTTGTTCTCTATCGGAAGCACTATTAATAGTATTATGTTCTTTTTCTATAGCCTTAAATTGATCATTAATAGCTTCTAATTCTGCAGCGATTTTCCATCTTTCTTCTCTAGTAATATTAGAATTAGCTTTTTTTCTTCAAGCCACTTTTTCCTCTCTTCTAGTTCTTTCTGTTTTTGCTTTAATTCTTCTATACGTTTTGCATGATTATCTATTTTTTCTTCTGTACTCTTTGTTTACTGCTCGAAAAAATCCTGTACTTGTCTGCTTTGAACTTTTTTCTTTAACTCTTCATCAAAAGAAAGCGGTTTATTTCGTACAGGCTGTCCTAAATCAGAATGTATTAGATCGTCAAAATTTTCTCTAGAAGCTAACGGTTTTTTACTGGCATCAGGTATTTAAGGATCATGTTTTCGTAAATCTTTTGTAATTTCTTGTATATTTTTACGAAGTTCTGTAATCGACGCCACTTTACCTCTCACAAGTTAATTGATTTTAAAGATATAGTAATTAAACCTCGTTTATAGCTTCAACGCAAGCAAAAGTTGCTATTTTTAGTATTTCATTAGCTGTTGCTGCAGCTTGAAGTATTTGAACGGGTTTTTCAAAACCGTTTGTTATAGGACCTATAAAGCTGTTTGACGAAAATTCTTGTAACAACTCAGTAGAAATAGCAGCTGAATTTAAACCAGGCATAATTAATACATTTGCAGATCCTGATAATCTACAAAATTTATATAATTTACGTAAATCACCATCTAAAGCCACTTTAACCGACATCTCTCCGTCATATTCAAAATCTACCTTCATGCCGCTCAGCTCTTCTTTGTCCTTGCTAAAATTATCTAGTATATTTACTGCTTCACGAATACGAGCTGTTTTTGCCTTAGAAGAATTACCGAATGTTGAAAAAGAAAGAAGTGCAACACGAGGCGTGATTCCCATATTTTTAGCAATTTCTGCAGTTTGGGTTGCTATTTGTGCAAGTTCCCAACTGTTTGGATATTCTGTAATACAATTATCGGCAATAATAATATTATTATCTTTAGCAATCATAATTGAATAGCCAAGGATGCTACGATTAGTTTTTGGTGCAATGACTTTCATGATATCTTCTAAACTATCGATATAACTTTTTGTAACACCGGTTAGAAGAGCATCACCGTCACCGCATGCTAACATACAAGCAGCGAAAATATTCTTATCAGTTTTAACAAGCTTTGCACAATCACGGTATAAATAACCTTTTCTCTGAAGTCTTTTATATAAATAATCAGTATATTTCTCTAAACTATCGCTTAAGGCCGCATTCATTATTTGAATTCCGTCTAAGCTAATATCTTGACCTATCTTTTTTAACATAGCCTCAATTCGTTCAACACGACCAATTATAATCGGATGACCGTATTTCTTGTCTCGCATCATAAGAGCGGCAGAAATTACTTCTTCTTCTTCACCTTCAGCAAAAACAATCCGTTTAAGCGGTGCATTATGAATTTTTTCAGCTAAGAAATTCATATAGTTAGCAGTAGGATTTAATCTGCTACCTAATTCTTTCTTATATTTACCTATACTAAAATCTTTAACCCTAGCAACGCCGCTTTCTATTGCAGCAACGGCAACCGCCGCTGCTACTACGGTAATTAAACGAGGATCAAACGGTACAGGAATGATATATTCCTTACCAAAAACCATCTTACGCCCTGAATAAGCTTTATACACCTCTTCCGGTACAGGTCTACGGGCTAAATCTGCAATGGCTTTTGCTGCAGCTATTTTCATTTCCGTATTAATAGTCTTAGCTCTTATATCTAATGCTCCTCTAAAAATATAAGGAAATCCCATAACATTATTAATCTGATTATTATAATCAGATCGCCCTGTTGCTATAATCGCATCATCGCGTACAAGTTGTATATCTTCCGGAGTAATTTCCGGATCAGGGTTAGCCATAGCAAAAATAATCGGATTACTTGCCATTCTACTCACCATATCTTTAGTTACTGCGCCTTTTACCGATAACCCTATAAATACATCAGCGTTATTTAAGCTTTGCGCTAAAGTTCTAAACTTGGTATCACTTGCATATAGCTCTTTCCATTTATTCATACCTTCTAGGCGTCCTTTGTAAACAACGCCTTTAGTATCACATACAATAATCTTTGATTTATCAGCTCCAAGAGCAATTAATAAATCAATACAAGCAATAGCTGCTGCACCTGCTCCGTTCACTACGATTTTTAAATCTTCAAGCTTGCGATTAGTAAGATACGCAGCATTTATTAGCCCTGCGGCGGTAATAATCGCTGTTCCATGCTGATCGTCATGAAAGACCGGTATATCCATTAAAGATTTTAATTTTTCTTCTATAATAAAACATTCCGGAGCTTTAATATCTTCAAGATTAATACCCCCAAAACTATAACTGAGATACTTCACGGCATTAATAAATTCTTCAGGATCTTCCGTATTCACTTCCAAGTCAATTGCATCAATATCAGCAAATTTTTTGAATAGTACCGCTTTACCTTCCATCACCGGTTTTGAAGCGGCAGCTCCTAAATTACCAAGCCCAAGTACGGCAGTACCGTTAGAGATTACGGCAACTAAATTACCGCGAGCAGTATATTTATATACATCCTCTAAATTTTTAGCAATTTCAAGGCAAGGAGCCGCAACCCCTGGGGAATAAGCAAGTGATAAATCTTGCTGAGTAACTAAAGACTTTGTTGCAGAAATAGCGATCTTACCAGGCTTATCTTTTTCATGATATTCAAGGGCCTCAGCATAATTTATTTTATTCATTTCATCCATTTTAGAAATTCCTGTTTTATTTGTTTGTTTTAGTTTTTCGTCATTGCGAGCAGATGCAATAGGCATCGACGAAGCAATCTCAGGCAACATTCCTGAGATTGCCATGCTCCTTTCAGTCGCTCGCAATGACGTGGTAAATTCACCCCATTATATACATAATAATTGATATAGTAACTACCGAGAAAAAAGTAGTAAATGTTATAATCGACGCCATAGAATCGGGATCACCGTCAAGTTGACGAGATAAAACATAAGCCGTACTCGCACATGGAAGGCAGCTATATAATATTCCTACCGATCTATTTAATCCGTCAATAGACATTAACCATAGTACTACTACACTAACTAGAGGAAATGCAACTAATTTAACAAAGCTTGTAAACATTACATTATGTAAAAGCTCTTGTCTAATAGTAAAATTAAGCCCTGCCCCAACATTTAGCATACCGATAGCTAAAGCGGCATTAGAAAGGCTATCTAACGTTTTCTTAAGCCCTAAATGTAATTCAAGATTTGAGTAATTAAAAACGAATCCTACTAAACTTGCAATAATTAACGGATTACGCACAATTAATTTCATCATTAAAACAAAACTAGTACTAATAGTATTAGTCACGGATTTATTAGGGATATAATAAGCGAAAATCATTACCGATAAAATATTGGTAAAAATAATCATATAAGAAGAAATAATGGCAACGATTGCAAGTCCGCTAGAACCAAGCAAGGGGCTACTTACCCCAAAAAACATGTAGCTATTATAACGAATCGATCCTTGAAAAATGGAAGTAAATTGGACTTTATCTATGTTGTATTTTTTTTGGTAAATTATAAGACCGATTGATACAAGAATAGTGGATATAATAAGAGCCACTACTAATTTAATTATGGGTGCAATGCTTAAATCGGCAGTAGATACGTAACTAAACAACATAGCAGGAAATAGTACAAAATACGATAATTTCTCAATACCACGCCAAAATTCTTCTGAAGTTAACCATTTATTTTTGATAATACTACCAAGCAGCGTAATAAAAAAAATAGGTAACGTACTACAAAAAATGTCATTCATTTGTTAATAGTTTTTATTTTAACGTCATTGCGAGGAGCGAAGCGACGTGGCAATTTCGTCCAACTTCCTGAGATTGCCACACTCACTTCGTTCGCAATGACGCTTAGATACCCATGCGGGAATGATATATAGGCTACAACTGCCCTTCAACCAGCTTTTTCATTTCCTGCACCCCGTAAAGCTTTATAAAAGTCCCAAGTCTTGGACCTTCATTCTGTCCAAGCAATATTTGATATAAATCTTTGAAGTAATCACGCAGATTTTCATATCCTGCTTTCATTCCTATATCATATATTGCTTTCTGAATTGCTTCAGCTTCGGTTTGATCAGCTATATCAGATAACATATCTAATATATCCTGCAAAATAACCTTATGCTTTTCAGAAGGAGATAAATATGATTTATGTGCTTTAATAAAGTCATTATAATATCTTATAGCAAATTCTGCTAAATGGTCAAGATAAGGGTTAGTATTTGGAGTTGCTTTTGGCTCATATTTGCTAATAAATCCCCAAAGCACCGATTTATCCGAAGGATTACACACAGAAGTAAGATTTAAAAGCAACGAATAGGTAATTCCAAAAGTCTCAATTTTCGGTACATTTCCGTGATGGATGTGATAAACGGGATTTGCAAAACGCTTTGCCCTGTCCTCTTCTAAATGATATTTCTGGTTAAAAGTAATATATTCATCAACATTTTTAGGAATTACATCAAAAAACAAACGCTTAGCTCTAGTCGGATTTTGATACATAAATAATGCCATACTTTCAACAGGAGCATATTTAAGCCAATCATCAATGCTAATACTATTACCTTTTGATTTTGATATTTTCTCACCGTTTTCATCTAAGAATAACTCATAACATAACTGCACCGGCGGCTTTCCTCCTAGGATTCGGCAAATTTCCGAATAAAGACGAGCATTTGCCAAATGGTCTTTGCCGTACATCTCATAATCGACTTTAAGCGCAGCCCAACGCATACCAAAATCCGGCTTCCACTGTAATTTGCAATGCCCTCCCGTTACCGGTACTTCTATATAATTACCGGCTTTGTCTTTATACGTTACAGTGCCTGCTTTAGCATCCCATTTCTCTATAGGTACTTGCAGTACCTTACCTGTTTTCGGACATATAGGCATGAAAGGTGAATAGGTAGCCTTGCGCTCTTCTCTAAAAGTCGGTAGCATTAGCTCCATTATCTCATCATATTTCTCAAGCACCATTATCAGCATCTCATCAAACATACCAGCTTTATAACAGTTAGTACTGCTATAAAATTCATACTCAAAGCCGAATTTATCAAGGAATGAACGAAGCTTTGCATTCATATAATGCCCATAACTTTCACATTCACCGAATGTATCAGGGATAGAAGTAAGCGGCATATCCATATACTGTGCCACCATTTCAGGATTTGGGATATTGCTAGGTACTTTACGAAGCCCGTCCATATCATCGGAAAAGCAAATTAGTTTAGTCGGAATATCGGATAATTGCTCAAATGCTTTCTGTACCATCACCATACGGGCATTTTCACCAAAAGTACCGATATGAGGTAAACCTGAAGGACCGTAACCCGTTTCAAATAATACATACCCCTTCTCAGGAATTTGACCGTTTAAGCTATCTAATATCTTCTTAGCCTCAACAAAAGGCCACGCGTTTGACTTAATAGCATCTTCCCAAATTTCTGACATTGATTTTTCTTGCACTTTAATTAATAATCAGTGACAATATACTAAATTTATTTATTTGTAAAATATCAAATTAAACGCCGTCATTGCGAGGAGCGAAGCAACGTGGCAATCTCATCAAACTTCCCGAGATTGCCACGCTCCTTGCAGTCGCTCGCAATGACATTAAGAAAAAAAAACATGCCATTTAATACTATTATAAATTACATCAGAAAAGATAACTATAAAGTTCTACATTTAGGACTGATCGCAATTTCTATAATAGCACTTTCTACCGCTTATATTGCTGAATATATATTCCATTATACACCCTGTCCTTTATGCGTTTACGAACGATTTCCCTATTTAACCCTAATCAAAATTTGCTTAACTGCTTTAATCATCCGACAGTTAAGTAAGTATACTTTAATATTCATTCTCCTAACTATCCTTAGCTCTTGTATATTATCAACCTATCATAGCTTCATAGAAAGAGGCATATTACAACCAAGTGCTCTTTGTTCATCAATGCTTCATATCCCGAAAGGCTTGTCTATACAACACATCAAACAAATGTTCTACTCACAGCCAATCACGTCCTGCATGAAACCCGCCATCAAAATCTCTGGTATTTCTATGACAGAGTATAATCTACTCTTAAATATCGGTCTTCTAATCTGTTTACTCCTCGTTTGGTTTTATCCAAAATCTAATAAATAGTTAAAAATTAACTATTGGATTGCAGAAATTCAAAATATTATGTATAATGCTCGCATGACAAAATAATATTTAAACATAAAGGAATATTTATATGATGAATCAACCAACAAATAATGTCAATTACAGACTTCCAGACGGTAGTACGGTTTTACATAATGTAGCAACATATAGGGAATGTAAATAATGTTAGACTTTTACTTTCACAAGGTGCCGATGTTAATGCTGTAGATGCTAAAGGAAAAAAACTATAGATTATGCATCTAAACCAGAAATTAAAGAAATACTAACTGATTCCGCTAATGCACGCTCAGCACTACCTGAATTCAAAGCAGAACAAAAGCTTGCTGAGATGAAGAAAAATATTAAAAATGAGGATGATAAAAATAAAATTATCAACGGATTAATTATGAATCCTGAATTTTATTCTGATATAGATGATGTTACAAGAGAGAAATTAATAGAAAAACTTTTTAATTATAATTTAACGATAATAATCCAGTAATAGCTCCGGTAGTAGCACCGGCACCAGTAACAACCACTACTTCTACAGAAATAGCAGCAGAGGACAATGTACGTGCACCAAACCCTGAAATATATGACACCTTAATTGAAGCTGAAGACAACTGTACACCGTTTAGTATAGCAGCCTCAGCTGGAAATGCAAATATTGTTCAAAAATTAATTGAGCAAGGTCATAATGTCAATGCTAAGGATGAACAAGGAAATACGGCATTATTTTATGCAAGCACTAAAGAAATAGCTAAAATTTTATTAGACAAAGGGACAAGTTTTGAAGTTGAGCATAAATATCTATACTCACCTATACATTATGCGGCAACAATAGGAAATAAGAAGCTTTTTACTTAAAAAAAAATGTGGATGTTAATACTAAAGATGGAAAAGGACGTATACCTATACATTATGCAACTTATTCTAAACAGCACGAAATAACTCAAATTTTATTACAACCCGGCAGTGAAATTGATACAGTAGACAATTATGGCGGCACACCTTTTTTCTATTTGCTACTAAAGCATGAATCAGGTCAAAATAAAACGTTACTGGACTTCTTTTTACGTTAATCTTAAGATTAATGCGTGTGGTGAGTCAATTTTTAATCACGCACTAACATCAAGAGATAAATGGTTACTTGAGAAGTTAAGATCTAAAGGTGCTGATATAGGACGACAAGGCGTTCTATTGCATAATCCATTCGATCACAGTATAGCAAAACTTGTAAAGATAGGTGTTGATAAAGGTTAATAGAAAAAGTTTTAAATTATAATGTTAATGATAATAATCCTGTAGCAGCTCCAGCATTAGTTACTCCTGTAGCAACAGTAGTACCGGCTCCATCAACTTCAACAGAAGAAAAGTTATAGGCTGAAGTGAAGACACGCCTTACAATAGGGAAAATAAGGATGATATTATTAATTTCGTGCTTCTTTATCAGACTACTAATGAGAATGTAAAAAGTGAGTTAATAGATTATATCTGTGAATATTCTTTCGATACTGAATTAGCCAGACAGATAGGTGCAGATATTCAATTCTAATTTAAAATCTCTTTAAGTTCTTTTAAAGAAAAACCCGGTGGTTTTAGGTAGTCTAGTACTACCTTACCACTATCTAAGACTATAAGCCTTTTGCCGTAATTTACGGCATCTTCTAAATTATGCGTGATCATAACGGAAGTGATCTTATGTTTCTCTATAATCTCTGCTGTTTTTTTCATCACTTTCAAAGAAGCGTTCGGATCTAAATTTGCTGTATGTTCGTCTAGAAATAATATTTTAGGTGGATGAGCTATGATAAGTGCCAGCAGTATCATCTGCTTTTCTCCACCGGAAAATTTACCTAATGGCTGTGAAAGTAAAGGCAAAAAGCGTTTAGGCGCACCTGTAAGCTCTAACAACTCGCTACTTTCTAACCGTTCATTACTAGAGAATCTACTTTCCCACAAAATGATATTTTCTTCAAGGGTTAGCTCGGTAAATAGCCTCTCTTCAGCTTTTTGTGTTAATGTAACTAATGTAGAAGCTTTTTGTCCTTTAGGTATTTTATCGATTCTGACTTGATCTAGAAACACTTTCCCGCTAGTAGGTTTTAAATAGCCGGCAAGTATTTTAGCTAAAGTAGACTTACCACTACCGTTATGACCCAATATTACAACAAACTCTTCTTTAGCAATATTTAAAGTAGTTTCAGCAATTATAGGTTCGGTTCTTTCTTTAACTTTGAACTGTATATTTTCTGCATATAAATAAGGTTTCATAAAGCCTCTCTTTTTACAGAACTCAACGAAATAAACAATACTATACCTAAAATAAGCTTAAGATTTATGGGATCGATTCCAATTCGTAGTAAAAAGCCCAGAGCAATAAAGTAAAATAATATACCTATCAAACAAGACAATATCTCTTTAAACGCATTAAAATTATTAGCATGGATTAAAATATGACGCCCTATAACAATTGCACCAATACCGACTAGTGCCACCCCGAAACCCATATTAATATCGGCAAAACCATTTACTTGTGCAGATAAAGTACCGGTTAAAGCAGCCAAACAATTACTTATGCTAAAACCGATAGTACGGTAAAGCTCAGCAGGTTTTCCTAAATTAATCAATAAATCTTTATTAAAACCAAAAGCACGAAGAAATAAACCGAGCTTACCTTTTAATAAAATTATAACTGAACATATAATAAGACAATTGATTATTACTAAAGGTATTAACCAATTTTCGAGATCTAATATAGATAATAGAGTCGGCATACCAAGAACCGATATATTAGGACGCTGCATAATTTGTAAGTTAACCGAATAAAGCATAAAACTTGCAAGTATTCCGGCTATAAGCCCGTTAATGCGGTTATTCTTCTGCATAACACTAACTATACTGCCTATAATTCCGCCTGCTATTACGGCAAATATTAATGCAGGAAATAACCCAAATGAAAGGCTGCGGGCAAACACTGCCGCACCAAGTACATAAGTACCGTCTACGGTAAGATCGGTAATTTTGAGAATCCGATAACTTATATACATCCCTAAAATAAGCGGCAGCATTATTAAGGATTGCTCAAGAGCAGTAACTAAAATGTTCATGTTACTACTCTTCAAGTTCTTTACGCGCGAAAGGCAGTACGGATACATTTTCTTTAGTAAGAATATCTTGTTTAACAAATGATTTAAGGTTAATAAATAAAGTTAAGTCTTTCATATCCCCAAATGGAATATCTTTCGGTTCTATTCCTTGTAAGATTTTTTTTGCCATTAAACCTGCTTCTACGCCTATTTGCTTCTCTTGTACTCCTACCGCAATAGTTGCCCCGCTAATTACCGAACCTTCATCGGAAGCAATTATCGGAATACGGCGTTTAAATGCTTCTTGCTTTAAAATATTAATCCCACTGACTATTAAATGATCTTTCAAAATTATAAAACTCTGCGTATTTTCAGGAGCATTTTTTACAGCCACAGGCATATCATTGAAATTTTGTATCATTACCGTGTGCAGAGAAATATTGTTTTTTCCAGCATATAATTTTAACATTTCTACTTCAGGTATAACTTTCTCACTACTGCTATAAATTAAAGTGATATTCTGTAAAAAAGGTAATTTACTAATGGTGTCAGTGATTTTTATCTCATCGTTAACACCAGTAACTAAAGGTAGGTTTTTACTATTAATCATAGCAGCAGCACAAACAATCGGTTTATTTGTTATATGAGAAATAACAGTTTGGCTGGCTGTCGTGCCTATTGGAATTATTACATCAATATCCTGATCTGTTATTTGCTTTATAATGGCAAGTAAAATATTAGAATCAGCATGAGCATTTTTAACTATAATTTCTACATCTATATCTTTTAGCGACTCTTTAATTCCTGATATAATCTCAGTCATTGCGGCATGTTCAAGTGGCACAATGACTGCTACTTTTTTTTGATCCGCATAAACTGCAGCTGTGATGAATAAAACAAAAAGAAAAGAAAAAAATTTTTGAAAAATATTAGAGATAAACATTTTAATATCCTGTTATAAGTTATAATTTAATAATCAAAATTTAAATTTGCATATAGCAAACACATAAACGCAAAAAATTATCTACGCCAACGCCAATTTTGTATTAAACTATTAACCTTTAAAGATATCATAAATATTTTTAACTGTAGAAATATAAAGTAAAGATAAAAAACTTAGCTTTCTTTGACTAGAAGCTAAATAGTCAAGAAAGCTCTACCTTAGAGGCTATCTGTAAATCAGTTTTAATGTCTAGCACTATTTTTAGATTATGTCAATAACCAATAAATAGTACTAAAAGAATTACTTGAGATAGCCTATACTTCGATGTCATGACCGCTTTTACGCAACGTTATTATTGCATAAAGTTGTTGCACGGCTACAAACACAACCTACTCGATGTCATCCCCGCATAACATTGTTGCGTAGATCGAAAAATGTACTTGGTGTCATACCGTGGCTTGACCACGGCATCCATAAAAGTAACTTTAAAATACTAAATTTTTAGTATTTTAAATTGTATCCCGCGATTAAGTCGCGGGGATGACAGGGGGGTGGAATCGATCCACGCAGGAATGACCTAAACAAGCCATTAATCCTCTTAATGACGATTCAGTACCCATGCAGCAAGGCTTACAAAATGAAAAAGGAATGCATTTCTTAAACTATGCATTTTCTGTTTGTTCTAATACCGTTTGCCCTAGTAATTGCGATAGAACATCTTGACCTGCTTCAGTCCAACTTACAGGTGGCTCTTCGTTTGGTAAACCTGTACCATAACGATCATTAAATACTCTCACTGCTTGCTGAGTAAATTGATCAAATGTACTTGTGGATTCCACTCCATAGCCATATTCTTTTAAATTTTCCTGTAAAGTATTAACTTTTTCTCCAGTACTATCAAGACTTAATAATAATTTACTCTTTTGCTCTTGCGTAGTCTCAAAATATCTACCAAAACCAGCTTCAGCTAATTCTTTCCAAGGAAATTTTGATCCAGGAGCTATATGAGCATTGCCTTCTCGGTTTACAGTTACTTCACCAAGACCGACTAAATCATGTTTTAAATCTAAATTTGGATATCTTTCTGTTACATCCTTAAGAAATTCTTTTAATTTCCCTATTTGCTCTGCAGGAAAATCACTTTTTGCATCATTAATAAGCATGACTCCAATACCAAACTTATTAACACCTACTTCTCCTTTCCAACTACTCTTGCCTGCATAAAAAGCTTGATCTGTTAAATCATTATGATATTCTTTTTGAGTCCCATCCTTATCAATTATGTAATGAACACTTGCACCTCGCTCATCCAATACTTCACGAACAGCCTTAATATCCTTGCTTACAGAATAAGTAATTACTACACAGGTAGGTTTTACTCCTTCCGGTCTTGGGGCCATATATTTACCATTTGGACTATTGGTATTACTAATACCGTTATTTTCAATAGCCTTACTTTTACTCATAACCTTCCTCCAATATATTTAATAATTGTTGACGGTTCAGAATTTACTAAACCTTAACGAAAATTAATACTTTGGTAATGCTAAGTCAATGAAAATTTAAATATTATTCACAAGGTATCGATACTGATCTGACACGTTCAATGATTATTTTTCTAATATTTGTAGTAAATGCTCTAGTTAACGATAAAAGTGCTCTTTCCATAGTCCTTGATAATTCTTTATAATCAAAAGAGACGTCATGTTCATATTGCCCTTCTGCTTCAGCAATATTATTTAAGAAATCACTTTCTATTTCTTTGAATAGATATTCAATTTTATTATTAGGAGTATTTTCATTGTCAGCTTTTAACTTTTCTTCTTCAGAACTATTAAAGAAATATTTTAAAGGCGTATTTAAAACTTTTGCAAAAACATATAACCTACTTATAGGTATATTACTTAAACCTTCTTCATATTTTTTAACTTGGAGAGCACTAATATCGAAAAAACTTGCCCTAATTCTTTTTGGATAATACCTACAGCAAGACGTCGTTCTTTTAAACGTTCACTTGCGAGTTTGTCTGGATATTTTATTGAATAATTCATTTTAACAATAAGCTTTAATTAAAAATTAATTATTAATGAAGACTATTCAACTTTAAATGCAGTATATATTACTTTATATTTAATCAAGCAACTTTATTAAAAATTTAATATAATAATGCTAAAACCCTTTGGTGATCAAGAATCAAGGCTAATAAATAATTAATTAAAAGTATAAAAACGATGAGTAATAAAATAGTAAAATTACCGAACTGCGAGAATATAGTGGGAGAGATTAGTTTTTTAGGAATTAAACCTTGAGTACCATTTATTTCATTTAGATTTAGTTTTTTTATTGTTCTGCCAAAAGGATCTACTATAGCTGAAATACCGTTATTCGCTACTCTAATCATAGGTAAACCGTTCTCTACGGCTCTACTTCTACTAATATGAAAATGCTGATATGGACCGCTGGATTTACCATACCATGCATCATTTGTAATATTAATTATTACATCGGCTATTTCATTATTCGTCCGTACAAAATCAGGAAAAATAGATTCATAACAAATTAAAGGTTTAATTTTAAGATTATATTTTTCAAGATAAACAAGCCCTCCGTTTCCTTCTTTATAATCAATTAAACCATGAGTTAATTTTTTAAACGGTAGTATCTTTTTAAGGGGCATATACTCACCGAAAGGTACTAAATGTGATTTATGGTATTCAAATAATTTATGATTATTTTTATCAAGAGCATACATAGCTGAGTAAAGTTCAAACTCATCACCTTGTTTTTTATTATCCGAAATTCCTCCTGTTATCAAAATAGCATTTGTAGAATTTAGCATTTTTAATAATTTTGATTTAACTTGCGGTATATCATCAGGTACTACTAATGCTGCCTCAGACCAAATAATTAAATCGGTAGGTTCCAAATTTTCCGATAAATTAATATGTAGCATTAAATTATGCCAAAATTCTTCTTCATTCCATTTTTCGGTTTGAGGTATTGAAGGTTGCACTAATCGTACTTTTATATCAGTGAAATTTGTATGGTTATTACTTAGCCTTACTGCTCCATAAATGACAATGATTGTTAATACTAGGACTGAACTAGCTAGTAATATTTTTAACTGAGTAAATTGCTTGCTAAATAAAGGATAAGCTGATGTAGAAATATATATAACTATAAAACTAAGCCCATATATCCCTATTATACTTAAAGGCTGTATTAAAATATCTGAAAACGAAAAAGCATAACCAATCAAATTCCAAGGCAAACCAGTAAAAATCCATGAACGTACCCACTCAAATAATACCCAACATAAACAGAATATAAATTGGTAATATTTATTATTTTTAGCAAAAAAACTAAGCGTGCAGCTTGCCGATATAAAGCAAGCTAAAACTATAGGTAGTCCAAATAACGCAAAAGGAATTGCCCACCAAAAATCTGCAATATAAACGCTAACACCGATACTTATCCAATATATTCCACTTAAAAAATGCCCAAAACCGAATAAATAACCAAATTTTGTGGCTTCTTGCCAATTTTCGGATTTTTGAACTATATAACATAAGTAAGATAACGTTAATAATGCCGGTATAAAGAAAGTCGGAGCAAAAACTAAACCGCTTAATATCCCTAGCAGTAAACATATGATTTTAGGTTTATACATTTTTATCGATTACTTGTTTACAAAATAATACATCATGCTATCATTTCAGCAAGTTTTAATATAATGAGTAAATAAATGACTACAGGATTACTACAAGGAAAAAAAGGCTTAATTACAGGTATTGCAAATAATATGTCAATATCGTGGGCGATTGCACAGCTTGCTAAAAAACACGGAGCAGAGCTATGGTTTACTTATCAATCGGGAGTACTAGAAAAACGAGTTAAACCACTCGCTGAGGAAATAGGTTGTAATTTTGTTAGCGAACTTGATGTTACGAAGCCAAAATCAATTAGTAATTTATTTGATGATATAAAAGAGAAATGGGGTAGCTTCGATTTCTTACTTCACGGTATGGCTTTTGCCGATAAAAATGAATTAAAAGGACGTTATGTTGATACTAGCTTAGAAAATTTTCATAATTCTTTACATATATCATGTTACTCTCTTTTAGAACTCTCAAGGTCCGCAGCAGCCTTAATGCATAACGGCGGAAGCATTGTGACATTAACTTACTACGGCGCTGAAAAAGTTATACCTAATTATAACGTTATGGGAGTAGCCAAAGCTGCACTTGAGGCTAGTATAAAATATCTAGCAAACGATATGGGAGAAAATAATATTAGGGTAAATGCTATTTCGGCAGGACCTATCAAAACTTTAGCATCTAGTGCAATAGGTGATTTTAGTACTATGCTTAAATCTCACGCTGCAACCGCACCGTTAAAACGTAATACTACCCAAGAAGATGTAGGAGGAGCAGCAGTATATTTATTTAGTGAATTATCTAAAGGTGTTACCGGTGAAATCCATTATGTAGATTGCGGTTATAATATTATGGGAAGTAATAAATTATAAATTATTGTAGGGATTAATGTCATTCCCGCAAAAGGCTTACTTGTGTAGACCAATAAAATCCACTGTGTCACCCTGTGGCTTGACCACAGGGTCCATAAAAACAATTAAAATACTAATATTATTAGTATTTTAAGCTAGGTCCCGTGAATAAATCATGGGATCACAACTGTATTTTTCAAGTCACACAACAAAATCATCACAATCCATGATTTCTTTTTTTGAGGTGTTCAGGTTTTGGAGGAACAGGCGGTTTTTTAGATTTTGCCTGAACCTTTTTAGCCTCTAACGGCAATGCCAAATTATTGAATCTATTTAACTCTTTTGAGATTTGTTTTAACTGTTCTTGTACTTCTATCTTTAAAGGAGTATGAGAATTTTTCATTTCCCTATTTATTATTGTGCCTATTTTCTCAAGATTTTCTTTAGAAATAGAATATGATTTTATACCTATATAATTAACAATCTTTGACCACCAAGTTTGTCCTTTATCTAATCCTTGATATATTACATCTACTAAATCATTTTTTTTGAATGTTAATATATAATCAGAAGCTCCTTCTAAAGATTTAGATAAATGCCTTTTTATTTCTCCTTGTCTCTTATCTTCAATATTTACTTTTTTGTCTTTCTTGAGTTTTGTTATTGCTTTTTCAATTATTGAAGATATCTTAGTTTCTTTTCCTTCATGTGCTTTATTGTCTAAATTTTCTTTGGTATTAAAATTTATATTAGTTCCTATTTTAGCATCTACTAATTGTTTAGCATACTTACCGTTAGGATCTTGTATTTCTCGCTCTATCTCAGCAGATTTTAAACCTAATTTTGTATATATATCTGATTCTCGGAAAAGTGGAGCATATAATAAAAAATTAATACTTTGAGCTATTCTACTATCTATCAAATCTTTAGAATCTCTTTTGGAATAAAATTTTTCTTGTAAAACACGATAGTGATCTAATATTTCCTGTGTTATATCTTTTACATCAAGAGATTGTAATTCTCCTTTATCATTAAATTTTGCTTTCATACCTGAGCGTTTGGCTTCCAATAATAATATTTCTTGAAAAACTTTATTATTAGGAGTACGACAAACGAAATTAGGATCGTTATCCGGCATTAATTCATTTGCATTTTCCATTATTGCTTGATTGAGTTTATGTAATTGCTCTTTATTAAGTTTTTTATCTAACAAACTTATAAAAGCTTCTCTTTGTTTTTGCTTACTTGCAGTACTAAAAGCCTGCTGCATCTTTTGCAAAACAACAAAATCAAAATTTTTGTTACCTATTTCTTGGATAACTAAATTTGCTAAATTTTTTGTTTCAATATTCACTGTTTCTTTTTTATTTTTTGTAACCATATTGAGTATTAATCTCACTTATTGATAGATTAAATTAATTTCTAGATGTTTTTACTATATTTATAATCAAAACTTTAAAACAGTATCTAGCAAGTCATACTGGTTCTGAGCTATTACCCAAAATTTCTATTGATTCTATTATTTCATTATGCGATTGACTATGCATTACTAAATCTAAAATATTTGAAGATGCTAAATTGCTAATATAAACACCTTGTATATCATTTAATACATAATCAACCACTAATAATTTAGAATCAGCAGAAGTTCCATATAATGACATTTTTGTCTCAAATAATTTTTTAAATGTATCTAATTCAAGTAATTCTTCACATACAGCATGTTCTTTAATATCTCTACTTACAAATAAACTCATTATGCTTCGTGCTAAACTATTTTTAATATACAAGTCTTTTAAGCATGCAATAAAATTTTCAAAAAAATTTAGTTCTTCAAAAGGAATGTTGAAATCAGGTAATAATGCTTGATATAATTTTTTCTGCAATTCCTTTTTTTCAATTAGTTCTTCAAAAGGAATGTTGAAATCAGTGAACAATTCTTGATATAATTTTTTCTGCAATGCCTCATCCTCAAATTTTTTCAAATAGAAATTATCAATTAATAGCTTGTAAAGCTCAAGTATCCCACTAGGAAAGTTAATTTTCAAAGTTCCTTTTTTATCAATTTCTACAGTAAACCTGTTTTCTTTTGCTTCTAAATATATTAGATCTCGAAATATACTATCCTCTTTTGTTCTACGAAGTAAAAAAGCTGCATCTTTAGAATCAACTAAATCTAAAGCATGTTTCATTATTGTTGCATTAAGCTCATGTAACATATTGTTAGATATCACCTCTGCTGCATCTGCTAGAAAAGATTTTTTATCATCTATTTTTAATTTCCTTAAATTTTCTAGAACTTCTAAAGTTATTTCTCCTTGTTGAATTTTTTTAAGTAACTCATAATAGTTGCGAAATTTTACTTCTTGATTTTTGCATCCTAACCCGGCATAAACATTGCATCCTGATTCTTGCTTTTGAGCTAATCCAGGATATTCTTTTTCAATTTCTCTAGGTTTACTAATACAAGAACTCATAATGTCTTTTAGCTTCATATAATTTATTCCTTACATTTAATAATGAGTATTATATTTAGTTAAGAAATATTAACAAGTACTTTATAGAAGATTAAGATAAATTAATTTTTATTGAGAGGATGATGCAACAATGCTTTTTTGAGATGATTAGTTTGAAGATGAGTATATATTTGGGTAGTAGATATATCAGCGTGACCAAGCAGCTCTTGAATTACTCTTAAGTCTGCTCCGCCCTCAAGCAAATGACTTGCAAAACTGTGACGTAATATATGCGGAGAAATATACTCAGGGTTAAGTCCTGCATAAAGGGCAGCAGATTTTAACAGAATAGCAAAATTTTGCCTAGTCATATAACCCGCTAAAGCTGATGAAGGAAATAAATAAATTAGATTTCTTGGTTTAGCTTTATTCACAAAAACACCTCTAATTGCAAGATATTTAGCAATACTGATAACTGCCTGTTCATTTATTACTATGACTCTTTCCTTATTACCTTTACCAAGTACCGAAAATATTTTTCTTACTTCTCCTTTAGACGTTTTATTAGTCAGAATATCAGCAAGCTTAAGACTAACAAGCTCCGAGACTCTAAGACCGCTAGCATAAAGCAAATGAATCATAGCATTAAGCCTGATACCTTCAGGAGAATTATCTTGAGAGCAATGTTCAAGTAACGATTTAATTTGAGCTATAGATAATATTTCGGGAAGTTTATTTTGATATTTGGGCAAATCTACGTTAAGAACCGGATTAAACGCGGTATGGTTTTCGCTAATTAAAAATTCATAATAACTTTTTATAGTTGAGATCTTTCTGTTGATTGAGCGTGCTTGCAAATCATTACTTGCTAGATACTCAATCCAGTCTCTAATATTCTCAGTAGTAATATTTAATTCGGATAATTTGTGTTTAGCAAGATAATTTTGAAAATCGAATAAGTCACGCTTATAGCTAAGTATAGAATTTTTTGACAATGCTCTCTCGGCTAAAAGCATTTCTAGGAATTGCGCAATAAATCCCATAAGATGTTTTAATTTCTATAATGGAGGCCAGGGTCGGAATCGAACCGACGAATAGAGGATTTGCAGTCCACGGCATTACCACTTTGCTACCCAGCCTAATCAGTGTCATACCACAATCCTATGTCATTCCTGGGAAAGCAGGAATCCATAAACGGATAATTGTATTTTTACTGGATTCCCGCTTTCGCGGGAATGACATAAATACTACCAACATCGATACAAAAAAGCAACTATTTTTATATTAAACTCCTAATCCTTGCAGGATATTTAAACGATTTATCCTTCATACAATTCAAGCACTGCTAACTGAATCTACTATATCGTCATTTTTAATATGGGGAACATTCAGTAATTCCTTTAAAATTATGCTTGATTCTTTAGGTATTAGCACACTAGCTGATTGAAATAAAGGAACTACCGAGGCGAATCTTGTAACTTTATTAAAGCTTGGCTTAATTCCTATCACTCTAATATTACCAACTAAAAATCCTATATCTTGAATCAATTGTTGACCACTTGCTTTATCTTCGATTAATATAAATTTTGGCTGATATTCTCTAGCTAATTTTTCCGTCAAATTCTTAAGCTCAGGATAATTAATTTTTTTCCGTACTAATGATACTAGATAATATTTCTGAATCCCCCATATATTACAAACACTATAATCGGAATCTTCGGAACTCTTAATTGCCGTATCGCAGCTTTGCACAAAATAATCAAATCTTGAAGGTAGATTTTCATAAAATCTAATATCTTCCATATTCAGTAACGATGACCTTTGTGCTATCGGTTCTTGTAAATATTGAGCATTATCATTATAGCTACCTATTTCCTGCTCTAATTTCATTAAACAATCAAGAGGTTCTTTAATAGCTGTCTAATAACTTTACCACTAAGATATTGATATTCTTTATTCATTAATTTAAAGGAGTAATCTTGAATGCTAATCGCCGGAATTTTTAAATGATGCCATGAATTGCTATTATTAAGTAGATAACCGGATAAATCATCCGTATGCAGACGCTGCATAACTAAAACTATCGCTCCCTTATTACGATTATTTAGTCTGCTAACAAAAGTTTGCTCAAACCAATCTATAAACTTTCTTACGTATTTTATAAGAATGAATTTGCGTGGGGTTATGAGGATCATCGATAATTAAGATATCACTGCCCTCACCTGTTGCCGATCCTCCAACCGATGTTGCAAATCTAAAGCCATTAGCTGTCGTTAAAAACTTACTTTTTTGATTATGAGGTTTACTAAGGATAGTACTTGGGAAAAGTTCTTTATACCAATCAGAATTTAAAATGAACTGACAATCTAGTGAGTGTTTAATGCTAAGTATTTGAGAATAGCTGGCAACCATAATCCTTTTGGTAGGATTAACCCCCAATAAATAAGCAGGCCAAGCAACGCTAACACAAATAGATTGTAGTAAGCTCCTTGGCGGTATATTAATTATTAAACGATTAATATCACCGCTTTGCACGGCATTTAAATAATCGGTAATTATTCTTATATGCTTACTTGGATAATACTCCGCTCCAGGATTAATAGTATTAAATACCTTAATTATAAAACTATGAAAATCCTGTCGTAAAATAGAATTTAAGAGTTCTTTAGAGTGGAGCATATTGTACCTACATCGTCATTGCGAGGAAAAATTGTAAGTTTTGACTAAGCAATCTCAGGCAAAATTCCTGAGATTGCCACGCTCCTTGAAATCGCTTGCAATGACCTTAAAATCTTATCATAAATTATCATTGCCATTAATCCCCTATAGTATATAATTTTGAAAAATAATATATTTATCTATGAAATTACTAAAAATTATTTTTATCATTACTATATGCATTAATTTTCCCATATTCGCAGAAAATTTAGAGTCGGTTACTACAACCGAAGATATTGAAAATGACGTATTTATCCCTCTTGATGAAAATCATCCTATTTTAAATCCAAACGATAATATTAATGATAGTTCTGAGTTTAAAAATTATACAAATGGCAAAATTATTGCTCTAAATAACATTACTGCTACTTCTGAAGAGATAGATTTTAAAGTCGGGGAAGAAAAATATTTCGGTAATATAAAAATCAAATTGCACAAATGTATAAAAAACCTTGATCCATATAATGAAGATAATTATTTGTTGATGACCATAACGGAATATAAAATAGACGAAGATCCTAATTTACTCTTTCAAGGATGGATGATTTCTTCAAGCATTTCACTTTCAACGTTTGAACACCCAATCTACGAAATTTTTGCTAAAGATTGTTTTTAGATGCAATATTTAATTTCAAGTTTAATATTTTTAATTCCAAGCCTTGGGATGCTGGCGGGCTTATCCGCTGCAGCTACTGTTACAATTTTTTTGCTTATATCATTCCTGCGAGGTATTAATCGTCATTGCGAGCGACTGAAAGGAGTGTGGCAATCCAGTAACAATGTCATACCGTGGCTTGACCACGGTATCCAAAAAATAAAAAAAGACTGGATCACACTACAAGCTCACGGGATAACAATGTTATTCACCGCTTGGTGCTTTATATCTTGTTTATTCGCAATTCATCTTATTAATAGCTTAGCTACTTTTACTCAAGTTTTTATACTCTTATTTCTTGGCTTTGCAGTTAGTAATTCTGCTCCTTTTCAAAATCGCTTACAACTTAAAAAAGCCTTAATATTCGGAATTCTCACAGCAATATTATTATTCTTCATCGAATATTCTTCTAATGGATTTTTAACAAGAATATTCAAAACTAGTTTTGGCTTATATATGCTAGATCGTGGTTGTGCTTTACTTTCAATTACCGCTTGGGTAGCGATTATAATTTTACTTTCTAACGGTAAAAAACGACATACCTTAATGCTATATATATTAGTACTTTATTTACTAAGTATTTCCGATAGTTTAGCAAGTTTTTTAGGCTTCGGTATAGGAGGAGTAATATTTATTTTAACAAGATTTATGAAGCCGATATTTTTCAAATTAATCGCAATAAGTTTAATTACCGGCTCGTTACTATTTCCTGTGATAGCTAAACAAATAGAACCACAAGATTTATCTAAAAAATATTTAGCTACACAACCTTCCGCTGCTCATCGTTTATTTATTTGGCATTTCGTCGCAAACAAAATCATTGAAAAGCCGATTTTAGGCTATGGCTTAGCTTCTTCTAAATATATCAAAGCTGGTGATAGTGAAATGATCGATTACAACGGAGAAAAATGGCATCCTTTGCCGCTTCATCCTCATAATAATATATTACAAATTACTCTTGAACTCGGTATAATAGGTTTAATATTATTTTTATGCTTAGTTTATAAATATCTCAAACAAATTAGTAATCTCGAAAATAAAAATTTCAAGGCAATTTCCTATGCATGTTTTATAAATTACTATATTATCGGCATGATTTCATATAATATTTGGCAAATATGGTGGATATCAAGCGGTATTTGGGTACTAGTTTTAATGAAGCTACTAGTTAAACCTGATATTGTCATTGATAATTGATGCTATTTGAGGTAAATATAAAGTTAAGTGTCATTAAATCTACGTCATTGCAAGCAGCCGTAGGCTGCTTGGCAATCTCATCAAATATCCTGAGATTGCTTCGTCGCATTACTGTGCAATTCTTCTCGCAATGACGGAACAATATAATAAAAAACATATGCTACAAAACTCAGAACTTTTACAAGAATATCTACCGATTGCTATATTTTTCGGTATTGCGGTATTGGTTTCCGGTTTAATAATGATTCTACCTAACCTATTATCGACAAAAAAATATAATAAAGATAAGCTAGAACCTTATGAGTGCGGTTTTGAGCCTTTTAGCGATGCAAGATCAAAATTTGACATATGTTTTTACTTAGTTGCTATTTTATTTATTATCTTTGATCTTGAAATTGCATTTTTAGTGCCTTGGGCTATTAGTCTTAATACGATAGGTAAAATAGGCTTTTTCTCAATGATGTTTTTCTTATTCGTACTTATTATCGGGTTCATATATGAATGGAAGAAAGGAGCTTTAGACTGGTAGTAATATGAAAAATAATTTTTATCAAGAAGACGAATTATTAAGTAATGAGCTTTCTAATAGAGGATTCTTACTCACTAAAGTTGATGACGTTATAGGCTGGGCGAGAGCTAATTCCTTATGGCCTATGACTTTTGGGCTTGCTTGTTGTGCTGTTGAGATGATGCAGGCAGCAGCAAGTAGATATGATATGGATCGCTTCGGTATGTTATTTAGACCAAGTCCAAGACAGTCCGACCTTATGATAGTTGCAGGAACGCTTACTAACAAAATGGCACCAGCTCTACGTAAAGTATATGATCAGATGGCTGAACCTAAATGGGTGCTTTCAATGGGTAGCTGTGCCAATGGCGGCGGCTATTACCACTTTTCCTATTCGGTAGTGCGTGGCTGTGATAGAATCGTACCGGTTGACGTATATGTCCCTGGCTGCCCTCCTACCGCCGAAGCATTAATTTACGGGCTGATGCAGTTACAGAAAAAAATTAAACGCACTACAGGTTTTAAGTATGACGCTAGACAAACTCATTGAAAGACTTGCAGCTAAATCTAGCATTTTAATAACTCCGATCACAGTTAAAGATTACCTAGCTTATAAAATCGAGCCGAATTTTTTATTGCCGCTTTTAAAAGCTTTAAAAGAATCGGAAGAATTACGCTTCACTTTACTTACTGATTTATTTGGGGCTGATTTTCCTCAGAATAACGTAGTCAATTCAGTTGGGCTTGGCCACAAGGAGCAAGGCGCGAAGCCTATAACTAATAGGAGCACGACGAGCGACAATGTAGGCGAGTCCAAATCAATTGACTATAAAAGGTTTGAAGTAGTATATAATTTATTAAGCTTAAAATTAAATAAGCGTCTTATAATAAAAGTATATATATCTGAAAAAGAAACTATACCTTCAGCAATGAATATATTTAGTGCCGCTTGTTGGTATGAGCGTGAAGTTTATGATATGTACGGGGTAAATTTCGAGGGTAATGACGATAAAAGACGCATACTAACCGATTACGAATTTGAGGGGCATCCATTACGTAAAGATTTCCCGTTAACAGGCTATACACAAGTTAAATATGATGAGAAGCTAAAGAAAGTAGCTTATGAACCGGTCGATTTAGACATAGAATATCGTGAGTTTGATTTTAGTTCGCACTGGCATAGCCCGAGTTATGTATTGCCAGGTGATGAGAAGGCAACCGATGTCATTCCTGCGAAAGCAGGAATCCAGAAATAAAATGAATGTCATCCTGTGACTTGATTGCGGGATCCAGAAAAAATACACAAGACTGGACCCCGTGGTCAAGCGAACTAGGTGACAGTAGGAAAAATACTATGACTAACAACACCAAAACTATAACTCTAAACCTTGGTCCACAGCATCCGGCAACTCACGGAGTTTTAAGGTTAATCCTTGAGATGGACGGGGAAGTAGTAAATAATGCCGACCCTCATATTGGGTTACTTCATCGTGGTACGGAAAAGCTTATTGAGCATAAAACATATTTGCAGGCTATACCATATTTTGATCGTCTTGATTATGTTTCACCGATGTGTCAGGAACATGCATTTGCTTTAGCTGTTGAGTCGTTATTAGAATGCGAAGTCCCACGAAGAGCTCAGTTTATCAGGGTACTATTCTCAGAGCTAACAAGAATTTTGAACCATACTTTGAATATTGGCAGCCAAGCTTTAGATATCGGTGCTACTACTCCTTTATTATGGCTCTTTGAAGAGCGAGAAAAGATCATGGAATTTTACGAGCATGTTTCCGGCTCTCGTATGCATTCAAACTACTTTAGACCGGGCGGGGTTGCAGCAGATTTACCCGAAGGTTTACTTGAGGATATAGATAAGTTTATAGAACAGTTTCCTTCTAAACTTCACGATATTGAAAGTCTACTAAATGAAAATAGATTATGGAAACAACGTTTAGTAGATATCGGCGTTGTGTCTCAAAAAGAGGCAATGGACTGGGGGTTTTCAGGACCAATGCTTAGAGGTTCGGGTATAGCTTGGGATTTACGCAAATCAAACCCTTATGACGTTTACGATGAAATGGACTTTAAAGTACCAATCGGCAAAAATGGTGATTGTTACGACAGATATTTCGTTCGTATGCTTGAAATGTACGAATCAATCAAGATAATCAAGCAATGTATAGAAAAAATGCCGAAAGGTGCAATTAAAACCGATGATCCTAAATTAACACCACCGACAAGAGCCAAAATGAAAGAATCTATGGAAGCAATGATTCATCATTTTAAACTCTATACGGAAGGATATGACGTCCCAGCCGGCGAGACCTATAAAGCCGTAGAAGCCCCTAAAGGCGAATTTGGTGTATATTTATACTCGCAAGGAGGTAATAGACCTTATAGATGTCGTATTAAAGCACCCGGCTTTGCTCATTTGCAAGGACTAGATTTTATGTCTAAAGGTCATTTAATGGCAGATGTTATTACTATTATTGCAACGCTTGATATAGTATTTGGTGAGATAGATAGGTAATATATTTGTCATGCCGCGGGCTTGTATTCGCGTTACTCTGTCATTCCTGCGAAAACAGGAATCCATAAAATAAAACAATACATTTAAAAAACAAAAAATGTATTTTGGTATTACTAATAATATAATAAGTAGTGCTTATGAACATAAACAAAAAATAATAAAAGGTTTTACCTCAAAATATAATATTATAAAACTTGTTTATACAGAAGAATTTACTGATATTCAAAAAGCACTTACAAGAAAAAAACTTGAAAAAATGGCAACGTAGTTGGAAAATAGAACTGATAGAAAAAACTAATCCTGAATGGAAAGATTTAATTAAATAGTTCTACGGATTCCTGCTTGCGCAGAAATGACATAAAACTATACCGTACTAAAAATATATGAATACAAAAATTACAAATTTTACATTTGATAAGAAAAATTTAAATCTAGCAGCAGAGATTATAAAAAAATATCCACCGCATGGAAAAAGAAGTGCAATACTTCCGCTGCTTGATCTAGCACAACGTCAAAACGGCGGCTGGCTACCTGTTCCTGCTATCGAATATGTCGCAAATATGTTAGCAATGCCTTATATACGGGCTTATGAGGTTGCAACATTTTATACTATGTTTAACTTAAAGCGAGTTGGTAAATATCATATCCAAGTATGTACTACTACTCCTTGCTGGCTGCGTGGTAGTGATGATATAATGAAAATTTGCGAAAAGAAATTAGGTGTACAACTCAAAGAAACTACTGAAGATCAAAAATTTACTTTAAGCGAGATAGAATGTTTGGGAGCATGCGTTAACGCTCCGGTCGTACAGATTAATGACGATTATTATGAAGATCTAACTCAAGAAAAAATGGGGGAAATAATAGACAAGCTTCAAAATGACTAGAATCTTATTATTATTACTTGGATTTTATCAATATTTCATTTCTCCACTACTTGGCAATAATTGCCGGTTTCACCCCACTTGTTCTGAATATGCCAAAGAAGCTATATCAATGCACGGCAGCATAAAAGGCTTGTGGTTTACCTTTAAAAGAATCATCAAATGTCAACCGTTTTGCGACGGTGGATATGATACCGTTCCAATCTCTATAAAAAATTCTAAACCACTTAATAAAAAAATATAAATTATGTTTATTGTAAACCTTAAATATACCTTAGGCTTAGATCTTGCTTCTGTTGAAAAATTTATTACGAAACATAGAAAATGTTTAGATACATGTTATGATAAAGGACATTTTATTAGGTCCTATACATCCAAGAATTGGCGGTATTATTTTAGCTAATATAGAAAAACTAAGTCAACTTAAAGATATATTAAGATAAGATCCTTTTTATATAAATAATATAGCTGAATATGCAATTACTAACTTCACTCCTACACAATGGAATAAGAATTTAAATATTTTTTTTCAAAAACATGAATAAACTAATCCCTGTACCTCGTGAATTTTTTGCAAGAGATACTAATGTAGTAAGCACTGAGTTAATCGGTAAAGCTCTTTATTTCCAAGGAAAAACAGCTATCATTACTGAAACTGAAAGCTATATAGGGCAGAATGATCCTGCTTGCCATGCAGCAAGAGGGCGGACAAAAAGAACGGATATAATGTTTGGTCCTGCAGGCTTTAGCTATGTCTATTTAATTTACGGAATGTATTATTGTTTAAATTTCGTAACCGAAGCTAAAGGCTTCCCTGCTGCAACCTTAATAAGAGGCGTACATGTTATTTCGCCTGAAAATCTATACCTCAACGGTCCGGGTAAATTATGCAAATATTTAGGAATTAATATTTCTCATAATAAATGCGATCTTATAAATAACAACGAATTTTTTGTCGGCGATATCGGCTTAAAGCTACCCTACTCTACTACTGCTCGTATAGGTATTACTAAAGGCACGGATAAATTATGGCGTTATGTTGTTACAGATATCACTAATTTAATCTCTCAATATAATGTACAGTCTTAATAAGGTCATATTGATTTACGGCAAAAGGACCTCGAAAAGGTTTGTCTAATATAAATAATAACAAAAGCATTGATGATGAAGTGATACAAACTAAACCAACCGAAATCTTATGTAAATAAAGCTTGGTGCCAAACATACAGACAAAAATTAAATTAATAGCAGTCATTATACATACAACTATCCAATATTGAATATTTAAGGAAAAATAGGACATTTTAATCCTGTTATACCTTACTGTATAAAGCTCTTTTATCTCCTCAATGATTTCCTGCTTAGTCAATAGCTGCATTTGCTCGCTTGCTTTATAAACTTGTAGTCTCTTATTAATATCTTGGAGGAAACTAAGAGCTTCATGACCGATTTGCTTGCCGTCTTTCATTAATTGCCATTCATGCCGCATTACACCTTTGGTATAATTTTTAATATCTAGATAAATTGTAGGCCTCATTTCATGAGGAAGCCAACCTACACTATCTGCAAGCCTCATCAACACTATAGATTCTGCTGCCACCCCTTCTTGTACTTTATTAAAATTACCGAGTAAATAAATTAATACCAAACCGGTTGATACCGCATACATACTACCGACTACACCCGATAAAAACCCGCCAAGACTTCCAAGCTCTTCTTTTTGAAAATTATTAGGAATAATGTATTTTGTTAAATATAAACATCCCGCACAAAAACTCATCAAAACAATATTTATTATGATGAATAAAACAATATTAGGAACGGTATAGATAAAGTCAATTATATGATTACATAGGTATTATTAACCATGTCCTGCTGAATATTTATGTAATATACTAGAAATAAGAGTTTAATAAGGTAATCCCTCATAAGCAGCTGTTTGTTTTATTCCCATTAAATCACTACTAGAAATACGAATATTTATTCGAGTATCTTTTTTTAAATAATTAGCTGCTGCCACTTGTGATATATGTTTCTCTTGTTCAAAATTTTTAATTCTTTGCCATTCATTCATCATTTTCAAAAGACTCCAGCAATGCGTTTTCTTCAGCATCTAGTATTATATTTGATATATTCTCTTTATTTCTCATTACTTTTTCCTATTTTTAGATATTTCTGAGTAGCTTTGTGACGTGGAATAATAGTATTAAAAAAAACTGTTCCATCAACTTCACTAATAAAAGGCACTCAATAGGCGTATTCATTAGATTTAACTATATACATTTTTTGCTCTGAATATTTATTAGGATTTGGATGTTCTATTATATCCAATAAACAATTACTTTCTATAACTGATATTATTTCTGCAAAACTTACCTTGCGCTCACTTATTAACTTATAATTTTTTTCAGCAGAAAAGCTATAATTACATTTCTTTGTCATCTTATGGTATTAGTACAATGTATGCTTTATGTCAACACTACACTTCCATCTCTTCTAAGACCACTGTAGAATCAGCAAGTTTAGTAATTTTTTCAATTTTTAACCGAGCTTCTTTTAGTTTTTTCTCACAATGATTCTTAAGTAAAATACCTCTTTCAAAGCTATTAACTGCCGTCTCTAGACTCTCTTGTCCGTTATCTATTTTTTTAACAATTTCCTCAAGCTCTTTTAAAGCTTCTTCAAAGCTAATATTTGCTTCTAAAGTTTTAGTATTAGTCATTTTTTTTTATTTTTTAATGGTTATCTGTAGTAATTGTGTCTTCAGTTGTTTGGGGTATAAGTAATTTTTTTAGCTCACTACTATCAAAAGTTTTCTTAGGAGCAAAAATACTCCCTTGCATTTTTATATTAAGATGTGCCAAGCTATCTTTATCAGAACTTGTATTTGAGGTATTTAACTTAACAAGCCTTGCCGGCACGTAAAATGATAAAATACTAGATGCATCCATATCAAAATTATATATATTAACTGCAAAAGAGGCCGCACCGCTACTATATTGTGTTGCAAATTTTACTTTCTTTAAAAGGGCAATACCTTTTTGTAGTTCAATATCACCGCTTATACCTCTAATATTTTCTTGTCCTGTGGTTATAGCACTATTTATATCTTTATCTAAATTTTGTACCTTATAATCAGCTGTATCAATTTTTTCTATAAAAGCATCAATTGCAAAATTATTAACATCTATATTGTTTATAGCAAATTGTGATTTTGTAGTAAGGTTATATAGCTGGCTTTGAAGAGTGTTACCGTTAGTTCCTAAACTACCGCTTATACTTATTTTTCCACCACTTGCAGTAAATATTTTAGGCATAAGAGCTGAAACTTTGTTTAAATCTATTGTATTTAAAGCATATACGAAATTTATAGCATAAGGTTCTAATAAAATATTGCCATTACCTTGAAACTTACCACCTAATAATTCTGCTTCAATATTATTAAATTGTAATAAATTATTATTATTTGCTACATAAAATTTAACATTTTTCAATATTAAATCATTTTGTAATAATGTCGACAATGTACCGGAAACTTGTAAGGTAGCTTTATCTAAACTATAATCATTTATTAATTTATTTCTTAAATTAAGCATTCCTGCCGGTGATAATAAATCAGTAGTAAGATTACCGTCCTTAATTTCTACTGTCAAAGACGGTAATACACTCGATGTATCTAAGTTCCAACTAGTTGATAAATAGCTGTTAGCAGTTTTAAAATCTAAATTACTAATTTTTATATTAGCTGGTACGATTTTAGCAAGCAAATTCATTTTGTCAAATACATGATCGTTATACTTAACGCTATCTATCAGAATATCTAAATTAGCTAAATATCCTATTGTTCTAATAGGGATGAATTTACTTGGATAATCTAGAGCTTTCATATCTTTAGTTAAATTTTTTGTAAATTCGATAAGCGGCGAAATTATTGGATACGTTCTACTGCTTAAGTCAAGCGAAGATATATTAAGCGTAGCGTCTAAACGAGGTGTTTGAGCAATAAATTTACTAGAAAAATTTCCTGATAAATTTAAATTATCTGTTTTGAGTAATAAATTTTTAAAAAATAAATCTATTAAAGTGAGTTTTAAATCCGATGACAAGCTAAAAGGAATAGCTTCTTTAATAGTAACGTCGTTAAATCCTAAAATATTCAGTAACGAATTTATATCATTGTGCTTTAAATATAGCTGTCCATCGAACATACTTCTAACGGCATTCTGTGTTACATTACCTGTAAGCTTAAATTCTCCACCTGATTTAATATTACCTGAAAATTCATTTATCTTTAAAGTACCCTTTAATAAGTTAGAAGAAAAGACTATTTTTTTTAGTTCTTCATTATTACTTAAAATTATTTCGTCAATTGTCACGTCTGCTTTAAGTAATTTATTGGCAAAAATAAATCTACTATTTGAAGAAGAAGTATTAAATGTTACCTCTGCATTTGGAGAAATTAACGAACTTAAATCTATTTTAGGAAAATCTAGTTTTACATTAGTAGTAATATTATCATTTTTAGCAATGTTAACAAATCCATGACCAACAATAAAAGATGATGCTATTACTATGTCTTTTAGTTCTATTTCATCTTCATTATTTGAAATATTAAATTTAACGTTTACTGCCTCATGTTGATTAAATTTATTAAAAAGATGGTTTAAATCCGGTAATATATTATACATTACCGATGCTAAATTTTTAATCTGATATTCACCACTACCGCTAGTAAGCTTAGAATCTTTGTAAATTTGCGATAACTTAAAACCATAATCATTATTATCAATATTAAGACTAAAATCTACTATATCGTCACGTTTATTAATTGAACCTGAAATTTTACCTATATAGTTACTTGTAGTTTTAAATATGTAATTAGACGATAAAGCATTTTCTTTTTTTAATATACAATTATTAAAATTTAAAATAGAATAATCTTGTTTATTAATAATACTTAGATTAGTAACATTTAGATTTATATTTTGTAATTTATATTTAAAGAAATTCTTTATTAACTCTTCATGATTATAAATATTTAATACATTAGAATGTGAATAAAATTTAGCATCTAATATATCTATTTTATTAATTTTAGGATTAAATTTTATAAGCGACCACAACGAAAAATGAATTTTAATCTGCTCTAAATCTAACTTTCCTTCTTCTCTTATCGTCTCAATAACTAAATAGGACAAAGGAAATTTATTCATCTTTATTTTTCCGATATTTTCTTTCGCAATTCCTAAATGACTGGTAAAATTATTAGTAACCGAATTATAGTTAACAAACGATAATGCACCAAACATTATAAATAACAATAATGAAAAACAAATTATGACGCCGGCAGCTATTTTTTTTATCATGTCTGTAAAAAAGTTTTTAAATATATTATTATATATAACTATCAAAATTTAAAGACAAATTAATGAATTCTTTAGAAAAATTAATTTTAGTCGGTGTAATAAAATCATGTCATGGAATTAAAGGTCATGTAATGTTAAAATCTTTTACCGACCCTGCTACAAAAATACTTGAAAGAAATTTAGTAAATGAGTCAGGAGCAAATATACATATTAAGCTAATTAGCCAAAATGCCAAAGGAGAATTAATTTGTACATTTAATGATATAGCTACTCGAAATGAAGCTGAAAATTTAAAAGGTTATAAAATATTTTGCTTAAGAGCAAGTTTACCGGAACTAGAAGAAGATGAATTTTATATAGCAGATTTAACTCATTTACCGGTATTAAACCAAGATCATAAAGAAATAGGCAAAATTAAAAATATTCTTAACTTTGGTGCCGGTGACATAATTGAAATAGAATTTTCAGATCAAACAACCGAATTATTACCTTTCAATAAAGAATTTTTTCCTATTATAACTAAAGATTATGTGATTTTAAATTATCAAAGAGAAGCTTGAATAATTTACCGTAGTTTTCAATTTCTTTATAGTACCCTACGATTCTTATTCACCTCTGTCTCATCCCGTGGCGTGACCACAAGATCCAGTTAAAAATACTAAATTTATTAGTATTTATTGTTTTTATGGCCCCCGTGGTCAAGCCACAGGTGACACAGTGGGTTTTACCGGTCCACGCAACAACGCCTCGTGGGAATGACATAGAATATAATTATTTTAATCCTTAATTGAGTAAATTATATAAAATTGACAATTAATCCTTAAATACTATAATTAATATTATGTATATAAATAGAAGGTTAAGCTCTATGCCTAAAACTTTAAAATACTCACTTATTATATTTATAAGTATAATATTATTATTAATTGTTATTCCTTTCTTTATTCCTTTAAATAATTATAAAGGAATAGTAATAGATAAAGTTAAAGAGGCTACAAATAGAGATTTAACTATTAACGGCGACATAAAATTATCTTTACTACCGAATCCCGCAATATCACTATCAGAAATTAAATTATCATCAATAAACGGTACAAAAGAACCTCATCTAGTTTCCGTTGAAGGTGCTAAAGCGTCATTGCGACTTTTTCCTCTTTTTAGAGGAGCAATTGAAGTAGCTTCTATAAAACTGCAAAAACCGATTATAAATCTAGAAGTTTTAAGTAATGGACAAAAAAATTGGCAATTTTCTACACCTAATAATACATCCAAAACAAATGAACTTAGCTCTGTAGAATCTACCGATACTAAAACTGAATTAGCACTTCCTATTTTGATTAGTCATTTTAAAATTATAGACGGCACAGTAATATATATAGAAAAAAACAGTGAGAAAATATTTAACGATATTAACTTAGAGACTAAAATTAAAAGCCTTAAAGGTCCTATAGATTTGACTTTAGCTTTAAAGGCTTTGGAACAGCAAATTAATATAGACGGCAATATTGCAGAAATCGGTAAAATAATTCCGTTAAGTGCCAATATTAATCTTGCCGGTGAAAAAATTAAAATCGAAGGAAAATTTGATAGCGAAAATAATTCGTTCATAGGTAACGCAAATATTAAAGGTAATACTAAAACTTTAGGTATGCCTGCTGATTTACAAAATGACTACGAGCTAACTACGGCAATTACTGCCGATAGTAAAAATATAGCTATTAAAGATGCTAGACTTAATTATCCAAATATAGAATTACTAGCAAATGCAAATTATGATATAGAGCGTAATAACCTGAAATCAAATATTATTATCAATCCCGGTAACATTATAACCGAGATTAGCTCTAATTTAGATAAGACAAATATTATGCTACAAGCTGATAGTTTAAAACCTATACTTGATGCTCTAAAACTAAAGACCGATAAATTACCGCCTATTATTAACCAAAAACTTATACTTACTTCTAATGTAATTAGTAATTCTCAAGCAATAAAATTACAAAATATTAATTTATCGGCTGCAAATAGTAATCTAACGGGAGATATTGAGCTTAAAAATTTAGCACAAGATATAACTATTTCGCACAATCTAAAAATTAATAATTTTGAGTCGTTTATGTCTCTTATGGGAGTAAGTAATTTAAGTCAGATTGGAGTATTGCAGTTAAACGGAGGAGTGCAAAAAATTAAAGATACTTTCCATATTAATAATAAAATATCCGCTTTTAATACTAATATATCTATTAAAGGAGATATTAATTTAGAAACTCAGAAGCCCAATTTTAATCTTAACTTATATAGTCCGTTAGTTAATTTGGATAAAATTCTTACAAGTAATAGTCCTACTCCTGCTCCAAATAAAACTAATAGTCCTGCTACTCAAAACATACCTACAGCTAAAAATAATTCTCCTTGGTCAAATAATCCTATTAATTTAGGGTTTTTAAATGAAATTGAAGGGCAATTATCCGCAAATATTGATAAATTAACTAACGACTCATTAATCATAAATAATTTAAAAGCAAAATTAAATATCACCGGCGGCACGCTGAATATTACTTCAGTTAATGCAAACATTTACGGTGGCGAACTAAGTAGCACCGGTTATGTGAGTTCAGCCAAAGATCAAAATGCTGCAATTAAAATCGATTTAAAAAATGCCTATCTCAAAAGTTTCACTCCGCAATCGGATAAAATAAAAATAACTGATGGGCGACTAAGCTTTAAAGCCGATCTTACTTCTCGCGGTAATAGCGTTTATACATATGTTAATAACCTAAATGGACAATTTAACGTAAATAGCGATAACGGGGAAATAAGTGGATTTGATTTAAACCGAATCGCAGATGCGGTAAATAATGCTAAAAATACCGAAGGAGTATTGCGACTTATTAACAGCTCCTTTAGTGGCGGATCCACATCTTTCAAAAATTTAATTGCCAGAGGAAATATAACGCAAGGCAAACTTAATTTAAATGAATGTAGTTTAGATGCTTCACCTGCCACAACAAATGCAAGCGGTCAAATTAACTTACCACAATATATGATGGATGTTAGTGCAAGCGTTACTATTGCGGATTTACCGCCTATAGCCGTTAAATTATACGGATTCATAAATAATCCACAGCATAAATTAGACGTTCAAGCCTTGCAAACATATTTAGTTAAAAACGTATTTAATAGCGTTATTAAAGACTTAAAAAGTGGAGAGAAGAAACCTGCAAATATTATTAAAGATGCTTTGAGTCTCAGAAAGAAAAAGGATACAAATACAGAGGAACAAAACAGCCCTCCGCAGGAAAACCAACAAGCAGATCCTGTGAATAAGCTTCTACAAAAAGGATTGAAAAAACTGTTTTAATGTGACTGTCACGGATGTTGTGTGACTTATTATTCCTCTCTATGTCATCATCCAGCAAAACATATAATATAGTGTAGTAACAATGTTGAAGTTATTTTTTCTAGACTTAGTTAGCAAGCAACTAGATGACAGTGCAAAACTCATAAATACCCACGTTTTGATACAGTTATTCCTGTGCCAAACCTAATTGGATACAAATCCTTTGTTTCCTCAGTATCTAATACCAAATTAGGTATGTTTTTAGGGAAATCTTGAATTACTTTAGTAATTTTTGCTGCTTCTTCATCATAATTTGCCTTTTTCAACAAAATAATAAGGTCTTCATATAATGATTTTTTATTTGGATTTAACCCTATAGCTCTTTTGATAGAAGCGAGTGCTTCCTCCGGATTTATTTTATGTAATTTATTAAAAAACTCTTCGTGAGAGTATGCTTTACTTGGATCTAGTTCAATAGCTTTCTTTAATGATTTAATCGCATTATCTTGTTGTTTTGCCATTAAAATAGAACTTAAACTATGAAAAATTTCAGCTTCTCTATTGTTATATTTTTCAGTTTTATCATAAGTTTCAATAAAATTTGAAAGTTCTTCAGAATCAGTTTCAACGAATCTTCGTAGATTGTCTTTTTCTTCTTGATATTGGATATCTGTTATGAAGATCGAGACATTTTTTCACTACTTGCTTTAGCAATTTCAGAAGTTTTAAACTTCCAATAAGACAAAATTTCATTTTTATATGGTTGACAAATGCATACTCCTTGCTCCCCTTTACCTACTCTATAGCTGTCCGGGCATTTACGATACTCAATATCATTGTTCCATTTATAACTTTTATTATCAAAATTTAGATAGCTTGGTTTTTCCATAACTTATGATATATTTGTAATTAATAATTTATAACCACAATTTCAATGTAAGTAAATAAATCTGAAGTTTGTAAAGCTAAGTAAGTAGTTTAAATAAACTTTAATTTAAAATCGTATGATTAAGAAAATAGTACAAAATACGAAAACTTTGCACGTACGTCCTAATGGAAGATCAACTGATTACATAACGCCTAACTTCATGTATGGCTGTGCCGGAGGTTGCAGAAATAGTTATTGTTATGTTATGCATCATAACTATGAGACATTATATATCAATGAAAATATAGATCAAATACTTGACGTATTGGATAAACATATAGCAAATTTACCGACTAAAATTTCCAATCAAACAGATTCTAAATATTGGACATATGATATAGGTTGTTCTACCGATGTAAGTTTGCATTGGAAACACACTAATTGGTTAAAGATATTTAATTTCTTTAAAGAAGATCCACGTGCTAAAGCAACTTTTGCTACTAAATATGTCAATCCTAAATTACTTAATTTTAATCCTGAAAACAAAATAAGGATTAGATTTAGTTTGATACCGACAAGAATGCGTGAGATATTAGAGCCAAAAACGAGTCCAATTATCGAGAGAATAAAAGCGGTGAATATTTTTATTGAAGCAGGTTACGAAGTTCATCTAAACTTTGCTCCTATTATTGCTTATGAAGGCTGGCTTACCGAATATACAAAGTTATTTGAAGATTTAGCTCAATACATAAACAACCAATATAAACCGTTTATAAAAGCGGAATGCATATTTTTAACGCATAACGATAAGCAGCATGAAAGAAATATTGCCTCAAATAGATTAGAGAGTGAAGCTTTAATTTGGCAACCAAATTATACAGGAAAATAAAGTAAGCAAATATGGAGGCAAGGCGGTACGTTATAAAGCCGGTATTAAGAGTAGTTTTATCCAACGATGGAGTGTGTTGCATGACAGGTTGCGCCCATAGAATAAAATACGATATATATTCTAACTCTTCCTACTTATCAAAATTACGAAACAAAAGCATAAAATTTAAAAATTACAGTTATAAATACAAAATCACTTGCATGAAAATACACTTATGATATGTTTCTTCACGTTGGGTTTCAATTTTAGCTTCTATAAAAGTAACCCAACACTATTATCTCTCAGCTAATAGTGGATATAGTGTTAGTTGAGTACAAAAGTAAAAATATAAAAAACAAGTAAAATATCGAATAGGCAAAAAATCGTTTAGCTTGTTTGTTATCAGGGGTGTCATAGAATAAAGAACCGGCATAATATAGAAATACTACCCCAAGGATACCAGAAATTATTAAATATATAAAATTATTCATTCCAATAAAAAAAGGCATTAGCGAAACAATAAATAAAAGAATACTGTAAATTAGAATTTGTTTTTTAGTATATAAAGTCCCCTTTACTGCAGGCATCATCGGTACTTTACAGTTTTTATAGTCATCGTTACAGAATAAAGCAAGAGCCCATGAATGCGGCGGCGTCCAAATAAAAATAATCAAAAATAATATAATCGACTCTAGAGATATAGTATTGCTTACCGCTGCATAACCTATCACAGGAGGTAATGCTCCCGATACTCCGCCAATAACGATATTTTGTATAGAACGACGCTTTAACCAAATAGTATAAATACAGATATAATAAAAAATAGTGAATAGCAGTAAAAAGGATGCAAGTAGATTAACACATAAAGCCATAAAAAATACTGCAAAAAATCCCGTTATCAAACCAAAAGATAAAGCTTCATCAGATTCTATAACTCCTCTTACTATCGGTCTTTTTTGGGTACGTTTCATTAAGCTATCGATGTCTCTATCGTACCACATATTAATTGCCCCTGCACTACCTGCCCCCAGCGCTATGCAAACAACTGCAATACCAGCAATAAAAGGATGCACGGAATAAGGAGCAAGCCACATACCTACAAAACCCGTAAAAATCACAAGCAACATTACACGCGGTTTCATAAGTAAAATATAGTCTTTAACAGTACTTTGTGAATGATTGATTTTACCTAAATTGATTGGTCTTACTAAGGAACTCATATGAAATATTTTTTAATTAAATATAAAAAGTTTTAGGTTAAAAATCAATGATTGACTTTGATGCAAGAAATGTATATATTTTTTTGTAATTCAAATAATAAGTTAAGGATATTATCAGTGACAAAAATTGTTCGTTCTAAATATAAAGCTAGTAGAAGACTTGGAGTAAGTCTATGGGGTGATGGCAAGGATGCTTTCAATACACGAAATTATCGTCCCGGGCAACATGGACAGAATACCATGATTAAAACTTCAGATTATGGTTTACATTTAAAAGCTAAGCAAAGATTGAAATGCCACTACGGTCGTGTCACTGAAAAACAATTTAGAAATATTTTTGCACTTGCTCAAAAAATGAAAGGTAATACCGGTGAAAATTTCATTGGGTTACTCGAAAGTAGACTTGATACGGTAGTTTATAGAATGAATATAGCTCCCACTATTTTTGCTGCAAGACAGTTAGTTTCACACGGACATATTAAATTAAACGGTAAGAAAGCCGATATCGCAAGCATACGACTAAAGGCAGGCGATGTTATAGAAGTTAAAGAATCCGTAAAACAAATACCGCTTATCCAAGAATCCGTTTCAAAACAAGGTCAAACAACACCGGGGTATTTATCATTTGATGTACCTTCATTAACCGGTAAATATTTAAGAGTTCCTGCTCTTTCTGATGTCCCATATCCTTTTGAAGCAGAAGTGCATTTAGTAATCGAGTTATATTCTCGTTAATAATTATAAAAAGGCAGGTTTTATTTAGCTGCCTTTTTACTTTCTTCCCTACACCTACATTTTTTCTTTATACTATAATACAACTTATCACCTAATTCGGCAGCTTTTATTAAAGATAGATTAGTTAAAAATTTAACGTCTGAGCTAAGAAAAAACTGTAATTTTTGACGAAGCAAGGAAGTATAAAAATGCTAATTTTTAGTATTTTTTTATTATTTTTATGGAGTGCCACGCTACTTTCAATCGCTCAAAAGGTAATTGCTGCGTGGATCAGTTTTTCAGTTGTTTTTGGATACCATGGTCAAACCACGGTATAACACCGAGTGCCTTTTTCGATACACACAACAACGCCCACTCACAATAACGATATCTATTTTTAATAAAAATAATAGCTGCTTCTACCTTTTCCAAAAAGTTAGCATATGGAACGCATTTAATAATTAGCGGTATAATTGGTTTTATTGTAAATGGGACAACAGGAAGCAGTCTTTTTGTTTCGGCAACTCTTGCTGATGAAATCTTAATAACCGAAGGGTATTTTTCAGAAACATTATCTTACTTCTGCCACATTTAAAGGAAATTTAATCTACCCTATTACTACAAATCTCATCACAACTTTTCCTAATTATTCAGTACCAATTTATTTAACTTCTACAGCTGCAATAGTAGGCTTAGCATATTATGGGACTGATTTCTTAAATTATCAGGAAAATTTAAAAGAAATTCAGATAAACTTAACTCCTAATATTAGGGTAATTGATCCTAATATACTTTCTAACAATTTTAAAAATAATTCAAAAAATGAAATTAAAGATGTAACCCAAGGGTTTTAGATTTAATTGAAGCATACATAAATAGTAGTTTTATTAACTATACCGGAAATGATGGCAATACATTAATTGCATTAACCTTACTCATACAGGACCCTAATGCTGATATAGGACCTCTTGTTTCTCAAGGAGCAAAAATCAGTATTTTATGGTGTGGAAAAAATATAATAAGCACACTATTCCAATCATATAAAGTTTCTTTAACACAAAATACTCAAGATTTAATCGAACAAAAAACTTTAGAACTGTGTTACTAAACGAAGAATATAAAAGTAAAATCTTAGGATTAAAGGATATAGAAGCTATTACTAATAATTTATTTAATGATCTTAATAATACTTTCACTATTGGAATTTTACAATTAGGGAATTTAACCACTCAAAAAATTATACAGCTTATTGCATTGCAAGATATAATGAATTTAGTTCCAGGAGCTATTATATTTAATGCGTTTGAAAATATTAAGGAAAGATTTTTAAATATATTATATCAACTGAATATTTCTTACAGGCAAGAAGCCAGAGGAAATTAACGAAAATACAGCTTCTATAGTAAGAAATATATCCTCTAATACTTCAAATATCTTGTTAACTGATTCTGCTCAATTTGTACAAAATCAATATGCCAAGCAACTTAAAGCTAAAAAAGAAATATCAAAGAAAATGTTGTTTTTAGATAGCACAAAAAATACTATAACTGCTATACTAGATATCTCCGATAAATTCATAAAATCACTTTACTATATTTATAAAGTAAAAAATGGAGAGATTACGCCTGAGCAAGCTCTACTACTTAATCCTTGGCTTGAAACCTTAAAATCATTCTTAACAAGTTCCTCATTAAAAATAATCTTTAGTGGAGCAGTTAGATAACAAGCGAGAATTACAAAATTAATAGAGGCAATTTCTTCTGAGAATAAAAAAGGAATAACATGGTCTACTAATGATACAAACGATGAACTAGGTTATAATCAGATTGTAATTTCTGATTATAACCTAATTATAGAAGAAAGAACTATTTTGAGTTTTGAAAAATTAGTATTCAAACTAGGAGCACATGATCTTCTTTCAGCTTCCTCAGGAAAAGGCAACACTACTTTTTTAAAGAGTTTAGTCAATTGTATTGCTGATCCATGCCATAGCGTTGGTGAAATTTCCATACCTACCCATTATCAAAATCCAAAAATAATATTCATTGATCAGAATAGTTACATATCGGTTTAATCTACTTTATTTGAAATAATAACCTCCGACCTTGATCAATCAATCATTAAAAGTAATAAGCAATTATTAGAAGAAAAAATTAACACACTACTTATAAAATTAGATCTAGGTACATTAATTAAGCACTTAAGTGATAAAAATTATGGTGTAATAAATGCACCAAGTGGCAGCAGTCAAAAGAAAAAAATTGGAATCATTAAAGCTATAATTTCAAACCCTAAAATATTAATTTTAGACGAGGTATTTGCTAATCTTGATAAAACATCTATAGAAAATGCATAGCAAGCTTTAAAAGAATTTTTACCGGAAACTTTAATGCTTGTAGTGCATCATGATGGTAAATCTCATGACTATAATAATTTTTATGATCAGTATAAATCTTGAAGATTTGTATACTGAAATAAAATTATTAGGAGAATAGCTATTCTATTCAACCCTATATACTTGACTACTTTTCATTTATCATGAGTATATACTAAATCTAGATGTTCAATTATGGGAGTTTTTTAAGATTTCTTTATAGATTTCAAGGTTTTTTCTTAGCATCAGATCAAGAGAGAAATTATTAATTACCGTATGTCTTGCCGCTTCTTGGATTTTCTTAGCAAGATCAGTACCTAAAATCGAGAAACAATAATCGATTTTCTGTGCTAACGCTTCGGCATTATTTGGTTCTACGTGGAAACCGGTTATATTATTATTTATTGTCTCTACTGCCCCACCGATATTAGTTGCAATAACAAGCTTCTTCATCGCCTGCCCTTCTATAATAGTACGCCCGAAAGCTTCAGGCTCGATTGAGGCAGAAATGATAATATCGGAAATCCCATATAGGTTTATTATATCCGAATCATTACCAAAAATTTGAATTTTATTTTGAAGTTTTAAATTAGCTATAAGCTCTTTTACTCTATTAGTAAAATTGGGATGTCTAGATATATCACCGACCATTAAACAATAAAAGTCTCTATGTTTTAATTTACTTAATGCTTCTACTAGAACAAGATGTCCTTTCCAACTTGTCATTCTAGAAGGCATTAATATTATCGGCACGTTACTCGGTACATCATATTTATCACAACATTTTTCAAGTTTTTCCGGCGTTAAATTTGCGGGATCGAAATAATCACAATTCACTCCACGCTCAATTACTACTATTTTATCTTCATCAATTTTATAGTTTTCGAGCAAGTGTTGTTTTACAAAATTAGACACGGCAACAACTTTCTTGCCTTTTAGCATTATGCTATTATAATATTTTTTAAAACTATTCGGAATATTATAAACCCCATGAAAGGTAGTCAAAAATTTAGCATTTGTCCATTTTGTTGCTAGATATGAACTCCATGCCGGTGCTCTTGATCTTGTATGAACTATATCAACATTATATTTTTTGATTATTTCTGCTATCAATTTTGCATTATTCAGAATTACAAAAGGATTTTTACTGTTACTATTCATTTCAATATGCAATATATCTTCCTTATCTAACTCTTTAACTAGAGTACCGCCTGCTGAAATTATGATAGGAGTATGACCGAGAATTTTAAGATATTTTGCAACTTCTATAGTACCTCTTTCAACCCCTCCCGAAACTAGAGCAGGCACTACTTGCAAAATAGTATATTTATTGTATCGTTTACTTGACTTTAATGAAGGCATTAAATCTCAATCTATTAAAATAATTATTTAAAATGCACAAACTTTATAATAAAACACAAGACAAATTTATTGTCTATGATAATTATAGAATAATTAATACAAATATTCCATCTGTAATTTTTTTACACGGCTTGATGTCTAGTATGCAATCAACTAAGGCTATCTATTTAATAGATTATTGTAAAAAAAACAATTATAATTTTATTGTTTTTGATAATTTCGGCCATGGAAACGCATCAGGACAATTTAAGGATCAAACAATTAGTGATTGGTTAGAAGGAGTATCACTAATTTTAGATAAATTAATTAATACGGAGGCGATATTAGTAGGTTCGAGCATAGGAGGATGGCTAGCACTTCTTGCGGCTTTAAGATTGCCTGATAAAATAAAGGGACTTGTGTGTGTAGCCCCTGCTCCAGATTGTACTGAAAATATTTGGCAAAATATATCTCTAAATGATCAAAATAAGATGCAAAAAGAGGGAATACTAGAAGTAAGCGGTAAAAATTGTGAGCATAAATATCCTATAAGCTATAAACTGATAGAAGATGCAAAAAAACATTTATTATTGACAAAGAAACAGATTGATATAAATATACCGGTACATCTCATTCATGGGATGTTAGATGAAGACGTGCCTTATAATGTTTCAGTAAAATTATTAGAAAAAATAACAAGCAAACAAATAGTAATGAAGCTAATTAAAGACGGTCACCATAATTTATCTAGAGAAGAAGATTTAAAGGTAATGACAAATTCCTTAGAAGAAGTAATTAGACTCTTAAGTAAGATTAAATAAACAATAACTATGTATAGCAACATAAATAAAGTTCATGATTTTAAAGAAGTTATAGAAGCGGTAAAACAAGCCGATAATACTAGCTTGGTGCTTTTTGATGTAGATGAAGTAATTGTAATGGATAGTGATGAATCTAGGTTAACACATGATTATAGAAAAGAATTAATGAAGAACATTGAAAAAAGACTTACTAGAAAAGAATGTGAATTGTTACTTAGTATTGTTCTTAAAGATAGGAAAGCTAGATTTGTTAACCCAGATATCTTAACGATATTTGCTCTACTTACAGAAAAAAATGTACCGGCAATGGGTCTTACTAAACTTCCTACCGGTAAATTCGGCGTAATTGAAGATATGATCGAATGGAGAATTCGTGAACTCACTGAATTAAAGGTAAATTTTCAAGAATTTTCACCTTTAGAAGATGAGATAATAATAGAAGATTTTAATGCCGGTTACGGTAAACCTACATTAAAAGACGGAATAATTTACACTGCGGAATATGATAAAGGAAGCATGCTTGAGTATGTATTACGAAAAACAAGTTATTATCCACAATCAATAATATTTATCGATGATATAGAAGAAAATTTATTATCATTACAAGAAATTTGTAAGAAACTAAAAATTAACTATCAAGGATTTGAGTTTACCGGTTCTGCTATCGTTCCTGAACCTGTTCTTGATGCACAATTAGAAAAAATTAGATTTGAAATTCTAGAAAAAGAATATAAATGGTTAACGGATGAGGAACTGAAAAAGCATACTTTGTCATCTAGTAGCTTGTCCACAGTATCCAGCTAAAAATGTCACAACAACATACACTTTTAGTTGCTTTTCCTAGATGCCGTGGACAAACTACTAGATGACACCTATGCACCTTAGAGTATAATATATGATGTCTGCAAAACTTATTGTTCTTTTTACCTTACTTATCTCGTTTTCTACTATGGCAAGTAAAAAGGAAGAAGAAAAAATTACAGCAGTAAAAGCAACTAAAGTACAAATTGCTGAGCTTTACGACATATTTAATATTGTAGGGCAATGCCAGAATGATAATAGTCGTGATTATTATGCCAATGCCACCGGAGTAGTTGAACAAGTCTCAGCACATCAAGGAGAAATAGTAAAAAAAGGGGATATATTGCTAGTTATAGATAAAAACATAGCAGAAACCACTAAATCTAGAGCAGCAGCGTTATTAAATACAAAACAAGAAGATTATAATAGAAAAGAAGCTTTATTCGCTAAAAAATTTGTAAGCAACGAGGAATATAAAAGGTCAAAAAGCGAACTTGAAGATGCAAAATTTAATTATTCCAAAGCTCTAAAAATATATAATGATATGATAATTACTGCACCCTACTCTGGTAAAATAGGCGTAATTAAGTCTATGGTCGGCGATGAAGTAAAAATAGGTGACTATCTTTTTAGCATTACCGGAACAGAAAATTCACAAGGTATTTTTATTGAATTGCCGGAGTCTTTAAGCGGAAAAGTTGGCGTCGATACTGAAGTTTTAATTGCAGGAAAAATTAAAAGTACAATCGGGGCAGTATCGCATTACTTATCAGATAATGGTACTTTAACAGCTAAAATTATTTTACCTATGGGTACAAAAATCCTGCATAATAGCTTTGTAGATGTTACGCTTATAATTAACCCTCATAAAAACCTAACCATTCCTGAAAGTTGTATTCAACGAAATAATCAAGGTACTTTTATTTATAAAATAGAAGGTTATACGATAAAACAATTATATGTAAAAATCGGTACACGTACAGAAGGTCTAATTGAAATTATCTCTGACGATATTAAAGCAGGTGACTTAGTCGTTACCGAAGGTATGACTAAAATTGGTGATGGCTCAAAAGTTAAGATACTTGAGGAATAGTTATTTATATATGCTTTTTAAGCCATCTCTGTATTCTAGAGATTGTTGCACGTATTCCTTCCTGCCTTATAGAAGTAATAGTTAATAAAATCAAAATTTTTGTCACAAAGCAATAGGTTCGTATTTTTTGAATTACATAATTATTTTTGAAAAAAGAAATATTACTTTTTTTATAGTCTTTATTTTTATTTTCTAGTAATCTTAATTGTGTAACAGCTGCTAATAACAAATTAATAGTAAACGGACTAAATTTACTTAAATAAGAATCATTAAGAACATAAGAAGTAATATTTATTAAACCTACTGAATATTTATTTGGGTCCATAAACGTATTAGTACCACCACTAATTCGTACTTTAGACAATTCTTTGTCTATACCGCCTATTGAGTTTTTACTAGCAATAGATATCCATAAACAACAATCTTCACCGCTTCTTATATTTTCAGGAAATAAATTTTCTTGAAATAATGTCAAAGTTCCCATAACTGTCGGCATTGCTATTGGACAAGTTTGTATGACTTGAGGAAAAACATTGCCACTAAAAAGCCCGGAATGAACAGATTCGATATATTTTCCTTTTTCATTTATTTTTTGATATGAAGTATGAGAAAATATAAAATTATTTTCTTCCATAAACTTTAATTGGATTTCTATTTTATCCTTATAAAATAAATCGTCCGAATCAAGGAAAGCAATATATTTTCCTATAGCATTTTTAATACCTAAGTTACGTGCAGCAGCAGGTCCTTCATTTTTTTTATGAAAATATTTTATTCTTTTATCTTTTTTGCATATTGCAGTTAATTCTGATATATCATCAGTCGACCCATCATCTATTATAAGTATCTCAAAATTTTTGTGTGTTTGAATAAGTACACTTTCTATAGCTTCAATTGCCCAATTTATTCTATTATATACCGGTATAATAACACTAATTTTAATATCATTTAGTACTTGTTTAGCCATAGTATTTGCTAAATCACAGGCTTTTTTATACGGAGTATTATTGGATAAAAAAGTAGCTGTACGAGTTAAAAATAAATAAGGAGAACCTTCCATTTTGATCATTTCTTCTTCTGTTAACTCGTGAAGAAACGATGACCATAATACATTACATTCTTCGTTATGATTTGATATTTTTTTACTACCTTGCTCTGAATGAAAACGAGATTTAATTAGGATAGATTCGTCAAAATGAATAGGGGCAACACGGAAAATTTTAAACCATAAATCATAATCTTGCGTTGTCGGTAAAGCCTCATTAAATATACCGACTTCATGAAAATATTTAGCAGGCATCAATAACGAACAACCATGTATTAATCCTCGTAATAAAGGTAATAAAGAAATATTAAGTTTATTTATAGGTAGCACACTATCCGGTTTAATATAACGTAGAGAGTTGCCTTTTTCATCGATTAATTCATAACCACCGTAAATGATAGTATCTTTATTATCTAATTTATTTAATATGTCAACTTGATGCTCGATTTTATTAGGATAATATATATCATCATGGCTAAGCCACGAAAAATATTCCCCTTGCATGTTTTTTATACCGTAATTTAAGGCCGAACCGCAACCTCCGTTTTCTTTATGAAAATAGCGTATTTTATCACCATATGATAATGCTACACGTTCTGTCTCTCCATTATCTTTTGAACCATCATTAACAACAATAATTTCAATATTTTTGTAAGTTTGTGCTAAAGCACTATTTATAGCTTCTTTCATATAATTAGCCCCATTATAGACAGGTATAATAATGGAAACTAAAGTATGATAAATATTTAGAGGTTTATCTTTTCTAGTTGTCATAACTTTTAAAAATAATTTATAAAATGTTAGTTTTATTGTTTAAATTTTCTATAGAGCTTTAGAAAAATAGATTGTTCTTCTTCACTAATAATTAGTTTATTTTTAAATTTTTATTTCTTCTAAAGCATTATTTAGCTCTGTTACAGTATTATTTAATTTAGTGTTTCTCTTCGCTATGTTAAATGCATCTCTAGTTTGCAGCAATTGTTTTAATATATCTTGGGATTGCAAACCTAGCTTTTCTAAAAATTCCAGAGTCCAAGCTGAGATTGGATAGTGAAATAATTGTTTTATAGGCTTTAAATCTGAGTTACTATATATACAGATTATAGAATTAGGAGGATTTTTTCAGAATGCGTGTCGTTAGTTACACCATCTACTCCTTCATAGAAAAATTCTTTGTTCGGATATGATTCAAAGTCTTTTTCAGTAATTCAATTAACTAAATGATGTATATTCCCTTCCGGTTCATTAAAAGGTACATTTACTATTAATCGTTTTTTATATTTAAGATTAAGTGCTAGATTTAACCCATCTTCAATATGCTCAAGTGCATGTCGTGATACAATATAATCACATTCTTCTGCCTTTGTAATAAAACTAACTAAATCAGATTTAATATATTGTATATTAGATGCTCCACAATTTTGTTCAGCATAAATTATAGATTCTTTACTGATATCTATTGCTGTAATTTCTACTCCTAATATATCGCTAAGCATGAAAGTTCCGTGTCCCGTTCCACAACCTATATCTAAAATTTTTATTTTTTGATTTAGAATTAATGGGCTATTAAGTATATCGGCTTCTATAATTTTTTTAAAAATCTTATAGCTACTTTTATGACGCATTACCTTTAAAACATCATAAGTTGCCCCAAGAATTAATCTTTCTCCATCATTATAAATTTCTTCTAACATAAATTATTTAAACTATTATAATTTTAATAAATATTCGGCGATAAATGCAGCAGGGTTTTCTACAGGATCAAGCATCTTTTTAAATTGATTTCTGCCACTACTATTTTCATAATAAGGTAAATAATGATTTTGCTTAATAAATTCTATATAGTTAATAATATCTTGCGGCTCATAAGCAAAATACATATATTTTTTTAATTCTTTAGATAGAGCATTGCTATTAAATTCATTATTCCAACCATTACTTAAGTAAATTATAGGCTTATCGGCAACTACTACTTCAGCAAGAGATGAAGTACCGTCACTTATTACAATATCTGACACCATTATATCATCCAGTAACGACCTGAATGCATGTGCAGAAACAGTAACATTCTTTAAAGAGTTAAATCTACTTAATATATTATCCATATCACTTTGGCTTAAGTAATTTTTACCGACTGCATAGGTAAATAGTGTAACATGCGGTCTTATAATAAAATGAATATTAGGATGTTGTAATGCATAATTATAGAAAAAATAGTGATAATTTAAGAAAGTAGAACCTCCTTCATATAAATCTCTATTTTTAAATGATAATTCCCATCTAGGAAGCCATAAAATGGTTTCCGAGTTTGGTTTTTCTTTAATATTATAATTTCTTACTTCATAGTATGGTTGATAACCTGAAACAATAACTCTATCCTTAGGAAATTTATAATTACTAATAAAGATATCCTTTGTACTTTCTGAATCAACAAATACCGTCTCTATGCAACTTGATAACTTATCATCATCAATATTTTTTTGATGAAAGATATACGGACCATAGACTATATACATAATTTTTGTTTTAGTTCCTCTAAAGCTCTTATACAAATTAGCAGCCGTAAAAGGTTCTGATATATAGCCTTGAAAATTTTCGTAAGGATTTTGCGTAAAGATAAAATCCGGCTGATAATTTTTTAGTTCAGAAATTTCACATTTTGTATTAACATTTGAATAAGAATCATACTTACCGCATGGATATATCACATCTTGTGCATCAAATTTACTAATAAACCCGGTATCTATTCCTCCTTGAATATTGGGATGAGGATGAGGTACTATTACAATTTTGACATCATGACCTATTTTTTTCATCTCATTATACATTGCGTATACGCCTTTGCCGCCGAATGTCTCTGTACTAACAAGGAAAACTATTTTTTTATAAGAATTTTCTTTGGAATAGCAAAAAGAAGATATAAGAGTTATTAGTAAAAAAACACTTAAAAATAAAGTGTTAAGTTTTATTAATTTAAAAAATTTCATGTTTTTGATATGATAATAATGAATAGGATTACTTTTTAAACCATACTGTATGGTTAACATAATCCACATAACTTAAAACTATACGTAATATTTTCTTTGATACAAGTCCTGCTTCTGCATAATCCGGCACGATCTCTTGCAAGCGTTTATTATTCTCGTGTTCTTCCGTAATAGCTTTCACCGATTGTAGTACCCGTTCAGCCTTAAAACCCGACATAATAAGCGTTCCGGCGTCCATACCTTCAGGACGTTCATGTGCTTCTCGAATATTTAAAGCAGGTAAATTAAGTATAGATGCCTCTTCAGTGATAGTACCGCTATCGGATAAAATACAAAATGCATTCATCTGAAGTTTGACGTAGTCCGTAAACCCGAAGGCTGGCAAAAATCTTATTTTATCGCCAAGTTCTTTAAACTCCTCTAAATCCTCAAGCCTTTTTTTAGTCCTTGGGTGTGTTGAGAAGATTACAGGAAAATTATACTCTTTAATAAGCGTTTGTAAACTACTTAATAATTCTTTCAGATTATTTTTGACATCAACATTTTCCTCACGATGTGAGCTAATTAAGAAATATTGCTTTGTGGTAAGTGACAATTTATCTAAAATATCAGACTTTAATATTTTAGACATAAAGCGATCAAGGACCTCAGGCATATGCGAACCTGATTTAAAAATAAGCTCAGGCGGTAAACCTTCAAAAATTAAATAACGTCTTGCATGCTCGGTTAACGTAATGTTAACGTCACTAATATGATCAATGATTTTACGGTTTATTTCTTCAGGTACACGCTGATCAAAACAACGATTTCCCGCTTCCATATGAAAAATCGGAATTTTACGGCGTTTAGCGGCAATTGCCGATAAACATGAATTAGTATCACCGTAAAATAGAACGGCGTCGGGCTTTTCTTTCTCAAGTACTACATCAACTTTTTCGATAATAAGCCCGATAGATTTTGCCGTATTATCTGCTGCTACTTCTAAGAAATAATCGGGTTTTCTAATTCCCATATCATCAAAAAAAACCTGATGTAATTCATATGCATAATTTTGACCGGTGTGAACTAGGATGTGATGAGTATATTTATCAAACTCAGAAATCACGCAGCATAGTTTAATAAGTTCAGGACGAGTACCAACAATCGTCATTACCTTAAGCATTTTTTAGCTCCTCTTGTACGTAATCAAGAGTCAGTAATAACTCTTTTACTTCTTCTAAATTTAAACGTTTTGTATTATGGGAAGTGTAATCCTCTAAAAGTGCTACTTTCTTTTCACCTTCAACAAAATATTTTGCATAATTAAGATCGCGCCCGTCCATAGGAATACGGTAATAATCCCTTAAATCATCAGCTTTTGCCATTTCTTCTGATGATACTAATGATTCGTAATGTTTTTCGCCGTGACGTGTACCGATAAAACGTATTTCATTTTTACTATTGAATATATCTTGTAACGCTTTTGCGAGTACTTCAATTGTGCTTGCCGGAGATTTTTGTACGAAAATATCACCCTGATGACCATGCTCAAACGCATATAAAACTAAATCCACCGAATCTACAAGCGACATTAAAAAACGTGTCATTGACGGTTCTGTAATGGTTAATTCCTTACCTTGTTTTATTTGATTGATAAAAAGAGGGATGACTGAACCTCTAGAAGCCATAACGTTACCGTATCTAGTAACGCACAGCACAGTCTCACCTGGAGAACGCATACGTGCTTTTGCTATTGCTAACTTTTCCATTAATGCTTTAGATAATCCCATTGCATTAATTGGATATACAGCCTTATCGGTACTCAGTACAATAACTTTTGTAACTTTGTTATTAATAGCAGCACTTAAAACATTTTCAGCACCTAAGACGTTAGTATTTATTGCTTCCATAGGATAAAATTCACAAGTCGGAACCTGCTTTAAAGCAGCGGCATGGAATACATAATCTACACCATGCATTGCCTCATCAATACTTTTATAATTGCGTACGTCCCCGATATAGAATTTAAGTTTCGGATTATTTAAAGCAATACGCATATCCTCTTGCTTTTTTTCATCTCTACTGAAAATACGAATTTCCTTAATATCGTTAATAATACCGGATTTAAGAAAACGAGAAAGCACTGCATTACCAAACGAACCAGTGCCTCCTGTAATCATTAAAGTTTTATCTACAAACATTATAATATATAAATACCTATTTTGTTATTATTCATTCTGTCATTGTGTCAATCGAGAAACACTCTAAGGTAGTCATCCTGTGGCTTGTCCACAGGGTCCAGTTATAAAAAATACAAACATAAAAAGCTCGATTTATCTCACTTTATGCTGGATTCCGTGTACAAGCCTATATTCGCAATGACAATTTACTTAAACTCACACATACGCTTTACAAGCTCACGCCATTCAGGAGGCGTATATCCCGTCACCTCATTAAAACGAGTGCTATCTAGTGAGCGATCTACTACAAGCTCATCTGATGAAATAATATCGATGTCTTTATTATATATTTCTGCTACTAATTTTAACAATTCTAACTTATTAATCGGTTTTGAGGCCACATGATAAAGCCCGTGCAACTCTTTATTAGGTAACACAAAATCCCTTATTATTCTTGCAAGCTCTACTGTCGGGAATCCTGAATAAATAGCTTTCTCAAACCCTTTCACTGAACCTTCTGCACTCAAAAACCAATTGATTAAGCTTCTATTGCCTGCTAGCTCATGACCTATAATGGAAGTACGCAATGTGATAGCATGCGGATAATCTACCTCACCAAGAAATTTTGAACGACCGTAAAGGTCATAACAGTCAGAAAAATCGCTTTCCTTATAATTACCTTTTTTTCCTGAAAACACACAATCAGTACTAATATGGATTAACCTTGAATTAGCTAGTTTACATAAATTAGCTAGCCTATGAGGCAGCAAACTATTTATCGGTAATACTTTTAACGGGTCATTAGCATCTGCCAATTGTTTTACAAGCCCTATACAATTTATTACTATATCGGGTTTTGTTTGATTAAATACCTCAACTAACGCATCATGGTTCTCAACATCTACATTTGTAATTAATTTATCGGATAAATCCTTAGAAAAGTAAGAACGAGCTGAATTATTTCGGGCTGTCGCAAAAATGTCAAAATTTTTATCACTACTTAAAAACCTGAATATGCTATTACCTAGCATACCGGTAACACCTAAAATTAATATTTTCATAGTATATTTTATTTATTTTTACCGAATCGGTTCTATCATAAATAATATATCTTTACAATAATGTTTTGAGTGCGTAATAATATTGAGTTATAAATAATTAACTTGCCATAGAAAAGGTTCTTATTCTATCTTCTGTAATTTTCCAACCTTCATCTTCTGCAAGCTCTAAATCATATTGGTCTTGTATATTCCCAACGAGGATTAATATTAAAATACTTACCCAAACGAAGGACTGTATCAGCGGCAATTAAACGATGATGCTTAATTCTATTATTGATCCTAGTAACGGGTACATCAATATCACGAGCAAGTTTGCTTTGACTAATCCCCATAGGTCCCATAAATTCTACTAGTAAAATTTGTCCCAGTGAAATAGGAGGTAATTTATTCTTGGCTTTGTTGCATGGACCGTTTTATGTCATTCCCGCGTAGGCGGGCATCCAGTAAAACCTATAAAAACTTGTTTTTATAGGTTTATTTTGTCAAATATGCCACTTCTATATCAATATTGAAGTTATTTTGCTGGATCCCCGCTTTCGCGGGGATGACATTGAGTAGGTTTTTCGATCCATACAACAACTCCTCAATTCTTTCCTAATTAAATATTTTTTATAGAATCAAGCACGGTTTCAAGAATCATACTAGCAGCTACTGCATCATCGTTATTATTACGGTCTTTTCTTTTCACTCCAAACGATTTAAGCAAATTATTTGCAGCTTTGGTAGTTAATCTTTCATCTTGTAAATATATAGGCAAGTTTATAGATTTTGCTAGCTCTTCAGCAAATTTCATCACTATATTTGTTTGCTCCGTTACTGCTCCGCTCATATCAATCGGTAGACCTATTATAACACCGCAAACTTTATATTTCTCGATGATATTAAGCAAGGAAGTAATAACAATTTTTTTATTTATCTCGGTTATAGTATTTAAGGGCATAGCAATACTACGTTCTTGATTAGATAATGCGATTCCTAATTTTTTGCTTCCGTAATCAATAGCGATAAGCGGAGCATTTGGTATTAAAAGCCGATAAAATTCTTGAAGATTTTTTATGATCATGATAGTTATAAAAATTACTTTATTAATTATTATTTATGCTAAAAACTATTCAGAAACATTTAGATACGAAATTAATTAAATTATCGGCGATTTTAGCCTTTATTTATTGTTTATTATTTAATACCGCAATATTGATTTATAAATTTGATTATTATAAAGCAACAATCTTTAGAGGGATATTAGAGTTATCAAAAGATTTTTGCTATATTTATATATTTTCTTTTATAGCATTTTTCGGTCTTAGCGTACATAGATTAGTGCTAAAAATCGGCGTGGGGTTTTTATTTATAACATCCGCTATTGCTAGTTATTACATTTATTTCTTCAAAATCAATCCTACTAAACAAGTAATAGGTAGTTTTTTCTCAACGGATTTAAACGAAGTTTATGAATTAACCAGCATTAAGTTAATAATATGGATAATTTTTTGCCTTTTTACCTGTTTTTATACTCTCAAATCTTTTGCCGCCGAAAATTCTAAATCATTCGTAACAAAACTATTATCTACCGCTTGCTTACTTATTTTTGTATATAACATTATTACGCCTTCATTTAAGATACTAAAAAATTATTTTCCCATTCAGTATTTACATAATAGCTACCTTAATTTTGCCGGAAATTTCGGTGAAAAAAATTATGCATGTATAGATATTAGCAAACAATATAACTTTATAGATAAGTCAGATAAAGATATTATCGGTGTTTTAGTTATAGGAGAATCAGCAAGATTTGATCATTTCGGTATTAACGGTTATGAAAGAGATACGACTCCTTACTTAAAGACTATTCAAAACCTAATTTCTTTCAAAGCTAAATCTTCTTCTAACCTTACCTATCTTTCCGTACCGTCGTTACTTTCACGTTATCCTGCAAGTCAAATTGAAAATAGTAGACAAGAGAACAGCTTTTTATCAATTTTAACAAATCTTGGCTTTAATACTACCTGGATCGGTACTCAAACTTTAATGAGGAGTTTTGCAAATTTTGACCTCAGTAATATATATAATGACGTTAATTTTACTATAGTACCGGGCGGCTCTGCCCTATTTTCTTTAAATGATCATGATGAAAAAATATTGCCTTTTATAAAAGAAATACTAACAAACTCAGAGAAACAATTTTTAGTAGTTCACACTTCCGGCAGCCATTGGAACTATAATGCGAGATATCCAAAAGAGTTTGAGTATTTTACCCCTACCTGTCCTATTAAGGTTAAGGGAGATGCAAGTGATTGCGATAAGCTTGCTTTAGTTAACAGTTATGATAACTCTATTTTATATACCGATTTTTTTTTATATAATTTAATAGATTTGCTTAAAGATAAAAATGCATTTTTATTATATGTATCTGATCACGGCGAGTCCCTCGGAGAAAATGGTTATTACGGTCACGGCGGTCCACTACTTGCAGAACAAATAACCGTACCTCTTATAGTTTGGGTATCAGATGATTTTCAAGCCAAATATCCTAAATCAGTATCTTCAATTAAAAATTATGCTAATACCGAAATTAGCCATGATTATGTATTTCATTCAATCCTTAACTGTTTAAATATAGAGTCCGACATAATAGATAAAGACTTAAGTATATGTAAATCTAGTTAAAAATTATTGAATTATTAAAAAATTTATATATAAATTAAGAACTCAATAATTATATGATTTATTATTATGTCTGATATACCTAAACTAGACGACTATTATTATAGATTTTTACAAAGTATTTTACTTAAAACACTAGAACAAAATAAAGCTGCTGAAACGTATTTATTGCAGAAAGATTTTAATAGCGCTTTAAATGAGATACAAAATGTAAATGAACAACTTGAAGAATATTCAAGCATTCTTTCTTTACTCAAAGTAATTAAAACCCATTTTAATGATAAAAAAAATATATAATTAAGTACCGTTTAACTTAAATCCTTTTTTTATAATTAAAAATAATATAGAGTGGAAATAAAAAAAGGTATTGAATTATGGAATATGCATTATTAATTTTCAGTATTATAGCGATTTTAGTTATAATACAAATGGTTAAAGTTGTACCGCAACAACAAGCATGGGTAGTAGAAAAACTTGGAAAATTCGATAAGGTACTGCAGCCTGGCTTAAATTTACTCATCCCTGTTATTCAGAGAGTAGCATACAAACATACTTTAAAAGAAGAAGCAATAGACGTTACCGCTCAAACAGCTATTTCAAATGATAACGTAACATTATCTATAGACGGTGTTTTATATGTTAAGATCATTGATCCAATGGCAGCATCTTATGGTGTTAATAATCCTTACTATGCCATAACACAGCTTGCTCAAACTACTATGCGTTCGGAAATCGGTAAACTCCCTTTAGATAGAACTTTTGAAGAGCGCGAAACTTTAAACGTAGCAATTGTAGCAGCTATTAATCAGGCTGCTATAAATTGGGGCATACAATGTATGCGTTATGAAATTAAAGATATTCAACCTCCGCAAACTATACTTAAAGCTATGGAATTACAGGTAGCGGCAGAGCGTCAAAAAAGAGCTCAAATTCTAGAGTCGGAAGGTAATAGACAAGCAAAAATTAATCATGCAGAAGGTGAAAAAGCACAAATCGTACTGAATTCAGAAGCTTCTTATACAGATCAAGTTAACAGGGCAAAAGGTGAAGCTGAAGCAATAGGCTTAGTCGCTACCGCTACGGCAAATAGTATTGAGATTGTCGCAACTGCCGTACAAAAAACGGGAGGAAGTGATGCAGTAGCTCTTAAAATAGCCGAGCAATATATTAGTGCGTTCGGTAATTTGGCTAAAGATACCAACACCGTAATTTTACCTGCAAATCTTTCAGAACCGAGTAGTTTTATAACCGAAGCATTAACTATATTTAACCAATTAAAAGCTTCTTCTTCGGGAACAAAAATAGATAAGTAGCAATTTATAACGATTTATTATTGTAATAATAATTAGTTTTATATATCATATCAGATTATTAATCAATAAAAGGTTATGAATATGTCAGTATTTGTCGGCAAAACTGCTCCCGATTTTACAGCTAAAGCTATTATGCCTAATAATAATATAGACGATAAGTTTAAACTTAGCAATTATGCTGCAGGGGATAATATAGTATTATTTTTTTATCCCCTAGATTTTACTTTTGTTTGTCCATCAGAAATTATAGCATTTCACAATAAGCTTGGTGAATTTACCGAAAGACGTACTAAAGTAGTAGCTGTTAGTGTTGATTCTCATTTTAGCCATTTAGCTTGGAAAAATACTCCGCATAATAAAGGCGGGCTTGGACAAGTACAATTCCCAATGGTTTCCGATATAAAAAAGGATATTTCTTCAAAATATAATGTACTTAATGAAGACGGTGTTGCTTTGCGTGGAACTTTTTTAATCGATAAGGATTTCATAGTACGTCACATGCTAGTTAACGACTTACCTATCGGTCGTGATATTAATTATACATTAAAAGTAATCGATGCTTTAATTCATCATCAAAAGCACGGCGAAGTTTGTCCTGCCGGCTGGCATAAAGGTGAGGAAGCAATTACCCCATCACATGAAGGTATAGCACATTATTTAAGCTCACATGCAGAGAAGCTGTAATATATTACTACTGTGTTATTAAAGTGGAAAACTGTCCTACCGTGGCGTGTCTAGTGTTGTTGCATGGTTCGATGTCATATCCCGCGAAAGCGGGAATCCAGCAAAAAATAACCTTAACATTGATAAACAATTACATATTTAACAAAATAAACATATAAAAACACAAATTTTTATATGCTTGACTGGATTCTCGCCTAGGCAGGAATGACATACAGCACTAACGCAATATCAAATAACCCTAAATAATGTTGAAAGAATTATTTTCTGCTCCTAAAATATCTTATAATATTGAAACAATTAATATTTTACGTCTTATTAGGAGTGAAATATCGGTCCTAAAACTTTCTTTAGTTTCATTAAATTATTTGGTGATGTAGCAACTGCCATAGATAACGTTCCGGATTTTTCATTGCGAGGCGGAAAGTCAAAACCAATTAAATTTTTCAGTAAAAGCGATGCTGAAAAAGAGTTAGAGCTTCTCGAAAAAGACAATGCTAAGATCATCACATATAAATCTCCGGAATATCAAAATTATTACTTGAAATTTATGATCCACTGCTAATATTAAGCTATAATAATATAGAGTTATTAAATCATACTATATCAATGCGTTGCAATAGTAGGTACAAAAACGCTGCTGCAAACGGAAGAAGCTTTGCGCATAAAATTGCAAATGATTTAGTAAAAGAAGGTTATATAACCGTTTCAGGGTTAGCACGAGGAATAGATAGCAGCGTACATCAAGCTGCAATTTCTCAAACTATCGGAGTTATTGTAGGCGGTATTGATCATATATATCCACCGGAAAATAAAAAACTATTTGAAAATTTAGCAGAAGAAGGTTTAATATTATGAGTTACCTATCGGCTTTACCCCGCTTGGAAAACATTTTCCACAGCGTAACAGGATAATATCGGGACTAGCCTTAGGAGTAGTGGTAATAGAAGCAAGCTTAAAATCCGGTTCATTAATAACTGCAAAATTTGCACTTGAACAAAATAGGGAAATATTTGCCGTTCCCGGCTTTCCTTTAGATCCAAAATGTCAAGGTACAAATAAATTGATTAGAGAGGGAGCATATTTAGTGGAATCAGTAGACGATATTGTAGCTAATTTACCGCAATATGCAGAATTTATGAAAAAAGATGATGGATTATTTAAGGATTTTGTTGAGCTAGGAACAGTAAATACGAGATATGTTAAAGAACCGTTACAAAAGGAGCGTACTGCTTGCTATATTGGAATTATTATCGGCAGTACCCATAATAGACTTGGAATATTTACAAAACGAAATAGAATTACCGCTTCCTATCATATATACGGTAATATTAGAATTAGAATTCGCCGGGACAGTAATGCGTCACGCCGGTAATAAAATATCATTAGTTTATAATAAGTAGATGAAATTAGTAATAGTAGAATCGCCGGCAAAGGCAAAAACGATAAATAAATATTTAGGTGATGAATTTAAGGTCATTGCATCATTCGGTCATATTAGAGATTTACCTTCTAAAAAAGGTTCGGTGTTACCTGATGAAAATTTTGCAATGAAATATGATATTTCCGATAAAGCCGGTAAATATGTAGATGCCATAGTTAAAGATGCTAAAAAAGCTGATGCAGTATATCTTGCAACCGATCCTGATCGTGAGGGTGAATCTATCTCATGGCATGTTGCAGAGGTAATAAAAGAAAAGAATCAAGTTAAATCCGATGATTTTTTCAAAAGGATAGCCTTTAACGAAATCACTAAAAAAGCAATTATTCATGCCGTTGAAAACCCTAGGAAACTTGACACTAACTTAGTAAATGCCCAACAAGCAAGAAGAGCTTTAGACTATTTAGTCGGCTTTACCCTTTCACCTCTTTTATGGCGTAAGTTACCGGGATGTAAATCGGCAGGACGTGTGCAGTCCGTGGCTCTGCGATTAATATGTGAGCGAGAAGATGAAATAGAGCGTTTTAAGTCAGAAGAATATTGGGATATTAGCCTTAAAATGCAAAATAGTAATAACGAACTATTTACTGCTAAATTGACTCACGTAAACGATCAGAAGTTAGAAAAATTCTCAATTATTAACGAAAAAAACGCCAAAGATTTAACCAAAAAATTAAAATCTCAAAAATTTCATGTTGATAAGATAGAAAAAAAACAACAAAAACGTCAACCACAACCTCCTTTTATTACTTCATCACTACAACAAGAAGCAGCAAGAAAATTAGGTTTTAGTGCTAAAAAGACTATGCAAATAGCACAAAAACTTTATGAGGGTGTTGATATAGGTAAGGAAACTATAGGGCTTATTACTTATATGAGAACCGACGGCGTTACATTATCAAATGATGCAATAGCAGATATACGTAGGTTAATCGATAAAAGTTACGGCGATAAATATTTACCGACTAGCCCTAGAATTTATAAATCCAAAGTAAAAAATGCTCAAGAAGCTCATGAAGCAATAAGACCCACAAATATTACTTATACTCCTGATAGCTTAAAAGAAAAGCTAGACAAGGATTATTATAAGCTTTATGAGTTGATTTGGAAAAGAACTATAGCCTGCCAAATGGAAAATGTTATAATGGATTTGGTAGTTGCAAATTTAGCTTCGGAAAATAAAGAATATTTGGCAAAAGCAAACGGATCGACTATAGCCTTTGACGGATTTTATAAGGTTTATCGTGAAAGTATGGACGATGAAGCTGAAGAAGAAAATAAAATGCTGCCGCCTTTAAAAGAACAAGAGCTGCTGAAAACTAAAGAAGTTATTCCAAATCAACATTTTACCGAACCGCCTCCAAGATATTCAGAAGCAAGTTTAGTGAAAAAACTTGAAGAGCTTGGGATCGGTCGTCCTTCGACCTATGCTAGTATTTTATCGGTTTTACAAGATCGAAAATATGTTGCTCTTGAGAAAAAACGATTTATACCTGAAGAGCTTGGACGTTTGGTAACGGTATTTTTAGTCGGTTTCTTCAAAAAATACGTTGAATATGATTTTACTGCAGGACTTGAAAACGAATTAGACGCAATAGCAGCCGGCAAACTTGAATGGAAAGCTGCCTTAAATAATTTTTGGAGCGGTTTTAACCATAATATTGAATCAGTAAACGAGCAGAAAATAACCGAGATTATTAGCTATGTACAAAAAGCCCTTGATTATCACCTGTTCGGTGAGAATAAAGAATCTAAAATTTGTCCTTCATGTAACACGGGCGAGCTTAGCTTAAAGCTTGGTAAGTTCGGAGCGTTTTTAGCATGTAGTAATTACCCTGAATGTACTTTTAGAAAATCTATTGTTAGCGGTAACGATAACAACGAGAATGAAGGCGAGCCTGCCGCTATGCCTAATGAGAATAAAGTTTTAGGTACGGATAAAGACGGAGTAGAAATATATCTGAAAAAAGGACCTTACGGACCTTATATTCAACTTGGCAAACAAGAAGGCAAAGTAAAGCCGAAACGTAGCCCCGTGCCTGCTAGTTTGAACCAAAATGATATTACACTTGATATAGCATTAAAGCTTCTAAGCTTACCGCTAAAAATAGGTATTCATAAAGATAGCGACGAGGAAATTATGATAGGATACGGTAAATTCGGTCCTTACATAAAATATATGGATCAATTTATTTCGGTGCAAAAAAAATATGATTTTCTAAATTTAAGCTTAGATGATGCGATGAAGCTAATTGAAGAGAATAAAGCGAAATTAGAGAAGAAACAGGCGTAAATGGTTTAGTGTCACCCCGTGACTTGATCACGGGGTCTCAGGACACAGGCTGTGATACAAGATCCCGTGGTCAAGCCACGGGATGACAATTAATAAAATTACTTATTTATGACAAAAGTTATAACACGATTTGCTCCGTCACCGACCGGTATGTTACATGTCGGGAATATCAGGGCAGCATTGCTTAACTGGCTATATGCAAAGAAGCATAACGGACAGTTTATTTTAAGATTTGACGATACGGATTTAGAGCGTAGTAAACAGGAATATAAAGACGCTATCGAGGAAGATCTAAAATTTTTAAATATTAATTGGGATCAGACATTTAATCAATTAAGTCGTTTAAGTAGATATGATGCAATCAAAAATCTATTACTAGAAAAAAAAAGATTATATGCCTGCTATGAGACTCCTGAAGAGCTAGAATTAAAGCGTAAATTTCAATTATCTAAAGGTTTACCACCGATTTATGATCGAGCTAGCTTAAATCTAACTGAAGAGCAAGCAAAGAAATATATAGAACAAGGAAGAAAACCGCATTATAGATTTTTGGTAAATCATGAACCGATTAGCTGGCATGATATGATCAAAGGCGAAGTTAAATATGACGGCAAGGCTTTAAGCGACCCAATAGTGATAAGAGCAGACGGTAGTATGACCTATATGTTATGCTCAGCTATTGATGATATTGATTATGATATTACTCATATTATTAGGGGTGAAGATCACGTTAGCAATACCGCCATTCAAATGCAAATGTTTGAGGCTTTAAATACTACTCCTCCGACTTTTGGGCATTTAAGTTTAATAATCAATAAAGATGAGAAAATTTCTAAAAGAGTTGGAGGGTTTGAGATCGCAACTCTTAGAAAAGAAATCGGAATCGAAGCTATGGCAATCGCTAGCTTTTTTAGTTTACTTGGTTCATCAGCACAAATCTTGCCTTATAAATCAATGGAGAAGCTAGCAAATCAATTTGAGATAAGTAGTTTCTCTAAAAGTCCAACGATCTATCAGCCGGAAGATTTAGAAAGATTAAATCATAAATTACTTATAAGTTTAGATTTTGATACAGTAAAAGAACGCCTTAAAGAAATAGATGCCGAGTATATTGATGAAAATTTTTGGTTATCGGTAAGCCCTAACTTGCAAAAATTACGTGATGTAAAAGATTGGTGGGAAATTTGCCATCAAACTCCGAATGTAGAAAATCTAAATTTAGATAAGGAATATTTAAAGCAAGCAGCAGAATTATTACCGAAAGGTGAAATCACTAAAGATAGCTGGAGCATTTGGACTAAAGAAATAACAAATAGAACAGGCAGGAAAGGTAAGGAGTTATTTTTACCTCTTCGCCTTGCTTTAACCGCCAGAGAATCAGGACCGGAAATCGCAAGCGTTTTACCTTTGATTGATAGAGAAGAGATAATAAAGCGTTTAACTAGTGCGTGACTCTCTATGTCATTCCCGCGAAAGCGGGGATCCAGTAAAAATAATCTTATTGGTACAAAAATTGTATATTTGGTAAAATAAACATATAAAAACAAGTTTTTATATGTTTTACTAGATTCCTGCTTTCGCGGGAATGACATAGAAACCATGCAACTCCTCGCAATGACAATTGAGTATGACAATATTTTAATTATAGTACTCTATCATGTGAGTATTAATAGCACCGGCAAGCTTTGCGGTATCACCGTAAATATTATCGGCAATAAGAGAAACTATACCTGCTGTTCCTGCTACTAAACCTTCCCACAGTTTCATAAGCTACATATCCTGCAGTTAGTCCTGCTTTTACTGTATTTTTTAATCGGACGGCGAAATTAAAATTGCTCCTAATGTAAAAGCACCGATAAAAACTGGAGGATTGTAATAAGCAAAAGTTGCAAGGCTTGCTACAGTTGCTTGAGCAAATGTAGATACAACAGAATAATTAGAGTTGTTCACATCAGAAACATAACCCTGAACGGAACATACAGTTTTTGCACCGTTTTCTATCACATTAATATCATGTTCCGTTGCTAAGGTAGCACATACGTTGTGAAATCTGTCGCAACTTTGGTAGCATTTTGAAAATGAATTGTAGCACTATCAAAGTAACTAGATGTTTTTTGTGCAGTTTTTACAATCATTATTATTGTAATTGACGTTTCCGCTATTTATTTGTGGCCCCGTATAGTTTTTTGTCATGATTTTTCCCCTTAAAATTAAATCGTGACGCAATTATAACTTAAATGTTGTTGTGTCAATGGATATTATTAATAAAAAATTAATAATACTTTAAGACAAAAAGAAGTTTTAGCTGTTAAAAAACTTTTTGATTTTTAGCTTATCTTCTTTAGACAAAGTAGGCTTGAACCCGTATATATCTTTTTTATTAGCACTTTCAGGTCTAAATTGAAACTCGCCTTTAATTGTGTTGCTTGTAACTATCTGATCAGGAGAACCCCATTTAGGAAAATCATATTTTATAACTATGTCCCTGTTTCTAAGTCCAGATTTATAAGCGTTACTATTTTCGTCAATATCTTTTATTGTATAATTATTTATTAAAGCATCTCTATCAAAACCACGATCATATGCCCACATTGTTATTTTCTCGATCGGCAGCACTTTAGCAACATTAGCTAAATCTATAGTTTTACCTTGTTCTATATATTCGTTTATCTCTTTATCTATGCCCTTTGGAACATAATTTTTAACTATTGTTTTAAAATAATCGCTTGAAAATTCTTGGTTCTTTTGAGGTTTTAAATAAATCAAGCATAACATTATCCAGCGATTTACTCTTATTATTCTCTCTAATGAAATTGTCCAAATAAAGTGCTAAAACAAATCCACGATAATATGGCAATCTTTGTACTGCATAATCTTGCCAATAATCTGTTTCGATTAAATTATTAGGTTCATTTATAACAGGTGATAAATAATAATTCTCAAAGAATTTATTAAATTCTTCTACAAATTCCTCAAGCGTTATAACACTAGAACGTAAGGCTAAAACCCTGCTATAATAATCGGTAAATCCCTCACTCCACCAATAATTTAATCGTTCTAAGTTATTACGTATTTTCTTCCCTGTCCAATTATGTAGATGTTCATGAGCAAGTAACGTTATATAATCCTGTTTGTCCAAACCTTGAGGAATAAATGCAGTAAAACTATGAGTTAAGCCCGTTCTGCCTATATGTCTAGGTTGATTCCCCTCGATTAAGCTTAGTAGATAATAAGGAAAATCATTATCATAGAAAAATGTTCTTTGTCCCTTGATAATTTTATTTATATAAGCAGCTATTTCTTAATCTTTAAAATCAAATTGACCATGTAACGAAAGATATACAGGATTTTTTTGATCGACAATTTTGTAAACACGTAAATCACCCGCTGCATAAACTGCACTATATAATTCAATCGGCATAGCTTTAAATTTCACGCTTTTACCAAGACCATAATCTGATATTGTTTCCCAACTATCAGGAATATTATTCCATTCAATGTTAAACGCTACTATATCATTTCCATTTAGATCACCGGGAGTAGCAAAAAGCCCATAACCCGGTGAATGAATTAAATTTTGTCTAATTATTGCTTCGTGGATATCACAAGGATTACCGGTTTTTTGATATATTGCGTAGCTTAAACGAATAATATTGATTTTTCCCGTATTTAAAATAGCTTTATTCGAGTCTTGATTTCTAAACTGTAATTTTCCAATAGGATATTCTAGCTTAACATTTTTGATTTGCTTGTAATATGTAGGCATTTGCCCATGCATAGGGTAAATCTAAAACAACCTCACCACTCATATTGCCGATTATTTCCGTCTCAACTTTGATAGCTGAAACAGACGTATTAGACAAAGGTATTATTTTGTAATGTATCTGCCTATAAGTATTTGCGGATACTAGATTTGAAATTAGAATTCTGATTTACAGAATTTTTATTATTTTTTATGGATTGCCACACCGCCTATATGGCTGCTCGCAATGACGATATCTATGTATGCATGTATTCTATTTAATTATTACTTCCTGACCATTAGCCCATAAGCTTCTATGTCTTCAAAGCCATTTAGCGTTTTCTATTAAATATGATTCTTAAAATTCGGCAAGTGTAGGATCAGGTTCGCCTGTTAAATTTTTAAGCCCGTCAAATAAAATGTCTAAAAAACCTATTTTATTCTTTTTACAATAATCTCCTACATCTTCACTATGCTTCGCACGATCATCAACAAATACAATAAACTAGCATTTAGCTCTTCAGAAAATTTTGATAAAGTACCACTTTTTGAGTGATTACCGGTTATAAATATACCTTTATAAAAAATAGCATCATCCTTTTGTCCTGAATTATAAATTGCTAATTTTTCATTATCTGAAAATTCGATACCCAGCTCTTTTAGTTCTTTATATCGCCAATCTTGCATAGAAGGAATATTGCCGAATGCTCCCGTATTCATTTGTGTAAGACCATAAACCGAAAACTTTTCCTTGAGCTTGTTTATAACTTCTACCCACTCTTCATCAATTAATATTACTTTTCACTGCAAACGCCAATGACTGATAATTTCCTCATAATTGTCATAACTACTTTTATTTTCCTTAATTCTATCAATTATTTGATTATAAGGCGGCTGCTTAAAAGTTTTTGATTTAGGAGTTATAAGCGTATCGTCAACATCAATGAATATAGATGCACGAGTAGGAGCATTTTTTATTATTAAATCATAAACTTTTTCGGCACTATCGGCAGTTTCAAAATCTTTCATATATACTCCGAAGTAAAATGAAGAGTAGTGATACGAAGTTTAACTTGGAAAAGAGTAACCGGTCTTACAAAGACATTGTTGCTAATTTTTCAAGTGGGGCGAGTATCAAATTTAATATTAAGTTCTTCAGTTAAAATAGCCATTAATTCAAGCCCTGCGCTATTTGTCCATTCGCCTTGTTCATAAAAAAAATGATAAGGACCGCTAACCGGCGACGACAACCAAATTTCTTTGGCGGCACTTTGTTTATTTATTACATATACCCCTTTATCAGTATCAAGGTTTAATATATCGCCTTGTAAATCTACATCTATACTTGCTTCTTTATCCTGCTCTTCTATCTTTTCTGCTATATATGCAATTGTTGTCTCGGCTATTTTACTAAATTCACTATTATTCATGATAACATCCCTTAAGTAGATAAAAATATACGCAAATCAACTTCAAAAAGAGTAAGGAGTCTATAAGGCAAGGAGCGGAGCGTATACTTAATACATAAGCACCACAGCTCTTATAAGACGACGCAGCCAATTTTGAAGTTCATCGAGTAGATGGTTTTTCAGGATCAATTGCCAGCTCAGGTACTTTAATCAAACTTTTTCGATAAGTTTCAACAAATCTATTATGATCATTAAGATTGTTAGAAAAATTATGCCCGCCTTTACCGTCAACTACAAAAAATAATGCATCCGTTTTAGCAGATTTTACCACTGCTTCTAAAGATTTTAACGACGGACAAGAAATCGGACCGGGTGGTAAACCTTTTATATAATAAGTATTATAGGGTAGTTCTTGCAATAAATCTTTTTTTGTTAAAGCTCTTGCTAATTTAAATTTTCCTTCAGTCAAAGCATATATAGTAGTCGAATCGGCTTGTAGCTTCATATTTTTCTTTAAACGATTAATGAATACTGCTGCTATAATAGGCTTTTCTGCATTTGAGCCGGCTTCTTTTTCAATTATCGAAGCTAGCGTTAATACCTCAAGTCTAGTTTTTAATGGAGAATCCGGTGCAAGATTTTGCATTACTTTATCTAAATTAGCAGACATTAAATTTCTCATGTGATCAATTATCTGCTCTTTTTGATCACCGTAAGAAAAAAAATACGTGGAAGGCATTAAAAAACCTTCAGGTATTATCCCTTTTATTTCTCCAAGTAATCGACTTTCTTTATTAATTTTCTTTATAACCTCACTAACTACCGTACCTTCCGGGACAATTATCTTGTGTATTATAGATTTACCGCTTGCTAATATTCTTAAAGTTTGCAGAGGCGATATATTACGAGTAAACACATATTCACCACTTTTAAGAGGTCTTTTTATAGCATAAATTTTAGCAATTACCTTAAAAATTCTTGGATATTTGATTACTTCATTAGAATAAAGTTTTGTAACTATTTGATTTACGGATAATTTAGGTTCAATAATTATCGTTTTATTTTGAGTAAGATCACCCGGCACAAAAATATAAAATATACTAAAATTTAGCAAAGTAATAAATATAGTTAGAGATACTATAACTAAAAAAAGTTTAGTTTTTAATAGGTTGTTTAACATAATAACTATTATTTTTATAAGGCTTAGAAATATTGATAAAAATAATTACCATGAAATGTGGTTTTTTTCTTGACATTTGAAATAACATATAGTAAAACTAACTTTTTGCTAAATTTAAATTATATAGTTTGTGCTAAATCAATCAATAGTTTTAATATTTGGTAATTAAAATGAGATAACTAATAAGCAACACATTAATAACGCAAACCAATTTACTATAACAAGAGTATAATCCTGTAAAATGAAAAGTTAGAATTTTTATTACAAACAAAAAATATACATCTTTATTCATAGTGCATATTACTATACCGGCGTTAATACTGATCTTATAATGGGCATTATATATTATGATACAAGATCACAATACCGATCTAAAACACGAAGAACAGACTGAAAGGTTAAAAGCTTTACAAAATAAGTTAGGAAACTTATCCGGTTTCTTGACAACAATGCGTTCTGATAACAATGAAGAATACAAAAAAATTTCCAATGATTTAAAAATTTTAATGAAACAAATTAATACTATAAGAAAAAACATGGAAATATATTTTGTTATTATATTAATATTAATGTTTATTATAATTCAGAAAATGTTGTGGACCACCGGTTTCAAGTACTAATCTTTCTCTTTTAACAACTTTATTTTAGGTTCTAAGAACTCCTGTTTAATAATTGCTGCAGCTATATAAGAAGGTACAGCGTCATCTCGATCACTTGATACAAGCGAATTTTCCAAGCTAAACCTGTGTTCACGTACTTTTGTACACCTAGCTAGCTTGCCTTTAAATTCATCGTGTCTAAAACTTTCTGAATTTAGCTGTAATCGGTTTGATTTAAATCCTAATTGCTGCAAAATTTTTTGGCTTTCTATTACCTGATCATAAGCTTTCTTAGAATTAAATAATAACTCTTGAAGCTTATTACTAATAAGATTAGCTCGGCAATTAAATTGGATAAATTCCGGAATTATTTCTTTATCGGCTATAATATTTATCAACGTAACATATTTTATTTTTATCAATAGCCTGATAATAAAAAAGCTTATAAGATTAACTTTATAAGCCACAATCATAGGAGTACCGGAAGCTGCTATCTCTAAAGTATTAGTACCGGATTTTGCTAAAGCTACATCCGCAACAGCATAAGTTTTAAGTCTCTCACTTGAAAATAAATAATTAAACTTAACATCTTCTAGAAACGGTTTTATTATTGCCTCATGAGCAGGATTTGCAAGAGTAAATATAACTTTAAGATTATTACAACTCTTGAATATTTCTTCAATAGAAGAAACAAAAACCGATAAATGCCTTAGAATCTCACCCTTCCTACTACCAAGAGTAACACACAAAACTCTCTCATTCTCATCTATTTTAAACTCTTCACGTAAAGCTATTTTATCACTATAAAACTCTTGCTCCATAATCGGATGACCTATATATCTACAATCAAGACCGACTTTAGTAAAATATGGAGGTTCAAACGGTAATAAAGCAAATAAACAATCATAAATTTTAGCGTATTTTACTGCCCTACCCTCTTTATATGCCCAAACTGATGGTGCAACGATATGAATCATTTTCAGCTTTGGTAAAAGTTTCCTTACTCGCTTTGCCACACGATAAGTAAACCCTGGTGAATCTATGGTAATTAATAAATCAGCTTTACTATTTATTATATCCTCCACAGTTTTATCAATTAATTTTTTAAGCTTAAAAATATGAGGCAAAATTTCTACAAAACCCATTAAATTTATTGAAGTAATAGGAAATAAGCTTTTAAAGCTACCGGCTTCCTCCATATATTTGCCGCCAACACCAACAAACTGTACAGCGTCATTCACAAAACTTGATACAGGTGAATTGAGTTGTACTCCTGTATTGTTTTTTAAATGCTGCATTATACGACCACCTACAAAGTCTCCTGACACCTCACCAGCTATAAAGTAAATTTTTGTCATTAAAGATAGTTATTTTTTAAGGTTCTCAATTTCTGTTTGTAATCGCTCTATTTCTTTTATAGATACTTCAGTAATCTCATGTATTTTTTCTATCGAGTTTTTTTTCATTAACATTTTTGTTGCTATTTTTATACTTTTTGTAACTTCACCTTCTTGTTTACCTTTTTTCCTCCCCTCCTCTATTCCTTTTGCCATACCTTGTTCTCTACCTTTTTCTTCAGCAGAAACTATATAATCACGCTCTTTATAGCTTTTATTCATATAGGCATGATAAATTATTTGCTCTTTATGAGTTATCTTCAGTATATCAAGACGTTTTGCTACTTTCTTCATATATGGTGATTTAAAATCTTTCTTAACTTCAGAATGTTTTACTACATATAGCCATTCATCCAATTCATCTCTTATAACATCATTAAATAATGGTACTGATATTACAACATATTCTGGCAATACATTATATAAATCAAATATTTTACCTCTCATATATCCCAAAGAAAATTGCATAGGGTGTTTTTTATCAACTTCTCTAAAAATAGTCTTACCGTGATATAAAGGTGCTTTCATATTATCAAAAGGAAAATACAATAAATTAATATGAAATATTTTTTTATAGTAGAATAATCCTTGCTCTTAGAAATACTATCAACTATTAATCTACTAGAATTAAAACAAGCTTTATGCATAAAAAGATTTGTATAGGATTTATCTATTTCTACTATATATTTATGTCCTGCTGCATCTTCCACAATGACATCTGCTACGCTAGATTTTAAGCTATCATTTTCTTTATTACTGGCACTTTCTAGTAAGGGGCTTTTATTTTAACAGCACTATAACCAACATCTTTAAGAATAGCCGAAATAAATCCCTCAACTATTTCATAATCCCCTTTATCTTTTAATAAATATTTTATAGCGTAATCAAAACTTATTATAGTACTCATATCTTTTATCCTTAAATCATCTTAAATATATTGCAAAAAATGAAGACAGTATACGAAGATCAACTTCAAAAATGCTACGTCGTCCTACAAAAGCTTCGGTACTCACGTATTAAGTTATACGCTGCGTTCCTCGCCTTGTGGACTCCTTGCTCTTTTTGAAGTTGATCTTCGTATACATATTATCAAATTCCATTTTACGGTAACTCAAAGCTTCTGCAATATGCACTTTCAAGACATTATCAACATTCTTAAGATCAGCAATCGTGCGTGCTACTCTAAGTATTCGGTTATAAGCACGCATTGATAAACAAAATTTATTTGCCGCTTCATTCAGTAAATCTTTACCTTCATCCGCAGGCATAGCATAATCTATTAACAACTGCCCATCTAATCTGTTATTTGTTTTAATATTATAGCCCTCATATCTCTTTTCTTGAATTAAACGTACTTTCTCAACTCTTGCAGCTATATATTCAGATTCTTCCTCAGAGTTATCTACAATCAAGTCATAATTATAAACATTAATACTAGATACTTCTATATGCAAATCAAATCTATCCATAATAGGTCCCGATACTTTCATTTGATAGTCGCTAGCACATTTTGGAGCTTTCATACATTCTTTATAAGAATCACCTCAATAACCGCATTTACAAGGATTCATAGCTGCTATTAACTGGAAATTTGCCAGATATTTTATATGAGCATTTGATCGTGAGATTAGTATTTCACCGTTTTCAATAGGCTGTTTTCATGCATCAATAACCTGCTGTGGAAATTCAGGTAGTTCATCTCAAAATAATACTCCGTTATGAGCTAGCGTAATTTCCCCAGACTTTACTTTTTTTCCGACACCGCCACCGACCATAGCGGCCAATGAGCATGAATAATGTGGAGTTCTACACGGCCTTGCTTTGGTAAGTTTACCGTCTAATGATAGCTCTCCTATTATCCAATATTCCGCAATTTCAAGTTCAGATAAAATATTCATTGCGGTAAGTATCGCACAAGCAATCGCAAGATCGAAGTGGCTTCCTTCTTTTACTAAATCTGCCAGAACTAAATTTATTAAAATCTTTTTAGTATGTAGTGCAAGCCCTATAGAAGATAACACTGCTTTAACACGTTAGACTTGCTATATGCCTTATCATGAAATTTTTCTTAAAATACTATTTTGCTAGGTTGTAGATGTTATTGCATGGATACTACTAAATCGTCATTGTGAGCAGACATAGGCTGCGTGGCAATCTCATGAAATAATAACACACTCCTGAGATTGCTTCGTCAATTACTGACGTAATTGCCTCGTAATGATGAACAATAACAATCTTACCTTAGCCATTGATTGAAAAACGTACTATAGCACAAACTTAGCTAAGTCGAGATTAGTTATTATTTTTGATAATTGATTTTCTACGAATTTATCATCGATAGTTATTTTTTTGCCTTTCATTTCGCTAGCTTCAAAGCTTATATCCTCAAGCAAATTCTCAAGTATAGTATGCAGCCTTCTAGCCCCTATATCTTCGACTTCTAAATTAACGGTGATCGCATAATCCGCTATCTTCTCAATAGCAGAAGCAGCAAATTCAAGACGTACGTCTTCAGTACCTATTAACGCCGAATATTGTTTTATTAAACTAGTTTCAGGCTCAAGCAATATTTTAATCATATCATCTTTGGTAAGCGAATTTAATTCTACTCTAATCGGTAACCTTCCTTGTAACTCCGGTAATAAATCAGAAGGTTTAGCAATATGAAAAGCACCGGAAGCAATAAATAATATATGATCGGTTTTAACCGGTCCATATTTAGTATTAACCGTCGTGCCCTCTATCAAAGGTAGTAAATCTCTTTGCACTCCCTCTCTACTTATTTCGGCATTTTTTGCTCCGGAACTACCAGTTGAAGCTATTTTATCAATTTCGTCAATAAAAACTATACCGTCATTTTCAGCTAAATTTATAGCTTGCTGAATAATTTTTTCTTGGTCTATTAATTTTTCTGATTCTTCAGGTATAATAATAGCCATAGCATCTTTAACTAGCATTTTTTTTGTTTTAGTCTTACTACTGCCAAGGGCTCGTCCAATCATATCGCCAAGATTAAGAACGCCCATAGATGCTCCCGGCATACCCGGTATTTCAAAACTTCCACCGCCGACAGGTGTAGTATCAGCTACGCTAATTTCAATTTCCTTATCATCAAGTTCGCCGTTTAAAATTTTTTCTTTGAACTTTTCTCTAGTCTCACTACTAGAAGTTTTACCTACTAAACTATCTAATATTCTCTCGATCGCTTTTTCACGGGCATGAATATCTACTTTCGTTTTTGCTAAAGTTTTTTCAGTATTAACGGCTATTTCGACTAAATCACGAATTATTGATTCTACATCACGCCCTACATATCCGACTTCGGTAAATTTAGTTGCTTCAATTTTATAGAAAGGAGAATTAGTCAGCTTTGCAAGGCGTCTTGCTATTTCCGTTTTCCCGACACCGGTTGAACCAATCATTAAAATATTTTTCGGTACTATTTCATTACGTAAATTACCTTCTACTCTTTTACGACGACAACGATTTCTAAGTGCAATAGCAACAGCTTTTTTGGCCTTTTCTTGACCTACGATAAATCTATTAAGTTCATTCACTATTTGAGAAGGGGTAAGCCCCATAGGGTCTTTTTTATAAGTAGTTTTAGTAGCTTTCATACAACTTTTTCCATTATAATATTATGATTAGAAAATACACACAAATCTGCAGCTATATTCATAGATTTTAAAGCAATTTCTTCAGCAGTTAAATTATTCTCGTAAGACATTAGAGCGCGAGCGGCAGATAGCGCAAATAAACCGCCTGAACCTATTGCTGCAACATTATTTTCAGGCTCTACAACATCACCGTTACCGGTTAAAATTAATATATGACTACGATCAGCAACAATCATCATTGCTTCCAAACGTCTCAAATATTTATCGCTACGCCAATCTTTTGCAAGCTCAACTGCACTTCTAAGTAAATTATGCTTATGTTGCTCTATCTTTACTGCAAGCTTTTCAAATAACGCAAGACCGTCAGCCGTAGAACCCGCAAAACCGGCAATAATTTTATTATTTGCTATAGTCCGAAGTTTTCGTGCTGTAGATTTTAGTACGGTATTACCATGCGAGACTTGTCCATCTGCTGCTATAATTATTTCTTCGTTCTTTTTTAAACAAAGTATTGTTGTACCGTGTAAGGATAAATTATCTGACATAATATAAAATTTATTGATATTAAGTTGTTAATTAAGTACTATTAGAATTACTGTTAAGTAGACGAATAGACGAAGTTTAATTTGGAAAAGAGCAAGGAGTCTGTAAGCCGAGGAGCGGAGCGTATATTAATACGTGAGCATCCGAGGACTTACCAAAACGACGTAGCCAATTTTCCAAATTAAACGAGTATACTTGACTAATCCAGAGTATACTTGAGTATACTTGACTAATCCAATTTAATTAATTATTGTCCCTTGAATTTTCAAGGCTTAAACTTAAATAATGAATATATACGCAATATATATTAACTCCACACAAAAAAATAATAATTTTATTGTTATTGCAGAAGGCTTTTCATGGATAGCGGCTCTTTTAAGTATATTTTGGGCATTATACCATAAAATGTGGTTAATTGTTGCTATTGCCGTAATAGCGAATATAATCGTTACGGCGATTAATATCGAAGAGTTAAAGTTTATATTTAAGATAGTCTTAATATTAGGCTTCGGCTTTTTTGCTTCAGATATTAGAGAAAATTATTTAAAAAGAAATAATTACCGACTAGAAGATATAATAATTGCCAACTCTAGAATTGAAGCTGAATTAAAATTTCTAAAACGTAGTATGCTTGTTTAACAGCAACGTGGTTTCATAAATATTAAATCGTCATTGCGAGCAGTCGTAGACTGCACGGCAATCCAGAAAAAAATTAAAGAAATGCTAAAATTAGCATTTCTTACTGGATTGCTTCGTCAAAACTTACATTTTTTACTCGCAATGACGGAAAATTAAGCCATACAATAAAGCTTTTAACAGGAATAAAATGATGTATAACAAAGAAAATGTTTTTGCAAAAATCATAGGTAAAAATCTTCCGGCAGAAATAATTTATGAAGACGAACAAATTTTAGCATTCAAAGATATAGCACCCGTAGCACCTGTACATATTATCGTTATACCTAAAAACGAATATATAGATTATGCCGATTTCATCTCTAAAGCTTCTATAGACGAAATAAAACATTTTTTTGCTAAACTTTCTGATATAGCAAATGAAGCGGGTTTAGATAAAGACGGTTATCGTTTAATAACTAATAAAGGCGAGAAATCAGGACAAACTATTTTTCATTTCCATTTCCATATTATCGGAGGTGAAAAACTCATCGGATTAATAAATAATGACTAAAAAATACAATATTGCAGTAATCGGAGCTACAGGAAATGTAGGGCGTGAAACTCTAAATATTCTAGCTGAGCGTAATTTCCCCATTAATAAAGTTTATGCTATAGCTTCAGATAGCTCTCTAGGGCGGGAAGTAAGCTTTGGAGAAAAAATACTACAAATTAATAGTTTAAAAAGTTTACATTTTGACGATATCGATATTGCTTTTTTTTGTGCAGGTTCAGAAGTGTCAAAAGAATTTATACCAAAAGCTACTGCTAGTAATTGTGTAGTTATCGACAAATCCTCACTTTTTAGAGTTGATAATCAAGTGCCGTTAATTGTACCTGAGGTTAATTTATCAACACTTAAAGAGTTTAATACTAAAAATATCATAGCTAACCCTAACTGTATCGTCATTCCGCTTGCAGTAGCATTAAAACCGCTAGATAATGAAATAAAGATTAAAAGAGTAGTGATATCTACTTATCAATCAGTATCAGGAGCAGGTAAAGCAGGAATGGACGAACTCTACGACCAAACAAAATCTAAATATGTTTTTGGAGAGAATGATCCTAAGAAATTTCCAAAACAGATTGCATTTAATCTTTTTCCTCATATAGGTGATTTAAATAAAGATGGCTATACAAGTGAAGAAGCAAAAATTGCTTCTGAACTAAACAAAATTATAGGTAATCACTTTAAAGCTAGCGTTACTTCTGTTAGAGTACCAGTATTTATCGGTCATTCTATATCGGTTAACATAGAATTTAACGACAAAATTGATGCCAAAGAAGTCGAAGAAATATTACAAGATGCCGATGGAATTGTTACAATTTCTAATAATAATTACCTTGCGTATATCTCACCCGTTGAAGTGGTAGGCGAAGATGCCGTATATGTCTCCCGAATTAGAAATGACGTAAGTAGAGATAATACGATAAATCTATGGATCACATGTGATAACTTACGTAAAGGAGCAGCTTTAAACAGTGTTCAAATTGCTGAAGAATTAATTAATAATTATTTATAATATAACTAATATGGATAATAAAAATAATAATCTAAATAAAAAAAACCCACTAGTAATAGCATTAGGCGAATGTAGAACAGCTTTTTGGATAGTCTTTTGGTTTGCTTTTGTAATCAACTTACTAATGTTAATTACTCCTCTTTACTCACTACAAGTTCTTGATAGAGTCCTTGGAAGCGGTAATCTACAAACATTATTATTTTTATCAATAATAATCGCATATATTTATTTTGTTTACGGATTATTACAAATTGCTCGTTCTTTTACACTTATAAAGGTAGGAGAATGGCTTGATAGAACAGTAGCTCCCGTAATTTTTGCTTCTTCAATTTCTGCAGCTGCAACACGAGCAAATATGGGTTCTAGCCAATTATTACGTGATTTTCAAGCCGTCAAAACATTCCTAACAAGTACCGGAATTAATACTTTATTCGATGCCCCTTGGAGCCTTATCTATATTGCGGTTATTTTTTCAATTCATCCATATATCGGTCTTATTACCGTTTTTGGTGCAATTATAATAGTTTCAACCGCTTTCTTTAACGCTGCAGCTACTAATAAAACACTTGGTGAAGCTACCGAATTTTCGATAAAAGGTATGACACAAGCCGATATTGCAAACAGAAATGCAGAAGCAATTGAAGCAATGGGAATGATGAAGAATGTTACAAAAAATTGGCATAAATTTAACATATTAGCACTTGATAAGCAATCGGTTGCTAGCTATCGTAACGGTGTTATTTCTAACTTTTCAAGGTTTATCCGTAATATAATGCAAATGGCTGTTACCGGAGTCGGTGCTTACATTGTTGTAAAATCTCACAGTGCAGATATGACTCCCGGTAATATGATTATGAGTTCTATCATAGTCGGTAGAGCTCTTGCTCCTTTCGATAATGCTATTGATTTATGGAAAAGTATGAGCGGTGCTATTAAATCATACAAAAACATTAATAATTTATTTAACACTTATTCTTCTAGAGACGAAACGATGCCAATTCCAAACGTTGATGGTCATCTTACTGTTGAAAATATTTATTATGCTCACCCTATACCGCAATATTTACCGCAACCTCCCGTACCGAAATATATCTTAAAAGGCGTTAGTTTTGCAGTACAACCGGGCGAAGTTTTAGCAATTATCGGTCCTTCGGCTACAGGAAAATCAACTTTAGCTAAAATCATAGTCGGGGTATGGAAAGAATCATCAGGTTCCGTACGTTTAGATAGTGCTGAAATTTATCGTTGGAATAGAGAAGATTTCGGTAGACATGTCGGCTATCTTCCTCAAGGAATAGAACTTTTTAACGGTAGTATTAAACAAAATATAGCTAGAATGGAAGAAGATGCCGATCCGCAAAAAGTTATTGAAGCAGCTAAAATAGCCGGAGCTCATGAAATGATATTAAGATTCCCTGACGGTTATGATTCTGATATCGGTCCTGCAGGCTCTAATCTATCAGGTGGTCAAAGACAGCGTATCGGGCTTGCTAGAGCTTTTTACGGTAATCCAAAACTCATCATTTTAGATGAGCCTAATGCTAATTTAGATGAGGCAGGTGAAGTTGCCCTTGCAAGTGCCTTAAAACAAGCAAAACTTAAAGGAATAGCAGTTCTTGTAATTTCACATAGACCATCCGTATTATCTGTTGTTGATAAAATTCTAATATTACAGGATGGAGCCGTTGCAGTTTACGGAACGGAAGAAGAGATTCAAAAACACTTTAAAACTTTAAAAAGCGGTACAATTCATATTAATAACTAAAGTGTCATATCGTGACTTGGTTGGCATTGTTGCATGGCTTCCAAATCATCATTGTGAGGGAACTTTAGTGAGCGTGGCAATCTCATGAATTCTATCGAGATTGCTTCGTCAATTACTACATCATGTCCTCGCAATGACGCAAAATACAAACAATACTGACTAAATATAATAATGATTAAATATTATGCAGGACTTAAAACACAATAAACCTCAAATTACTCCGGAACAATTAAAACAATTATTGTCCTTAAGAGAAGATGCGTTAAATCTTAAAGGTCAAAGTTCTAAACGTAAAGCTTTAATAAATACTACATTAAAGAAAACCTCTCATGCTATAGAATTCTTATTAGTAAAACTTGATAGGTTTGTTAATTTTATTACCAAGAAAACCGATAAAGATCGTAATAACGTAGCCCAAGCTGCAAGATCACCTATACTTTTCGGTATTTATGTTATGATCTTTTTAGTATTAATAGGTGGATTATGGTCGGCTCTTGCTCCACTTGATAGTGGTGCTGTAGCTGTCGGTATCGTAATGCCAAGCACAAATAAAAAAACGATTCAACATCATGAAGGCGGAATAATCAATGCTATTTATGTGAAGCAAGGTGATAAAGTCAAAGAAGGCGATAAATTAATAGAGCTTGAAGAAACTAGAATAAAAAGCGAACATGACAATATTCTTGGTCAGTACCGTAATTTTTTAGCAACTGAAAATCGTTTAATTGCCGAACGTGATAATTTAGAACAAATCGAATTCTCTGATTTTCTAATGCAGGATATCAATTTACCGGAAGTAGCTAAAATAATTCATACGCAGGAAAATTTATTTAGATCTAGAAAAGAAGTATATAACTCAGAGAAAGATGCATTACATCAAAATATTGCTCAACTTGAGAAAAAAATTGAAGGTTTAGAAGCAAAAAAAGTTGCCGCCTCCAAAACTGCGGAAGTTTATCAAGACCGTTTAAAAGCTTTAAGAACGTTAAAAGAAAAAGGCTTTGTACAAAAAGCAGCCTTATTAGACCAAGAGGCAAAAGTTGCAGCTTCAAAAAGCGATGTTGCAACAACTGAAGCCGAAATAGCAGGAATACGCCATGCTATTACCGAAACTCAAATTAAAATTATAAATCAACAAAATAAATACACTGAACGGACTTTAACAGAGCTTCGTGAAGCTCAAGTACAAACCGCATCTCTTAAAGAAAAATATAATGCCCTAACGGATTCGCTTAATCGTGTGATAATCAGATCACCTGTTGACGGTATAGTTAATAGTTTAAAATATCATACAATAGGCGGTGTTATAAGTCACGGACAACCTATTATGGAAATTTCGCCAACTAATGACCCATTAATAATAGAAGCAAAGGTATCTCAAAAAAACATTGACTCAGTACATGAGGGATTAGTTGCAAAAATACGTTTCAGTGCATTTAAATCAAGAACAACTCCAACATTTACCGGTAAAGTAGTAAGCATATCTCCCGATATCGTACAAGATGAAAGACAGTATCCGGGACAACAACAAGATAATTATTATGTTGCAAGAGTTGAAATCGATATGGATGAATTTAACAAAGTTGCTAAAGTTAAAAATCTTGAATTACACCCCGGTATGCAAGCTGAGGTACAAATCGTAACAGGTACTAGAACACTACTTAGATATTTACTTGATCCCGTTACTGATACTGCATTTAAAGCTTTCAGAGAAAAATAGATAATTTGAAAATTTTAAGTTAGATAACTTTACGAAACCTAAATATTGTAAATATTTATTAAAAATTCTTAATCCTTTATTGACTTTGAATCAAAAGCAGTATAGCTTATTTTGTAATCTAATTAATATACAAAGGTTATGTTAGGCTACGAAAAAGAACAAAGAAGTTTAAATACAGAACAAAAACAAGCAGTCGGATTACTTTCTATAGGTACATTTCTAGAGTATTTTGACCTTATGCTTTATGTACATATGGCGGTGCTTTTAAATAATTTATTTTTTCCGGAATATGATCCTTTCACTTTTTCGTTGCTTACTGCCTTTTCTTTCTGTTCTACCTATTTGCTAAGACCTATAGGAGCATTAATATTTGGGTATATAGGCGATCATTTTGGACGTAAGATTGTAGTTGTTTTAACTACCCTATTAATGGCTATTACTTGTGTGATTATAGGCAGCATGCCAACATATGCACAGATAGGTATAACAGCCTCTTGGGTTCTTACTATATGTCGTATAATTCAAGGTATGTCAGCAACTGCAGAAGCACGAGGTGCAGAGCTGTACTTAACCGAAAATTCATCTCCTCCTATACAATATCCATTAGTAACAATTATAACCGTATTTTCTGCCGTAGGCACTACGGTAGCACTAGGTATTGCATCAATTTTTACTAATCAAAATATTTATCACCATGAGTCAAGTTGGCGTATAGCCTTTTTCGTTGGTGCAACTATCGCTTTTGTAGGTACTATTGCAAGGACTAGTTTAAAAGAAGCAGAGGCATTTTCAAATAAAAGAAACCAATTAAAACTAAGACTTCAAGAAAATAATATTATGCTTGAAGAAATTGACAAAGATATTCTAGATCAAAAAGTTCCAAACACCACTTCTATTTGGTATTTCTTTATCCAGTGTGCTAGACCACCGTGTTTTTATTTCGTATATATATATTGCGGTGATATATTAAAAAGAGAATGTGGATTTACTCCAAATCAAATTATAAATCAAAATTTTTGGGTATCTATAATAGATTTACTCGGTATTATCGGTCTTGCATTTATTAGCTATAAAATCCATCCTTTAAAAATCCTAAAGGTAAAATTATATCTATTTTTTACCTCTCTCATTTTTTTTCCTATAATGTTAAATTATAACCCTACTCCTTTATATATTTTTATTTTTCAATGTTTAGCTGCATTATTCGTATTTGATCACATACCAGCAGCTCCTATATTTTATAAATATTTTCCGGTTTTTAAGAGATTTACATATACTAGTATGCTAAGTGCAATAGCAAAATTATTTACTTATATTATAACGTCATTTGGTTTAGTTTATATTACCAATTATCTAGGATATTGGGGATTATTTTTAATTTTCATTCCGGTAGGTATAACTTTTTTTATGGGAGTAACTTATTTTGAGAAAATGGAAACGAATCGAAATTTATAATTTTATTAAAAGTAGAATTTATATTAAATTTTAAATTATTTTTATAACATTCAGCATATATAAGCTCTGAAACTGAAGGTATTTCAAGTATTTCACTTAACACTAAAAAGCTTTTTAATGTCTCTTTAATTATTTTATGAGCTTTTTCAGGCGATTTTGCTTCCAAAGTTTGTAAATTATGTATTCTATCAAAAAGTTTTATAAGAGCAGTATCATATCTTTTTTGTTTAATTAATAAAATAAGACTTTTCTCGCTACTTATTTTGCCCCAAGGTTTAATTCTAGTTAGACCTGCTACATGCCTTGCTACTTCTTCATCAAAAATATTGCTAATTATTTCTTCAGTAAGTTCAGTATCTTCAATAGTGTCATGAAGTAATGCAGCTTGTAGCATTCTAAAAGTAAAGAGTTTAGGCACTTCTTTTGCTACAAATTCCGCTACCATAATCGTTACTGCGATTGGATGAGAATAATAAGGGTCACCTGATTGACGCATTTGCTCACCATGATATTTACGAGCATAATAAATACCTTTTTGAACTTCTCTAATATCGATAGGTTGTTTGACTTGGGTATTTAAAAATAAAAGCCTTTCGATTAATTGATCTGAATATTTACAGCTTTCAAAATTTTTTTCCCAATATTCTATATCTTTCATACAATCGTCCCATATATATAATATATATATTATTTTATTGTTTTTTTTGATGATTATCTTTTATATTTTCTTTTTAAAATCCAATTATTATTTATTAAAAATCTCTATATTTAATAAATTTTCTATTTTTAATGCTAAAAAATAACTATATATTAAAAATAGTTTTTTACAAAGGTTTATATGTCATTCTTAACTATCACCTACATTTTTCTCATTACAACAATATTTCTTTTTCGTCTGTATGGCTTAGGAAGTATTCTTTCGAGGGTTTTTTAAAAAGAACATTACAAAATCTTTTACCAGAACAGCAGATTTTAGCTGTTATTATAGCATCTTTAATATTTGGGATTACATATTTTCAAGGCAGAATATATAGCTTTAAGCACTATATACGGTTTTTTCTATGGTTATGCATATTATAAAACAGGCAAAATATTTATGCTCTGTGATAGTTCATTTCGGTCTAAATTTATGCCATGTATTATTATTTACTTATCCTGCTCTTAAAACTTTGTGAAATAAATGTAATTTTAATAGACAAAGTTATAGAGTTTTTTTATTTACAAATAGTAAACATAATAACTAAGTTTTATGAACAAAGACATCCCTACAGATTTATTACCTTCAGAATATGAGTTAGCAAGCTCTAGTAATGCTGCTTTGACCCTACTTTTAATGGAAGCAACCTTATTATTCTTGTTTGGTTATTGCTGCTACTGTTGTTTCAATAATGAGCCAAAAGATATGGGGCTTGAATTAATCGGTGATCACCACGAACATGATGAATAATATTTTTTAATTATTGCATGGTTCTTAATGTCATTCCTGCGAAAGGCTTGCCTACGTGGCTCGAAAATAGTCATTGCGAGGAAATTATGAAATAATTGATGAAGCAATCTCAGGAGTTTGTTATTATTTCATAAGATTGCCATGCAGTCTACGACTGCTCGTAATGACGGGGTGGTATCCACGCAGGCAATGCCCAACCTACAATTTACTTGGATCAAAGCTAAAATTAATCTCTTTCCAATGGTTAAAGCGTGCAGAGTCAAGGTTTTCGATAGGGCTTGCTTGCCATACCGCTCTAATTGCATTATCTGCCAAAGCTTCACAAACACTAGCCGGAATATTAGGACAGATTTTTTTGTTAACCTTTGCCTGCTCAACATTACCTGCTTTATCTAGCGTAATACTAATAATGACTTTTACCTTATTATTACCTCTAACTCCTGCCGGTACATTACTCCAATGTCTTTCAATCTGTCTTTTTATCAAAGATGTTTCACTATCGGAAAGAGACAGCCCATCCGTATAAACCCCTTTAGCTTCTTGTGCATTATCAGCTTTTTTTGACCTTTGATGCTTATTGGATTTTACATTATCCCCTTCTGAAGATTGCTCTAAATGCTTCAGCAAAGAATCAAGCTCATCGGTTTTAGGCTCTTTTTTCTTCACATCTTTAGGTTTCTCAGCCGGTTTCGTTTCCTCTTTCTTTTCTTCGGGCTTCTTCTTTTCTTCTGCTTGTTTTTTTTCTTCTTCTTTAGGTTTTTCTTCCTTTACTTCTTCTTTCTTCTCAGGTAACGCTTCTTTTGCTTCTTCAGACTTTGGTTCTTCTATAGGTTTTTTCTCTTCTATTTTAGGCTTTGCTTCCATTGTTTTAGCCTCAGGCTCTTTTGCTTTTTCTTCTTTTGGCTTACTCTGCTCAGATTTTTTAGCGTCTTCGTTTTCTATAGGGGCTTCTTTTTGCTTTGTCTGAGTGATAATATTTGATTTATCGCTAACAGGTAACATTTCAAAAGTTATAGTTTGCTCTTCCGGTAATTTTTCAAAAAGTGACGGCATACCGAATAGAAAAAAATATAAAAGAAGTAAGTGCAGAACAATAGAGAAGCTAAGGAAAACCGTAAAATTATCCTTATTTTGATTACTTTTCATTATTTTTAATATTTGAAATAAGAGCTACACGAGAAAAGCCGGCAGCATGAATTTCGGCAACTATCTCTACTACCTGCCCATAAGAAACATTTCTATCGCCTCTTACAAAAATTCTAGCATCCTTTTTTTCTTTAGTGATATTTGCAAGCTTGTCGGTTAAATGCATTCTTTCTATTGGAATTTCAAGTAAGAAAATTTTGCCTTTATTATTGATCGTAACAACCAAAGGCTCATCCTGACCTGAAATCGGGCTTGAATTTGTCTCAGGCAAATCCACGTTTACCCCTGACACAAGCATTGGAGAAGTAATCATAAAAATAATTAATAGCACAAGCATCACGTCAACAAGCGGCGTAACGTTAATTTCGCTAACTACCGCTCTTTTACTTTTTCTATTACTTCCGGCAAGCTTTATAGCCATTACATTTTCTCCTGATCAATTGCCTTAGAAAGTATAGAGTTTAACTCACTAATAAAATCTTCAATCTTATTATTGATAAGAGTAATACGGGAAATCAGATAATTATAAAAAATTACTGCCGGAATAGCTGCAAATAAGCCTATCGCAGTTGCAAGTAACGCCTCAGCAATTCCGGGAGCTACTACGGCAAGAGAAGTATTTTTTGAAGTAGCAATCGATTGGAAGCTATGCATAATCCCCCAAACGGTACCGAATAAACCTACGAAAGGAGCACTTGATCCAACAGTTGCCAAGAAGCTTAAATTTTTCTCGAGCTTTTCGACTTCCCTATTTTGAGCTAAGTACATTGCACCCGTTATACGCTCTTTATGGTTGTTTTTTAAGCCTTCAGAAAGCCCTTTAGTGCTTAAGCTTTTACACTCATCCATAGCTGAGACAAAAATTAAAGCTAGCGGATTATTAACCGACCTCTTTATGCTTTCATATAATTGTTCTAATACTCCACCGGACCAAAACACATTTTCAAATGCCCGCATGCTTTTCTGCACTTGCACTAGCTTAAATATTTTATCCAAAATAATAGCCCATGACCAAATAGAGGCAATAAGCAACATCAGCATAACTGACTTACCGATAATGTCGGAGGAGCTTATTAAAGAAAAAATCGATAAATGATCTTGCGTAATGACTTCTAAACCATCACTAATATTAGTATCTGCACTCATTGAATATATATTATTTAAATTATTCTAAAATTAAATAATATATTCATATTTTATTTTTGTCATTAGGTTATGTGAAAAATTTTAGTCATCAATTTAGTATGGCTTTTGCAAAACACTTCAGTGTCATACCGTGGCTTGACCACAGTATCCAGAAAATAACTAAAAATACTAATAATATTAGTATTTTTAACTGGATTCTGTGAATAAATCACGAGGTGACACATATTTTTAAACCATTAATTTAATATCTCTTGACTCATGTCAATTTTTCATATAAAATGCCGCTCTTAAATTTAATCTAAAGTTGCACATAAAATTAATTCAATATTAAAAAAAACTTGAATCTATAGCTGTTGTTCCATGGCTTAATAAATACAAAATACAAACAATTATTTACCTCAGATGAATTAGAAACTGAGCTGTGTGATGATATAATCATTCAAACTCACGAAAATAAAAAACATTTTAATAAAGAGTTATTTATATTATCTAATAACGTTGTTGAGAGAGCAAAGAGAAGAGATAAAGCAATCAGAAGTTGCTGTTATTTTTTCTTCGGACTATAGAGCAAATTTATATTCTATATTTACTTGGTTAACTAACTTTCAGTTAGAATAATATGCTAGATTTATATTAAATCTTCCAAAGAATTATAAGGACTATGAAGATTATTTTTTACAAGAAAAACAACAAGACAGATATTCAAAAATCAAAGCTTTTAATAATGTTCAAGATAAGAAATTCTTGGCGAGAAAATATTTCAATTTATCAAAGCACGAACAATCAAATAATTACCCATTGTTTCAAAAAAATACTTTAAAATTGCAAAAATATTTAGAATATCCTTATGAATATAATACTGCAATTGATAAATCTGAATTTCTAGGTTCTGTAGATAGCTATTATAATTATTCTTGTGATAATATAAATTATATATTAATAAAACAATCATTTATTAATAAAATTAATATGCTGAAATCAGAAAATATACAAAAATCCGATAAAGCTCCTAAAGTTATAAGTGAAGACACTTTTTTTAGACCTTATGGCCTTCCATCTTATTCTATTTACTATATGGATGACGGCACAACTATATATCGTGAATCTGAATCACCTTATTATTATGATAAAGTTAAAATTGATAATCAGGAAGTAACAAAAGGTACGGATAAATTTCTTGGCAAATATAGAGGATTTGATTGTTACGGTACAATGTCTAAAAAAATCTATAACACCTTTGATAAAAGTAAAGTTACCTCTTTTGTTTCTGCTTTAAAAAAAGGAATAATATATCACAAACACGGAGTAACCGGAGTTAAACTTATTAAAGAAAATGCTTTTAAAGCTAAGTGGGACTGTGATGACTGATTATTTACGAATATATTATATTTTAATGAACAAGGGTTATTATTAAATGTTGATGAGTATGGTAACCATGCTGAAATAAAAAAGTTTATTAGCGGTCATCATTTGGAGTTTTATAATGTGGAGTGATTAACTTTAAGATTCTGCTTTGTTGTATGACTCGATTTTTATTGTCATTGCGAGGAAATTGCATAGCAATTGACAAAGCAATCTCAGGATATTTGACGAGATTGCTACGCAGCCTATGGCTGCTCGCAATGACGACTCGGTATCCACGCAACAACGCCTCCTCGCAATGACGATATCTATATTGCATGAACAATACCTAAAACTTACGTTGCCGTATTTCTCAATATAATCATCATAAAGATTGTTGATTTTAATTTACCTTTAAAATCAACAATCTTTTTCCTATGGGAAAGAGCAATAATTCCGATCGTACGTTACTAATATTACCGTACCATCAAAATCAATTAGCGATTTTTTAAGAGCTTCTCTTGACTCTATATCAAGATGGTTTGTCGGTTCGTCGAGTAGTAAAATATCGGGATTATTAAATAGACTTTGTACGAGTAATACACGAAAGTTTATAACCTTCTGACAACGCAGAAAGCGGCTCATAATGGTATTTTTCGGCTATTCCAAGACCTACAAGCAAGCTAGCTGCAAAAATTTCAGCAGTATAACCGTCATTAAAGAAACTGATCTTGTTTTAAACAACCTATTTTGGAGTTTTTTGGTATGTTAATCTCACCGAAAGCTGGCTCTTCTTCCTTAGTTAAGACTTTGAAAAAAGTTGTTTGACCTGCTCCGTTGGCACCTACTACACCATATCGTTTATTGTTTTTAATATGCAAATTTACATCGGTAAATAGTATTTCTTGTACCATAACTCATGGCTAAATCGTTTATAATAATCATATTTTTAGATGTCGTGGTTAAATGGTGTTATTGTATAGACACCTAATCGCCATTGTGAACAACTGCAGATCTTGTTGCATGGCTCGTTTTATGTCATTCCAGCGAAGGCGTTGTTGCATAGATACCGCCCTGTCATTGCGAGCAGTCGTAGACTGCGTGACAGTCCAAAACAATAATAAAAAAATTCTGTAAATCAGAATTTTTACTGGATTGCTTCGTCAAAACTTACAGTTTTTCCTTGCAATGACGACCTTCAGTATCCACACAACAAGACCTATGCAGGCATAACATAAGAGCCATGCGGGCAATGCCGAGCTTGTGGCAAGAGTCATAAATGCTTATTACTTAAAGTTAGTTTTGATGGATACCATGGAAGGTTCACGGTATAACAATAAAAAATCTTATTTCTTCAATAGCTCAAGAGCTTTTGCAAAATCTACTATATATTCTTCTGCTTTTTTTAAGTCTTTAATTTTTAAGTTATTATTTGCCTGCTCTTCGTCACCTATAAAAATAATAAATTGAGCATTTTCATTAAAAATGCGTTGCATTCTTTTAGCTATTTTACCTAGAGATTCTATGATAATAGCAATATTTTCTGTTCGCAATTTATCTACAATTTCTAAAGCATAGCAAATATTATTTTTGCCTATAGGTAATACAAATACCGGCTTAACTTCAGATATATTATATTCCCGCATTAAAGCAATTCGCTCAATACCGGCAGCAAAACCGATAGCCGGCACATCATCGTTATTACCCATGATTTTAGCCAGCCCGTCATAACGTCCACCAGCTAGAATAGTAGATTGGCTCCCTAACTTTTTTGTAGTGAATTCAAAAGCAGTATGGCAATAATAATCAAGCCCTCTAACCAAGCGTGGATTTATGCTATATTTCACACCTAAAATATCTAGATACTGTATTAACTCCTCAAAATATTCTTTGGATTCATCAGTGTAATATTCAGATAAAACCGGTGCGTTTGCTATTATTTTCTGATCAGTCTCACTTTTAGAATCAAGTATCCGCATTGGATTTTTGGATAACCTTATTTTGCTTTCTTCTGATAATTGATCTTTAAAATCATTTAGATATTCTACTAATTTTTGCTGATAAACGCTTCTTGATTCATTACATCCAAGAGAGTTAAGCTCTAAGGTAGTATCCTGCTCTATTTCGAGTGCTTTTAATATATCAACGGCTAACTTCAAAGTATCAGCATCAGTAATTGCTCCTTTAGCACCGATATACTCATAATTTAGTTGGTGAAATTGTCTTTGACGCCCTGCTTGCGGTCTATCATAACGAAAAACAGGACCGGTAGAGAAAAACTTTAATGGTAATTTATGTTGTAATCTGTTTGAGATGAGGCTTCTTATAATACATGCTGTAAATTCAGGTCGTAATGCTACGAAATCATTGCTTTTATCTAAAAAACTATAGATTTCTTTACTGATTACGTCAGAGCTTTCACCCATCGAACGGTTAAAGACTTTAGTATACTCCACAATAGGAGTACTCATTTGTTTATAGCCGTACAATACTCCAACATCTCTTGCTTTGTTAATTATATAGTCGTGAACTTTATAATCATCCGGCAAGAGATCTTTCATTCCTCGGAGTGGTTGCAGCTTTTCAGTCATTTGGTTAATTTTGTTTTGTTGCGTGGATACTACTAACTCGTCATTGCGAGGAGAGGCAAAGCCTTGACTTGGCAATCTCAGGAACTTTGTACTACTTCATGAGATTGCCATGCTCTCTACGTTCGCTCGCAATGACGGATATCCCCCTCTTAATTCTGCTCTTTTTGCATAAAAAACGATCTTATAATATATAAAACAAATATTGTAATAAACCAATATATTAATGCACGACCTGCGGTTAATAGATTAAATTCACCGTCATATATTTGAATAAATAGTAAATATGCACAAGCAATTAAAATAAACGGTACGATAATAAATACTAAAGGACATCTAAAAGGTCTTTGAGCATCAGGTAGCGTGACCCTAAATAATACCACTATTATTGTAACGGTTATATAATCAATAAGAGCTCCCATTGAAGTTAATTGCGTTAATAATTCCGTAGAACAAAATCCTCCAAGGATAGCGGCTAAAGAAGCAAATATTATAATCGTAATATACGGACTATCATATTTGGGGTGCAGCTTTGCAAAACTTTTCGGTAGTAAACCGTCACGTGCAATAGCATAAAAAATACGAGAAGTACCGTAAATATTCATCATCAACACCGTCATCATACCGCAAACTGCTCCGGTTGCAACAATAGCAGAGCCGATCTTGCTATTATTGATAGTTAAAGCATAAGCAAGCGGTTGATCGTTATTTAACTGATCAAAAGGTGCAATACCGGTAACAAGCCCTGCCATTGTTACATAAACTATAGTAGTTAGAACAAGTGAGCCAATAATACCGATCATTATATCGCGTTTTGGGTTTTTACACTCCTCAGCTGCGGTTGCAATCGTTCCAAAACCCGTAAAAGCTAAGAATAAAATAGACGCACCTACTAAAACATTACTAAAACCGAAAGGCATAAAATTACTCCAGTTAGTAGCATCAAAATGAGGGGCAGCAGCGAGTATAAATACAAATATTGCAGTCATTTTTATGAAAACTAAAATTGCATTTAGTCTCTTACTATCTTTAGTACCTAAATATAAAATAAATCCAATAAATCCCGAGATTAAAAATGCCGGTAAATTTATTATACCGCCGTTTGTCGGTACAGTAGTTAATTCTTTCGGTAAATTGATTCCACCTGCTGCTAGTATTCCTTGTACGTAGCCCGACCAGCCTGCAGCTACTATTCCTGCAGCAACACCAAGTTCTAATATTATAACACTACCGATCATCCAAGCAAATACTTCGCCAAATGCTACATAGGAATAAGTGTAAATACTTCCTGATGTCGGAAGCATTGCAGCAAGTTCAGTATAAACAAGCGCTACAAAGATACAGGTAATACCTGCAATCGCATAAGATAACATTACTGCAGGTCCTGAATATTTAGCAGCAATTATACCGGTAACGACGAATACGCCTGTGCCGATCATCGCACCAAGACCCAGTAATATTAAATCGAATGCTCCAAGTGTCTTGCTAAGACCGCTTGAACTGCCTATCTCTTTTACTGATTCAAAACTTTTCTTCCTTAAAAAACTCATTAGTTTCTCCTATTTTAGTGAGCTTATTTTTTTGTGAATTGTGTCTCATTGCGAGCGACTAAAAGGAGCGTGGCAATCTCAGGAGGTCTAACTAGATTGCCAAGTCGCTTCGCTCCTCGCAATGACACAATTACCTTATCTCTCTAGTAATCCATCCGCCGCCAAGTACTCTTTCACCGGCATAAATAACGCATGCTTGCCCAGGGGCAACGGCTTTTTCTTCGCATAAAAATTTTACTTTCATTTTATCATCACCGAGTTTACTTATTTCGGCTAGACGCGGCGGTCTTGTCGAGCGAATTTTAACTGCTACTTCTAACTTTTCGTTATCTTTAATCTCATCTGCAAGCCAATTCACATCTCTAATGATAAATTCCTGCACGTTTAATGCGGACTCCGGTCCTACATATACTATATTGTCCTTAGGATCAATCTTTACTACATATAAAGGCTCATTATAAGCTATACCAAGACCACGACGTTGCCCTATGGTGTAGTTAATTATACCGCTATGCTCTCCTAGCTCAAACCCGTTTACATGAATAATTTTACCGCTTTCACTGCTATTTGGACGTATTTTATTTATTACGCTCTTATAATTTCCGTCAGGTATGAAACAAATATCTTGGCTGTCGGGCTTATCCGCTACCTCAAGCCCAAATTTACTAGCAAGCTTTCGTGTTTCATCCTTAGTAAACCCTCCGAGAGGGAAACGTAAATATTCTAATTGCTCTTTAGTTGTCGTAAATAAAAAATAACTTTGATCTTTTGCTGGATCAAGCCCTGTATGTAATTCCGCTCCGTTATCACCGTTTATTTTTCGTACGTAATGACCGGTAGCAAGCTTATCTGCTCCAAGCTCTCTAGCCGTTTTAATTAGATCCCTGAACTTTACCGATTTATTACATTGCACACATGGAAGCGGTGTTTCACCTTGTAAATAGCTATCGACGAAATTATCTATTACCGACTCTTTAAATTTGCTCTCATAATCAAGTACGTAATGGGGAATACCTAGCTTATTTGCTACCATTTTAGCATCGTAAATATCCTGACCGGCACAACAGGCATTTTTCTTCCCTACTGCCATACCGTGATCATATAGCTGCAAGGTAATACCTATAACATTATGTCCTTGTTCATGCAGCATTGCGGCAACCGCCGAACTATCAACCCCGCCTGACATTGCGACAACTATAGTAGACTGCTTATCCCCTAAATTAATCATACCAACCTTAAACAAACAGCAAATTATACTAAATTTATAATTAAATTACAACACTATCTTTTAATATATTAAAATGCTATAATTGGCGTTGTCTAATAATTATCGATTTCGTCATTGCAAGCAGCCCTAGGCTGCGTGGCAATCTCATGAAATAATAACAAACTCCTGAGATTGCTTCGTCAATACTTCGTATTTCCTCGCAATGACGCTTTACTAATCCACCTGGGAATGACAAAATGCTTCAAATAATGCAAAAATTATATGTTATTTAAAATATTATACAAAACAGTTATTATATTAGTTCTAATTTATTTCATACTGATTATTTTAGAATATGCACGTCAAGGTTTTCTTAATGACTTATCGTTACAAAAAGTAGATTTATCTATTCAGAATTCCATAAAAGAACCAATTTATTTAGTTTCTTATGCCGACGGTCTGGAGTATGTTTATCGTAATCAAAATGCAACCACTCATTATGCAATTAATAAAGGTATAGACTTCATATTTAACTATAAGAAAAAGCACATAAATCAAGCGTTTATAGAAAAAAACCAAGAAATTTTTAATGAACCTGCAGGAGCGGGGTTATGGCTATGGAAGCCTTATATTATACTTGAAACAATGAAAAATGCACCAAAAGGAGCTATTATAGTATATTTAGATTCAGCATTTGTTATTAAAAAGCATATCAGTAATTTAACAAATCTTTTAGGCGATAATGATATATTACTGGTACATGATCGCAATCGTAAAAACGGTAGTTTTGTTAAAGGCGAAACTTTTGCTTTAATGGATTGCCTTACAGACGAATGCAGAAATGACGATCACATTTGGAGTGCCGTTATTATTGTGCGTAATACCAAGCTTTCTCGTTCTTTCATTGAAAAATGGCTAAAAAGTTGTGAAGATATTAGAATTCTTTCAGGTAAAAATTATAATATCCATCCTAATTACGATGAATATAAATGGCATCATTCCGATCAATCGGTACTGAGCCTTATATATCATAAAAATCCACAATCGGTTAAAGTAATAGAATATGAAAAAACAACACCTTCTTTATCTTGGTTCCACCGTAAATATTCAAATAGCTCACCGTTAAAACCTTGGTATAGCATATACGGTATAGATCCTATAATTAATTTTAATACTAACGGCAAAGTTTTACCTGCTACCTCTCTTATAAATACTCCGACGATTGTTAGACTTCGTAAATGGGTTATCGAGTATATTCAATGAGCCGGTGTTGTTGCATAATTCCAAAGCCGTTATTACGAGCGAACGTAGAGAGCGTGGCAATCTCATGAAATAATAACAAACTCCTGAGATTGCTTCGTCAATTACTTACGTAATTTCCTCGCAATGACGACATCTCTCGTACTTTAAAAAAACTATAAGATAAAGTAAGTACTTTAATGTCTTGCATTTCAGGATCAAGCTCAAAATCCTTATCTATATAAAATGTAACCGGCATTAAAACTCTCTCGCCGGCTTTTAATAATTGTTCTTCAAAACAAAAACAATGAATTTTTACGAAATATTTTCCTGCTTTATTTGGAGTAACATTATATACGGAAGTACCTATTATATCGTTATCGCTTAGATTCTCCGTTTCATAGAACACTAGAGTATTCTGCCCCGGAACAATTTGCACTCTTTGCTGCCTTGGAATAAACCGCCAAGGTAAATCTTTATCAACATTAGCATCAAACTCGATAATTATAGGTTTAGTACCTTTTACCTTAGAATATACACTCACCGTTTCTTTTGCAGTAGTGCCGCCATATCCTGTAACTTTACAAAATAAATTATAGATAGGTACGGAAGCAAAACTGAGTAACACCATACTAATTATTAATCCCAGCAAGGAAAAAGCTAAATTTTTATTGGATTTTTTAGACATTATTTGATTTTATTTAAAAATACTCTAGAAAAAGTTTATTTTAGATCATATATGTGTTAGTATAAAAAAAATAGTTTTTAAGGTTAGTATGACTAATAATATTAATGCATTAGCAATTTCTAGCGAATCAGGATTTTATAGCTACTTACAGAAAATCAATAAAATTCCTTCACTTACGCAAGAAGAAGAATTGTTATTAGCAAAATCCTATTTAGAAGGGAATGATTTACAAGCTGCACATAAATTAGTAACAAGCCATCTTAAACTTGTTGCAAAAATTGCAAGCGGCTATAGGACTTACGGTCTTCCTATGACCGAATTGGTTTCAGAAGGTAATATAGGTTTAATGCAGGCAGTAAAAAAATTCAACCCCGCACTTGGTTTTCGCCTATCAACATATGCGATGTGGTGGATTAAAGCAGCCATACAAGAATATATATTAAAATCTTGGTCATTAGTAAAGATGGGAACAACGGCCGCACAAAAAAAATTATTTTTTAGTCTTAATAAAGTTAAGCATAAAATTACTAATTTATACTCAAGGGCTATTACTACCGATGATTTTGTACAAATAGCAGATGAGCTAGGTGTTTCGGTTAATGAAGTTTCTGAAATGAATACTAGAATTTCAGGTCCTGATTTATCGTTAAATAACTCTATAAATAGTGACGATGCAGAATCCGGAGAATTAATAGAACTATTACCGGAAACACGCCCTACTCCTGAAACTATGGCTATTAATAAGCAAAATTCTACCAGCAAAAGGCAGTTACTATCAAATGCTATGAAGATTTTAAACGACAGGGAACTGCGTATTTTAACAGAGCGTAAATTAACGGATACTCCTAAAACTCTAGATATTCTAAGCAATGAGTATAATATTTCTAAGGAACGTATTAGACAAATAGAAAATACGGCTTTTGAAAAAATAAAGAAGTTTATTTTAAACCATAGTAGAAAAGCAGCTTAAGCCTTATTGGACTGTCATCCCGTGGCTTGACCACAGGATCCAAAAACAACTAATAGTATTTTTACTGGATACCGCGATTAAGTCACGGTATGACAATGGAAAAACGATCCACCCAACAATACTTTCGTAGAAATGACATTAGTTCAGTACACCTGACCATTCTGGATCAGAAGCATCTGCCGGTGTCATAATTTCTCTTTCATTATGACCTGTTAGATCAATTGCAAAAATTTTGTTTTTTCCCGGAGCTTTAGCGCTCGACGGCCAACCTTTAGCAAACATAATAACTCGTCCGTTAGGCGACCAACAAGGACTTTCAACTAAATATCCGCTTGTTATTATCCTTTCACTATTCTCATCATCTTGAGGACATGCTTTCATAATTCCGATATTAAAAGTTTTTCCTCCGTCTCCTTTAGTAATCTTAGTAAATGCTATATAGTCTCCTCTAGGCGACCAGCTAGGAGTTGCGTAAGAACCACTGCCAAAACTAATACGCTGAACGTCACTTCCGTCTGAATTCATGATATATAATTGAGGCACACCGTTTCTATCGGAATTATATACAATTTTTTTACCGTCCGGTGAATAGCTAGGAGAGGTATTAATACCGAATCCGTCAGTTAATTTATGAAGCCGTTTAGTAGCAAGGTCGATTTCATAAATATGCGTCGAGCCGTTTTTAGCTATCGACATTACAGCTTTTCTACCGTCTGGTGAGAATCTAGGAGCAAAAGATATACCGGGAAAATCACCTACTACACTTTCTTTGCCTGTTTTTAAATCTTTTTCATAAACAAGTACTCTTCTTTTAGTAGCATATGAAACATAAAAAATCTTATCCGCCGAACGAGCAAATCTTGGGGTTAAGACTAGTGACTTTCCATTGGTAAGGTATTTATTATTAGCCCCGTCATAATCCATCAAAGCAATTCTTTTTATTTTCGGTAAAGAGCTGCTTTCTGATACATACACTATTTTAGTGTCAAAATAACCGGCATCACCGGTAATTTTTTCATAAATTTTATCGGCAATTTTATGTGCTGCTCTTCTCCATAGATTTTTCGGTACTTCAAGCATTTCACCGGCGAGCTGTTTTTCAAGCAACGTATCCCATAATATAAAGCTAACTTTAAATTTACCGCTTTCTAGTTTTTTAACTTCACCGTTTACTAAAAGACTAGCATTAATTTGACGCCATGCAGCAAAAAGCGGTTTATATTCTATTCCTGTCTTCTCTTCTATAAAAGAGGCAGCAGAAATAGGACGGAATAACCCCGAAAGCTTTAAATCATTAGAGATAACTTTAACCATATCGTGACCTAATACATCAGCGGCAGAATTATCGGCATCAAATTTATTGACCGCTATAGGTGTTGGGTCAGCTCGCCCATGCTCAATGTTTATTGTTTCAAGTGCATAGCTGGTAACGCTAAATAATAGTGATAATATAAAATATATAATATTTCTCACTTAAAATACTCCTTTTTATCAAATTCCGTTATGGTTGTTGTATGTCATTCCTGCTTTCGCAGGAATGACATATATTACCCAAAAATCTTCATCAGTTCTTCCCATTCTCTCTTAGTCATATCACTAGTTTCATGGGTAACTTTTTCACCGTTTATCATTCTTTTAATTACATCCAAACCTTTACGTGAAATGTTTGCTCCCTGCAAACGATATTCTTCAAACGCTTCGTAAACAAAAGGAACCCAAGCTTTGACTATCTCAAGCATCTTTTCAGCATAAACTCTAATTTCATATTGAGCGTGAGGGTCGGCTCGTAATCTTAAAAAATGAAGTAAATTATGTAAATTAATCTTCCAATACCATTCCGTATAATAATTTAAAGTTAAATTCATACGAGCAAGCTCTCTTGCTATCCCTGTGGCGTTCTCATCTATAATATTACCCTCTTCATCGGCATTCATCAGTTCCTTATAATGCCCGTAGCACTGTCTAGCATCTTCCTCTAAAATTGCAAGGACCTTTTCAGCCACTTCTTTCGGTAAGCTATCCCCTTCCCTACATTGTTTATTTACAGCAGATTGGGAAGCAATATTTGCCGGTTCAGGTAGATAAAATTCATTACCTAAAATAGAATACCTTGCCGAATATTCGTTAACGCTAGCTGTTCTATGCCTAATCCATTGCCTTGCAATAAATATCGGTAGTTTAATATGGAACTTGATATCACACATCTCAAAAGGAGTGGTATGATAATGACGAAGCAAGTAGTTTATCAGCCCTTTATCTTGGTTTAATTGCTTCGTACCCTTACCGTAAGAAACACGAGCTGCTTGTACTATAGCACTATCATCCCCCATATAGTCGATCACTCTAATAAAGCCGTAATCTAACACTTTTATAGGCTCATATAAGATTTCTTCAAGTGCCGGAACTGTTACTCTTTTTGTGGTGTTATGCATTCTATTTATCCTTTATGTTTTTCTTTAAATTAACCTTTCCGATGTCATTACTGCGTTGTTGCATGGCTCGTTTTATGTCATTCCCGCTTTTGTGGGAATGACATAAAGTTATGGAAAATAACTATATAAATTCTTACCGTTTCTTTTTAGCCATAATTTTGCTGGTTGGTATTCGGGATATATATCCTCAACTAGCTCCCAAAAATTTTTACTATGGTTCATTGCTTTTAAATGTGCCATTTCATGAGCTACTAAATATTTCAGTACTTCAAAGGGGGCAAAAACTACCCGCCAATTAAAAACAAGATTCCCTTTGCTACAACAACTCCCCCAACGGCTAACATTTTCCATTATTCTAATATTGGAATAAGTCAAATTATGTTTTTTAGATATATTCTCTACTATTATTTTTATTTCTGCTAATAATTTCTTTTTAAGGAATACTTCTATACTAAGTTTTTTTAGTACCTGACTACAACAATACACTTCTAACGTAGAATCATTTAATTTTATCTGATTTTTAGACGAATCAATATGTATTATTTCATAAGATTTACCCAAAATAGAAATCTTATCTTCATCTTTTGGTATCGCAGTTACATTACGACGTAATTTTTGCCTAACCCAATATTCTTGACTTAACAAAAAATTATGACCTTTTTCGGCTTTTACCTTAAGAGGTAATACAAGCTCTGCACCTTTAGACGTAATGCGGATGGCTATATTTTTAGCTTTGCTACTCCTTCTTACTATAACATTTTGAGGTTCACCATATTTGGTAAGAGTAATAACATCTTCCATTTAAAATTCTATATACTTATTAGGATCAACTGCTATTTTATTTTTACGCATAGCAAAATATAATTTATGTTCTACATGTCCGATAACACTATTTCTAGCAATTTTATCACCTTTTTTCAGTAATAAATCATCTAAACTCGCATATGCTACTTCTAGATCGTCTTTATCTAATTTAACTATTACTAAATTACCGAATTGCTTATTATAACCTGAATATATTACCGTTCCTGCAGCTATCGATTTAACTTCACTATATTCTTTAGCTACAATATCTATCCCTTTACTTTTACCGGCTTTAAACTCGGTAATAATTACCCCATTTAACGGTTTTACAAAGTTTAATTGTTCTATCGATTCTTCATCTTCGTCTTCATTCCGAGACATAGGAATCTCAATATCATCATTATCATCTTCTATAATTTTTGCCTTTGGCTCTTCGAGTCTACCGCTAACTTTTTCCAACGCGAGATTGTCTTCCATAGTTCTTTGAACTATCATACCCTCATCGTAATCTAGTGCGGTAGAATTATTATTTGCAGTAACATCTCCTACTTTATACTCAATTGGAGCCGGTGGCTGATCAACACAAGCAACTAAACAAAAACATATAACGATACTAAGTACAACAGGATATTTCATATATTTAACAAAACTATTATTTACATTAGAAAACAAATCTTACATAGTATATAATTTTTATCATTATTTTCCATCAAAAAATTAACTATGAAAACTTATAATATTGTCATAGCTAGTGATCATTCAGGTTATGAGCTTAAGTCTGAAATTATCAATTATTTAGAGCAGAAATCTCTAAAGATTTATGACTGCGGAACAAATAATACACAAACCGTTGATTATCCTGATTATGCTAAGAAAGTAGTAGATATTATTATTGAAAAATCAGCACCTATCGGTATTTTAATTAGTGATACGGGGATTGGTATGTCTATAGCTGCGAATCGTAACTCGGAAATAAGAGCCGCTTTGTGCAACAATATATTAACTGCCGAAAATGCTAAAGCTCATAATGACGCTAATATCTTGATACTCGGAGCAAAAACCATAGACCCAAAAATAGTATGTGATATTATAGATAAGTTTTTAACTACCCAATTTGAAGGCGGCAGACATAGCACCCGCCTATCAAAGATAAAATAGTTGTATAAATTGTTAAACATTGTTATTATCCATCATTGCGAGGAGAGGCAAAGCCTCGACGTGGCAATCTCAGGCATATTTTGCACTATTTCATAAGATTGCTACGCTCCTTGCAGTCGCTCGCAATGACGATTCGGTATCCATGCAATAAAGCCAAACTATAATATAAATTATGCTGCTTAATATGAATCTTCAAGAGTTGAAACAAAAATATAATTACGATGTTGCAACGAAAATGATGCAGCAATATCTAGACATTAAATTTGCTCATTTAGATTGTTTACTACTATTTAGAATGGGTGATTTTTATGAAATGTTCTATGAAGATGCAATTCTAGCAAGCAATGTACTTGGCATTGCTTTAACAAAGCGGGGCAAAAACGGCGAAGAAGAAATTGCGATGTGCGGGGTACCTTATCATGCCCTTGAGAATTATTTAACTAAGTTAATTGAAGCAAATTATAAGGTTGCTATTTGTGATCAACTAGAAACACCTGAAGAAGCAAAGAATAGAGGCGGTTATAAAGCGGTCGTTACTAGGGATGTTACACGTATTATAACTCCGGGAACTATAATTGAAGAAAATTTAATTGCTTCAGCCGAACCTAATTATTTAGCAAGTCTCGTAATACCGAAAAATAAAGAAACAGCTAGCCTTTGTTATGTTGATCTTTCTACTTCCGAAATTGTTGTAGTTAATGTACCGGAAACGGAAATTCTTAATGAGCTGGCTCGTTTAAAACCTCGTGAAATTCTGCTTAGCGAAAATCTGAGATCTTCTAATCTTGCGGATAGTATTTTCAAACAATTAAATTTTCGTATTACCTATCAAGTTGATAGTTTTTTTGCGATTAATAAATGCGAAAAAATCATTTTAGATTTTTATAAAATGAAAGATATTAAAGGAATCGGCGAGATATCTAGTAGTCAAATTTGTGCCATAGGTAGCGTTTTAGAATATTTATCGTTAACGCAAAAACAAAATATTCCTCATTTGCCAATCCCTAGAATTATCAAATTTCATAGCTATATGACTATTGATTTCTCTACTAGACGCAACCTTGAAATTGTCACACACTCACAAGGCGGCTCGCAAGGAAGTTTATTAAGCACCCTTAATCATACGGTTACTAAACAAGGTGGACGTTTACTATATAATTTTCTTTCAAGTCCTTTAACCAACATTGCTAAAATAAATCATCGTTTAAATATTACCGAGTTCTTTTATTCCAACTTAGAAATAGTAAAAAAAATTAGAGAACTTCTAAAAAAAACTAGTGATATAGAACGCTGCTTAACACGTATTACGATGAACAGAAGTTCAGGTCGTGATTTACTTAGCATTAAATATACTTTAGAAACGGCAACGATTATTAAAGGAGTATTCTTTGACGCTTACGGTTTTAATTTACCTGATTTTATCGAAAAAATTATTAAACCTCTATCAGGTGATGCAGAATTATATAATTTAATAGACAAAACAATACGAGAAGATGCACCGAATAATTTAAATGACGGAGGTATAATAAAACATAAATATCATCCGAAAGTAGCCCAATTACATGATTTAATTAATAACGGAAAATTATATATTGAAAAGCTAAAAGATCAATATCGCAAAGAAACAGGAATAGACAGTTTAAAAATATCTCATAATAATGTTATAGGGCTTTTTATCGATATCACCGCTAAAAATGTTAATAAAATCCTTGATCCCAAATTTATTCACCGTCAAACAACGGTTAATCATGTTCGTTATACTACTGCTGAACTACAAAAGCTTGAAAGTGAGTTAGTCAATGCTAAAACCTTAGTAATAAGCTTAGAAAAAGAATTATATGCGGATATTTGTAGCCAAGTAATCGAAAAAGCTTCCTATTTACGAATGCTTGCAAGCTCCTTAAGCGGGCTTGACGTATTTTGTAATTTTGCTTACATCGCTGATGAATATGATTATGTTAAGCCTGAGTTTACCGATGATTTAAGCTTTGATATCGTTAAAGGACGGCATCCTGTAGTAGAGAGAGCACTACAGCAAGAAAGCAAAAGCTTTGTATATAATGATTGTCATTTATCAGAGCTTGAGCGTATTTGGTTAATTACCGGTCCTAATATGGCAGGTAAAAGTACTTTTTTACGTCAAAACGCCATTATTGCAATCATTGCTCAAATAGGTTCGTTTGTGCCGGCAAAAAGTGCTAAAATAGGGGTAGTCGACAAAATATTTAGCCGAATAGGTGCTGCCGATGACTTAATTAAGGGACAATCGACCTTTATGGCAGAGATGCTTGAAACCTCGGCAATTCTTGCTCAATCTACAAAAAACTCACTAATCATACTTGATGAGGTAGGTAGAGGCACATCCACTTATGACGGGGTATCTATAGCATGGTCAGTGCTTGAATATATTCATGATAAGCTGAAATGTCGCTGTTTATTTGCAACGCACTATCATGAGCTGACCGTTATGAGTAATTTCCTGCCGGCTTTGCAAAATTATACTATTGCTATTGAGGAGTCAGGTAAAGATATTCTATTTTTACATAATATTATATCAGGTGCTGCCGATAGGTCCTACGGTCTTCATGTTGCGGCTCTTGCCGGTCTTCCTGCGAGTGTTATAAACAGAGCTGAGCAGATTCTGCTTAAATTTGAAAAAACTTCTACAGGTAAAGGAAAAAATATTTTATCAACGGAATCAAATAATTTGAGTTTGTTTTATCTTGAACCTAATAAAACTACTATAAACAGCAAATTAGATAACAAATTCAGCACTATCGATCCTGATAAACTATCCCCTAAAGAAGCACTTGAGTTAATTTATGAGTTAAAAAAGTTGGTTTGATGCGAGTTTGGCAGTGCCTGCGTGGATCAGTTTTTTCATCATTGCGAGGAAAAACTGCAAGTTTTGACAAAGCAATCTCAGGAGTTTGTTATTATTTCATGAGATTGCCACGCAGCTTACTGCTGCTTGCAATGACGATCTAGCATCTATGCAACCTTGCCTCCCTTTCCAACCAATATTTACTACAGGCGAAAAAATTAGGATTAGCAAAACTTTCTTTACCGTAAGTAATTTCTTGTCCATGCGTATCTAAAATATTACCACCGCCGGCTTTAATTAAAGCATGACCTGCCGCTATGTCCCATTCCATAGTTTGACCGAATTTTGGATATATATCAGCTGCTCCTTCAGCAATTAAGCATAGTTTCATTGAACTGCCTATTGCATTTATTTGACCGAATGAATACTTACTTAAAAATTCTTTAGTAGCTTTATTTGAATTATAAAAACCTATTACCGCATTAAGCTCTTCATGTTTCGGTTCATGATTAACAAATATTTCTTTAGAATTCTGTTCGATTTTTAACCGACCGTTTACATCAGTATAATATAGCTTTGCTGTTTCAGGGTGATATATCAAGCCGATGGTTGGAAAACCGTTTTCAATAAGCCCTATATTGACCGTATATGTACTTTTACCGTTTACATAGCTCCATGTCCCATCAATAGGATCGATTAACCAAAAAGTATCACTGCTGAATATAGGTAGCGGCTGCTCTTCACATACTATAGCTATTTGAGAGGTTAAGGTTTGTAGAGTTTGATAAATTATTTTACTAATTTCTTTATCGGCATTAGTGACTACTGACCCATCTGATTTAATATCAGTCAACATTCCTGCCTTTTTTATATCTAGTGCAATCTTGCCGGTATTAATAATTAAATCTTTTAAAGCATTAATTAAATTGTCATTCATAATTATTTATTTAACATCTTTGCAGCTGTATCATCTTCTAACCACTGACCGGTATTTAAAAACGTAGATTGCTGCAACTCAGCGATTTGATGATCAGGTGACCCCGGTAACATTTGCCACCCCAAATATTCAATTCCATAATATCCTATATCAACCATACTTAAATAAGAGTCCATATTTTCTAAATCTTTTTTATTATTTGCAAAAATTACTATTTTTTTAGGTTGTTTCGGTATAATTTTTAAGAACTCTATAAGAGCTTTTACTCTATTTATATTACCGGTAAATATTATACCTAAATAAAAAATAGGGGCTTCAGCATCGCTTGGATTAAATCTAAATACATCTTTATCATTAACTTTATTAGTAAAATTAATATTGAGTCCGTAAAGTAAGGTATATAACCATCCTTCATAATTTTCAATTAAATTACATGGGGCCGTTATTTCCTGAAGACCTAAAACTGTTGCACCTTGCTGTTTCATCTTATTAATTAAATCTACCCATTTAGATTCAACAAGCATCATCTGACGCTGCACTATCAATTTTGCAATAGTTTTATTAACTGATGCGTTATCCGCTGCAAGACTATATAAATATTTAGTAAAATTTATATAAGAATTATCCTGATATCGAAATAATTTGGATTTCGGTGTTATGATAGTATTATCTATATTTATAAGTACCAGCGTATCTGCATCTATCTTCGGTAATAAGTTTTTCATTGTTACTGAATCTACGGAGTAAGTAGGAATAATTTGACCGTAGCCCGCATACGAAATAACTACGCAAAGTAAACTCAATAAAACTTTATTTATTCGTGTCATAAGGATTTTTACCTTTTGCATTATTATTCTTTAAAGGTGGATTATTTCTTTTTAGCTTATTTATTTGAGATATTAAATCATTAATCAGTTTAGTATAATATGCAACATCTTTATTTTCCGGAGTATTTTTATTATTATAATGATAACCAATAAATAATATATTAGAACTATAACTACTAAGTTGCAATTCCATTGAGCTTAGCAATTCTATGCTACTACTAATCATTATAAAGCATTTCGGTATAAAATTCATTTGAATAAGGAAATTGAGCATCATTTCCGCTTCCGATATATTATTACTCGTCAATATACCCTTATAAAATACCGGATAAGTATTAGCAAAACTGTCTAAATTATTAAAAATAATATAATTATTGTTTGGAAAACTATTTGAAAAATCAATATCGAAATTTTTCTTTAAATAATCGGCAAACCATATCTCAAATTTAGGAATATTATTAAAATTACCGGTAAACCCATCATTTACTGCTATTATGGGGATTTTACTATTACTCATTTCATTTACAAAATTTGGAAAATCAGATTCTTGTAATTCTTTCTTATAACTATCATTAGTTAAAATCAATTGCTTTATATAAATAGTTTTTGAATTTTTATTAATATTACGTAAAAGAGGAGTTAGTGTAGTAAGATAAATGTCTTTATCAAGCTGTGCAACGATAGGCACTAAAGACTTAAACAAAAATTCATCTAGAACCGTTACTACTAATAAATCCTGAGGTACATAATTTTTATTATAATTTTCTTTAAAATCTTGTTTTATTTTATTTAAACTATCCACTTCTATAATTTCTGCACGAGCTATAGAAGCAATAAATAATATTAGAATAAATATATATTTTTTAAACATTTATGATTTCCATTTTTTTAAAGGCAGCATATCACCCTGTGATTTTCTATGTCATTCCTACGAAAGCGGGAATCCAGAAAAAATAACCTTAATAATTGGTACATGTTTGACAAAATAAACATATAAAAGCTTGTTTTTTTATATGTTTTCCTAGATTCCCGTTTTCGCAAGAATGACATATATTAGTGTTATCACATCATACTGCTAATATCAATCCATATTAAATTATAATATGGTAAATATGTTTGGAAGTTTTTTTAGTTCGCTTGGCTGTACTGTTGGAAATGCATTTGGCGGCGGCATATTTTCAAGCGTGGGAAGATTTGTCGGCAAAATGCTTGGTGAGTATTTAGATTAACTAAATCACGAACCGATAGAATATGACAATATTAAAAATTTCAAAGAAAGTTTTAAATATGTAACAGCTAATTACGGCGAACCTATAACTCTAATTTTCGGTACTGCAAGAATTAACGGACAAATAATTTCAAATCAAAATAAACAACTAAATTGTTATGTTCTATAACCAGTTCCGTAACAAGAGCCGGTAGTAAGTAAATCTCTTTAGGGTACGAGTCTAGAGCTGATAAAATATAACTATTACCGAATAATAATTTGCTTGCAATTAGCTCACTAACAAAATCCGCTCCGGCTTTTTTGGGATTCGGTTTTTTTAGTAAATAATGCACCGGATAGTCTAAATATTACTTCTCCGGTTTTACTTTTAAGCACTTTCCACGGAACATGTCCCGCCGATTGTGCAATTAAATTAATACATCTATATACTATAACATTTTCTCGATAAGCTTCTATGTCGACTCTGATTAAATTACCATATGCAATGTCGTTTAGTTTAATAAAATTTTGTGATTTGGTAGTACTATTCTTCCAAAACTTTTTCCGATAATTTTTTATCATATATCCTAATATATTTATTGTTTTCAGGATTATATAATGATTTGGGAGGTAGACTAAGAGAGCTTAATAAGATGTTAATGTTCGTTAATGTAATTAAAATTATTTCTTTACAAATAGAAAGATATACTATTTAAAACATATTACCATGAAATATAGCAACTTGATAGGATATAAAACATTTCTTTACCATCTGAATATTATTCACAATGACCCACAACAACTTTGAATAAGCTAATAAAAAATTTTATAAAAACTAAAAAATATGACGAAATAAAATCAATTTTAGCATCTAAGAACAGCTATAATTTGTTAGGGTTACATCATACCATTACATCATTTGATCTAGAAGCATATACACTTATTATTTCTTATGCTAACCCTAGCCACTTTACTTCTGCTGAATACGATAGATATATACATAACATCGATGATACATCTATGCTTGATGTAGCAGCATTTATAAATTTTGATACTATACAATATAGAGATACAAAAAGCAGCATGTTGCAAGAGTTGATTAAGTTTAAGAAGAGAACGATTGAGGAGCACAATAACAATGCAATTAGTGAATTTAAAATAGAAGGATTTGAATTAAAAAATTAGCTAGTTATTTAAGTTTTCAAGAGTTTAAAAGCTTTATTGAAGATAATAAAATTGAGATAAATATTGAAGAACTTAATATTGCAAAATTTAAAATAGAAAAATTATCACCGATTGCATATAGCGAAAACTCTGATATTACTATTTTAATGACAAGGACTTACAATGTAAGCGATTTAAATGACAATATAATTCTTCATAACTATACAAAGCTTTTGCAATAGGGGCCTACAAATAAGTTATTAGCCTATATAGCAGCGGTTAATATTAAAGTGCAAGATAGCCTAAAAATAATATTTGATAATAAATCATTTTTTCATTACGATTGAGACAATAACCTAATATGTATAGGCGCAGAAAAATTAAATTTAGAATCAATAATAGCACATGAATTTGGACATTATGCAATAGAGAAAATTTTATACAATGCAAGTATCCCACTAAATAATAGTTTTCAAATTTTGAAAACAGATTTCGTAAAAAATGTACCATATCAAAATGATGATAAAATATTTTTGCCTAAAAATTTTGAAAGCTTAAAGCGCTTAATTAATAGTTCATATGAATATAGTAGAGCGGCAAAACCAATACTTGATTTAACGGCAAATTTAATATTAACACCAGAGGAAAAAAATGAAATTAGTAGTAAATATAACGATAGTAAAGAATTGATTAAATATTTAAAAAACGAGACTATATTACCTATATTTTACTTTAATCATTATAGACCGGAACAGATACAAGAGAATTAGAGGAAGTTATAAAAACTAATTCTCATGCCCATATTATGTGACCAATTTAATTATTAATTTACTAAAATTACCTTGTGTAAACGAACAGGATTATTATGAATTATTTGCAACTGATCAAAAAGTTCAATTGCAATGTATATTAACCAAGATTCTACCGCAAATAATAAAAGATAAAGATCTTACTAGCGAGCAAGTTTACTACTTAGAAAGAATTGGAAATCTTATACACAGAGAATCAGATGATAGCGCTGCAGAGTTCATAGTTAGGTATCTAGAAACTAATATAGATAATTTATTGCATCCTATCGAAGATTCACTTATTATTAATGCAATGCAACCGCTGGCAGATTTTTGGGAGGAACACATAGTTCCTAAAATGGAATCTACTATTATAGGATGTACAAAGGAATATAATTGTGACACATTTGATGGAGCGTAATTAATTTAGCTATTGTTGTGTGGCGCTTTTTATGTCATACCTACGCAAGCAGGAATCCAGTACTTTAAAGCTTTTTAAAGATTTTACTTTAAAAGTGAAACAATCTAATAAAAAAATCTTTGCAATCAAGATTTTTTTAGCCTGTATCCCTGCTTTCGCAGGTATAACATCACTGGTTTTTCGAAAACTATCCGGCACTATAACAAAAAAACTCTAATCACTAAAATTATACCTAATATTTTTTCTAGCAGAACTTATATCTTTTAAACGTTCACAAACCTTTTCAAAGACTTGTTTAGGCAAGATATTTGAAGCATTAATTTGTAAAAATTTATCGTCTTTTAATTTAATCGAAAAAGAAGGCTCTTGAAATTCTGGCCCATCAATTTCTCTAGCAATTTTTATATAATAACCGATTATATGACTGTTATAATAATCACTTTTACTAATCATTTTCTTAGCTATTTTATTAATCTGCATGTCAGTTTTAGCAGTATAAGTAACCGTAAGGGCAATACCTAGCATAAGACGCTGTCTATGACTAAAAGGAATGTCTGAAGATAATATAAATTCCGAAACAAAATTTGCTCTAAGCGTTTTATCAATATTTTTATTATATTGTGCTAGCATTATAGCGAGTTCAATAACAATAAGAGTCATGGCATCGGCATTAATTAAAAGATATTGTACTGCTTCAATATATTTTTCAATTTTACATATATTTCTATCAAATTTTACTAATCTCTTCACCCTCTCATAAATAATATCTTTTTCTGTTTCATGAGACGGCAACGAGTCAAATCTTACTCCTTCTTTTAAACCGTAATTTGAGATAATAATTTTTTCCGGTGAAAATACCTTAATCATTGCTTTTATTACTAAAACTGCATTATAATTTATGACTTTCTGCTCATAATAACTCAGCTTTAATTTATCGATTTGCGATAATTTCTCTAAATATAACTCAAACTCTACACGATTTATTTCAAAATTATGTAAATTTTTAAGGGGATAATTTATAGACTCCATGTATATACGGCTCATTAGACGTAATGCACCACCAATTAAATATAAATTAGGATAATGTGCAGCTCCAAATTCTTCCTCTAGCATTTTAGTAATCAGCCCAACATCACCAAAATTGCTACTAACAATAATTTTTGTACCAAGCGGCAATGATTTTAATTTACCGACTTTTTTATTTCCAATCTGTGCAAGCTCAAGACTTCCACCTCCAAGATCAGCTACAATACCGAAAGCATCACTAATACCGGAAATTAATCCGGCAGCAGTTAAATAAGCTTCACGTTCACCTGAGATAATTTCAATATCAATATTGAATCTCTTTTTAATTATAGCTTTGAATTCATCTGCTTTAGGATGCCCCCTAAGTATAGCTGTTGCAACACATCTAATATTAGTAACAGACAGTTTGGTAAAAATATGAATAAGATATTGTAGAGATAAATATGTTTGATGTTTTACGTCTAAATTATCTAAATTAAGTAAATTTGTAAGATAATTTCTAAATTTATAATTAAAAATTTCCGGCGCTCCAAGCTCATCACTTTCATAAACTACAGCTCTTAAAGCATTTGAACCGATATCAATAATAGCTGAACGCATTTTACTCATTATTTTCCGGAACAGTTATTGTTTCGGTCTCTTCCGCAGCCCCATTATTATTTGCCCTAGGGTCAAAAGGTACTTGAGTAGGTACAAAAGTCGGCGGTAATAATCTACTAGTAAAAAACTTATCTTCATAATACTTAATTTTACGCGATTTTATAGGCGGAAAGGATTCTATTAAAACAATTTGCTCATCTCTCGGTAACTGTATTACTTCTTGAGGTAAAAGTAAAGCTCTTTGAACCTGAGAAACGTTTTGGGTTCTAGTAGCAATATTAAGATCAAAAAATAAAGGTTTACTAAATGATCTTTGTTCTACCGTCTTATTACCGACAAGCTGCGATATTAAATTTGCCGTTTCATAGTTATTAGCGGCAAAAGTAATACGATATGTTGCATTAGATAAGAAAGAATTCATCCCTGCATCTTCATATGTGCCTTTTAACTGCTGTGTATCTTGGATAATTAAAAATAAACGAACTCTATAACCTCTAAAATAAGCTATACCGGCTTTAAAAGTATCCATCTTCCCGAGCGTCGGGAACTCGTCAAGTAAGAACATTACTCCATACGGCTCTTCCTTTAAATCCGGCATTTTGCGGCTTAAAAATTCTGTCGCCTGCTGATAAAACACCTGCATTAATTTTTGTAAACGCTGTATATTATCGGGTGTTAACCCTACATATACGGTTGTTTTGACTTTTTTAAATTCTTGTATATTGAAATCAGAAGATGCTGTAGCTGAATCAATAAGTGGATTTGCCCATAATTCAAGCGATGAGTTCATTGTAGATATTACGCCGGAACGCTCTTTATCGGCTTTTTGCAAAAATGCAGCAATATTCATATATGCAACAGGATGTATTACACCACCAAGCGTATCGAGTACGACCGCTAGATTATAAACTACGTCATCACTCCTCATAGTACGCACTACTTCACCGAAAGATTTAGTTTTAGTAGGATCGGCTATTAAATATAGAGTTACGCCTAAAAATAAGCTTCGTGCCTCATTATTCCAAAAATCCTTTTCCGGCATTATAAGATTTGAAATTTTTTGAACGTCATCAACCATTTGCCCAGGCTTAGTACTAACCCAATCAATCGGATTATAACAATGAGTAACACCATCAGGATTAGAAGGCTCCCATACAAAAACTTTCTGCCCTTGCTTCTCACGCCAACCACTTGTCAACCCGTGATTTTCAAGCTTTATGTCATGCACTACTACCGAATCACTCCAAAATAACAAATTAGGTATCACAAACCCTACACCTTTACCTGAACCGGTAGGAGCAAATAATAAAGCATGCTGGAACCCGTCTGCAACAAAATATCCACCGGCATCAACACCGATCAGCATACCTTTCTTAGATCTAAGACCTGCAGCCTCTATATCTGACGGATTAGCCCAGCTTGCATCTCCATATACTTTTTCATCTTGTTTGAAAAATTGTAATGATTTTATTCTTTCAAAATTTTTAATGTAAAATATTATAACAATAATAGCCGGACTGAGAAGAGAGGCAAGTAGCTTCAATTTTAAATAATTATAGTCGGCAATTTTTAACTGCCCCCAAACGTTAATAAGCCAATAAGCCCACTTATAAGCAATATTTATAGCATTTATATTTACACCTAAAGCTCCAACCTCATTAGTAAAAATTGCAACAAATGCACCGCTTATCCAAATGGTACAAAAAATAACAACCGGATGAATTATAGCATGACCGAATATATTTCTAGTAACTTTAAGTATCTTATGCCATTCCATGAATTGATATTCCTAGTTTATGCTTATATATTAGTTTTTGCGTGGAGTAATTTTTACGTCATTGCGCGCAACTAAAAGGAGCGTGGCAATCTCAGGATTGTGGCCTGAGATTGTGCTTAGTCAATTACTTCGTAATTTCCTCACAATGACGTTTTTAAACCATCCCCTCAGCGTTCTTGTTCTTCTTATAATATACTTCCGAAACATATCTTCTCCCGCCGCTACCGCGTTTTAACTGCACAACGATATCTACAACGGTTAAAATATACTTCTTTACTTCTTCAGGCGGCATACCAAGATCTGCTTGCATAACCATAAGCTTTAACTGCTCAATAGCCATAGCGGGACTATCAGCATGCAGTGTTGATATTGAACCGGGATGACCTGTATTAATAGCACGCAAAAAACTAAAAGCTTCCTTACCTCGAAGCTCACCTACTATAATCCTATCTGGTCTTAAACGCAAACAGGCCTCTATTAAATCTTGAGTAGTAACATTTGCACGCCCCTGTCCTCCTTTGGAAGCCAGTAAATGCACTCTGTTAGGATGGCGTGATAGCACAACCTCACGAGCATCTTCTACAGTAATTAATCTTTCTATTGCAGGTATTTCAGTAAGTGCCGCATTAGTAAAAGTAGTTTTACCGGTTGAAGTACCGCCGCTAATTATGATATTTTTCTTTGAAACAACTGCATGTCTAATAAATTCTTTAATCTTTTTTTCAGCTAAGAAATTATTTAAAATTACTGCATCTTCATCTACTAAACTCTCTGTTGCAGTATCATCAAATGCCCCCATTTTAGCATATTCATCTAAAGTTAGATTCATACCGCTAGGCTTTCTTATAGCATAAATGATTTGTCCTATCTCACAAGCAGGAGGAAATACTATTTGAATACGGTAGCCATTCGGCAAAGTTGCCGAAAGAAGCGGTTTTTCTTCTGAAATCATCTGTTCGGTAGATTGAGCGACTAAACTCCCTAATGCAAGTAGATGTTCGCTATCCAGTTCCGGTATTTGCTTAGAATATATATCGCCTTTTTTTTCAACCCATACTTCTCCGGGCTTATTAACCATAATTTCGTTAATACCGTCTTCAGCAAATAAATTTTTAAAAGGAAGTAAAAACGTCTCTAAGGCTGCAAATTCTTCACTCATTTCATTACCTTCGATTTTAATAAAACGGCTTTTGGGAATTTATAATCCTTATTAACGTATATTCTAACCGGCGTACCTTGATTAACCGTTGTCGTCGGCTTAAACTGCTGCTGAGTTATCATATTTTTTACAACATTCGTTACATCCGTAAAAGCTTGAGTAGAAGCTTGTTGTGCTTGAGTCGGAGTTGATGCTATAGAGGTAGTAGTAAGCAAACTTGAAGCTGCCGTATTAACTGCCTGTACTAAGGTTTGAAGTCTCTGCTCAGCAGTATTCGCTGAAGAAGCAGTTTGTGCGGTTGTACATGCTTGAGTCATAGTAGTATAAGCAGTCGAAGTTTTATCGGTAATAGCAGCAAGTATATTAGTACAAATTGTAACTATCCTAGTATTTGCATCCATAGCGGTATTAGACGCAATAGTTTGAGCAGTATTTAACAATTGTTTTGCCGTAGCACTATTGGTAGCCGCTGCCTGAGAAGCTATAGGAGGCGGCACTAACTTATCAAGGACTTTAGCAAGCCCTATATTAAAGCCGGATTGTAATACGGCATTTGCAAATTGTTCTTTATATTTATTATCAACTCTTCCTTGTAATCCCGGTCTACCTAAATTATCAACTGCAGGTGAGTCGAATTCTATAGTATAACCGCTCGTTAAATCGATTCTATCCCATATTATAGAAACTCTACCATAACTATCGGACGAAGTTGAGGTTGCATATTTACCGAATATTTTTGACCCTTTTGGTATCAATATCACTTTATCTTTCTCAGAAAATACGTCTCTACTAATAATGGCTCTTATTTCACCGCCGAGATCACTATTTATTGCCGTTTCAAGGACTGCATCAATTAATTTACCGCGTCCGAGAACCAAAGACATATCACCGCGATCTTTAAAGGTCGTTTCTGCCGTAATCTGTTCCGGTGTTTTTTTAGGCTCTACACCACCAATTAACACTATAGCTGATTTTCTTTTTGCTTCACGACGTTGCTTCTCTGCATCGCTCTCAACTAACGTTCCTGAAGTCGAAGGCAACGAAACCGGCGGCAATGGAAGCGTTTTGTTTTTATTCTCTTCTACAGGAGTAGTAGGAGGTAAGACCGGTGGAACTTTTACTACCGGAGGGGGAGGCGGCAGTGGAGGAGCGGTGGGCGTCTCAAGCTTAGGCGGATCAGGTAACTTTGGAATCTCCGGAATATTATCATCAACCTCCGTAACAGGTTTTACAATATTACTCGGTATCTGAGTCTCCGGTATTTCTTCTTTTTCAGTACCGAAAAAAAGAGTATAAAAAATATATATAAAAATACCACAAATTACGACTACTATCGCAATACTCTTATTAAAGCTAACCGAAACTTTTGATAATTCTCTTTGTACTTCAGGAAAATCTGCTCCTGATAAAGAACCGGTATTATGATTGTTATTTTGCTCTTCAGCCATATCTAAATTATATCAGTTAAAGTGTTTTTATTGTCATTGTTACGTGGATCGATTTTTCCGTCATTGCGAGGAAACCTCAGAGCAATTGTATGTCCGCAATCTCAGGAGTTTGTATTATTTCATAAGATTGCCACGCAGCCTACGGCTGCTCGCAATGACATATCTACGCAGAAATGACATCGATTAAAATCTTGCCATGTAATTACTATTTTTCTTAGGGTAGTAAAATTTAATTACATATACTAAATCCCTTTCGTTACCCATCATAAGTTCCGTAGAAGCGATATCAAATTCATATATTCTTTTATTAGTTATAATAGTCATATTTGTACGAATATCTTTTTCAAGAGGCTTAATAAATAATCTATTTGCCAAAGGAGTTATTTTCCAAGCATAAGCATCCCCAAGAATTATATTTTGGACTTCTTCGTTTTTAGCAAATTCTATATGCGATTGAAAGCCAAAATGCAAAACTAATAAATAAACTTCATTTGGATTATATATATAAGTTTTTATCCTATTATCTTTAGTTATAGATAAATCATCTACATAATTATTACTACTATTACATGGATCATCTACAAGTGGACATTCTCGTTGTACTGTAAAACCACTTAATAATATAAAAACTAAAAAATAAAATCTAACTATTGTCATCGTCTACCCTATATCCGTTCACTTGAAACCCTACCGGATTTACATCAAGTTCTGAATCTGTTAATTGCATAGGCACATAAGCATAACTTACTACCGCTATTTTATTATAAACTAATTGGTTTCCTGATGTTTCATTTACGGAAAATCTAACTATATATTTATCTGCTGCGATTTTTGACCATGATTTTATGACTAAAAATGTAGTATTCTCTTCTTTATATTTTAAAGTAGGATCAAAATCTTTATTTCTTATATAGCCAAGATAGTTGTAATAAACACTGCTTGTTGAAAATAATCTTATTGTCGTACGAGCTATCGTCGCAAAATCAACCGGATTATATGTTTCCCGTGCCGTTATGTATTTCTTTATAAAATACCTTGTAAGAGACTCATCCGCCGTTAACACTGGTGATGAAATAGGTTCTACCACTGAGGCACGTCCGGTATTACTATTAAGCTGAATAACAAAAGGCTCAAACTGTTTAGATTTCACTACAAAGGCTATTACTAAAGTTGCTATAACCATAAAAATGGTTAGTAGTATTATTAATATGATAAGTAAGTTACGTTGAACAAGTAACTTATCAGATTGCTCTTCATACCAATTCTGAGTAATTTTTAAAGGATTAGCCGATTTAATACTTCCTTGCGTTTGTGTATCTCCTGCACCGCTTTGCGAGTTATTACTTGATTTAAAGAAGCCAAATATATTATTCATATCAAAGGTATTTTTATTATTACATTGTTATTGTGTAAAACTATTACTTTTATACTATATTTACTGAATTAACAGGTCTTCTTATACAAGGATTTACGCTTACACTCGAACCATCATCTATATCAGTAGAAACGCACGGGCTTTTAATTTCATAAGGAGCTGAAGGGGTACATGACAACAATTGAGCAAGCATAATTAATACTAATAAAAGCTTTAATGATTTTAACATTCTAATTATACATTATTAAATTATCTTGTTACTATTTTAAAATTACCTTACTATACAATAGTTCACAAGCATTTTTTAAAAAAATCTATTTATAAATATAAAAAAATATTAAAAAGATTGTAAACTATTATACTCTGAAGTAAATAAAGAGTAGTTATACGAAGTTCAGCTTAGGAGAAGAGCGTATACTTCATACGTGGCTACCTGCGGACTTATAAAGACATTGTCGCCAATTTTTCAAGTGGGATGAGTATAACATAATAACTACCATCAATAATTGTTATTGTATAATTTTAATTTATAATTTATTTATTTTAATTTTAAAGTTAAACAATATTTGGTATTGTAGCAACAATATAAACTTATTTTATAGCTTAAAATAACATTAAATTAAATCATAATCATATTATAATAATTATGATAGAGTGTTAAAACAGAATAAAATTAGATATTAATCTAGTAATTATGGACCCATTAACCAACGCAATACAAGAATATATAAAATCCGGCGAATATTTTATTGATGCAAGAAAATGGTATAATTTTAAGTATATCTTACTGTTAAGTCATAGAAGTCTTCTGCTTTTAATATGCACGATTTTTACCTTATTATTAACCTTAATTTGTATAAGTATCAACATATTGCTACCTATAAACCAAAAAGTAAATTATTTAATAAACGATGATGCCGAAAAACAAGCTGCCGTTATTAATACTAAACATTCAACATTAGTAAAGCCTTATATCTCTATTGCAAATATTATGCTTCAGAATTATGTAAACCAACGAGAAGAATACAATTACGATATATTAAAAGAACAATTTACCTTTATCAAAAATGCTTCTACGAGTATTGTTTATATGCAATTTGCTAATTTTATGAATATTGATAACCCATTATCACCGGTCATAAGATATCAAAAACTATATAGACGCTCAATTAATATATTATCAATTAACAATATAAACGATAACGAGGCAATTGTTACTTTTGAATCATTGGCAAAAAATAGTACGGATGCAATTTTAGAAAATATGGTATGGGAAGCAAGAATCGGATTTATAATGGATTCTATCAGTACAAATACATCACCTAATATGCCGTTCAATTTTACCGTTACTAGTTACAAGCTAAAGTTATTAAGGAATAAAAATCAGAAATAATATGAAGCAACTAATAATATTTTGTACTTTTATAATACTTACATTAGATGTATTTGCTCTTACTATATCACGACCTCTAGGTCGAGACCCACGTCTAAGAGTTATGACTTATAACCCTGACGATGTTTTCAAATTCACAGGATATTACGGCTATCAAGCAAGTATAGAACTAGCAAGAGACGAGGAAATAGTAAGTATTTCTATGGGAGATACTACTTCATGGCAAATAGTACCTGCCGGTCATAGGATTTTTATTAAACCGATGGAACCGGATGCTACTACTAATATGACTTTAATTACTAATAAACGGACATACTTCTTTGAACTATATGCCGCCGAAACTCTTGATATGCGTGATCCTGAAATGGTCTTTAACGTAAAGTTTCTTTATCCGGATGACGAAAATGACAATATGAGCGGTCATATGCAAACTTTTTCTGCTGCCCTAGCAAATCCCGACCTGACTCATCCTGAAAAATATAACTTTAATTACTATATTAGCGGCAGCGAAGAAATAGCTCCTATTAAAATTTTTGATGACGGCGAGTTTACTTATCTGCAATTTAGAGATAAAAACGCTGAAATTTCCGGTATTTTTGCTGTAGATGATTCACTTCGAGAATCTTTAGTAAATTATCGCCTTGCTCAAGATAATCCTAATATGGTGATCCTTGAACAGGTTTTTCCTAAGCTCGCTATACGTAAGGGCAAAAAAGTCACATGCGTATTTAATCAGTCTTTCAAAGCGTATTAATGTCTACCAACGTCATGGCGGCAATGACGATGAAACTGATTCACGTCACAATACTTTTCTTACAATAACAATATAATTATGCATAATTTAATATATTTCTTTGCCTTGATCTTACTAACTAGCGGCTTATTTATAATGCTTACAAGTCGTAATTATATTCATAAAATTATCGGGCTTGGAATCTTTCAAAGTTCGGTGTTAGTGTTTTATTTAAGTATCGGAAAAATGAAAACAGGCGGTGTACCTATTTTCCAAGAGGGCATCACTACTTACACTAGCCCTTTGCCTCATGTATTAATGCTAACTGCTATAGTAGTTGGGTTTGCTACTCTTAGCGTAGCTTTAAGTTTAATATATCAAATTTATAAACATTTTGGTACAATATCAGAAAATGAAATTAATTTTGATAAATGATGCTAGCTAACCATGTCCCTATCATACAAATATTATTCCCTTTATTTGGGGCTTTACTCTCAATAATATCTTTTCGCTTTATTACCTTTGCACGAATAATTACTACGATTTGTATTTTATCTAGCCTTTTGGTCAGTGTTTATGGATATAGCATTATACAAAATACGGAGCTATCTTACACCATGGGAGGATGGACTTCAAAAATAGGAATAGAATATCGGCTAAATGCACTAAACCAAGCTATTATTATTTATCTTAACTTGGTTTTATTATTCTTTTTAGTTTTTTGTCATAAGATTACTAATCAAACTATCTTAAAATATATAAACAATAATAGAAAATCTTTATTTTACGGTATATTATTATTCGCTCATACGGGCTATTTAGGGATGATGGCTACTCACGATTTTTTTAATCTATATATATTTATAGAGATTTCGGCACTTAGTAGCTATGTCCTGATAGCCTCAGGTAATAATCCAAAATCTTTAATCGGAGCTTTTGATTATTTGATAATAGGTAGTATCGGTGCAACTCTTATTCTTATATCTATAGGATTTCTGCTAAGCATTACGGGTAGTTTGAATATGGCAGAAATTGCAGCGTATTTACAAGAACATACTAATTCCCGTATAATCACTATAGCTATCGGTTTTTTCTTAATAGGTGCTATTTTAAAAACAGCTTTTTTCCCTATGCATTTTTGGATGATGAGAGCTTATAATAACACGGCTTCAGTTATTTTAGTATATTTAGCAGGGATTTCTACTATAATAGGAATATATATAATATATAAATTTACTTATATTATTATAGGCTATGAGACAATTAAAACGGCTATTACAAATTTTATAAAACCTATCGCTTTAGCTACTCTTATTATAGCCCCATATTTTGCTTACCAAACAAAAGATTTCAAGAATATTATAATTTATTCATGTTGTACTCAAATAGGTTACGTATTTTTATTATACGTAACCGAAAACGGTATAATAGTTTTACCAAGTTTATTACTTGCAGATAGTATAAATAAAATAGCTCTTTTCTTGATAGATGCTTATAATGGAAGCTATAAAAGAGAGCCTAACAAAGTTTTAATAATAATTGCTATTATGTGCAGCTGTGGCTTACCTCTCAGTCCATTATTTTTTATCAAAGTAAATATTCTTGAATTATTATTAACACACAATCTACTATTAGATTTTATTATAATTTTACTTAGCTCTGTAGGATCGTTATTTTACCATTATAAAATGGTACTATTGTCATTCCCGCGAAAGCGGGAATCCAGTAATTAAAAAATATAAACACAGTAAGTTTTTAAAACTAAAAGCACGATTTATCTCGCTTTTTCTGGATTCCCCCACTTTTAGCTAGGCATGATATAGAAAGCCATACAGGTAATGCTCTAACCATACTATCAAAAAAAGTATAACAGCTTATCATGATTACACAATTTACTACTCCGAATCTTTTGATTCTATCAACTTTGCTAGTTGGTGCATTAAACTTAACTAGCCCGTATGCCACTCAAAAAGATAGCTTTATACGTAATTTTTTACTTATTACTATTGCTATTTTTTTCTTCGGTAATATTTTAATTATAGACTGGTTGTTTTTAAAAGGTATTAGAGCAGGATTTGAATTTAATATATTCGGTAATTACTCTATAGGATTCCATCTTGAACCTTTAGGGCTTATTTTCTTAAGTTTAATAGGCTTTTTATGGATTTGTGCTTTACTTTACACTCCTAAATATCTTGCTATTAATAATATAGACTATTCTTCTAGATTCTTATTTTTCTTTAACTTCACTATTCTAATCGGTGTTTTAATTGCTTTATCTAGCAACTTATTCACGATGTTTATTTGCTATGAGCTTTTAACTATTTCTACAGCTTTTTTAATAGGACATACCAAAAATAATATAGTACTTAGCGGGTTATATAAATATCTAAAAATTCTGATGATTTCTGCCACAATATTATTTTTACCGGCAGTGATAATTATTTATACTAAAACCGGTAACGGAGATTTTGCAAGTGGAAGTTTAGTAGAAAATTATTTTTCCAAAAACCAGTCAATTATTTTATTGTTAATGTTTATTTGCGGTATTGCTAAAACTGCCATTTTTCCGGTGCATTCATGGCTTCCTGCTGCAATGGTTGCACATTACCCCATTAGCAGTTTGCTGCATGCCGTAATAGTGGTTAAAACCGGATTATTTTGTATTTACAAAATCCTATTATATATATTTGGTTTATCGTATTTACAAATGATATTTGCCGAGTTTAACTGGTTAATTTTTATACCGATAGTAAGCATATTTTATAGCTCAATCAAAGCCCTAGACACGGATAATATCAAAAAAATACTCGCCTACTCCACTATGAACCAATTAAGCCTTGCATTGCTTAGTGCTTTCATGTTAACACCTAAGGCACTTGGAGCCGCAATACTCCATTTAGTTTCACATTCTTTTACAAAAATCTGCTTATTTTATAGTATGGGAAGTATTTACAGTTTAAAGAAAACCAATCAAGTACAGAATTTACATGGTACATCCAAAGAATTTCCTTTAATTTCTTTTATTATATCTATCTCTTCATTATCATTAATCGGTATACCTATCTTTAGCGGATTTATTAGCAAATTCTCAATATTACTTGCCGCAAGCGAACAGAATCAAATCATTGTTATGATTGTCGTAATAGCTAGTAGTATATTCTCAAGCCTTTACCTGCTCAAAATATTAAGCTCTATTTATAAACCTTCTTTAGTAGAATCTAGCGTAACAAAACCACTCCCCTACTCTATGCAAATCAGTATAATAATGTGCTGCTGTGCCGTAACTCTTTTCTATTTTATTCAAATCTTAATCAGAGAATTTTTAGCTTATATTACATAAACATATTTACATAATCTACACATAATCATATAATATTTATACCGTAGATACTTCAAAAGTTGGAAGTCAAATAAGCAGTGCACCTACACAGCGTACAATAGTGAGCACAGGCGAATCCCGAAATTTGACGTACCAAATCTTGAAGTATCTACGGTATAAATATGGTAATTATTTTTGAGGATAAATATGGCACAAATTATTAGAGCAACAGAATTTGTACGATCTTTTTCAGATATTATGAATAGAGTTTACTATAAAGGCGAAAGCTTTGACGTTCAAAAAGGTAATCATATCGTAGCAAGGATTACGCCTGCAGAAATCAAGCCTTCTGTAGCAGTAAGAGACTTAGAGGAAGCTTTTAAAAATGATCCACATCTTGATCCTGAAGATGCTGATCAATTCATGAAAAATCGCAAAGAAATAAGACACAATACTAAACAAGATATTAAAAAATTGGTTGAAAGATGGGATTAATTATTGATACTGCTATAATCATAGCTTTAGAAAGAGAAAAGGTCAGTACTAAGCAATGGTCACATTACGGTCAGACTTATATTAGCCCTATTGTGTTAACTGAACTATTAATAGGAGTAGATAGAGTCAAGAATGAGAATAAACGTATAAAATGTTTAACTTTTATAGAATACGTAAAAAGTCTGTTTACTATATTACCTTTCGATATTGAAGAAGTATATACATATACACGTATTACTCATGATTTATACACACAACGTATAACTATAGGAACTCATGATATGCTTATTGCAGCAACAGCTATTACAAAAGGTTTTCTGATATTAACTCTAAATGTAAAAGACTTTAAAAGCATCCAGGGACTAGAGGTTTTAACAGTTTCTTCTAAGGATTAAAATGTTTATTCAAAATACCAAGTGTACATTTCCGCTTACTAATTTTGAGCTTATGTTTGATTTTCACCCACAAAATCAGCTAATAGCTCTAGCATTTCTAATTGTTACTGCTATCTTAAATCTTTATACAATTTCCCAAAATAGAAAATTAGAATGCTTAATCGGTAGTTTATACTGTTTATCCTCTATTATATGCGTATTTGCAGCTGATTTTATTTCCATGATAATCTCGCTTGAATTCATGACGATTTTTGCCTGCATAATTATTTTTTGTGACCAATTAAAGATAAAACCGGCACGTCAATATTTCCTCACTCATTTATTCAGCAGCGGGCTAATCTTAATCGGTATGACTCTTCTAATCCAAACAACAAGTAATACGACTTTTACTTCTTTAACAGAATCAGTAAATAATTTTGAGTTACCAGCAATATTCATACTTGCAGGTTGTTTAATTAATGCCTCGGCTATTTTTGTAAACGGCTGGGTGGTTCATTGCTATCCTATAGCTTCAAGTAGCGGTATTGTATATTTAATTAGTTTTACTACTAAAGTTATTTTAATTATCATTTTAAAATTATTTAGCGGTCTTGAGATATTAAAGTTTTTTGGGATATCAATGATCATTTACGGATTAGTATTGTCTCTAATTGAAAAAAAACTTAAACGATTAATATGTTATCTTACCGTATCACAGCTTGGTTTTATATTAACGGCTATTAGCATAAACTCTCCAAATATAGCTTATCTTATTACAAGCTTTATATTCATACATATATTATATAACGGATTATTTGCTTTATATTTCGCTTATATAGAAGATGAGTATGATATTAAAAATTACCAAGATCTTCAGAATACTCAAATTAATTTTATTTTATTAAGCGGATTTGTTATTAGTATATTGATCTATACATCTATACTGCCTATTCGTTCTTCTTATATTAAAGATGAAATAGCTAATATTTTAAACGAGAATAGTGTAATGCTATTTTCCAAGATAGCGACTTGTACCGTATTATTTGGGTTGTTGATGGAGAGTTCTACGTCATTCCTGCGAAAGCAGGAATCCAGTAAAAACCTTACAAATAAAAGCTTTATAATATTTCTGGATTCCCGATTTCGCAGGAATGACATAAGAACTATAACCTACCTCTCTTTCTGCATCATAACTTTATGCATATGTTTATTCTACCCTATTCAAATATCACATACTGCTAACTTTAAGCTAGTGATCCTTGCAATCTCACTGTTATTGGCTTTAATATTTAGAAAAATACCACGCATTTCGACAGAAAACATAAACCTTGACCTATACCAATATATTGAAAAATTTATATATTTCAGTATCGATAAATATAAAGAAACGGCAGACAATAACGAAGATGCGGCAGAATATCTTAATTTTAAGGTTATTTGGGATAATATTTTAAGTAAAATATCTGCTTGGCATAATCAGCAAACTGCTATATTGATTGTATTATTCCTATTAATTAGTTTGATTTTAACACTACAATAATTCGATGTTGTATAGATACCAAAATCGTCACTGCGAGAAGAAACTGTAAGTTTCAACGAAGCAATCTAGTAAACAATTCTGATTACAGAATTTTTTTATTATTTTACTAAATTGCCGCGTCGCCTACGGCTCCTCGCAATGACGACTTTAGGCATAACAACACAAAAAAATAAAAAACATGAAACCACCAATAACAGACAAACAAAATTACAGCTTTGAAGTTCACGAAACAACAATAAACGATGATTATCACTGGCTGCGTGATCCTAAGTGGCCAAATGTAGAAGACTCTAAAATTTTAGATTATTTAAAAGCTGAGAATCAATATACCGAAAATTTCTTTGCCGATCTGCAAAATGATAAGGAAAAGATTTTTAAAGAATTAAAAGGACGGGTTAAATTAGACGATGAATCGGTTTATGTTAAGAACAAAGATTATTACTATTACCATAGAGTAGAGGAGAATAAAAATTATCCGATATATTGCAGAAAGCATCATAATATGGAGTCAGCAGAAGAAGTAATATTAGATGTCAACCTTCTTGCTCCAAATAGCAGTTTTACTGATGTTGCTACAGTTGCAATGTCACCTGATCACAATTTAATGGCTTATAGTGTTAATTTTACAGGTAATGAACAATACAATATCAAAATATACAACCTTAAAGAACAAAAATACTTACCTGATGAATTAGGCAATGTACAGCTAAATCTCGATCGCTTCAGACAAGATGAATTTCAGGATAAGCCTGCGGAACGTACAAATGTACGTGAGCATAGGCGAATGCCGCAAAATTCGCTTGTATCAAGCGATCGAGATTTAGCTGTAGCTCCTACTATAATTTGGCATGAACACTTAAACGGCTTTTTCTATATTACTATTAATGAGAATCAACGCTGGGATAAGGTAATGTTTCACCTTCTAGGTGAAGAGGTCACTCAGGATAAATTAATATTCGAGGTAAAAAACCCTCTTCATTTTATCAGCTGCAAGAAATCAGCAAGTCATAAATATATTTTTATAAATTCAGGCGATCATAATGAAAATGAAATTTACGTAATTTCTATGCAGGATGATAGTTTTACGCCTAAATTAGTACGAGCTGCAGAAAACAAAATATTCTATGAAATAGAATATAATGGCGATTATTTTTATATTAAAACTAATTATAAAGCTAAAAATTTCCATGTTATAAAACTGCCGGTAAATAATTTTGAAAATACTAGCTGGGATGATTGGGATGATATTTATATTAAGGAAGAACAAGACAAATATTTAAAAAGCTTTAATGTTACAAATAATTATTTAATCTTAAACTATCGTGACCAAGGTTTACCGCTAATTAAAATAAAGCGATTTAAAGATTTACAAGAAAATACAATTTATTTTCCCGACGAAAGTTTCCAAGCAAGTAGTTTTTCTACAAACTTTGAGGAAGACGATATCAGAATAGATTACTCTTCTCTAGCAAGACCCAATACCACTTATAGTTACGATTTTAATAGCGATAAATTAACGATATTAAAGAGCCACGAAATACCTTCAGGCTTTAACCCGGAGGAGTATAAAGTAGAGAGAATATTTGCAGATAATGAAGATGTAAAAGTACCTATAACCTTGTTTTATAAAAAATCTTTATTTAAAAAAGACGGTTCAAATCCTTTATATCTAATGGGTTACGGTGCTTATGGCATCGCTATGCCCGTCAATTTTAGAAATACAGCAGTGACACTTGCCGATCGCGGTTTTATTTACGCAGTTGCTCATATTAGAGGTGGCGATGATCTAGGTCATGATTGGTATGAAGCTGCTAAGTTTTTAACCAAAAAAAGAACATTTGAAGACTTCATAGCCTGTAGTAGAGCTTTAATTAACGAGCAATATACAAGTAACAACAATATAGTAATAATGGGCGGTAGTGCCGGCGGTATGTTAATCGGTTACATACTCAACGAAAAACCGGAAATCTATAGAGCAGCAATCGCGCATGTACCGTTTGTTGATGTTTTGAATACCATGCTTGACGAAAGCTTACCGTTAACTCTCTTGGAATATAATGAGTGGGGTAATCCGAAAGAGAAAGAATATTTTGAATATATTAAATCATATTCCCCTTATGATAACGTAAAAGCACAAAACTACCCTGCTCTATTCGTTACTTGCGGTATATCCGACCCACGTGTAGGTTACTGGGAACCTGCTAAATGGGTAGCAAAATTACGAGCACTAAAAATGGACAATAATCCCTTATTATTAAAAACAAATATGGATACGGGACATAAAGGTTCTGCCGGTCGTTTTGATTATCTGAAAGAGATAGCTGACGAATTAGTATTTATTTTTAAGGTGTTTGATGTTGAGGTTTAGTTAGCAGATTTGTGGCTGGAATCCTGTTATGTCATTCCTGCGCAAGCAGGAATCCAGTACTTTAAAGCTTTTTAAAAGCTCAATTTATTGCGCTTGTTCCTGGCTTCCTGCTTGCGCAGGAATGACATACAATACCTCTACTGAATACAAAAATAATGCATAAAAATTATCTAGAACAATTACAAAAATTACCGATTACTTTAATTTTACTAATTAGCTTAATTTGCTGTATTGGTTTCATTGTGCTTTATTCTGCAGCAAATAGTAATTTGCAGCCCTGGGCTTATAAACAAATTATAAATTTTTGTATATTCTTGCCTTTAGCTATTATTATTGCATTAATTGATTTACGCATAATATTTAGGTTATCGTATATCTTTTATTTGTGCGTACTCGCTTTACTAGTAGCCGTGGAGCTTTTCGGCTCAACTGCCATGGGCGGTAAAAGATGGATTGATATCGGTATAGTTAAGCTTCAACCTTCCGAACCGATAAAAATCGCCGTTGTACTAATGCTTGCTAGATATTTCCATTCACTAACAATTGATGATCTTACAAAATTTCATAAAGTTATTATACCGATTATAGGAGTTTTAATACCGGCTTTTCTAATAATTAGAGAACCAGATTTAGGTACGGGAATGATTGTTTTAATTGTTTCGGCAATTATATTTTTTGCGGCAGGTCTTAGAATAAAATATTTTATAATACTAGGTCTTGCTGCTCTTATTAGCCTACCTATTGCTTGGAATATGATGTATGATTATCAAAAAAAACGGGTAATGGTTTTTTTAGATCCCGAACATGATCCGCTCGGTGCTAGTTATAATATTATTCAGTCTAAAATCGCTATAGGTTCAGGTAGCCTATTTGGACGCGGTTTAAATCAAGGTAGCCAAAGCCATTTGGATTTTCTTCCCGAACATCAAACTGACTTTATCTTTGCTACCTTCGCTGAAGAGTTCGGCTTTATAGGAGGAATGTTTTTACTAATATTATATTTTGCACTGATAACTATTTCTTTATTAATTGCCGCAAATTGCCGAGAGATTTTTAGTAAATTAATGGTAATAGGTATTACTTCAATCTTATTTATTCACGTATTTATTAATATAGCTATGGTTATGGGCTTGCTTCCCGTAGTAGGCGTACCACTACCGTTTATTTCTTACGGCGGAACAATGATCGCATCCATGTTAATCGGCTTTGGGCTTGTGATGAATGCTCAGGTACACAGACATACCACTTTACACTAGTGCAATTATATTGACAAAATGGATAACATAAATTAATAATAAGTTGCACTTCACTTTCTGATTTTCGTATAAATCGAAATTTCCTATTGACTTTTATATAAAACAGTATAGATTTCTTTACAATTTAATTTTTTATAAAGAATTTATGCTCGGCTATGAGAAAGCACAAACAAGTTTAAATAGAGAACCAAAACAAGCATGAGGTATTTTGTCTATTGGCACTTTTCTTGAATATTTTGATTTATATTTATATGTACATATGGCAGCAGTGCTTCTCAACGAGCTTTTCCTCAAGCTGATCCTCAAACTGCTCTAATCTATGAAGCAGCTGCATTATGTTCAACATATGTATTTAGACCTATAGGAGCATTAATCTTTGGTTGGCTTGGTGATAATATAGGAAGAAAATCAACTATAATAATAACTACTTTGCTTATGACTATAGCTTGTTTTATTATGGCAAATCTTCAGCTTATGATGAAATAGGAATTGTAGCTACATGGGTTATGATAGCATGCCGTATGGCACAAGGCATATCCTCAATGGGGCAAGTAATAGGAGCAGATGTATATTTAACTGAATTTATTAAACCACCTGTACAATATCCAACTGTAGCAACTTTAGATAGTTTTTGTATATTAGGTGGTTTTGGAGCATTATGCTTAGCTTCTTTAGTTACTTCATTTGGTTTTAGTTGGCGTATAGCTTTTTTAATCGGTGCTGGAATCACTATAGTAGGAGTCATCGGGAGAACTTCGCTTAGAGAGACACCGGAGTTTGTGGATGCTAAACGATATTTAAGAAAAACTTTAGAACAAGCTAATATTGATCCTAAGAAGATAAAAGTAATATTAAAACTATTATAGCGTTTTTTTATTAGATTATACAGGTCCTGTAGCATTTTATGTATCATATATTTATTGTGCTAATATATTAAAAATACTGTGAATTATAGCCCTGCAGAAATTATTCATCAAAATTTATTTGTAGCACAGTTTAATTAATTGTTGTTTTATTTCATGTGCCTCTATATACACAACAATTTTTACAACACTAATTAAACTTTCCTCATTTTTTCAGGTGATTTAGCACCTAAAGTTTGTAAATTATACATTCTGTCAAAGAACTTTATTAATACTGTATCATATCTTTTTTGTCTAACTAGCAAATTCAGACCTTTCTCACTACTTATTTTTCCGTAAGGTTTTATTCTAGTTAAACCCTCTATGTGCTTTGCTACTTCCGGTCCAATAGTTATTACTTCTTCAGTCAGTGCTATATCTTCAATAGTATCATGCAGTAAAACAGCTTGCAGCATAATAGCATTATAAAGCTTAGGAGCTTCTTCGGCTACAAACTCTGCGAGCATAATCGCTACTTCAATCGGGTGAGAATAATAAGGATCGCCTAATTGACGTATTTGTAAGTCGTGATACTTGCGAGCGTAGTAGATACCTTTTTTAACTTCTTCTATATCAACAGGATTTTTTACTTTAGCATTTAAATATTCGATGTTGTCTAATAGTTTTTGAGCGTAAACGCAAGTTTCAAACTTTTCTTTCCAAGAGCTTAAATCTTCCATAAAAGTCATTTCTTATTTTTATTAATAATAGTTGATTACAATTAAAACAAAAATTAAAATTGTAATAATAAATGGCTTTTTAATCCTAAAGAAGCATAGTAATTTTAACCTTTTGGTATTTAAGCAACTTCATTATGTTTTATTAGTGCTGTTATTACTTATCCCGTATAAAGCTTATCTGCCAAAAACTTTCTTCTTTATATTATCTTCTTCTAAAAAATATATCACTTTTTTCATTCAATATATCATCACGGTTTGTATATAAAGATTCAATAAATAAAATAGAATCCTTTAAAGCTAGTTGCACAGCTATATTATCCTGATCATGTCTTTCTATAGTTTTAGAAAGCCTAAATTCTTTAACTACATTACCTAATTCTTTTATATTAGCTTGAAATCTAGTAGAATCAGAATTTGATATAGGTGTTTTTGAGAGATTTATTATTTCGTTTCTACGTTCTTGTGTTTTAATAATAACTATTTTCTTTAAGTTATAGTCTAAATCTTCCATTCCAATTTTATTGCGAATAATATCGTTTATACTAATTACTTTATTTCCATGCTTTCTCTCATGCCTTGCTGCTACTATACTGCAAGCCACATCTGTTAATATATCTATTAAGAAACTTTGCGTTATTAAATCTATACCTTTTACTAATATTTTTATTATACCCTCTTGCTCATTAATATTATTTTAAAATATTTTAGTTTCAGCAATACAGCAAACATTTATGATATTTTTATATTCCAATAAAATGCATTACAGTAATCGTATAATAATGGGCTTTCTTGTACTAAACTTTCAATTTCTCTAAAAATTTCTGCTTTTTGCATTGTTCCACTATAGTGTTTTATTGTGGCTATCTATCTTAATTTCATAGGCATCTAATCTTTTATTTGCCCCGGCATCTAGTAATTTAAAATTACTGGTTTTCAACCTTATTTTTGCATCTTGAATTATTTCACTTGCAAACTTCATCTTACTACTATATTTAAATATCTGTTTTTCTTCTTCAGGCTTAAGCTTTTCATTCTTAATAAAGCAATCACATTGTTCTTGGGCTGCTAATTCGTTAAATAGTTGCCCTCTTAGTTCTGTGTTAATTTCTGCTGGATAAATAGTGGCTATTTTCTTTAAATTATCCTCACCAAATTTATATATTAGATGATCACTGAAAATACTTCACTTATCTTTATTATCACCTGCATAAGATAAAATATATTTTCAGTTGTAATACTACTTATGTAATTAATATCACTTGCTGCTATTTTAAGAGCTAATCCTTTGTTTAGGAATAGAGGTTTTTATATTGTTCTGCTAACGGATCGTCTGTTTCTGCAAGTAATTTAGTTATAAACTCCTCTAAACTTACTATTTTGCTTGCTGAATTATCGGTTGTAAATATTTCATAGTTTCTATCTTCAAATATTATCTTGCCTTCTATTCCTGGTGCTTTACTAACCGATACCGTAAAAGTAAAATTATATTTCTTTATACCATTTAAAATAAACTTACGCTCAACTCATTTATCACACCGCTTTTTAATATGCTGTTATATATTTCTTTTAAAAAGATTTGCGTTTCGCTTATATTCGGTAATTCGTTAAAACTCGCAATAAACCATTCTATTACTTCAGGATTTTTACTTTTTTCATATTCTTGAGTGATGTAATCGGTTATTGTGTGTAGAGTAGTTTTGGCGTCTATTTCTAAATATAAATCCTTATCAAAATTTTGAGTTCTATGTAGATCAATTATTTTTATTAACCTATTAACTTGTTTATAACTAGCTTTATCAAATGATCTTACATTTATTATATTAATTAAACTTACAGCAACTGCATACTTAGCATATCTGTCAACATAAGGGTCACTGAGTATATCTTTGAACACTTTAAATGCTTCTTCTACCGGTTTTACCTTTCCTAATTTAACTAAACTTAAAGAGCAGACTCGGATTTGTCAGAATTACTAAATAAATTTTTCAGTATTTTAGATGCGTCATGTGATATATTGGGGTTTATTTGTATTATCCAACCTAGGATTTTGACGATTGTGAATTCAATATAATTACTAGGGTTATTAAGTAGTGTATTCAATATTTTTAATGTCTCTTGGGCTAAACTAGGATTTATACGTACTGTTTCAGTTAAGCTCCAAATAACTACAATTTTGACTTCGTTTCCGGAATCGTTTAATACTTCTTTCAATATACTTATTGCTAATGTTAAACTTGGTACAATATATATTAACTATAAGCTTACAACAGCCGTAGCCTTAATATAAATATTAGAATCATTTAGTAGATCTTGCAGTATATTTAAAGCTTATTGTTCATACATTACACTTAGCATTTCAGTTAAGCTTCTCGAGTAGCTTGATATAAAATTTCATTATTAGGGTTACCAAATAGTTATTCTGATTTTAAACATTGCACAGTATCAAATTTGACATAATTAGGCATTACGGATTAGTGTTTTCAATATGTTCAATGCTTCTTTTACTAAACTAGGCTTTGCCTTTACTATTTCAACTAAAACTGAAACTGCCTCGAACTTGAAATTTTCTATAGGATCATTAAATAATTCTTGCAGTGCATTAAATGCCTTGGGTGCTATATTAGGTGTTGTATTTACTATCTTAACTAAGCTTTTAGTAACTAAGTATTTGTTGTATAATTTTTTTTACCTGATTTAATATTTTTATATCTAAATTAGGCATAATATTAATTATTTCAATCAATATTATATTTACATATTCATTTAATACCTTTTTATTTAATAACGGTATTATTTTTTTTTAACTTTCCTGTAATACTGTCTTATCTATCGTCTCATCTAATATTTGGGCTAATTTTTGTAATTGTTCATATTTAATTTCTAATAGGCTTGTTAACTTCTTATAAATTTTTGTTTTACTGCCCCATTCATTTCTTATTTGCTAATCCTGTGATGATTCCTATAACTTTTTTAAATTCTTGAGGGTCAGTTTTTTTATTTTGTAATTTTTCATTTACTGTTTTAACAATCGCTTCCGATAAATAACCACTGTCTATTATATGTTGTTCCCAACCTGTAATATCTTTTAGCACAACTTCATCTATTAAATTTTGTATTTGTTTTAAATTCGGTATTCTACTATCAAATTTCCCGTTAATGTTGCTTTGAGCTAATAAATGCATTAAGAGTATAATCTTTCTTTCAATCCCTAACTCTAATATCCTATCCACATTACATGTTACAGCTTTCCAAAATATTTCTATTAACTCTTGATTATTTTCATTACTTACCATCCCTGCTAGAAACTTCAGAGTCATTAGATATTTCGGATCGTTTCGATGCGCACCTATAAAATTTGCTGCTTTATATTTTGTGTTGTTATCTGCTAACTGATTTTTTAAATAACATGCAGCTAGATATTCTTGAAATGTTAAATGAATAAATTGAAAATTTTGCCCTTCTATTCTTAATATCCCTTGTTCTATAACTTCGTCTATATCTAATATATCTTTCTTGCTTTCTACTACTTTGTTCTCTACTCACTTCCCTGTTGCAACAAACGACTCATAAGCTATTTGCTCTAAAAAACTCATTTTGTTTTTTAAGTGATTATTAGCTTCAGTTTTATTTTTATATTTAAGTCGTTTATATAGTGAAATAATAAACTGGCTTAATAATAGGCATCTAGAAAAAAAACAAATTATTATTTCACTATATAAACGACTTATATTAAAATCTTGATTACTGTTTTTTTTGAAATTTATCCCTTATTTCTTGATCGCTCTAAATCAAACATATTAATGCAGTATTGATAGGAACTGCACATATTTCTTTTATTTGGCCATGAGTATCCAAAAAGATTTTTAATGGTGTTCCAAGCTCTTTATCATACTCAAAATTTTTATGTACATATTGCTCTATTCCCTCACTATCCCAGCCTGTATTGTCTACTTTCTGCTCAAATCTGTTGCTCATTTCTTCTATAACCGCATTAGGCCTAGAACTCATTACGATATTTTTATACTGAAATACCGAATCCATAATATCTCGGTCATCACGATTACTCTGTGATAAAAACGCTACCTCATCATAACCATCCAGTAGTAATAATATCCTATCTTTATCTTGTATGCTTTTTATATCTTCAAGTTTTATATCGTTAGAATCTAAACAATAATGGACAAAACAACTTAGTATATCGTCATCTATATTAGTACCATAACGTACTGTCCAGCTTAACAATTCCTTTAACCTGATTCTAAATACATAATCAAATTTGTTGTTCCATAGTTTTTCTTTTCCCCATTTATAAGATAGATAATGCATTAACGTGGTTTTACCTATTCCTGCACTACCGAGTAACAATACTTTACCTATATCAACTTGCATTCTGTTTATTTTCTCAACTATATTTTTTACTGCTGAGGTACTTTTATTAGTTAGATTTCTGCGAAGTATCGCAAACTTATTTTCTTCATTTAGTGACTTAGCTATATTATCAATTTTTTTCTTGAACTTGATAATTTTTATCAAACAACTCCCTTATCTTTTCTTCCGTATCTATGGCTTTAAAAATATTCTCTATTTCTGCCGGTGATGAGACAGAAGTAGATTTCGGTACGTGGGCTAGTCCTTTTGTCGGCAATAGTCCTCAAAAGGCACAAAATAATCTAAGCGGTTATAAATATAACTCAACCAGCAGTACTGTCGGTTTTGATAGTTGAATAGGCGATGATTTCTTACTTGGCGTTGCTAGTGTATGGCAAACGAACTCTTACGACTGATATGGCACTGAGATTAGGTAAATATTTTCACACTTCAGCCCAGTTATGGATTAATTTACAAGCAAGATATGATTTAAAATTAGCCTAGCGTAATGAATGGCCTCATATTAAAATCGTATTCGTACTATGGAAGCAGCAAGAAAAGCTAGTTGATCATTTCCTAGCAACGGCAAAAGATTCAGGATGTCTTATGGCAATATCGATATCCTGCATAAATCTTATTCTTATACTGTCGCTTGTACCAAGTGCATAAGGGTTAACTAACACATCTAATACTCCCCATTGCCCGACATAAAATATTAAATAATACTTTTTATCACGGAGTAATACATTATAAAAAAGACAACAAATACTACCCTCATATTTACAAGCCTATTGTTACTAAAGAATTATAGAACAAATAGAAAAAGTTTTTGCATCAATGTATATTGAGCCTGATTTATTGAGCAAAATAATTAAAAGTGTTAAAGAATCGGCAAAATATGAAAAAGATTATTATAACACAAGAATAACAGAATGAAATAAAGAGCTTATCAGTGTAAAAAATAGCCTTGATAAGCTTAGAAGTAAACTTTTAGAAGGTATATTTACAAATGAAGAATACGCAGAAGATAAATATAAATTAACAACACGTCGTGATAAAGTAATGTTAGAGATAGTAGAGCATAATAAAGGTGATGATTGTTTTACGGACAAAATGATAGATGTACTAAATTTAGTTGCCAATGCACATCAATATTTTGTTTTGTCGAATGCTGAGGGAAAAAGACACCTAATAAAAACTGTGTTTTCAATATAAATTAACAGGCAAAAAGCTTGACTTTATGCTGCATTCGCCGTTTGATTCATTCGTAAAGTTGTCAAAAATTGAGGAATGGCTCCTCGGGCCGGACTCGAACCAGCGACCGAACGGTTAACAGCCGTTTGCTCTACCACTAAGCTACCGAGGAACATTAGAAGCATCTGGAAGATTCAGATACTTCCTTATAACAAATCTTTATTATAACGTCTAGCGTTTTCTTTATATAAAATAAAAAAGTTTTATTCATCACCTATTTTTAAAGCTGCAATAAACGCAGATTGCGGAATTTCGATATTACCGTACTGTCTCATTCTCTTTTTACCTGCTTTTTGTTTCTCAAGTAATTTACGTTTACGACTTATATCACCGCCGTAACATTTAGATAAAACATCTTTACGTAGGGCTTTAATAGTCTCACGAGCGATAATACGACTACCTATACTTGCTTGAATTGCTATATCAATCTGCTGTCTCGGTATTAAATCCTTTAACCTTACACATAATGCCCTCCCCCTTTGCTCTGCACGTGAGCGGTGTACGATTGTGGATAGTGCATCAACCACCTCTGCGTTAACCAAAATCCCAAGCTTAACAAGTTCGGAAGGTTCATAAACATCCATTTGCCATTCAAAACTTGCATAACCTTTAGAACAGCTTTTTAAACGATCGTAGAAATCGTAAACTATCTCATTTAGCGGTAATTTATAAATTATTTTAGCCCTATTTGCTATATAGCTATGATCAAGCTGCATCCCTCTCTTTTCCGTACAAAGCGATAGTACCGCACCTAAAAACTCATCAGGTACCATTATAGTTGCCTTAATCCAAGGCTCTTCCATTGATTCGATTTTTTGTAAATCAGGCAAATCTGCTGGGCTATGTATCTCTAAGTTCTCACCGTCCCGCATATGAATTTTATACACCACGCTTGGAGCGGTAGTGATTAAATCTAAATCGAATTCCCTACTTAAACGTTCTTGGATTATCTCTAAATGTAACAGCCCTAAAAAGCCGCATCTAAAACCTACTCCGAGTGCCGAAGAGCTTTCCATTTCATACTCAAAACTAGCATCATTAAGGCGTAATTTAGCCAGTGAATCCTTTAGATGCTCAAATTCCGAGCTATCCGTTGGATAAAGACCACAAAACACTACGGGTAAGTTTGGTTTAAAACCCGGTAGAGCTTGCTCACAAGGCTTTTTTTCATCAGTGATAGTATCCCCAACTTTACAATCCGCTACTTGCTTTATAGCCGCAGTAAAGAAGCCGATTTCGCCTGCATGCAGAACATCCGCAATATGTTTTTTCGGAGTAAAATAGCCAACATTCTCAACGGTATAAACTGAGTTAGTAGCCATCATTTTAATACGCATATTCTTACGTAAGTAGCCATCAATAACACGTACTAAAATAACCACGCCAAGATATGGGTCATACCAACTATCAACAAGCAAAGCTTTCAAAATATCAGAACTACTTTCTTTTGGCGGAGGTAATTTATTTACTATAGCCTCTAAAACTAAATCAATCCCTATACCGCTTTTAGCAGAGATTAGCACAGCCTCACTTGTATCGATTCCGATTATATCCTCTATTTGCTGCTTAACCTGTTCAGGTTCTGACGCCGGTAGGTCAAGCTTGTTAAGCACCAGTACAATCTCATGATCATTCTCGATTGCTTGGTAAACATTGGCAAGCGTTTGTGCTTCTACTCCTTGCGTACTATCAACTACCAATAACGAGCCTTCACAAGCAGCAAGTGACCTACTAACTTCATAAGCAAAATCGACATGCCCGGGAGTGTCCATTAGATTCAAATAGTAGGTGTTACCGTCTTTAGCTTTATATACAAGCCGCACGGTTTGTGCCTTAATAGTTATACCTCTCTCTTTTTCAATATCCATCGAATCTAGCACTTGCTGGCTCATTTCCCTAGCCTGCAAGCCGCCGCAATGTTCAATTAACCTATCGGCTAACGTAGATTTACCGTGATCAATATGGGCGATTATTGAGAAGTTCCTTATATATTTTTGATGATTCATAATTATTGTGATATAATTTGCATTTGTTTATTGTCTGTTATCCCGCGATCAAGTCGCAGAATGACACTAAACCACGATAATATATAACAAAATCGAAATTTATAACAGGAAAAAATAATGCGAGCTGAAATAGAAAATTATGTAAAAAAAATTGAGCAGTCTTTAGAACTACTTTGGAGGTCACTTTGACGTTGAAGCATCAACTGAAAGACTGAACGCGTTAGAAGAGTTAACAGCCGATCCTAGTTTATGGAATGATCAGGCTAATGCTCAAAAATTACTGCGAGAAAAAAGTAATCTAGAAGAAAAACTAAACGCTTTTAATAAACTCAAATCCAATTTAAAAGATGCTTTAGAACTTGAAGAAATGGCTGAAGCCGAAAACGATTTAGAAACACTTTCACAAATTGAACAGGACTTAAAAAATTTAAGCATCATTGCTGCCAAATTTGAAACGGAATGTTTGTTTTCAGGTGAAGCAGACGGTAATAATTGCTTTTTAGAGATTAATGCTGGAGCCGGGGGAACTGAAAGCCATGACTGGGCGTCTATTATGATGCGTATGTATTTGCGTTTTGCCGAAAGACTCGGCTTTAAAACCGAAATAATCAATATGATTAACGGCGAAGAGGCAGGCATTAAATCATGCACGATTAGGATAATAGGAAAGCGTGCTTACGGCTGGTTTAAGACCGAAACTGGCGTTCACAGATTAGTGCGTATTTCTCCGTTTAATGCAGCCGGTAAAAGAATGACTAGCTTTGCAAGTAGCTGGGTATATCCCGAAATTGATGATAATATAGCAATTACTATTGAGGATAAAGATTTAAGAATCGATACTTTTAGAGCATCGGGAGCCGGCGGGCAGCACGTTAATACTACCGATTCAGCTGTACGTATCACTCATATACCGACCGGTACGGTAACACAATGCCAAAGCGATAGATCGCAGCATAAAAATAAAGCTCAAGCTATGAAAATGCTTCAAGCCAAACTCTATGAGCTTGAAATGCAAAAACGTACCGATAGCGTTAACGAGCAGAATGCCGCTAAAACCGATAATAGCTGGGGACATCAAATTAGATCATATGTTTTGCAACCTTATCACATGGTAAAAGATTTACGTACTGATTATGAAACTTCCGATACTAAAGGAGTGCTTGACGGTGACCTTGAAGAATTTGTTTCCGCAAACCTTGCTATGAATGTGGGTGGTAAGAAGTAGTGAAAATCAATGAGCAATACTTTAAGTAATGAATCATATACTAATTTAATTAGAAATTTAAAACAAGAAATTAGCAAAGCTCGTATTAGAGCCCATTTAGCAGCAAATAAAGAATTGATAGTTCTTTATTAGCATATAGGAAAATTAATTTTAGAACGTCAGAATAAAGAAAAATGGGGATCAAAAGTGATTCAAAATATTTCTGATGATTTGCGTAAAGAATTTCCTAAAATGAAAGGATTATCATATAAAAACCTTTCTTATATGCGTCAGTTTTTTGCAGAATATAATAATGACCAAATTCTCCAACAGGCGGTTGGAGAAATCCCATGGAGTCATAATATTATTATTTTTTCAAAACTAAAAAATATAAATCAAAGAATTTGGTATGCACAACAAACCATCGAAAATGGTTGGTCAAGAAATGTATTATCTTTGCAAATTAAAAGTAATTTACATGAAAGGTCAGCGAAAAAGGTATAAATAACTTTTCCAATACTTTTACCTGAGCTACAGTCCGATTTAGCCAGGTCGATTATAAAAGAACCGTATAACTTAGAATTTTTAGATATTCAAGGTAAAATAATAGAACGAGATTTAGAAAATAAATTGATAGATAATATTAAAAACTTTTTATTAGAGTTAGGACAAGGTTGTGCATTTGTTGGCAATCAGTATCATATAGAACTTGAGGGAGAAGATTATTATTTGGATTTAGTTTTTTATCACATAAAACTCAAATGCTATGTATGTTGTTATTGAATTAAAAACCGGCAAGTTTAAGCCGGAATATGCCGGTAAACTAAATTTTTATCTTAATTTAATGGAGCGCACAATTAAAGATAATTCGGACAATCCTACAATTGGATTAATTTTGTGCGAAGAAAAACAAGGTATTACTGTAGAATACGCTATAGAAGGCATCCAAAAACCAATAGGAGTATCACAATTTAAGCTTACAGCAACATTACCTAAAAAGCTTGAAAAATTCCTGCCTACCCCTCAAGATCTAGCAAAGCTAAAAAGCGAATAAATTACTAAAAGTTACTTTTCTTGATACTATGGTCAATCCTTGGTATAACCTCTTCATATTTCAACCTTATTATTTTTATCGCAACATGAAAAACTAGAAAAACTTTACTACTGCTATTTCTATATTTATTATAGCTATAGCCTCGGTTCTAGGATTTCAGAGTTATCAAAAATTTACTCAAGATAAACATTTTGAACAGGTAATAACCGTAAATAATCTAGAGTTTGATCCTGCTAATGAAAAAATCCGCAAGACATGCTTATATCAAAATACCTATCAATTCCGATACTCAAAATATAGAGACTGCAGATAAAGAGGACGGATATAATAGGATGAGGCTTGGCATAGATAGAGATTGCAAGAGAAGTAGCAAATAAAAAACTTGATAAGCAAATATCTAGCCTAACATATGAAGAATTGCAAAAATACGGACCGATGATTTTGTTTAACGGCGGAGCGTATGATAATAAATTACTACAAGAAGCGCTTGATAAAAATATTATTACCGATTATCCAAAAGAAAATTTTTATATTTTTACGCTGCCGGAATACCAAACCAATACCGGCGCGGACAATTTAACACTCTATATAAAGAGCATGAAAACGGTAATATTGCCTTAAGTAATGCCGAAATTGCTATTGTTACTCATGCTTATCATTTTCCGCGTGTTAATCGATATTTTGATAACAAACCGAATTTTGACTTCTTCTTTATTCATAACACTAAACCTATAATTTTCTTAGTCGATCGAAAATTTGAAACCATAGGAGTAGATAATGAACTAAAGCATGAGCTAATAAAACTACCTAACTATATATAGAGAAAGGTTTTGTTTCAGAAAAATTAGCAATGCTTGATTAATCAATGACTATCTCTCTTGCTTCTTGTTCTTTAATCTCAATACGAGGTAGAATAATAGTAAGTATTCCATTCTTAAGGCTTGAAGAGATATTTGCCTGATCTACATCTTCATATAATGATATTACATAATTAAAATTTTTATTCATATAATTATCTGAATAATCAGCTTTATTTTTTTCTTCTATATTCCCTGTAATAAATAATTTATTACCGTTTACTTTAACCTTAATTTGACTTTTATCAAAGCCAGGTACTTCCATAACAATAATATACTGCTTATCTTTAGTAATAAAATTGCTTTTTATGCTATTAGATTCATAAAGCGGCAATCTATTTTTAAATAAATTATCAATATTTGTAATTTGATTATCTATTAAATCTGCTACCTGACGCAGTGGCGTTGCATTACCGGCATCATAATTCTTATTAGCTATTGCAATATTACTAGATAAAATCATAGCTGCTATAGACGGAATATATAATCTTACGCTCTTTAACATAAAACCACCATTATTTTGTTAGTTATATACTTAAATATATAAAATTATCTATTTAAAATTCAAGTCTTATATTTCCATAATTTGCTGAAAGTACGCTGCCCAAAATAAAAACTAATAATCTCCGCAAAAATAGTTTGATCTTCTATGCTCCATAATATATCTAGATATTCAACTAGCAGAGCAGAACTTTTTAATGATTTATATTGAACATATTTAACTCCTCCATACATTGCAAAAAAGCTATAGGCAAGCACGGGTCTTACCGAGCCATTTAAAGCATCAACCCAACTAACACCTGATTTATAAGTGGAGTAAAGAGAGACTATTACTCCGCCATTTCTTGTGATATGGTAAGCTCTGTAAAAGTTTTAGACTGATTAAGTTGTTGTTATTAGCAATTTGACGGTCTAAAATATTTATCTCGTGTTTTTTGTCGTTAATATCTTTATATATTTTCAAAATTTCAGGAATTATTGAACTCATAAATCCTGTTATCGCCACAAGTAAAGTAATCATAAATACCTATCTATATAAATTTTAGGATAAGTATAGCAAAGATAAGTCATTATACTAAGAAAGAGGCAAAAAGGGGCAGCATGGACTGATTATTTATGTCATTTCTGCGAGAGCAGGAATCCGTACTGGATTCCTGCTTTCGCAGAAATGACATTGAACATGTTTAATGATCCATGCAACAACGCCAATAATAGGAAAACTGCTCCACTCAACAATTACTTTAAATTAGACCAAATGCGGTTTTTTGCAATATAGAAAAAGATAGTAAATACCGCTAAAAACATCATAACTTTAAGACCCATAGATTTACGATGTTCCATTTCCGGCTCAGCTGCCCATTGTAGAAATACCACAATGTCTTGCGACATCTGCTCTACACTTGCGTTAGTACCGTCCATATAGGTTACCTGCCCGTCTGTAAGCGGCGGCGGCATTGCTATTTGCTCGCCAGGGAAATAGGGATTATAATGAGTTCCCTGCATCAACTTAAAATCTGCCGGCGGTTCGGTATAGCCGGTAAGTAGAGAATATATATAATTAGCTCCGTCATGACGTGCTTTTATTATCAACGATAAATCAGGAGGATGGGCACCGTTATTAGCTGCTCTTGCTGCTTGCTCATTAGGGTAAGGAGGTATAAAACGATCAGAGGGAAGAGCGGGGCGGTCAAACATCTCACCATCATCATTAGGTCCGTCTTGTATCGTATAGCCTTTGGCAATCTCTTTTATCTCGTCATCCGAAAAGCCGATATCTTTAAGATTACGGTAATATAAATTGTTTAAACCGTGGCAGACACTACAAACTTCTTTATAGACCTGAAAACCTCTTTGTGCTGCTTCACGATTAACTGTACCAAATACGCCGTCAAACGACCATTTCATCTTTTTTGGATGTAATACTTCTTCGTTGGCTAAACTTAAGCACGAAGTTAGTAGTATGATGATAGAGATAAGTAGTTTAGTTTTCATAAATTTTTTTGAGTCGTCATTGCAAGGAAAAATTGAAAATGTTGACGAAGCAATCTCAGGAGTTTATATATTATTTTATAAGATTGTTGTGTTGAGATTTTGTCTTTCCTTCCAATTTATTCTATTAATTTAATTTTTTTGTTTCTTAAACCGGCTTTAATTTGTTTTTCTCTATTTATTGCTGAATTCATAGTTGATGAATCTCATAAAATAGCAATTTTTACTAAACTCCTTAATTGTATCATTTTTGTGTTGATATATTCTTTTTATTAAATTAAAAGTAACACCAGTATAGAGTACACCATGTTTCTTATTAGTTACTATAATATACTATTGGTTACTTCATAAATTTGTATAATACAAAAAACGTCATTGCAAGCAGCCATAGGCTGCACGGCAATCTCATGAAATAATAACAAACTCCTGAGATTGCTTCGTCAATTGCTATGCAATTTCCTCGCAATGACATCTCTTCGCAATGACTTAACTCTTACAACTCCTCCGGCAATGGCAGCGGTTTTTCATATTTACCTATCAGCGGCAGAGCTACTAAGACATGCAAAAAGTAATAACAAGCAGCAAAACGGCTAATGGTAATATACGGCTCTTCTGCCGGCTGCCCACCTAAATAACCAAGCAATAAACAATCTGCCATAAATATCCAAAAAGCCATTCGGTATATCGGTCTATAATTGCTACTTCTAACTTTTGAAGTATCAAGCCAAGGTAGTAAAAATAACACAAATATACTTCCGAACATTAATAGCACCCCACCGAGCTTAGACGGCATGGCTCTAAGTATTGCATAAAACGGCAGAAAATACCATTCAGGGACAATGTGGGCAGGCGTAACTAACGGATTTGCTGGAATGTAATTATCAGGATGTCCTAAATAATTAGGTTCGTAAAAAATAAAATAGGCAAATATTATGAAATAAACTCCGAAACCGACAAAATCCTTTACGGTATAATAAGGGTGGAACGGAATAGTATCTTTAGGGCTTTTAACATCTATACCTTTTGGGTTATTTGAACCATGCTGATGCAAGGCCACTAAATGCAGCATCACTAAAGCAACAATAATAAACGGCAATAAATAATGCAGTGAGAAGAACCTATTTAATGTCGGGTTATCAACAGAAAAACCACCCCATAACCACGTAACTATGAATTCCCCTATTAACGGAATAGCGGAAAATAAATTAGTAATAACCGTTGCTCCCCAGTAGCTCATCTGCCCCCAAGGAAGCACGTAACCCATGAACGCAGTAGCCATCATGGTTAGAAAAATGATTATACCGATATGCCAAAGCAGTTCTCTAGGTGCTTTATAAGAGCCGTAATACAAACCTCTTGCTATGTGTAAGTATACGGCGGCAAAAAACATCGATGCACCTACCGCATGAGTATAACGCAGTAACCAACCGTAATTCACATTACGCATGATTCGCTCAACACTATCGAAAGCATGATCAACATGCGGAGTATAGTGCATAGCAAGTATGACGCCGGTGATTATCTGAATCACTAACGCAATACCGGCAATAGAGCCTAAATTCCACAAATAGCTAAGATTTTTCGGAGTTTGATAATGACTAAAATGCTTTAGGAATGCAAAAATAGGAAGACGATAATCTATCCATTCTATAATAACATTAGGCTTTTTAGGGATAATATCTTCATTCATAAATAATTACCCGATTCTAATTTTTTTGTCGCTAATAAAAGTGTAAGGCGGCACAGCTAAATTTAAAGGAGCAGGACCTCTTCTAACTCTACCTGAAGAATCATATTGTGAACCATGGCACGGACAGAACCATCCATCATATTCACCTTGATTAGCAAGCGGTACACAACCTAAATGCGTGCAGATCCCGATCGTCACCAGCCAATTATCATGCCCTGCTTTCACACGTGCTTCATCTGCTTCAGGATCAATCAGCTCTGACATTTTAACGGCTCTTGCTTCAGCTATTTTGTCAGGCGTACGGTTAGTGATAAAAACCGGTTTACCTTGCCATTTAACCGTAACTGTTTGACCTACCGCAATATTTGATAAATCAACCTCAATTGATGATAAAGCTAGCACGTCCGCAGAAGGGTTCAAAGAATCAACGAGAGGCCAAAGAGTACATGCTGCCCCAATTGCTGCAACACTACTAGCCGTTAGAACCATAAAATCACGACGTGTTGTTTGTTTGTTTTTATTATCTTCAGTATCCGACATATAATATTAAAGTGACATAAATTAACGATTATTATTACTACCGCTTGGGGTATTATTAAGATTATTTGGATTTTCTAGTGCTTCATAAGGATTTATTATAGGACGTTCAGCGTCTGCAGCACTATCTGCTTGTTTTGGCGTAAGTTTATTGATTTCATCTTCTAACACTTTTGCTCCTGTCCCTTCTTCATGCTTATATTCGCCAGGATCACTTAAGCAATTCCAAAAACTAACTAAATGATTCCAATTAGGACCGAGTTTTGTAGTACAATTTTGAGCAACTGCTTTAGTTGTATCTAATATCTCGACTGTAGTTTCAGTAAAATAATCTATAAACCCAATTTTTTTTAAGCCCAATACTGTATAATATAAAGTAATTAAGGAAGCAACTGCTATAATTAAATACCATTTAGTGATAATAGACCACAGAAAAAATCCCATAGGATTTGCTGCCATTAACCTTCGTAAAGCCTGCCACATATATTTTGCTCAAAAAATTTATTAATAATATTCATCTTATTTTATATCACTACATTAGTAAAAATAAAGCAAAATCACGTAATATTATAAATATTTTTAATTAAACAGGAACTCAAGAAGAATGAAATCGGTAAAAATACTAAATTAATTCCTATCATAATAAAAATTAATTGTAAGTTATTATCTTGTAATATTAAACCTGTCATTATAATATTCGGAATTAATAACGGCATGATAAACGTACCGACAAAGTTAGCATTCTTCTTAAAATAACATTGCACGCTACCGGATAACACTACTAAACTACTTGATAACACTAATATCATCCATACACTAATAAAGAAAAATATTATCTCAAGCAAAGTTTTATCAAACAAGACATAAATAATGGGTAAAACAAAAACCAGCCCTATCGTACTACTGACAAATATAGCAAAAAATTTAGCCAATATAATTTTTTCATGACTAACAATTGATAATAATAACTCTAAGCTTCCGTCTTCCAAATCAGATTTAAATATAACCGAAGAAAAACCGATTAATGAAATTAATAAACAAATGACCGAAAAAATTAAACCGAATTTGTTAATATCCCTTTCACTGTTAATTAAAACAGTACTAATTATGCAAAATAAAAAAAATATAACTAGATATTTAATTATATTATTAATGCGATTCTGCACTATCAATTCACGCTTAATTAGTACAAATAGACTATTCATAATTATTAAATACGTTGTAAATTAAGTACATAATAGCTGCAACAGTTAAACCTATACCAATTTCAACAATAACTATCGCAATATGCTGAGCAAGTAGCTTATCATTGATAAAATTTGTTAGTGCATAATAATTTAAATAATTATCGTTAAAAAAGAGTGATATTGTTCCTACAATTGCATATATTGCTACACCTAAAACCGCAATACAAACTAGCACGTTAGGAGGAAAATATCGGCTTAATTTTCGATTACCGTAAACTAAATCATAAGCAATAAGGCTAGATGCAAATATAACACCTGCTTGAAACCCACCACCCGGCGAAGACTCACCGTTAAGCTGAATATATATACTATATAAAATTATATAAGGTATTATAAAACTAGTAATATATTTTATTATTGGATTTGTCATCCCGTGGCTTGACCACGGGATCTTGTATCGCCTGCTGTGTCCTGAGATACCGAGATCAAGTCGCGGTATGGCATCATCAGACTTTCTTGAAAATATCAACAGCACGGCAATTCCTGCAATTAAAATTACGCTAGTTTCACCTAAAGTATCATATCCACGATAACTTGCAAGAATAGCTGCAACAAAAGAAGGTATACCTATATCTCTAGAGGTATTTTCGATATAATATTTACTTGAATGCATATGAATAGGAGCATTATCATCACCGTAATTCGGTAATTCTAGCCCCATATAAGCAAGCGTTACTACAAACAATAAACATATTAAACTTGCTGGAATAATATTAGTTCTCTCAATATTCTTTAAATCCAAAGGTAATTTACGCAACAAATTCAAATATACGCATGTTGATAAGCAAGCTCCAAGTGCTGCCTCGGTCATTGCAACATCAGGAGCATCCATAATAAGATAGGATACACCAATTAATAAGCTAAATACAGAAGCAGCAATCACTGCATTTAGTAAATCTTTAGCAAAAATTATTTTTATCGAGATTAAGATCAATAAAAAAGCAATTAAGTTAAGTAGGTAATTGCCGAGATCAAAATTTAAAGCTGTCTTTACTGTCATATGGTTATTAAAATTTAACGTCATTGCGAGGAGAAACGTAATTTCGACGTGGCAATCTTATCAAGCATCCTGAGATTGCTTCGTCAATTACTTCGTAATTTTCCTCGCAATGACGGTACTATCAGCTCTAATTTTCATAAATAAAGATGCTTTACCAAGTGCATGAGTTGCTACCGGATTTAGTATAAAAATCAATAAAGCCGCTAAAATTAATTTAACAGAGTTCACAATATCTGCTTCAATGCACGCAAAACCTATTAAGCAAATAGGCACGCCGAAACTCTCAATAACACTTGCTGCATGTAATTTAGTATAAAAATCAGGAAATCTAAAAAAACCGATTATTCCTGAAAATATAGCAAATAATCCAATAATTACTAATAAAATTCCTATATAGTATAGTGTCATTGTGTTTATCCTTTTTTCATCATTGCGAGGAAATTATGAAATAATTGACGAAGCAATCTCATGCACAAGTCCTGAGATTGCCTCACGAACTAAAGTGCACTTGCAATGACGTTTTTACTCACCTTGAGCCAAGCTATAACCTGCAACCCCGTCAAATTCAAACAGATTCTCTACTTTGATAAAATCGATATTTGCTGTGCTTAAAGCTTCAAGCAATCTTGTTATATCTAAATGCTTTATTTCTGTGCCGTCTTTATTCATAAAACGACAACACCAATGATCGGAAACAGTTTCAAACCTTGTATCACGAGGCCACAGCTTTAATCCTTTTGACGAGATTGTTTTTAACTCAAAATTACCAAGATCAAGTTTATTAATTTTATCTGCTATATCATGAGCGGCAGATACATTCATATTCACAAATATATCCGTACCAACCAATTTCTTAACTTCTTTAGTATCAATTTTATAATCTATATTGCTTTCTTGCTTCTCAGCAATTAAGGGATAATCTGCTTTAGGTAGCTTTGTCGGTAACTGTCCTAATCTTTTCGTTACTTCTGCGGCAAATTCTTTTGTACCGACTTTTTTACTAGAACTCTGCTCGTTATATATATCGGCTGTATGAACGCCATCCTCTATAGTTTTTTTCCAAGCATTTTCGATTAATGTAGCGATATCACCCTGCCCTATATGTACTAGCATCATTATTGCAGCATTTAAAAGCCCTGAAGGATTTGCGATATCTTTACCGGCAATATCGGGAGCACTTCCATGTACCGCTTCAAACATCGCATAATGCTGCCCAATATTTGCAGAACCTGCAAGACCTACCGAGCCTGAAATTTCAGCAGCTAGGTCAGATATGATATCACCGTATAAATTAGAAGTTACGATAACGTCAAATATTTCCGGTTTGGTAGCAAGCCTTGCCGTCCCAATATCGATAATATAATGCGCATTATTAATTTGCGGGTATTCTTTTGCAATCTCATTAAATACTTTATGCAAAATCCCATCGGAAAATTTCATAATATTATCTTTGCTTAAACACATGACTTTTTTACGGTTATTTTTTACTGCATATTCAAAAGCATATCTAATAATCTTCTCACATCCTGTATGACTTATCAACTTCATTGACTCATACATATTATGCGTTTGACGGTATTCTATACCTGCGTATAAATCTTCCTCATTCTCACGTATAATAGTTAGGTTCAAATTTGGATGTAATGTTCTAGTAAAAGGATGAAACGAAACGGCAGGACGAATATTAGCAAAAAGCTGTAATGTTTTACGAATCGTGACATTTAAACTTTTATATCCTCCACCTTGCGGAGTAGTAATCGGGGCTTTAAGTATAATACCGGTGCGTTGTATTGATTCCCAGCTTTCCTCGCTTATGCCTGAAGTATAATGCTTCTTGTAAAGCTTTTCACCTACTTCAATGGTTTCTAAACGAATACGAGCCTCGGCTTTACGTAATATATAAAGCACTGCCTCCATTATTTCAGGACCTATACCGTCCCCGTATGCAATTGTAATCGGTGTAAATTCTGCCATATTAAATACTCTCTTGTTTATATCATTCCCGCGTAGGCGGGAATCCAGTAAAATCTATAAAAACTAGTTTTTATAGATTTATTTTATCAAATATGTAACTTCTGTATCAATATTGAAGTTATTTTTCTGGATTACCACCTACGCGGGAATGACACACAAAAATCCATAAAACACTATCAATAGTTTATCGTTACTTCTTTTAATCTCTCATTCAACATAAAAGTCACTTCGGAAGTTATATTCAAATTATTTTTGGCATATAAGACTTGAGCACTTGGAATTACCAAATTAAGGTTATATTTCTCGGCAAGTTCACTAATTATTGTAATAGTTGTTTCATGGACTCTACTCATAGCCTCAGCGTGGGCTTGTTCAAGCTTTGTTTTCTTAATCTGAATTTCTTTTCTAACGTGGCTAACTTTTGCATTAAATTCGTTTACTTTATGCTCAAATTCAGTTTCACTTAAATGAGAACGCTCATTTAGCAGCTTCTCTTCCAGCGGTTTAAATTCTGCTTCTTTTGCAGCAATATTCTCTTGAATTTTATGATTAAGCTTTTCGATTTTATTACGCAAATCTTTTATAGCGATCGAACCTTCCAATATAGATTGCACATCAGCAACAGCTACTCTAACTTTAAAATTATCTTCTTTAATTGGCACATTTTGTGCCTCCGTAATCGTTGAGAAATTTATTATGAATATGCATAAACATAATATTCGGTATATCATCCTTTGATCCTTTTAGGTTAAACGGTATCGGCTAGAATTGTCATCCCGTGGCTTGTCCACGGGATCTTGTATCACAGGCAGTATCCTGAAATTCCGCGATCAAGTCGCGGGATGACATTCAAGATGACTGGATTCCCGCCTACGTGGGAATGACACTGGAGCAACACCCTTATTAATCTAAGAATAAATAATATCAAGCAATTTGTCTATAATTAAAAACTTAACCTTTACCTAACATTGGCACATTCCCACCTCCCCATGGTATATATTCGCCATCCGAATAATAATCACTAGAAATAGGTTCAAACGAAATAGCTTTTATTGCTTCAGGACTTAAATAGGTACTCTCTCCATCACTAAGCAAAGGTTCAGTAGCCGGTTCTTCTAGCTCAACATAAATTTCATGCTGTTCATTTCATTAAATTCATATAAAAAAAAGCTTCATGAATATGCTCTGTTCCTTTGTTCTTAACCAAAACTACTGTAATACCATAATCTTTTGCAGCATTGACAGTTATTTCGGTATTATTAATTATTTCTCTTATATATTCTTTTTTAGTACAATTTTGTATTTCTTCAAAATTATTAGAAGGTAAAGCTGATTTTATATAAATTTTTGCTGCATCTTCCTTTCCTAGTAACCTTGCTAATGCATATTTTACAGCATGAGGATAGTCATTAAATGATGCTATAACTATTGATAATATAATATTCTTAAAAAGGCGTGCTATTTGCTCTTCATTTTCCAACCTAAATTTTCATTATCTAGGAATTTCTCCATCACCTCTATAGAAAATTTTTGCTCAAGCCTAACTTTTTCTTGCTCTCGTTCTTCATAGGAGCTAAAAAAGCGATGTTGTATATTACGTGCTATTAAACCTCCTAACCTCTCTCCGATATAATTATGCGAATGTCCAACTAAAGTATTGTCACAATCAAATATAAATAAAACTGTATTATCGTTCATTAATTTCTCTTATTTTAAAGTTTAAAAATTCTTAGTAATTTTTATTCTACAGTTAAATCAATTTCTTTTTCAAGAACTTATATTCCAATTTTTGGTATTTTAGTGTATAATACGAAAAACTATTGTAAACTTGTGAGAATTTTTAAAGATGACATCTATTCGTAATATAGCAATTATTGCCCACGTTGATCATGGAAAAACTACGCTTGTTGATCACATGCTTAAACAAAGCGGAACATTTAGAGCTAACCAAGCAGTTGCTGAGCGTGCTATGGACTCTAACGATCTTGAGCGTGAGCGTGGAATCACGATACTTGCCAAATGCACTGCTCTTATGTGGAACGATATCCGTATCAATATAGTTGATACGCCAGGACACGCCGATTTTGGCGGTGAAGTAGAACGCATCCTTAGCATGGTTGACGGTGTAGTGCTACTTGTCGATGCATCGGAAGGACCAATGCCGCAAACAAAATTCGTGCTTTCTAAAGCGTTAAATCTCGGCTTAAAACCTATTGTCGTTATTAATAAAATCGATAGAGATGACCAAAGAATTAAAGAAGTTATCGATGAAGTATTTGAGCTATTTGTGGCACTTGAAGCAAACAACGATCAGCTTGACTTCCCTATAGTTTATGCATCAGGTAGAGCAGGTAGAGCATCTTTAACCTTTGATGATAAAATTAATCCTTTAGACAATTTAGCAGATGATTTAGCACCGCTTTTCGACCTTATAGTACAGCATGTACCAAAACCCTTAGCCGATGACAAAGCACCGTTTTCTATGCTTGTTACTACTAGAGAATATAACTCTTTCTTCGGTAGGGTTTTAACAGGTCGTGTACAAAGCGGCACTGTCAAAATTAACCAAAACGTAAAAGTATTAAATCGTGAGAATAAAGTACTTGAAACCGGACGTATCACTAAAATATTAGCCTTTAGAGGCTTAGAGCGAATCGCTATAAATGATGCTACAGCCGGCGATATTATTGCCGTAGCAGGCGTTGAAAACGCCAACGTTGCCGATACTATCTGCTCCCCTGAAGTAACCGAGGCCGTACCGTCTCTACCTATCGATCCGCCGACTTTATCCATGACTTTTAGCGTCAATGACTCACCGCTTGCAGGAAGCGAAGGGACAAAAGTTACGTCGAGCTTAATTGGAGCTAGGTTAATGCGTGAGCTTGAAAGTAACGTTGCCTTAAAAGTTACTGAAGCTGCCGAGAAAAATGCTTTCCAAGTTGCAGGGCGTGGTGAGTTACAACTTGGTATCTTAATTGAAACTATGCGTCGTGAAGGATTTGAGCTATCTATTAGCAGACCCGAAGTATTATTCCAAACTGATGAGAAAGGTAATAAGCAAGAACCGATGGAAGAAATCCAAGTTGACGTTGATGATGATTATGTTGGAGTAGTCGTAAAATCTTTAGCACTGAGAAAAGCCGAAATGACTGATATGAGGCCGTCAGGCGGCGGTAAAAGCCGTGTTACGTTTATCGGACCGTCTAGAGGGTTAATCGGCTATCACAGCCAGTTTTTAACCGAAACACGAGGCACAGGGATTATGAATCGTATTTTCCATGGATATGCTGATTATAAAGGAAATATCGAGGGAAGACGTAACGGTGTGCTTATCTCTAACGGTGACGGGGCAGCAGTCGCATATGCTCTATGGAATCTAGAAGAAAGGGGAAAAATGTTTATAAACCCTAGTGACAAAGTATATAGAGGCATGATTATCGGCGAACATAATCGTGATAATGATTTAGAGGTAAACCCACTAAAAGCGAAACAACTGAGCAACGTTAGAGCAACAGGTAAAGACGAAGCCATAAGGCTAACCCCGCCAATGCTTTTAACGTTAGAGCAGGCAATCAGCTATATACAAGATGATGAGCGAGTTGAAGTCACACCGAAATCTATTCGTTTACGTAAAGCTCTACTTGACCCTAACGACCGCAAAAGAGCTGCAAAGTAGATATGCCTAAAAAAGTTGACATCGTCATTGCGAGGAAGTTACGAAGTAATTGACGAAGCAATCTCTGGAATCTTGCTTTATGAGGTTGCCACGCTCCTTTCAGTTGCTCGCAATGACGAAAAAACTAAGCTAATACATTAAATACTATAATAACAAACCTTTTTAACGGCTTCTATTACATCGCTCTCACTCGGCAGAGCTAGTGTTTCTAAATTAACAGCATAAGGAAGGGGAAGATCTTTGCCGCTTACAATCTCTATCGGAGCATCTAAATAATCAAATGCTTCTTTCATAACAATAGAAGCTATACTTGCACCAACACCTGCAAAAAACCACCCTTCTTCCACTACAACTAAACGATTAGTTTTTTTCACTGATTCTATTATTGTCTCAGTATCAAGCGGTTTAATAGTGCGAAGATCAATAACCTCACAATCAATATTATCATTCTGCACAACATTTACAGCATCTAAGGCAAGTTTTACTTGAATCGAGAAAGTTACTATAGTGACACTACTACCCTCTCTTAAAATTTTTGCCTGACCAAAGGGTATAGGCTCGATTGTTTTCGGCACGTCAAAACTATGACCGTATAAAATTTCATTTTCTAAAAAAACAACGGGATTATCGTCCCTAATAGCTGTAAGCATAAGTCCTTTATGATCTTCTGCACTATAAGGAGCTACTACTTTTAATCCCGGAATGTGGGAATAGCAAGCTGTATAATTTTGGCTATGTTGTGCAGCTACTCTACTTGCTGCTCCGTTTGGTCCTCTAAATACTATCGGACATTTGACCTGCCCGCCTGACATGTAATGCGTTTTTGCAGCTGAATTAACTATGTGATCGAATGCTTGCATAGCAAAGTTAAAGGTCATAAACTCTACGATCGGTCGAAGTCCTGCAAAAGCTGCTCCGACTGCAAGCCCTGCAAAACCATATTCCGTTATCGGTGTATCAATTACCCTCTTAGGACCAAATTGCTCTAGTAATCCTTGAGTTACCTTATAAGCTCCTTGATATTCTGCCACTTCCTCGCCTATGACGAAAACCTTGTCGTCTCTTATCATCTCTTCTTGCATGGCATCACGCAATGCTTCACGTACCGTTATTTGCATTTTTCTTTTTTATTTGATTAAATTAAACGTTATTGCAAGGAGGCTTGCCTATGTGAACGTCATTGCGAGCAGCCGTAGGCTGCGTGACAATCTCATGAAATAATAACAAATTCCTGAGATTGCTTCGTCAAAACTTACAGTTTTTCCTCGCAATAACGCCTTAACAGTACACCTGTGTATACAACTCCCCTTCATCAGGTAGCGGTGAATTTTCTGAGAATTCTACTGCTTCTTTCACAATTTCTTTTACCGACTGTTCTATTGCTTTTAAATCCGCTTCGGTTACATATTTATTGTCGAGTATCGTTTTTCTTATTATTACCAACGGATCACGCTCTTTATATTGCTCAACTTCTTCTTTACTACGATATTTTGCCGGGTCGGACATCGAATGCCCACGATAACGATAAGTTTTTACCTCTAATATCAGAGGAAAGCTATTTTCTCTAACATACTCGGCTGCTTGCTTAGAGCCGTCATACATTTCTTCAAAATCCATACCGTCTAGCTGAAATCCTTTAATCCCAAACGATGCCCCTTTCTTATATAAATCACGCATAAAGGTAGAACGTGCTACAGACGTCCCCATCGAATATTCGTTATTTTCAATAATATAAACTACCGGCAAACCCCATAAAGCAGCCATATTAAAAGCTTCATATACCTGACCTTGATTAACGGCACCGTCACCTAAAAAAGTAAAACAGATATTATGCGTATCGTTATATTTTTCAGCAAACGCAAGCCCTGTGCCTATCGGTACTTGAGCCCCTACTATACCGTGTCCACCGTAAAATTTGTTTGGTACATTAAATAAATGCATCGAGCCACCCTTACCTTTCGAGCAACCTGTAGCACGCCCCATAAGCTCGGCAAGAACATACTTAGGCTCAGTGCCTGCTAAAATAATATGAGCATGGTCACGATAACTAGTAATAGTGCTATCACCTTTTTGTTTAACCATATCTACCGCAGAAATTACTGCTTCTTGCCCTATATATAAATGACAAAAACCACCGATTTCTCCCATTCCGTATAACTGACCGCATTTTTCTTCAAAACGACGCAGTAGGAGCATATCTTTAAAGCTTTTTATATATTCTTCCTTTGTCGGCTTATATTTTCCTAACTTAATATCCACTAATTACTCCTTAAGACTATTGTCATCCCGTGGCTTGACCACGGGATGACATCTGTAAATTAAAAGTCACAAAATATGGTACATGATCCGAAGGTGAAGACCAATCACGTGCTTCTGATAGTAAATGCATAGAAACTAATGCACCTTTTAAATTATCGCTAACCCAAATATGATCAAGTCTTCTACCTCTGTTAGATTTTTTCCAATCTATATTTCTATAACTCCACCAAGTATAAAATTTTTCGTCAAGCGATACGAAATGTCTGCTACTATCAATAAAACCTAACGCATTTTGTAGCTCTACCAATAACGAGCGTTCAATATCGGTATGGCTGATAACATTTCGCAACTGCTTACTAGACCATACATCATGTTCATGCGGAGCAATGTTCAAGTCCCCAACAATAATCATTTTATCGTTTTTAGTACGGTTAGTCGTTAACCATTCCTGCATTAACCTTACATATTCGAGCTTATGCTTAAATTTTGTATTTACCTCGATATCAGGTATATCACCGCCGGCAGGAACATAAAAATTATGTATTTCTATATCATTAACTATAGCTGCTATATGCCTTTTATCACTATTATACAACTCCAATGAAAAAACATCATTCAAAGGAAATTTTGAAATAATAGCAACACCATTATATGATTTCTGCCCTGAATATATTACATGTTCATAGCCTATATTTTTAATAACTTCAAGAGGAAATAATGAATCAGCTACCTTTGTTTCTTGAAGTAAAATAATATCCGGCTGATGTTCATATGCTAATTTTCTTAATAAATCGATCCGTAGACGCAATGAATTAATATTCCAAGTAACTATCTTCATTAGACTTGTTGTATAACCTCCTTCTAAAGGTAATTTGTATGTCAATCCGGTACTCGCATCCTCACGTACTAAGTGTACGCTGCGGTGCTGTGTTCCTTGTTTCTTTCAAATTCCTCTTTATAAGATAGGGTACACAACAAGTCTATTTAATTTTTTATAGCTGCCCCTATTATTGCATCTCTAAAATAAATTATTCCAAGTTGATTTAAAGGATTTTTCATGTCAATTTTATCTTTGTCTTCTTCAGGAATTTTTATCATAGTATTACTGAGTATAGCAAAATAAAGATTATCAGGCAAAACATATCCTGCTTCACTTTGTATTCCAAGGGCCTTTCCCGTATAATGAATCATTAAACGCTTAGAATCAAGATCAGTAAGAAAAATACCGTAACCCATATAAGACTTACGCCCTTCTATATCTTGTGCTAAAAAATATTTAGTAGTCATAAGTTTATACGACTTCTTAGAAAGAATTTTCTCCTCATTTAATGCCCTATACCATCTAATAAGATCAACCGGTGTTGATATTATACCACCGTCAGCACAAGGAACTGCTAAAAAATCAGCAGTTACAGGAGTAAATATAGGTTTATTACTATTATTAGGCGTTAAAAAATATCTTACCGGATAATTAGAACTAATAACGTTTTTTTGGATTCTAGCGGCCTCACTATATGAAACAAAACTAGTAGATTTCATATTAAGCGGTTTAAAAAATTCATCATAAAAAAAGTTAGCTAAATCTTTTTTAGCCACCTTTTCTATAATCATACCGAGTATAACAAAATTAGTATTACTATATTTAAATTTTTTCCCTATAGATATTTCTAAAGGCTTAGAAGAAACAAATTGTAATATTTTCTTGTGAATCTCTTTCTTAGGCATATTTAAATCAAGTTTAACAAAACTAAAATATTCAGCAATACCGCTACTATGCGTTAATAAATTATGGATAGATATTTTATATGCCCAATCCGGCACTTTTCCACCCCACATTTCCGGATCAAGATATTTATAAATTTTATCGTTAATATTTAATAATGCCTGTTCTTGTAATTTTAAGATTCCCGCTGCTGTAAAAGGCTTTGTAGCAGAAGCAATAGGCATCATTTCATTTGCTTTTAATTGCTCACCATTTAAAGCAAAAATTCCTTTAGCACCGGTTAATAAAGGTTTATAATCATCGGCAAACATAAAAACGGCATTTAAAAATCTATTACTGATATATTCTTTTTCTGCTTCATTGATCCTTTGCTGTATATCTGCAAAACAATCAATACAATTAGTAATAAAAAAAAGCAACAATAAAAAATATCTACGCATCATAACTGCAACACTCCACAAACTTATCAATAGACGTCTAACGCAGCTAATAAAAAGAAATTTGAAGGAGACACGGAACGCAGAACCACAGCGTACACTTGACATGAGGATTCGAGTACCGGATCGACGTACAAATTACCTTTAGAAGCAAGTTATGTAAGAAGTCTTATACTAACAGACGAAGATCAACTTCAAAAAGAGCAAGGAATCCACAAGGTGAGGAGCGGCGTGTATACTTAATACGTGAGTATCGCAACTCTTGTAGGATGACACAGCCAATTTTTGAAGTTCATCGAGTATATGTGTAATATTCTGTAACATACTATAACTTGTATAATTTGGCATTAAATATTAATATCTAAATATATTTTTACAATGCCTAAAATGCAGCAAAGTACATTATTAAAACCGGTTAGTTGTTACGGAATCGGGGTCCACTCAGGAAAACGTACCCAGTTAACTATAGAGCCCGCTAAAGAAAATACCGGAATTATATTCATTAGAACCGATATATCTTCTGACAATAACTATATTGAAGCTAGCTATTTCAATGTTTCCGATACCTTGTTATCTACCACTATCAGTAATGATCATAAAGTTCAAATTTCAACAATTGAACATTTAATGGCAGCACTTTGGGGATGCAGCATTGATAATGCAATTATTAAAATTGACGGTCCTGAAGTACCAATTATGGACGGCAGTAGTAAACCTTTTGTGTTTATGATTGAGTGTGCAGGAAAAAAATTACAAAATGCTCCTAAAAAATATCTAAAAATTTTAAAAGATATAAAAGTAGTTCATAAAGATTGTGAATTATATTGTACTCCTTCCGATCACATGACTGTAGATTTAACCATTGATTTTAGTAGTAAAGCTATAGGCAGACAAAATCTAAGTTTTAGGGATCAAGAATCTTTTACTAAAAATATTGCGGATGCTAGAACTTTTGGCTTTATAAGAGATGTTGATTATTTGAAAAGCAAAGGGCTTGCCCAAGGTGCCTCATTTGAGAATGCTATAGGAATAGATGAGCAGGATAAAATCTTAAACCCAAACGGCTTACGTTATGAAGATGAATTTGTTCGCCATAAACTATTAGATTTATTCGGTGATTTATATACCAACGGCACTAGCATTGTAAGTGCAATTAAAGGCTACAAAACTAGCCATGCTCTTAATAATGAACTATTGCATAGAATATTTAGCGATACTACCTCTTACAAATTTGTAACTAGCAGTGAGTTATAATAATCATTTCATATTGTTAAATTTCGCTTTCTTTTTTGCATCCTTTTTAAATTTTCACTTTTTGTCCTTTTTATTTCAGCATTATTAACTTTATCTTTATCCATAGCTTCAGTTAAAGGATTATATCCTTCGGCTTTACTAGGATTTTCATAAAATGGATTCATTACATTTTTAATATCTTTAACATAGCTCTCTTTGCTATTATCCATTGTTATTTTATTTTCTCTAAAAAATTCTTCTAAACTGTTTCTTTTTATTTCAGAATTAAAACTGCCTATTATTTCTCGAAATTTTTGTATTGTTTGGTCTTTATTCATACTCCAATAATTCTTATCCGTTATTAATTTTTTTAAAGCTAATGTTTGCAATACTTGATTCTTAGTATAATTCTCTAATTGTTCTAAATTTTTATATATAGGAGTATCTTGTTTTTTATATTCTTCATTTATATTTAATTTAAATATTGCTTTTATTTCTATTTTTTCCTTTTCAGTAAGACCGTCGATAATTAATGATGCGGTCGTAACTACACCGTAACCCGTAGCTTTTAATATATCAAGCACATTACCGCTCGCACCTTTAATAATAGAAGCGGCCCAATTTGCGGCTCCACCTAAATTATTGCCAAATATTCGTCCTGTACTTTTCAATTTATTTACATTTAACTCATACTTATCTTGAGTAGCATCCTTACCTGCCGTTTGCGGCGTATATAATTCATTTTTCAAAATATCTTTTAAGCTCGGTTCTAATGATAATATATAATCTTGCTGACTTTTAGCATTTCTGTTATGTACTAATAAATTATTCTCTTTATGAAGTTTACGCAAATCATGCACTTTCAAAGTCTCATTTACAGCTTGAATTCCTACGCTAACTCCTGAAACAACAGCTACAGCTATAATTATCGGTGATATAGGAGTAAAAAGTCCAGAAACTGTAATTGCTATAGAAGCTATGGAAACTGCATAACTTAAACTATTGCTAAATAATATTTTACCGATTTTACTTTGTCTAAAACTAGTCCAATAAGATTTTAACTTATTAAATATTTTTCTAACCCTTGATTTTTTTGACATTTATTTTTCTCTCCAAAGAACAAATATTTTTATAAATTTTTCTTTTATTTATTTAATTAACTTCTCTTACAACTGAAATTATAGTATAAATTCTAATAAAAAAAACAAAATAAATGTCTGGAAAAGAATTAAATAAAATTGTTGCAGCCATCTTATTTGCTAGTTTAATTACTATGATGGTTGGATTTGTTGCAAATATATTATACAAGCCCACTCTAGAGTTACAACATCGCGGCTACAGCGTTGCGGTTCAAGAATCATCAGAAAATCAAAATACTACCGCACTAGAGCAAGCACCGGTAAATATACCGGAATTAATGAAGACTGCTAACGCCGATAACGGTCGTGCAATAGCCAAGAAATGTTTAATGTGTCATTCTCTTGATAAAGACGGTCCAAATAAACTAGGACCGCATCTTTGGGATGTCGCAGGCAGACCAAAAGCAAGCATAGCAGACTATAAATATTCCCCTGCTCTATCAAAACTTGGCGGCGTATGGGATGATGATAGTTTATTTGCTTTCTTACATAAACCAAGTAGCTATGCACCAGGAACTAAAATGTCCTTTGCCGGTATCTCAAAACCACAAGACATAACTGACGTAATATTATTTTTAAAAACTTATGTTCATGATAAATAATTATCTCACCGAAATATGGTTAATAATAGGTATAATTTGCATAGTTGTTGAATTCTTTACAGTTCCAAGTATTGGATTCTTATTCTTTGGGCTTGGAGCGTTATCAAACACTCTTGTGGTATATAACTACCCTCTAGTTAGCTTAACAAATCAAATAACATTTTTTGGTATATTATCACTTATTTGGTTTTGCATATTATATTATCCTCTTAAAAAATATGTTTATAATAAAACTGATAAAACAAAAAATTACTCGGATATGATAGGCAAAACGGTAGAGGTTTATAGTGCTACAGTTTCTTCTGATACTATAGGACAAGTAAGATGGTCCGGTGCTATTATGAATGCTTACCTTGTTCCAAATGAAATCGATGCAAAAACAGGCGACCGACTTTTTATTATCGAAGTTAAAGGGAATGTACTAATTTGTTCTAGAGAAAAACCTAATAATAATTCTTAGCAAAATATTTCTAAATGACATTGCCCGCGTAAATACAATTCCTCATTGCAAGTAGGTATTGTTGCGTGGATCATTTTATGTCATTCCCACGGAAGCGGGAATGACACTAAATGCATTTTCCAGTCCAACACGGACAGCCTCTCTAAATATTCTCTTTAAACCAATCAAAAGCTTTTTTAAAGAAGCTACTATTTGCATCAAGTCTAATATGAGCAAATTCTTTTTGCTGTTTTAGAGCATGAATTTTTAGCATTCCTATAGTTGCTGAATACATAGCCGGATTATAGTCTTCTATAAAACCGGCAATAATCTCCGGTTTACCGATTCTACTCTGTTTTTCAAAAATTTTATTTGACAGCTCTTTAAGCCCTCTAAGCTGAGACCCGCCGCCGGTAATTACAACTCTAAAAACTTCAACCTGCCCTTTTGTTGCTTTATCATATTCGGCTTTTACCATTGATAATATTTCTTCGGCTCTTGCTCTTATTACCTCAGCCAATTTATAAATTGTTACGGAAGTATTTAAAGTATGATGAGTATCAACCTGAAAATCCTCCATATTTACAATACTATCTTTCTCAAATAAAGGTATCATTGCATTACCGTATAAAATTTTTAATTTCTCTGCCGTAACAAGATCAATACCAAAGACTTTAGCAATATCCGAGCTAATATGAAAACTACCTATATTTACATGCCCCGTATATATTAATTTACCGGCAAAAAAAATGCCGAAAGAGGTAGTTTTATCCCCCATGTCGATGATAAGCGAACCTAGATTTTTTTCATCATTCGTAAGACAGCTAATAGCAGAAGCATAAATTGCTAGAGTAATATTTGTGACTTCAACATGACATTTAGCGAAGCATTGTACAATATTTGATAACATATTTGAACTAGCAGCAATAATATGTAATTCACAACTAAGTTCTCTACCGTACATACCTATAGGATTCTCGACTGAATTATTATCAAGGATAAATTCAAGAGGAAAATAATGAATAATTTCCTGGTTTTTAACTTTAAATTCAAGTAATGCTTTTTGTAGTAACTTTTTAATATCCTGCTGCGTTACGGTTTGCCCGTTAACTTTAATGGTATAATTAATATAATAAGATTTAGTGTCGGCACCTGATAACGATAATATAACTTTTTTTATATTTTTACCGCAATCTTTTTCAAGTGCGTAAATTGCTGAAACAATGCTAGTTTCAGCATTTTTTAAATCTGATATAACTCCTGATTTAATACCTTTAGAATGATGCAAATTTTGGCTAGCTACTTTAATTTCACCTTTTTTACTAATATAGGCAGCAATTACAGCAATCTTACTACTACCGCAATCAAGTGTAACAAAATTTGATATTTTCTCTTTCATTTTTTTATGCTTGTTATTCCAAAAACGTCATTGCGCGAAGAATTACAAAATAATGAGACGAAGCAAGCTCAGGATGCTTGACCAGAGTACCACATCGAAACTACGTTTCTCTTCGCAATGACAATTCTCAGTACTTCTCTATATAATACTTATTCTTATCCCTTAAATCCAAAACCTTATAATTTTGGTTAAATAGCTTATTAGCTTTATTTAGTGCAGCGACATATTTTAATGCTTCTTCAAACTCTTTTTCAGGTAACTTAATACTTATATTACCTTTAAGATTTAAATCCCACCTTCTATCTCCGAGTCTTACAGCAGCTGAAGTTTTATTCATTAATGCCGGATATTTCTGCAGCTCTAATACTAATGTACCTGCATAGATATTCGCCCCTTCCCCTACAACATGTAATAAATGAGGAAAAGGTTGAATATTTTTACTAATTTCGTAACCTTCTTCATCGACTAAGAAAAGCTGATTATTAATTTGCCAAATAGCAATAGGTTCTCTTTCAAATAATTTTATATATACCGTATTTGGTAATCTTCTACTGACATATACTTCCTTGATCCATTTATTTTTCTTTAAATTATTTCTAATTTCGTCTAATTTAAGAGCAAAAATAGGACTGCCCTTATTCGCATTTAAAACCTTTAATATTGTAGGCTCATCGACATTTTGCTGTCCTTCAATGATAACATTCTCAAGTTTAAACCCAAGTTTTGTTGTTGTTTGGTATATATTTGTTGTTAAGTAGGTTTTTATGCCGGCAAAATATTTTGTAAAAACAAATAGACATACAAAGATAATTAAAGCAATCTTAAGCCCTAATATTGCTTTTTTGTAAATTAGTCCTAATTTTCGGCGTAATGAGATATTATTAGTTTTTTTTGTTTGTTTTTTTTTATTGGAGCTTGTTTTTTTTCTCATGATTCAAAGCTTGCCGTCTTTATAATTTCTGCAATTAAGTTAGTAAAATTTATCCCTGCATAAGCTGCAATTTCCGGCACTATTGATAAAGGCATCATACCTGGGTGAGTATTTATCTCCAAAGCATATAACTTGTTTGTCTGCTCTTCTAAAATAAACTCTGCTCTAGCAGGACCTTTACAATTCATTGTTTTATAAAGTTTTTCTGACTCTATAAGTAATTTCTCATATAAATTAGCAGGTAGCGGAGCAGGACAAAGATGATCAGCAAATCCTTCGGTATATTTAGTTTCATAATCATAGAAACGATTCTTTAGTAATTTAATCTCTAAAGCTCCAAGAGCTTTGCCGTTTAATACCGCTACTTGCAATTCTCGCCCTTTTATATATTGTTCTATTATTACCTGATCACCGTAAGGAAAATCATAATCGGCAAAGTTAAAATCGTCTTCTGCAAATATCACCTCAACACCAATACTTGAACCTTGCGTAAGAGGCTTAATAACGTACGGTCGTTTCATAGGATCATTTTTTATATTATCGCTTTTATTTACAACAATGCTTTCTGCCATATTAATATTATTCGTTAAAAACCAGATCCTAGAATGTATTTTATCGAATGCTAAAGCTGAAGATAACACGCCGCTATGAGTATAAGGAATCCGCATTATATTAAGTAATCCTGGTAAACAACCGTCTTCACCATATGTACCGTGCAGGCAATTAAAAACGATATCAGGTTTTATTTCTTGTAATCTAACTGCAATATCCGCTCCCATATCAATAAAGGTAACTCTATATCCTAATTCAATTAAAGCTTTACTAACTCCTTCACTTGACACTAACGATACTTCACGCTCAGCAGACATACCGCCTGCCATTAATGCTATATGCTTTTTACCGGTACTACTTAATATTTTGACTATAGAGTGTTCTACCCAATGTGTTTGATATTTATGCACGTTTTTTCCTTTCTTATTAAATCCATTGTAATTCCTAACTAAAAGCGGCCTTGTTGCATAGCTCGAAAAACCTACTCGATGTCATCCCCGCGTAGGCGGGGATCCAGAAAAATAACTTCAATATTGATATAGAAGTTACATATTATAAAATAAACATATAAAAAACTTGTTTTTTATATGTTTTACTGGATTCCCGCCTTCGCGGGAATGACATAAAACTAGCTGCAACAACGCCATTTTTAATTAGGGATGACGTCCGATTCTCTTAATCTCCCACTCTAACTTAACCCCGCTATCTTCACATACTTTCTGCCGGACAAAATCACCTAAATCTTCTAAATCCTTAGCGGTAGCATCACCATTATTTATCATAAAATTACAATGAAGTTCTGACATCGAAGCACCGCCTATTCTATAGCCTCTAAGCCCCGCTTTGTCAATAAGTTCCCAAGATTTACGCCCTTCAGGATTTGCAAAAGTACTACCGCCTGTACGCTCTTTAATAGGCTGTGTAGATGATCTTGCGTTATTTATTTCATTCATCCGTAATAATATATTTTCACTATCGCCTTTATTTATTTTAAAAACAACTTTGAGAATAATTAAATTCTTTGGTAAATCATTACTGCGATATTTAAAACCGATTTCTTCATTTGTGAATGTTAAAAAGTTTCCTGCAAAGTCAATCGCTTCAATCTGCACTACAATATCTTTAAATTCAGAGCCGTAAGCACCGGCATTCATAGCAACACCGCCACCGATAGTCCCTGGAATACCTACTAAAAACTCAAAACCGGAAATAGCATTTGCTTGACAAAATTTTGCTAAATTATAATTAAGGCAGCTGCTACCTACTATTAAATGATTATCTATAAACTCAATATTGCTAAAATTCTGACCAAGTTTTATAACGACCCCTTCTATGCCGCCGTCTCTTATAATAACATTTGAGCCTGCTCCAAAAGTCTTTATAGGTAATTTTTGCTTATTTTGTATTAAGAAACTTTTTAAATCTTCGCTATCTAAAGGTTTAAAGAAAATTTCAGCATTACCGCCTACTTTAAACCATGTTAAGTGTTTTAAATTATAATCTTTTTTATACTCGCCTTTTACTATCGGTAAAATTAACATATTTAGTCCTGCTATTCGCTTTACTGTTATCTTCACTCTTTTGTCCCTTAGTTCGCTTGACCCTATGTTATACGAACAGATGTCACTCCCGCGAAAGCGGGAATCCAGAAAAAAATGATAAAAACAAAGAAAATTATATACTAAATTTTTATATAATTTATTTAAAAAACTGGATTCCCGCTTTCGCGGGAATGACATAAGAGCTATGCAACAATACCAGTCAAACCACGGTATGACAGCTAAAGCCACGGGATGACAATCTCCCCTCTAATTCATTAGCAAAACTTGAAATATTACCTGCTCCCATCATAATTATCATATCACCAGAAGCTGCATTATCTATAATAACTCCAACCGCATCATCTAGCTCTGCTAGAAAATTTGCTTTATCGTGATGTTTACGCTTAGTAATCTTATCAACTAAACTTCGTCCTGTAATTCCTTCTATAGGGTTTTCACCTGCAGCATATATATCAGTAATATAGAGTATATCGGCATCAGCAAAGCAAAACATAAAATCATCAAATAAATACTGCATTCTTGAATATCTGTGAGGCTGAAAAATAGCAATAACTTTACCGTTTTGTTTATTTGCTATATTTTTAGCCGTCGCAAGCGTTGCTTTGATTTCCTCAGGGTGATGAGCGTAATCATCGATAATTGAAGCGTTATTATATTCAGCTACTTTAGTAAATCTCCTCTTCACTCCTTTAAAATTATTAAAACCGTTTTTAATAGCTTTAATACCGAAATCTAATTCTATCCCAACGGCAATTGCAGCAAGACTATTTAAAATATTATGTCTTCCGGGCGTTGGAATAGTAATTTTTTCAATAATCGTTGTACCTAGTACATTTGGTAGACTAATTTTTACGTCAAAAGTAGAGGAGGCAATATCAGTGTTAATATTAAACGCTATAATATGAGCATCTTCCGAATCGATGCCATAAGTAACAATCTTCCTTTCAGTAATATCGTCTACTAACTTACGAACTATTTTATGATCGATACAACAAACGGCAAAACCGTAAAACGGCAAATTAGTAATAAAGCTTCTAAAAGCACCAATTAATGTTTCAAAATCTCTATAATAATCTAAATGTTCAGGATCAATGTTAGTTATTATCGCAATAGTTGATGGAATATGAATAAACGTTGCATCCGATTCATCGGCCTCCGCAATTAAATAATTACTTGAACCAAGATATGCATTAGTCGATTTATTATTGATAATCCCACCGTTAATAACCGTAGGACATAAACCAGCTGCCTCAAATAAACAAGCAACTAAAGAAGTAGTAGTGGTTTTACCGTGCGATCCTGAAACTGCTACTGAACATTTTAATCTCATAAGTTCAGCAAGCATGTCCGCACGTCTAATAATTGGAATTTTACGCTCCAAAGCTTCTTTTATTTCAGGATTCTTTGGATTAATTGCCGATGAAATAACAACATACGACACATTGGTAATATTCTGCTCGGCGTGTCCTAAAAATATTTTAATACCGTATGACTCAAGCCTTTTAGTATTATAATTTTCTACTAAATCGGAACCTTGTACTTTATAACCTAGATTATATAATATCTCGGCAATACCGCTCATGCCAACGCCGCCGATACCTATAAAATGTATAGTTTCTAAGGTTTGATTAGTTTTTTTTAATTCAAGTAACAGCATTTAAGTTTAATCATTTAAAATTGAGTTCTGCATATAGGTTTTAAGTAACATTGTCAAGCACTAACTGTGTCATACCGCGACTTGATCGCGGTATCCAGTTTAAAATATTAAAATCATTGATATTATAAAGTTATTTTTATGGATACCGTGGTCAAATCACGGCATGACATCGGAGTCTTTTTCAAGAGCCATACAACAAAACCGGTTCAGTATGACAATCATTAAACCTCATCCACCCTATCAAATTTTGCTTCGGAATAGAAGTTTCCTTGTAGCCCACCGACTTTTAGATCAATTAAAAATTTAGCTATTTCTCCGTTTTCTACGAATTCAGCTACCGTTTTAATACCTAAATCTTCTGAAATTTTAATTAATCTTTCTACGAAATACCTACTTTGTACATCACTTGTAATACTACGCACATATTTACCGTCAATTTTGATAATATCAATTGGTAAGCTTTGAAGTTGTTTAAAAGAAGTAAAACCCGCACCAAAATCGTCTAATGCAAATTTACATCCATACTTATGTAGTTTATTAATAAATAAAGTTATTTTATCGTAATGCTGATTGAAAGAAGTTTCCGTAATTTCAATAATTAAACGATCCCCAACATTATGAGCTTTTAATAAGTTTTCTGCTATTTCCCATAAAGCTTCATCGCCTGCTCCTATATTTGAAATATTAACGGCTAACATTAAGTTTGGGTTGCGGGCAAGTTCATTAACAGTCATTTCTAAAACAATTTGATCAATTATAAAAATTAATCCTTTATTTTCAGCAATAGGGATTATAGGACCTACGGAAATATAAACACCGTTCTCGTCAGGTATACGAAGCAGACATTCATAATAATGAATCTTCATAGTATTACGATCTATTATAGGCTGATAAGCAAATCGCATAGTCTTTTTTGCTAAGGCTTGTCGTAGTAAGTTAAGCTGAAGATTAGATTTTCTTATATTTTCCAAATCATGTTCTGTACTGCTATATTCACGGTAATAATAATAATTATTATTATCTTGTGAAAGTAACATATTTAATGTTTTTTCAATTTCTTTAGCATTATTACTTACTTTTTTTGGAAATTTAATACTAGCAATATAACAATTCATATAAATTGCCGGCTTCTGTTCATTAATATAAAGCTGCGAAAATAAATATAATTTTCTAGCAAAATTTTTAATTAAGTCAGAATCAGTAGTATTTAGGATAAATAATATTCTATCTTTCTTTATTTTCTTAAACTTTGAAAAAATATTAAGTTCTTTGCTTACATCTTCAATGATTTGATCTAAATCTTCAATTATAAAATGCTTACCCTGCTCTATAAATTCTATTTCATCATAATTAACTAATCTACAAGCAAAACATACGCCTTTTTCCAATTTATCTATCGCATCTTGTAAATCTTTATAATTCGTTCTTAATTCCGACATTGCCATGTGTATCATAAAATTATATACTTAAGAATATTAGGGCATTTTTACTGTAAATGAAATAAAAATATGAACCGCATAGAAATGATACAAGAAAAATTAAGTGTGTTAAAACCACATTTTCAAGAAATAATAGATGAAAGCTATAAACATGCTAGTCATTATAACGGAATTCACAGCCATATAAAAATAAGAATTTCTGCAGAAACATTACAGGGGAAAAGCCTAATTGCCAATCATCGCACTATTAATAACTTACTTGCCGATGAATTTAATAGCGGCTTGCATGCTTTATCGATAGAGGTACTATGAAAACAAATAATATTTTAAAAGTAGCCGTTGGAGCTAGCAGCGTAGCACAAAAAGCCTTAAATAGTATAACGGATAAAAGCTGTGGCATAATTGAGGATAAAATACTTAAAGGTAATTACGTCACTCGCGAAGAATTTGAAAAATTACAAACTTTAGTAATAAAACTCAAGAAAGAATTAGCAGAGTTAAAGAGCAAATAATTAATCAACTAGTTTCAGAATTTTCTATTTTTGCTTTTAACTCTTCTATTTCTTCTATAGTTAGCCCTGTTGAATCTGCTATTATATTGTGACATCTATATCTTTAAGTCACAAGTTCTTTGCTACTTCTATGCTTCTTTCTTTCCCTTTTTCACACTGTTCTTCCTAAAGCTATTTCCTCGGCATCTTCCATTAATTGCGCTCTTATATAGGCATCATATTCTTCGGCGGTAAGGTTATGCATTTCTATTATATTGTATGCATCTAATACCTTCTCGCTCTTTATATTTGCAGGTGGGCTGTTTTCTGTTTCTGCACACTTAAATAAATGTAGCCACTCATCTATAGTAGTTTCAAGCTTATCTTTATCAAAATTTTAAGCTCTATAAATACATAGGAAAAATCAAATAAATATTGCTTATTTGTTTCGGTAATAACTCTTTATGCTTTATTCCTTGTGTAAGTTGTAAGCTCGATTATATACCAGCTACCGGCTTCATCTTTAACCTTTAAATCAAATATGCTTTTTGTTCCCTTTATCGAGCATAGGTACTTGCTCTACAGGTATAAATTCTATTGCTTTAATTCTAAGCCCCTCAGGTAGTTCAAGAACTGCATTGATAAATTCCTTGAACCTCTCTAAATCACGAAAGATTTTTTTAAATACACTATCAATTAGTGGGATCTAAATATCTTTGCATATTAATTATTACTTTTGGTATTACTCATATTATATAGCTTTTTAAGTAATCAGTAAATAATACTAGAATATGTACTTTTAATAGAATAATTATTGCTATTTTTTAACAAAAATTACGTACTTTGATCCGTTCTAATGGATACGATTGCTGACATGCCGGGAACTAGATTAGCATTTGGGGATTCAAAATCTATTAAAACAGGTACACGTTGTACGCTTTTAGTAAAATTACCGGTAGCATGATCTGGTGGGATTAAGCTAAATTTAGAGCCGGTCGCAGGAGCAATATTACGAATCTTCCCGTAAATTACCTTTTTAGGCAAAGCATCAAATTCAATTTTGACTTTCATGCCGGACTTAAATTTCTGAATTTGTGTTTCTTTAAAATTAGCCTGAATATACATAGTATTATCTTGAACTATAGAAAACAACACCCTACCCGGTACTATGTAATTTCCGACTTCTAAACTACTATTACCGAATATACCGGGTACCATAGCAATAAGTTTAGTATTTTGTAAGCTCCTTAAGGTTACTTTTTTATTTTCTGTTAGCTCTTTAAGTTTTTCCTGTTCTGCTGCTTTTTCAAGCTCAAGAAGTTGTAAATGTTGCTTAGATATATCTAAATCTAACTGTGCTTGTTTATAATCCGTTTTGGCTTTTTGATATGCGTTTTTAGAATCATCTAACGTTTTAGAGCTAGCAAATTTTGCCTTATTTAACTCCTGCACTCTCATAAAATCTGTTGCAACAATATCAAAGCTTATTTTATTAAGCTTTAATTTTTCAGCTGCTTGCTCTAGGCTAATCTGCCCTATTGAGATTTTTTGCTCTATAATTTCTATATTTTTTATGCAAGCTTCAATAGATGCTTCAAGTGCTGCAAGCTTTGCCTTATAATCTCTATCGTCAATTTCACCTATCAGATCGCCTTTATTAACTTTAGTATTATCGGTAACAAATAACTTTGTTAAAACACCGCTAACTTCAGCACTAACATTTGAAATATCTGCATCTATGTAAGCATTATCCGTAGATTGTGTATTTGCCCAAACATAAATTCTATATCCCAAATAAATAAATATGATTAAGGCTATAATAATTACATATTTAGTAAATGGATGATGTTTATATTTGTCGATAGCTTGTTGTAATACACTCGGCATAATTAACTTTACCAATACCCTCTATGTTTAAAAAAATAACAAATTGGTATAGAAAGAATATATATAACTGCAATTAACGGCAGTGCATACCATGGATATATGATAAGATTTATAATAACAATAGCAACTAAAATCATTGCAAGCGATAAATATTCAGGTTTAATACTCAAATTTTTTGTTGAGATTGTAGGAAGCCTACTAGCAAGTAGAAAAGCTATAATAGCCAAATATATATTAATTGTTATAGTATGAGTACGGGTATTGATATTTAATAACGTACCGATTTCAAAATCTATCATTACAGGCATTAAAGCAAGTAAAGCACCGCATGGGGCAGGTACACCGGTAAAAAAATATTCAGTTTTATCTTGTTTCGGTTGATAAATACCAACGTTAAAGCGAGCTAAACGTAGTGCCATACACACTATAAATAATAACATTACCGCTGATGAAAATACCTTATACTCATATTGTTGAAAAGACCATAAATATATCAGATAGGCAGGAGCTATACCGAAATTAGCAAAATCGCATAATGAATCAAGCTCTGCACCAAATGGACTAACTGAATTTAGCATCCTTGCTATTCTACCGTCGATACTGTCAATAATTGCCGCTACTATAATGCAATATACCGCAAGTTCCCATCTGCTATCCAAAGCAAATTTTATAGAACTCATACCGGTTACTAAACCAAGCAACGTAATAAAGTTGGGAATTAATTTTATTAGAGGTACAGGCTTAGTTATTATAGATTTACGAATTTTTAACAATTTTTATACTCAAAATGTATTTATCACGTCATTGCAAGGAAAAAACAGTGTGGTTGCATGGCTGTCAATGTCTCATTCCTGCAAAAGCAGGAATCCAGAAAAAAATAATCTTAATTGGTACAAAATTATATATTTGATAAAATAAACAGATAAAAAACTTGTTTTTTATACGTTTCACTGGATTCCCTCCCGCCTACGCGGGAATGACATAAACAAACCATGCATACAGCTGCTCGCAATGACGGTTTTAAAGTGATGAGGCTATTTCCTCTCAAACTTAAATTCTGTTGTCTTTTTACGTCCAAAATCAGCAATGATAGTTTCACCGCCTATAGCAGTCTGCCCTTTACTCACTAATAAAGCTGTTTTCAACGGTAAATAAACATCTACTCTGCTACCGAAACGAATTATACCGTATCGCTCGCCCGTTTTAACTTCATTACCCTCTTCTAAATCACAAACTATACGCCTTGCTATAAGTCCGGCTATTTGAACAAAAACAATTTTCTGACCTTGAGCAGTTTCCATTAATACTGATTGACGCTCATTATAAATACTAGCTTTATCGAGTGAAGCATTAAAAAATTTTCCTGGATTATAATGAAGTGCTAAAATTTTTCCGTTTGCCGGGATTCTATTAACATGGACATTAAAAATATTTAGAAAAATACTAACTCTAATCATTTCCACATCACCAAGTCCTAATTCCGGAGGCGGCAATGCTTCCTTAATTTCTTGAATTATTCCATCTGCAGGACTTATTACCAGATCATCACTTATAGGCACAAAGCGATCAGGATTACGGAAAAAATAAATACACCAAGCAGTAGCAATACATCCAATACAGCCAAGTTTTTCATTAAATGATGCTAATAAAAAACTTACTAATGCAAAGCTAGCAATAAATATATATCCTTCGCGGTGAATAATTTTAAATAAATCATTATATTGTTTCATTTTAATCTCTATGAATCTCCTTATTATTTTTAACTATGCCTGCTCTGCTTTATCCTCTTGGTTCTCACTCTCGTTTTTATCTTCGTCTTGAGGGGTAGCTTGGACTTCTTGCGCAGCACCAAGAGCATATACGCATAAATCCGGGAGTGGAACACCGTTTTTTTTGGCAAGATCATTTAGCTGTGATATTGCTTTCATAACATCATCAGGAATAGTACCGCCTCTTTCGTCAGATAACCATTTTGCTTGAAATTGTAGCGGATGATGCCCTTCTTGAGGCGTACCTATATAAAACTTAAACTTGGCTCTTTGTCCACTAAAATCGCAGTCAAATTCAAACTCTTTATAATGTGCCATAACTTTATGAATTAATAATTATATTAATATTATTATAACAATAAAAATGCAAATCTAAAATAATTTCTTGTCTAATATTTTTTAAGTTTTTTAGCAATATAACGATTTGAATATAGAAATTTATCGCTAGAATCTATAATTATCCCGCCTGCTTCCTTAATAAAAAGCTCAAATGCATAATATAATGTAAAATTTAATAATGATAAACATATTAAATCCGCTTTACCTGACGCTACAAGCATAGCCCCATAGCAAAGAGAACCAAAAGATCTAATATTATCTACCTCTATCTCCTCCAAATCATTATGATTTACACCTTCAATAATTGCTAAACAGTTTTTTAAATCGGCATTATCGGAAACTCTCAGTCTTAATCCTTGATAATTAGAGTTTAAATTATTTTTTTCTATCCAAGCTCCCTTACCTTTTTCAGCATAATAAATTTCATTAAGAGCAGGAAAATATATTACTGTAGAAGTAGGAATTAAAACTTCTTGATTCTTTTTTAAATAAGTTACGGATATCGCAAAAAAAGGTATGCTTCTGGCGAAATTATTTGGGCTATCTATAGGATTAATTAAAAAAACACTCTCATAATTATTATTTAAATCGAATTTATCCTCCGGAAAAAATAAATATTGTGTATATTTTTGTAATTCTTCACATAATAAAGTTTTTAATTTTAAATAAGATCGCTTACAAAATGCTTCATTTCTTACAGAGTTTTTTTGTAGCATTTCGAGTTCTAAAAAATCTCTATGCAAAAACTTAACAGCTTTACGCAGGGCATTAATTAATAAATTAGTTATAGGTTGCATTTGATATTTTTAATTATTAGTTTTAGAAATTATGTCGTATGGCTTAAAAAAATTGATACCATTCCTAGCTAAAAGCATTGCCTGAGTAGATGCTGAAAGTCGTCATTGCGAGGAAAAACTGTAAGTTTTGACTAAGCAATCTCAGGATATTTGACGAGATTGCCACGCAGCCTACGGCTGCTCGCAATGACGGGGTGGTATCCATAGTTCAATAAAACAGCTTACTTCGCTCGCTCGACATATGTCATATCATCAGTTTTAACCACAATTTTTTCTCCTATTTCTAAATATTGCGGGACCTTAACTTTAATACCGTTTTCTAAAATTGCTGGTTTATAAGAAGCGGTAGCGGTTGCTCCTTTTATTACCGGATCAGTTTCACTAATTTCAAGTATAACATTTGGAGGAAGCTCAATATTTAAAGGCTTGTCATTATAAAATTCGACTTTAACAATCATATTTTCAGTTAAGAAAGATAATTTTTCTTCTAACATTTCCTTGGAAATATTTATTTGATCAAAATGTTTGGTATCCATTAATACCAAATCATCACCTTCAAAATATAAAAATTGATAATCTTTTTGTTCAAGTTCAGCTTTTTCTAAATAATTGGCAGAACTGAATCTTTCGTTACGCTTTGTCCCTGTTTTTAAATTTTTCATCTCAACTTGTACATAAGCTCCACCTTTCCCGGGTTGAGTATGTTCCGGTGTTTTGCTGACAACCCATAAATCATTATTATACACTAATATGTTACCTGTTCTAATTGAATTTGCTGAAATTTTCATATATCTTACATTTAAGACTTAAAATTAAAGTATAAATATACAAATTATTTCCTTTAAAAACAAGAATTTAATCTTATGACCACAATACTAGTAGTAGATGATATAGAACTCAATATTAAGTTACTAACAGCCAAACTTTTAAAAGAGTATTATACGGTTCTTACTGCAAATAGCGGTAAAGAAGCACTAGCAATTCTTAAAAAAGAAAAAATTGATATTATACTACTTGATGTTATGATGCCGGAAATGGATGGATGTGAGGTATGTAAAACGATAAAAACCGATCCGGAAACTACTCATATACCGGTTGTCATGGTAACTGCACTTTCCGATATTGATGATCGAGTTAAAGGTCTTGAGGCAGGAGCTGATGAGTTTTTAACAAAACCGATTAACGATACTGCTCTATTTGTAAGACTTAAATCGCTATCTAGAATGAAAAGCTTAATTGATGAGTTAAAGCTTCGTAATAGCACTAATGCATTATTAGGCGTAACAAATATCGAAATGCATGACACTTTTGCAGATAAAAAAATATTACTAATTAATGATGATGTGGTACAAGCTAAAAATATAAAAAAAATGTTACTTAAGCTTACCCAAAACGTAAAGGTAATAAGTAATTCCGATGAATTAGATATTATAAATGAATATACCCCCGATTTAGTAATTATCAGTAGTACGCTCGAAAATGACGATCCTTTGAGGATCAGTGTTATTTTAAGAGGTAAAGCAGAAATAAGCGGCGTAGTAATAATTTTACAAATTGATGAAGACGGTATGCCTTTGGTTGTGAAAGGTATTGAACTCGGTATTAATGATTATTTCGTTTATCCTATAGAGGAAAGCGAATTGCTTGCTAGAATTAGAACACAATTAAGACGTAAGCAATATCAAGATAATTTACGTAATGATCTTGAACAAAGTGTCAATTTAGCAGTTAAAGACGGTCTAACCGGCTTATTTAATCGTCGCTATTTCGATATACATCTCAAACAAATTATTGAGAAAACTAATAAAGAAAGTATTAAATTATATTTACTTATGTGCGATATCGACAATTTTAAACATGTAAACGATACTTACGGTCATCAAGCAGGCGATAAGGTTTTAACAATTGTATCCCGTATTTTGAAGAATACTCTCAGAGTAACAGACTTAATAGCAAGATTCGGCGGTGAAGAATTTACTATACTCTTAACGGATATAGATATTTCTAAAGCAATTGAAACTGCGGAGAGAGTTAGAGTTAAAATAGAATATATGAATTTTCACATTGAAGATCAAATTGAACCTTTAAAAACAACTATTTCAATCGGAGTTACGAAATATAAAAAAGCAGAATCAATAGAATCTTTCATTGAACGTGCTGACAAAGCTATGTATGAAGCTAAAACAACGGGTAAAAATAAAGTAGTAAAATTATAATTGATTTTTTAAAGTAAAAAAATAATGAGCAATTCTTCCAAAAAACATCTTGATTTACCATATAGACCAGGGGTCGGCATGATGATATTAAATGCCGATAACCATATATTCGTCGGTAAAAGAATAGATACAAAAATATCTGCATGGCAAATGCCGCAAGGTGGGATAGTTCCCGGCGAAACACCAAGTATTGCAGCAATGCGTGAGATGTTAGAAGAAATAGGCAGCGATAAAGGATATATTATTGCCGAAAGCAAATTCTGGTATAGTTATGATGTACCAAGCTTTTTAATACCTAAACTGTGGAACGGTAATTTTCGTGGACAAAAACAACGCTGGTTTTTAATTAGGTTTACCGGAAATAACGAAGATATTAATATAAATACCTCTAATCCGGAATTTGACCAATGGCGTTGGGCATCACTTGATGAACTCTTATCTATTATAATACCGTTTAAACGTAAACTTTACCAAGCCGTCGTAAAAGAATTTGAATCATTAATTCAGTAAAAATTTTATATATATAGTACTTGTAGAACAGCACTATTTACCTCTTTATCACCTTCAATTCATTTATAGCACTAAATAATGAAATATCCGTATTATTGCCTAAAGTAAATACAGCACACTCATTTGTTCCTCTAGACAATAAACTAATCTTTATCGCAACTAGATTCAATCATATAATATGTACGTACTATCATTCTTTATTAGGTTATAATTATTATCACCGATTATATGTGCAGTAAATGCATTTGCTAGATTAGATATAGTTATATTAGCAATAAAATCTTTTACTTCTCTTATATGAAATAAGTTTATAATGAAATTACTTAGACAGTAATTTGTTGTTGTTTCAGTTTCCCAATTAACCGTATCAATTTGAGTTTCCGGCATTAAAAATCATGAATTTATATCTTCAAACGCAAATTTTAGCTCTCTAACCAATCCATATAAAATATATTTTTTATCAGCAATATGTACAAAGGTATGATCAGGATGCTCATCTAAAAAATATGTAGAGGTATTAGAAAAAGGTTTTAAATGTACAGAATATACCTTATTTCTATCAAGGCTTTGGTCATCACTATTTTCACTAGAATCAGCTGGTATTAAATTTGGTAATAAAATAAGTCTACAAAAATAACCGATTAACTTAACTCTATTTGGTAAAAATTTAATATGATAATTTGGCATAACGTTACTTTATGTTTATTATAACATGTCTTATTATTAAATTTTCTCACTTAATACTGTCATAGTTTTTTTTCTATATCAAAGTTAAAATATTGATCTTTATAAGGCTCATCTGCAAGTTATATAATGCCACCACTCAATTTTACATGCTTTAAAATTATGGTTTTGCATCTTAGAACATAAATAATTACGTTTTGCTAAATATTGCTTATCAATTAATTTACTATCATGAGGTAAAGCTTCATCAAATAAGTCAAAAGAAGTATACATGTCTACCGTATTGTCATCTAAAGAGGATTATAACACGCGCGTCTTTCAGCTTTCTCTGAATAATGACTTCAGAATTATTATTAACTTCCTTCTGAAGCTTTATTATTGATCAATCTACAGTACTCCTACTATGACTAGATCTTTCAGCTATATAACCTAATATAAAACATTTAGACTTATCTGTATATGGGTAAAAGCTTTCCTTATTTTTTTGATCAATATTATCTTTGCTCCATCTTAAAAATGTTGTACAGCTTTTTGTGGTCTATATGCATATAATCAGTGAATAACCATCTTTTTGTACCTCAGCTTGTACTACTTTAAGAGCCTTAACAGCTTATATGGTTAAAATTGCTTCCGGTGCTTTATAACCATCTACCTTTTTACCAACAAAATTTTCATCTGAATAATAATGCATATTTTGAATAATTGTAGGGTCGATATCTTTCAGATACATGAACCCTTTAAGTAAGGATTTAGCATATATTGGAAGAAAGCTCATAAATATAAAAATTAAACTTGTTAAAATCAATTTCATAAAATGCTAGGCTTTGTAAAGATTTCTAATTGACTTTATTTTGAGATATTTTTTAGTGCAAATCAAATCGTTTTAGAGATCTTCACAGAACCTAATATAAAATAGACTCCTTGGCATAATCTCTTTCTAAAGGTAATGTGGATCTGGTACTCGAATCCTTACATAGATTTGTTGGCTATGCTCCGGTTCTATGTTCCGTGCCTCCTTCAAATTCCTCTTTATAAAATAGGTTATGCAAGAAGTCTAATATTTATCTTATACAAAATTTTATTAAAAACTATGGGACTATTAACAGTACTATAGTAAACTCACCCCCATTTTGTGCCAGGCACGAAGGTAGAGCCTATATATATAATAGACGAGAGGATGAACAACGAAGCACAAAGTTCAAATCAGTTTACTATACGGATGAATGGTAGCGAGGGAGGGATTTGAACCCCCGACACACGGATTATGATTCCGTCGCTCTAACCAGCTGAGCTACCCCGCCAGGGGAAAAGTGTTTATATAATTTGTTAAGAAGTGTCATTCTAGATAAAAGCGGTTGCATGGCTTGGAAAATGTACTTAGTGTCATACCGTGGCTTGACCACGGTATCCCAAAAAATAACTTAAAATACTCATTAATTTAAATATTTTAAGCTGGATCCCACAATCAAGTCGCGGGATGACAATAAAAAATTGATCCATGCAACAATTGACTAGCAACTTCTCAAATTGTATCTTAACGTTTAGAGAATTGTGTTTTCTTACGTGCTTTACGTTGTCCGTATTTCTTACGCTCTACTACCCTAGAATCACGTGTTAAAAGACCACCTTTACGCAAAATAGCATGAAAATCCGGAGCAGATTTATCTAAAGCTTTAGAAATTCCATGTAAAATAGCACCTTTCTGTCCTGAAATTCCTCCACCTCTAACAGTACAAATTATATCATACTGATCAATAGTTTTTGTTAAGACAAACGGCTTTAAGATAGTTTTTACATAAGTTTCAGAAGGAAAGTACTGGGCTATTGTTTTTTTATTAACAACTATTTTTCCTTTTCCTACTTTAAGCCATACTCGTGCTATAGCATTTTTTCTTTTACCTGTAGCATAAAACTTGCCTAAATTATCTATTTTTTCTTTAGGAGTTTTTAATACTAAAGGTTCTTTAGTTAACTGCTTTTCTACTTTTTCTGTTTTAATTTTTAACTCGGGCATATTCTATTACTTTTTATTTTTTGGATTTTGGCTTGCAAAATCATAAACAGTAGGTTGCTGTGCCATATGAGGATGATCACCATTTGCATAAACATACAAATTACTCATTTGCTTAGCACCTAAAGCATTTCTTGTAATCATTCTTTTTACGGCCATTTTAATAACTCTCTCAGGGTGTTTACCACTTAAGATTTTACCTGCCGTAGTATCTTTTATCCCACCTGGAAATCCTGTATATCTGTAATATATTTTTCCGTCTTTGGGATTTGCTTTTTTACCTGTTAATTTTACATGCTCCGCATTTATTATGATTATATTATCACCACAATCTAAATGAGGTGTAAAGCTAGGCTTATGCTTACCACGTAGCATATTAGCAACTCTGCTAGCGAGTCGTCCTAGTACAATATTTTTTGCGTCTATGACCCACCATTTCTTTTCAATTTCCGATGGCTTTGCCGAGTAAGTTTTCACAATAGTATCTTTTTAATTAGAATTTAAAATTAAAGAATCAAGCAACATACTTAATAGCATTAATACCCGCTATCTGTCAAGCTAAATATAATTTATTTACTTCCGAATATTATTTTTCTATCGGTAGAAAAATATAAATTATTATTTGCGCTTAGCCCATAATAACGAATATTTTTTATAATTTTGACAACATGAGGTATCATGTTTAATCCATTATTATCAACATCAAAACTATATAAAACACCGTTAACGGAAATAACATTTAAACTTCGCTTATTGTTATTATTAACTCCAACAAAAGGTACTAAAAAAGCAGCAGATTTTAGTTTCTTAGGATCTTGTCCATCATTTAAATCAGCTACAAACTTTACTTTCCCTGTTTCAGGATTAAATGCTGCTATTTGTCTAGCATTATTTGTTACAAATAGACTATTACCGATTAAAGACATTGATTGAATATCCTCGGCATTTACCTGCCAAATCACACTGCCGGTTGCTACATTAAGCTTAATAAGCTTACCAAGACCGGTTGCTATATAGAGATTCATATTATCATGAACGGGAGTACATAAAATACTTGATTCGTCAAAATTCGGTATAGCTGTACGATCATTAAGATTTGTAAACTCAAAATTCCATTTTACTTCACCGTTTGTTATATTTAAGGCAAGTATTTGCCCGGAATTATAAGTTATTATTACATTGTCATACTGTACTATCGGCGTCATAAAATAACTAGCCGACAAAACTTCCGCTAGGCTTTCATGTTCCCATACGGTTTTTAAAGTTTCTGCATTTAAAGCAATAGTTTGATTACTGATAGTTTGCACTAAGACAGTATTATCATTGAGCACAATAGGCTTAATTCTAATAATATCCGGAAGTTCTTTTCTAATTATTTCATAACCTGATTTTGCATCTAGCACTACTAACAACCTTGAACCGTATGTTACGTATAATTTTCCGTTATGGTGTAAAATTCCGCCGCCTATATAATTATCTTTTTTATGTCTACTTAAATTATAAGACCAAATAATCTTATTTTTCTCTATAGAAAATGCAGAAATATTCGATCTAATATCCAATGCATAAATCATATCGCCTATAAAAACCGGCTCGGTAATCGTTTTACTTCTAGCGAAACTATACTGTTTATTCTTAAGCATATTTGCATTAAATGCATATATATTTGCATTAGAATCTAAATATATAGGCTCATGAGTCTGAATTGCTAATTTAGAAGTCAACTCAACAATATTTTTTACCCTTTTTGGTCCAAGCCCGTTACATGAAATTAAAATAAACGGTAATAACAGAAGTGCTATTTTTTTTGTCATATTTTTCCTTAAGTATGAATTATTATTTATTTAAATTTACAAGCAATGCTTTAGCCTGATCTTTTATTAGATCAGATACATTATTTGAAATTAATAAATTTTTTAGATTTTTTTCTGCTTGCGGTTTCATATTATTCTTAATATCCCACATAGCTTTTATAATAGTTGCTGTAGCCCAAAAAGGTTTTTTCTCGTCATCAAAATAATTTAAATATTTGGTCAATTTCTCTTTATCTTGAATATCTAGATTGTGATCATCAATAACAAGACTACACCATGAAATACGTGCATAAGAAGTAGAAATTTCGGAATATTCTTTATTTTCAATAACTTTATTAAGCAGGTCTTTCGCTTCTGAATATTTTTTTTTTGAAATCTTTATGGCTACTTGTTCTAATGCAGCTATTTCTTGGATTTTAGTATTACTAGTAGTAACTAAATTCTCTAAAGTATTAAAAGCTAACTCTTCATTATCTTTTGTTGTTTCCAAACCAACAGTCTTAACAAGAATATCTCCGTTTTTTTGGTTATTTTTAATTCTTGTATCTTTATTATTATTAATAACAACCATTATAGTAATAGCTATTATAGAAATGATTATTATTATAGGTAAAAGCTTTTTGAAAAAAATTAACCTTTTTTCTTCATTGTGATCACTCAGTACTTCATCCAAAATATCAGTCATATTTTATTATTTTTATTTATTTTTACAGCCAAATTTAATCTTAGCATCTTCTGCCATTTTCTTGGATGCGGCAGTTCTATTAGTTGGAAATTCCTTATCAAACTTAGCAAGCATATTACATGCTTCCTGAGTTTTTTTTAGTTCGCCTAAGGAAAGTGCTAACTTCAATAACCCATCGGAAGATTTTGCCCCTTTCGGTAACTCTTTATAGCCTTTTAAATAGTTAACCGCTGCCCCGTTATAGTCTTTTTGTTTAAAAAAGCATTCCCCATACCAGAAATAAGCATTACTAATTAGCAAACTGTTAGGATATTTTTGGATAAAATGTTTAAACTTATCTTTTGCTTCAGTAAGTTTATTATCTTTATAAGCAGCAAGAGCCAAATCGTAGGCTTGCTTATCAGGAGCTATATCCTTATTAACCGCAATAGGTTTTTTAGGCGCATTATCCGGCATATCTTTAAGCAAAGCTATATCAAAAACATCTTGTTTTTTTGAATCACCGGCTTCTAAAACTTCAGTATTTTCTTCTTGATTTGAAATATTTGAGTTCTGCGTTAGCATATCAATTTTATGCTGTAAAACCTCAACTTTACCGATTAGCCTTCTGATTTCTTGTTCCTGTTCATCTAGTCTATTTTCAAAATCATTATTTGCTGCATATTTTAAAGGCTTTCCTTTAATAGTTTCGCTTTCTCCGAAAGAAAACATAGAAAATAAAAAAGTAAATAATAAGACAATCAGTTTCATATATTTTTTAAAAATTTATAATTTTTTTATAATACCGAAATTTTTTTAATATTCCACACAATTTTTTATATTTCAATACTACAGTCATATGTAAACGTTATTGTTATGGTGGTACCTTCATTTATCTTACTTTGCAAATCAAATTTACCGTTCATAAGTTCAACCAGCTTTTTAGTAAGCGGCAACCCAAGACCGGTACCTTCATATTTTCTACTAAGCTCACTATCAATTTGACCGAACGCCGATAAAGTTTTTGGGATATCTTTTTCCTCAATACCGATACCGGTATCTATAACTTTTATATATACTAATTTTGCTAACTCATCTTTTTCAAGTGCAATAGTAACACTTCCTCCGGGATTCGTAAATTTCACAGCATTTGATAAAAGATTTAAGAATACTTGTTTTAGCCTTTTTGGATCAGCCTTTATAACCACATGCTCTTTCGGTAATCTACTAATTAAAGCCACTTCGGCTTGATCGGCACGAGTCTTAACAAGTATCAGCGAAGAACGAATTAATTTATTTAAATCAAGATCTATACTATCTACTTTTAATTTATCGGCAGAAGCTTTAGAAAGATCTAAAATATCATTAATCATACTAAGCAAATGCTTACCGGCATCATTTATATCTTTAATATAATTTTTACTTTTTTCTGCATCTCTTTCCGACATAAGAATTTCCGAAAAGCCTATTATAGCATTAAGCGGTGTACGCAATTCATGACTAATATTAGTAAAAAACTTTGTATTTGAAGAGCTGGTTTTTTCTACTTTTACTATTTGAGCTTTTAAATTTCTATTTATTTCAAGCTGCTCCTCAATGATTTGTCTAGCATAGTTAGTATTACTAATAATTATAGTGCAGAATATTATAAAAATAATGATAAAAGTTATAAAAACCTTTTGCTCAAGAGAGGTTATATTTTGCCACTGGCTGGTAATATTAGTGTTAATCTCAAATACTGCATCTACGGGAAAATCTAAATTATTATTTATAACAGGGATATAGCTAGTAACAAAAGAAGCCTCTTCCACTGTTAAATCACTTTCATTTTCTATTACTACCTTTGGTAATAATATATGACTTGTAATACCTTCAAAAGCATCTCGAAGCGGAGCTTTTGAAGTAAAGGATTTTAAAAAAAATTTATCGATTTTTGCGGTAACTATCTCAACCAAACTATCATCTTTATAATTGTCTACACTATACATATGTAACATATTACTAGTGATGAATTTATTACCTTTGAGATCGTAGAGAGAAATATTAATATTAAGATTGGTGAACCATTGAGCGGTAATCTTTGCAAAATTAATAAACTCTTGATCTTGTAATAGTTTTAAATAATCGAATTTGTGTAATTTACTGATTACGTTCTGATGAGTATTCCAAATATTATCAGTGTAAAGTTCTACAATTTTAGTATGTTCCAAAGCCACTTGTTTTACTATCATTTCTTTTATCATAAAATAACGATAAAACATCATATTTATGACAATATTAAGAAACAATATAATGAATGACAATCTTACTATATACTTATTATGGTTCATTATAAGACCTAGTAGTCATTTTTAACTCAACTGATGTCATCCCTGCGGAAGGCTTGCTCGCATACCAAATCGTCATTGCGAGTGACTAAAAGGAGCGTGGCAATCTCATAAACCAGGGTTCCTGAGATCGCGTACGTACAAAACTTACGGTTTTTCCGTAGCTTATGACGAAGAATCTATCCATGCAGCAAAACCGAGAATGATATTATCCTCTCTACTTATCTTCTTGTTTAACTCTCTCTTTTGTTTCCAGCTTCTTATTAATAATCAACCCTGTAATTACATCATAAGCACGAGCAAATTGATAATCTTTTTTGTATAATTCCGATAATTCATTCTCTTCTTGTTTATTATTTTTGGCTTTTGTTTCTTTTTGGCTATCTTTGTTTTTAGATGCATTATCTTTGTTTTTTTCATTATCATTCTTCAAATAATTTTTTAAAGAACTCTCAGAAAAACGCTTATCTATTTTTTTCACTTCTGGATACTCAACTTTCGCCGGCTCAATTAAAATATCAGGCTCTATTCCTTCTGCTTGAATAGAACGACCGCTTGGGGTGTAATATTTAGATATAGTCAGTTTTACGGCAGCCCTAGAATTGATTTGCGTTAAAGCCTGAACTGATCCTTTACCGAAAGACTTAGTGCCAAGTATTATTGCTCTTTTATGATCTTGCAAAGCTCCGGCAACTATTTCCGAGGCAGAGGCAGAATTACCGTTTATTAAAACTATCATAGGTACTTTGGGAGCTTTTAACGAAAACTCATTTGCTTTAATTTCGCTATTACTGGATGTAGTTCTACCTTTTGTTGTTACAATTACACCGGAATCAATAAAATAATCACTAACAGCAATAGCTTGATCGAGTATACCTCCGGCATTATTACGTAAATCTAGAATTATACCTTTAAGGTCATCTTTACTCTCAGTTTTTAACTTCTTTACTGCTGCCTTCAGCTCAGAAATTGTTGACTCATTAAAAGTAGTTATACGTATATATGCAATATTATTTTTTTCTAAATGTGCTTTTATCGGCTTGATTTTTACTATTTCGCGAGTAAGCTCTAGCTCTTGCGGTTTTGCCTCTTCTTCCTTAATTATCAACAATTTAACCTTAGTACCAGGCGTACCACGCATCTCTTTTATAGCTTTATTAGGACCAAGTGTAGAGACTAACTCGTCATCCACGCCTACTATATAATCCCCACCTTTAAGCCCTGCTTTAAAAGCCGGCAAATCGTCAATAGGCGATATTATCTTAATTGCTCCGCTATCATACATTATTTCAACACCAATTCCGCCGAATTCACCTTTTGTAAAAGTAAAAATATCTTCTAAATCCTCATCGGTATAATAGCTTGAATGGGGATCAAGTGAGTTTAACATACCGTTAATTGCTTCATCTATCATTTTTTGCCTATCGGGTACCTGTACATAAGCCTTTTCGATACGTTCAAATACGTCTTGAAATTGCTTATAAGCTTCCTGATTTGATATTTTATTTTCAGTTTCTTTTTCTCCTTCTGCAAATGCACAAATAGAATTTATAATAAAAAATAGTGTTATAATTAAACGTAATAACATAATACTCCAAATATGTGTGTTTTTTAAGCAAAGTCATTGCGAGGAAAATTACGAAGTAATCTTAGGATATTTGACGAGATTGCCGCGTCGCCTACGGCTCCTCGCAATAACGATTAAATATCCAGCTCACTAATAATTTTATCCATTTTAACTAAAGCCTGTTCATAAATAAATTGAAATCTTTTTTCCGGCTTTTTACCCATTAAATCATCTACTATTTTATCAACATTTTGAAAATCTGCTAAAGTTACCTTTAAAAGCGATCTTTTTTCCGGATGCATAGTAGTTTCCTTTAATTGTGCAGGCATCATTTCACCGAGACCTTTAAACCTACCTACTTCAATTTTAGCTTTACTAGCTTTTAATAATTTATCCGTTAACTTAGCTTTTTCCTCTTCATCGCCTGCATAATAAGTTTTATTAGACTGCGTTAAACGATAAAGCGGAGGCTTAGCTAGATATAAATGCCCCTCTTCTACCAATTTCGGCATTCGTAAAAAAAAGAAAGTCATTAATAACGAAGCTATATGAGCACCGTCAACATCTGCATCAGTCATAATAATTATTTTTTCGTAACGCAGATTTTCTTTTTTATAATTCTTTAAACTACCGCAGGCAAGAGCTATTTCTAAATCTTGTATTGCTTGATTATTAACGATTTTCTCAAGCGTAGAACTCGCAACATTTAGAACTTTACCCCATAGCGGTAATACTGCTTGCGTTTCTCTATTACGTGCTTGTTTTGCAGAGCCTCCTGCCGAATCACCTTCTACAATAAATAATTCCGTCCCTTCAGGTGAAGTGCGTGTGCAATCGGCAAGTTTACCAGGTAAACGTAATTTTTGAGTGGCATTTTTACGGGAAATATTTTTTTCGTTTTTCTTACTGATTCTAAACTCAGCAATGCTAATTACATGCTCAAGTAAATTAGTAGCCAAAGCTTTATCGCTACTAAGAAAATGGTCAAAATGATCTTTTATTATATTCTCGACCGGTTTACTTACACCGTTTGATACTAATTTTTCCTTAGTTTGTCCTTGAAAAGACGGCTCAGCTATAAAAATAGAAAGTACGACACTTGCGGTTTCTAAAATATCCTCAATAGTTAGATTAGCAGCTTTTTTATTCCCTATCATTTCACCATATGCTTTAAGCCCACGTAAAATAGCCGACTTAAGTCCTTGCTCATGTGTTCCTCCTTGAGGAGTCGGAACAGTATTACAATATGATTGAACAAATGCCGAGCTATCGTTATTTTGCCAACAAATCGCCCATTCAAGTTTTATCCTGTCCGACGTAGACTCTATATTACCTGCAAAAATTCCCGGAATAACTAAATTATCTAAAGTTATTTTTGAACTTAAATAATCTTTTAAACCGTTCGGGAAACTTATTAATGCCTTTTTAGGTATATCTGACTGTACTTCTACTTCGCATGCCCATTCTATAGTAACACCGCGATATAAATAAGCTTTTGACCTTGCAAGCTCATAAATTTTTTTAGGATTAAAATGTAATTTTTCACTAAAAATTTCCGGATCGGGAGTGAAATTTATTGATGTACCTCTTAGCCTTTTAGATGCTTCTTCACATATTAAATCAGTTAATTTTTCTCCTTTAGAATAACTTTGGCTATATAATTTACCTTGTTTATAAACCTTTATTTCTAAATGTTTAGATAAAGCATTTACTACCGATATTCCAACACCATGCAATCCGCCTGCAGTATGATAAACATTATTTGAGAATTTACCTCCTGAATGAAGAGTAGTTAAAATTACTTCTAAAGCTGATTTGTCAGGAAATTTAGGATGATTATCAATAGGGATACCGCGACCGTTATCAAATATAGTAATACTATGATCATGATGCATTGTTATCGTGATGATACTTGCAAAGCCGGCGACTGCTTCATCCATAGCATTATCCAGCACCTCAGATACTAAATGATGCATAGCATTTGAATCAGTACCCCCGATATACATCCCCGGTCTTTTACGAACAGGCTCAAGCCCCTCTAATACTTCAATATCTTTTGCACTATAGTTATTATCGACTAGCTTATTTTTCTTTTCTTTGTTAAAGCTGAATAAATCGCTCATATATTAGAGATTTAATTAATTATTTTCTCTCCTAAATTAAACTATTTAACATAGAAAAGCAATCAAGCTTTAAAGAAATTGTTTGAAAATTCTACGTAATTGCGAGGCAAAACTGTAAGTTTTGACGAAGCAATCTCAGGATTTTATACTATTTTATGAGATTGCCACGCTCCTTACAGTCGCTTGCAATGACGATAAAAATAATCTTATCAATATCCCTTAGCTTTGATTAACATACAAGCTATGTTAGCGTTTCCTTGAGCTAATGCAATATCTAATGGATATTGGCACTCATCATTTAGAGTAGAAATTTTAATACCTCGTATAACCAAAAATTTTGCTAAATAGTAATTATCGTTATAAATAGCAGCAGTTAGTAATGTCTCACCGCTTCTACCTTTTTCTTGCAATATAGGATAAACGTCAAGTAACGCACGCAACCCAAAAAGATTGTTTCTATCCACTGCTCTAAAAGCATTCTCTACTGCACTACAATAAGATAGATTGGCATAAATATCTTTCTTTTTATTTATATCATTACCATATTTAATAAAACTCTCTACAACTTTTCTTCTTTCGGCACTTGCTATCCATTCTGCTTTCTTTTGGAACAGCTCTATATATGCATACATATCCATCTGCTCTAAAGTTGCCTGCTCTGTTAGTTTACCAAGAACTATATCATCATCAGGTAAAAGTAACATTTGTGTTTCATCTTTAACAAATTTTGTTACCAACTCCGATGTTTCATTATTTACGTTATTATCTTGTTTTTGAATCGTGACATTTGGAGAGCTTACCGGAGGTGATTTCTCTTGATTATTTGTAGTTTGATTATTATTAATTTGTAAAGGCTGAAGTTGATTCAGCTTCACTACAACAACGGGTATAAGCGGCGTATTCCAATCTTGTTTTTTTGGGACATCTGAAACAGCTACAAATGTCTCTTGCGAGTTATTGAGTACTGCTGAAGAATCGGTTGTAGGAATTACTTTAGACGGAGTAGTAACGGGTGTATTTGGGCTAGTCGGTGTTATAGGCTGTGTAGAAGGTTGATTTGTAGGCATTACCGAAGGTGCAGGTACATTACGAGGTACTGCCGGAGGTACTGTTGTCGGCATAGTACTTGATGTATTATCTTGGGTTACCGGCGGGCTAACCACAGGCGGAGAAACAGCAGGTATATTAGTTATAGAGGGCGGTGCTATCGGTGCTACGCTTTCTTCCTCTTTATTAGCATCAGGAGGGGGATTAAACGGAATAGGCTTATGCACAGGCGGCAAATTGGTTGGTTTATATATTTGCACCGGTCGCTGCGGAGGCACTACATAACTTTCTGCTTGAGCCGGAGGCATAGATACTATCGGTCTCGGTACGTTAGGAATTATAATATTAGAAGCTAAATTTGTATCATTATGCTCATTAGAAGCAACTTGTGCTTCATGCATTTCATTACTTGTAACACTAGGTAACGTTGCACTACCAATATCTATAAAAGATTCAGATACCTCGACTTCATTAGATTCCTGAATTTCATGAGAAGCTAAATTTACACTACTTTCATGACTGGGATTTGTATGAACGTTATCACTTGTAGCACTAGGCAATGCTGTATTACCGACATCTATAAACGGCTCAGCTTGTTCATTGTCATTAGGCCCTTTGGAAGCTAGCTTTGGTTCTTCTTGATGGGCTGCTTTAGTTTGTTCACTTGCTTGTTTAGGGGGTATATCTTTCTTTTTTGGTTTACTAAAAAATTGCTTAAATTTATCAAAAAAAGAAATATTGGCACTAGAGCGAACATCCTTATCTTTAGTATCTACTTCGGCAGCCGGTAATGATGGCGGTAAGGGCGGAGGTGAAGCATAACTTTGAACTATCACTAATAATAGATTTATAAAAAATAATATCTTACATAATTTATTTAACATATAATGCCTTATTAAATAATTTATTTGATAGCAGGAGGTTGTTCGATGTCATTCCTGCGAAAGCAGGAATCCAGGGTAAAGCGAGATAAATCGAGCTTTTAATATTAAAACTTACTGTGTATATACCTTTTAATTGCTGGATTCCCGCATCCGCGGGAATGACATAAAAAAGCCATACACCTCCCCCGCTTTTAGCTAGCAATGACATGCACTGCCCTACCTCTTACTATTCTGCACCAATTTCTTTATCTCAATCTCTACTAACTCTTTAACAAGTACAGGTAGATTTTTATCAAGCCAAGCTTTAAGTTCTGGTTTTAACATCTCAATTACTAATTCTTCAAGTGCATTTTTAGATGAGATATTATTATCCAGCTTTTTATCTTTAATAGTATCGGTAAAATTTTTAAAAATATCACCTACCTCTTCAGCAGATTTAGTTGATATTAACTTTTCTTCTTCATCTTGATTTACTATTTCCGTTAGCTCTAATACATCTTCATCTTCGCTATCATTTTCATGAATAGGATTTTTACGCTCGTTTATTACTCCTTTAATCGATTTTAATATGTCTTCTATCGACATATCTTGGTTCTTTTTATTGTCCTTACTCACGTTAGAAACCTATAAACATTTTCTTTTTAATAGTCTTAAACTCTTCTTCAGGACTAAAATATTTTACTTTAAGTTTTAAACTTTGAGCCGTTAGCTCGCCGGTTAACAATTTCATTTGATATGCCGCAAGTACTGAAGATTTATACGCATCCACACGAGTTATTTTTGCTTCGTATAATTTTTCTTCGGCAGTTAAAACATCTAATATTGTTTTAGATCCGACTATTTCCTCTTGCACAGTACCGTCATATGATATTTGAGCAGCATCCACTCCTTGATTAGCGGCAACAATACGAGATTTTGCTGCTTCAAATCCCTCCCACACGCTTACAACCCCTGCTTGGGTCTGCTTTATCACATTATCAAGCTGAACTGCACTATTTCTTGTTTGATTTTTAGCCGATCTGATTCTTGAATATTGAGCTCCTCCCTCAGGATAAATAGGGATATTTACCGAAAGAGTAGTAGTATAGCTTCTATTATTTATAGCATTTATATCACCTTGTGGATTGTAGTATGTTCTACCGGATTGCAGTTGCACACTTACTTGCGGTAATAATTTCCCTTTTTCTGCCATTTCTAAAGCTTTAGCCGCAGTTACATTATGCCTTGCCGAATCAATATCAGGATTGAGTTTAGCAGCTCTTCCAGTTAACTCATCTAATGAAGCAGGTAACATTTTAGGTAACTCAGGCATAGTTATATTAGTCGGCTCTATTCCAAATACTCTAATAAAATTTGCTTTTTTTCCTTGAAAATCGGCATAAGCAGCTAGTTTATTCGTTTCTGCTGCTGCAAGCCCCGCTCTTGCGGTTGCTATATCTACTTCCGTTGCTTCTCCAAGTCTTAATTTTTCCTCAACGGTGTTAACTTGTTGTATGTTAGTGCGAACTCTACTTTCGGAAATATCATATTTCTCTTTGCTCTCAAAACAATCAAGATACGCAGTTATTAAATTTAATAATATTTTTTGTTCACCGGCATAATATGCACCCCGTGCAGCTCTAAATCCTGCTTGAGCAGCTTTAAGCGCCGCAACGCTAGAACCACCATTAAATAGAGACTGTTGAATTGTTAATGCACCTTGATCACTATCTGTGTCCCTTGGAGTAAGACCAAGCCTATCAGCATATTTTTTATTATATTTAGTCTTATTATGTTGTCTATTAATCTGTAATCCGACACTAGGCATAAACCCCGAAAAAGCTCGCGGAAACTGCTCAATCGAGTCTAAAAACTTAATTCTAGCAGCTTTCAGCTCCTCATTATTCTTATATCCTTCAGTTAAAGCGCCCTGCAAATCAACTGCTGCAACCGAACTAGTTAGTAATAATGTAACAATAAATGTAATTAATTTACGCATAAATTTCTTGAATCATTGATAATATGTTAGTTAGATTAGTTTAATCTTTCAAGAATATACCTATATCCTAATAAAACAATATAAATCTATTGTAGCAATGTTAGCACGTAATATAACAAAAATTAATATCAAGGGCAATGATAACTATTTTACATTTTATTTTACGGTTATAAAGCTTTAAGATTAATTAATATTTGATAACAAAATAAAATTTTATGTCTATAATTGATTTTTCTAGTTTCAGCGGATTAAATAAAGAATAACAAAGATTTTTAATAAAATTAAAAGGTTTTACCAAATCTTTGAAAATGAATGTAAAAGATTTAGAAGATCTTATTTTATATTTTACAAAATTCTTTAATGAATTATCTCACACTGAAAATATCGATGTAGCGAAAATAGAAAAACTTTTTAATAGGACAATCCAAGAATCTATAACTACTTTATCTGAAGCACTTGAGAAAGCATATCAAGAACAGTTAAAAAACAAAAGATATCTTTTTATTTGACAGGATTATTGTAGAAAAATGTTTAAATGTTTTAGAACACATTTTATTTCAGCAAGAATGAGATAAACTCTATCCTGGAGCTTCTAAAAAAATTATAGAATCATTAGACAATATATTAGTCGGGGTTATATCGACTCAAATACCGATTACCGATGCTTGGAATATTTATACAAACAAGAGGAATACTTGAAAAAGTAAATAATCTTATTGACTCTGAAAAAATTATTGCCAAAAATAACAAAATTGCATAATGATATAAAAGAAATAAGGGAAGAAGCTAAATCTCATGAGAAGCTTGAAAACATCTATGAAAAAGCCAAAAAAGTTGCTACAATTTCAGAAATATCAAAAGAACCGACTCGAAAAATTATTGAAATAGCAAATAAAAACCCTAATAACCAAGCTTCACTAGAGAATATTGTAAAAGCTACTAAAGCTATACCAAAAAGCAAAGATGAAGTAGAAGAAAAAATAACAGAACTAAAAAGTAATATTGAAAGTGCAATGCCACAAGATACAAATATTGACAAATTAAACTCTGTAAAGAATACTATTTCTGGTAATCTAAATGAAGCTAAAACAGAATTATTAAAAGTATTACATCCGGAAGCTTCTTGTAGCGAAAAGATAGAATCCTTATGTAAAGCAGCAGAAAAAGCTACGAAAATTGCAAGCAACATAAAAAAATAGTAGGAGTAATACCAGGAAGTCAAGAACTCGGAAATGTTATAAGTCTCACAATAAAAACTAACTTATTACCGCCTCCGGTCTTAGCAATTGCAAAACTCACTCCTGATATAGCTAACTTAGTTAATATAGGTAAAGCAGTGGTTACTATACTTTCTAAAACACACAACTTAACTCAACAACAAGGAAGAGCAAAATAGTGTCTAATTCTAATACTCATATTTTAATTGCCATAGGTTGCTTATTAGCATTATTATTAATATTTTTAATGTATAAGAAAATAGCAACACGTAAAAAAAATATATTACCTGCTGAAGGAGGTAATATTGATGATTCGCCAAATGTGGCCCTTAATAGTCAAAAACCAGAAAATAAAAAGCTGACATTACAAGAAAGAATAGAACTATCTTGGAAATTCCTTTATAACATCACGGAAGTTATTTTAAATAAATTCTCTAAAGAAGATGTTATTCAAGTGAATAAATGCGGTCAAGTTTTATTTGAAAATGGCGTTAGATATGAACATGTAGTCGATCTTGCAATTCCTCAAGTTAAGTCTCATACTCAAACAGTTGAACAAGAACAATCTAAAGGAAAAAAAGCCTTAGGGGTATAACTCTTTTCTTTGAAAAGTAGTATTTTATACTTTTCTTTAAAGCATGTTTAAAATCAATTATGTTTTTTATCCTTTACTTATATACTAATATAACTATTTAGGAGTTTACTCCTAAATAGTAATTTTTTAGCAATAAACTCCAATTAAGTTAGATTATAAAAGGCAGCATTCTTAGCTAAATAGGTAAATTTTATTTAAACTATGTCTAATATATATCTTGTTACTATATCGTTTAATAAAAGTAAGCAATTCTTATTATTGGCATTTACTTTGTAGTTTTATCGGTTCTTTATACCAAAACGGTAATATATTAAATAATGGAGAATTTTTAGTCTTACAAAAAATAAATTGGTTTTTTATGCAGTAATTCCTAATAAAGATGCTTTGCATGCTTCACATTTAAGCTATCATGCATTGAAAGATAAAGGTGAGTTAGAGCAATTGGGCGTAATAATTAGTTATAAAATAACAGCAGACTATGTTAGTGAAACACCTATTGATATCGAAAAAAATATTGAAAATGCAAAATTTCTCTATTTATATCCTATTTCATGGTCAAAAGCTTATGAAGAGCAACTTATATTACGTACAGATGAGGGGAGATATCTACCTTTATATATAATAAATGATAAAGACCGATATCTCGGAGGAACAATTACTTCTTGGCAAAATGATTATGCGACGGCTTACAGCTTATGGCTTTCAAGCTATAAACATTAGAACCTTTAATGGAAAAACAATTAGCAGAATTAGATAGTGATATTTCTATAAAAGGAAGAAAAATGAGTAAGCGAATACAAAAATGTTTAAAAAAGAAAGTTTTTTATCCTATAGCAGCACCGGTATCAGGAAACTCCTATGCACGTTCTCATTATTCAAATTGTCCATCTTGTAAAAAAGATTGGCAATTCAAAACAACATTTCCTGAAATATTTGATTATAAATGTAATAAATGCCTTTTATTAGGTTATGAACTTCATAGTTAGCTTTTTGTTGCCTAGAGATACCTTAGATATTCTTAATATAACGCCGGTTTAAACAAATCCGTTAACTTGATGCTCCCAGAGTTCCTTAAAAGTGCCGTCTTCTACGATCTTGCCTTTATCCATAACAATAATTCTATCCATATGCTTGATAGTAGATAATCTGTGGGCTATAGCAATTATTGTGACATTCTCAATATCAAGCATGGTATTAATAGATTTTTGTACTTCTTACTCTGTATGGCTATCAAGGCTTGAAGTTGCTTCATCTAAAACCAAAATCGGAGCGTTTTTAAGAATAGCAAGGACAATTGCTATACGTTGCCTCTGTCCACCACTTAGCTTTACTCCTCTCTCACCGACAATGGTGTTTATATTTTTCCGGTAAACTTTCGATAAATTCATGGATATTTGCAGCTTTGGCGGCATTTTCTATTTCCCAAGGCAAAGCTTTTGCATATCCGATATTCTTACCTACTGAGCGATGAAAAAGCATAATATCTTGAGGAATTAATGATATCTGCTCCCACAGGCTGTCAAAGGAAGTATCGTAAAGGCTTTGGTTATCGATTATAATATCGCAAATTCCGGCTTAAAATTTTTCAATAATAATGCAATTAAAGTGGATTTACCGCTACCTGAATTCCCGACAATACCCACTTTCTCACCGGCTTTAATATACAAATTAAGAGACTGGAATACACTACTCCCCTCTTTATAAGCAAACGATATATCCTTAAATATAATCTCCCCTTTGAAGATTTTTAATGCAGCAGCATTTTTTATCTATAGTATCTTGTGGGATTTGCATGATTGTAAAGGCGCAGCGAAACGCTGCTATATCTTCTAAAAAGTCTTTAAGTTCCATAGTGGCATGCCACGAATTTTCAGTCACTAAAAAAGTAAGGGACATAATAAAAGCAATATCGCCGATACTAATTTCACCAAGATTACGTTAAATGAATTACATACACAAATACACCCATATACCCAATATACTAAACTGAGTATTATACAAATAATTAAATCATATTTGTAATATTTTTATTAGAGGGTTATGTACATTATGGTAATAATCATTTACTTTATGTAATTCTCGCTGCTTTGCTGCAAACGAAAAAATAGTAAAGATGTTTATAATACAATCAGCTACCAAGAATCTTGCTTATCTTGTTCCATTGTAGCAAGTTTAGTAAAAAACTGTAAAGCAAGCGGTAAGTCAATAGCCATAAAGGTACTAATGACAACAAATACTTTAATATTAGTAAGACCCAGTGCAATATACCGGAAAGCAAGGTAATTAATAACGGTTTGCTTAATTGATACTCGATTGCTTGGTGCATTTTATAATAATTATCACCTATGCCCCGTACTCTTCCAACGATAGAACCGGAAAGGTTATTTTGAAAATAAGTATACGGCAAATTAAAACAGTGATTACATATTTTATTCATCATGCCTTGAAAGATATGAGGCATTGCTTTAAGTTGTGCAAAGTTATGAGCACGCCAAGCACCATCAAGTATAGCTTGTGCTGCTACAAACCATATTATCGGTTTATAACTTTGAGCAAATATAATCTTTTCATTTTGGGTAAATAAATCAAGCAAAAGCTTTACGGCATAATTATATATAATAGGATGAAAGCCGCTTGCAATAGGCCCAAGCATCATAACAAAATACCAATATTTATACGGCTTTATAACAGACCATAAAAAAGAAACAGGATAAGTTTTGATTTTCATAAGTTGAGAAATGTATGTTATTCTTAGATAAAAGCGGCCTTATTACATGGCCCGTTTCATATCATACCTGCGTGCCCTTGTTGCATGACTCTTATGTCATTCCCGCAAAAGCGGGCATCCAGTACCTTAAAGCTTTATTTGAAAAGTAAAATTTATAAATCTTGGTCTAACCTTAAGTTGTCACCCATGTGCGATCAACGGAATGACATTATTGTAGATAATCTATTAATATATTAGTATCAAAGGTAGCTTTCATTCGTTCCACTCATTACATAATTTAGCCTGATATTCTACACTATCTAGATTTTTATCTTTCCAGAGTCCAAAAGCGTTTTCAAATGCCTTATTATTGTGATCATTACTAGCAATGTAACTAGTTAAAGCTTGCCCAATAATTTTATCTCTTGATATTTTTTTCTTGGATACTTTATCTAGAATTTTAATTTGCGAATCAGCTATATTAATAATAGTTCTCACATAATCTCCTTAGGATTTTTTCCTAATTAGGATATCATATCCCTATGATACGTATTATTATCTTATATCATCCTTTAGATTTAAAATCTACAAATATTTCTCATTCTCTTCTTTAACCACAGCTATTAACTGCTCAACCGATAATACTTCTTGGTCAGTAGTTCCGAGCCTTCTAATCGCTACTTGTTTATTTTCTTGCTCTTGTTTACCAATTACTGCAATCATCGGTATTTTTTGATTAGAAAACTCACGAATCTTATAGTTAATTTTATCAGGTGAGATATTAACATCCGTTCTTACCCCGTTATCAATTAAAGCTTTCTGCACTTCCAAAGCGTAATCGTTCAAATCGCTGGTAATAGTTGCAATAGCAACCTGCACTGGTGCAAGCCAAAGCGGAAACCTACCTGCATATTCTTCGATCAATATACCAATAAAACGCTCAAGTGAGCCAAGGATCGCTCTATGTAGCATTACGGGTCTTTTTTTCTCTCCGCTTGCTGCAACATAGCTAGCGTCTAACCGCTCCGGCAAAACAAAATCCATCTGAAGCGTACCGCATTGCCATTGCCGCCCTATCGCATCGGTTAATACAAACTCAAGCTTCGGACCGTAAAATGCCCCCTCGCCCGGGTTTAGTGTATAATTAAACCCTGCTTGTTCTACTGCTTCTTTTAAAGCATTCTCAGCCTTATCCCAAACTTCATTGCTCCCTGCTCTGATTTCAGGACGATCAGAGAATTTTACCTTTATATCAGTAAAGCCGAAATCCTTATAAACTTCAGTCAGTAATTTACAAAAACTAACCGTTTCATCGGTAATTTGTTCCGCAGCACAAAATATATGTGCATCGTCTTGCACTAAACTCCGCACTCTCATTAAACCGTGCAATGCACCGGATGCCTCATTACGATGGCACAAACCAAACTCCGACATACGAAGAGGTAAATCACGATAACTCTTGATACCTTGTTTGAAAATCTGCACGTGGCAAGGGCAGTTCATCGGCTTCAAAGCTAATGTCTTGTCGTCTGTTTCTAACGCAAACATATCATCACGAAACTTTTCCCAATGTCCTGAAGCCTCCCAAAGGCTTTTATCGACCAAAACAGGAGTCTTAACTTCGGTATAACCGTTTTTACGAATCTTTTTCCTAATATACTGCTCAATGGTATTATATATACTCCAGCCTTTATCATGCCAAAATACCATTCCTTGAGCTTCTTCTTGGAAGTGGAATAAATCAAGCTCACGCCCAAGCTTTCTATGATCACGCTTTTCGGCTTCTTCAAGCATCAAGAGGTAACTATCTAGCTGCTCCTTCGTGGCCCAAGCAGTGCCGTATATACGCTGCAACATCTCATTACGACTATCACCTCGCCAATACGCTCCTGCAACTTTCATCAACTTAAAATGCTTAACAACCCCTGTAGAAGGAGCATGCGGACCTCGGCATAGATCAATAAAATTACCTTGCCTGTATAAAGTAATTGGCTCACCTGCCGGAATTGAAGCAATAATTTCGGCTTTATAATGCTCTCCTATCGATTTAAAAAACTCTACAGCTTTATCCCTATCCCATAGCTCTCTTGTTACTTGCTCGTTCTTTTGTGAAAGTTCTTGCATTTTAGCTTCTATAACGGCTAAATCATCAGTGGTAAAAGGTTTATCACGAGCAAAATCGTAATAATAACCGTTTTCAATTGCAGGACCAATCGTTACCTGAGTTTCAGGGAATAGTTCCTTTACTGCTTCTGCTGTTAAATGTGCCGCATCGTGCCTTATTATCTCGAGACATTCAGGATCTTTCGCAGTTAAAATACGAAGCTTGCAATCATTGTCAATTACGATACTTAAGTCTTGAAGCTCACCGTTTATTTCAGCAACCATTGCTGCTTTAGCAAGTGACATTGAAATTGCATTTGCTACTTCATAGGCGGTAATGTTTTTTGCAAATTGTTTTATACTCCCATCGGGAAAGGAAATATTAATCATTCTTTTATAACTTATTTTTTCTTCAAATTTTTTACTTGTAGACCTTATCTCGTAGCTCTTATGTCATTCCTGCAAAAGCAGGAATGACACTTAGACTACTTGCTTTCTTGATCTATCATAGCCATGGCATTTATAAATTCTAATACTCTTGCATCACTAAGGATCTGATCAATAGCTTTATCGTTAAAGGTTAGTCCGGCGTCTTTACTTTTTACATCCACTACTAAAGATTCACCATCTTTTAATTCAGAATTTTTACTAAAAACTTCTATTGCCCTAAAGCCGTATTGCTTTATTACTGAAGATTGTTTTCCTAGATTTAAAGCAAATTCCTTAGAATCTTCTATTTTATTAAGCACCGGTACAATAGCATTATTAGTATAATGCACAAAATTATTTATAACCACACTCGGATCCGATAATTTTATTACGCTTTCTAGATTCAGAGGATTATCTATAGTAGGCATATCAATATCAATAGCAAAATTAAAATCATCCATTACAAGATTAGTTTTACCGGATAATTTTTTTGCTTCAGGATCAAACTGACCTTTTAAATTAAATTCGGAATTATTTATTTTTGCAAAAACACCCATTACTCTTTCCCCATCTTCTTGAGTAATAGGGCTAGTTAGTTTAAAAATTTTATCTAACTCAGCTCTTTTGTTTAAACCATTACTAAAGTAGCTTCCTAAAGCTTCAGCTGCCGTTTTTTGGTATGTTTCAGAAGGTTCTATAGTAGATTTAATATTTAAAGCAAAATCAAAAATTTTATCTTTTTCTATATTTAATTTATATAAATTACTTTCTACTTTTCCTTTTCTTTCAATATCACAAGCAACTAAAAACGGCTTACCTTTTACTAATTCTCCTAACATCTGCATAAAAATAACAGCATGCATATTCTCATCTTGCCTTTGATCTAGAGAAAAATTTTGAATTAATAATTTCCCAAGAGCTACTAACTCATCACTATATTTTAGTTTTAATTTGGAATTGTAAGAAATAGGTAAATTCAATATATCTAACTTTGTCAAACCATACTCAAAGAAAGCAGTATCAAAGTCATTAGCTATTTGATCTCTCAAAAATTCAAAAATTTTATCATATAAATTTCTTCTGTAATTTTCAGAAATAAAAGAAACAGTATTTGTTCCATCCAAAATTAACAAATTAAGGTTATCCGATGTCTTAGTATTAGTAATTACAGAATTACTAATATCACTCTCTGCTAATTTTTCTGCATCTAGAGAACTATAAAGAGTTGATTTATTGTCACTCAAGCTTAATTTCCAATAATCAGGCTCTCTATTAAACAAAGATTTTCTAAACCAAATTGTTGTATGATGATCAGGTGAGTAAAAAATATTTTTTTCATCTTGAGCGGTAGTAATTTTTACATTATTTCCGTAAGAATCAATTTTTGTAATATTCAAAAACGGTATATGTCTAATAACTATTTCATCAAAATAAAAATCTATAGGTTTTAACATTACTTTATTTAAAGTAACACTAAATCCATATTTATTAACTTTTATTGCATCATAAGCTATATATTCTTCATATTTATCAAGAATAGAGATAATATTTTCTTTACTTTGATGTTCAAATTTATAGGCAGCATATCCCCACCCTACTAGGATTAGAGCTATAAAGCTTATTATAATACATCGTATTTTCATCTTTTTTACTGTAAAAAATTATTAAAAATCAGAAATGTTGTTCCTGCGTAGACACCTAATCGTCATTGCGAGCAGCAGTAGGCTGCGTGGCAATCTCATCAAATATCCTGAGATTGCTTCGTCCATTACTTCGTAATTTTCCTCGCAATGACGAAAAACTGAACTTTGTAATAAAACCTTAAACAGTCCAAAATAGTATATATCGCTTAAAAAATATATTTATTTTTCTTTTAAACGATCAGCTATTAGCTGATATGATTCAAAAACCTTATTTGGTTCTTTTTCAAGCAATTCAAATCCCAATTTTTCATTACTGTTAATATGCCATAATCTACAATTATCCGGACTAATTTCATCAGTTAACATAATGATAGATTCTTCACCGTTAAACACACGCCCAAATTCTAATTTACACTCAACAAGCCGAATCCCGACACCGATAAATAAGCCGCTTAGAAAATCATATATACGCAAAGCCTGCTCTTTTACCGCTTTAATTTCATCCCTAGTTAACCAACCGAAATTTAATATTTGATACTCATTAACTATCGGATATTTAAATTCACGACTTCGGACCTTAAAATCAATAATAGGTTTATCAAATACATACCCTTCATCAATTCCGAATTCTTTTACAAATCTACTGCACGCTACTGATGATATTATTACTTGTATCGGGAAAACCTCAACATATTGAATTAATTGCTCCCTCATATTTATTTTTTCGATAAAATGATTTTCAATGCCGATCATTTCCAGTTTATCCATTAGAAAGGAAGAAATATTATTATTAAGTACTCCTTTACCTGATATATCAACAATCTCACCTGTTTCTAAAATAGCCTTATCGGAAAAAGCCATTATAAGTAAAAAATCTTCTTCGGCAGAATATAAAATTTTACTTGAACCTTCATATAATTTTTTTTTCATTTATTTGTCTCAAAATTCATTTTCCTCGTCATTGCGAGAAAATTACGAAGTAATTGACGAAGCAATCTCAGGAGCTTGTTATTATTTTATGAGATTGCTACGCAGCCTACGGCCGCTCGCAATGACGACTCTGGTATCCACACAAGCATATCATTAAAATCCCTGAAGATCATTCGGACCGATAATTGCCGACGTAGTAGTACCACTAAATATTTTATTTGCCGTATTAATAATATCATCAGCTTTTATGCTCATGATAATTTCCATAATCTCTTCAGGAGAAATATATTGACCGAAAACAGAATAATTTTTACCTATTTCTTCTGACTTATAGGTATTTTTCTCTTGAGCCATTTGTAAATTACTACGTATTTGTGTTTTAGCTCTAAGAATCTCTTCTGTGCTTACTTGTTCAGTCATTTTTATTATTTCGTTTTTAATCTCTCTATATAATAATTCTAATTTATCATGTGCAGTGGATGCATAAATTGTAAACACTCCACTATCAAAATAAGCACTATTATAACTACCTACTGCATATGCTAAACCTAATTTCTCACGAATACTTTGAAATAAACGCGATGACATACCGCCACCGAATATTATAGAAAGTAGATGGGTTTGGTAAAGCTTTTCTAAATTAATATATGATGTACCTTCAAACCCTAGCACTAAACTAGTTTGCTCTAACTCCTTATTAATAAAGCCGTTTCCGCCTATATATTTTGCCGGAATAAAGCTACTTTTTACTCCTTGCTTCAAAGAAGAAAATAACTGTTCCGCTATAATTACTATTTTATCATGATCAATATTACCGGCAATTGATAAATAGAGATTTTCAGCATTATAATGTTTATCTATAAAATTAAAAAAATGTTCTTTCGTAAAAGTTGCAAGGGTTTTAGCAGTACCTAAGATTGACTTACCCAACGGTTGTTCTCTATAAACTTTATTATAAAATTTCTCATATACTAGGTCATCTGGATTATCCTGATGATGAGCAATTTCCTGCATGATCACCTGATATTCCTTAGCTATTTCCTCATCAGAAAAAATAGAATTTTGAATTATATCGGCAAGTATATTAAGTGCTTTATCACAATTTTCAGACAAGACTCGTGCATAATATACCGTATTCTCATGACCGGTATAGGCATTAAAATGTCCGCCTATAGAGTCAAACGCTTCCGCTATCTGTTTTGCCGTTCTAGTTTTTGTACCTTTAAAAGCCATATGCTCAAGAAAGTGAGATATGCCATCCTCTTCTGCATTCTCATAACGTGCTCCAACTTTAGCAATTAAATTTATTGCTACCGAATTAACATAAGGCATATTATATGTTAAAATTGTCAAACCGTTTTTTAATTTACTAACATTAAAATTTTCTTTCATAATTTATCTTTTATTTTCTAAATCATCATTGCGCGGAGATGCATAGCATCGACGTGGCAATCTCAGGAATTTTATATTACTTCATGAAATTGCCACGCTCCTTATAGTCGTTCGCAATGACGTTTTTTGATTTAAGCGATGACTCTCTTAACTTCGTAAGCCTTAGAAATCTTGCAAAAGCAAAAATTATTGAATCTACAAAACCGTCAAAACCAAATACAAAATAGCGTCTGATAAAAAACGCTTTAAAAAACCACCATATCATTTCTGTTGTTAAACGAAAATTTGAAAGCTTTTTTCCTTGCTTAACTAAATCTTTTGCTTGCTCGTTAGAATAAAAATTTGCTTTAGTGACCAACTGCTCAATTGAAGTACCAGAATAATGATAAGCAGCTCCATTTAATAGATAAATTTTACCTGCAAAATCAACATCTTTATTAAATATTACCGAATCATGAGTAGTACTATTTACGGTATTTGCAAAGCTTGCAAATTTTTTATTATACAACCGAGTACATTTATTAAATGGAGCAAACATTCGTGGCTTTTGATCATTACGATGCATTATTAACAGCTTTATTTGATAAGCTAAATAACGATCTTGATTATGAGAGGCAAAAATATACTCTATTTCGTCTTGTAACTCTTTAGATAACTCCTCATCGGCATCAATATTAAGAACCCAATCATTTACGCAAAGGCTTTCGGCAAAAGATTTCTGTCCTACATAACCAAGCCACGGTTTTATTACTACCTTTGCTCCTAATTTTTCAGCTATTGCTACCGTATCATCAGTACTTTCACTATCGACTACTATCACCTCATCAGTAATATTTTTTACGCTATTTATAGCTCGTGCTACCCTTGTGGATTCATTTTTGGTAATAATAAATGCTGAGATTTTTTCAGTTAATGACTTATTCATAATACGTATACATTCTAAGAATTTTTACAACTTTTTCTTGTTTATAAACTTCATAAACCAACCTATGTTGAATATTAATTCTTCTTGAATAGCAACCGCTAAAGTCACCAACGAGCTTTTCATATGGAGGGTAAATTTTCCAAGGATCAGTACTAACTATGTTTAATAAAACTTCTACTTTATTCTTTAAACCGGCTTGCACTATTTTCTTAGCATCTTTTTGTGCTTGTATAGTATAACGAATTATATACATTTATAAAAAATTACCAATTTAATTTATCGCTACACTTTGCTATAGGCTCTGCTCGTCCTTCAATTATAGACTTATGCATATTTGGAATAGATAATAAATATAAAGTTTCTTCCATATTACGATAATCTTCTTCTGAAATTATAACTACATTATTTCTTTTACCTTTAATATAAACAGGTTTGTGTACATCAGAAACATAATCTATAAGTTTATAAAGCTTACTTCTTGCTTCGCTTGTATTATATATTTCCATTATTTTTTCCTTATAGTTAGTGAGACTTAATATTAATAACGTACTATAAACAGTACGTTTTGTCAAGGTTATATTCCTACTATCACCCTAAACACCAGTTTAACTACATAAGTTAAAAGTAATGTGGATAATAATCCGCTAAGCCATAGGATAATAAACCATTGCCACCCTTTGAGACAAGAGGTTATTTTTTTAAATTTTTTAATATATCGGATGATGAGATGATTTGCCACGAAATATATAATAACAATAGAATGTGTAGCCAAGTATGACAGGTAGGAATATCCCAGCCCCTATCAACAGTAAAGACTGTGACTCCGGTGCTGCTGCAGCAGTTTCAAGCGTAACTTTATAAGGAACGATATATGGCCATATGCTTATCACGAGCCCTAAATATCCTAATAAAAATAACAAGATCGTATAAATAAACGGCTTTACTTCTTTTTTCTGCTTAACGGCTTTAATTAACTTGATAAATATTAAAGCAGTTACAATAGGTACAATAGATAAATAGTAAATATTAGGTACACTAAACCAACGATGATTTATGTGGTTATTTAAGAAAGGAACCCATAAGCTTACAAGCCCCATAAAAAGTGCAACGTAAAATAAAATATATAAAGCAGATTTATAACCCCAATCTTGTGTTGTCTTTTCTGTTTTCAGAATAAGCCAAGTAGCACCCAAGAGTGCATAACCGAATATTAATGCTATCCCCGTCATAACGGAAAAGGGAGTAAGAAAATCAAAGCTCCCTCCTGCAAATTCTCGTCCTTCTATCTCTATTCCTTGGACAAACGTACCAAGCATTAAACCTTGACAAAAAACAGTAATCATAGAACCGAAATGAAAAGCGTAGTCCCAAATATAACGATGACCTATATGAGCCTTAAAACGGAATTCAAAAGCTACACCACGAAATATTAGACCGAGTAACATCAATATAATAGGAATATATAAAGCCGGCATTAATAGCGAATACGCCAACGGGAAAGCCGCAAATAAACCACCGCCGCCAAGTACTAACCAAGTTTCGTTACCGTCCCAAAAAGGAGCAATAGAATTGATCATTTTATGACGGCAATCATCGGTAGGTGCAAACGGAAATAAGATTCCTACTCCTAAATCAAAACCGTCTAATAAAACATATAAACAAATAGCGGTAGCTATAAGCCCACCCCAAACAAGCGGTAAATCTATATAAGGTGCAAAATTTAACATAAACTTATTACTTTTCTAATAATGGGTTATTCAAACCACTCTCTCCGTACATTTCTTTATTATCTATCACTTCTATACCTTTCTTTATCAAATGCATTATATAATATATACCCGCTCCGAAAATGATCACATACACTACTATAAAAGCAATTAGAGAAATAAATACATATTTGCCGAGTACCGGTGATACCGTATCCACGGTTTTTAAAATATTATATACTATATAAGGTTGTCTACCTACCTCGGTTACGAACCAACCGGCAAGTACTGCAATAAAACCTGAAGGTGACATTAATATATACCAATATTGAAACCAATGCGTAGTATATAATCTTTTCTTCAAGTAAAGATATAACCCCACAATACCTATAAATACCATTAAGCAACCGATTCCTACCATAATACGAAAGCTAAAAAATACTACTGCAACCGGCGGACGCTCTTCTTTTGTCCATTCTTTTAATCCTTTCACTTCACCATCTAAACTATGCGTTAAGATTAAACTACTAGCATAAGGTATTTCTACAGCATATTTTGTTTTTTCTTCTTCCCCATCAGGAAAGCCGATAAGATTAAAAGCTGCTCCTTTGTCTGTATTCCAAATACCTTCCATAGCCGAGACCTTGACCGGCTGATATTTAAGAGTATTTAAACCATGCAGATCACCAATAACTATTTGAATAGGTGCAACGATTAACGCCATTAACACCGCCATAAAAAGCATAATTTTAGCATGCTCTTTATAACGATTATTTAGTAAATAAAAGCTAGCTACACCACCGATAACAAAAGAAGTAGTTAAATAAGCCGCCGTAATCATATGGAAAAAGCGATATGGGAAAGAAGGGTTAAAGATAATTTCTAGCCAATTTAAAGGATAAAAGAATCCTTCGCCTCGCAGTTCAAAACCAGCAGGCGTATGCATCCAGCTACTAGCTGCAAGTATCCAAAAAGCTGAGATTACAGTACCAACGGCAACTATTAACGTAGAAATAAAATGTACTTTTTTACTGACTTTATTAAAGCCGAATAACATTATACCTAAAAAAGAAGATTCGAGGAAAAAGGCAGTAAATACTTCAAAACCGAGAAGCGGACCAAGGACATTTCCAACCTTATCTGAAAAATTCGACCAGTTAGTACCGAATTGATAAGACATTACAACACCCGAAACTACTCCCATACCGAAAGTAACGGCAAAAATCTTCACCCAAAATTTGTATATTTCTTGATAAACCGGCTTTTTTGTTTTCAACCATAACCCTTCAATTACCGCTAAAAAGCTTGCAAGCCCTATAGTAAAAGCAGGGAATATTATATGAAAACTTATGGTAAAAGCAAATTGAATCCTTGATAATAATCCTTGATCAAATTCCATATTTAAGCTGCTGTTTTAAGATAATAAGCTTTGTGACAATAACAATATACTCCTAGTGTAATAACGTATACTTAATACGTGAGTACCACAGTACTTATAGGACGACGACGTAGCCAATTTTTCAAATTAAGCGAGTATACAGTATTTGATTTAATCATCCACCTTTGCTATTATTAAATTCTATCTGATTAGTTTTAACAAATTTTCCTTTTTCGGAGTTCCAATTATAATGAACATTTACTATTCTTACTTCTGTAACATTAATATCACCATTGGGCAATTGCGTTACATCATACCCTTTTCGGATAGAATCCGTAATTAATAAACTTGCTTGACAAATATATTTTACATCAAAGAACGGATAATTGTCTTCCTTAGACTTTTCTTGTTCTTCTAAAAAATTATTAGATAATTCTTTTTCTTGCATTTCTAATGATGTTGAAGTTATTGTCTGAATTTTGTAGCATTATTTAAGGTAAGAAGCAAGGCTTGTTTATTATTTTTCCACAGATTTAATATTTTTAGGTATATTTTAAAATAATTAAATTAAAATATGCTCCACAATAACACGAATTAATATATTATTTTAAAATCGAGGTACATTATCGTGATAAAATACCCTACTTTATCTAAATCAACATTTAGCTTAAGTATTTATTTTTTAAAATTCGATAAAGTTAAAATGACTTTATTGACTGTAATTTGTATTTTACTCGGTATGATTCCGGCGATTGATAGTATATTACTTCAGAAAATCATTGATTTAATAGAATCTTTCAGCGATAAGAACGCTAATAATCTTTTATCTTCCATGATTTACTGGGCAGTATTTTATGCTCTTTGGTGGGAGAGTATTAATATAGCATATCGTTCATATGATTATTTGTATCTCAAGACTATGCCCATAATAAAAGGGAAAATACTAAATGAACTTTATAATTATACCCAATATCATAGCCATAAATTCTTTCAGGATAATCTAGCAGGACATATTAGCAATCGTATTACCGAAACTGCAAGATCGTTTGAGATGATTATTTCAATATTCGGTGAAAAAATTCTTCGTAAACTCGCTATTATTGTATTTGCATTAATTGCTTTACATTCGGTACATTACGTTTTTGCTACGATATTTATTTTATGGATTACGGTTTTTTTAGGACTTAGTGTTCTTTTCTCCGATAAAATCAATAAATACTCATTAAATTATGCTAGAAGCCAATCTTTTGTTGCCGGTAGTATCGTAGATGCAATTAGCAACATTAATGCGGTTAGAATGTTTACAGCCCATAAATTTGAACGTCAACATCTCGAAACAAGAGTAGAAAATGCCGTAGCCGATGAGCAGACTATGCAATTCTTTATGTTCAAATTGCGTTATGCTCTTGGGACTTCTTGTTCAATAATGATTTTTATAATGATTTATTATTTATCTAAACTTCGTAGCGAATTATCTATAAGCATAGGTGATTGCGTATTAGTACTAACATTATGTATAAATGTAGCAGACGATATTTGGGATTTAACGCAAGAAATCGGTGATATGTTCGAGCAGGTCGGGGCATTTAATCAAGGCTTATCTTTAATGGCACCGCATATTATAACTGATATTGCAAACGCTACTCCATTAGATATCAAAGAAGGGGTTATTGAATTTAGAAATGTTACATTTAATTATCATCATAATAACAAGCTATTTTATAATAAATCGGTATTAATACCGAGTAAACAAAAAGTAGGACTAGTTGGATTTTCAGGTTCAGGGAAAACCACTTTTATTAGTTTACTCACGAGGTTACATGATATAGAAGAAGGAATGATTTTAATAGATAATCAAAATATTAAAAACGTAACTCAAGATTCTTTAAGAAAAGCCATTAGCCTTATACCTCAAGAACCGGTGCTTTTTCATCGTACCATTTTGGACAATATCAGATACGGGAAAAAAGAAGCTACTCTTGAGGAGGTTATAGAAGCAGCAAAAGCTGCACATATTCATGATGTTATCGATAATCTACTGGACGGTTACGATACTATGTGCGGTGAACGGGGGAATAACTTATCAGGCGGTCAGCGTCAAAGAATTATCATAGCAAGAGCCATCTTAAAAAATGCTCCTATTTTAATTCTCGATGAAGCAACAAGTAGCTTAGATAGCGAGACGGAAAGCCTGATTCAAGAGTCAATGGATTATTTAATGCAAAATAAAACCGTGATAGTCATTGCCCACAGATTATCTACTTTACTCAATATGGATAGAATTTTAGTTTTTGAAAAGGGAAGTATAATCGATGACGGTAACCATGCAGAATTACTAAAAAATAGTAAGCTATATCAAAAATTATGGAACTCTCAAGTTAAAGGGTTAATAGTGTGAGGAGGTATTACCCATGTTTTATGTCATTCCTGCTTTCGCAGGAATGACATAAAACCAGCCTCAACCTTTAAACTAAATCATTATGAGCCACTATTTCTCCTGTTGCTTCAACTTGAAGTAGTCTGCACTCTGTCATCGCTTTTATTGCACTCTTAGGTAATTCTATCTTATCTGTAGCGTTACTATCAATAATATCTTCAATTTTTAAAATGCATAAAAACTCTAAAGGCGGTATCAATTTAGCTATCTTTCCTACTAATTCTATTAATGGTTGTTTTTATAGAATCATCCTTAGAAACATCTTTTACAACCGGTAATATTGCTGCTTTCCATTGAACAAACGCAGCTAAATCTTTCTTGTCAATAGCCTTAATTTTCTTGTAATCATTCTTACGCAATGTGGATTCAAGCGTTAAAAGAGCTTTCAGAGGTTCATAAATTGCTTCCTTGTCACGGACCATTTGACCGTCAGGATCGAGTATATCCGATTAGCACCATATTGTAACAATACTTTTACCATATAAGTCATATTGTCACCTGTTACGTAATTAGGATCCGCACCATTTTCAATTAGAAATGTTGCCATATCAAAATGTTGAGCTGTTAGGGCAGTGTGAAAAACGGTACCGCTGTTGTGGTCAAGGATTATATTTGCACCTTTTGCAAGTAGAAGCCTTACTATCCCTTTCTGATTATTATGACACGCAAAATATCAAAAAGATTTAGCCTCACCTTCCAATGTATATACTTCTGTATTTGGATCTTCAATCAAAGCTTTGAATTCTTTGACACAACTTTCTCTAAAAAATTCATATCTTTTTATTTTATATATATTATTAAATCCCATATTTTCTTCTATATCTTTACTGCTTAATATCTCATGAAATTTATTTCTAATTATATCATCGATTATCAAGTATTTCCCTTAATGATTCAATTGATAGTATTTTGTATCGTACAGAAAAAAATCATTTTATCAACAAATAGTTTATTTATTAGTAAGCAATCAATACACTAAAATATTATATTAAATATTGTCATATGCTGTTATAATCACTTTTTTAGCCACTAATATTTAAACAATGAAACTATCTGATTTTGACTTTGATTTACCAAGCGAACTGATCGCACAATATCCATCTAGTGAACGTGATAACTCAGATTTACTAATTGCTGTTACGCCGCCTATTAAAACCAAATTCTACAACATAATAGATTACTTAAAAGAAGGGGACTTATTAGTCTTTAATAATAGTAAGGTAATAAAAGCAAAGTTAAATTTGGGGAAAAATATTACAATAAATTTGAATCAAAAATTATCAGATGATAGTTGGTCGGCTTTTGCTAAACCAGCTCGAAAGCTTCATGTAAATGATGAATTTTATTTTGATAATCATAAGGTAATTATTACCGAAAAACTTGCAATGGGTGAGATTAAAGTAAAATTTGAGCTTAATGATATTTCTGTATTCGAGTTCTTAAATAAATACGGTGAGATGCCGCTACCGGTTTATATTAGGCGTTCACACTCATTATGTCATCCCGTGGCTACGACCACGGGATCCAAAGCATATTTAAATAATGACTGGATACCGTGGTCAAACCACGGGATGACCAACACTCAAAACGACAACGACCGCTATCAAACTGTCTATAGCCAAATAGAAGGTTCAGTTGCAGCACCGACAGCAGGCTTGCATTTTACAAAGGATATACTTGATAAGCTTAAGGCAGAAGGCATACAAGCCACATTTTTAACATTACATGTGGGAGCTGGAACTTTTTTACCTGTAAAAACCGAAAATATTCATGAACATAAAATGCATACCGAATATTGCTCTATTACTCCTGACACTGCTGACATTATCAATAAAGCAAAGCAAGAAGGGAAACGTATTATCGCAGTCGGCACTACAACACTTAGAACACTTGAGAGTTCTTGCAATAACGGCATCGTAAAAGCAGGTAGCTTTAAAACCGATATTTTCATAACCCCAGGTTTTAAATTTCAAACAGCCGATATGCTACTTACTAATTTCCATTTTCCTAAATCTACTTTATTTATGCTTATATGTGCTTTTGCCGGATTTAAAGAAATGCATGAATTATATAAATATGCTATAAAAGAAGCAATGCGTTTTTTTAGCTACGGCGATGCAACGCTTTTATGTAGGAAATGATAATCACAACCGTCATTGCGAGCAACTAAAAGGAGCGTGGCAATCTAGCAAAAATAACAAAAAATGCTAAAGGTTAGCATTTTTCACTGGATCCCGTGGTCAAACCATGGGATGACGGAGGTGAAATTGATCCACGCAACAAAACCTTCCTGCTTTTAGCTAGGAACGACATTTTAGAAAAAACCTATAACAAACTAGATAAAAAATATTTTGGATGATTAAATCCTCTACTTCATTAATACGAGATTCAAAACAAACTGCTTTACGAGAAGAATTAAAACAGCTGGCAGCAGCACTTAATAAACCTAAAAGTTTATTCAAATTCTTTAATAAAAACAACTTAGAAAGCGGAATTTATTTATACGGTCCGGTGGGCAGCGGTAAAACTATGCTCATGAATTCTTTTTGTGAAGAATTAACCACACCTAAAATAATAATACATTATCAGAACTTTATGCAGGAAATTCATAAATCTATGCATAAATTACAAACAGCAAATCAGAAAGATATCATCCCTAAAATTGCTAAAAACTATACTAAACAAACTAAAGTGTTATGTATAGATGAGTTTGAAATTAAAGATATTACTGATGCAATGATAATCGGTAGATTATTTAATGAATTAATAAAGCAAAATATTTTTATTTTTATAACTTCTAACACGAGTCCCAATAATCTGTACAAAGACGGATTACAACGAGAATCTTTCTTACCTTTTATAAAGATAATCAATAATACATTTTATGTTAAATATCTAGATAATCAACATGATTATCGATTTGATAAAGCGTTAAGAGTTAAAGAGGCAAGGATAATTTATCCTTTAACTTTAGAAAACCAAAACAAACTTGAAAAAATTATCACGGATATTAGTGATAATAATCTTGCTCCTCAAAATATACAGGTTCTAGGTAGAGAAATATCCTTTCAAAAAGTGCATAAAAGAATATTAGTAACAGATTATAATGAATTATTTACAAGAGGCTTAAGCTATATCGATTATGTTAATATTTGCCAAAATTTTAACGTTATTATAGTGGGGAACGTTCATACTATCGATTCTAACGATACAAATACAGCCGTTAGATTTATCAACTTTATCGATAATGCCTATTTCTATAAAATACTCTTATTTATGAGCCTAGAAGATAACCCAAATAAAATATATCAAGGTTCAGCACGAGCCGCAGAATTTAAACGCACTATTTCAAGACTAAATGAAATGAATAGCGAATCTTATTTATTAAATAATGATTTTAAGAATTAACTTCAATTTTCGCTAAAAAAGCTCTTTAATTACTAATTAAAATTTATTTACAGATGACCTCTAAGAAACTTAATAAATTCATCAATATTGATCTTTATATCGTCTTCTAAATGCTCTTCTGTTGTCTGATGATCTACATAAAAAGGATAATAATCGCATGACATATAATTTGCCATTCTTTTATAAAAATTTTTAGAGGGAGTTGTACCGTGATCAATCTCTACTACTTTGCATTTTGGAGCCGCAAAAATAAAGTTAGCAAATCCTGATCCGTGCGATCCAACTATTATTTTTGCTTTATTAAAAAGCCGGGCCTGTTCATACGGGAAGGATAGCTCTAGATATATTACTTTCAAACCGGATCTCTCAATTTTTTCTATTAATTCCTCTTCATTAACTATTTTTCGGGTAGAAGCGTATTTACGAGAAATATATATTTTATCGTATACTTTACTATTATCTTTAATAAAAATATTTCTTAAATCTTTTTTTAACCATAAAGGCAAAGGTGTACCTTTTACGGAAATAAACTGTACAGATGGAACAATTAGTCTAGTAGCTTGAATTATACAGTCACTATTTACTACAAAAAGCTTATCTTCCGGTATATTTAAATAATTTAATACTATTTCTAATGACTTAATTTGCCATGAATATTTTAAATTATTAATATAGATACGATCATATTCAAGAGCTGATTCTTTTAATATAATTAATCTAGGCAAAATTTGTAGCAGCCAATGATACCAATTTTCAGAACCACAAGATAAAATTACTGCTAATTTTCCATTAAAATATAAAGGATTTTCAGTATTAATATCTCGTTTTTTTAATAAACGATGTTGATCACCTAAGCTTGTTTGAGTATCTTGTAGAATATAACCTTCTTGAGTTAAAATTCCACCTTCATTAATTACTCTAAAATAAATTGACCAGTATTTTTTTTCTTTAAATAGCTTTTTAATTTCTATGTTAGATTTTAGCGATTCTATGGAAATAAATTGATGTTTATTCTTTAATGCGTAAGCATTACTAATATAGAGAAAGGTAAAAATTATGAATATAAAATATTCTCATAAAGAGAAAGAAAGGTAATTAACAATTTGCATTGCAAGCTTGGCAGCGACTTACTCTCCCATGCCTTATGACATAGTACCATTAGCGCTATGAGGTTTCACATTCGAGTTCGGGATGGGATCGTGTGTTTCACTCATGCTATAACCACCAAGCTAGCAATACAAACTTTTAAAAAGATAGATTTGTATTATAGTTTGCTGTTAATGTTGTTGCACGACTCAAAAAAATTCTCAACATCATATCTTAACTTTTACTACGATACTCAGCAAAATAATTTTCGCTGGATATCGTGGCAGGGCTACAGTATAACATTAGTTATGCAATAACATTTTTATTAGTTGATAAAACTATTTAACCTGATAACTTTGTGAGTAGATACTACACTCTTATAGCATTAACACTATATGCATATGTAATCTCACAGCAAAGTAAATCAATCGAGCTATTAGTATCGGTTAGCTACACACATTACTGTGCTTCCACACCCGACCTATCAACGTGGTGGTCTTCCACGGCTCTAATGGGGAAGTCTAGTTTTGAGGTGGGTTTCCTGCTTAGATGCATTCAGCAGTTATCCCTTCCGTACTTAGCTACCCAGCTGTGCCGTTGGCACGACAACTGGTCCACCAGGGGTACGTCCACCTCGGTCCTCTCGTACTAAAGGCAGATCCTCTCAAACTTCCTACACCCACGGCAGATAGGGACCGAACTGTCTCACGACGTTCTAAACCCAGCTCACGTACCACTTTAATCGGCGAACAGCCGAACCCTTGGGACCTTCTCCAGCCCCAGGATGTGATGAGCCGACATCGAGGTGCCAAACGATTTCGTCGCTATGGACGCTTGGAAATCATCAGCCTGTTATCCCCGGAGTACCTTTTATTCGTTGAGCGATGGCCCTTCCACTCGGAACCACCGGATCACTATGACCGACTTTCGTCTCTGCTCGTCTTGTCAGACTCGCAGTCAGGCTAGCTTATGCCATTGCACTCTAAAAGTTGATTTCCGACCAACCTGAGCTAACCATCGCGCGCCTCCGTTACTCTTTGGGAGGCGACCGCCCCAGTCAAACTACCCACCATGCATTGTCTCGGATCCTGATTCAAGGATCTCGGTTAGATGTCAAGCACCAAAAGGGTGGTATCTCAAGGGTGACTCCACAAAGGCTGACGCCTTCGCTTCGTAGTCTCCCACCTATCCTGCACATCTGATTCCTAACACCAGTGCAAAGCTATAGTAAAGGTTCACGGGGTCTTTCCGTCTGACCGCGGGAACTCCGCATCTTCACGGAGAATTCAATTTCGCTGAGTCGATACTGGAGACAGTGGGGAAATCGTTACGCCATTCGTGCGGGTCGGAACTTACCCGACAAGGAATTTCGCTACCTTAGGACCGTCATAGTTACGGCCGCCGTTCACTGGGACTTCAATTCAGAGCTTGCACCCCTCCTTTTAATCTTCCAGCACTGGGCAGGCGTCAGACCCTATACATCGTCTATTGACTTTGCAGAGCCCTGTGTTTTTAATAAACAGTCGCTACCCCCTAGCTTGTGCCACCTGCACATGGTTGCCCATATACAGGTCATCTTTCTTCCGAAGTTACAGATGCAATTTGCCTAGTTCCTTCAGCATCGTTCTCTCAAGCGCCTTGGTATACTCTACCTGTCCACCTGTGTCGGTTTCGGGTACGGTCTATAATGAAGGTGTTATTTCCTGGAAAATATTCACCGCACAATCAATCCAATAAGACTGTACAATTTACTATTTTCGTCACATCCTTCAGGTTCAGGAATATTAACCTGATTCCCATCGATTACGCCTTTCAGCCTCATCTTAGGGGCCGACTAACCTTGCGCAGATTAACTTTACGCAAGAACCCTTGGACTTTCGGCGAGAATGTTTCTCACATTCTTTATCGCTACTTATGTCAGCATTCTCACTTCCGATACCTCCAGCAAACCTCACGGTTCACCTTCGCAGGCTTACGGAACGCTCCGCTACCATTTATGCCAAATGCATAAACCCGCATCTTCGGTACATGACTTGAGCCCCGTTACATTGTTGGCGCAAGAAAACTTATTTAGACTAGTGAGCTATTACGCTTTCTTTAAATGATGGCTGCTTCTAAGCCAACATCCTAGTTGTTTTGGTCTTCTCACATCCTTTAACACTTAGTCATGATTTAGGGACCTTAGATGGCGATCTGGGCTTTTTCCCTCTCGACTATGGACCTTAGCACCCATAGTCTGTCTGCTATGCTGTACTCACCGACATTCGGAGTTTGATTGAGTTTGGTAAGTCTGTGGGACCCCCTAGCTCATTCAGTGCTCTACCTTCGATGGTAATCGCTATAACGCTCTACCTAAATAGATTTCGCGGAGAACCAGCTATATCCGAGTTTGATTGGCCTTTCACCCCTAACCACAGCTCATCCCCTACTTTTTCAACAGTAGTGGGTTCGGTCCTTCAGTGGATTTTACTCCGCTTTCAACCTGGCCATGGCTAGATCACCCGGTTTCGGGTCTAATTCATCTAACTAAACGCCCTATTCAGACTCGCTTTCGCTACGCCTACACCTAATGGCTTAAGCTTGCTAGATAAACTAAGTCGCTGACCCATTATACAAAAGGTACGCCGTCACAAGACATATAAATACGCTTGCTCCGACTGCTTGTAAGCATTTGGTTTCAGATACTATTTCACTCCCCTTGTCGGGGTACTTTTCACCTTTCCCTCACGGTACTTGTTCACTATCGGTCACTAGAGAGTACTTAGGCTTAGAGGGTGGTCCCCCCTGGTTCAAACAGGATTTCACGTGTCCCGCCTTACTCAAGGACTTCAAACTTTTTACCTATACGGGACTATCACCCTCTATGGTCAACCTTTCCATGTTGTTTTAGTTATTTTTTTGAAGCCACTGGCCTGATCCGCGTTCGCTCGTCACTACTAACGGAGTCTCGGTTGATGTCCTTTCCTCCAGCTACTTAGATATTTCAGTTCGCTGGGTTTGCCTCATATAGCTATGTATTCACTATACAATACCTAATAAATTAGGTAGGTTCCCCTATTCGGAAATCTTCGGATCAAAGTTTATTCGCAACTCCCCGAAGCTTATCGCAGCGTATTACGTCCTTCATCGCCTTCTAGTGCCAAGGCATCCACCAAATGCTCTTATTATATTTACTTATGCTTTTAACTTGAGATTACACAATGCATACAGAATTAATTCCACAATTATTTTTCTTATTTTCAGCATCTACTCACGATATAAATTTTTATTATCGCGGTGTATTTAGTTTTTAGCTTTATCAACTTTTTAAACAGCTACAAAGTTTTACGTTTCAAACTTTGTGTGATGGTTTTATATCTATATTTTTAAAGCTTGTCAAACACTAATTTCAAATAATTTTAATTTTATTTCTTATGAGAAGGCTTAAAGTTATTTTAACCTCTTTTTAAAGTAGGCTTTGTCGGCTTTTTGTTTAGATTTGTGGTCCCTAATTTTGTATCTACCTTACCGCCTAAATCTTCAAACAAAAATCTGCCTTTTTGTAAAATATGATTTACTGCTGTCATTTCTCCTTCTCTATTTATCAAACCGCTTTGAGTTTTAACCCATAATAATTTACCGTCTTTTCTAAAGACTGGATTTTCATCAATTGCAAAATCTTTAGTTATACTTAAATTACCGTTCTTATCAAATTTACCTAAAATATTTTTCTGTAAATCAGCAAATACGGCACGAGCGTATAATTTTGAAATTTCTTTTATTTGCTTTGGATCGTTTATATGTGCGCCGGCTTTGTTAATAAAGCCGCTAATTTCATATTGAGATGTTTTACCATGTGGAGTTTTTTGCACAAGAAATTGAGTTTCCGTAAGTAGCTTAGTTTGATCCTCTACTTCATCATCTACTATATTAATTACTTTCCTTTTTAAAGAATAAATATCACTATTCTTTTCAAACTTTAAGGTAAACTCCTTAACGTCTCAATTATCATTAAACCTAACTTCTTTTTTATCTTTACCCATAATAATACTCTTATTTTAATACTGTATCTTTTAAAATATTTGTACCACGTAAAAATTCTTCTATATTCAAAGCTTTTTTACTCTCTTGCTGAAGTTTTTTCACTCGTAATATACCGCTTCCACAAGCTATTTCCAGCTTATCGCTAATAACGGTACCGGAAGTACAGTGATGATCCGCATTTAAATATTCTGCTTCAAGGATTTTAATTATTTTATCATTATAACTAAAATATGCTCCGGGCCAAGGATTCATGCCCCTTATTTTACAATCTATTTTATATGCGGATTCATGCCAATTAATTTTTCCTTCTTCTTTAGTTAATTTATGAGCATACGTAACGCCGTCACTTGGCTGTGTTATTGGTACTATATTATCGATATTTGCAAGTGTTTTAATTAATAACTCCGCTCCGAGATTTGCACATTTGTTATGCAGTTCTTCCAATGTTATTCTTTCTTCTAAATCAAAATCTTCTTTCATCAATATATCACCTGTATCAAGCCCTGTATCCATACGCATAATACATACACTACTTTTCCGGTCACCCTCTATAATAGTACGCTGCAGAGGAGCCGCTCCTCTGTGACGAGGCAAATCGGATGGATGGATATTAAGACAGCCGTATTTCTTAGCTTCTAATATAGCTTTCGGCACAATAAAACCATAGGCAATAACAACTATAATATCAGCATTAACTTTATTAATTAGATTTATTATTTCATCATTACGAAGAGTAGAAGGAGTATAAACAGGAATTTGATGCTCAAATGCTAATTGATGTATTGGAGATTTAGCTAAGTTAAGTCCTCTGCCCTTAGCTTTAGGTTGCTGTGTAAAAACAGCTTTAACTTCGTGATGAGTTATAAGTTTTTTAAGAGCGGGAACAGCGAATTCAGGCGTTCCCATAAAGATTACTTTCACACTATATTATTTTTGAGTTTCTTAAGCTTACGAAGTACTACATCTCGTTTTAAATTACTTAAATAATCAATCATAAGCTTACCTTCTAAATGATCATACTCATGCTGGATAACTCTTGCAAGCCAATCATTTGCTTTAAGCTCTTGCGATTTACCATGATAGTCTAAATACCTAATCTTTATAGATTCCGGTCTTGCCACCTCAATACGTTGCTCCGGTAATGAGATACAACCTTCGTTAGCCGTAACTAGCTCTTCTGCTTTTTCTATTATTTCAGGATTCACTATAAAAAGCGGATAAAAATCTTTTGGTCTTGCTACCGAATCATGATCTTGTATATCAATTACTAAAATACGTTTCAATACCCCTACTTGTACTGCTGCAAGCCCTGCACCGTCTTCATGGTACATAGTTTTAAGCATATCATCCATAAATTTTCGTGTTTGATCGGTAAACTCTAAAACCGGCTGAGATTTCTGCTTTAATCTTTCATCAGGTGCCGTTACTATCGGTAATATTGACATCATTAAATCTTAATATTTAATTTTAATATACTATAAAATCACCAAAATGTAAAGAAAGCAAACCTGCCTAATTCCGGCAATAGTTGCATAATAAACTCACCTATTTGCAATAATTTGTCGAATTAATAATATTTAGTAAAAAATAATAGCAAATATCAGATAACATGTTAATAAATAAGGCTTGCATAAAATTAAGGAGGAATAATAATGCATTGGGGTGATATTGAAGAAATTGCCGAACAACTCGAAGAACATTGTAGCGATCAGTATAATGAAAAAAAAATTTCATTATTAAAGCTAGAGAAACTGATTAGAGATTTAAAGGACTTTGAAGATGGAGAAAAAACAGTCGAAGAAGTTACATTAGAAGAAATTTTAGACAAATGGGAAGAATTACGTAAAGAAATTAGAGAAATCGATTAAGTAGCTTTTGAGTTATTTTCAAACATTTATAAATTAACTTTATAAAAATACATTATAATCAATAAAAATATAACAACTGCCTGAAAAAAAACCCTTAAAGTCATTAACTTTGAACTAAATGTCTTATCAAACTTTCCTTCGATAGCCATCGATACTACCCCTATAATAAGAACCGCAACGGTTAAACCAATTGCAATTAATAACCACATCATAATTTATTACCAATATATCACTTGCCACACAAAGATTATATGCTTTTTCTCTTTTAAATCAATTATATAATATTTGAGATTTGATTAAAAAATTCACTAATTCTTCGTAAAAAATAATAATTCAAGGAACACACATATCTAATTTATCAAATATAGATAATTCAACAATTACTTTAAAAGCAAAAGAGATATTAGGCTCTTGCGTTCTTATTAATTTTTGCTCAAAAATATCTAAAAATACAAATAATTTAATTTTCTGCACGCAAGAACCTAGAGTATTTTGAGAAACCTCGTCCTATTGCTAAAATATTTATTAATGCTCACGGTGGAACATGACTTGCTTAAATTAAGCTTTCTGAGTTACACTATATATATTATCTATCAGTTTAACAAAAGCACCATTTCCTAAAACATTAGCACAAGTGATCACAGGATCAAATAAGATATAAAGAGCTGTAATCAGAGGCATCATATTAGTATTAAAACCTAGATATTGTTCAAGTATAGGTAGCATTACAATAATTCTACCACCTGGTATAGCTGCTACTGAAAATTTTGCCAATACAAAATAAAAAGTAAAATAATTAAATAAAGTAGGTTCAGCTAATCCATAACTTTTTAGTATAGCATAAGCCAAAATCGATATGGCAAAACAATCTCCAACAAGATGAATATTGACTGTTATTGGTCAACGGTACGAGCGAGTGCTTTATTATTTGTATTATTTTCCGCTCCTATTTTATACTAAGTGGCATACTTATAACACTAGACATTGCACTAAATCCACTTATAGATGCTGGCATCATATTACTAAGGCTAGCTATGCATTCCTTAACTCGACAGTTACTTAAAATAAAATAAGCAAGAAAGATATAACCAAACTGAGCAAATACGATCGTCACAAAAATGAACATATAATCTTTAATAATTATATCTAATACTTCATCAAACTGTAGTTTTACGATAAAGCCCATTATAAATAAGGGCATTATATAGATCAACAATCGCAATATTTTTGCAACAAATGCTTCTAGCTTACAAGCCAATCCAATTGCAACTTCAGCACACAATTTTGAGGAAATAAAGCCTAAGATAATACTACTAAATACGATTTTATCATTAGAAATAATATTAGGAAAATTAAGCAACCATAAAGGCTTTAAACTATCATTTTCTATAGGAGAGATCATTGATAAAGCGAATTGATATATGTATATACCTACATAATAACTTATGAAGGTAGAACAAACATTAGACCCACATACTAGTAATAATATTAAGAAAACTATACGTGTTGCATCTTTGGCTAGCATTACAACAGATTTAAAAAGTAAACCAAAAATAATTAAAGGCAGAAATAATCCAATTATAGAAATAGATAGACTTATTGAATACAATAACCTTTGTACTTCTAAACTCATTAGTGGGTTTAACAATATGATAGCTATGATAATAGCCATTAAAATAAGTGGCATTTTACGCAACATAAAACTTACCTAATAATTAGTTAATTTAAATAGATGAATATAATTAAAAGAAAGATATAGAGATATTGTTACCGGCTTAGACCGGCTATAGTAGTAAAAAAAGACTGGAAAGTTAATATTTGCATATTAATTCAATATACAGTTATTATAGAGAGAAAAATTAGTGTTGCAATACTTTTCTAGAAGTTCTTTTGGGGGGTATTGTTAACTAAAAGCAGATCAATTAATAAATTAACGTCATTGCGAGGAAAATTACAAAGTAATTTGTACGTCCGCAATCTCAGAAGTTTGTTGTTATTTCATGAGATTGCCACGTAGCCTATGGCTGCTCGCAAGGCATTGTTGCGTGAAGCAATTTCACCTCTGTCATCCCGGTGGCTTGACCACGGGGTGACACAGTGGGTTTTACCGGTCCACGCAACAATACCTCCTCGCAATGACGACTTAGGTATCTATGCAAAATGCTTTCGCAAGAATGACATCGAGAGCTTTTTAAGAGCTATGCGGGAATAACAACGCCTCAGCCCTTACAGCTCTTCAGATTGCTCTAATTCCTCTTCCTCTAACTCACTATCTTCTTCACTTTCAGCAGTTTCAGCAATTAAAGAGACAGACACGACTTTTTCACCATCATCTAGCTTAAATAGGATTACGCCGCTAGTGTTACGTCCCGTAATACGTACTGACTCAAGTTTACAGCGAATTAACTTACCGCTATTGGTAATCAGCATTAACTCATCATCCATTTTAACCGGCATAACACCGACGACTAAACCAGTTTTGTCGTTAATATCCATATTGATTATACCGCTACCACCACGGTCAGTAATTCTATAGCCATAAGCTGAGCTTCTCTTACCAAAACCGTTCTCAGTTACGGTTAAAATGAATTCTTCGGAATTTGCCATTTCTACAATAGCCGGGGCAGTTAAGCTTACGCCAAGTTCTTCAGGATTAAACGCCTCACCTTTAGCAATCTCTAATCTCTGCTCCCACGGCACGGATAAATAAGCATCTCTATCCTCTTTTGTACTACTAATACCTTTAAGCACAGTCATAGAAATTACGGAATCCTCTTTGGCAAGCTTCATACCTCGTACCCCATCAGAAGTACGGCTCTTAATAACACGCAGCGATTCAACAGGGAATCTTAAAGCTTTACCGGCTTTGGTAGCAAGTAAAATATGTTCGTCTTCTTTACATGGTTTTACGTCTATTAATTTATCGTCCTCATCAAGCCTAATAGCAATTTTACCGTTCGACTGAAGCTTTTTGAAATCTAATAAATCGCTTCTTCTGATATTACCTTTGGCAGTTGCGAACATAATGTTTAAATTATCCCTCTCATCCTGATTTTCAGGTAGCGGCATAATATTCGTAATATGCTCATTTGCTTTCAGCGGTAATATATTAACCATCGGTCTACCCTTACCCTGCGGATTACTTAAAGGCAGTTTATACAGTTTTAAACTATAAACCTGACCGATATTTGAGAAGAACAACATAGGAGTATGGGTACTACCGACAAAAACTTGCGTGGTAATATCTTCATCACGCATTGAAAGCCCTGATCTTCCTTTACCGCCACGTTTTTGCGCACGATAGCTACTTAGAGGTACACGCTTGATATACCCGCCAAGCGTTACGGTTACAACCATTTCTTCACGCTGAATTAAATCTTCTATATCTTGATCAAATTCGCCGAATTCAATTGAAGTAAGACGAGGAGTCGCAAATTCTTCTTTAACTTTAATGAGCTCTTCCTTTAAAATTTCAAGTAACCTTGTACGAGAGCCAAGTATATTAAGATATTCGGTGATTTCCGTAATGAGGTTCTTTAAATCCTCTTCAAGCTTGTTTTTCTCCATAGCGGTCAGGCGTTGCAATCTCATTTCTAAGATTGCCTTAGCTTGCACTTCGGTAAAGTTACATTTACCCTGCTCGTTTAACATTGCTTTATCATCAACCAACTTTACAAGAGGTAGGATATTTAATGCTTCCCACTGACGAACCATTAATTCTTGTTTAGCTGCATTCGGGTCATTTGAAGCTTTAATAATACGTATTATTTCATCGATATTACTAACGGCAATAGTTAGTCCTAGTAAAATATGAGCTCTATCTCTTGCTTTATTGAGTAAATATATAGTACGGTTAGTAATCACTACTTCCCTAAAACTAACGAAAGCTGCAATTACTTCTTTCAAATTCATCACTTTCGGTAGCCCGTCTTTAAGAGCAAGCATAATAACACCGAAGCTAGTTTGTAGCTGCGTACATGCGTATATTTGATTTAAGACTACTTCAGCAACTACGTCTTTCTTTAACTCAATAAAAATCCTTACACCGTTTTTATTCGATTCATCACGTAAATCACTTATACCTTCTATACGCTTTTCCTTAACCATTTCAGCGATTTTCTCAACGAGCCTTGCCTTATTTACCATATACGGTATTTCGGTAATAATAATTGCTTGACGGCTATTACCGATATTCTCAATCTCGGCTCGACCTCGCATAATGATACTCCCTCTACCGGTAAGATATGCCGATCTAATACCGCTAATGCCTAAAATCATTGAACCTGTAGGAAAATCCGGTCCTTTAACAACTTCAAGTAAATCTAATATTTCTATATCGTTATTATCTATATATAAACAGCACGCATCGATAACCTCACCAAGATTATGAGGCGGGATATTAGTTGCCATACCGACCGCAATGCCTCCGCTACCGTTCACCAATAAATTGGGAAACATTGCAGGAAGTACGGAAGGCTCTTCTTCAGAACCATCGTAATTAGGGTTAAAGCTGACAGTCTCTTTATCGATATCCTCTACGAGCTTATACGAAACTTTGGCCATTCGAGATTCGGTATATCTCATTGCTGCCGCCGCATCACCATCCATCGAACCGAAATTACCCTGCCCGTCTACAAGCGGTAAACGCAAGGAAAAATCTTGTGCCATACGTACTAACGCATCGTAAATAGCACTATCGCCGTGCGGATGGTATTTACCCATCACGTCACCGACTATTCTAGCGGATTTTCTATAAGGTTTACTAGCATGATTACCGGCTTCATGCATGGAATAGATAATTCGGCGATGTACCGGCTTTAAGCCGTCCCGAACATCCGGTATAGCTCTACTTACTATAACGCTCATAGCATAATCAAGATAAGATACTTTCATCTCATCTTCAATATTTACCGGTACTAAATTAGAAGAAGATTTATCAGTCACGATTACTTAGCCTTAAATTTAATGAATTATATTTAATAATAGAGACATAATAAATTTCTTTCAAGGATTGCTTGTATTTATAATCGTGGCATTATTTCTAAGTTACCGATGTCATTGCTGCGGGACATTGTTGCGCGGATGCCGATGTCATTCCTGCGAAGGCAGGAATCTAGTTTTTTAAGCAAATTATATACTAAATTTTTATGTAATTTTCTTTGTTTTATCATTTTTTACTGGATTCCCGCTTGCGTGGAAATGACATAAACGAACCATACAACAAGGCCTTTAGTCACTTACAATGACGACATCAACCGTTTCTATGCAATAACATAATCGTAAAAGTTAACAAACTTTATTATATATTAGAATTATTTTATACTTTCTAAATATAATGAACGCTGCTCTATTCTTGTTATCTCATCTACCGTTACCTGTTCTGCTAACCTTTGTTTAAACTTAGATCTTAGTTTTTCTAAATCTTTATTTTTCTTAGAGAACGGTAATATTTTAGATAATAATTTATTATTTTTGTTGAACATGTAGTTGCTCCCGTGATTACACTTAAATTGCTCAAGTTTTAACCACCGAAGATTTTAACTTCGGGTGGTTGGGACGTTCAAAGAACCGTCACAGAACAGTTATAATAGCTTTTAGGTTTAAAGCTTAGACTTTAAACCTTGTACATAGCTACTATCCCCCGACCATGAAGTCAAGGATTATACCATTTATACGGCTGATAATACCGCTTAGGATAGAGGCTTTGAAACCCCGGAATAACGTCACCGCTATTCTTGCAAGAGATTTTAGCCAATTTTTTTGAAATATCAATTAGCTATCCATGTCATTCCTACGTGGATCAGTTTTTTTGTCATTGCGAGGAAATTTACATAGTAATTTGACGCAGCAATCTTGAGAAGAATTCCTGAGATTGCCACGCTCACTAACGTTCGCTCGCAATGACGACTTGATATCCACGCAACAAAACCTCCACGGGAATGATATCGAGCTGGTTTTACCAAACCACTTAACAAAGCTTGTAGTTGATATAATGATAAATTTTAAGAATGTTCCTCTTCTTGCTATTTATACCAAAGTTCGGCATAATAGCCTTTGTGCTGTAGCAAGGTTTTATGGTTACCCCGCTCAACTATATAACCGTTATCTAAAACGATAATCTCATCTGCATCGATAATAGTTGAGAGTCTATGGACAATGATAAGGGTAGTATGGTGAGCCGAGATCTCTTTAAGGCGTGCTTGAATTAGCTTTTCGGCTTTAGTATCAAGCGAACTTGTTGCCTCATCAAAAACATATATTGCTGGATTTTTTAAGATGGTTCTTGCAATTGCAATACGCTGTTTCTCACCGCCCGAAAGCTTTAAGCCTCTCTCGCCTACCTGCGTCTCATACCCTTCGGGTAACGTGCTAATAAACTCATAAATATGAGCATTTTTTGAGGCTGCTATAACCTCATCATAGCTTGCTGCATTATTACCGTATGCGATGTTGTAATATATCGCGTATCGTTAAACAGTACCGTATCTTGTGGGACAATTCCAATAGATTTACGCAGCGATTGTTGCGTGACTTCTCTTATATCCTGACCATCAATAGTAATATTGCCGCTATTAATATTGTAAAACCTAAAAAGCAAGCGTGATATCGTCGATTTCCCTGCCCCGCTACTACCGACTACTGCTAAAGTTTTACCGCTCTTGATCGTAAAACTTATATTATGTAAAATCGGACGTGCCTGATTATAAGCAAAGCTAACATTATCGAAACTAACCGCACCTTTTAAGATAATTAGCTCCTTAGCGTTCAAAGCATCCTCTACTTCTACAGGTATATCAAGCAGATTAAACATATCTTCCATACTAACTAGAGCGTTTTTAATTTCTCTATAAGCAAAGCCAAGTATTGAAAGCAGAATTGATAGCTGAAATAGATAAGTATTAACCATTATTAAATCGCCGACGGTCATTTTATTTTGGTTAATAGCATTTGCTGAAAGTATCATAAGGCTAACAAGCCCTAAGGATATTATAACATCCTGCCCGATATTTAAAATCGATATGCTGTTAGTAGTTTTAGTAGCTGATTTTTCATAAGTTTGTAAAACCTCATTAAACTTTATCGCCTCATATTCTTCATTACCGAAATATTTAACGGTCTCAAAATTCAGTAAACTATCGATTGCTCTATTATTGGCGGTGTTATCGCTTTAGTTTATTTCCCTTGCAAAAGAAATACGCCAAATACTGATTAGGCAAATATAACCAACATAAACTATCATTGTTATTAAAATAGTTACGGCAAACCAAATACTGTAAACATACTATAACATCCCGCTTACTAATATAATTTCTACGCTTGTCGGAAAAATATTAAATAACGAATACCGCAGTACCACTTCAATACCTTTAGTACCACGCTCTATTGACCTACTTAAGCCCCCTGTGTTTCTAGTAATGTGAAAACGCATACTTAAAGCATGTACTTAAAGACATTTAGAGCAACTAAGCGAGTTGCTTGATGCCCTACTTTTGAAAAAATGATATTTCGTAATTCACTGTTGAACAAGTATTTTTGTTCCGCCATATGCAACAATAATCCCGATCATAACCGAAAGAGCAAAGTTTTTATTTAGCCCATTTATTATATATTTATAAACAATAGGAACGAAAATATTTATTACTTTAGCTATGACTAGACAAATAAGAGAGGTAACAATACACAGGCGTATATCAAAATCCTTCGACCATAAATACGGCAGAAGTAGAGAGAATGAATTTTTGCGAGTTTTATTTTTGAACATTTTAAAGTTTTGGTAGTTTTCAGCATCATTGCAAGCGGGCATTGCTCGCGTGGATACTAAATCGTCATTGCGAGCGACCGTAGGGAGCGTGGCAATCTCATAAAATAATAACAAACTCCTTAGATTGCTTCGTCAATTACTTCGTAATTTCCTTGCAATGACGTTTTTATTAATTACGCTCCGGCAGCAGGTGAAGTCCTCTTTGGCTGATTTTCTAACAGCTTATCTAACCTTCCCTCTTTTTCAAGATCAAACAGAGCATCACAACCACCAACATGCATATTATCTATAAATATCTGCGGGACGGTCTTTTTTCCACCGGATTTCTTAATAAATTTTTCTTTCTCTTCCTGAGTAAAATTACTTACTTCAATTTCCTCATAAGCAACATTTTTCTCATCAAGCAATGCTTTAGCTTTTATACAATAAGGACAACTAGCGAGAGTATAAACAATAATTGTGTGTAATATAGCTTTATTCATAATGTTATATTTTTTTGTGAGATTTTAATATATTATCTTAAACTATAGTTTTTAAAGCAAGTAAAAATGCATGAATAATTTTTCTATTATCTCAGAATATAAACCGGCAGGCGATCAACCAAAAGCAATAGATGAAATTATAGCAGGGTTAAGTAGCAAAAAACGCTCACAAATGTTGCTTGGTATTACGGGATCAGGCAAAACCTTTACTATGGCAAATATTATAGAGAGAACTAATCGTCCTACTCTTATTATGGCTCATAATAAAACTTTAGCTGCCCAAATCTATTCAGAGATGAAATCGCTTTTTCCAAAGAATGCCGTTGAATACTTTGTCTCATATTATGATTATTACCAGCCCGAAGCTTATATAGCACGCACCGATACTTTTATAGAAAAAGACTCATCAATTAACGAACAAATTGATTTAATGCGTCATGCCGCTACAAGATCGCTATTAGAGCGTCGTGACGTTATAGTAGTTTCTTCCGTTTCCTGTATTTACGGCCTTGGCTCTCCCGATTTATATTACCAAATGATGGTTAATCTAGAGCCTGGTCAAAGCTACCCTCGTGATCAGCTACTAAACGATTTGATAAATCTACAATATGAGCGTAACGATATCGGATTTGAGCGTGGCTGTTTTAGAGTTAAAGGCGACAACATCGATATTTTCCCCTCACATTACAGCGATAAAGCTTGGCGTTTATCGTTTTTCGGTAATGAACTCGAATATATCCATGAATTTGATCCCCTAACAGGTGAAAAACTTGCTAAGCTCGATAAAACTATGGTTTTTGGTAATTCACATTTTGTGATGCCTCAAGAAACGGTCAATAATGCCATATCAGGTATTGAAGAAGAATTACAAAAACGCTTAGAGTTTTTAAAGTCACAAGACAAACCACTTGAAACTCAAAGGCTAAATCAACGTACTCAATATGATCTTGAAATGTTAACGGAAACCGGCAGCTGTAAAGGCGTTGAAAACTACTCTCGCTTTTTCACAGGACGTAATCCCGGTGAGCCGCCTCCTACATTATTCGAATACCTACCAGAAGATGCATTATTATTTGTTGATGAAAGCCATGTATCCGTACCGCAAATTAGAGCGATGTATAACGGCGATCGAGCAAGGAAAAAAGTTTTGGTAGAGCATGGGTTTCGTCTACCCTCTGCACTTGATAACAGACCTTTAAAATTTGAAGAATGGGACAAATTTAGACCACAAACTGTGTTTGTATCTGCAACTCCAGGACCGTTCGAGTTAGAAGAAACCGGCGGCACGGTTGTAGAATTGATTATCAGACCTACTGGGCTGCTTGATCCTGAATGTATTATCAAACCCGCTACTAACCAAGTTGAGGATTTAATTAGCGAAATTCAAACCACTATCGCTCAAGGTTTTCGTGTTCTAGTCACCACCTTAACTCAAAAAATGGCAGAAGATTTAACCGCCTATTTGCAGGAGCTAAAATATAAAACTTCTTATTTACATTCTAACGTTCATACTCTAGAACGTATAGAGATTTTACGAGATTTAAGACAAGGTACTATTGATGTTTTAGTCGGTATTAATCTATTAAGGGAGGGGCTTGACATCCCTGAATGCGGCTTAGTTGCTATACTTGATGCAGACAAAGAGGGGTTTTTGCGGTCGGAAGTATCGTTAATACAAACAATAGGAAGAGCTGCAAGAAATAGCGCGGGTAGAGTTATACTTTATGCCGATAAAATGACTAAATCTATCGATAAAGCCGTTAGTGAAACGTTGCGTAGAAGGCAAATTCAACAAGAATATAATGAAAAACACGGCATAATTCCAAAAACCATCAACCGTGCTATTCACACTTTAGCAGAATTTGAGAAAATCGATAGTAAGCTTGATAAAAAACAAGCTCATACTTTATTTGATAATCCTGCTAAGCTAAAAACCCATATTGATAAATTAAAGAAAGAAATGCTTAAAGCCGCAAGTAATCTTGAATTTGAACAAGCCATAAAACTTCGTGATCAGCTAAAAACTCTAGAAGAGGCGGCACTCGAGTTGAGTTAATGGTGTGCGTTGTGGATACCAAAATCGTCATTGCGAGGCAAAACTGTAAGTTTTGACAATCTCAGGAGTTTGTTATTATTTCATGAGATTGCCACGCAGCCTATGGCTGCTCGCAATGACTATTCAAGTGTCCACACGGGCAATACCATTAACAACCCCTAAAACTCCTACGATGATACGGTGATAAGCCATGTATATTAATAGCTTCGATATGTTCTTTGGTACCGTAGCCGGAATTTTTGTGCCATAAATATTGGGGAAATTCAGCACTTAAGTCTAGCATCAAACGATCCCTAGTAACTTTTGCAACAATAGAAGCCGCAGCAATCGATAATGATAAATTATCACCGTTAATTATACTGACAAATCTTTCATCCTTAAACTGCATATTACCGTCAACTAACACTATTTCTGGCTCAAGGCTAAGATTTGCTACAGCAATAGAACAAGCTTTTTTAGTTGCCTCTAATATATTAATATCATCAATTTCGGTATGAGAAATAATAGCAGTTGCCCAAACATAATTACTAGTGATTTGTTCATATAGTAATTCTCTTTTCTTTTTGGAAAGCTTTTTAGAATCTTTAATTCCCGTTATAATATTGGCGTTATCTACTATAACGGCACTTGCTACTACCGGACCTGCAAGCGGTCCTCTACCTGCTTCATCTATACCTGCTACAATACAGTTATGATATTTTTTTTCAAAATGTAATAGATCTACTTCCATAATTGTATTTTTTTAATTTTTGATATATGATAGAGCAGTTTAGAATTACAAAAAAGGAAAAGTGCAAAATTATTTTCAATTATTAGGACTTCCGCAAGAGTATAATATTAATTTAAAGATATTAGAAAAGCAATATTTTGCTATGCAGGTAAAATATCACCCCGATAAAGCAAAAACTTTGCAGGAAAAGGAACAAAATCTAATTACTGCGGCTGAATTAAATAACGCTTACTCTACTCTTAAAGATGCCTTAAAGCGTGCTGAATATATGCTGCTTTTGCAAAATATAAATTTGAATGACGAAAAAACACGTAGTTTACTTTCGCCTCTAGAATTAAGCATATTCTGGGATGAAATGGAAATAATCGAAAATACTATCTTATTTAGTGATTTAGAAAAAATAAAAGACAAATATGAATTAATGAAAAAGCTTGAAATTGATTCTTTAAAACAAGCTTTTGAAGAACAAAATCTATCAGACGCAACTATAAAAACTAGCAAGCTTAAATATATTGGGACATTGCTGCATAAACTGCAAGAAAAAATAAAATCATGCAAATAATAGAAATTAGGGAACCGGAGCAAGCTGATTTTAAGCAAGAACGGCAAATAGCAGTCGGTATCGATTTTGGCACTACTAACTCATTAATAGCTATTGCAGCTAATAGACAAGTTAAAGTTATTAAATCTATAGATGATAAAGAATTAATCCCAACTACTATAGATTTTACAAGTAACAATTTTACTATAGGTAATAATAAAGGACTGCGTTCTATTAAAAGACTATTCGGTAAAACATTAAAAGAAATTCTAAATACTCCGGCACTTTTTTCGTTAGTTAAAGATTATCTAGATGTAAATAGTAATGAGCTTAAGCTAAATTTTGCAAATAAACAACTGAGAGTCCCTGAAATTGCAGCAGAAATTTTTATTTACCTAAAAAATCAAGCAGAAGAACAATTAAAGACTAATCTAACTAAAGCAGTAATAACAGTACCTGCACATTTTAACGATGCAGCAAGAGGCGAAGTAATGCTTGCGGCTAAAATAGCAGGTTTTGAAGTATTAAGGCTAATTGCCGAACCTACTGCAGCTGCCTATGCTTACGGCTTAAACAAAAATCAAAAAGGCTGTTATTTAGTATATGACCTAGGCGGCGGTACTTTTGACGTATCTATTCTTAATATACAAGAAGGTATTTTTCAAGTTATAGCAACAAACGGCGATAATATGCTTGGTGGCAACGATATAGATGTAGTAATTACACAATATCTTTGCAATAAATTTGATTTACCTAATTCTATAGATACTTTACAACTTGCAAAAAAAGCAAAAGAAACTTTAACATATAAAGATAGTTTTAATAATGATAATGTATCCATTAATAAGCAAACATTAGAGCAACTAATTTTACCCTTAGTAGAACGTACTATCAATATAGCTCAAGAGTGTTTAGAACAAGCAGGAAATCCAAATATAGACGGAGTTATTTTAGTAGGGGGTGCAACCCGCATTCCTTTAATAAAAGACGAATTATATAAAGCATTTAAAATAGATATTCTATCAGATATCGATCCTGATAAAGCAGTTGTATGGGGGGCTGCATTACAAGCAGAAAATTTAATAGCACCCCATACAAATTCATTATTGATTGATGTAGCACCTTTATCGCTGGGTATGGAATTATATGGCGGTATAGTTGAAAAAATCATCATGCATAATACTCCGATTCCTATTTCGGTCGTAAAAGAATTTACGACTTATGTCGATAATCAAACCGGTATACAATTTCATATATTACAAGGTGAACGTGAAATGGCTGCCGATTGCCGCAGTTTAGCCCGATTTGAGTTAAAGGGACTTCCTCCTATGAAAGCAGGATATATTAGAGCCGAAGTTACTTTTGCTATTGACGCAGACGGTATATTATCCGTTTCTGCTTATGAGAAAATCAGCAATACATCACATGCTATAGAAGTAAAGCCAAATCACGGTATTGATAAAACGGAGATTGATATTATGTTAGAAAACGCGTATAAAAATGCTAAAATAGATTATACTACAAGATTATTACAAGAAGCAGTAATTGAAGCAGAGGCTTTAATCTTTAACATAGAACGTGCTATAGCGGAATTAACAACTTTATCATCGGAAAGTGAGATATCTATAATTAATTCTTTATTAGATAATATAAAAGAAGCCGTACACGCTAGAGATTGGATCTTAATTAATAATTCTATTAAAGAGTTTAAATCCAAAATAAAAAAATCTATAGATACAAAGTTTAATATAATAATTAATGATTTGCTAAAAGGCAAAAATATCAATCAAATTAAATAGCCTCAGTTATATATAAAATATTACATATAATCGAACTAATTTAGATAAGGAAAAATAAGAAGAATGTCAGGAAAAATAAAAGTAACATTTATTATAAATGATGGAGAAGAAAAAACAGTAGAAGCACCGATAGGGCTTTCTATTTTAGAAATTGCCCATAGTAACGATCTAGACCTTGAGGGAGCTTGTGAAGGATCGCTTGCTTGTGCTACTTGTCACGTTATTTTAGAAGAAGAATTTTACAACAAATTAAAAAAACCTACGGAAGCAGAGGAAGATATGCTTGACTTAGCCTTTGGTCTTACCGATACTTCTAGATTGGGATGTCAAATTATTTTAACCGAAGAATTAGACGGCATAAAAGTACGCCTTCCTGCTGCTACTCGTAATATAAAATTATAATGGATTAAAAAAGTGATACGTAAAATACTTCTTTTTGTGTTTTTAGCCTTTACTATAATATGGTTTGCAACTGCATATACTATAAAAAATAACGTTGTAAGTTTAATGAAGAATTCTGAATCCGATAATCTTAAAATATCTTATAATGTAGTTAAGTTTTCAGGCTATCCTTTTAATTGGAAAATTACCGTAACGGATCCTAAAGTAAAATTAATTGATCATGTAAATTCTAAAGAATTTACATGCGAAAATATTGTCCTAAATATAGCTTTTAGTACTAAAAGAGCTGCTCTTAATTTCGGTCCTTTTATTAGAGAAGTCGATAATTACGGCGACAAAACATTTACCTATGATGTACGCAGCGATGATGACATAAAGGGTATAGGAAAATTTAATAAACCTTTATATAAAATATCAAAAGATGATAATTTAAAAGAAATATTAAAATCAATTCAGTTAAATAATAAAGCATTATTGATATTTAAAGATAATCAAGAAATCTTTAAAATTAATGATTTAGCATTTCTTATAAGAAAACAGAATTTAGCAAGTGAGGAAAATATATCCTTATTTTTAAACATGAATTATTATTCAGAAAAAGATATTTTGAATTTTAAAAATGCTAATTTAGATATTGCTGCTTCTTTAAAATTTGCTGAAAACGGAGAAGATTCAGCTATTTTACAAAATTTTAATATAGAAAGATTTATTTTTACTTGTGATAATGATTCTAAAATTAATTTAAACGGTGATTTACAACTCTTTGCCAATAAATTACCGAAAGGAAAACTATATTTTGAGCTAGAAAATTATAATTCCATAGTTGATAAATTATTACCGAATAATATTATTTTTTCTAAGAAAATAATTAAAACAATTATTGCTAAAGCAATTAATAAAGCTTCCGACGTGCAATTAAATACAGAGCAAAATGATTCAAATTCGGCTTACAAAAATATAGAAAAAGCTAAGTTTGATATTGAGTTTTCAGACAAAGGAATAAATATCGGTGCTATTAATTTATTAGAACTAAAACTTGGTAAACATAAAGAAGACCAAAATACCACAAATAATTCAAATTAGCTTTATGAACAATTTTAAACTAGCGACTATTATTAGCATATTTCTTATTTGCAGTAATATTTATGCTGCTCCAAAAGTCATTAAAATCGGTACCGGCTCTATTTTAAAAGGATATTATGCTATTGGACTTGATTTATGCAAGACTATTACAAATGACGATAAAAATAATGAACATATTAAATGCGAAGTTGTTGCAACAAACGGTAGTATAGAAAATTTAAAATTATTACAACAAGGCAAAATTGATTTAGCCCTAGTGCAAGCTAATATTGCAGTAGAAGCATATGAGGGCATAGGTTATTATCACGATCAAGAAAAAATGCAAAATTTACGTCAGGTGCTTAATCTACATGATGAGTTTTTTACGGTTATTGTAAAAGATGAGGATAAAATAAAAGGTTTTGCTGATATTGACGGCAAAAAAATAACTAACGGTCCAGCATTTTCCAGTAGTCATATTACTTATGATATCGTACGTTCTTTATATAAATTTGCTAAGGAACCTGAAGAGCTACACATTAATTATGAAGATTCTAGTGATCAATTCTGTAATAAGGAAATAGATGCTATAATAATGATGGTTGGACATTCTAACCCCTTAGTAAATTTAATAGCTAATAAGTGTACAATTGATTTCATTTCTATTGACAATGATAAAATAACGGAATTAATAAAACAAAATAGAGCTTTTCATAAAGCCATACTTCATAAGGGCTTATATCCAGGGATTACCGATAATCAAACTACAGTAAAAGTATCGGCAATCCTAGTAACTAGAGATGAGGCAAATCGTGATATTTTAGATAAATTTATCGGAGCTTTTCATAGAAACGTAGCAAATTTTAAACTTTCTAATTACTTATTAACTAACCTGGACATTAACTATTTCGCCGATACTAAAAATTTTGTTCTACCAAAACATGATTCAGTAAGAAACAAAAACTAACAATATCTTATGTCTGAAAATACTATATTTAAAAATATACTGATACCTATAGATTTAAATGATAAAAAATCTATAAAAGGTATTCTTTCTAAGGCTTTAATGCTTGCGACGAACTTTCAAGCAAAATTACATTTTATGTATGTAATTCCTGAATTCGGTACGAAAATGTTTGAAGATTATTTACCTAAACATTGGAGAACAGAGAAAAAAGAAAAGTATAAAGCTCAAATTAAAGAGCTTATCAAACAATATATTCCCGATGAAATTGAAACAGGTTATTATATAGGTAGCGGTGCCGTTTATGATGAAATAATTAAGCACTCTAATGAAATTAAAGCCGATTTAATCATAATCTCTGCAGTCAGACTACAATTAAAAGATTATATGCTTGGACCTAATGCTTCTAAAATCGTCCGTCATTCAGATATATCAGTGTTAGTAGTAAGAGACGAGTAACAAGTATTATTTACGACTCTTGGGAGTGCATTGCTAGCGTGGGTCCATAATCGTCATTGCGAGCAGCCGTAGGCTGCGTGGTAATCCACAAAAAATAAAAAAAAATGCTATAAATTAGCATTTTTTACTGGATTGCTTCGTCAAAACTTACAGTTTTTTCTTGCAATGACGATTTTGGCTGTTATAATTTCACTTTCAACTTCACAAAGCCTTGATAGCTTTGATATTTCTTTTATAAATGACAGTGATATTCAAGTAATACGCTTACATTATCTTTTTCAGTTAAAATGCTAGCACCGATATTATAAGCGACTTTAGGTTGCTTCGGTAATGCGATAGTTTCATTAACTTCTCTATCTTTCCATTTTACTTTAGCATTAAGTTTTTTACTATTATCATTAAGTAATGTTCTACAGATGCTTGAAGTGCAGGCATAACACTAAAACCTTCAGCTATTTTCTGCGGTGCTAAAGAACTACCTTACCGCCTAAAATACCACTCTATAAATGCTACTTTTAGAAGCAATACTCAAATGCTGAATACCTACAACATCACTTTCTTGATATGTATCGTCTTTAGAGTGGCCGTATCTTATACCAAGATTTGGAGTAAGAGTAATATCACCATTCATAAGATGATTATAACTTAATAAAGTTTCAAAGTTATAATTATTATCCTTATATTTACCGGTTGCAATAGTACCTAAACGGTTGATTTACTCTTTACTATATTATGATTGTAAGCAAACATAGCTTGTATCATAAAGTTTTTCGGTAATTCTTTTTGTCCGTATAAAGTTACGATATGGCTATCGATATTAGTATTTGACCTGCTACCGTTAGATTTAAACTTTGAATCCAATTTAGTATAAGCAATACCGACTAAATCTTTGTAGTTATCAGAACCAATATCAAAACCTATAGTACCACCCGCAACATGACCTTTATAACCGGCAAAACCTTTTTGCGTATTAGTACCGTAAGTACCTGCAATCCAAAGGCTTTTATCTAACACTTTTTCATCTTCATCACCCGCAGCAACCACAGCACTAGAGAACATTCTATGCGATATAATATTACAGCTCATTTGAGTGATATCATGAATCAGATTATATATTGCGCCAATCATTTCTTCGTCTTGTTTTACTGCATTTTGCATTTCTACAACTTCAGCAGCTTCAACTCTTACAGCTTCAGCAATGCTTGCTTCTGCAGCTTCCTTTATAGAAGTAACTACTTTTGCCTCCTCTTCTTGTCTAGCTTCCTCTTGCTTCGAGTTTTCAAGGCTAACTTCAGAATCCTTAGATTCTGATTTATTTGTACTACTAGATACTTCTACTTTTGTTCGCTCCTGTATTATATTATAATTATCATTTTCATAATCTTCTTCAATGTTAAAATCATCATCTTTATCATCAAAGCCTTCAATATTGCCCTCTAAAGGAACAATCCTCTCTATACGTTGAACAATCATAATTTCTGCACCAGTATGTGGAGCTTCTTCCACCGGAGGCGGAACTACCCCTACATCTTCCATATTAATAACTACCGGTGCCGGTGCTAATGGAGCTGCAACTGTAGGAACAGCTATTACCTCTTCTGCATCCTCTTCAGGATCTGCCGGTAAAACCAACGGTGCAACAGGAACCACAAAAGCAACAGCAGGAGCTACTACAACTACTCCACCATAGCTTACGTCTCCATTACTACTGCTTGTGCTGCTGCTGACTCAGGATGTCTTGTAGCAACTTCTGCTTCATTTACAGCTGCCGCTTCTATAATTGCTGCTAACCTAGAATTATTCGCTTTAAGTTGCTGTATTAATCCTACATCTTGATTCATTCTAACACATAGATTTCTTGTTTCCTGATCTATACCACTTGCTACTTCTCTTTTAGGACCTATGAACTCAATATTGGTTCCTTCTTTTATAGCTTGAGCTAATTGATTTATATTACCATCAAATGCATCTGCATTTTTAGTTGTATATTTCTCAAAAACTTCTTCTACAATTAATGCTTTTAGTTTTTCCTTTCCTTGAGTCTTTATTGCTAACTCTCTTTTTAAATCCGTGTCAACTGAAGCTGCTATAGCTTGAACAATGGTTTCGTATTTTTTCCCCTATTTTAGAAGTAGGAGCAATATAAGCTACTGCCACTGCAACCGCAGCATTTTTTTTAGGAAAAAGATTTACGATAGGCTTTAGACTGTTCCTCTTTCTGACTAAACCGTCCATACCAAGCCCATTTTATATCCTATCCTCGTAGGTAGTGGCAGGTCCACCTGCTACCACTATTACTGGTGCAATAACAGGGGTATTAGCAGCTTTACTCCTTTTAATAACGCTTCTATTTTCTCATCACTTAATTATATTAAGAAATTTTCCTCTTTTAAGAAATCTTTAGTATTAGGTATTAAAGCTTTCATTTTTGCATTAAAATTATTTTGTACGGCGTCTGTTATATTTTTCTCTGTAATGGTTTTAGAAGCTTTAGATAAACCAGCTGCATTATCGGCTAAAACTTTTCTTAGTAATCTAGCATTAGTATCAACTGCCGTTTCATAAATTCTTGATAATATTGCCGGTACAGCTTTATTTTGTAAAAATGTTAGCCTCTATCTATATTACTTTCCACTGTTAAATTAACAATATTGTTATTAATCCAATTATTTATTTGAGTATTTACTTCGTTCGCTTTAGGAGTAAGGGCTATATTATCGTGTACTTCTCCTTTATTAGGAGCTAGATCTAGTACATCGGAAAATTTTATCTCTATTTCATTATTTAAAGAATTTGCTCCTAAAACATTTTCATTTTTAGCAATATAATCTATTCTTGATATAATTGTTTTCTTATCTTGTAGTTCATATTTTATTTTTATTTCAGTACTTCTTGCCGTAATATGATTTTGTAAGTCCAGCGGTAATTTATCAAAAGTATAGTTTAACGGTCTATTGCATTATGTTCTTCTTCATTAAACAGCTCTTTAAAAAATTCCTTGTTGGCTATTTTATTATTTAAAGTTAAAGCTTGCCTTGAAATTTGCTTTATTACATCATCATCTTTTAGTCTATTCCAAATATTCTCAGCTTTTATCATTAATTGTGCTTTATCAGGCTTTGCTTCTGAAAATAATGTTAAAGACTCAAGTGAACTTTTCCTTTCTTCTAAAGTTAAAAATGTTTTGATAGTAATCCCTAAATCTGTTTCTACACCTAATCTAATGTTCTTACTTCTAGCTTTCCGGGATTTCCATTATTTTTAGCTAAATACATCTCATTATGAAATATTCTGTCTAAAGTATTCGGAGCTACAAGAACTTCTGCGACTGCTCTGCCTACAACCGGTGCCGGTGCAGCTATTCTTCCTCTTAATGCAGCATCTTCTTTTGCCTTTAGATTTTTATAACCTGCTAATTTTAGTTCATCATCACCTATGGCATCTAGATTTGCTATATCCCTAGCTATTGCAAGTCTTATACCTACACCTGCCGGAGGAGGAGCCGCTACTCCACCCGGTAGAGGCGGAGGAGGCGGTACTACTCCTGCCATTGCTTGAGGGGCTATATTACAAGACCTACTAGACCCTCATTATCTATTCTTATTTCACCTACAGTCTTTTTTAGGACAAGTGCCAGATCACTCATTGTTTAAAGCATCGAAATTATTTATCAATGCCTGCATTTTCCATCCAAATCTTTAGTTATTAAACCGGCATCTTTTAAAATCTTGTTATAACTTTTTAGACCTTGCTCATCAACTACCTTATCGTTTTCATTCACTATCTTAATTTTACCGTTATCAATATATGCTTCTTTTAATTTAGCCATCTGCTCTCAATAATTAACTACTATTGCAGGATCAGCTAACTTCATTACGGATTGTCTTATGGGAATACTAGATTGTTTAGACTCAAGCTCAACTAAGTTTTGATTAACATAGTTTTTAAATTGATCTAATAATTTATGTTTTGCTTCCGGAGTAGCTACGCTTTTAAACTTATTTAAAAGGGCTGTTTCCTGATTCAGAGTATTTAGCATTAATATCGATGCTTCTTACAGATTATTTACAACTTTTAAATCGTCATTAGCATCTACACCGCCTGTCATAGCTATATATTTTAACTGCTCCAAAGGTGTATTTAAATTTTCTATGTTATAAAATTTATAGCCTTTTTAATTTTATCGTTAATACTGACAGCATTTGCCCCTTCAGCTTTAGCAAGGATTTCCAATACTTGAAGTCTATTTTCTAGAGCCATCTCTTGCTCGTTACGTCCTGTTTCTACTGCTGTATTACCTGTTAAATCAACAACTTCAACACCGACTGCACGTGCTTCTCTTCTTTCTCTAGCACCGTTAAGTACAGGAACAACTGCTTGAAGTCTAGTGACTTCTATTATTGCGTTATTGAATAATCTTCTTTCCCCCGGCATAAGATCGTCAACAAGGTCACCAAAATCTGTACGGTCCTGAATTCCTTTTATAACATTAAGCTTTTGAGCAGGAGTTAATATTTGGTAGTCAACAGTATGGTTCAATATATCATAGATTTCTATATCCGCTCTTGCTTCCCCGGTCACAGCGGTAAGGATTGCAGCATTAGCACAGTTAAGTAAGAATAATTTTGTAAGTTTAGAATTTATAGATTTAATATTTTTGCCATAATATCTAATTTCTCTTTAATAAATCTTATTACTTAAAATATTAATACTTTTTTGTTATTAAAGATAATGATACTAATCTATATTATCTCAAAAATTTATATTGATGAGTTATAAAATAGGATAGTAACATGGATTTTATATGATATTTTAGTATTTATAGGAAATGTTATTTTTGTTAATGTTTAGTTAATTTATTAAAATCTCGTAGCACATTATACGATATTACTTCTATACATGCAAGCTATATTATTAAAATTTTCATTATTTTTAAAATGCTTTATAATGATTGTTATATAAAATGATGTCATTCCCGCATGAATACCCAAGTCATCATTGCGAGCGAACGTTAGTGAGCGTGGCAATCTCAGGAATTGTTCCAATATTGCTTAGTCGAAACTTGCAGTTTTTCCTCACAATGACGCAAAAATCGTTCCACGCAACCGCGCTTTCTTACCTACACGGGAATGACATTAAACTATAAGGTATATTACTTTGTCTCTCAAAACCAAATTACTTTTTATTACAATCAGCGGCATTATAATATTATATTTTGCTATTCCTCCTGCACCTTTACTTAAAGACGTAAGTTTCTCACAAAGAGTATTTGACCGAAACGGCGAGTTAATGCGTATTTCGCTTTCTAAAGACGATAAATATAGGATATTCACTCCTATACGTGAAATACCGGCAAGTTTTATAGAAACAGTACTATTATATGAAGACAAGCATTTTTATGCGCATTTTGGCGTTAACCCCGTTTCTTTAGCCAAAGCTTTTTATTCTACTTATTTACAGAATAATCGTAAAATAGGCGGCTCTACTATAACAATGCAAGTAGCACGTTTAAGATATGGAATAAACTCTTCTACTATTCTTGGTAAAATACATCAAATCATTAAAGCTATTCATGTAGAGCTACATTATTCAAAAGATGAAATCCTAGAAGCTTATCTAAATCTAGTGCCTTACGGTAGTAATATTGAAGGGATAGCAGCCGGCAGTTATATTTACTTCAATCGTGACCTAAAAGATTTAAATTTGATCGATATTCTAAGCCTTGCAGTAATCCCACAAAATCCGCTTAAAAGAGGCGGGAATGATATTAATATTTTTAAAGCACGTAAATATCTATTTACCGAGTGGCTCACGATTCACCCACAAGATATTATTTATAATAAGTTAATTAGTTTGCCGGTTAAATTTAATCAAAATAAAAAGCTTCCTTTTATTGCACCGCATTTTACTTTAGACATACTAGCAAATAATGATAGCCCTATTATACGCACTACTATAGATAAAAATCTGCAAGCTGCTATAGAACAACAAGTTCGGCTATATATTAATGATCGGAAAAAATATGGCATTAATAATGCCTCCGTAATTCTTATTGATTTTACTACTATGGAAGTGCTTGCAAGTATTGGCTCCGGAGAGTTTTTTAATAACGATATTTGTGGACAGATTAACGGCACTAAAAGCCATAGATCTCCAGGCTCAGCTTTAAAACCGTTTGTCTATGCACTTAGTTTTGATCAATCACTAATACATCCGTTAACTTTACTAAAGGATACACCTACTTACTATGATTATTATAAACCGGAAAATTTTGATAGTAGGTTTGCAGGCGGTTTAAGTGCTAGAGAATCGTTAATAAAGAGCCGTAACGTACCTGTAATATTTCTAGCGTCTAAGTTAAAAAACCCGAATTTTTATGAGTTCTTACAACAAGCAAAAATTAGCGGCTTACGAAAACCTGAAAATTACGGTTTATCTATAGTGCTCGGCACAGCAGAAATTACTCTTGAAGAGTTAACTACTCTTTATGCCATGCTTGCTAATTTCGGTACTTATAAACCGCTTAGAAAAGTATTGGATTCTACTATGTCATTCCTGCGAAAGCAGGAATCCATAAAAAATTACCTAAATGTTGGAACAAAAATTTCATATGATTTACTGGATTCCCGCTTTCGCGGGAATGACACAGGAGAGGACAAGGATGACACAGACACCGTACTACTATCCCCCGAGGCAAGCTATTTAACACTTGATATTATAAAAGATACGACTCGTCCTATTACCTATAATAATACAAGGCATAACTTACCGATTTATTGGAAAACAGGTACTTCCAGCTCATTTAGAGATGCACTTAGCGTCGGCATATTCGGGAAATACGTACTTGCTGTTTGGGTTGGGGATTTCAAAGGGCAAACTCACGGAACATTTACAGGTAATATTGCTGCAGCCCCTTTATTCTTTAATATTATCGAAGCCATAGCTAGACCAAATAAAGATGAGGATTTAATCCTTGCAAAAATTAATGCACTAAATATTACTAAAGTAAAAGTTTGTGCAGATACCGGAGATATCGATAACGATATGTGTCCGGTTAAAGCAGAAACCTTATTCATTCAAGGCAAATCACCAATAAAACAATCCGGTATTTATAGAAAAATGTTGATAGATTTAAAAACCGGTATGCCTGCTTGTAACTTTATTAAAGGACAAACAGAATATAAAACAGTAAATTTATGGCCAACAGATATGCTTGCGGTTTATCAAAAAGCAGGAATACATATATTACCGAAACCGATACCTACAAACCATTGCAATAGGTTGATAAATTGGCATCATCAAAAACCCAAAATTATATACCCGTTAAAAAATTCCGTACATTCAATTAAAAATAGTGATAACATTACTTTTAGTGCGATTAGCGATAATAAAACCAACAACATTTTTTGGTTTGTGGAAAATGAATTAATAGCAACCGCGAAACCAAACGAAGCAGTAATATGGAAAGCAAAAGCCGGTGAATTTATTATTAGAGCTATCAGCGATAGCGGCGAAAGCGACAGTATAAAAATTTATATTAAAGAATAGATTAGCGGTTATATATGAAATTTAAAATTCCCACAGAAATTGAGATTAAACCTTTCACAGAAGAAGAAACTGCTCTTGATGCTTTAAAAGCAAATATTCTCAATGCATTGACTGAAGTGAATTATTCACTAATACCAGCAGGAAAAACACCAGAAGCTACAGAGTAGTAATAGGGTTACCTTATAGCGGAAAAAACACATTTTTAAATGCTCTTGAGAACAACCTTAAGATTAACGGTGAAGAATTTACATTTGATAAATTATTTGATTTTGAAACAACGCCGGAAATTCAGCATAAATATGAACCGGCTATATATGATCCCAAAAAATTTGAAATTGCAGAAAAAGTATTTTGGAATGCTCTAACGAAGTACCCCGATACAGTGCAATAGTTAATCAATGTATTTTTCATTCAAAAGCTAGTTCAAATGACCGATAAATTAAAATTTAATAGTAGCAAAAGAAGAGACCGTAAAATCCCCTAGTATCTTTAACAGGATTATAGACGACTTTAAAAATATTTTTCCTACAGAAGAACACAAAAAATTAAAAGGAAATGTTATATGCGTAATAACACAACATAATGAAAATAATCATGAAAACATTATACCGATGTACAAAATAGCATTGCTATTAACAAGGATATATTAGAATTCTCTGATATAAAATTTTTCTATAAACCTACTTCTCAAAATGGGGGAATAAACCTCTCTCTAGAACTAAAACACCTAGAAGAGAAAAAAGGAGTACAAAATTTAGAGATAAAGCAGCTAAGTTCATTGTTAAAGGAACAAGAAAGTCTGATAGAAAATTTACATACACAAATACAGATAAATGTAGAATGTATAATTAATACTATCCAATCAATTTTTGAAGACTTTAATGTATATACACCTCTTAACTACTCAAAATTTTTTAACTATAAGGGTTATATTAAACCATATTTACCAAGTTCTCCAATACAATACCAGCTATAGCAAAAACTCTTTCTTGTTTTGAGGGATTAGCACAATTATCAGAATTTCAAGCTATCATATTAAACAAACACGCTAATAACCTTATAGGGGTAATATTGCAAATTTTAGACTCTATTGAGAAATTCACAGACAATAAACCGGTTATTCAAGCTTACTGATATGTATTAAACCTACAAATTAAAGAATTATCATTATTTGAAGAAATGTTATCTGGTCTCAATCCAATGATTGCTATAGTTCCTTAATTGAAATATGATTCATACAAAATCACTATCTATCTTCTATAAAAAATATAGAACCTAAACACGATCAACCAGTGCAATATTATAAAGAAGCCATAGAGTGTAAATAAGTACTCAGACAAAGCAGAAGTGACTCAAACTATAGCTAGCTGCTACTCTAAAATAGGCGATATATTGAGCGAAGCAGAAGATTATATGAAGCTCTAACACGTAATGAAGAACTTAAAGAAATGTACAATAAAATCGACGATATGCTATTTAACTTAGGACGTGAAGACCCAGCTATCATATTTTATAGAAAGAATAATAAATTAGACTCTATATTAAAATGTTATGACAGTCTTATAAATAAGGCTGAAAAGCCTATAAAATATGATTTATATATGGCCCAAGGAAACGAACTTTGCTTTCAAAAACAACAGGAAACAGATGCTGCAGAATCATATTTTAAAGCAGCTGGTGTTGTACGTGATCCTCAAAAACAACGAGATGCAATGCTTATGGCATACAATATTCTTAGGAAACCCAAATAATAAGGCAATTCAACAAACAGATATTTCAGAACAACAACAAAGAGAGGGATATCTTAATGGTATAATCGGCGATATTATTGATCTGTGACCTTTCACTGGTATTAAGCGGCTTATTATTCCCCTCTGTCATCCCGTGATTTATTCACGGAATCCAGTAAAACATATAAAAATTTATTTTTATATGTTTATTTTGTTAAGCATGTAGTGTAGGTAACAATATTGAAGTTATTTTTTCTGGATCCCGTGGTCAGGCTACAGGGTGACAGTGAAAAACCCATGAACGCTCACCTTGATCTATCTATCTCAGTAAATCATTTATGCTTACTTTAGCTCTAGTAGTTTTATCGACTTGTTTTACGATAACTACGCAATAAAGTCCAGGCTTACCGGCTTCCTTAGCAGGTAATACTCCTGGAACTACAACGGAATAAGCCGGAATTCTGCCGTAAATAATTTCACCTGTATCTCTGTATACTATTTTTGTAGAGCTACCGATAAACACCCCCATACTAATTACTGCTCCTTCCTCTACTATTACACCTTCTGCTATTTCCGATCTTGCACCGATAAAACAATTATCTTCAATGATAACAGGCTTTGCTTGCAACGGCTCAAGCACCCCACCTATTCCCGTGCCGCCTGAAATATGACAATGCTTGCCGATTTGAGCACATGAGCCGATAGTAGCCCATGTATCAATCATTGTTCCCTCATCTATATAAGCACCTATATTAATGAAAGAAGGCATAATTACAACATTTTTAGCTATATAAGTACCGGTTCTAACAACAGCTCCGGGCACTTTGCGTATAGCTGCTTCTTTGAATGTATTTTTATCAGTATCTGCAGAAAATTTAGGACCAACTTTGTCATACCAACTATTATAATTGTTATTATAAAGTTGTGATTCCGTAGTGATAAAATATAGCAATATAGCTTTCTTTACCCATTCATTAACGTGCCAACTATTTTCTTGCTTTTCACACACACGAATCGTACCTTGATTTAAGCTTTCTATACTATCATTAAGAGTTTGCTTTAATGTTATAAGCTTTGAAGAATCTTGAAGAAGTTTGTCCTTAATTTGCCAAGCTTCTTCAATTTCTTTAATAAGAGAGGACATATCTTTTAACTGTTTTATTGCCAAATTTATTGCCAAAAATAATAAATGAGATTATCATGAAAGTCAAACATAATAATTATAATTAACTATGCATATTACTTGCCCAAATTGCCAAACAAGATTTATTGTTACAAGCAATCAAATAGGTATTAACGGACGACGAGTAAAATGTTCCAAATGTAGCCATTTGTGGTATCAGAAATTAGACTATAATACTAGTACATTAAATGACTTTAAAGATAAAGTAAACACGGGAACTATTAAAACTCCTATTAAAAATCATTACAATGCTAATGTGCCGGTTATTTTACCGTATATTCCTGCTAAGAAAAAATATAATATATTTTCAATATTATGGACTAGCTTTATAATTTTTTGTTTAGTGATATTACTAATAGATAGCTTTAAATTCTTAGATAAATATGATCAATTAAAGATAGAAGAAATTAATTTAGGCAAATCTCGTCATATAGGCGGTATGAAGATATTTTATAAATTATCTAATGAGTCTGATTATTTAATTTCCGATCCTATAATCAAAGTAAGAGTAATGGATACTAATAATCAAGCTTTAGATGAATATGTATCAATTACAAAACTACAAACAAAAATCCCTGCAAAACAAGCAATATATCTAGAAATGAATATTGAAGGGATCCCTATCACAGCAAAATATATTGATATTGTTATAGGTAATAGATTAGGACTTTTATTTAAGTGAGGATGTTGTTGCATAGACCAACAAAATCTACTGTCATCCCGTGGTTTAACCACGTGATCCATCAAAACAATTAAAACACTATTGAGTATTGTACGAATGTTGCTGTTGACCTGAGTATAAAGGCAATTGATGTCATTCCCACGTAGGCGGAATCCAGTAAAACATATAAAAACTTGTTTTTATACGTTTATTTTTATTAAATATGTAACCTATATTAAGGTTGTCTTGTCCCTACCTTTGCAGGAATGACATAGGGGCTATGCAACAACATCACTTAAAAATAAAAATACCCATAAGCCGAAGCTTATGGGTATTACTAAAGATATAATAATTTTTTTGTGTATTAGGAAACACCACAATTTGAGCTATTATTATCACTTGATACCATATTAACAATATCTGGAGCTTTAAATAATATAATGATTGCAGTAACTACCACTAAAGCTACTTCCCACTGCAATTTTCCTCTTAATGTTTGAATTCCCAGAACAATTATACCGACAACAGCTATACCTTTTGCAGTATTGCCTCTGAATACTTTAATTAACTTACATAATGCCTCACCTACAGGATCGCCGACAGTACCACCTAAGCTATCAAAAGCTACCATAATAATAGCCACGCTTAGAATAGTAAATAATATGCGTAATGATAGATTATAATCGATTAATTCTTCGTTTAATTTACGAATAGGAAAGTTCATATGTTTTACCTCAATAAAATAATTAGCATTTAAAAAATAATGTATAATTTATTTATATATAAATCAACTCCTAAATATATGCAATTTTAATTAATATGCAAAAATATTTTAAAAACACTTATTTTAAGTAACATTATAATCACATATAGTATAATTTAACTTCCAAATATATAAACAAACGTAAATAAAAATAACCAAACCACATCTACAAAATGCCAGTACCATGCAGCACATTCAAACCCTAAATGTCCATTACCTTCTGTAGTAAAATCTCCTCTTTTTGCTCTAAAGTAGCAAATTATTAGAAATATAGTACCTATAATTACATGAGCTCCATGAAAACCCGTGGCTAAATAAAAATTAGAAGCATATATACCATCTGTAAATTTAAACGCCGCATGGTAATATTCATATGCCTGCATAGTTGTAAAAAATATTCCAAGCAATATGGTAAGAGCAAGTGCAGTTACACAATCTTTTTGATTTTTTTCTTCTAAGGCGTAGTGAGCCCAAGTAACGGTCGTACCTGATAAAAGTAGTATTAAAGTATTGATAAAAGGAATATCAAACGGCTCAAAAGTTTTAATTGTAGGTGGAGGCCAAATGCCCTGCTTTACAACCCATACACCGTCTAAAAGACCTACGGGTGATAGACTTGATTTAAAAAAAGAAGCAAAAAATACACCAAAAAATACTATTTCCGTTAAGATAAATAACGCCATACCTATTTGCAAACCTTTTCTAACAGGACTAGTATGCTGATGTTCGACTATTCCTTCTTTCACTATATCTCTCCACCAAGAATATAAACAGTAACCTACTGAAATAATCCCTGCAGATAAAATATATATATTAAATTTGTATCCATGCATGAACGAGACGCCGCCTATAACCAAAAGAAGTAAAGCAAAAGATGTTAGGACGGGCCAAGGGCTTGGGTCTACTATATGGAATAAGTGCGATTTAGTAATAGAATATGAATTATTTAAAATTATCTTTTGACTCATATTGTTACATATTGTTATTTTATATTTCCTAATTATCACCAATAACAAACTACAAAAGTAATCTGCTATTCGCATGAGTGAAAGTAAATATAAATTATTATTGATGTAAAAGCAAATGCTAGAAGGAGATTATATAGAAAATATACCCCCAACTCAGAATTACATTATTTATTATCAATGACAACTAAAATCTCTTGACTCTTTATATTATTCAACTAATATATAGACCGCTAATAATGTTTAAACTCCATTGTTGCAAGACCAATCTGTCAAAACTTAATATTAAGTTATGCCAGGAGTCTATTATTACAAGTGAGTAAAATCATGAAGTATAATGGAGGTTGTTGTCTTACAGCAACAGATCTTAACCCCTGGCCCCTTTATTTATTAATTCTAAAAAATACAAATGCAAAAAATAAAGAACAACTTTAAAAAAAGTTTTTCTTTTCATCACCATTTCTAATAATATTACTAATGTTTTTTTATTATCTTCTTAATATCTTAGAAGTAAAATATTTCTAGATTTTTTAACTAATTAAGTTGTTAACTCTAAATTTTCTTACTTAAAATTATAGAGATACGACAAATTATCTTCACTATTTTACTAGTTATTTCTGCAAATATTGCCTCAGTACTATCATTCATTATAGCAATATTTTTATGTTCAATTTCATCAAGTCGAAATTTAATAATATTATTTAATAATTCTGGCTCAACATTTTTATTTTCTAAATAATTTATTTGCTGTTCATAATGTTTTTCTATTACTTCTTCTACACTCTCGGTAATAAGCATCGCCGTTTTTATTCCCATCAAGGAAGATAAAGCACCAAGTAAAAATCCGTAATGATGCCAAAAAAATAATAAAAACGTGGGTCTCACTTCTTTTTCCAGTAATTTTTTTTCAAAATAATTTAAATGCACTTCTTCGTGGTCAAGCATTTCTTTAATCAATATACGATCATTTTGAGATTTAATATATTTTAGCTGTCCTTGATAAATTCTTTTTGCACCATATTCTCCGGCATGATTAACTCTAATTATCTCGTGAATTTGTTTGTCAGGGTCAGAAAAATCAGGTCTAGGCATAATGTATACTCGTTTAATTTGAAAAATTGGCTACGTCATCTTATAAGAGCTACGGTGCTCACGTATTAAGTATACGCTCCGCTCCTCGCCTTATAGTCTCCTTGCTCTTTTCCAAATTAAACTTCGTCTACTCTTCATTTACTTTGGAGTATACTTTGGAATAAATCGAAACTAGCAGGATTTAACTTATAATCCACTTCTGCCTGTTGTAGCACTTTTAAAGTCTTTAGACATTCAGTGAGGCTAAGACCGTTTGCTATCTTCGTAAAATCATTAATATACTGATAGAAAATCGGTGGTGATAATGATTTTATTGCGAGTTCCAAACGCTCACCGTTTTTTACTTTCGACAAAACTATATATAAACTTAAATAATGCCTTATTAATGCTCTAATAATTAAAACTTCATTGATATTTTGTTTTTTTAATATATCAAGCTCTTGCAGAAAATTACTATAATCTTTTTTTGAAAAATACATTGCTAAATCACTGCCGTTTGCCGTAATTTCGCTACTTATAACTTCTAGAACGTTGTTTAAAGTAATTTCGCGTGCGTCGTGAACAAAATATATTAATTTATTTATTTCGCTACAAATTAAATCATGATCACCTTTTAAATGAGCTTTTAAATAAGTGATAGCTTCTTTACTTATAACTTTATTAGTTTTTTCTACTTTACCTAAAATAATTCGTTCAATTTTTGCTTCATCATCATGATAACAAGCAACTGCTGCTAAATATTCTTCCGTTTCAAAAAACTTTCTAATGCTCCCACTAGAAGTCATTTCTTCACCTATAAATACAGGAAAATTTATATAATCACTGTTTAGAATTGTTTTTAAATTCTGATCGATTGAATTCCCAACCGATCTAATTTTAATTAATTCTTTTTGACCAAAAAAATTAGACGAATTAAGTAATATTTCTAAAGATGAAATATTAAGATCTGCGTATTCTATAGAAGTTTGTAGCATATTTAAGCTTTGTACTAAATGCTTACAAATTTTTTCTATATAACCTTTATCAGGACCATATAGTAAAAGAGCTCTAATCTTTCCGGATGTTATTAGTTCAAATAATCTACCTATTTGTGAAAAATAAAATTTCATAACTTAACTATTTCCGTGTAAAATATAAAATTAATCTGCTACGAATTTCTTCTGCTGCTTGATATGCCAAGTCTATTTCTGTTTTATCTCTTTCAACATTTGTCGCATATGGTGTAAAAATAGCATTATATGACGTGTTTTGGTAAAACTTCTCTTCAATTAAAACCTTTTGGCTTTCTATATCAATTAATTTATATCTAACTAATTGATTAATATATTCCCTTAAAACATTGGAGTTTTTTTCAATAGTAGCAGGCATAGTTGTTGTGATAAGCTTTACTTTAAGCAGATATTTTGCTTGTGCTTTCTGAGGTAAAATACTAGTTAAACGATGATAAAACTCAGCCCCTTCAATTGTTCGAATTGGTTCAACTTCAATAGCTTCTAAATCATTATTTCTACTGTATTTTTCACTATATACCGGTTTTAAATTACAACTGCTCATTAGAAAGAATATAATTATTACAAATAAAGAACGCATATATTAGATTAAGATTGGTTTTTTTATATTAATAACAGTTTATTTCGATTTTGTGAAAGAAAATTATAATAATATGTTAATTTATGTTGACATTAATAAGTGAGGCTTGTATGCTGCCACTTCAAAATTTTTAAGGTATTAGATGTTATTATATAAAGTTGTTCTAAGTATTCCAATATACATACACACAGCATTGGTAAAAATAAGAGCATATTTTCTCCTACTAGAAAAAGTAACCTTAACAAAATATAACTTAACAGAAAATATTGAAACGCTCAAAGTAAATACAGATGAAGCTAACACTGTAAAGATTACAAAAGAGGATTTAAAAAAGTCTTTTGAGTTATATGAAGAAAAATTGATAATATTAGCACAAAAACTATCATTACAAACATCAATTAGTTATGATGTTTATAACCCTCAAACAGAGTATTACCCATTGATAGGAGAAGATGGAAATATCAATTATATCCCTATCACCGAATTATAATCTTTTAAGCTTTAAATTTAATCGGTAAGTTTTACATACTTACCGTTTTTTATTAAAGAACTCTCTATATCTTCCTTGCAAATCTAATACTTTATGTTAAATTTACAAGGAAGATGCTTGTCCGATAATTTACAAAATTTTTATACAAGCTCCATTATTGTGTGCTTATTTTTTCCGATTATAGACATATCATCTCTAAATATTTTATCTTCTACCCAACCATGCCATGGTTCTATATTAAGCCGGTCTTATAATATCTCGTTCACAATTTTGCAATATTTCTAATATTTCTTTACTAGTATTATAATATGATGGAGTAAGACCTGAAGCATCTTTGATCATTACTAAATAAGGATTTTTTAAGTTTTGATAATCTCTTTGTTAGCAATTCCTGTAACTGCTGAATGTAATACTGTTGAATCGTTATAGGTTATCTTTGTTACGTATTTAGCTAATTCTAATATTTTTTCAACTAAGGTTTTATCCTCAACCGCATCATGTAAGATATAATTATTATTTTTATCAAATAGAAGTGTAGTGCAGCTTCATCATTCTTGTCTATTAATGCTTTGAATTTTCTTAAGAAGCTTCTTTTTTAGAAACATCCCTCTCTATATCATCATCTGAACGTGGTGATGTTAGTGAATTCTGAGTATTAGAGTTATTACTATTTTTTGTAAAAAACTTAAAAAAAGATGTTTTTTGTTTTATCTTTTTATCTACTGTAGGTATTTGTTCTTTAGTCATTAATTCTCCTAAATGTATTAATTATTTTAGGAGAAATTGTTAATTAGCTATGTTTCTTAGGTGGTGAGTAAGGGGCGTTTTTTCTGTCATTGCGAAGAAATTGCATAGCAATTGACGAAGCAAAATCTCAGGAGAGTTTGTTATTATTTCATGAGATTGTCACGCAGCCTACGGCTGCTCGCAATGACGGTTTTAGTATGTATCCACGCAACAATGCTGTCTCACTTTTGCAGGAATAACATAAAGAATATTTATCAATCCACTCAAAAATGACCTAGTTGGCGAACTACTCTGAGCTAATTTGCAATTCTCCTAAAATATAAGATTATAAAATTAAGAATAATAACGCAACAAACCAAGTTGAATTATATATTACTTCATCGATTAAGAATTGTTAATTTATCACAATGTCATTAGTTACTGAAGTTTTATATTTTCCATATCCCAATCATGAGAAATAGTATTATACTTTAATATATAAGGCTTAGTATCTATAGAATCTAGAGTTACATCAGCAATCATATCATCATGCGACGAGATAAGTTCATTATAACCGAAATTAGCATAATAAGGTTGATAATTTCTAAATCTAACCGTTATAAACTTCTCTTTAGTAATAGCAGGCAAGAATTTCACCAAATCCTCAAGATTACTTAAAGCTAAATCTTTCATCTCAAAAATTTGCAATCTATAAACATTTTTATAATCTTTAGTAAAAAACGTTGGTATAGAGCTAAAGCTACTACCGGATTGAACGGAAGCTATACTTAGAGCTTTAAGAGGAATACCTGATTTATTACTAAAATAATCATCGGCTTCAAAAAATACTGCACCGCCGAAATTTATCATTTTAGCGATTTTATTATTGTTCACATCATATAAATCTACTGCTTGTTCTAGCTTTTTTCCGTCACGAAATATAGTAAGTTTAATAGCTATTCCTTTGAAATTATCCATTTCTCTATCAAATAATGCTAGATTGCCGCCGAGTTCCTTATCATTAACTGCCCAAATAATATCACCGGCTTTTAAAGATTTTGCGGCAGGTGATCCGGCTAGAACTGCCTTAATACTTATCACTCTATTTCTACTATCAGGAAATTTCTTTATATATTTATCCATTTCTTCTTTAGGGAAATTGTGATGTCTCACTGCTTTATTTAAAGAATATAACTCACTTATTATTCCTATATGTTTTCTGCCTGGTTGTTTATTATTCTTTAAACTTTCTAAAGTGCGAGCTACATAATCACCGTGCAGCGCTAGAGAATGAGTTTTACCGCCACCATATAATACTCCTATAGCCTCAATCTTATCGTTTAATACCGGTGAACCGCTAGCACCTCCTGTAGTATTTAAATTAATAACATAAGTACATTGCGGCATTAAACCTTCAATATTATAAAGATCAGACAAATAACCGGTATGGAAAGAAAAACCTTTTGCTTCTGTGTTACCGACTACAAAAACCTTTTGATTTAATTTTGGCAATTCGCTTGCAAAAGATATTTGCGTTGCTGATGCCGGTATATCTTTACTCTCTACTTTTAAAACGGCATAATCTTGCCAAATATCGTAATAGATAAGTTTTGCTTCTGCCTGCTCACCGTTATAAAAAGTAACAAAATAAGTTCCGATAGACGCACCGCCGACAACATGAGTATTAGTAATTATATAACCGTTGTTCTTATCGTTGATAAATCCCGTTCCAGTCCAACTACTTGTATCGTCATATGCCGATACGGCAATTCTAGTATCGATCGTTACGATTGCTTTCTTTGCTTTTTCAAATATAATAGTGCTTGTTTCGCTAGATGCTAAAACTATATTATTTAGGAAAACTAAATTAATAATAAATAAAAGTTTTAGTAAAATCGGTAGTTTTTTCATTGTCACCTCTTGTAAAATCATTTAAGCCGCACTATATCAAATCAAAAGTCATAATAAAATAAAAAAAGAAAACGAGGAATCTTATGGGAAAAGTAATAGGTATTGACCTTGGGACTACCAACTCTTGTGTTGCGGTCATGGAAGGTAAAGAACCAAAGGTAATAGAAAATGCAGAAGGTGAAAGAACTACGCCGTCAATAATAGCTTTTGCAAACGGCGAAAAATTAGTCGGGCAATCTGCTAAGAGGCAAGCAGTAACTAACCCTCGCAATACTATATATGCGGTAAAGCGATTAATCGGTAGAAATTTTATCGATCCTATGGTTAGGAAAGACCAAGGTATTGTACCGTATAATATAGTTAAAGCCGATAACGGGGATGCATGGGTCGAAGCGGATAATAATAAATATTCACCAAGTCAAATTAGTGCATTCATTTTACAAAAAATGAAAGAAACTGCTGAGAATTATTTAGGAGACAAAGTAACACAAGCAGTAATTACCGTACCTGCTTATTTTAATGATGCACAGCGTCAAGCAACGAAAGACGCCGGTAAAATAGCAGGTCTTGAGGTCCTTAGAATAATCAACGAGCCGACTGCTGCAGCTCTTGCTTACGGTTTCGAGAAATCGGCAAGTAAAACTATTGCAGTATACGATCTTGGCGGCGGAACATTCGATGTTTCAATTCTTGAGATCGCTGACGGTGTTTTTGAAGTGAAATCAACAAACGGCGATACATTCCTTGGCGGTGAAGATTTCGATACAAGAATATTAAACCATTTAATAGATGTATTCAAAAAAGAAAACGGTATAGATTTAAGTAAAGATCCTTTAGCACTTCAACGTTTGAAAGAAGCCGCGGAAAAAGCTAAGAAAGAGCTATCTTCTGCAGTAACTACCGATATTAATTTACCTTATATTACGGCTGATAGTAGCGGTCCAAAACACTTAAATATTAAATTTACTAGAGCTGAACTAGAAAAATTAGTAGATGATTTAATTGAAAAAACAATTGAGCCTTGCCGTAAAGCATTACAGGATGCAGGTTTTAAAGCTTCTGATATTCAAGAAGTAATATTAGTAGGCGGTATGACTAGAATGCCGAAAGTACAAGAAGCCGTAAAAAAATTCTTCGGACGTGAGCCGCATAAAGGCGTAAATCCCGATGAGGTTGTAGCTCTCGGTGCTGCTATTCAAGGCGGAGTACTTAATAAAGAAGTAACGGATATATTATTATTAGACGTTACACCTCTATCCCTTGGCATTGAAACTCTTGGCGGCGTATTTACAAGATTAATTGATCGTAATACCACTATACCTACTAAGAAAAGTCAGATATTCTCAACTGCTGATGATAACCAGCATGCCGTAACTATTAGAGTATTCCAAGGTGAACGTGAAATGGCAAAAGATAATAAATTACTTGGTCAGTTTAATCTCGAAGGTATACCTCTTGCACCAAGAGGTTTGCCACAAATAGAAGTAACGTTTGACATTGATGCTAACGGAATAGTGCATGTTTCAGCTAAAGATAAAGCAAGCGGTAAAGAGCAGAAAGTAACTATTCAAGCTTCCGGTGGTCTTAGCGATGCGGAAATTGAACAAATGGTTAAAGATGCCGAACAAAATGCTGATGAAGACAAAAAGCGTAAGGAACTTATTGAAGCAAAAAATGCTGCCGATAGTTTAGTTTATTCTACTGAAAAAACTCTTACAGAATATGGCGATAAATTATCATCAGACGATAAAGGAGCTGTTGAAGAAGCACTAGCCGCTTTAAAAGCCGTGCTTGAGTCGGAAGATACTGCTTTGATTAAAGAAAAGACCGAAAGTTTAACTGCAGCTAGCATGAAAATCGGTGAAGCGATGTATAAAGCACAAAGCGAGAGCCAACCTGCTGCAGAAAGTGCCACTAATGATGAAAAAATAGTAGATGCCGACTTTCAAGATGTAGAGAAGAAGTAGAAGTAATTTCGTCATTGCAAGGAGCGAAGCGACGTGGCAATCTCGTTAAATATCCTGAGATTGCTTTGTCAAATTACTATGTAATTTTCCTCGTAATGACGTTACAATCTCATTTTATAAATTAACTTATGTCACAAAATTATTACCAAATACTAGGGGTTAGTAAAACAGCTAGCCAAGCTGACCTTAAAAAAGCCTACCTCAAGCTAGCCAAGCAATATCACCCTGATACTACTGATGCTAAAGATGCTGAAAAGAAATTTAAAGAAATCAATGCCGCTTATGATGTTCTAAAAGATGAGCAAAAAAGAGCTGCTTATGACCGTTTGGGACACGATGCTTTTCAAAATCAACAATCACGAGGGGGAGGAGGAAATCATGGCGGTTTTCACCCTGACATTAACGACATATTCGGTGACTTCTTTAGCGACTTTATGGGAGGCAGCAGAAGATCATCACGCCCAACTTCAGCTAAAGTTAGAGGCTCAGATTTAAAATATAATCTGACAATTAACCTAGAGGAAGCATTTCACGGTATAGAAAAAAATATTAGCTTTTCTAGCGCAGTAAAATGCGATACTTGTCACGGTAGCGGTTCTGAAAAAGGTGAAACCGTAACTACTTGCGATGCTTGCAGCGGTGTTGGAGCGACTAGAATGCAGCAAGGATTCTTTACGATCGAACAAGCTTGTCATAAATGCCAAGGTAACGGACACATTATAAAAAATCCTTGCAAGAAATGTCATGGCATGGGACGTTACCATAAACAACGAAATTTATCGGTAAACATTCCTGCCGGTGTTGAAAACGGTACTAGAATAAGACATACCGGAGAAGGGGAAGCAGGTATTAGAGGCGGTAATAGCGGTGATTTATACGTTGATATAACAATAAAACCACATGATATTTATAAAGTAGACGGAGCAAATCTACATTGTAAACTACCTATTAGTTTTGTGAATGCTGCTCTTGGAGGAGAGATAGAAGTACCGGTAATTGAAGGCGGAAAAGTAAACTTAACAATTCCTGCAGGCACACAAAACGGTGATCAATTAAGGCTACGCAGCAAAGGTATGTCTAAAATGAGATCAACTATTAGGGGTGATATGCTTACGCATATTCATGTCGAAGTACCTAAAAATTTATCTAAAAGACAACGTGAATTACTAGAAGAATTCAAAAAAGAATCCATAAATGAAAAAGAAAATGACGGCAGCTTTTTTAATAAAATGAAAAGTCTGTGGTCGTAATTTTTATTTACCTTTCCTATAGCAATGAAACCTCCAATATTATAAAAAATATTATTTGCATAATATTACCGGAGGTTTTTATGCCTTATAAGAATAATAACGATTTACCTGATTCAGTTAAAAATCATCTTCCGAACCATGCTAAGGATATTTATCGCGAAGCTTTTAATCATGGCATTTGAACCATATAAGGATGCCGATAAAAGACGTGGAAATGACTCTAGAGAGACAGTTGCACATAAAGTAGCATGGTCGGCCGTAGAAAAAAATACCATAAAAATGATAAAGGACATTGGGTAGAGAAATAAGTCCAAGAATATAGACCTATTCTTCTAGGGGTAATGTGTACGTCGATCCGGTACTCGAATCCTTACGTACAAGTGTACGCTGCGATTCTGCATTCTGTGTTTCCCTCAAATTCCTCCCTATAAACGAGTTTCTGAATAGGTCTAATTTATAAGTTTGTGAGATTTTAAATTGAATCCTTGAAATTCTGTAAGCCTATATGTATATTTAGTTATTAACTGAATTTAAGTTCTTATGAAATTAACAAAATTATTGAGTACCCTTTTAGTTATAGGGTTAGTTTTAGGCGGGTGCAAAAACAAAAAAAACAGTGATGACATAGTAGTCCCTATCGCTACCCTTTATAATGAAGGTATTACCTTATTGGAAAAGAAAAAATATAAGAACGCTGCAGAAGAATTCGGAAGAGTATTGTACCAGCATCCAGGTAATGAAATGACGCCGCAAGCCGAATTGATGCAGGCTTATTCTTTATTTCTCGCCGCTCAATATGAAGAAGCGGTTGATGTGCTTGATATGTTCATTAAGTTGCACCCTGCAAATGTTGACATTGCTTATGCATATTACCTTAAAGCATTATCATATTATATGTTAATTTCAGACGTAAATCATGATCAATCTAGAACTTTCCTAGCTAAAGATAGTTTTGAAGACGTAATAGCAAAATTCCCAAATACTAAATATGCTATTGATTCATCTTTAAAAATTGACCTAGTAAACGATCATTTAGCAGGTAAAGAGATGATGGTAGGTCGCTTTTACTTAAAGAAAAAGAATCCGATGGCAGCTATAAATAGATTTGAAGAGGTAATTGATAATTATCAAACTACTTCTCACTCGGTAGAAGCTCTTTACCGTTTAGCCGAGAGTTATATGATGCTTGGACTTCCGGATGAAGCAAAAAAATATGCCTCAGTGCTAGGTTACAACTATCCTGATAGTCAATGGTATAGTTATGCGTACAGGCTAGTTCAGAACCACCAAAATTAAGCGGCATATGTTCTACAGTCTCTCAGTTAAGAACTTCATTCTGATAGACGAGCTGGAAATTGAGTTTAATAAAGGTTTATGTGTTATTACCGGTGAAACGGGAGCCGGTAAATCTATTTTACTTGATGCTATTTTATTTTGCTTAGGTTATAAAACTTCAAATAATATAATAAAGCGTGGAAAAGATTACGCTGTTGTTAATATAATATTCTCTTTAAATGAAGAAATAAAAAATTTTCTGGTTCAAAATTTTATTGAACCTGAAGAGTTATTGTTTGTAAAGTGTCTGCAAAAAGCCGAAGGACGAAAAAATTTTTTCATTAATAATCAAGTGGTTACTAAAGCTCTTATGCAGCAATTAGCTACTTATTTATTCGAGCTTCATGGACAAAATAATAATATTTCTCTTCTAGAAGCAAATACGCAGCGTGATATTTTAGATAGTTATGGAAATCTTTTGGACTTTCGAGCGGAGCTTGCCAAATGCTATCAGGCTTGGCAAAATACTCGGAAAGAAATGGCCGAAATAACACTTAAGCAAAATTCTATAGAACAAGAAATTGATTATTTGAGCTTTGCAACGGAAGAATTAACTAAACTGAACATTCAAACAGGTGAAGAAGAAAAATTAGCAAATCTACGAAAAGATTTGCAAAATAAAGATAAGGATTTACAGCTAATAAAAGATATTCTAGAACAGATTAATAACCCTGAAATAAATACATCGATTAATAGAGCAGAGAAATTATTAGCAAGGCAAGGCAACAATGAGCGTTTTGAAGCTATCATTACAAGTTTAGAGGAAGCCTATAATAATCTAGAAGAAGCACGCCAAGAATTATCAAATCTGTTAGATAGTTTCAATTATGAGGAATATAATCTTGAAGAAACAGAAGAAAGATTATTTTTAATAAAAGCTATTAGCCGTAAATATAATGTTCCTGCTGATGCGTTAGGTGTATTTTTAGATAAATCTTTAGAGCAGCTCAGTATATTAAAAAACAAAATAGCAAATAGTAATGAGTTGAAAGCTCAAGAAGTACTACTGCAGAAAAAATATTATGAACTAGCGAGTAATTTATCTGCAAAGCGTCTTATTGTTGCAAAACATCTAGAAGAATCGTTGCATCAGGAGCTAAAGCAGCTTAAAATGGCGAAAGCAATTTTTGAGATTGAGATAAATGCTAAAGAACCAACAGCCGACGGTAATGACGATATTGTGTTTAAAGCGTCTACTAACCCGGGAACGGCAGCTGCAGCAATTAATAAAATCGCTTCCGGCGGTGAATTATCAAGATTCATGTTAGCTTTAAAAACTTCTTTGTTTGATAAAATGGTAAAACCATCTATTATATTTGATGAAATAGATGTCGGGATTGGCGGAGAGGTCGCAGATAAAGTAGGTGAACGATTAAAAAAACTTAGTAGCGTTACTCAAGTAATAGTTATTACGCACCAGCCGCAAGTAGCAGGTAAAGCGGATTTGCATATAAAAATCGAGAAAACACAGCTAGAGAAAGAAACGAAAGTAACGGTAAAAGCTTTAAATTTAGCTGAAAGACAGGAGGAACTCGCCCGCATGATTTCAGGTAAAACAATCACCAAAGCAAGTTTAAAAGCAGCAAAGGAGTTGTTGCATTTGTAATAGGCACTAGCGGTACGGTTTTTATGTCATTCCTGCGAAAGCGGGCATGACATAATAGGGAACATATGAACAACAACTACACAAAATTAGAAAACGAATTTGCAACCATCTCACATTTTAATAATATCTTGAGCATATTATACTGGGATATTGACGTAAATATGCCTATGGGTTCAGGTGAGAGTAGGACAAACGAAATAGTAACTTTAACGTCGCTAGTTCATTCTATGCTCAAATCTCCTATTCTAAAGGAGCTACTTAGCAAGGCAAAAGAAGAATCAAAGAACCTTGATGAATGGCAGAATGGTAATATTAGAGAGATTGAGAGAAAAGTAACAGATGCAAATTGTATTGACGAACAGCTACAAAAGAAATTGGTAGCAGCTACTACTAAAGCCGCACTTGTTTGGCAAGAAGCAAGAAAACATAACGACTATAATTTATTCAAATCACACTTACAAAAAGTCTTAGATTATACGAAAGAAGTTGCTAAAGTACGAGCAGATGCTTTTAATTGCGGATTATACGACTCATTAATAGATATGTTTGATCCAAGCAGAAAAAGTAGCGAGATCAAACAAGTTTTTTCAGTACTAAAAAAAGAACTCCCGCAGCTCATAAATAAAGTTTTAGAAAAACAGAAAACCGAGAAAGAACTAGTACAACAGAGCAAACTAGCTCCTGAAATGCAAAAGCGTATCGGAAAACGCATTATGGGAATTATGCAGTTTGATCTAACAAAAGGACGATTAGACGAATCGACGCATCCTTTTTGCGGTGGAACTCCAAACGATATACGTTTAACTACTAGGTATGATAAAGATAATTTCATAAGCGGTTTAATGGGAATTATTCACGAAACAGGACATGCTTTATATGAGCAGAATCTACCGGAAATGTATAAAGGGCAGCCTGTTGGGCTTGCTAAAGGTATGGCATTCCATGAAAGCCAATCTTTATTTATGGAAATGCAAGTAGGTAGATCAAGAGAATTTACCGAATTTTTAGCTAAATTACTTAGAGACGAATTTGCTGTTAAAAGCGAAGAATATTCAGGAGCAAGTTTATATAGAAAAATTACAAGAGTGACGCCTGATTTTATAAGAGTAGATGCAGATGAAGTAACTTATCCGATGCACGTAATATTACGTTTTGAGATAGAGGAAATGCTTATCAATGGCGACTTGAATCTCGATGAATTACCAAGCTGTTGGGATAGTAAGATGCAGGAATATTTAGGCGTTAAACCGGCAAGTTTTAGTAACGGCTGTCTTCAAGATATTCATTGGTCACACGGAAATTTCGGTTACTTTCCCGCCTATACAAACGGTGCAATTATCGCATCAATGGTGATGAAAAAAGTAAAAGAGATGCATTCAAATATAAAAGATGATATATTAAAGGGTGATTTTAGTAATCTAAATAATTATCTAAATAAGAATTTTAGAAATCTCGGTTCGTTAAAAAATTCAGCCGATTTATTAAAAAGTGCTAGCGGTGAGGAAAAAATCAGCCCTGAGGTGTATATAAGATATTTAGAAGGGAAGTATTTATAGTAATAAAATCGTTGCGAGGAAATTACGCAGTAATTGACGCAGCAATCTTGGAAGAATTGCTGAAATTGCCACGCTCCTTGCAGTCGCTTGCAATGACGGCTTATGACAACAACTAAACAATACAAACAATAATATGGAAGAAGACTTTAAAACAACAGATTATTTATTTGGCGGGAATGCTGTTTTTGTTGAAGAGCTATATAAGCAATATCTAGCCAACCCTGCCTCGGTTGATCAAACTTGGCAAGAATTTTTTGCCGGCATTAAGGATAATAATACTTTACTCAATAAAAGTACGGTAAAAATAATTATCCCTGATGAAATAAAAAAAGAATCGTTAAATAATAATTTATCTTCTGAAGACTTAAATAGTTTAAAAGCTAAGGAAATGATCAATGCTTATCGCAAGCATGCTCACTATTTAGCGAATCTTGATCCGCTTGGTCTTGAGCCACGTAAAACAAAAAATGATTTAAAGCTTAATATAGAAACTTTTGGTCTTGATAGCGGTCAGCTAGAAGAAAATATCAATATTACGGATGAATTTGTCGGTACTTGGAACTGTAAATTATCTGAATTAGTGACCAAGTTCGATAAAGTTTATACAGGTTCTATAGGTGTAGAGTTTGAGCAAATAGAAAATGTAGCAGGAAAAAACTGGTTATATAATAAGCTAGAAAGCGAAGTTACGTTTTCTTCTGAAGACAAAAAAACTATCTTAAATGATTTAGTAGAAGTAGAAGGGTTTGAGCAGTATTTACATACAAAATTTCCCGGAGCTAAGCGTTTTTCCATTGAGGGTGGTGATGCTTCTATAGTTGCTATGAGTAAAGCTATAGATTTATCCATGCATCAGGGCGTCTCAGAAATCGTTATCGGTATGGCACATCGAGGGAGATTAAACACTCTAACTAAAGTAGTAGGTAAGCCATATAAAGCCGTTATTGCTGGCTTCATAAGCGGCAGCGTATTTCCTGATGAGCTAAATGTTTCAGGCGATGTAAAATACCATTTAGGCTATTCATCCGATAGAACTCTAGAGGATAAGAAAATACACTTGTCGCTAGCTGATAACCCTTCACATTTAGAAGCGGTAAATCCTATAGTTGCAGGAAAAGTAAGAGCAAAGCAAGATATTCTTGGAGATACTAAACGCAGCAAAGTCAAAGCTATTTTAGTGCATGGCGATGCTGCTTTTTGCGGTCAGGGCGTGGTTGCCGAGAGTCTATCAATGTCACCTTTAGCTGCTTATGATATCGGCGGGATATTGCATTTCGTCATTAATAATCAGTTAGGTTTTACGGCTAACGCTGCAGATACTAGAGCTAGTAGATATTCTACGGAGTTTGCTAAAATCATAGCTGCCCCGATTTTACACGTTAACGGTGACGATATAGAAGCAGTGTTAAAAGCCACCAATATTGCGGTAGAATACAGGCAGAAATTTGGTAAGGATGTTGTAGTAGAAATTATTTGTTACCGTAAATATGGGCATAATGAGGGCGATGAGCCGATGTATACTCAAGGCAAGATGTATAACATTATTAAAAACAAACTGACCCCTGGAAATATTTACGCAAATGAGTTAGTAAAAAGCGGTGTAATCGACAATAATTATTTTGCTAAGTTAAAAGAAGAATTTAAAGCAAAACTAGATAAGGAATATGAGCAGGCAAAAAGTTATAAGCAAGAAGCACATTTCTTAGGCGGATTATGGCAAGGTATTTCTCGTACTCGTACACAAGCTACAATAACGGGTATCAGTAAAAAAACATTACACGATTTAGGCACTAAACTATGCGAAATACCGAAAGATTTTGCCGTTAATCCAAAACTTGTAAAACTATTTGAAGCTCGAAAAGCCACTCTAACAGCTGATCAACCTATTGATTGGGCGACGGCAGAGCAGCTAGCTTTTGCAAGCTTACTTGCTTCAGGCACAAATATAAGGCTAACCGGACAAGATTCGGGACGCGGTACTTTCTCGCATCGTCATTCAGTATTGCACAACCAAATTGATGGTACTACCTATATACCTCTAAATAATTTATCTAAAGAACAAGCAAAATACGAGGTAACCAATAGTAATTTATCTGAATATGCGGTGCTTGGTTTTGAGTATGGTTATTCACTCGCAAACCCAAAAAATTTAGTTTTATGGGAAGCACAATTCGGTGATTTTGCTAATGGAGCTCAGATTATTTTTGACCAGTTTATTTCAAGCAGCGAAACTAAATGGCTTCGTATGAGCGGGCTTGTGGTTTTGTTACCTCATGCATTTGAGGGACAAGGACCGGAGCATAGTTCGGCAAGACTTGAGAGGTTCTTACAACTGGCGGCTGAGAATAATATGTATGTTACATACCCTACTACCCCTGCTTCGATTTTCCATCTGCTACGTCGCCAAATACTTGATGATACCCGTAAACCGTTAATCGTAATGTCGCCGAAATCATTATTACGTCATAAATATGCCGTATCTAAACTTGACGAGCTAGGTGAAAATACTACTTTCTTACCAGTTTTAGATGAAGTAACTAAAGTAGATACAAACAATATTACTAAAGTAATTTTATGCAGCGGTAAGGTATATTACGATCTATTTGAAATGCGTGGCAATAACAGTAATATAGCGATTATTAGGCTTGAGCAATTATACCCTTTTGAAAAAAAACTTGTAGCATCGCTATTAAAAAAATATAATAGGACGCAGGAATTTATTTGGTGTCAGGAAGAACCAAAGAATATGGGAACTTGGTGTTATATAGTTGCTCACTTAAACGATGCTTTAAAAGAAGCAGGAATTAAAAATGAATTCAAATATGTAGGTAGAGAGGAATCAGCCTCTCCAGCAGTAGGCTCGCTGCAAGCACATAATAAACAGCAAGAGAAGCTATTAAGGACAGCATTGGGAATATGATTCTTAGGGTATTGCCTAATAATCATCATTGCAAGCGACTAAAAGGAGCGTGGCAATCTCAGGAATTTGACTGAGATTGCTTCGTCGACGCTTATAGCGTCTTCTCGCAATGACGATAAAACTATACAGGGCGATGCTATACAAATATAGGAGTAAAATAAATTATGAGAGTTAAAATTATAGTACCGTCGCTTGGGGAGTCCATAACGGAAGCAACTATTGCCAAATGGTATAAGAAAGAAGGCGATTCGGTTAAAACCGATGAATTACTGTTAGAAATCGAAACCGAAAAAGTGACTTTAGAAGTTAATGCTCCTTGTAATGGTACTATAGGTAAAATATCGAAAACTGACGGTGCAAATGTAGCAGTTGGCGAAGAAATAGGCGAAATAAATGAAGGAGCATCTGCAAATACTGCCGGTACTAATAATGAATCTGCTAAAGCTCAAGCAGTAACACAACCTACTTCAGAAAAACCTGCCGTGGCTAATAATACTCTTGCTCCTTCTGTACAAAAATTAGTTACCGAAAATAAGCTTGACCCCAATAATATAAAAGGAACAGGTAGAGACGGTAGAATTACCAAAGGTGACGTGCTTGCAACAATAAACACTACGACTACTTCTGCTCCTGCAATAAGTAAATCTAATGAAGAAAGAGTGCAGCGTGTTCGTATGTCACGCTTGCGTAAAACTATTGCACAGCGTTTAAAAGATTCACAAAATACAGCAGCTATTTTGACTACTTTTAATGAAATCGATATGTCAAAAGTAATTGCTTTGCGTAATCAATATAAAGAAGAGTTTGAGAAAAAGCACGCTGTGAAACTTGGGTTTATGTCTTTCTTTGTTAAAGCAACAATTGAAGCTTTAAAGCTTATTCCGTCGGTAAATGCTGAAATAGATGGCGATGATTTAGTATATAAAAATTACTATGATATAGGTGTAGCTGTCGGAACAGAGCAAGGGCTTGTTGTACCGGTTGTTAGGGATGCCGATAAAATGGGATTTGCCGAAGTGGAGAAAACTATAGGAATTTTGGCTAAACAAGCTCGTGAGGGTAAGCTTTCTATGGCTGATTTGTCAGGTGGGACATTCTCGATTTCTAATGGAGGCGTATATGGCTCATTATTATCTACACCAATTATTAATCCTCCTCAATCAGGTATTCTAGGCTTACATAAAACCGAGGAAAGAGCTGTAGTTATAGACGGTAAAATTGAAATACGTCCGATGATGTATATAGCTTTATCTTACGATCATCGTATAATTGACGGGAAAGAAGGAGTATCGTTCTTGGTAAAAATTAAGCAGCTTATTGAGAATCCTGAAAAGTTATTGTTAAATTTGTAAAAAATTGTCATTGCGAGCAGCCGTAGGCTGCGTGGCAATCTCATGAAATCATAACAAACTCCTGAGATTGCTTCGTCAATTACTTCGTAATTTTCCTCACAATGACGTGGTCCCGTTTTTACTCTTTGAAAAAAAAGTAAAATCATTCAAAGAAAGGAAGTATATAATAATGATAAAATGTACTCGTCGTATTGAGTTCGATGCAGGACATAGAATTATAGAACATCAAAATAAATGTCAATTCCTGCACGGTCATCGCTATGTTCTTGAGATCGCTATAGCCGCAAACAAAACCGATAAACTTGGTATGGTAATCGATTTTGGTTTAATTAAGGATTTAGCTAAAAAATGGATTGATGAAAATTTTGATCATAGCTTAATCCTACATCAAGACGATAAGGAAATGGGGCAGCAAATAGAAAATTGTACCGGTCAAAAAATATATTACATGCAAAATAACCCGACCGCAGAAAATATAGCAACGCATTTAAAGAATGAAATTTTTCCTAAACTTTTCGTAAGTCAAAACTTCTTCGTAACTAGCCTCAAACTATATGAAACACCGAATTGTTTTGTTGAGGTTTAGGCATGCAAGATTGCTGTTTAATTTTAACTACTACTAATGATTTCCAAATTGCCGAGAAAATAGCATCTGTTTTGTTAGAATTAAATCTTACTGCCTGCATTCAAATTGACGATGTCAAAAGTTACTTTAGATGGAATGGTAGAGTAACCTTAGAAACTGAATATAGACTTGTAATTAAAACAAAATCTTCTAATTATAATGAAATTGAAAATAAACTCCTTGAAATTCATAATTATGAATTACCACAAATAATAAAAATAAATATTGACTATGGCTTTCAAAAGTACTTAGAATGGATTAATCAAAATAATAAACAAACTTATAGTTGAGTAAATTTAAAAATTAAGTAAGTAAATTATGAAATTATGGCAAAAAGTTACCTTAGGGTTAATCTTAGGTATTATATTTGGTATATACTTACCACAATATGTTAATTATATTAAACCTATCGGTGACATTTTCTTACGTTTGATAAAAATGATCATTACCCCTTTAATTTTCTTCAGTTTGGTTTCCGGTATCACTAGTATGAATGATAATTCTGCCCTTGGTAGAGTAGGCATGAAAGCGGTAGCCGCTTTTTTAGGTACTACTTTTTTTGCCACGGTTTTTGGACTCACTGTTGCCTTAGTATTAAAGCCAGGAGTAGGCGTACATATAGATTTCACCTCTTCAGGAACGACAAACAGAACTTCATTTAATATAATTGATTTTTTTGTAAATATCGTCCCTGATAATGCTGTTGGGGCTTTTGCAAACGGTGATGTCTTACAAGTTGTATTTTTTGCTATTTTTGTTGGAATTACCTTAAACAAAATGAAATCTATCGGTGAACCTATTACTGATTTAATTCATGTAATGTCAAAATTAATATTAAAAATGATATCGTTTGTTATTCAATTATCCCCTTACGGTGCTTTTGCTTTAACAGGCTGGATTGTAGGCATGCAGGGAGTTGAGGTAATGATTAGTTTATCAAAACTTGTTGTAGCGGTAGTTGTGGCGATGACATTCCAATATTTAGTTTTTGGCTTACTTATATGTGTATTCTGTCGTGTTTCACCTATACCTTTTTATAAGAAAAGTTTTGAGTATCAGATACTTGCTTTTTCTACTTCAAGCAGTAAGGCAACTCTTGCAACTACTATGCAAGTTTGTCGTGCAAAGCTTGGCATTTCAGAGTCTAGTACTTCGTTCGTACTTCCGATAGGTGCGTCAATTAATATGGACGGCTTTGCTATAAATTTATCTCTTACCACCATATTTTTTGCTCAGATGATGGGAGTAACGCTTGCTCCTCACGACTATTTAGTCATTATTCTCACCTCAACACTTGGATCTATCGGTGGTGCCGGTATTCCCGGTGCCTCTTTGATAATGCTTCCTATGGTTCTTTCTTCGGTTCACTTACCTATAGAGGGAGTAGCAATTATTGCTGGTATTGACCGAATACTTGATATGCTACGTACTACTATCAATATTACCGGCGATGCAACAATTACTATGATTATAGATAACAGCGAAGATACTTTAGATAAGGAAGTATATTTATCTTAATGATATTGCTAACTAAGACCAGACATTATCATTGCGAGCAACTATAAGCATTGTTGTCTGAATTGAAAAATGCGTTTTATGTCATTCCCGCGAAAGCGGGAATCCAAGGAAAAGCGAAATTAAAATATAGTTATCAAAAAGAAGATAATAGAATAGAATTTTTACAAGGTGATTCTAATAAAGTAGAGGCAATATTCCCAAAAGAAAAAATATCTGAAGTAGTACATCCCATACTTTGAATAGAAGATACTCATATTAATACTATAGGTACTTTAGAATATTTTTGAAGAAGGGGATTATTTCATCATTGAAGATACTAATATTGACTATAATAATGCGTGCTATGATGTTTGGAGGAAAATTTTAGATGAAAAAACTTGTATAGCAACATTAGAAAATTTAAACAATAAAATCGTTAGATTAACTAGCTGGTTGAAAGAAAACAAAGATTTATATTTAGTAGATACAAAATATGTAAATTATACAAAAGAAATTAAAGATGCCGTAAATAATAATGCAGAAATTATACATATAAAAAATATCGATCAAAAAAATTATAATATAATGACTCCCTATGACGGTGAGGTACAGATTAGCGGAATAGAAGAATTAATTTGTCATATGTATAGAGTAATAGGGATAATTGGTAGTTTGCCTGTATTATATAAAGAAGATAAGAATATTATTAGAGCAGTAGCACCAAGACGTAATTCGCATAATGAACATAGCTTTCAATCGCCGTATAATGATTGAGATTGGCATGTAGATGCTGCATACCGTCCAAATGACCAAGAAGAGTGATAACTTATCTCCTATAGTTGACTACTTAATTTTGGGGATTGTACATAAAGGACATGAGAATCTACCTATAGTATATATTAGCCTTAAAGATATATTAAATCAAGTGAGCTACCAAGATATCTTAATCGGGCTAACAACATCGCAGTCGTAGACTGCATGGCACTCCCCAAAAAATAATAAAAAAATTCTGTAAATCAGAATTGTTTCTCTTCCTTACTTCGTCAATTGCTATGCAATTTTCTTGCAATGACAGAGATAGAACATAAGGCAGAAAATTAAGATAGGTTTTTATCCTAACTTGTAAAGTATAAATAGAAACGCTACAAAAATTTAACGGTGAGAATTGAGCAGCTTTTTTATTGCTTTTCTTTGTTTTGAGTCTTTATGCTATTTCTTTCTTTTATAATTTTCAGTTTAGTTTTAAATGGAGCAACAAATAAAGCAGTATAGTATTCTACGTCAGAAGCATGTAAAGTTCTATTAGCATCCACCGCTATCTAATCTCAAGCTCTTTTTCCTTTGCAATCTTTAATTTTTTGATCCGCTCCATATTCTAATAAAATACGAGTAGGTTCAACATTAAGATATGATGATGCATAATAAGGGAAGTCATTCCGGTTTTAGAATTTTGAACATTAGGATTAACACCTAACTTAAGCAAAAGTTTTATTAAATCAAGATTATTTCTTTCTGCGGCTAGCATCATTCCGGTAATACCGTCTTCATATCTTAAATTAGGACTCATTCCCTGATTAATTAAAAGTTTGGCAATTTCCGGCTTCATAAATCCTATATTTATATGGATTAAATTCATAGGTGCACCACACTTTAATAAAAAATCGGCAATTTTTATATTATTATTCGATATAGCATAATCTAAAGGAGTCCAGCCCAAGTATGGTTGATTTACTCCATATCCCTAATCTAATATTTTTTTACTTCATCAATATTATCTGCTTTAATAGCATTTGCTATCGGTGTAATTGGATTTTCGACTTTGTGATCATACTCAACACCATTCACATATATCTTTTTTAAACTCAAGTTTACATTCCATAACATGAATAGAAGCAATAATAAAAATAATTATAAACTTTAAAATTACTTGAATAATTTTCATATAATCAATCTAGGTACTATGTAGCTATACAGCATTAAACCTTTGTCGGTAAGATAGATATTTTCATCTAGTCTAATTAAGTCTAACGCTTGATAATGCTTAAGATTATTCATATCTAAAATATGCTCTAATTTCGTGTTTAATTTCTGCTCTAATGTAGAAATATTTATACCTTTGCTAAGGCGTAAACCCATCATTAGCATTTCTTCAATAATCTCTTGATGTGTTAACTTAGTATTAGTTTGAATACCAACATTTTTTGTTTTAACCGCATCTAACCATTTTTCAGGTTTATGCCACATCATAATTGCCGATACCGAACTTGAGGATTCAATGATTCTACTATGAGCTCCGGGGCCTATACCTAAATAGCTATTATAATTCCAATAAGTTAAATTATGCAAACATTCATACCCTATCATAGCATAATTGGATATTTCATATCTAAAATACTTTTTAGATTCTAGATAATGATTAGTCCATTCATACATTTCAGCTGCCGCATCTGAATGCGGCAAAATCAGATTACCCTCCTTAAATAATTTATAACACGGCGTACCTTTTTCGATAGTCAATTGATAAAGAGAAATATGTGAGGTAGCGAGCTGCATAGCTTGTTTTAATTCTTCTTGCCAGTCTTTTAATGTCTGACCGCTACGTGCATATATTAAATCAAATGACACTCGTAGAAAAATCGTATTTGCCGCCTCAATTGTTTTAATGGCCTGCATACAATCATGAGTTCTACCTAATTTTTTTAAATCGTCCTCTTTTAAGGATTGCACTCCTATTGAAATACGATTAATTCCGGCGGCTTTGAATGCTTTAAATTTTTCAGTTTCAAATGATGTGGGATTAGTTTCTAGAGTTATCTCGGTTTGATTATCAATAATTGCTAGATTACTGATTTTATTTATTATTCCTTCAACTATTACAGGATGCATTAAAGAGGGAGTACCGCCCCCAAAAAAAATAGATTTTATATATTTATTTTGAATAATATCCTTAAAATATTCAATTTCAGTTTCATAAGATTTAAACCACTGATTATGATCTATAGTACTTGCTATATGAGAATTAAAATCACAATACGGACATTTGGACAAACAAAAAGGCCAATGAATATAAATACTTAAATCATTAGCCATAACTCTCATATTTTGTATTTTTGCTAGTGCTAACTTAGGTTTTGTGGACATTGCTAAAAAGATTTAATTTTGGTTATTTTTTGCTACAAATTATACGATTTTTTTGAAATATGAATAACTATTTCTACAAAAATCTTATTAATTTTCGCTAAAAAAGACCTCAAAATAGCAAATCAATTAGCAATGTCCACAAAACCTAGCATTTTCTTTGATGTTATTCAAGGTGTATGATAAAACACTATTCTAATTCAAAGAAAACTTTAAATAAAGCTTTTAATTTAATAGATATTATTAAAATAATAAAAAATCTAGAAGAAACTGAAGCTCTAAAATGGGCAAAAGAGCGTACTGATAAAACAGCAAAGGCTTGCCAATCTATGCCTACTTATAAGGTAGTTAAGAAAGAACTAGAATCTGTTTGCTATGATCAAAGAAAAACTCCTTTTGGTGCTATACGTAAAGGTTACGTGTATAATTTTTGGATGGATTATAAAAACCCGCAAGGGTTATGGCGTAGGACATTGGTTGAGAGTTACTCGCAAGATAAACCAAAGTGGGAAGTTCTAATCGATTTTGATAAATTATCCAAAAAACTCGGTAAAAAAGTAATTTATAGAGGTGGGAGTGATTATTTTCAAAATCCTAATCGTTTCTTAATTACCATGTCATGTGGCGGTAAGGATGAGATGTTTTTTAGAGCATGGGATTTAGAGAAAAAGATTTTATAAAAAATGGTTTTGAACCAAAAACAAGTAGCGGGAAATTACTAGAAGGTAAATTTACTGTCCCTACTTGGGTTGATCAAGATACTATTATATTTATCCAGTTTTGCATCAAGAGGAAGTGACTGACTCTTTATATCCTAGCTTGCTCTACATATGGAAGCGAGGAGAACCTATAGAGAAAGCCAAAAAACTATTTGAAATACCAAAGAATTATATACGTGTATCAGCCAGTAAGCTTTTACCGATAATATTTCTTCATCTTTAATATTTATATCTGCAAATAAGGCTTTTTATAATTACGATAATTATATTTTAGATACTAAAGATGAGAGCTTAAAATTACAAAAAATAAATATGCCATCAGATGCAATACCTGAAGGTTCTTTTAAAGCATATGTATTTTGGCTACTGCGTTCCGATTGGCAATTTAAAGATAGTAATATAGAGCAGGTTCACTTGTTGCCATACACTACGCTGATCTTCTAAAAGAAGATAGCGATAAAGCTAGCTTAAAAATATTATTTACCCCAACAGAGAGGGAAGTATTGTATTTTGTAGGAATGACTAAAGATACGGTATTTTTAACTAGCTATGAGAATGTTATTTTCAAAAGTAGTAACATTTACATTAGAAAATCATGAATGGACAAAACCGGTAACTTTACTGTCTTATGAAAATACAATTTTTGGTATGTTGTCTGATGATGAGGAAGAAGATGCATTAATTACTATAGAAAATTCTATAGTTCCTCCCACTATCTATTTATGGGATAAAACTCATGAATTAAAAGTTATTAGAAAGCCTTTATATCCGTTTGATAGCAAAAATTATGTTGTAGATCAAAAGGAAGCTACAAGCTCGGATGGAGTTAAAATACCATATTTTATTGTCTATAAAAAAGGTACAAAGATTGTAAGAATCCAACATTACTTGAAGCATACAGCGGTTTTCAAGTAATCAACTCTCCATATTTCTCTCGCATGGAAAATGAAGTATGGGTTAAACATGGCGGGGTTAGTGTTCTTGCTAATATTAGAGGTGGCGGAGAGTTTGGTCCTGAGTGGCATAAGGCGACTCAAGGAATAAAACGTCAAACCGGCTTGAATGATTTTATTGCAGTAGCAGAGGATTTAATAAAGCAAAATATTACTAGTCCTGAGTATTTAGGAATTAAAGGAGGAAGTAACGGCGGATTGCTAGTAAGTGTTGCAATGACACAGCGTCCTGATTTATTTGGAGCTATAGCATGTGAAGTGCCGATACTTGATACGATACGATATAAAGAATTCGGAGCAGGACATTCATGGGATACAGAATATAGTGATCCAAAGTAGAAGATTTAGTACATATCAAAAAATATGCACCGCTAGAGAATTTATCTTTAACGCAAAAATACCAAGCTGTGTTAATTACAGATTTCAGTATTAGAGCAGCGTATACACCCATGACATGGAAGAATTTTTGAGTATGTGCTTGAGAAAAACCCAAATACTAAAACTTACTTTCTAGGAAGTGTAGATAGTGGGAGTGATTTAAAAGATAGTGCCAATTATTTGATCAATATTTATACATTTTTTGCAAATGCTTTGAAATTAAAAATTAATTAAATTTAATACTAGGTCAATATGTGTTACTTATTATACTACTGGATAGTTTAAAAAAAACCGTCGATGTCATTCCTGCGAAGACACATGGGTGTCAACTTAAGGAAAAGGTCACCCCGTGGCTTGACCACAGGATCCATATAATTTTAGTATTTTTAACTGGATCCCGCAATCAAGTCGGCATTGTTGCATGGATCGGAAAACCTACTCGATGTCATTCCCGTGTAGACGGAAATCCAGAAAAATAACTTCAATATTGCTACAGAAGTTACATACTTGATAAAATAACCATACAAACACTTGTTTTTATATGCTTGACTGGATTTCCGCTTCGCAGGAATGACATAATGTAGATATAATATAAATTCAAGAAAACAATTTTCCAATTCCGCTACGTAATAGATTTTTAGGATTCATTTTACTGGCTTTTTTCATTATCTCGCTTATTTGTTTATATTGCTTTAGCAAAATATTTACCTTTTGTACCGTAGTTCCTGCTCCAACAGCTATACGTTTCCTACGAGAAGCATTAATTATATCGGGATTTTTACGTTCTTTTGGCGTCATAGATAAAATAATTGCTTCTTGATGTTCAATTATTTTACTATTTAATTTTGATTGATCTATTTGATCCATAATTTTACCGCTACCCGGTAACATACTAAGTATACTTCCAAAACCTCCCATTTTTTTTATACTTCTCATTTGCTGAAGATAATCATTTAAATCAAACTTACCCTTTTTTAATTTAGCTGCCGTTTTTTCGGCTTCTTCTCTATCAACAATACTAGCTGCTTTTTCAACAAAAGAGATAATATCACCCATATCCAGTATTCGAGAAGCTAAACGTTCAGCATCGAATTCTTCTAAATCAATTAGGTTTTCACCGCTACTTAAAAATTTAATCGGCTTTTTAGTAATATATTTTACACTGAGTGCTGCACCACCCTTGGAATCGCCGTCAATTCTAGATAAAATTAATCCTGAAATTGCTAACTTTTCATTAAAACTACTTGCCGTAACTACTGCATCCTGCCCTGTCATACTATCGATTACTAACAAAGTTTCTGTAGGCTCCACTATCTTTTTTATTGCAAGCGCTTCCTCCATCATCGCTTTATCAATTTGTGTACGACCTGCCGTATCATAAATTACGACATCATAAGCAGAAATTTTAGCCTCGGCAATAGCTCTTTTGACAATATCGAGGGGTTTCTCACCTTGCACAATAGGTAATGAATTAATCTGTACTGAGTTTGCAAGTATAGCGAGTTGCTCTTGTGCGGCCGGTCTGTAAGTATCCAAAGAAACAAGTAAAACTTTCTTATTTTGATTTCTAAGCCGTAAAGCAAGCTTACTACTCGCCGTAGTTTTACCACTCCCTTGCAGCCCTACCATTAGGAAATTTACGGGCGGCTTTGAATTTAAATTTAGCTTTGTCTCACTTTTACTTGAAGCTAAGAGATTAATCATCTCTTCATGGATAATTTTAATTATCATCTGTCCAGGTGAAACAGACTTAATAACCTCCTGCCCTAAAGCTTTCTGTTTAACTTCCGCTATAAAATCTTTTATCACCGGTAATGCAACATCTGACTCTAAAAGAGCCACTCTTATATCCCGCATAGCAGCATCTATTTGGGCTTCCGTCAAAATGCCTGAGCTAACTAGCTTATCAAAAATCTTCGTTAAATTTTGTGTTAAAGTTTTAAACATGCAAATAATTTAATTTATAAAGTTCCTAAAACCTAATATATACTACGAGTAAATGAATAATAGTCAAAATAAAACATAAATTAAATTTATATTCTAAAGGGAAGCCGCTTTCTATCTTGAATATCTATTAACTATTAAAAAAAAGGAGTATCTCAATATATTTTGTTGTTTTATGGATAACATAGAAAGGAACGTAGTGATATCGTGTTAATTACTAGAAAACTCATTCACCACTAATATATAACTTGTTTTTAAGTCCAAATCATAATCAATGGTATTATATATTAACTTTTTTATGTCGGTAAATTTTTGCAGTAAATATGAAGGGTGTCTATTTGATAGTTTATTAAAAATCTTATTTTCCAAATCTAGAAGTTCAATATTAACGTTTGCAGATTTTTTAAGGATTCTATTCATTAATAATAATAAATTATCAATAAAATCTAGCCATAATTCTCGGTCTTTAGTAGTAAAGCGATGAATAAAATCTAAAGTGTTGTTATCTGCTATCGACTGAATAAACTCGGAATATAATTCGTTTTTAGTATGATGGATAGATGATCTAACATTAATTTTAAAACATCTTGATCTAATTGTAGAAATAATACTTGCAGCTCTTGAAGTAATTAAAAAAATGTAACTATTCTTTGGTGCATCTTCAAGAATTTTTAAGCATGAATTCGCTGCATTCAAATTCATAAGCTCTGCCGAATAAATTATTGCAACTTTATAACCTGAAATTGCAGAAGTTTTACTTAAGAAGTCTTGTAATTTTCTTATTTGTTCAATAGAAATATTTTTAGCATTAGATGTAGCTGAAGTTTCCCTAGCGATGAAATGATAATCAGGATTGTTGTCAAGAGGAATGCTATTCTTAAAAAGCTTAATATATATAAACTCTTCTAAATCTTTTAAAGCTTGCTCTATATTTTCGGCTTCGATAAGCCAACTATTGTATAGCTTATTATGTTTTAAGTTAAACTCTAGGCGTTCAATTATCAATGGTTGTAATATCATTATGAATTGTACTTAAGAAGTATTCTATATCATTCCGGCTTTTGCAGAGCATTATTGCATGAGCTGGTTTTTCTAGTGTCACCCCGCAAGCGTGTAACGGGGTTCGGAAATTATTAGTAATGTAAATACGTTACTTCTTTTAATTACAAGCTTCTTTCATTTTTCTTCCGGCTCTAAAAGTAGGTTGATTGTAAGCATCTATTTTCATTTTTGCTCCGGTTTTTGGGTTACGACCCTCACGTGCTTTTCTATGATGTATTTCAAATGAACCGAAACCTGTTATATTAATATTATGGTGGCTCTTTATAGCACTAATCACACTATCAAGCACTAAATTAAGTGCTTTCTCGGCTTCAGCTTTTGTTAATGTTTTATGTGAAGCATGTTTATGATTATGACCATGGTCGGTCATAAATGCTATAAACTCGGTTTTATTCATTTTTTTTGGTTCTTTTGTGTTATGTGTACTCATAATAAAATCAATTCTCCTTTGATAGGTTAATATGTATTGATGTTTTTTTATAAAACAATATATACAACTGGCAATAATATACATCAATATATTCTTTATGTGAGTTAATTATAACAAACTACCCACATACTGCAAATGCCAGTGATTTACAAAATTTAAAATATATACGTTATTATATTAATTTATAGAAAAATGTAGCCATTTTACATCAGTTATACTGTTAAAACTATCTTAATCAAGTAATTAAAGTGAAAATTTATCGTTAAAACCCTAATTTATTATCAGTAGTAAATTACAAAAACTAATTTTCTACTCTATAAAAAATTATAAGTTTTTTAATAAAAAACAATATATACTTAATTTACATAAAAAGTGGAAACCGTCTTTCACCTTTTATATAGAATATTTCTAACCGAATAGCAGATTATGTAATAATTCACTATGCACATTAATTTAGAATAAAATTTTTAATCCAATGTTATTGTCTAAAATTTGTATTAAACGCCCTGTCTTTGCTACAGTTTTGAATTTGGTTATCGTAGCTCTTGGAGCAATTTTTTTTACCAAACTACAAATTAGAGGTACTCCGGATATTTCAGTTCCTATTATAAATGTCGAAGCTCATTATGCAGGTGCCGATGCCTTATATATGGAGCAAGAAATAACGACACGTATAGAAAAAGCTTTAAAGACGGTTAAAAATTTAGATTATATAACTTCTCAAAGTTCTACAGGCGCAAGTAGTATTACTTTATCGTTTCTATTATCTACCGATATTGAAGTAGCACTAAACGATGTCCGCGCCAAAATATCGGATATCACTTATATGTTCCCGCAAGATATGAAAACCCCGTCAGTTACAAAACTTGATGCCGATAGTTTCCCAAGCCTCTTCATAAGCATTGAAAGTGATCAATATAGAGATTTAGAATTAACAAAGATCGTCGAAGATAATCTACAAACACCGTTAGATAAACTTGAAAGCGTAGGACAGTCACAAATTTACGGCGGTCGGAAATATATAATGAGAATAGAACCCGATTCTAAAAAATTATATCAACATAAAATTTCTTTATTGGAGATTGAATCCGCAATAAAAGAGCAAAACAAAGATTATCCCGCAGGTACGATTAAAACAAAAAGCAATAATTTTATAGTAACTCTTGCAGGTTCTTTATCTACACCGGAAGAATTCGGTAATATTATTCTAAAAGTACAAAACGGAGGTATCATAAAATTACGAGATATAGCAAAAATATCTTTAACTTCTCCCGATGAGGACATAATTTTTAGATATAACGGCAAAAGCTCTATTGCCCTTGGTCTTATAAAAGAATCAAAAGCTAACGTCATAGATTTATCACATGAAGTAACTAAAGCACTAGAAAGAATTAAAGAATCCATGCCCAAAGGAATAAGCATGGGTATCGCATATGATGCAGCAACACCTGTAAAAGCATCAATTTATGCAGTATTTCAAACAATTTTTGAAGCTTTAATATTAGTAGTTTTAGTCACTTATTTATTTCTTGCTTCTGCTAAAATTACCTTAATTCCGTTTGTAACGATTCCGGTATCGTTGATCAGTACTTTTAGCGTAATGTATGCTTTTGGATTTTCTATTAATATATTTACGCTCCTTGCTATGATACTTGCTATAGGTTTAGTGGTCGATGATGCGATAGTTATGCTTGAAAACATTTTTAGATATAATGAAATGGGGCATAAACCCATGGAAGCGGCTATGCTTGCTTCTAAAGAAATCGGCTTTGCAATCATTGCTATGACTATTACGCTTGCTGCCGTATTTTTACCCGTGGGTTTTATAGAGGGTTTTATCGGGAAATTATTTATTGAATTTGCTTGGACTTTAGCATTTTGTGTTTTGTTCTCAGGATTTGTTGCTTTAACTTTAACTCCTATGATGTCAAGTCGTATGGTTACAAAACATAATACGGACTTACCGAAATTCTTAGTAAAGTTTAACGACATTCTACAATTTATTCAAAATAAATATATTTACTATCTAAAGCTAACTTTTGACAATCAAAAGAAATTTGTCATCATTATTGCATCATCATTTATAGTGCTGATTATTAGTTTTAAATTTACTCAAAAAATTTTCGTACCCCAAGAAGATGATGGATTCTTACAAGTTTCTCTTAAAGGTCCTGAAGGTTCTAATTTAGAATCTTCTACTAAAGTAGTGAAAGAAGCCGAAAAAATCCTTGCTAATTATAAAGATATATTAGGTTATCTGATGGTAATAGGTGCAGGCGGTAGCGATAACGTTTTTGGATTCATTCCTCTAAAAAATTGGGGTGAGCGTTCTTGTTCCCAAGAAACTATTAAGAATATGTTAAATAAGCAGTTTTCTGAAATACCGGGCATGTCGATTTACGCTATGGATCCACGTTCAATGGTTAGCAGGAATGCAAGTAGCCCTATCGAGTTTACTATTCAAACGAACCTTGAATATGATGATCTAGATAAAATATCACAACAATTTATTGATATAATGAAAACAAATCCTATTTTCTTAAACGTCAACAGAAATTTACAATCGGCAATGCCGACTATAAGTATAGAAGTCAACCGTGATAAGGCTTATTTATACGGAATGGATTTGGCAAATATAGGCAAAACGGTACAATATTTACTTGCAGGTCAACAAATCGGGCATTTTAGAATGAGTAATGATTTATATGACGTTATATTACAATTTAATCAAAAAGATCGAAAAGATATTAGCGATTTTAGTAAAATTTTAATCAGAGCAAAAAATAATAATATGTTACCGCTTGAATCGATAGCCAATATTACGGAAAAAATATCAGTAAAATCATATAGTCATTATAATAATTCAAAATCCGTTACTATTTCTTCCGATCTTGCTCCTGACAGGAAAATTGATGATGCAATTAATGAAATCAATAAAATAGCCTCTAAGTTACTTGATCCTAGTAATACTATAATTGAATATATCGGAGAAATTAAACAAATGAGAGAGGCAGACAGTAATATGCTTATAACATTTGTGTTTGCTCTTATATTTATCTATTTAGTGCTTGCAGCTCAATTTGAAAGCTTTACTGACCCTTTATTAATATTACTCGCCGTACCTTTCTCAATAACCGGTGGTGTACTTGCTCTCTGGCTTGCCGGTAATAGCCTTAATATGTATAGTAATATCGGACTTATTACTTTAATTGGATTAATTACTAAGAATTCTATTATGATAGTAGAATTTGCTAATCAGCTAAGAGCAAAAGGAGTAAAGGTTCAAGAAGCTATAATAGAATCCTCAAAACTTCGCTTGCGTCCAATTCTTATGACTACTCTTGCTGCCGTAGTCGGAGCTTTACCTCTAGTTTTTGCAGACGGGGCCAGTGCTGCTGCTCGTAATTCTATAGGCTTTGTAATAGTTGGAGGATTAAGCATCGGTACTATATTTACAATTTTTGTTATACCTGTAATATATCACACTTTTAAGAAGGATTAATAAATTATAGAATTATAAAATTTAGTAGACATATAGCTCAAAATGAGGAATGATTATTTTACGTTAGTTTTGTTGCATGGCTCGGAAAACGCATGTAGTGTCATCCCGAGGCCTCGCCACGGGATCCAAAAATGTAACTCATAATACTAGTGTAATTTTAGTATTTTAACTGGACCCCGCTATCAAGTTGTGGGATGACAGAGGTATGAGCCACACAACAAGGTCTTTTACGTTTAACTAAAAGGAGATTAAATATGTTAATAAATACTTCTAATAATCCACTTATTACTACTGTACATTTATTATCTTCTATAGGTGCTATAAATTGGGGCTTAGTCGGATTATTTAATTTTAATTTAGTCACACTTTTATTTGGCTCATTTCCAATTATTGTTACAATACTTTATATAATTATAGGCTTTTGTGGTGTATATTCTTTCCTTTGTTTAGGTAAGCTATTTTGTAAACCCGGAATAGAAAAGGCGAAGTAACTTTACCTTTTCGTCATTGCGAACAGCCGTAGGCTGCGTGGCAATCTCATGAAATCATAACAAACTCCTGAGATTGCTTCGTCAATTGCTATGCAATTTCCTCGCAATGACTACCTAACAACCTCACTTGTGCTATAGCAGTTATTGCTGCTGTTTCAGCACGTAATATATTACTTCCTAAACTTATAGATTTTGTATTCTTATATGAGGCAAGAAGTTCCAGCTCATCATTAGTAAAGCCTCCCTCCGGTCCTACAATAATAGTTATATCACTATTACTAAGTGATGATGAAATTCGTAATATAGAATTTTCTTCTTTTTCATGTTCATTAGCATATAACATCAAATTATTATTCTTTTTTAGGTAATCTTGTATTGTGATAGCTTTTTCAATTATCGGGGGAGTAAGACGTTCTGATTGCTCTGTTGCCTCAATAACACATTTTGTTAAACGTTCGATATTTACCGATCTAAATTGACACCACCTAGTAATTAACGGAATAATTTTAGTTATACCGAGTTGCGTAGCCATATTTATTGCAAGCATTAATTTATCTTGCTTTATTATAGCAACAGCAAGAGTTAACGTAGATTCTGTATAAGGCTTTTTTAACTGTTCTTTAAGTCTAACCGATAGGTTATTTTTACCTATATCGTTAATTTGTGCTAGAAATTCTCCATCCGTACCGTTAAAGAGACGTAAGCCATCATTTACTTTAAGACGTAGCACCGTTTTGACATAATGAACATGATGATCACTTGCTAATTCTATCTTGCTATTTTCAGCTAAACGACTATTAATATAAATACGGTTATATTTCATATATTTAGTACTATGGACGATAAAAAAGATAATAGACACCTTTCCAAACCAGCTTATAGAGAGGAATGTACAGGAGACACGGAACGCAGCACTACAGCATATATGGACATACGTGAGGATGTGAGTACCGGATCGACGTCTAAATTACCTCTAGAAGCGAAGTTTGTAAAGATATCTAATAATATATCAGAAAAAGAAAATTTACCAAAAGAAAAAGAAATTGGCGGTGTTAAAGGTCTAGAACCGACAAGATACGGGGACTGGCAGCATAAAGGTAAAGTCACAGATTTCTAATGCCTTGCCTTCAACACACTAAAATTTTACCCTATAAACCACAAGAATTGTTTGATTTGGTCTGGGATGTAAAATCTTATCCTAAATTCTTGCCTTGGTGTTCTGCTTCTAGAATTATTTCAGAAAATAATCAAGAGGTTATTGCTGAATTAGTAATTCAGTTAAAAGGCTTTTCAGAAAAATATAACTCACGAGTTACAAGCGAAATAACAGATGATGGAATATATTTGATTAATACGGTAGCTATTTCAGGACCTTTTGAATATTTAAAAAGTACTTGGCAATTTGTTCCATGCACGGCAGGCACTGCATTAAAATTCTTTATTGATTTTAAAATGAAATCCGTAATACTGGATAAATTAATCGGCACTTATTTTACCAAAGCAACCGAAAAAATGATTATAGCTTTCGAAAGGAGAGCTAAAGAGGTTATTAAATAAAAAAGAGTAAGGTTATAGATCTATAACCTTACTCTTTAGAAAGTTTTGTATTTAGTTACTAGGCAATATCAGATATATATCCTGCATCTCCCTCATCTCCTAAGATTTGAGTTTGATCACCATTAAGATTATTATAATCAAGGCTATAAAACTGCTCTTCTTGTTCTTCACTAGTACTGGAAGTATGATAATTAAATAATTCTTCATAAGCTTCATTTATTTCAGCATATTTCTGTATTTCTTTTGAAAGTTCTACTACTTTATTTTGTATAGCTTTTTCTGTACCATGCCATAACTTACTTGTCAAATTTGGCTTGTATTCTGCTAATTGGTTATTTTTGTAACTTTCTCTCTTTGCAACAGTTCCTAAACTTAAAGCTTTTTCAATATCGTCACTTGAATAGCCATTTTGTATTAGCTGCTGAATAATACAAGCATGTAAAGGAAGAATACTAGTATCTAGAACTAATTTATTTGTATATTGTCCTTTCACACCAGGTATTGCCTGATATAACACACGATCTGTTGATTCTACTATTTCATAGCCACCATTATATTTGTAACCAACGCCGTCTCCCGTTAAACTTAAGGTTGGTACGCGAGTTATTGCATTAGATATTATCTTAGCGTTTGTTCCTTCAATATATTTACCGGTAAATTTATCTATACCGTTTTTATCTATAGCAGTACCGTATACAAAACTTCCTAACCCCGAAGTAGCCAAATACTCTGCAACTTTAGTTGCTTCATGAGCTTGAGTAAAAAGCTTTATTTGTTCATTACTCTCCATAATGCCTTTTGCCCCATAACTAGTACCAAAAACACCCCATGTTATTAAAGGTATTTTGCTTAACCAACTACTAAATGAAAACAAACTACTTACTCCTACAAAAAAGCTTCCTGATGCTAATTTTGTATAAAAACTATAATCTGCTTTTGCTTTTTCTATTAAAGATAAGTAAGTAATCGGTTTATTACTTCCGAATAAGTTTTGTATTAATAATTTCAACATAGTCTATCTCCTAATTTAAATCACCATATTTCATGGTTGTAAATGCACTATATAACACAAGTAATCAAATATCAATCCTTTATTTAATAATAAATTAATCTTTGACTTGACATTTTTTAGAAAAAACCATATTTTATGGTAAAATTGATCAAAAAGAGGTAGATATGCCTACGTACAAAAATTCTAAACATATTAGCACTAAAAAGCTTGCTTATATAGGTTTAGACCTCGCATATAAAACAGATGATTTAAATATTTATAAGCTAAAAGCATCAAAGGTCAATGAACAATTAACAGATAGCGGCTGGGAAATACTGACTGCTTCATGTGATAATATCAACACTGCTAAATATGCTTATAAAGCCGTCGCATTTATAAATAAAGACACTAAAGAAGTTCATATTGCTAGTGCCGGCACAAAATTCAATATATATGATTTATTAGACGACTTGCTTATCGCGCTGCACTACTTACCTACTAAACTAACTCCAATTCAGGATTTTGTTAATGAAATAATTAACAAATTAGGCGGCTTAAGTAAAGCCACAGAATATAGTTTTAATACTAGCGGTCATTCACTTGGAGCAATCATTGCAGATTTAACCTTAGTAGAAATACATTCTCGCAACCTACATTTTAATAAATCTACAACTTTTGACAGCCCTGGCTCAAAACCGATAATTGAAAGAGGCATAGAAAAAAATTTATTTACCGGAAAAGTAACAACTCCAATAAAAGAGCTAGCTACCCATTCTAAGATATATAATGCAAAACATAATCTTATTAATATTACTAATAAGCATTTTGGACAAACAACAATGGTACTTCCTGGTAAAAAAACAACACTATCACAATCAGAAGAATGGGCATCATATTTATATAATTTTGCCAAACAAAAAGTTACAAAATATCTAGGAATTAATGGAATAGTCGAAAGCTTTGAAGAAATCATAGCCGGAATCAGTAAACATGGACTTGTTAATTTTTCTGATTTGAAACAAAATATTACTTTAACCATAGATGATTGGGAAGCAGCAACACCAAAATATGCTAAAAATACTCTAAATTTAAAAAATAATTTATATAATCAAATAGTTGAAACTGAAACCGGAGCTAATTTAGTTGGGATGTATAATAATTTTCAAAGCTGCAATCAAGAATATGCTCAGGAAGTCCAAACAACAGGAGATATAAGTAATTATCATCTATATCCTCTAATATGTTAAATAAAAAAATAAATTTATAGGCAGAAATCACCTTTCGCCTTTCATATTCATTATTTCTTATTTAGAGCAACTAAATAGATTTCCGTAGATTCACTGCGGCTGGATGAAGGTTTAAAATGTTTCACTGTTTTAAATTCACGCTTTACTTTATGTAATAATTCATTTTCTGCACCGCCACGAAAAATTTTAGCAATAAAATGACCGGAAGGTTTTAGTACTTTTAAAGCAAATTCAAAAGCTTGCTCACATAAAAGTAAGGTTCTTATATGGTCTGTAGCTTTATGACCTATGGTATTTGATGCCATATCACTCATTACTATATCAGCTCTACCGTCTAAAGCCTGAATAATTAATTCTTCCGTATCTGCTTCAAAAAAGTCCTTTTGAACAAATTCAACTCCAGCAACATGTTCAATTTCTAACACGTCGATAGAGATTATTTTATTATTTAGGTTATTATCCGAAGCTTTAATCAGCTTGGAAGCTACTTGACTCCATCCCCCAGGAGCTGCTCCTAGATCAACAATTTTCATGTTAGGAGTAAAAAGTTTAAATTTTTCATGAATTTCAAGTAGTTTATATGCAGCTCTCGACCTAAAGCCGTCTATACGTGCTTTTGCAACATACGGATCGTTTAATTGGCGTCTAAGCCAATTACTAGAAGAGACGGTGCGTTTTTTAGAAGTCTTAACTCTAACGAATTTATTTCTATAACCGCTTAAATTATTTGTCATAAAATCTTTTATAATTATAAATACATGAAGAATAAGTAGACGAAGTTTAATCTGGAAAAGAGCAAGGAATCCACAAGATGAGGCACGAAAGCCGTTAATAATACTTGAGTACCACAGTACTTATAGCCAATTTTTCAAATTAAACGAATATGCTCTTTTGCTATTTTATCTAATACAGAATTAACAAAACCAATTTCATGCTCATTTAACATATCATTTGCTATGTCCGTATATTCGTTGATTACTACTTTAGCAGGCGTAGTAGGACAAAACAATAGCTCACATATACTAACACGCAATAAAGCTCGGAGTAAGATCGGCATATGTGCAGGATCTTTATCATTTGTTAAATGATTGTCGATAATTTCGTCTAGTTTATGAATATTTTCAAATACTGACTTTACCAGCATTTTAAAATGACTTATACTTAATGATATTTTTAAATTCTCAGGTAAATCTGTTATAGAATTATTATTTTGATAAAAAGAAAGTACATTTTGCATGATATCATCCATATCGTCGTTATTTTGCAATATGTTTTGATAAATAGCTTGCACTGCTGCAATACGTGCAATCGACTTTTTATTAATTTTATTTGAACTCATAGAGAAAAGAAATTTAAAATTTAATTTTCGTCAATGCGTAAGGTGATATGGCGTGATGTTATTCCCGTGAAAGCGGGAATCCAGTAATTCAAAAACATAAATACTATTAGTTTTTAAAACTAATACATTTGGATTACTTCATTTTTTTTCTGTGGATTCCCGCTTTCGCGGGAATGACATCGGAAACCAAGGAGCAACGTCCACTCACAACGACGAAATGATATCTATAACCTTACAATGTATACCTTAAAATAATTTATTAGTAAACTTATAAAATTTTTATGCTCTCTATAATAGGATTTATTATAACAATTAGTATCTTGGTATTTATCCATGAATTTGGACATTATTGTATTGCTAGATATTTTAATGTAAAAGTTGAGGAGTTCTCGATAGGTTTCGGTAAAGCACTAATAGGCATTACCGATAAAAAAGGAGTTAGGTGGAAGATTTGCCTTATACCGCTTGGCGGTTATGTCAAGATTTACGGCTATGATCGCAGCCTTATGGATAAGACTAAAGAAGTTAACGAAAAAGTAGCTTTTGATGCTAAATCTTGTTTAGAACGTTTTTTAATCGTTGCAGCAGGTCCGTTAATTAATTATTTACTTGCCATAATAATATTTGCAGGTTTTTATTGTTACTTTGGAAAAACAGAGATTCCTCCTATAATAGGTAATGTAGTAGCTTCATCACCGGCAGAGAGAGCAGACTTAAGAGCAGGAGATAAAATTGTTAAGGTTAACGATAAATCTGTTAAAGATTTCGGGGACGTGCAAAGAGAGATATTAATTAACGGTTTTAGCTCTTCTACTTTAACTATAGAAAGAAAAAGTGAGGAATTTATCGTTAATATAATGCCTCAAGAAATAATTATATCACCTCCCGAAGAAAAGCAAGTTAAGAAAACTCTTCGCATCGGTATTATAGCTAAAAATGAACCTATTCATACTAAAATAGGAATTTTAGGAGGATTATGGGAAGCTATTAATACTACTATAGATATGTCTGCTTTAACTCTAAACGCAATATCGCAAATGATTGTAGGAAAACGTTCATTCGATGAGATAGGAGGGCCGATAGCTATTGCTAAAGAGTCAGGCAAATCTATAGCTGGTGGAACCCAAATGTATCTGTTATTTATAGCAATGCTTTCCGTTAATTTAGGGTTACTTAACTTACTACCTATACCGGTGCTTGACGGCGGACATTTAGTATTTATATTATATGAAGCAATTACAGGTAAATTACCGCATCCTAAGACTAAAAATATTTTGTTACAATTAGGAGCAATAATCATAATTTTTCTTATTATAATTGCTGTTTCCAACGATATACAAAATTTGTTTTCCTAAATTATAGATTTGCTTGCTCTCGTTTATATTATCTACTATAGTGGAGTACATTAATTATGTTTGAATGCATTAGTTAGGAGAACTTTGTATTATTCTTAGCTAAAAACGGAAATCCAGTTCTTTGTCATACCGCGACTTGAACGCGGTATCTAATTTATTATTTTTACCGTGGTCAAGCCACGTGATGACATTGGGTTTAAACACAGAAATTTAAATTAAATCTTAAAGAAGGTTTTAGGTGACAATCAGATCAATTAGTAAGTTAACAATTTTATTATTAACGATTTTTTATTATCATATTTCATTAGCTGACTCTGTAATTCGTACAATAACTATCGAAGGTAATCATAGGGTTGAGCGTTCTACTATTGAGAGCTATTTAAAGCTTAAGGTAGGAGAAACCTATAATAATTCTAAAGAAGATGAGGTAATAAAACGTTTATATGCCACCTCACTTTTTAGAAATATAAATATGCATATAACAAATGATGGTAATTTAATAGTTAACGTTACTGAAACACCTTTTATAAGTAGTGTAGTATTTAGCGGTAATTCTAAAATCAAAACTAATATGCTCGCTAAAGAAATTTACACAATGTCGGGTGAATCTCTTAGCCAAGCTAAAATTGAATTAGATGTAAAGAAAATATTAGAAATTTATAAACGTAGCGGACGTTTTGCTACTACAGTAACACCTAAAATCGAAAATTTAGAAAACAACAGAGTTAAGGTTATTTTTGATATAGCAGAAGGACCAAAAACCGGTATTAACTATATTTATTTTAGCGGTAATGAAAATTATAGTGATTCAGAACTTAAATCTATTATTTTAACTAAAGAATCTCGTTGGTTTCGTTTTTTAGAAAGTAACGATACTTACGATCCTGATAGAATGGAGTATGATAAAGAATTACTGAGAGAGTTTTATCAATCTGTAGGTTTTGCAGATTTTAGAGTAATTTCGGCATCGGCAGAACTCAATAATACTAAAGAATATTTCACCCTTACCTATTCCATTGAAGAGGGAGAAAAATATAGCTTCGGTAATATTACAATAGACAATAAATTAACTAATATAGATATAACACCGCTTAATAAGATTGTTAATATTAAGCAAGGCAAGGTTTTCAATATGAAAAAGGTTAATGATATAGCTGAAAAAATCGGAGAATATTTTACAGCGAACGGTTACCCTGCGGTAAATGTTTATCCGGATATAATGAAAAATGCTAATCATACTGCAGATATTAAATTTATTATTGAAAAAGCCGATAAGGTTTATATTAATAAAATTAATATTATTAATAACCTTAAAACCGAAGACCCTGTTATAAGAAGAGAATTTAAAATAGAAGAAGGTGATATAATTAATCGTTCATATATTGAAAAAGGTGAGCGTAATCTTAGAAATTTAGATTATTTTGAGAAAGTAGCAATTAGCTTAGCTCCGACTAAAGCTAAAGATAAATATGATATTAACGTTGAAGTTGATGAAAAATCTACTTCCTCTATAGGTTTTGATTTAGGATATAATACTGCCGGCGGTTTATTCGGACGTTTCTCTTTCTTAGAGCGTAATTTAGTCGGTACCGGGCAACTGCTTAATGCCGGTGTGCAAGTAAGTAAAAACACTACAAGCTATTACGGTGGTATTACCGCACCGCACTTTTTAGATCGTGATTTATCACTTGGCGTAAACACATTTAGAAACTATACCGGACGCGGTGCTAGTGTATTAAATACAACTGATCAAAGCTATAAGTTACACTCTATAGGAGTCAAAACTTCTCTTGGTTATGAAATTAAAGAGGATTTAGGTCACGAAATAGATTATTTAATCAAACGTGATATTTTAAGTGCTCCAACTCCATCAAGCTCAATATTCTTAAAGGAGCAAATGGGAAGATTCATTACTTCTGCTATAGGACATACTATTACTTATGATCAAACCGATAATAAAATTGTTCCAAAGAACGGTTATTTAGTAAGTGGCACACAAGAATTTGCCGGCGTTGGAGGTGATAACAAATATATAAAGCATGAAGTTGACGGTAAATATTATAAATCTTTCATACATAACAAGCTTACTTTAAAATTATCTGCTTCCGGAGGCGATATTGCAGGCCTTGGAGGAAAAATTATTAGAATTTCCGATCGCTTTAATTTAGGTGATTATAGTTTAAGAGGCTTTGCAAGCGGTGGTGTAGGACCTCGTGAAAAGGTCACTAACGAAGGACTTGGTGGTGAGCGATATTACACATTCTCAACAGAGCTTAATTTCCCAACACCTATACCTGAGGAATTTAATTTAACCGGTACAGTCTTTATGGATTTAGGAAGCGTTTGGGGAGTAGGCCTAAATAAGAAACAATATCAAACTCCAAACGGTTTTTATAACGATAAATCTCTTAGAGCTTCCATTGGTTTCGGCTTTATTTGGGTAACACGTTTTGCACCAATCAGAATGGATTGGGGTTTCCCAGTTAAGAAGAAGAAATATGACGATACGCAGCATTTCCATTTAAGATTTTCGACGCATTTATAAAGATGTCTCATTGTCACCCCGTGGCTTGACCACGGGGTCCAATTAAGGATGCTAGTCTTTTAGCATTTTAAAATTTTTTATTGGATTGCCACGCTCCTTGTCAGTCGTCGCTCGCAATGACGAAACATGTCTCGTAGAAATCCGTATCTCAGCATAATATAATTATATTTCAGCCGATGTAGCTCAGCTGGTAGAGCGGCGCATTCGTAATGCGTAGGTCTGGGGTTCAAATCCCCACATTGGCACCATCTTCTAAATAAAACTATAGCCCTATTTGTGATAGGCGTGGTAGAACCTGATATACTAATAATGTGTAGAAAAACGCTTTCGTGTCATACCGTGGCTTGACCACGATATCCAAAAAAATAACTTAAAATACTAATCATTTATTATCACCCTCAATTCAAGTGGTCAAAAAGTCCAGCATCTAAAGAACCTAAAGCGGTTTTAAAAAATGCTTATAAAATAAGTAATGATACTGAAAAACTTATTGCTGTTGATATAAAAAATGACCAGTTTGTAATATTTGATAATACAAATGGTAATGTAGCTCATGTAAGGACATATCAAGAAATAGAGAGAGATGCTGTTTTAAAAAATAACCTAATCACAACAAAAATATGCAAATAAGGTAATAAAAACTTTAATGAAACCTCGAAGCGTTATAAATTATTAGAATAACAAAATGAAATAAACAATAACAGATAAATTATGGTATGCAAAAATAAATGAAGAAGATGCATATATCAGAAAAACACTTCAAGAATATATAGATTTATATTTCTTTGATTCTGTAGAATTTAAAGCAGTAGAAGATATAACCTTAGAAAATTTAGGTGAATTTTTAGAAGTAATGTTAAAACATTATCAACAATATCATTTTTTAGGTGAATTATATGATACTGGAGAAATATTAGAAGAATATTTCGATTATGTTTTTATGGATGATGAAAAATATATACATTATCCTAAATATTCTAAAGAGGATAGACGTAATTTAGGTTGGTTATTGATAGTAACTTATATACAAATGTGTAATCCAAGACTATTTCCAGAAGATGTCCCGCATTTAATAGAATTTTTACACGCTAAAGATGGAGAAGTGACAAAGGCTCAAGAAAAGCTAAATAAAATACCTACCTTGCCCAATTTGATTTAATGAAAAGACAAGATGAAGATTACAGATGCTGGGAAGCAATCACGAAAGAACGTCAGCAAGCTATAGCAGAAAATAAACCTTTACCAATAAGACCTATGAGTATTGAACTATCAAAATGCTTGAAAGATTGAAGTGGGAAACTTTTTTAAGACCATCATAGAGCTAGCGAAAGCATCGCGAGTACAGCTGGCAAAGATGATAGCGATAGAGAAAGTAACGGAACTTGCAGTAAATGCTGTAAATAACAACGCACTATCTGGTTTAGGGCAGAAGATAGAGAATAAAATAGCGGGGAGCGTTACTCCAACTTTAAATTCTAATAACGGGATATTGCTAAGTGCTTACAGTCGTTTAGAGCAGGACGGTAACAAGAGAATATGACGCCATTCGTGATTCCCTGAGCCAATAAATATAGGCCAGATTGCAGCAACTGCGGTAATACACTTTATTAACCGCAAGGTCACCTGAATATTTTAAACTGGATCTCGCTACAAATGAGCTAGGATGACAGGGTGGAATTAATCCATGCAACAACACCAATGCTACACGGAAATGACAATAAGGTCTTTTTAAGCATGGGGTAAAACAAAACTACCTTTTTTAGGTAATTCCATTATATTTTGTAAAGAATTATAAGTTGTTGCTAAAAAATAGTATATACTTAGCTTTATATAAAAAGCGAAAGCCAATTGTCACCTTTTATATTCAACTTCTTAAGCCGAATAGCAGATTATGTAATATTCGCTATTTGTGTTAATTAACTATTATCTTTTTTCGTGGAGGAATATAGATTGTTTCATCTTCAGCATGCGAAATCTTTTCTAAAAGTCCGATAAAACGGTCGTTATTAGGTACTAGCTTTACTATCGCCCACCCCTCTTCTATTGATTTCTTTATGCGTTCTATATCAGATTTATGCTCTGAAAAAGATATAACTTTTTGTGCTGGGTTTTGCATATTGATAAATCAATTATAGTTAATCGATATTATAGTAAATATTTTTAATAAATCAATCACATATTTATTATTTGCTAAATATAAATAAAATGATTATCATATATTATGTCTTGTCTACTTATATCCTAATCAATAGTTTAATTAAAAATTAAAAGTTGTACGATGATTTTTTATTTTAAACATATATGTCACTTATTAACTTTATTTAATTTAAACTGTATAATTTAATTATGTCAAATGATAATTTACAACCGCCTGCTCTTTCTAAAAAGCAATTATTTGCTTTTTTTGGTATGGTTGTCGGCATGTTTATGTCGGTACTTGATATTCAAATTGTCGCTAGCTCATTATCCGTAATAGCTGCCGGTCTTGCCGCTTCAAGCGATGAACTTTCTTGGGTTCAAACATCGTACTTAATAGCTGAAGTTATCATTATTCCTATTACCGGCTTTTTAGCAAGGTTACTTACTACTAGAATTTCTTATTTTATTGCAGCTTTAGGGTTTACGGTTATGAGCGTATTATGTTCGCTTGCAACTAATATTGAATCCATGATTATCTTTAGAGCATTACAAGGCTTTTTTGGCGGTGCTATGATACCGACGGTCTTTAGTACCGTTTTTATACTTTTTCCTGCATCGCAACGTCCTATCGTTACTATCTTAATTGGACTTGTCGTAACTGTTGCCCCTACTTTAGGACCTACACTCGGTGGATATATTACGGAGATTTTATCATGGCATTTTATGTTTTTATTAAACGTCATACCCGGTATTTTCGTATGTACGGTAGTTTTTTTATATGGGGATTTTGATAAACCAAATTATAAATTACTGAAAAATTTTGATTTTCTCGGTATATTATTAATGGCTTTAACGCTTGGCTTATTACAGTATGTGTTAGAAGAAGGAAACAAAAAAGGTTGGCTTGAGGATAATTTAATATTATTCTTAAGTATTACAGTAGTTTTAGGTTTGATTTTATTAATCATTAGAGAACTAACCTTTATTAATCCAATTTTAGACTTAAAAACATTTCTTTATAAAGACTTTACTTTTGGTTGCCTTTATTCGTTCGTTATGGGTATCGGATTATACGGGGCAGTATATATATTACCGCTATTTCTCTTTACTATTGCCGGATATGATACATTACAAATCGGGGCTACTATGATGGTGACGGGCGGAGCACAATTTTTATCTGCACCACTCGCCGGTAGAATGTTAGGGTTAGGGGTAGATTTACGCCTGATGCTTATTATAGGTCTTGGAGGGTTTGCTCTTGGATGTCATTTGAATAGTTTTCTAACGCCTGATTCTAAATTTGCTGCATTTGTGCTTCCTCAATTTGTTAGAGGGCTTTCATTAATGTTTTGTTTTATACCGACTAATAATATAGCTCTTGGCAATATGCCGAAAGAAAGAGTAGGTAACGCTAGCGGGCTTTATAATCTTACTCGTAATTTAGGAGGAGCGGTAGGGCTTGCAATAATCAGTACTATACTTACTAATGATACTAAAACCTTTATGCAATATTTATCGGAAAATATCTCGTCTACTTCTATAATGGCATTAGAACAACTAGATTCTTATACTGAATTATTAAGCGGAAAAGTTTTAAATCCCGAAAAAGCATCATATTTGTTATTAGCAAACAAATTAAATCATGATGCTTTTGTAATTGCAATAAATAATATATTTAATATGATAGGGCTGTTATTTGTATTTATAATGCTACTAATACCTTTTACTTCAAATATCAAATTAACCGAAAATGTTAATGCTCACTAAAATTAAATTTATATTATATTTTCCTTGGTTATTATTAGAAATATGGAAATCGGCTTTCGCGGTTATTAAAATAATTTGGCAAAGAAAGATAGGAATAGAGCCAGTTTTTGAATGGGTTGACGCAGAAGGGCTAGAAGAAATAGGCGAAATAATTTATGGTAATTCGATTACTCTAACTCCAGGTACAGTAACACTTGATATAAATAATAATATGTTATTAGTGCATGCACTCAATAAATCATCAATTACCGACCTACAAAGAGGTATAATGATTAAAAAAATTAAGCAGATATTAAAAACAACTTGAAGCAGAAAATGATATCAGATATAAACGCTCTAAAGTATAAAAAAGTTTTACTTAAAGTGTCAGGGGAAGCTTTAATGGGAGATAAGCAATTTGGGCATGAATATGACGTAATAAAAAAGATTGCCATCGATATTAAAGAAGTTATCGATTTAGGAGTAGAAGTCGCTATTGTAGTCGGCGGTGGAAATATTTACCGCGGGATTAATGCAGCACTTGTCGGTATGGACCGAGCTTCAGCGGATTATATAGGTATGCTTGCAACGGTGATTAATGCTTTAACTTTACAAAACGTTATGGAAAGCCTCAATATCTATACAAGAGTTCTATCGGCTATTCCTATGATGAGCGTGTGCGAACCTTATATTCGCCGCAAAGCTAAAAGACATATGGAAAAAAAGCGTGTAGTAATTTTTGCCGGCGGTACGGGTAACCCGTTTTGTACAACCGATAGTGCCGCAGTACTTCGCGCAATCGAAATGAATTGCGATATTTTATTAAAAGCAACTCAGGTTGACGGTGTATATGATTCCGACCCTAAAAAAAATCCGGATGCTAAAAAATATTTCACTATTAGCTATAAAGATGTTATAACTAATAACCTGCAAGTCATGGATACGGCAGCTATTGCAGTTGCAAGAGAAAATAAATTACCTATAAGGGTATTTTCGATAAAAGAACAGGGAAATTTTGCTAGAGTAATACAAGATAAAGGGGAATATACGACAATTGAGGAATAATATATTGTAGTGTGAATTGTTGTATGATTTTTATGTCATTTCCGCATAGGTGTTATTGTGTAGAGACTAAATCGTCATTGATTCTGTAGATCAGAATTTTTTACTAGATTGCTTCGTCAAAACTTATAGTTTGTCCTTGCAATGACGGAAAAACCAATCTACGCGGGAATTACATCGGGGACATTTCCTAATACATATAACAATGTCTCAATTCGTGTACTAATAATATATGGATAAATAAAGATGGATAAAGAGCATTTAAAGAAAAACTTACAAGAAAAGATGGAGAAAGCTCTAAAAGTTTTAGATCATGAGCTTAAAGGGCTACGTACCGGTAGAGCTTCAGTGAATTTACTTGATAGCGTAACCGTGGAAGCTTACGGGAGTAAAATGCCGCTTTCACAAGTTGCTTCTCTATCCACCCCTGATGCACGAACAATTAACGTGCAGGTTTGGGATAAATCTATGGTATCATCGGTAGAGAAAGGAATTACGATAGCAAATCTTGGCTTAACTCCTGCAACGGACGGTCAATTAATCAGACTGCCGATACCGGCTTTAACTGAAGAAAGACGTACAGAACTGGTAAAACTTGCTCATAAATACGGTGAAGATACTAAAATTTCATTACGTAATATTAGAAGAGACGGCAATGAAGCACTTAAAAAGCTAGAAAAGGATAACGTTATCGCAAAAGATGAGCATCATAGCTTATCTGAACAAGTACAAAAGCTAACCGATGATTATAGTAGTAAAGTTGACTCGGTAATAAAACAAAAAAAACAAGAAATAATGACTGTTTGATTTTCTATGTCATTCCTGCTTTAGATTTGTTTCGTGGATACTAAATCATCATTGCGAGGAGGCCATTGTTGCGTGGACCGGTAAAATCCACTGTGTCACCCCGTGGCTTGACCACAGGGTCTATAAAAACAATAAAAAATACTAATAATTTTATAACTGGATCCCACAATCAAGTCGCGGAATGACAGCAGTGGAATTGATCCATGCAACAATGCTACGCGAGAATGACATACATTGAATCTATACTGACAAAATAAAATGACAAAATTAGTTAGAGATTTAATTCCAGAAATTATCTTAAAATCAGGCAGGATACCAGTTACTCATATTGCTGAATCATATGAGTATAAAGAATTATTAAAAAATAAACCACTAGAAGAAGTAGAGGAAATTTTACAAGATGAGTATATGGAGAAGTTACCGATATATTAGAAATACTTGAAACAATCTGCAATATTAATGGCTATAAACTAAAAGATATATTAAAAATTAAAAAACAAAAAAAGAAAGTTAATGGTAGTTTTGATAATAAGATAATTTTAGAAAAAATAACTAATTAGCTTTTTTGCCTTAATAAAATAAATGAGTCATGCAATAAAATCGGCTATAGAACCTTGTATCATAGGCTGTATCCAGGATCTAGCTCACAAGTCGCAGGACGACAGAAATACCGTTACAAACAGGCAAGCCTTCACAGGAATAACATCAGACTATACCACTCAAAATAATAAAACTATGATAACAAAAGAAGAAGCACAGAAAATAGCAAAATTAGCTAGATTAAAATTTGAAGAAGATACTGTAGAAAAATTTTTTACTCAGCTTAGTACTATTATGGATATGATCGATATTTTAAATGAAATAGATTGCAAAGATATAGAGCCTTTAACTTCGGTTTGTAATATGAATGCTAGAATGCGAGAGGACGCCGTTACAAGTTCTGATTTATCAAGTGAGTTATTTGATAATGTAAGTGGAAATAGTGCTCAGCTGGCTAAAGAAGTAAAATATTTTATCACTCCAAAGGTTGTTGAATAATTATGACGGAACTAAACAAACTAACAGTAGCAGACAGTATAAAAGGTCTCAAAAATAAAGATTTTACAAGTACGGAATTAATAGGTGCACATATTAAACAAATAGAGAAGCATAGAAACCTAAATGCTTATGTTACCGACACTTTTGACTTAGCTTTAAAACAGGCTGAAGCAGCCGATCAAAATTATGCTCAAAATAACGCAAGAACCCTTGAGGGTATCCCGTTTGCCGCTAAAGATCTTTTCTGCACGAAAGGAATTAGAACTACGGCATGTTCTAATATACTGAAAAATTTTATACCTAATTATGAATCAAGTGTTACACAAAATATTTTTGATAAGGGCGGTGTGATGCTCGGCAAAACCAATATGGATGAGTTTGCTATGGGTTCAGCAAATATCACTAGTTGTTTTGGAAATGTAATTAGCCCTTGGAAAGCAAATGATGATAATGCTGATTTAGTTCCAGGCGGTTCTTCAGGCGGTTCAGCTGCAGCAGTTAGCGGGTTTATGGCATCTGCTGCTCTTGGTAGCGATACGGGCGGCTCGGTACGTCAACCTGCAAGCTTTACAGGTTTAGTCGGTTTTAAACCGACATATGGTCGTTGCTCAAGATACGGAATGATATCATTTGCTAGCTCCCTTGATCAAGCAGGAATATTTACTAGAAGCGTTTTAGACAGTAGCATTATGCTTGAAGCGATGATGGGGTTTGACGAAAAAGATTCTACTTCGATTAAAACAGAAGTTCCAGAGCTACAATCCGCTATCGGAAGTTCTATGAAAAATATGAAGATAGGCGTACCTCTTAGCCTTGGTGAGGGCAGTATTATTGAACCTGATATTATGAAAATGTGGCAGGATACCATAGAACTACTTAAAAACGCCGGTGCTGAAATAGTTGATATTACTTTGCCGCATGCTAAATACGGTGTTGCTGTTTATTACGTAATAGCCCCGGCTGAAGCTTCTTCAAATTTATCTAGATATGACGGCGTTAGATACGGTCTTCGAGTAGAACATGAAAATATGACGCTTGACGAAATGTATGAAATGACTAGATCAACTGGATTTGGGGAGGAAGTAAAACGTCGTATTATGATTGGAACATATGTGCTATCATCTAGTGGTATGGATGCATATTATCTAAAAGCTCAAAAAGTACGTCGTTTAGTTGCAAACGATTTTAATAATGCTTTTGCAAAAGTTGATGCCATTTTATTACCGGCTGCCCCGACTGCAGCTTTTAAGATTGGTGAAAAACAAAATGATCCGACTATTATGTATTTAAACGATTTATTTACTATTCCTGCAAGTTTAGCCGGTTTACCTTGTGCATCGGTTCCTGCTGGATTATCGGCACGCGGTTTACCTCTTGGGATACAGATTATAGGTAAACAATTAGACGAATATAATGTTTTGAAAGTAGCATCGACAATTGAGTCAGGTGTAAAACATATTAAATTTGAACCAAAGGGTTTTTAATTATGGCATATATTGAAGGTAATACGGGGAAATGGGAATATGTAATAGGGCTTGAAATCCATGCTCAAATTTCCTCAAAATCTAAGCTTTTTTCAGGAAGTAGTACTATTTTTGCAGCAAATCCAAATTCGCAGGTTTCCTATGTCGATGCAGCAATGCCCGGGATGTTACCGGTATTAAATAAGCATTGTGTACACCAAGCAATTAAAACAGGGCTTGGACTTAAAGCTAAAATAAATAAATATTCGGTATTTGACCGTAAAAATTATTTTTATGCCGATCTGCCGCAAGGTTACCAAATTTCGCAATTTTACTATCCTATAGTACAAAACGGCACTATGGAAATACCGACTAGTACCGGCGATCTTAAAACTATTCGTATTAACCGTTTGCATTTAGAGCAAGATGCGGGTAAATCTATTCATGATCAATCACCACATTACAGCTTTATCGATTTGAATCGTGCCGGTATTGGACTTATGGAAATTGTGACCGAACCTGATATATCATCACCGGAAGAAGCAGCTGAATTTGTAAAAAAGCTAAGAAACTTGTTACGTTATATTGGCAGCTGTGACGGTGATATGGAAAAAGGCTCGATGCGTTGCGATGCTAATATTTCAGTAAGACGTAGCGGCGAACCACTCGGCACAAGATGCGAAATTAAAAATATTAATTCAATTCGTAACATCATTAAAGCAATAGAATTTGAAGCTAAAAGACAAGTTGACTTGCTTGAAAGCGGTGAAGAAATAATTCAAGAAACACGCCTATTTAATGCCGATAGCGGCGAAACAAGAACTATGCGTTTAAAAGAAGAAGCACTTGATTATAGATATTTTCCTGATCCCGATTTATTACCGCTTGTTATTTCTGATGAGTTAATAAATGAGCTAAAAGCAAATTTACCTGAGCTACCTGATCAAAAGATTGAAAAATATACGAAGGAATTTAGCTTAAGTAAATATGATGCCGAAGTAATAGTAGCCGATGAATCGGTTGCTGAGTATTTTGAGAAAGCAGCAAATGAATGTAACCCTAAAATGCTTACTAATTGGCTAACTAGTGAATTATTTGGCCAATTAAATAAAGCATCGATAGGAATAAATGAATGCAAAATTACCCCCAGTAACTTTGCAAAACTGGTAAAATTAATAGAAAATGATACTATTTCCGGTAAAATTGCAAAAACCGTTTTTGAAATTATGTTTGAAACCGGTAAAGCACCTGATAAAATAGTAGAAGAAAAAGGACTTGTACAAGTTTCGGATAATAACGTGCTAAACACGGTAATTGACGAGGTAATAGCTGAAAATCCTGAATCAGTAGAGGGTTATAGAAGTGGTAAGGATAAATTATTCGGTTTCTTTGTAGGACAGGTAATGAAAAAAACCGGCGGTAAGGCTAATCCGACGCTTGTGAATCAGCTTTTAAAGGAGAAATTGAGTTCTTGATGCTATTCCTTTGAAGATATTGCCCGAGTGGATAGATTTTTCTGTCATTGCGAGTAGCCATAGACTTTGTTGCATGGCTCGGTTTCATCGTCATTGCGAGCAGCCGTAGGCTACATGGCAATCTCGCCAAATATCCTGAGATTGCTTCGTCAATTACTACGTAATTTTCCTCGCAATGACGATTTGATATCCGTACAACAAGGGCAATGCCTCGTAGGATGACACAGAACATACTCAAACTTAAAACATTATTTTTATGAAATTTCTGAAAATATTTTTACTATCTTGCTTACTAGTTGCTTGTGAAAAAAAAGAAACAGAAAAAACTTTAATAGTCGGTACTGCCGCAGATAATCCTCCTTATGAATTTATCCAAGACGGAGAGATTGTTGGGATTGATATTGATATTATCAAAGCAATAAGCGAACGTCTAAATAAAAAAGTTATCATAAAAAACTTCGACTTTAACGGTTTACTTGCAGCTTTGGTTAGTGAAAATATTGATGTTGCGGTGGCGGAGCTTTCCGTAACACCGGAGCGTGCTGAATATATCAGCTTTTCCGATAATTATGCTACTGCAAGATTTGCCATAATATATAGAACAGGTGATAATATACAAAATAGCAAAGATCTAGAAAATAAAATAGTAGGGGTACAGCTCGGTAGTGTTTTAGAAAAAAAAGCACACGATCTATCACAGACGATAAATATTAAAGTTCATTCTTTAGCAAATCATTTAATGTTGGTTGAAGAATTAAAAGCCAGAGTCATAGATGCTATTATTTCTGAGGAATTTCAAGGCAAAAAATTAAAAGAAAATAATTCAAATTTAGAAAGCAGTACTTTAGAAGAATTTTCATCCGATTTTGCTATAGGCATGTCTAAAAACTCAGGACTAATTAATGAAATTAATGAGGCAATCGATTCATTAAAAAAAGACGGAACCATTAACAAAATTATGAAAAAATGGCTGGGACAGTAACAGAAAGTCAATTTAAAGATGCTATGAGCCGATTCCCTCAGGGAGTGACTATTATAACAACAAATTGCAATAACGAACTTTTTGGCTTTACTGCTAGTTCTCTTACTTCCGTATCTTTAAAACCGCCGTTAATATTATTTTGCCTTAATAAAAATTCTTTTAGTATCAACAGTTTTCAAAAAAGTGATAAGTTTGCAATTAGTATTTTAGCAGAGAATCAAATGGATATCTCAAAACATTTTGCTAAATCACAATCTAATAAATTTACAAAAATTGATTATGAGCTTGGTAATAAAACTGATTGCCCTTTAATAAAGGGTGCAACTTATCATATAGAGTGTAATAAATATGCTTCTTACGATGCCGGTGATCATGTTATATTTATCGGTGAAGTAATAAATACCACTATTAAAAATGATTTAAAGCCTCTATTATATTTTCATAAATCGTATACAAAGATTTAATTTTGGTTATTTTTTGCTGCAAATTATAAGATTTTTTGAAATATAAGTAACTATTCCAGCAAAAATCTTATTAATTTTCGCTAAAAAATACCTCAAAATAGCCAATCAATTAGAAATATTCACAGAACCTAGTTTACTTTGAAAAATTGGCGTCGTATAATAAGATCTGCGGTTCAAGGACTTGAGATGCCTTGCTCTTGTCCAAATTAAACTTCGTCTACTTACTGTTCATTTATTAGGAGTATACATTGCCAATATGTTAAATATCGGTCTTAGTGGTTCTACCGGTAAAATGGGAGAAACCATTCTAGAGAGAATAGATAAATTTAAAGATTGCAAAATTGCAGCAAAATTTAATAGTACTAATAATTTAGATGATTTAGATAATTTTTGTAAAAATTCTGATGTGATCATCGATTTTTCTACCCCTGAAATATTAGAAAAATTAATTAATTATGCATTAAAACATAATACAAAATTAGTAATCGGAACCACAGGTCTCCAACCTCAACATTTTAAGCTTTTAGAAAAAGCAGCTCAAACTTTACCTGTTTTATATTCTGCAAATATGAGTATAGGAGCTAATTTGCTTAGCTATCTAGCTAAAGAAGTAACAAAAATACTAGATGATTACGATGTTGAAATTCTAGAAACGCATCACCGTAATAAAAAAGATTCACCCTCAGGAACTGCTATTATGCTTGCTGAAACAATTGCCAGCAAAAAAGGATTAAATATAACATTTAATCGTGGTAATAGACTAAGAAGCGAAAAAGAAATAGGTATTTCCTCGCTTCGTGGTGGAAATGTTCACAGTATACATGAAATATCTTTCCTAGGTGACGATGAAATAATCACCTTAAAACACGAAGCTCTGAATAAAAATTCTTTTTCTATTGGTGCAATTAAAGCCGCTATTTGGCTACAAGATAAACCTTCTGCTTTATATTCAATGCAAGATATTTATAAAATATAATTAATATAGCTTGAAAAAATACCTTTAAGAGGCTATATTTTATTATGTAAATAACATAATCCTAAGGTTACTTATGATCGATTATACAAAAACTTTAACTGCCGCCTCAAAAAATAAAACTTTTGATGAAGGCTTAAGACAATACATGCTTAAAGTATATAATTATATGGCTTTAGCACTTTTACTAACCGGTGTAGCAGCCGTAACGACTATATCAGTTGAGCCTATTTATAATTTAATGTTTCAAACAGGTTTCGGTACTATTATAATGTTTGCTCCGCTCGGTATTGCTTTATATTTCTTTATGGGCTTTGGACAAATGAACCTGCCAACGGCACAAATATTATTTTGGGTTTATGCCGGTTTAACCGGTATGTCGCTTGCATATTTAGCTCTTATTTATACCGGTGCATCAATAGCTCGTACTTTCTTTATTTGCTCTTCCGTTTTTGGAGCAATGAGTTTATACGGTTATAGCACAAGTAGAGATTTAACATCTATGGGTTCATTTTTTGCAATGGGTCTTATAGGTCTTATCATTGCTTCATTAGTCAACTTGTTTCTAAAAAGCTCGGCTCTTTCTTTTGCTACTTCTCTTATTGGAATAGTAATATTTATGGGATTAATTGCTTGGGATACTCAAAAGATTAAGTCTATGTATTACATGGCAGGAAACGATGAAGTAGGACAAAAGCTTTCTATTATGGCAGCCTTTACTTTATATTTAGATTTTATAAATCTTTTCCTATATTTAATGAGATTTTTAGGCAATAGAAGAGATTAATTGGTATCATTCTTGCAAAGTCATGATTTTTATTTCATTGCTTCGGTTTTTTCATTGTTATATCACGATCAAATCTATAGTACTGAATAGTTTTTAAAAAGACCTGGATGTCATATCCCCGCAAAAGCGGGGGCTTTGTTGCACGGCTTCAAAAACTTATTCAATGTCATTCCCACTTGGCATTGTTGTGTGGATACTGAATCATCATTACAAACGGCCGCAGCGAACTCGGCAATCCAGAAAAAAAATCAAAATGTTTACTGGATTGCTTCATCAATTACTGCGTGGTTTCCTCACAATGATGAGGATTTTGACCCACGCAACAACACTTTTTCACTATTAGTTAATATTAAGCAGGTTATTTTTATGTCTCAAGAGAAAACTCAACAAGAATTATTATTACAAGAGCAACTTTTTAAAGCCCTGAAAACTAATGATACAGAATTGAATGCCAAAATATCTAGAACCTGCAAAGGCATTGCCGAATCTGTTATTGACCTTTCTAATGACCGATCTCCTACTGCTGAAAGCCTATATATTAGCTATATGACCCTAGCCGATTTAAACACTAAGGATTTAGCTAAAGTTACAACAATAATAAAAAACTCGTTTCCAGGAGATAAAAACAAGAAATTAAGGGAAATAATCGATGCACCTCTTTTAGAGCACTTAGTTATGATAGAGGCAATCGAACGACAGGTTGGATTAGATGATAGCCGATATAACGCAGATTACAGAAAACTTGAAGAAATAAGAAATCCTAATGACCCTAAAAAAGTAATTGATGCTATGCTACGTGATAAGAGGGTGGCACAGCAAACTGAGTTTGAGGAGAAAGGAAAAAAGGCAGCAGGCGTCTCAGCCGGTTATGTTGCTAAAGATAACGCCGGTAATACTTTTATTTTAAAACATTTTTATAAAACTCATGCTGCATGCCAAAAAATACAAGGTAAGCATGAACAAAGACAGGCTATGGCTGACCGAAGAGACGGAGTACAAGAATTAATAGGCTCTACCATGTATCAATTTTTATTATATGATCGCGCACCAAAAGAAGGGCTGGTAACAGCGGATGAACAACACCCTGATTCACTTTATGTACGTTCTAAATTTTTTGATAATGCTGTAACACTAACAGAATTTTCTGGTTTATCAGGTGAAACTAGAGTCAGAGATAATGATCAAAATTTAAAAAAGTTGGAAGGATTTGAAAAAGCCATAGCTGCTTGTCATATGCTGGGGGAAGTAGATTATCATGCTGGTAATTTAATGGTACAGGATGGTAAAACAGTAACCAAAATTGATCATGGTCGCTCTTTTTTAGCATTTCATAAGAATTTTAGCAGTATGATTCAATCAACAGCTGAAATGTTTACACATCCTGGTGTTGGCTACAGTGCTGCTATTAAAGCAGGTAATTTCTCATTTAGTATCGATAAATATAGCGAATCATTAAATCAAATGATAAGTCAATTTGATGAGAAACAGATGGAAGCAATAGTTGATCAAAAAATTGATGAATTAAAAAAAGCTGGGTTTGATCCAAAAAATATTATGTTATCCACTAATATTCAAAATTTTGATGATTTGAGAAAACACTATAAAAGCAGTATAAAAGAAAATCTTGTTAATATGCAAGAAGTGGCCAAAGGAGCTGAGATAGTAACAAAATTCAGTAATGTTTCACCTGAATTTAAAAATGGTGGTTGGTTAGAGGCTTTCGCTAATTCACCTGTAAAAGACCCGGTACTCTATGCAATAGATAATAACATTACAATTGAAGGTAAAGATGCTAAAGAGTGGGCGTATGAAAATAATTACCAAATTAAAATTTCTATAGGCTTGAAAAAAGAAACAATCAAGGAACAACAATGGAGCAAAGATTTGGACGGAAAATGGAAAGAAAAAGAAGTTGAGGTTAAGACAGATAAAGTAGAAGTACAAATTTCTGATCCTGCAAAATCAATGCGTATACAAGACAAATCTACAGGCGAAAAATTGGCATCATTAATTGTTGATTTTACAAAGCAGATAACAACTAAAAACGTAACCGATAAAGCAGTAGCAAAATTCTACGACAATATAATGAAAGTGCTAAAAAAAGAAAATTATCTTACCGAGCAAGATATTAAGGGTATAAAGAAAAATTTAAAATATCAGGATAACATCGAAAACACGACCAACTTATTAAATGCTAAATCTTTCAAGTTAAATTCTAAAGATACTATATATTACAAGGTAGGAATTTTTTGTGAAAAGAGAGGTTTACCTAGTATCTCAAATTATTTTATGAAACAAATTTCTCCTGAGCATTTAAATAAAATTCATAATACAGAAAAACTTATAGCAGAAAGTATAAAAATTGGTAATATACTACAACAGAAGAAGCAAGAAAGACTCCAAACAAAAAGAGTAGAAACGGTAAAAGCGATCGCATTCTCTCAATTACAAGCTAGGAAGGAAAGACATCAACAAAGATAAGCATTGTTGAGTATATGCCTTAAACGTCATTGCGAGCAGTCACAGAGTCGTTGCATAGTCCTAATGTCATTTCTAGCTAAAAGCGGAAAGCCAGTAACTATTAATCTCATCCTGCGACTTGATCGCAGGATCTAGTCTTGTTTAAATTTTTTTCTCGATACCGTGGTCAAGCCACGGTATGACAGCGAAAAGTACTGGATTTCCGCTTTTAGCTAGAAATGACATACTATAGGCCAAGTGGCGGTATGACATAATAACATACAACAACTATAAATTCTTATTCTTTTTCTGCCTTTTTTCTAGCAGACGGTGAGAGCATAATGCTTAGCTCTTTTAGAGCTTTATCCTCTACATAGCTTGGGGCGTTCATTAGTAAATCTTCAGCCTGCTGGTTTAAAGGAAACGCAATTATTTCCCTTATATTTGTTGCTTCCGCAAGCAGCATAACGATTCGGTCAATACCGGGGGCTATTCCACCATGTGGTGGAGCTCCAAACTTAAATGCTCTAATCATCCCTCCAAATCTCTTATCAACTTCCTCTTCACTATAACCTGCTATGGAAAATGCTTTATACATAATTTCTGGCTTATGGTTTCTAATAGCACCGCTGGACAGTTCAATACCGTTACAAACAATATCATATTGGTATGCGGTAAGTTCTAATAACTCTTCAGTGGTTTTAGCTTGCTCTAAAGCATCTATTCCGCCCTGCGGCATAGAAAACGGATTATGGCTAAAATCAATTTTTCCTGTTTCTTCATTTAACTCATAGAATGGAAAATCGGTAATCCAGCAGAATTTAAAACAATCTTTTTCAAGTAAATCAAGCTCTTCACCAAGTCTTATTCTAACCTTACCGGCAAGTTTAGCAGCTTTCTCTTTCTTATCGCTAGCGAAAAATACAGCATCACCGTTACTAATACTAGCTGTAGCTTTTAGACTCTCTAATTGCTGCGGGCTTAAGAATTTTACTACCGGTCCCTTTGCTTCACCGGTTTCACTAAACTGAATATAGCCAAGTCCACCTGCTCCTTCTGATACCGCAAACTCTATCATTTTATCGAAGAAACTACGAGGCAGTGCAGCTGCCTTAGGTGCAGGAATTGCACGCACTATGCTACCTTTTTTAATATTCTCTCTAAAGATTGTAAAATCGGAATCTCTAAATATCTCAGTTACATCGGCAATTATAATAGGGTTACGCAAATCAGGCTTATCAGAGCCGTATTTTAGCATAGATTCATTATATGGAATACAAACAAAAGGAGTCTCTGATACTTTCTTATCCGTGAATTTAGTGAATAAATCATACATCACAGGCTCAATAGTACTAAATACGTCTTCCTGTGTAACAAACGACATTTCTACATCTAGCTGATAAAACTCGCCGGGTGATCTATCGGCTCTTGCATCTTCATCCCGAAAACAAGGAGCAATTTGGAAATAACGATCAAAGCCTGATACCATCAATAACTGCTTGAATTGCTGAGGTGCTTGCGGTAATGCATAGAACTTACCCGGATGCATTCTACTAGGTACTAAAAAATCCCTAGCCCCCTCAGGTGAGCTTGCTGTTAAAATCGGAGTTTGAAATTCGGTAAAACCGCTTGCCGTCATCAAATGACGAATATGAGCAATAATTTGTGAGCGGAGTGTTATATTATTATGTAATTTCTCACGCCTAAGATCTAAAAAGCGATGTTTAAGCCTAGACTCTTCGGGAGCGTCTTTTTCAGTATTAATAACAAAAGGTAGAGTGTCCGCAGCTGACTCAACACTAAATTCCACAGCTAGCACTTCAACATGACCTGTCGGAAGCGTATTATTAATCGTGTCCTCTGATCTTGCTACAACTGTACCCCTTACCGTAATTACCGACTCATAACGCAAACGACTTGCATCCTCCATAAGCTGAGGATTTTGATCGGTAAACACGATTTGAGTTATACCGTAATGATCACGTAAATCTATAAAAACTAGATTCCCGTGATCTCTTCTTCTATGTACCCAACCGGATAGCTTAACTTCTGTTTCTACATCGGATATTTGTAATTCGTTACAATTATGAGTTCTGTATTTATGCATTTTTATTTTTTTATTATACGATTTCCCCATTATATACATAAAATCACAAATTTTCGCAAATAAAAACTAAAAATTTATCTTGCCAAAGTTTTATCTTGATATTGCAGCAGCTTTTGGCTTTGATGGGCGTTGCTGATAATTTTGTTGTTGAGGTTTTACTTGATTTAACTCACCTTTAATCCATTCATATATTGCTTTCTTAGGATTTTTAATTATCTCTGCAACATTTTCGACTAGATTTATTATTCCTTTAACTAACGATAATACATCTTTTGCTATTTCACCTATAGAATTATTACCTGCTTGTAGTTTTTCTTGGTCTTGCTTAGACAAATTACTACGTATCCTATTCATTCTTGATTTAAGCTCATCTTGTTCTAGCTCTTCTTTTGTAAAATGTGACTTAAGTTTTCTATCAACAATTTTTTGTTCTTCCGGAGTTAAATTTTTATATTGATCAACAAGCTTATTAACTTTCTCTTGTTCTTCCGGTAGTTTTGAAATATTTTCAGCAATATTTGACATTTGTTTCTCTTCTCTTATAAAGTTAAAACATATTAATTTACATTATATATATTTTTTTATACAAGAAAAACTTTAATAGAAATTAACCTTTGAACGCAGCCTTAATACCTAAAAAGTCTAAAAAATTTCGTAATTCTTGACGTGCAAGCACGTGTGAGCTATTAAATGCTCTATCATATTTTGCAGTTTTTAGATCAAGTAATGTTAGACCTTGTAAAAATAACTCCCTATATATTACACGTTCACTAAATCCTTCTGCGAGTTTAAAGTTAATTCTTTTAGCAAGTTTAGCTAATACATTTCCTACACGTCTTTTATTTAATGCATCAAGATTACTTAAACGATTACGAAGTATGACCCAATCTATACTAATTCTATCACGACTAGCACGTTCCATTTTCTGCTCCCAAATCATTTGACTATATATTGATGGGCTAATAATTTCATCCTTGCTATCGACTTTTGCTATTACGTCTAAATCTAGAAAGCTATCATTAATCGGTGTAATAATTGTATCGGCGTAAGAATGAACAACCCTTGATAAAGGAGTATGACTGCCTGGGGTATCAATCACTATATAATCGACATCCTGATTATTTTTGAGTATCGGCTCAAAACTCTTTGCTTGCTCTTCTACTTTGCTTTCCGATATATGAAAATGTTTCGGTACTAATACAGGTTTATCAGGATTGTGTTTATTATATAAATCTCGATTTTTTAAATAATTCGTTAACGAACTTTGACGTGAATCGGTATCTATACTTACTACCGAATAATTTTGATAAAGCAGAGCGATTATTAGATGCATAGAACAGGTAGTTTTACCTGCTCCGCCTTTCTCATTACCTATAACAAATATATAAGGTTTATTTATTGTGTTCATAATTATATTCAGAATAAACGAATAGTAAATAGACGAAGTTTAATGTCATTCTTAGCTCAGTATTACACATGTGGATAGTTTTTTCCGTCATTGCAAGAAAATGACGTAAGTAATTGACGAAGCAATCTCAGGATATTTGACGAGATTGCCACGCAGCCTAAGGCTGCTCGCAATGACGACTCGGTATCCATGCAGGCAATGCAACGCAAGAATAGCATTTAAGTATATTCTTTGATAAATTTCTCTAGTAATCTCACGCCGTATCCTACTGCCCCCTTAGGACCGAGTGCTGAAGCTTTATTACTATTTGCAACGCCTGCTATATCTAAATGAGCCCAATCTACTCCATCTTTAATGAAACGTTTAATGAAATGTGCAGCTATGCAGCTTCCGGCAGCTCTCGGTACGTTCCCGATATTTGCCATATCGGCTATGTCGGAGTTAATCATTGCATCGTACTCATCATGCAGCGGCATTCTCCAAAGTTTTTCATTAACTTCTTCCCCTACTTTTATTAACTTATCAGCTAACTCATCATTATTGGAAAAACAACCAGCATATGTATTACCAAGTGCTATGGTTATTGCTCCTGTTAGAGTTGCAACGTCAATCACGCATTTAGGCTTAAATTTTTCTTGTGCATACCAAACAGCATCAGCAAGTACTAACCGCCCTTCTGCATCGGTATTTAAAACTTCGGCAGTTTGCCCTGACATGGTAGTTACTACATCCCCTGGACGCTGTGCATTACCGGACGGCATATTTTCGACAAGCCCTACAACACCGACTATATTTATAGGTAATTTTTGACCAGCAACTGCAATGATGGTACCCACAACTGCTGCAGAACCTCCCATATCGTATCGCATTAAGTGCATATCACTTGACGGTTTTAATGAAATACCGCCTGTATCAAAAATCACTCCTTTACCGACCAAAGCAATAGTCGGAGCATCTTTACTGCCACCTTTATATTCCATCACCACTAACTTTGACTCGTTTTGTGAACCTTGCCCCACACCAAGTAATGCTCCCATACCAAGGTTTTTCATCTCACGTTCACCGATAACATCAACATCTACCCCTAGCGGTTCAAGTCTATCAACTATTCTTTCGGCATAAACTTGAGGAGTTTTAATATTTGACGGTTCATTACTTATATCTCTTGTAAAAAATACTGCTTCAGCAATTAATTTTTTGATTTCAAATAATTTTGCCGTTTCAGTGCTATTATCAGTAAAAATTTCAATTGACTCTACTGCAAACTTCTCTGCTTCTTTTAAGGTAGTTCTATATTTATCAAATCTGTAAGAAGCAAGAAACGCACCGCTAGCAACTAAAGATGCAAATGTTTGAGATGTAAACCTGCTAATTCTATTTGTAAGTTTTAAGCCAATAGTAGAAATTTTACAACCGGTTGCATACTGTAAGATTTTGCCGCCTAACTCTTCAATTTTTGCTTCAGTTAATTTTTCTTCATTCCCAAGACCTGCTATTATCAAATATCTAACCTCGCCTGATTTAATGACGGACGGAATAACCTTGATCTGTCCATATTTACCGGTAAATTGCAGTTTATTCTGAATAGTTTTAGAAATTAATCCATGATGTTGTTGATCAAGTCCTATTAAATTACTATCAAGCTTTAACTGTTCATCAATAAAAACTACTAGACCTTGATTAGTAGATGATTCTTCATTCACAAAATTTACGTTAAGCATATTTACTCCTTATATTATTTTTGACTTTGATTCTATTTATCTTGATAAAACTTTGCAAGTATTATATATATTGATTTAAAATAAAGTCTCATTAAATAGCATTTGACAAATGTTAACGTTTTTTATATTTTACTGACGAATTAGTTAAATTTAAGTAATAATATGCCAGTATATGACATCACTTCTCATTTAATTAAGCAGAAGTATACAATGATTAAAGCATCATGTGAGTTAAACCAAGATATGGGTAAGATTTATAGTCTCACTCCTCATCCAATACGATATAATTGCCTTAACTATTTAAAGTTATTATCTCTACCTATATCGCTAGCATTTTATATAACAAAGCTTTGTTTTACGGTTAATCCGTCATGGACATGGATCGGGGTTAATATTTTGCATGAGAAGATGGGCCAAGCAACAGCAAAAAAAATACTACACGGCTTACCTGACGAAGTAGAACCAAATCAAAATATACCTAAAATTGTTGAGTATGTATTTAGACAATATGAAGAAAATCCTACATTAACCCCTATTATTGAACCTACATTTATACAAAAATTTTTAGCAAAGGCCAATAAATATATTCCTGTTTTGTCTAGAATAGTAAAGTTTTGGAATGAAGGAGGAATTAACTATTCTGATGAAATACAAACAAAACGAGCATTAATTGACGTTATTTATAAACAGATTATTACTAAAGCTTATGAAGTAGGTAAAAAAGGAGGAAAACTTGAAATAACGGATGTGACAGCACTTTTCCCAGAGATAAATTTTGAAGAAAAAGTCAATACTGCATCAGCAAATCTTGAAACAGAGAAGGTAGAAGTAAGCAATGAAGAGTCTTTAATTTCTGAATTGCCTGTTAGACATCTTTCTAAACCAGCTTATAGAGAGGAGTTTAAAAGAGATACGGAACACAGCACCGCAGCGTATATAGACATACGTGAGGATGCGAGTACCGGATCGACGTCTAAATTACCTCTAGAAGTGAAGTTTGGAAAGATGTCTATTGATCAAAAACACGAAGAAGCTACGATTACTACTAATGCAAATAATAGTATTAACCCATTAGTAAACTTACTCATGTTAAAAGCTTTACATGATGCAATTCGTCAAGAAGTACTGAAAACTTATGTTGAACATTGTTTAGCAGAAATTCAGATATCTAAAAATCAAGAAACACTTAAAAACTTCCAATATGACGATTCTCTAGCAAAATTACAATTATACGGTAATTATGATAACAATAATACGTATATCTTTGAACAACCAGTATCTTATTTAGGTCAAACCTACGAGCATTTAACAGCACCGATTGCTTGTTATTAAAGCGTCATTTCTGCAAGTGGGCAATAAGGAAAAGCCTATAAAAAACTTGGTTTTTTATAGGCTTTTTTTTGTCAATAATGCGTAGTAAGGTTATTTTTCTGGATTCCCGCTTCTGCTAGGAAGGCATTGTTGCGTGGATACCACCTCGTCATTGCAAGGACATTACAAAGTAATTGACGAAGCCAGCTCAGGGGAGTTTGTTATTATTTCATGAGATTGCCACGCCAGCATAAATGTTGGCTCGCAATGACGGGTTTTTTATAAACTATCCGGTACGTACGAAGATCAACTTGGAAAAGAGCAAAGGGTCTGTAAATCGAGGAGCGGAGCGTATATTAAACGTTCAGCATCCTACGACTTACAAAGACGACACAGCCAATTTTTCAAGTTCTATCTTAGTATATTTATACATTCTCTTCATCAAGCTTTGCGGCTGCTTTACGCATTTTATCCATAAAGTAACCGGTTCCAGCAGGTACTAATCGTCCAACTATCACGTTTTCTTTTAGTCCTCGCAACTTATCTACTTTACCAGCAATAGCTGCTTCAGTTAAAACTCTAGTAGTCTCTTGGAATGATGCCGCGGAGATAAACGATCTAGTTTGCAGAGAAGCTTTAGTAATACCTTGTAATATTAATTGTGCTTCAGCAGGTTTTAGACCATTTTTCATAGCTTTTTCATTTATCTCATCAAATTCATGTCTATCTATTTTTTCACCTACTAATAACGTAGTTCCGCCTGAATCCGTAACCTCTACTTTTTGTAACATCTGACGGATAATAACTTCTATGTGCTTATCATCAATCTTTACACCTTGTAGACGATAAACGGCTTGAACCTCATTAACAATATAATTTGCAAGAACCTCTACGCCCATTACTTTTAAAATATCTTGAAGTACCGGATTACCGTCAATCAATAAATCACCTTTTTTAACAAAGTCACCTTCGTTAACTACAACATGCTTGCCTTTTGGTACCATATACTCAATAGACATTGTTTCATCAATCGGATGTATAACAATACGTCTTTTAGATTTATAGTCTTTACCGAATTCTACTCTACCGTCAATTTCGGCAATAACTGCATGATCTTTAGGGCGTCTTGCTTCTACAAGCTCGGCAACTCTTGGTAAACCACCTGTAATATCTTTAGTAGTGGTTGATTCTTTCGGTATACGTGCAATGATATCACCTACCGATATTTGTACTCCGTCTTCTACGCTTAAAACTGCTCCAACCGGCAAGTAATATCTAGCTTCTAAACCGTTTGATAAGGTGATAACTTCACCTTTAGCATCTAAAAGCTGTATACGCGGACGTAATTCTGCACCACGTGAATATTGCTTTGATTCAATAATAACTTTACTCGGTATTCCGGTAGCTTCATCAGTTACATCACGAATAGAAATACCCTCAACCATATCTTTGAATAAAACTTTACCTGACTTCTCCGTGATAATCGGTATAGTATAAGGATCCCATTCTGCTAGTTTTTGAGTTTTAATCACCATATCACCGTCATCAACAAGTAATCTAGCACCGTATGGAATTTTATGACGAGCCTTTTCATTACCGTTATTATCAAGCAATAATAATTCACAATTTCGGCTCATAACAATTTTGCGTTCTTCAGAATTAATCACAACGTTACGACTGATAACTTTCACTTTTGCGTCATAGGAAGCGTCTACGGAAGAAACCTCAGCACCTTTTGTTGCCGCTCCTCCAATATGGAAAGTTCTCATTGTAAGCTGCGTACCCGGTTCACCGATAGATTGAGCAGCAATAACCCCGATTGCTTCACCCTCCGATACTAATGTACCGGTAGCAAGATCCCTACCGTAACATATGCTACATATACCGGTAGTACTTTCACAGGTTAATACGGATTTAATCATAATTCTGTCGAATCCTGCCGCCTCAATCTGCTCTAACTTTGCTTCATTAATAAGCTCGCCTTTATTGAGAATTAGATCATTAGTTACCGGATGAAATATATCAATAGCAGCAGTACGACCTAAAATCTTTTCCGCTAAAGGTACTATAACTTCTCCACCTTCAATAACACTCTTAACTTCAATTCCTTTATCAGTTCCACAATCTTTTTCAGTAATAATACAATCTTGTGCAACATCTACTAATTTTCTTGTTAAGTAACCTGAGCTTGCCGTTTTTAAAGCCGTATCTATTTGCCCTTTACGCATTCCGTTAGCAGAATTAAAACACTCAAATTCAGTTAATCCTTCCTTAAAGTTAGAGATAATAGGAGTTTGTATAATTTGACCGTTTGATTTGGTCATTAAACCTCGCATACCGCCTAGCTGCTTAATTTGCTGGAAAGAACCTCTTGCTCCGGAAATAGCCATCATATATATAGCATTTATTTTCTGATGATTTGGAGCATCATTAACCGGCGGCATAGCAATCTCTTTCATCATGTCGTTTGCTACTCTATCGGTACATCTTGACCAAGCATCGACTACTTTATTATATTTCTCTCCGTAAGTAATTAAACCGTTTGAATATTGTTGTTCAAATTCTTTTATTTCAAGCTGAGTTTCGTTGATATGAGTACTCTTAGATTCGGGTACTACCATATCGTCCATTCCAAAAGAAATACCTGAAGAACAAGCATATTTAAAACCTAGTTTCATTAGCTGATCGGCAAAAATTACCGTAGCTTTTTGACCGCAGTGACGATAAACTAAATCTATAACTAATGATATGTCTTTTTTAGTTAGTTGTTTATTAATACACTTGAATTCTATATTAGGGTTAGAAGGCAACAACTCACCGACCATTAACCTACCGTAAGTAGTATCAATGATAACAGGGACCATTTTACCTTCGGCATTTAACTGATTTCTGCGATATTTTATCTTTGTATGAATAGTTATAAATTTATTATATAAAGCATGTTCCATCTCAGCTAAATCTGAGAACATCATCCCTGCACCTACTTCATTATCAAATGCAAGGGTTAGATAATATAAACCAAGCACTATATCTTTATCCGGTACAATGATAGGACGACCGTTTGCGGGGCTTAAGATATTATTTGTAGACATCATAAATACCCTAGCTTCAAGCTGTGCTTCAATCGATAACGGGATATGTACTGCCATCTGATCACCATCAAAATCCGCATTGAACGCAGCACACACAAGCGGATGAAGCTGGATCGCTTTACCTTCAATTAATAGCGGTTCAAATGCTTGAATACCAAGCCTATGTAACGTCGGAGCCCTATTCAGTAAAACCGGATGCTCTCTAATTACCTCTTCAAGCACGTCCCACACTTCGGATTTTTCAGCTTCTACCATTCTTTTAGCGGCTTTAATAGTTGTAGCGATGCCGTACAACTCAAGCTTAGAATAAATAAACGGCTTAAATAACTCCAGAGCCATTTTTTTAGGTAAACCGCACTGGTGAAGTTTAAGCTCAGGTCCTACCACGATAACCGAACGTCCTGAGTAATCAACCCTCTTACCTAGCAAGTTCTGACGGAAACGCCCCTGCTTACCTTTAAGCATATCACTTAATGACTTAAATGGACGCTTATTAGCATTTTTCGCTGCTCTACCGCGACGACCGTTATCAAATAATGCATCCACCGCTTCTTGTAACATTCTTTTTTCGTTTCTGACTATTATATCAGGAGCTTTTGACTCTATTAATTTCTTTAAACGATTATTTCTATTAATTACTCTTCTATAAAGTTCATTTAAGTCTGAAGTAGCAAATCTTCCGCCGTCAAGCATAACAAGCGGTCTAATTTCAGGAGGAATAACCGGTAAAACATCCATAATCATCCATTCCGGCTTGTTTTCCGACTCTAAAAAATTCTCTACTAATTTTAAACGCTTTACTAATTTTTTCTTTTTGACTTCTGAAGAAGTGGTTTGTAATTCCTCGTATAACTCTTGCTTTAACTTTGAAAAATCAAGCTCTTTAAGCATTTGTTGTATTACTTCTGCACCTATAGAGGCAGTAAATGCATCTTCACCGTACTTATCTTTTGCTTTCTGTAATTCTTCCTCTGTTAAGAGTTCGCCTTTTTGTAAAATCGATAGCCCTGGGTCAACTACTACATAATTTTCAAAATAAAGAATCTTTTCTACATCTCGCATTGTCATATCAAGAAGTGTACTAATTCTTGAAGGTAGCGACTTTAAAAACCAAATATGAGCAACGGGAGCTGCAAGTTCAATATGCCCCATTCTTTCACGTCTTACTCTAGAAACCGTAACTTCAACGCCGCATTTCTCACACGTAATGCCACGGTTTTTCATCCGCTTATATTTACCGCAGAGACATTCATAATCTTTTACCGGACCAAAAATTCTTGCACAAAATAAACCATCTTTCTCAGGCTTAAAAGTTCTATAGTTAATTGTTTCAGGTTTTGTTACTTCACCAAAAGACCACGAACGTACCTGATCGGGACTTGCTATATTAATCCTTATCTGATCAAATTGTTGAGTATTACTTAATTGTCCGTAAAAATTTACTACGCTCATAAATACTTTTCCTTAAAAATTACTCGTATATACTCAGTGAATTTCAAAAATTGGCGTTGTCGTTCTACAAGTTCTGCGGTGCTCACGTATTAAGTATACGCTCCGCTCCTCGCCTTGTGAACTCCTAGCTCTTTTTGAAATTGACCTTCGTCTACCCAGAGTTCTTATTGCACCCTATATGTCATTCCTGCAAAAGCGGGAATCTAGTAAAACAGATAAAAAACTTGTTTTTTATCTGTTTAAATGACCTGTCTTTCTTAACTTGAAGTTACTTCAAGCTTTACGTTAAGACATAAAGATCTAAATTCTTTTATCATAACATTAAATGATTCAGGAATGCCTGATTCAAAATTATTTTCACCACGTACTATAGAATCATAAGTTTTGATCCTACCGTTTACGTCATCCGACTTAACCGTTAACATTTCCTGTAACGTATAAGCTGCACCGTAAGCTTGTAATGCCCAGCATTCCATTTCTCCGAAACGCTGTCCGCCGAAATGAGACTTACCTCCAAGCGGTTGCTGCGTTACTAAGCTATAAGGTCCTATAGAACGGGAGTGAATTTTATTATCGACTAAATGATGCAATTTCAGCAAATATTTCTGTCCGACGGTCACTAGACGGTCAAAATATTCACCGGTTCTACCGTCAATTAATTTCACTTGTCCTGAAGGGTCTTGACCGGCAAGCTTTAGCATATCTTTAACGTCCTGAACTTTTGCTCCGTCAAATACAGGAGTTGCAAAATGTACGCCTTTACTTACTTTCTTACAAAAAGAGATAATCTCTTCTTCCGGTCTTTCAAGTATAGAATTAATATTTTCTCCATACAGTTCAATTAAGAATTTCTTAATCTGCTCAATACCTATATGTTTATTTTTATATTCCTTTACTAAGGTAGATATTTTTTTTGCTAAATTTATTGATGCCCACCCAAGATGCGTTTCTAAAATCTGTCCTATATTCATACGGGACGGAAGACCTAGAGGGTTAAGAACGATATCTACCACAGTTCCATCTTCTAAAAACGGCATATCTTCTTCAGGTACGATACGTGAAATAACACCTTTATTTCCGTGTCTTCCTGCCATTTTATCCCCGGGTTGTAATTTATGCTTAGTTGCAATAAATACTTTTACTACTTTTAAAGCTCCCTGAGGTAAATCATCACCACTTTGCAATTTCTCTACCTTAGTAGCAAATCTTTTATCAAGAGCCTCTTTTTTCTCATCATAATGAGTCTTTATCTGCTCTATTTCATTCATTACATTTGCATCTTCCACGATAATCTGCCAAAATTGCCCTTTAGATAAGCCTTTTAGCATTTCAGTAGTAATAGTTTGTCCTACTTTTACTTGCTTAGGACCGTTAATAATCACCTGCCCTACTAAAAGCTTTTCAAGCCAACTAAACACAAAATGCTCAATAATTTCTAATTCATCGTCTCTGTCTTTTGCGAATTTTTCAATTTGTTGTTTTTCAATAGCAATAGCTCGCTGGTCTTTTTCTACACCTCTACGAGAAAATACCCTTACTTCTACTACAGTTCCGCTCACTCCGGAAGGTACATGCAGCGATGAATCTTTTACGTCAAAAGCTTTTTCCCCGAAAATAGCACGTAGTAGCTTCTCTTCAGGAGTAATAGGCGATTCACTTTTTGGTGTTACTTTTCCAACTAAAATATCACCAGCTTTTACTTCTGCACCTATATAAATTATTCCGACCTCATCAAGATGACGCAACGCTTCTTCACTTACATTCGGTATATCACGGGTAATTTCTTCAGGACCAAGGCGTGTATCTCTAGCGATTACTTCAAACTCTTCAATATGAATAGATGTAAATACATCCTCTTTTACTATACGTTCGGATATTAAAATGGAATCTTCAAAATTATAACCGCTCCAAGGTAAGAAAGCCACAAGCACGTTTCGACCTAAAGCAATTTCACCGTTATCCGTACTAGGACCGTCAGCTATAATATCGTTTTTCTTAACGTAATGACCGACCTTAACTAAAGGCTTTTGATTTATACAAGTATTATGATTGGATTTTTGGAATTTTAGTAAGTTATAAATATCAACCGAAGGAGAACCGTCAACTTTTTGTTCTAGAGTTCTAATCACGATTCTATTTGAATCTACCTGCTCAACAATACCGTCATGTAATGCAAGCACTGACGCTCCGGAATCTTTAGCTACTACCCCTTCAACTCCGGTACCTACAAAAGGTGCATCCGTTTTAATTAAAGGAACGGCTTGTCTTTGCATGTTTGAACCCATCAAAGCACGGTTAGCATCATCGTTTTCTAAGAAAGGTATAAGAGAAGCCGCAACCGATACTACCTGCATAGGAGTCACATCAATGAAGTCTACCTCATACGGTTCTACCATTACAAAATTACCGCCTTCAACACGGCAATTAATAAACTCTCCTTGCAGCTTTCCGTCTTTATTAATTTTAGAATTTGCTTGTCCGATTTTGTATTTACCTTCTTCAATAGCAGAAAGATATACCACTTCATCGGTTACACATCCATCTTTAACTCTTCTATACGGACTCTCTATAAAACCATGTTTATTTATTCTAGCATAAGTAGCCATAGAGTTAATTAACCCGATATTCTGACCTTCAGGTGTTTCAATAGGACAAATACGACCGTAATGAGTCGGATGTACGTCACGCACCTCAAAACCTGCTCGATCTCGACTAAGACCTCCGGGACCGAGTGCCGACAGCCTTCTTTTATGAGTTATTTCCGATAATGGATTTGTTTGATCCATAAATTGGGATAATTGGGAGGTACTAAAAAATTCTTTTACTACTGAAACTAAAATTTTAGAATTTACTAAATCATGAGGCATTACGGTATCAACATCACCTGCCGACATCCTTTCAATTACAGATTTTTCCATTCGGACTAAACCTATTCTAAATTGATTTTCTATCAATTCACCTACCGATCTAACCCTTCTATTACCTAAATGATCAATATCGTCTATGATACCTTTACCGTCTTTAAGCTCTACTAAAACTCTTACGATATTTTTAATATCATCAACTGTTAAAACCGTAACTTCTTCAGAAATATTCAGCTCTAACCTAGAATTCATTTTTATTCGCCCGACTTCTGACAGATCATATCTTTCCGTATCAAAGAATAAATTATAAAACAGGCTTTCAGCCGCTTCGATATTAGCAGGTTCGCCTGGTCTTAGAACTCTGAAAATATCATATAATGCTGCCTCACGATCCTGATTTTTATCAGCAAATAAGGTGTTCCTTATATATGGACCGGATTGAGGATTGATTACTAATACGTTAACATTTTTAATTTTAAGATCATTAATAACATTTAGCATATCAGCAGTAATCACTTCACCGATTTTTGCTAATACTTCATCGCTTGCAGGATCTCTTAAATCTTCGGATAGATATTTGCCGATTAAAGTTTCATGAGCTACTAAAATATTATTAAGCCCTTCCCCAAAATATTTTTTAGCCAAACGCGGAGTAATTTTTTGTCCTGCTTTCAGTAGAATATTTCCGGTATCTGCATCTACTAAATCACTTGTTAAACGATGAGCAGTAATATGCTGAGGTATAAATTTAACCGCCCAACCTTTATTTTTAACAAGCTTATAAGTTACTGAGTTATAATAAAATTTTATAATTTCTTCAGTACTCATACCTATAGCTCTAAGCAAAGTAGTAGTATAAAGCTTTCTTTTTCTATCAATCCTGAAATAAATCACATCCTTAGCGTCGAATTCTAAATCAAGCCAAGACCCTCTATATGGAATAACACGAGCAGAATATAAAAGCTTGCCGGAAGAGTGGACTTTTCCTTCATCATGATAAAAGAATACACCAGGTGAGCGATGCATTTGTGATACAACTACTCTTTCCGTACCGTTGATAATAAAAGTACCGTTTTTAGTCATTAATGGGATATCACCCATATATACTTCTTGCTCTTTAATTCCTTTAATTTCTCTAGTACCGGTATCCTCATCTATATCCCAAATACTTAATCTTAAAGTAACTTTAAGAGGAGCAGCATAACTTAAACTTCTTTGACTGCACTCTTCTACATCATATTTTGGAGTATCAAATTCATATTTTACAAATTCTAAATTAGCAATATTGGAGGAATCTGAAATAGGAAAAATCGAGTTTAATATAGATTGTAAACCTTTGTTTTTTCTTTCAGAATCTTTAATATTTAACTGTAGAAAGTTTTTCTCATATGAATTTTTTTGAATTTCAATCAAATTCGGTATATCTGCTACTAAATTTATGTGACCGAAATTTTTTCTTATTCTTCTATTATGTGACAAGGGTTGTGCTTCTATATTATCCCTTAATGAAACCATATAATCTCCTGACTGATAAAATTACTGCCCGTATTACAGTGATTAGGTCCTATGCACTTTTAATAGAATAATCATAATTATGGCTCTTTTTAGCTGTAAATCATAAGATTTTTTTGAAATAGTAATAAACTCTCCTCTCAAAAATCTTATTAATGTTCGCTTAAAAATATCTCCTAATTAATAATCATTAATCAAAAGTGTTCAGAACCTAGGTTCTGTATATAAAATTTAAATTATTTATATTTTAAACAATAAAGTTTTTATTGGAATAGATACCTATTTCAATAAAATACTTATAATTTGCAGTAAAATACAATATACTGTTTTAAAATTTTTCACATAAAACTTAAATTAAAGAAACCTAGTAAGTTTCTTATTTAGATCTTGTGTAGGCTCTACGAACATTTCCAAAAAGATTTGATTTTGGTTATTTGTTTGTTGCAACAAATTATAATATTTTTTTAAAATAGGTAGCTATTCCTTCAAAAATCTCATTAATTTTCACTAAAAATCAATTATAAATGTTCACAGAACCTAGAAAATTTCAATAATTTAAACTTCTAGACGTATGGTACATTAACAAAATTATTTTAATCAATAAGATTGTTAATGTAATAGCTTTATCCTATTGCAAAAAAATAACTTAAATTAGCTTTAAATTAACCTCTTAAAATCCAAAAAGCCTTATTTAGTAATTAAATTTGAATAAGGCTTTTTGGATTTTAAGAAGTTAATTTAAAGCTATAAAATATTTCATCTGTAATGCAAAAACATTAGGTCCTGTAAAAAAATTAATCTATACTTAGTTGTTTTTGATTGAAAATTATAAGATTTTTCTTGGAATAAAAACAACTGTTTCAACAAGAATCTTATTAATTTTTACTTAAAACTATCTAAAATACGAATAATTCAACTTTTCTTTACAGAACCTAGTGCAGAAATAATTATTTTAATTCAACTTTTGCTCCAGCAGCTTCTAACTTACCTTTGATTTCGTCTGCTTCTGCTTTTTTCACATTGCTTTTAATCGGCTTTGGAGCTTCATCAACTAATTTCTTAGCTTCAATTAAACCAAGACCTGTGATATCTTTCACAACTTTAATTACTTCAACTTTCTTATCACCGGCAGCTGTTAAAACTACTTCAAACTCAGTTTTTTCAGCTACTGCTTCAGCTGCAGGAGCTGCAGCACCGGCAGCTGCTACAGCTACAGGAGCTGCTGCAGATACACCCCATTTTTCTTCTAGCATTTTCACAAGCTCAGCTGCTTGCATTAACGTTAATGATGATAATTGTTCTTCAATTTTAGCTAAATCTGCCATAATTTTTTCCTTTTTACTTTTTTTATATTGAGAGATTACTACATCAGGCATTTTAAAGTTAATTAAATTCTTTTGTGCTTCAAATTATAAGACTTTTTTAAAATAAGAATAATATCCTATAAAAAACCTTATTAATTTTCACTATAACAGCTCTTTAATTATCAATTAAAATACCTGATGCAGTAACCTTTAAGTTAATTTTTACTAGCATGTGCTTGTATTACTCTCGCCATACTCGAAGATGGGGCTTGTAAAACACCTACAACCTTAGTAGCCGGTGCTTGTAATAACCCAACAATTTTACCCCTAAGCTCATTAAGTGTAGGTAGCTTAGAAAGTTCTTTTATTGAATGTTCATCTAATACGTGATTATCTACTATTCCACCAATAATCTTAAGATTATCATTAGCCTTAGCAAAATTAACTACTAATTTTGCCATCTCAACCGGTTCTTTAGAATAAACAATAGCAGTAGGACCCGCAAATAAATTAACAATACTATTAAGCCCTGTTTGATTTGCAGCTATTTTTGCTAAAGTATTTTTAACTACTTTAAAACCTGCTTCTTTAGATTTAAGTGATTCTCTAAGCGAACTCACTTGACTAACGGTTAACCCGTGATAATGAGTAATAATTATAGAGGGCGATTCTTTATAAATATTTACAATATCCTCTACTGCTACCGGTTTTTCTGATCTTAACACCTTTTAATTCTCCTTTTATAATACAGTTTAATATATTTAAACTGATACAAATGCTTAAAATAACCGTTAAACGGCTATAAAAATTATGCTATACTAGTTAAATCTATTTGTACCGATGCTCCCATAGTAGAAGATAAATACATTGCTTTTAAATAACTTCCTTTTAATCCGGCAGGTTTTGCTTTAATTACTGCCTCAATAAACGCATTTAAATTTTTTAATAAATCTTGGTCTGAAAAAGATAATTTTCCAAGCCCTGCATGAATTATACCTGCTTTCTCTGCTCTATATTCTACCTGACCGCTTTTAGCATTTTTAATAGCATTTTTAATATCTAAAGTTACGGTACCAAGTTTAGGGTTAGGCATTAAACCTTTTGGTCCTAAAATTCTTGCAACTGAACCTATAGCTACCATCATATCGGGAGTAGCTATACATACATCAAAATTAATTTTCCCTGCTTTAATTTCATCAATAATATTTGTTGAACCTACTAAATCTGCTCCGGCACTTTTAGCTTCTTCTTCTCTTTCTTCTTTACAAATAACGGCAACTCTTACGGTTTTGCCTGTACCGGCAGGTAAATTAACTACACCACGTACCATTTGATCGGAATGCCTAGAATCAATTCCAAGCTTCATAACTATTTCTAAGGTTGGATCAAATTTAACATATGATGCTGATTTTAATCGTTCAACTGCATTTGTTAAATTATATAAAGTATCTGATTTTACTTTTTCTCTAGCTTCTCTTATTTTTTTACCGCCGCTAATTTTTACAGCAACATCTTTCTTATTTGACATAATAATTAATTCCCTACTACTTCAAGTCCCATAGATGCAGCACTACCACAAATAATTTTTGTTGCTGCTTCAATATTTTTTGTATTTAAATCAGGCATTTTTAACTTTGCAATTTCACGACAATCATCCATAGTAACTTTACCTACTACGGCTTCTTTTTTAGTAGCACTAGAACCTTTAGTAATTTTAGCATATTTCTTTAAAAAGTAAGAAGCAGGAGGAGTTTTTATTTTAAAAGAAAAACTACTATCTTCATAAACGGTAATTACGGTTGGCAGAGGTATTCCTTTTTCCATACCTTGCGTAGCATCATTAAAATCTTTACAAAATGCTGCAATATTAACTTTTCTTTGTCCTAGGGCCGGTCCTATAGGAGGTGCAGGAGTGGCTCCAGCAGCTGGAATTATCAAGTTAATATAACCTTTTATTGCTTTCTGAGACATTTACAAATATCCTTATTTTTCTCTTAAATTAATATTACTTTGTAACAATTGCATGGATCTTGTTTCCCATCATTGCAAGAAAAAGCTGTAAGTTTTGACAAAACAAGGAAGAAAAAAAATTCTGTAAATCAGAAGTTTTTTATTATTTCTCCTAGATTGCCACTCAGCCTACTGCTGCTTGCAATGACGACGCATTATCCCGCAACAATGACATCCCGAACATTCGTACAATACAGCTTAAGTAATTTATAAACCGTATTTAGTCCAACTTTTAATCATTTTTCTTTACTTGATTAAAATTTAGTTCTATTGGAGTTGCTTTACCAAATATTGCAACTGAAACTTTTAACCTATTTTTTTCTTGATCTATTTCTTCTACTGTACCCATGAAAGTTTCAAAAGGACCGTCTGTAACAGTCACTATTTCACCAACTTCATACAATTTAGAATTCTTTGCTTCTTTAGCTTCTGCTTCCAAATTATTAAAAATATTTTGTATTTCACTTTCTGTAAGAGCTTTTGGTGTGGTTTTGCTTCCTAAAAAGCCGGTTACTCCAGATATATTTTTTACTAAATGCCAAGATTTATCAGTCATATTCATCTTTATCAAGATATAACTCGGCATTAGTTTTTTTTCTACCTTGACATCTTTACCGCGTTTAACTTCAGAAACTCCAAAAACAGGTATTAATATATCTTCAAAAAAATCCGTCATGTTCTGTTTAGCGATTTTTCTAAGCATATCTTCTTTAATGCGTTTCTCTACCCCTGATGCCGTATGTACTACATACCACTGCTTTACATTTTTTTCAGAAGAAGGCAATATATTATCTATACTCTGTGCTGTCACAATTTATTCCTTATACTATTTGCCGATATTAAGCAAAAGCTGCATTATGTTATGTATACTATAATCAAGTACCAAACAAATTAGGCTAAAAATAAAAACTGCTACTACCACTACTAATGTTGAAGCAACAAGCTCTTTTCTAGTTGGCCAAACTACCTTATAAGTTTCTTGTTTAACTTGTTCAAAAAACTTATAAATTTTATATTCTTTAAACATATTTTTGTAGGTAATTTATTAGACTTCTTACAAAATGCTACTTCTAGAGGCAATTGAGACGATAATCCAGCACTGGAATTCTCACATACTAGTATGTACGCTGCGATTCGAGGTGAAGTACCTCTTTCAAATTTCTCTCTATAAGCAAATTTTGTAAAAATTCTATATTTTATAGCACAAAAGCTCTAAGCCTATAATGGCAGGAGCGACAGGTATCGAACCCGCAACCTCCGGTTTTGGAGACCGGCGCTCTACCAATTGAGCTACACTCCTATCATATTTTTAATAAAAAATCAATAAAAGTTATTAAAAATATTTGTTATTATTAAAAAATTACTATAATAAACAGTACTGTTAATTTATAAGCTGCCACGGCAAAACAACATTTATTTCTGTAAGACGTGACACCTCACCCCTAAATTATTTTTTAGCTTTAATAATATCAGCTACTTGACTCGGCACTTGATCATAATGAGAGAATATCATACTAAACTGAGCTCTACCTTGAGATAAAGACCTAAGCGTATTAACATAACCAAACATTTCCGCTAAAGGAACATTCGCAGTAACTACTTGAGCATTCCCTCTTGGATCCATGCTTTGAATTTGTCCTCTACGACTATTTAAATCGCCTATAATATCACCCATATATTCATCAGGAGTGATAACTTCAACTTGCATAATCGGCTCAAGTAATTTAGGATTACCTTTCGGCATCCCTTCTCTAAATGCTGCCTTTGCAGCAATTTCAAACGCAAGTACACTAGAATCTACATCATGAAACGCACCGTCAACTAAAGTTGCTTTAAAATCAATCATAGGATAACCGGCAATAACACCGGTTTCTCTAATATTATTTAATCCTTTTTCAACACCTGGTATATATTCTTTAGGCACGGCACCGCCGATGATTTTACTTTCAAAGACAAAATTTTTATTTTTATCTTCATCTTTTAGATCTTTTACCTCTTTTAGAGGCTCAAAAATAATTTTTACACGAGCAAATTGTCCTGCACCGCCGGATTGTTTCTTATGGGTATAATCAATTTCACAAACTTTTGTTATAGTTTCACGATATGCTACTTGAGGAGCTCCAATATTTGCTTCGACCTTAAACTCTCTTCTCATACGATCAATGATAATTTCTAAATGGAGCTCTCCCATTCCTTTTATCACTGTTTGTCCTGTTTCATAATCAGTTGACACTCTAAATGATGGATCTTCAGCTGCTAAACGAGAAAGCGCGAGGCCCATTTTTTCTTGATCGGCTGTTGATTTAGGTTCTACCGCAAGCTCAATTACCGGCTCTGGAAATTCCATTCTTTCTAAGATTACTTGCTGATCAATATCAGATAACGTATCACCTGTGGTAGTATCTTTAAGACCTGCTAAAGCTACTATATCACCTGCTGATGCTTCTTTTACGTCTTCACGATTATTAGCATGCATTAATAGCATTCTACCGATTTTTTCTCTTTTATTCTTTACGGTATTAATAACAGTTGTTCCTGAAGTAATTTTACCTGAATATATTCTAATAAAAGTTAATGAACCGACAAATGGGTCATTCATAATTTTAAATGCTAAAGCTGCAAAAGGCTCAGTTACCGAAATAGGGAAATCTTTTTCTGCACCGGTACTTACTTCCATACCTTTTACTATACCTATATCAATAGGCGAAGGTAGGAAATCTACTACGGCATCAAGTAAAGGCTGTACCCCTTTATTTTTAAAAGCACTACCGCATAAAACCGGATAAAATGCTGCTGAAATAGTACCTTTTCTGATTAATCTTTTAATTTCTTCTGCTGTTACTTCTTCACCTGATAAATATTTTTCCATAACATGATCATCTAACTCAACAACCATATCAAGTAATTTAGCACGATATTCTTCAGCTTTATCTTTCATATCAGCAGGTATATCTTCTTCAAAATACTCAGCTCCAAGTGCTTCATCTTTCCAAATCACTGCTTTCATTTTAATAAGATCAATGATACCTTTAAAATTTTCTTCAATCCCTACAGGCAACTGAATAACAAGCGGTTTTGCTCCTAAACGATCTTTGAGCATTTCCACGCATCTATAAAAATCTGCTCCCATTCTGTCCATTTTATTGACAAAACACATTCTAGGAACATTATATTTATCTGCTTGCCTCCAAACCGTTTCTGACTGCGGTTCAACACCTGCTACACCGTCAAATACTGCAACCGCACCGTCAAGAACACGAAGCGAACGCTCTACTTCGATAGTAAAGTCAACGTGTCCAGGAGTATCGATAATATTAATTATTTTATCTTGCCATCTACAAGTAGTAGCAGCTGAGGTAATGGTTATACCACGTTCTTGTTCTTGTTCCATCCAATCCATGGTAGCACCGCCCTCATGAACTTCACCTATTTTATGCGATTTACCGGTATAATATAAAATACGTTCGGTAGTTGTAGTTTTACCGGCATCAATGTGAGCACATATACCGATATTACGAATATGCTCAAGTTTATTTATTTTACTCATTATACCCTACCTTATTTCATTTTTTTAGGGCTAAAATGAGAGAAAGCTTTATTAGCTTCGGCCATTTTATGAGTATCTTCTTTCTTCTTAATGGCAACACCTCTATTATTAGAAGCTTCAAACAGCTCTTCGGCAAGTTTATCAATCATCATTTTTTCAGAACGTTTTGACGCAGCATTAATAATCCAACGGCTAGCAAGGGCATATCCTCTTCTTTCATCAACATGCGTCGGAACTTGATAATTAGCTCCTCCAACCCTAACCGAAGTTACTTCTAAATGCGGCTTCACGTTATGCATAGCATTATTAAAGGTTTGATACGGATCAACTCTATGCTTCTTTTCAATTTTATTAAAGGCTGAATAAACAATTTTCTCTGCAAGGGCTTTCTTCCCTTCTTTCATAATATTATTGATAAATCTTGACAGTAAAATACTGTTATATTTCATATCAGGTAAAATTACTCGCTTCTCTGCGGCATGACGACGTGACATTTTATTTTTTCTCTCTAACTAATAATTTATTTTTTTGTAACTGCAACTTGTTTACGAGGAGCACCGTAACGTGACCGACCTTGCTTACGTCCTTTAACTCCGGCAATATCATAAGCACCGAGTACGATATGATATTTCACCCCCGGAAGATCAGGAACCTGACCGCCTCTTACTAACACCCTATCATGTTCCTTCACACTATGCTTTTCACCAGGAATATATGCATTTACGGTTCTTTTATTACTTAAACGCACCGTTGCAATCTTACGAAGTGCAGAGTTAGGCTTTTTAGGGGTAACGGTTTTTACAACTAGGCAAACACCGCTTTTAAAAGGATTGGATTCTAAGGCAGGAGATTTGGTCTTACGAGTTTTTGACTTTCTCCCAAAACGTACTAATTGATTATATGTCGGCATTAAAAAAAATACTCCAAAAAAAACTTATATATACGATAATTAAAGGGTGAAAAATACTTCCACCCTTTATTTTCAATCATTTCTAAATACAAATTATAAGAATTTGTAAATTACACTAAATTTAAATTATAATTACTTTTTCCATAAAAGCAAGTATGTTTTAATTAACAATCATTTTTTTCTCAATTATTTTTGCTATAAAGCTGATTAACATCACTAAAATATAGTAACAGCACGCAGCAATAAGCATTGGAAAAAAATAATTATATGTTTCAATTGATACAATTTGTGCTCTACGCATTAAATCCATTTCTCCAAGCATAGAAATAATGGCTGATTCTTTAATCAAATTTACAAGCTCATTTACTAATGACGGAAAAATATTTTTAACTGCTTGCGGCAGAATTATATCTTTCGTTATTAAAAACTTTGGAATAGCAAGAGCTTCAGCCGCTTCAAACTGCCCTTTATCAACTGCATTAATCCCTGCCCTGATTACTTCGGAAACATATGCTCCCGAATTAAGAGAAAAAGCAATAGCTCCCGCCATAAACACACTAAATTTAATGCCTATGATATAAGGTGAAGCAAAATAAATAATACTTAATTGAATTAATAAAGGCGTTCCTCTGAAAATAGAAGTATAGAAATTTGCAAAAAGCCTTAAAGCACGATTTTTATTTACCTTACAAATAGCGAGCAGCATCCCTATTACTAAACCGAATATAACGGCAATAACGCTATATTTTAAAGTTACCAAAGTTCCCTCTACAATAAAAAAGATTTTTGGATAGAATTTTATTAAATACTCAAACATATTTTATATATATTTTTTTCTGTCATACCGCGGCTTGACCGCAATATCTAAAAAATAAGCATTTTTGGATCCCGCGATTAAATCGCGGGATAACATTAAAGGTTTCTAGATTCCTGCTTTCGCATGAATGACATAAGAACATTAATCAGTACACTCTCTTCACCGGCGGGACTGCTGTTACTTCATCGGTTAAAGTAGTTAAAGTCACAGGTTTATAATCAAGAACTACTTTACCTGCTTCATCGATAGAGCTAAGAGTATGCTTCATCCAATCCTCATCATTACGATCAGGATAATCTTCACGTGCATGAGCTCCTCTGCTTTCTTTTCTTGCAGCTGCCGAATATACCGTTACTAAAGCTTGATCAAGTAGATTATCTAGCTCTAAGGCTTCCACCAAATCGCTATTCCAAATTAAAGATTTATCGTTAATTTTTATATCTTTATAGCCGCTTCTTATTTCGCTAATCATTCCTGCCCCTTCATCTAGTACCTCTTGAGTTCTAAATACCGAAGCATGGCTTTGCATAGTTCTTTGCATTTTAAGCCTTAACTCTGCAACTAAAATATTACCGTTAGCGTGACGGACTTTATCAAATCTATTTATAATTTTTTCAAGGCTTTCTTCTTTTATAGACTTGTGGGGACTCGCAGACTTAATAAGCTCGGCTGCTTTTAATGCAGAACTTCTACCAAATACTACTAAATCAAGCAAAGAATTTGATCCTAATCGGTTAGCACCGTGTACCGATACGCAAGCCGCTTCACCGATTGCCATAAGCCCTTTTACTACGCTATTATGATTTTTACCGTCTTTAATTATGACTTGACCGTGATAATTCGTCGGTATCCCGCCCATATTATAATGTACCGTAGGAAGTACCGGTATCGGCTCTTTAGTCACGTCAACACCGGCAAAAATTTTAGCCGTCTCAGAGATACCGGGCAAACGACTATGTAAAATCTCCGGCGATAAATGATTTAAATGTAAAAATACATGATCTTTATGCTCGCCGACTCCTCGCCCCTCTCTGATTTCTATAGTCATTGCTCTTGAAACTACATCTCTTGAAGCTAAATCCTTTGCAGCAGGAGCATAACGCTCCATAAAACGCTCACCGTTTGCATTAACGAGATATCCCCCTTCGCCTCTTGCCCCCTCGGTAATAAGACAGCCGGCCGAATATATACCTGTCGGATGGAACTGTACAAATTCCATATCTTGCAGTGGAAGACCGGCTCTAATCGCCATGCCGCCCCCATCACCAGTACAAGTATGAGCAGACGTCGCCGAAAAATAAGCACGCCCGTATCCGCCCGTTGCAAGCACTACATTATGCGCTCTAAAACAATGCAGACTACCGTCATCTAAATTCCACGCAACTACACCTCTACATTCACCATCTTCCATCAATAAATCAATAGCAAAATACTCAACGAAAAACTGTACTTTATGTTTTAGTGACTGTTGATATAAAGTATGCAGTATGGCATGCCCTGTACGATCTGCCGCAGCACATGTACGCTGAGCTGCTTTTCCTTTGCCGTACTCTGTTGTCATTCCTCCAAAAGGACGCTGATAAATTTTTCCCTCTTCAGTTCTTGAGAAAGGTACGCCGTAATGCTCTAGCTCTAAAATCGCATCGGGAGCGTTTTTGCACATATACTCAATGGCATCCTGATCGCCTAACCAATCAGAACCTTTGACCGTATCATACATATGCCAACGCCAATCATCTTCGCCCATATTCCCAAGAGCCGCACTAATTCCGCCCTGAGCAGCCACAGTATGACTACGGGTTGGGAACAGCTTAGTTATACAAGCGGTATTTAGCCCTTCTTTAGCCATACCGAATGCAGAACGAAGACCTGCTCCGCCTGCACCTACAACTACTACGTCAAATTTATGATGAATGATATTATACGCTTTGGTCATTAAATTAATTTTTTACTATTTTGATACGTGAATTGTCTACCTCTGTCACCCCATGGCTTGACCACGGGGTCCAGTAATTCAATACACAATATTGTTTTCTGGATACCGCGGTCAAGCCGCGGTATGACAATTTTTATCCTTTATAAAACAGCACTACTACAAAAGCTACAATAGTAACAATACAAAATAATTGCACTATTATAATCAATGTATTACGTAATTTGTGATAACTTATATAATCTTCAATTACTACACGCATACCAAGCATCGCATGATACAACGAAATAACCACCGTAATTAACAAAGCTACTACATTAAAAGGCTTTTTAAGTTCCCACAACATAATAATATTTATATCATTATTTTTGTTGGTTAACGTAAAATATATTAGCCACACAGAACATAAAGCTAATATAATCCCCGTTACTCTTTGCAATAACCAATGATGAGAACCGCTTTTAGCAGAACCGCTATTTTTTGCTTTTACAATTTCTGCTTTAAAATCATATACCATTAATTTTCTCTATTATTTGTTTTAGCTTTTCGTCATTGCGAGGAAATTGCATAGCAATTGACGAAACAATCTCAGGCATTTGTTATTATTTCTGAGATTGCCACGTCGATGCTACGCATCTCCTCGCAATGACATTTTTAATTACTACACCCATAACAATACCGTTAATAATACAGATCCTACCACTACACACCAACCGGTGATATTAACCAATTTTATAGAAAAACCGTAACCGATATCCCAAAATAAATGCCGAATGCCGTTACATAAATGATAAAACCAAGCGTAGCTAACAGCTACTAAGCATATTTTTATAATACAGCATTCAGCAAGCTGTAAATAATTATTGTCATATTGACTAAGAATCAACCACCACACCAAGATTGACACCGCAAAAAACAAAGCTACGCCGGTCATACGATACAAAATTGATAATGTAGAACTTATTTGCGGCTTATATATAGTTAAATGCGGTGAAGTTGGACGCTTATTATAAATTTCTTGTTTGGTTTTAGTCATATATTTCTAATAAATAAACAAAGGGTTATGTCATTCCCGCGGAAGCAGGAATCCAGTAATTAAAAAATACAAATATACTGAATTTTTAAAATTAAAAGCTCTCTTTTTTCTGGATGCCCGTTTTCGCGGGAATGACATACTACACGTTTCAATCGGTCAACGACATCTATCTCTGCAACCAATGTCTTTCTACAGGCGATAAATCATCTGTCACTGCTCTCCTATCATCGAAGACAAAACATTCACCTTGCCATAAATTGTTCTTGTTTTGTGTATCTTCTAGATATTGCAGTATTCCACCCTTTAAATGATATACCTCATCATAACCTATGCTTTTAAGTAAGCTGGTGGATTTTTCACACCTGATACCACCTGTACAAACCATAGCAATTTTCTTACCTTTGAGCAATTCTTGATTCTGCTGAACCCAAGCAGGAAATTGTTTAAATGTTTTGGTATTAGGATTAATTGCTGATTTAAATGTACCAAGCTCTACTTCATAATCATTTCGAGTATCTATTACTATAACATCTTGTTTTGTGATAAATTCATCCCAATCTTTCGGCTCTATATATTCGCCTTTAAACAAATCAACATTTAAATCATCAACGTTCATTGCTACGATCTCTTTCTTCAGTCTGACTTTCAATTTCTGAAAAGGATGAACATCACTATAATTTATTTTAACGTTAACATCTTTGGGACCGGTCAGCTTTATCAATTCTTCAAGTACAAGATTTACATTTTCATATGAACCTGAAAAAGAACCGTTAAAGCCTTCATTAGCTAATAAAATAGTACCTCTAACATATTTTCTTTTACCTATAAGTAAAAGTTTCGGTATCAAATTCGCCGGTTCTTCTATATTAACAAAACTATATGCACTTAAAATTGCTATTTTTTCATTCATACATAAATTATTTAGGTATTATTTTTACATTCTATGTCATTCCCGCGAAGACGGGAATCCAGCAAAAGCTATAAAAAACTTATTTTTATAGCTTTCTTTTATTCAATATGTAATTTTTGTATCAATGTTAAGATTATTTTTCTGGATTCCCACCTTCGTGGAAATAACATAGAAAACTACATAACCTGCAATGGTACGAACATATTACTACTCCCCCTTTCAATCAAGAGCAAAATATTTTGCTTATCTGATTTTTTAGCATTTTCATATAATTCTTCTAGCTTACTTATATCGTCTATGCTTTTCTGATTAATATTGGTTATCAGATCACCAATTTTGAAGCTACTTTCTTCTTCATCAATATTGGTTATCACTATTCCCATTTTATCTTGAGGAATAGTATATTTTTGTCTTAGTTCTTCAGTCAAATTACCAAAAGTAATATTATTTTTAGTAATAGATAAATTATTTTCTTCTTTATTTGTTATTTCTTTCTTATTGGTCTCTTCTGTAGAATCTTTGGTAACCTCTTCATTATCCGAAGTAATTTTAATAGGTAACTCAAGCTCCTTTTTATCGCGAAGTATTTTTACTTTTACTTCCTGATCAATAGGAGCATCTGCAATAATTACACGTAATTTTTTAGTATTTTTAACCGGTATATCTGCAAACTCTATTATTATATCACCTGTTTTAATTCCCGCTTTATCACCTGGACCATCTTCTTGTACTTTAGCTACTAACACCCCTCTAGTATTTTTAAGTCCTAGCCCTTCAGAAATTTCCTCGGTTAAATCTTGTATTGTTACTCCAAGGCGCCCTCTACTTACTTTTCCATCTTTCTTAAGACGTTCGATTATAGGCTTTGCAGTATTTGACGGTATTGCAAAACCGATACCTATATTAGTACCGAGCGGTGAAAAAATTGCCGTATTTACGCCGATTACTTTCTGATCCAAATTAAACATAGGACCACCAGAATTACCGTTATTAATTGCAGCATCCGTTTGAATAAAATTATCGACTATATTATCCGTATCTATATCGATATCCCGCCCTTTAGAAGAAATAATACCACTTGTCACCGTACCACCTAGATTACCGAACGGATTACCGATCGCAATAACCCAATCTCCTACTCTTGCATCATTTGAATCTCCAAACTCAACAAAAGGTAGAGGTTCCTCGCTATCTATTTTTAAGAGAGCTAAATCGGTTTTAGTATCGTTACCTATTAATTTAGCCGATAATTCGGTATTATCTGCAAGTTTTATATTAATTTTATCAACATTTGCAATTACATGATAGTTTGTCACTATTAAGCCGTTAGGTTCAATAATAAATCCTGAACCAAGCGGGACACTTTTTGGAGTTTGATCAACCTCTTCCAAATTCAGCGGTATATTAAGCTTTTCTAAAAAATCATTAACTTTTTCTTGCAGAGGATCTTTCTCGGCGTTTTCCGATTTACTATTAACATATTCTATTGTTGAAATATTAACGACTGCAGGAATTAACGGTTCAACTATATCGGCAAAGCTATAACGAGCGGCTTCACTTACTTTTAAAGGAGCAGAATTTATTTCCGTAAATTCATTCTCTTCTTGAGCTGCTACCTTTAAAGACCTACTATTTTCTTTTGCTAGAACAACGTTACTTGATATTAAAACTATTATAACAATAACTATTTTCAGATTAACCATATACTCCAAGTAAATAAAAAGTAAATAGACTAGTATACTACTTAGTGAGATTTAGATATTTTAAAACTTCAGCATCCGGTGAAATTACAAAATTAGTATTCTCTTTCTTTAAAGAATTTTTATATACTAAAAGTGATCTATAAAATTTATAAAATTCCGGATCAACTGAATAAGCAGAATTATATATTTTTGCCGCTTTCTCATCGCCGTCACCTTTAATAATTTGTGCATCTCGATAAGCTTTAGCAAGTATTATTTTACTTTCTTTATCTGCTTTTGAACGAATACGCACGCTTTCTTCTTGTCCTTCCGCTCTAATTTGGGTTGCTTCTTTTTCACGTGCCGTTTGCATACGACGATAAATAGCCGCACTATTTTCTTTTGGTAAGTCTGCTCTTAAAATTCTAACATCTACAACATCAATACCGAAGCTTTTAGCTTCACCGTCCACTTGATTTAAGATATTTAACATTACATTACTACGTTCCTGACTTAAAAGGCTACTTAGCGAGATTTTACCTATCACCTTACGCATTGACGATTCAAGATTACGAGTCAGCCTAATTTTCACACCTTGATAATCATGTACCGTTTTATAAAACATTACGGGATTATTAATTTGGAATTTGGCGTAGGCATCAACAATAACTCGTTTACCGTCAGCAGCCGTTAATTCTTTTGCCTCAACCTCAACATCTAAAAGACGCTTATCAAAAAATTCAACATTTTGAATAAACGGGATTTTAATATTCAGTCCTGGATTTTCTATAGTTCTAACTGCCTCACCAAACTGGAATACTACTGCAGATTGGCGTTGGTCAACTGAAAATAAGGAGCTAGAAATCAGTATCAGCCCAAAAACAATTGTAAAAATTATATAATAAATCTTTTGTTGCATTTAATATTCCTTGTTGTTTAGATGTCATTTGTGTATAGCGTGAAAAACACGCTTGATGTCATTCCTGCAAAAGCGGGAATGACATAGCACCCCTATGGTTTAATAGCCATGTGCGGCAGTAGTGCATTATTAATAATCGTTTTATTTGAACCGCCTAATATCTCTTCGACTACTTCTAAATATAATCTATCTCTAGTTACTTGCCTACCTGTAGCATATTGTTTATAAATAGCATTAAATCTTTGGCTATCACCTTCTGCTTTCGATATAACTTCTGCTCTATAACCTTCTGCTTCTTGTATAATCTTTGCAGCCGCTCCTCTAGCTTCCGGCAAAATCTTATTATTATAGGCTTGAGCTTGATTTATTTCTTTTTCTTTATCTGCTTTTGAAGTTTGCACGTCTCTATAAGCGTCTATTACTTCGGCAGGCGGCTCGGCTTTTAATAATTGTACTTTCTCAATCATAACGCCGGCATTATAACTATCCAATATCTTCTGTGCTAATTTCTCTATTTTATAAGTAATCTCCTGCTTTTGATCGGATAATACCCAAGAAATAGGAGTATTGCCTATGACTTCCCTAACGGCACTCTCGACTGTTGCTTTTACTGTTTCTGCAGGTCTTTGTACGTTAAAAATAAAATCTTCAAGATTATTAATATGCCACATTACGTCACAATTTAAAGCAATGATATTTTCATCACCGGTGAGCATTATACTTTCACCGGCAATATTTTTAGTATTATCGCCACCGCTACGCAGAGAGCTATTTGTACGATAACCAATCTCAATCCGACGTGATTGTTTAACTTTCTCAACTATTATCTTTTCAAAAGGTGCCGGTAAATGATAATTAAGCCCGGGGTAGCCCTTACGCACAAAACGCCCAAATCTTATTACCGCTGCTTCTTCGCCTTCTTTTATTTCATAAATACCCGAAGCGAGCCATAAAGCAACCACTGCAACAACAGCTAAAATTATTGTTTTAGCATTGAAATTAAACGGGAATTGAAATTGATCAAAATTAAATTGATTTTTACGCGGTCTTGTGAATATGTTATCTTCTTTATCAGAATCAAAATCTTTCCATGGGGATTTTTTTAAAATTGAGATATGTTTTTTATTAAGCATTTGCTTTATTGTTTTATATTATTTTTAAAGATGAGATGATTATATATATTATAGTATATAACGTCAAGTTACGAGCTTAAACAGCTTTAAAAAGGAAATTTAATATGGCGAATTTACACCAACGACAAATTATAGATAAAATTCAGCATATTACCTTTAAAGACGGTACTTTTTTAAATGAAGTTATATCGGACATTATAATTAAAGGTAATAATATCGGTTTCTCAATAGATATATCAGGTAAAAACAAGTTAGAAGCCGAAGAAATTAGACTTAAGGCAATTAATAAACTTAACGAGATTTCGGCAGTAAATAAAATAACAATTGTTTTTACCGAAAGTAAACCGATGGAGAAAAAAGTTCAAAAACCAAAACATTTTGTAGAAAATGTAAAAAAAATTATCTTAGTAGCGTCAGGTAAAGGCGGAGTCGGAAAATCTACAATATCGGCTCTTATCGCTCAGCAGTTAAGTCTAGCAAATTACCGAGTCGGGATAGTAGATGCGGATATTTACGGTCCGTCAATTCCGCATATATTCGGCATTAACGAAGTACCGCAAACGAAAGATGGACGAATAATACCGGTACTTGCTCAAAGCATCGAAATTATATCTATAGGCTTCTTCGTTAAAGACCACTCGGCAATTATTTGGCGTGGTCCTATGGCGAGTAAGACTATTTATCAATTATTATCGGTAACAAAATGGGATAATTTAGATTATTTAATTATCGATATGCCGCCGGGAACAGGTGATATTCATTTAAGTATACTAGAAAATTATCATTTAGACGGCGTAATAATCGTAACTACACCACAAAAAATATCAGAAATAGACGTAATACGTTCTATAGATTTATATCAAAAACTAAATTTACCTATTTTGGGAATAATTGAGAATATGAGCTATATGCTTAAAAATAATAGTGGCGGACATTTATCACAAAAATATAATATACCACTAATCGCTCAAATTCCGATCACACCACAAATAGCCGAGGCTTGCGATAAATCACTACCTCTAACAAACTTATTAACATTACCTTTAGAGAAGTATTTACAATGAAAATACACGTATTGGAGGATGATAGAACAGGCAACACCCATCAGGCTATTGCACTTGCTGAAAAATTAACGGAAGAATATACAACAATTAAGCTTGAATATAATTGCTTAGCTAAGCTACCGAACTTTTTACTAAAATATTATCCTATTCATATAAAAAGTGAGCTATTGCAGTATCTTTTGGATAAGTCCCCGCCTGATATGATAATTACCGCTGGAAGAAGAACGGCAGTACTAGCATTTTATTTAAAAAAGAAATTTAAAGATATCAAGTTAATACAAATAATGCAGCCTAATCTTCCTTACAATGCATTTGATGCCGTTATTCTGCCTTATCATGACCAACGTCATTGCGAAGCCACAAAGTGGCTGAAGCAATCTCAGGGCTTTTTTACTAGATTGCTTCGTCAATACTTCGTATTTCCTCGCAATGACGACTTTAAAAACATCATCCCCATCAACGGAGCTATCAACAACGTAACTGAACAGTTCGCCGCAGCGAACTTGGAACTCCAAAAACATTATCCTAATCTTAAACAGTTTATTGCAGTGATAATCGGTGGGAATAATAAAAAATTTAATTTCCATGAAGATGAAGCAGTTTTATTCGCTTCATTATTAAATAAAATATATACTAATCAAAAAATACCTTTTTTCATTAGTTTTAGTAGACGTACACCACACACTGTAAAATCAATTATTAAAAATAATATGCCGTCCTCCACAATTATTTATTACCCGAACGAAGACGCAGGCTATAATCCTTATATAGCTATGCTCTCCAAGGCAAAATATATAATCTCTACGGCCGACTCAATCTCAATGTGCAGTGAAGCAGCTTCAAGCGGCAAGCCTCTTTATATATTCTGCCCACCAAACTTTAATTCGTCAAAGCATAAGATTTTTATAAAGCAGTTAGTAGAACAGAAGATAGCAAGAATTTTTGATAAGTCGGCTATTGCTCTAGAAGAATATAGCTACAAACCCTTAAATGAAGTAGAAAGAGTAGCTAAAATTATTAAATCTTTAATCAAAAGCTGGTAATTATATGGATAAAGATATACAATCATATATATTCATTAATAAGCTAAAATCTTTACCGTTTGTCAATGAAATATGGCTTTTTGGTTTCTCGTGCTAGAGGGGATAACGATGAGCGTTCTGTATCTGCCCTAATATTCCAAGATCAAGAATGGCTAGCAGTTATTTCTACTATAGAGAATGCCGACACGCTTTCAAAAATAGATTGTGTAAGGTTTGAAAGTACTAAAATAAGCTCTGAACTTTATAAAAATATATTAAAAGAAAAAAAATTATATATGTCAAAAATAAACCTTAAACTTGAAAAATTTCGTAAAGCTTTTATGAAGCTTGAAGATATTTATTTAAAACCGACAACAGAAGATAGGGCTTATATTGATGCCACTATACAAAGATTTGAATTTACTTTTGAACTCGCTTGGAAGTTTTTAAAAGAATATTTTTCTCAAAAAGGCACATTTCTTCACTATCCTAAAGAAGTGATAAAGGAAGCTTTTGTTGCCGGTATTATAAATGATGAGAGTTTATGGATTTATATGCTTACTGATCGTAGTAATATGATATCTTATACTTACGATAAAAAGCTTGCTGATGAAATATATAACCGAATAAGAACTTATGTTCCTGAACTTAAGAAATTACTAAATATCATTGATTTAAAGATTTAATAATACCTTGCAGAGTTTGGACTTCAGGGGAAGAGAGACTATTTATACGTGTAAATATATTAGTGATATTTTGTTGCATAACAGTTTTTTTGTCGGGAGCCTTGAAGAATCCAGCTTTATCGAGTTTGCCGAATAAATTTACTAAAAAATGCTCTATTTCTTCTTTAGTAGCTAATTTTTGAATGTTATGTACATCCTATCCTCTCTGGGCGTAGAATTACGCAACAACTCATAGCATATAATAATAACCGCTTGAGCAATGTTTAATGAGCTAAATTCGGTTGTATTAATAGTGATAATCTTAGTAGCAAATGCGATTTCTTCGTTGCTAAGCCCATTATTTTCCCGTCCGAACATTATCCCAACTTTTTCAGAATTTGGATAATCTAAAGGTAAATTTTGTGAAAATACATAATCTTTATTCATAGCCCTTTTAATGCAAGTAGTAGCATATAAATATTCGAGGTCTTTAATGCTATCCTCTAGGCTATCAAAAATTTTTGCATGATCTATAATATTAACCGCTCCGACTGCATTACTACGTGCTTGCTCATTAGGCCAGCCGTCTCTTGGAGCCACGATTCTAAGCTCATTTAAGCCAAAATTCTTCATTGCTCTTGCAGTAGCACCTATATTCGCACCCATTTGCGGGGTAACTAATATTATTATTGGATTCATTTTAATAATTTTTTGTAACTAAGCAGGTATAGGCAATCGCTACGGCGTCAGCTTCATCAGAATTGGTAATTAAGGCAGTGCCAGACAGCAAAAGCTTTATCATATGCAACATTTGGTCTTTCTCTGCATGCCCATATCCTGTTACGGTTTTTTTTACCGTATTTGGCTTAAACTCTCGCATGTCCAAATTATATCTACCGATCAGCGACATTATCGCCCCTCTAGCATATCCAAGCTTTAAAGAAGTCACGCTATTAGTATTAACAAATGTTTCTTCAATCGCTGCCATATTTGGTTGATATTCTAATATTACTTTTTCTAATGTACTATTAATAAAAGCAAGTCTATGATGAATTGCATCCTTACTATTTGTTCTAATAATACCACTAGCTAAATATTTCAACTGTGCGGTCTCCTTTGCCACTACTGCCCATCCAAGACTCCCAAGTGCCGGATCAATCCCAAGTATTATCATGATTATTTAATGTTATTTTTATTGGCATTATTATATGGCTTTTATGTCATTCCCGCTTTCGGGGGAATGACATCGAAAACGATCCAACAAAGCCTGTCAAGCCACAGGGTGACAGCTTTATATCTTCATATACTGATAAAATTCTTGATTATTCTCCCACATCTCACGCACCTTAACGAATAAAAATAAATGAACAGGAAATCCAAAAAATCTCTCCATTTGCATTCGGGATTTTGCTCCTATTTCTTTGATTTTAGAGCCATTTTTACCGAGTATTATAGTTTTATAGCTCTCTCTTGAAACTACTATAACTTGATTAATCTTTACGGATTTGTCTTTAAGATCTTCCCATTTTTCGGTTTGTACGGTTAATTTATAAGGGAGTTCTTTCTGCAAATTTAAAAATAACTGCTCTCTTGTAATTTCTGCTGCAATAAAACGCATAGGTAAATCCGTTATGTCGTCTTCCGCATAAAGCCAAGGAGAAATTTTGGCCTTACTTGTTATATATTCAAGTAATCCATCAATATTTTTGCCTGATAAAGCAGATATAGGAAAAAGCAAACTATCAGGATGATTTTCTGTTAAAAAAGCTTTAATGTCATTTAGATATTTTGATTCGATGTCTATTTTGTTCAATAAAAATATCGGAACAATATTAAGTGAGCGAAGCTTATCTACAATATTATGCGTTATATCATCAAACGACTTTAGACTATCAATAATTAACAGAACTAAATCCGCACTATGCAAACTAGACCACGCACATCTTACCATTGCTTTCTCTAAGCTCCCTTTCGGCTCAAATATACCGGGCGTATCGTATAAAATTACCTGTGTATCTTTTAAGGTAATAATACCAGTAATAATTGACCTAGTAGTTTGAACTTTTGGGGTAACGATTGAAAGCTTCTCACCGATTATTCTGTTTAATAAAGTTGATTTTCCGCTATTAGGTCGCCCGATTATACAAACCGATACCGTTTTCTGATTAGACATCTTCCCAAACTGCACTTCTAGAGGTAATTGAGACGTCGATCCAGTACTCGCATCCTCGCGTACTGCAGCGGCCAGTGCTTCCGTGTCTCCTTTAAATTCCTCTCTATAAGCAAATTTGGCAAGATGTCTATTAGTCATTTTTAAGTCTATGCAATAAGCTGCGTGCTGCGTTTTTCTCTGCTTCTTTTATTGCGTGACCAGTGCCTGTTTGTTCATAATCTTTTACTTTTACAAGAACCGTAAAAGTCGATGAATGGGAGGCTCCTTCTCTTTTTATCAGACGATATATAGGTAGGTGATGATCACTAGCTTGAGCCCATTCTTGTAAAGCAGTTTTTGGGTCATAATCCGTTAAATTCTGAACTTTTATAAATTCTGCCCATAACTTCTCGATAATATCATGGGTTGTTTCAATATTGCTATCAAGATATATAGCTGCAATTAAAGCTTCCGTGGCATTTTCTATATTATTAAGATTATCACGCCCACCTGCTACTTCTTCGCCATGAGTCATAATTATATAATTTTTTAAAGTAAGTTTAGCTCCAACCATGCATATTGTTTCTTTGCAAACCAAATATGATCTAATTTTAGCTAAATTCCCCTCATTATAATTTGCAAAATTTCTAAATAAAATTTCTGTGATTACTAAATTTAATACAGCATCACCTAGAAATTCTAATCGTTCATAATCTTTATCATCCTTGTACTCGTGATGTTGCCTTAAAGACGGGTGACTCAACGCCTCTATTAAAAGCTCTTTATTTTTGAAACTATAGCTAAGTAGCTTTTCTAACTTCTCAAATGATTCCATTACGCATCCGTGTTATAAAGATTTCTGAAAATTCGATTTAACCTAACAGATTCAATCCATGGCTTTAACTTTAGTACTAGATTAATAACTCCTATATCATTATCCCACCAAGTTATTTTTGTTGAGAACCAAATAAATTGTGCTTTAGCAATAAAATTTTCAAACGGTACAAATCCAAGATTTACTCTACTATCATTTGACTGATCTCTATTATCCCCTAAAAAGAAATATTGCCCTTCAGGTACATAAAAAACATCCGTATTACCGTATCTATCATTATATATAACGCCATAAATAGGAGCAAGCTTATAAGAAAAATATGTTCTACCGTTTGGCAGTATTTCTTTAAACTTTAAATATTTTATTCCCTCTTCGCTTATATAAGTTCCAACTTCCGTGCGTTCTATTTTTTTGTCGTTAATATATATTACGTCATCAATCAATTGAATTTTATCACCGGGTAGCCCTATTAAACGCTTTATATATCTAACACTCATATCGTTAGGCGGACGAAAAACTACAATATCGCCACGCTCCGGTTCACGAGCAAATATGCGCCCTTTAAAAAGAGGAATAAAATCAAAAAAAGATAAAGAATAATTACTATAACCATAACTATATTTCGTAGAAAATATATAATCATTCTCAAGTATGGTTGCTTTCATAGACCCGGTCGGAACGGTAAACGGCTCCATAATAAGTATTCTAATAAGTAAAGCGATACATATTACAAAAGCAAAAGACCCCCACTCTTGCTTAGCTGTTTTATTAGTGTTTGATTTTGTATTATCTGTTTGCATAATCTCTTAATTATTTATAAATTGGAATCGTCATCGCGAGGAAATTACAAAGTAATTGACGAAGCAATCTCAGGAGTTTGTTATTATTTCATGAGATTACCACACTCCTTTCTCCTTTCAGTCGCTTGCAATGACGGCTTAGTATCCACGCAGGCAATATCTCCTCGCAATGACGATAAAAAGTCAAACCACACTATCACTCTTTATCCTTGCCTCAATCTCGCTTCTAAAATGGCGTATCAGCCCTTGAATCGGCCAAGCTGCCGCATCACCTAAAGCACAGATAGTATGCCCCTCTATTTCTTTCGTAACGTTAAGGAGTTCGTCTATCTCAGATTTTTTGACATTACCTTTAACTAGTCGCATCATAACTCGCCACATCCAGCCCGTACCCTCACGGCAAGGAGTACATTGCCCGCAAGATTCATGCATGTAAAATTTACTAAGCCTTGCTATTGCATAAATAATATCGGTAGATTGATCCATAACTATAATACCGCCTGTACCAAGTCCAGAACCTGCTGTTCTTAAACTATCAAAATCCATATCCACTTCACATAATGACTTAGGAAGTAAAGGCACGGAAGAACCGCCCGGGATTATGGCTTTAAGATTATCCCATCCACCACGAACACCACCCGCATATTTCTCAATCAATTCTTTTAACGAAATGCCCATTGCTTCCTCAACATTACAAGGCTTGTTAACATGCCCTGATATGCAGAAAATCTTAGTGCCCGTATTGTTAGGTTTACCTATACCAGCAAACCAGCTAGCTCCTCGTCTTAAAATGGTTGGCACTACTGCGATAGACTCAACATTATTTATAGTAGTCGGACAGCCATATAACCCAAAGCCGGCAGGAAAAGGCGGCTTTAAACGAGGCATACCTTTTTTGCCCTCTAAGCTTTCAAGCAATGCCGTTTCTTCGCCACAAATATAAGCACCCGCCCCACGATGTAAATAAATATTACAATCAAAGCCCGAACCGCAAGAATTCTTTCCTATTAACCCTTCTTTATAGGCTTCATCTAAGGCACGCTGAACATTAGAGGCTTCATTATAAAATTCACCTCTAATATAGATATAACAATTATTCGCTCCTATAGCAAAGCTTGCAAGCAAGCAACCTTCTATTAATTTGTGCGGCTCAAACCTTAATATATCACGATCCTTACAAGTGCCAGGCTCAGACTCGTCGGCATTTACTACTAAATAGCAAGACTTCTCTAAATTTTTAGGCATAAATGACCATTTCATACCGGTAGAAAATCCGGCACCTCCTCGCCCTCTAAGCCCTGATTTCTTAACCTCTTCAACGATGAAATCTCTACCTTTATCAAGCAAAGCTTTAGTATTCTCCCAATCGCCTCGCTTCTTGCTAGATTTCAAATCATGGCTTTGCTGCCCATGCAGGTTAGTAAAAATTTTGTCTTCTTCTTTTAGCATAAACTATTCTCGTTATGGCTTAAAAACGTCATTGCGAGGAAAAATTGAAAATTTTGACGAAGCAACCTCGTGCCAAAATCCTGAGATTGTCATGCAGGCCACGGCCACTCGCAATGACAATAAAGCCGGCCCAAGCAACAATGCCTGCTCGCAATGATGATTCTTTACCTTTCTATTACTTTTTTATTAAACTTCCTATTAACAAACATTGTAAGTATCGGAGCAGAGATAAAAATTGAGGAATAAGTACCGGCTATTATCCCAAAAAATACAAGTACGCTAAAACTACGGATTGCCTCACCGCCAAAAAGAATAAGGGCTAAATTGGCAAGTAGCGTGGTAATGACAGTTAAAATAGTTCTTGATAAAGTCTCATTAATACTTAAATTTATAATTTCCGTGATATTTTTTTTATGATATTTACGTAAATTTTCTCTAATCCTATCATATATTACTACCGAATCATTAACGGAATAACCTATAATAGTTAACACTGCAGCAATAGTACTTAAGTTAAAATCAAGCTTTGTCATACTCATAAACCCAAGAGCGAGTATTACGTCATGCACTAAGGCGATAAGTATACCAAGACCAAAATACCACTCAAAACGCACCCAAATATAAACCATAATCGCTAAGAAAGAGAATAGCATCGCCATAGCCCCCGCTTCTATTAGCTGCCTACCGACTTGCGGACCGACAAAATCTACCTTACGATATTCAAACTTATACGGAAAATTACTTTGCAAAAATCCTTTAATTAACTCAATATTTTTCATGAGATTTTCTTCACTACTACTACCGAATCTAATCGATAAATCACGCTCACTACCGAAATTCTGTAAGACCACCTCACCTATTCCAAGCTTGCCTAGAACCCCACGCATTTTTGGCAAATCAGGAGCTTGATCAAGCCTTACTTCAATAACTATACCGCCGGCAAAATCAATACCGAAATTAAATTTATATATACCGATCGAAATAAAGCTAATGAGTGATAAAATAATTGAGAAAGTGTAACTAACTTTTTTAAAATTCATAAAATCAAAATCGATTTTATTAGGTAAAAGTCTTAAAGGATAAATTTGCATTATTATATATTTTGTTGAATAAGGATTATATTTGTATTATATAGTAAATTCAAAAAGGTTAAATGATTTTTTATGTCAGAAGTAGTAGTAAAAGAACAATTAGAGCAATATATAAGCAAAATAGAAAGATTAGAACAAGAAAAAGCTGATTTATCTCAAGAAGTAAAAGATATCTTCCAAGATGCTTCTTCACATGGATTTGATGTTAAAGCTATGAAATCTATATTGAAACTAAAGAAATTGGATAAAGATAAACTTGCCGAGCAGGACGCTATGCTTGAGCTTTATAGAGATACTTTAGGGATTTGAGGCATACGTCATTGCGAGGAAATTACGCAGTAATTGACGCAGCAATCTAAGGAGTTTGTTATTATTTCATGAGATTGCCATGCAGCCTACGGCTGCTTGCAATGACGTATTTAGTATTCACGTAGCAATGCACTCTTTCGCAGTAATGACATAAGAGATACAAATATATTTAAGCTTTTGCTGCCTTAGTGTTAGCAATAGGGATATGTCTCTCTTTAATTCTAGCCGACTTACCGCTTCTATTTCTTAAATAATAAAGTTTAGCACGACGAACTACTCCGTATTTTACTACATCAATAGAGTGTACTATCGGCGAGTAAGTCATAAAGCGTCTTTCGACTCCTTCACCGTGGCTAATTTTACGTACTAAGAAAGATGAAGTAATACCGCGATTTCTTTTTGCGATAACTACACCTTCATAAGCTTGAAATCTTTCCGTTAATTTTTCCTTACCGTCTTTCTCAATCGATCTATCAATAATTTTAACAGTTACCTTAACTGTATCGCCGGCTTCAAAATCAGGAATTTTTTTATTTGCAGTACGCTTTGAAATATTTTCCTGTTCAAAGCGGTCAATAATATTCATTTTTTAACTCCTTAACTCTATAAATCTTTAAGTAACTCCGGACGGCGTAATTTAGTAATCATATGTGATTGCTCTTTTTTCCATTCATTAATTAGCCTGTGGTTACCGGATAACAAAACACTCGGTACAGCTCGATCACGCCAAATTTCAGGTCTTGTATATAGACTGCATTCAAGCCCGCCCTTAAATTCCCCGTCTTCTTCAAAAGACTCAGAAGATAAGGTATTTTGGTTCATTAAAACACCTGGCAGTAGTCTAATTAAGCAATCGAGAATGGTGAGGGTAGGTATTTCTCCGCCGGATAAAATGTAGTCGCCTACACTAATTTCTTTAACATTATACTCTTCAATTACACGTTCGTCAATCCCTTCGTAACGTCCACATAAGAATATGAGGTTTTTATTTTTTAACATCTCTTTAGCAAAGCTTTGGGTAAAGACTCTACCGCGAGGTGAAGGATAGTACATTTCAGCATTAGGATTTAAAGCAAGAGCATGATCTATGCTACTGCCTAGAACATCAGGACGCATTATAAGCCCGTTACCACCGCCATAAGCCTCATCATCAATATTTTTATGCTTAGTTAAACCGAAATCTCGAATATTAATAACGTCATATGACCAAATATTTTTATTTAGTGCTTGTCCTGCTAAAGAATGTCCTAGAGTCCCAGGAAACATTTCAGGAAAAACGGTTAAAATTGTGGCATGAAGTATAGACATACGTTTAAAATAGTAGACAGTACTAATTAACGCAATAAAATTATAATTTAATTATTTATCCCACCCACCTGTCCTATAATCTTCTTTTCTTTGTTTTTTAGCAGCAGCTGTTGTACCACTCCTAAATGCTTCAGCTTTTTATTGATGCGTTTTATGAGCTTGATCACTTTGAAATTTTTGAAATCCTGCTTTCTTAGCAGCTTCTATATTAATGGACTTGTTATTTTCTCTAAGCATCTCATAGCATCTTTATCTAAACTAATACCTGCTTCTTTTGCTTGCTGCTCTATTTTTAATGCTGTCTTATAACCTGCTGCTGCGTTTTTAGCTATAACTTGCCTCTGCATCAACCCACTTTTCTAGAATCTTTCTTCATTGCATCATTATATGGATTTATCTTATTATTTTTAATATCCTTTATTTGTTTTTCTGCTTTCTTTTTATCAAAAAATCTTCTGGCATAACTTCCCCCCAAATTTAAGTTAAAAATATATCTATAGTTGCATATATTTCAAAAAAAGTTAATAAAGAAAAATAGAGGTATAAGTAATTAAAAATTAACCAATTTGTGTTATAAAAACTTCATCACTTCCTCAGCGATGATTAGCTCTTCGTTTGTCGGCACAGCGAAAACTTTAACCTTACTGCTTTCAGCACTTATTAGATGCTCATTTTTTTGGTTTTTTGTATCATCTATTTTAATGCCTAGCCATAAAAAGTTTTTCAGTAATCATTTCTCGTATTACAGCGGAATTCTGTCCAACACTGGCAATAAAAATTAGACAATCAACTCCCTCAAGTGCAGCAGTTAGCTTACCTATTTCAAGTACAATGCGATACACAAATAAATCTATAGCAAATTTAGCATCAGGTGAGTTATTGGCAAGCAAAGTACGCATATCGGAGCTTTCACTGGACATACCGAGTAATCCTGATTTCTTATATAGTAACTCGGTTACTGCTTTCGTAGTCATTTGCTCATGATCGATAAGATATAACACTACTCCAGGATCAAGGTTACCTGTCCTTGTACCCATCATAACACCGTCAAGTACGCTAAAGCCCATGGAACTTGTTAAACTAAGACCGTTTTTAATAGCACATAGACTACTACTGCGTCCTAAATGAGCTATAATAGTCTTTGTAGGTAAATCTTCCTTTGTCATTTCGTTAAAATGGCTGCTAACATATTTATATGATAACCCATGAAAACCGTAACGAATTATCCCTTTATCATAATATTTTTTCGGTAAACCGAAAGCTTTTGTAATAGGAGGATTGGTAAAATGAAACGACTTATCAAAACAAGCTATATGTGAGATTTTATTTTTGAAGAAATAAAGCCAGTACCTGCAAATTATAAGGTTGATGCAAGGGGCTTAGAGGTATTAATGGTCTTAAATCTTCACTAACTTTTTCATTAACAATAACCAGTTTATTAAAAATTTTCTCGCCATGGACAATACGGCGACCGGTTGCAATTAACTTGAGATTTTGTTGTTTTTTCCACCAATCTTCAAAAAGATCAATAATCATTTCAATAGCATCATCTTTAATGTCGGTAGCAGATGCCTGTGTTTTATTTATATGAAATAATATTTTATTATCATTTTTTCTAAAAAAATATTATAAATTTTATCCTTAACTTTTTCATTCTGCATTTCAAAAATAGAAATTTTCAAACTAGATGAGCCGGCATTAGCTATTAAAATAACATTTTTCATTATTTACCTGCTTGGATATGTAGCTTCACCTTAGTGTGATTATAAATAAATGAAGCAAGTACACAGGAAATAAATACGTATATCCATAGGATCGGCTCTACTTGTTAAAATAATAGGCACACGGGCTCCAAGAACGATACCCGCCATAACCGCTTGACCCAAATATTTTAGCTGCTTTGCAAGCATATTGCCTGATTCAAGATCAGGTACTACTAATATATCAGCATTTCCTGAAACTGAAGAGCTAATGCATTTTGCTTCTGCAGCAAATAAAGAAATAGCATTATCAAACGCAAGCGGTCCGTCAACTATAGCATTCGTAATTTGCCCTCTATCTACCATTTGCGATAAAGCAGCAGCATCAAGGGTTGTAGGGATTGCAGAAGTTACCGTCTCAACTACCGATAATACCGCAACTCTAACCTGCGTGTCTTCTCTGATCATATGCATTAAATCAATAAGCATTCTGCACTATATCACGCTTATCTTCTAGAGTAGGACGAATATTAATAGCAGCATCGGTAATAATGAACGGTTTTGGAAATGTAGCAACTGCCATTAAGAAAGCATGGCTTATACGACGTTCAGTACATAGAGTCCATTCTCCTTATAAACTACCACAGACATAAGCTTATCAGTATGAAGCGCCCCCCTTTGGCATAATAGCCGCAACTTCCCTTTTCTTCGCAAGCTCTACGGCTTTTTTTGCTGCTTCGTGGCTATGCTCAACATTAATTACTTGATAATCCTCAAGATCGACATTATTAACTTTTGCTACTGATTCAATTTTATGTTGTGGACCAATCAAGACCGGTTTTATTACATTAAATTGTGCCGCTCTAACTGCACCAAGTAATGATTCTGTATCGATCGGATGAACTACTGCAGTTTTAACAGGCTTAAAGCCGTCGGCTCTAAATAATAGATCGATGAAATGCTTTGCTGCTTCATCACAGTCAGGATCGTTGATTTCTTTTGGAGGAGTATAAGTAGTACCTAATTTCTTAGCTAGAATGGCATCTAAAAAAGTCTCGTTTATTATATGTTGCTTCTTCATAAACCCCTTAATAAATTAATCACTAACTTAATTAGATCGTATATAAGTTAATTAATAAAGGGAAAACTAATTATTGTTTTTAGCGGGCATTTCTTAAATGCTATTAACGCAACAGTGTATATTCGAATTCCGTGTAGGCATTGTTGCGTAGTTCGGAAAATACCCTTATAATGTCATTCCCGCAGAAACGAGAATCCAGTCAAACATAAAAAAACTTGTTTTTTTATATGCTTATTTTATCAAATATGTAACTTCTGTATCAATATTGAAGTTATTTTTCTGGATTCCTGCTTTCGCAGGAATTACATAAGAGCTATATATCAATCATTTAAATAATTTCCAATTTCGTTCTTGCGGTGGAGAATCTTCTCTTCCTTCAAAAAAAAAATCATTAGTAGGATTTGAGCTTAGTTCTGTAAATAGTTCTTCCCAACTTTTTGCGGTTTTAAGCTTTTATCTGATGATAAATACTTGAGTTCTTCAGAACCATTTTTAGTTTAATCGTTCATCAATATGTTTGTTTTTACATATTCTATATACTGTAATTGTTTAAAAAAACAATTATTAGTTATTCTACTTCATATTTCTTAAATGATCTTCTAATTTTCTTAGCTTTCTACCCTCGTTTACTATAGGCTTTACATAGGTTTGCATTTTGGCATTTTCTCTATATTTATTAATCTTATCGATCTGAGCATTGACTTCATCGGTAATGACTTGCTTTCTATCCTCTATTTTATTTAATACTTCAGTACTATATTCATAATTTTTAACATCAGCATTAAAGTTATTAAGCTCTTCTGTAATCTTTTGGTCTATTTCAGCTCCCTCGGCGGTATCTTTAACTTTTTGTGCTATTAATGCCGGCATTTCTTCGATCTTGATATCATCTCTTTTGAAATGATCTTTAAGCTCTTTATAAGTTTGCTCTAAATTTTCCTGGGCTTTCTCGTGCATAATATCATAATGCTCTTGGCGACGAATATATCGATCTCCATCTATAAATTCTGCATATTTTCTATGAGCGTTATCTATCATATCGCGCATCTGAGAATCAGTAGCTTTCTCACGCATAAATCTGTCGCCCATCATTACCGGTTCACCTTCCTCAAATAACCTACCATGCACCTCATGAATAAGCTTTCTTTGAGCTAATTCTTGATAATATTCCACATCACTATGTCTACCTGCTTTTTCTAGTCTTGCTAGATATTCCGGTGATAATATATCTGCTTGAACAGCTAGCGCCTCCTTATTAATATGCATTTGGAGCTCTTCATGTTCTCGTGCTTTTTCATCATCTTTTAATTTTTCGCTATAAGTTCTAAGCCTTGGATCGTTATATTCAAAATCATGCCATTCGGCACTGGTTAGATTACCCTCATAAGCATCACGTAAATCTTTACCGACTATTGCAGTTAAAGCTCCTCTTTTTATTCCTGTATAACCTGCATATATTTTTTCGCCTATACCTACACGCTTTTCTTCTTTTAATTTACGTTTTGTATCAACACGATGCTTTATCTCTTGCCAACTTCTAAGCACTCCTATATTCTTACCGAACAGACCAACACCTCGCCCGGACATTTCTTGGTGAGCATTTTTATAAGCATCTTGATAATCTCTAGTAAAGTTTGCATCGCTAGCGAGTTCACGTAAGTTAGCATCTTTTAATGACTTATCAAGCTCAGCTTTTTGTTCTTTACTTAAAGCAGCGTAATCTTTCACTCCATATTTATTTGCAGCAATTTTATCTCGAAGCTGAGTAAACTTCATTTGCGATAGTTCTTTTGCTTTTAATTCATTCCCCTTAGGTAAATTCTTTAATAATCCTGCAATACCGTTTTCATAATCCGTAATAGCATTCATTTTTACATCTTTAGAATCTATACCGTATTTTCTTTTAACCTCATTTTGTACGGTTTTATTTGCTGAAGAACCGAGAGCTTGCTTTTCAAGCCTTCCCATCATCATATTTTCAAATTTCTCGGCAAAAAACATACTAACTTGCTCTTTCCCTGCACTTACACGGCTAGTTACAGGTGCACTTACCGTCTTAGCCACATAATTTAGCGGTCTATTCATTTGTTTCGCTGCAGATTCATAAGATTGCTGATTAACTTTTTGTATTTCTGTTAAATTACCTGAAGTACCGGCAATAAATTGTGCCGTCGATATAGCAGTATCGTTAAATTTACTTAGCAAATAAATAGACACAAAAATTAGTAATATCCCGTCAAGTTGGACAAATTTCCCATTTATAAAATTACTAATTCTTTTTGCATCTTTAACTAAATCTAAAAACGGTAATTCAATATAGCGTTCATCTATACACTCATACGCAGCACAATGCTTACATTTATCAGGGTCATTCTTACAAGAATCATCTACTATTATATGATCTTTAGGAACTAATATATTTGCTTTGTGGAAATTATTTATACCGCCTTTCATCGGTACTGGGAACCACCAATAAAATATTGAATGACCCAGGCTTGGATCTATATCCTCAAGGAAGCTACCGAATATTTCATTTATCGGACCTAAATTAGGAAAATCATGTTTACATACTGCAAAACCAAGCGTTGAATATATTTCGGTTCTGATGATCATTGAAATAAAAGCGATACCGGTAAATAAAATTATAGGCTGTAATGCATATGATATTAATTGTCTTAACCAATTCTCAAATAACGAACGAGTTATATTAAACAACATGAAACAAATAAATATCGGTCCCATAATTATAATCATACCGATAGTTATAAGAGCGGTTAGATAGGTAATAGTGGCTTTAAATATAAGAAAGAAAATAAAATATAAGGCTATTAAATATAGAATTATATATATAAAACCAAGCCAATCAACAAATAGTAAAGAAAATAATTTAGATAAAGTTTGAGGAGAAATAAGTAACCCAAGCAAGCTTTGAGAACCGGGACCGGTAGCCGAAGCTTCATTAATTATTTGCAGTATTTGCTGAACCCCATCAATAAAAAATACGAATAAATAATCATGAAAAAATGTCCAAGCTTTATCAGTACTTAATAATATTGAGACTATACTAACTTTTAATATTCTAACTATAAGTTCGACATGAGTAAGGTTTATATTACCTATTAAAAAGGAAAAACCTGTAAACATTATGTATAGAGTTAAAATAGCCGAGACACTCATCCTATAACCCGACGTATCAATTATTTGTTGATAAGTTTTCTTTATAATCCCATCCTTACCAAATAATACTCCTTTTATTAAATCCGTTAAAAATTGTAGCGGATCGGGTCTAGTATCAGTAACTCCAGACTTTATTACTAATCTATATTGCCCGCTATTATCATTATAAAATTTATCTATAATCTTAAAATAAAGAGGAGATTGAGCATATTTTGACTTATCTTCACCTTTATATTGATAATTTATACCGCCGGCTTCCAAGAATTGTCCTGTACTACTAGTACTATAAAATTCATAGCCCGAAGTAAGCTCCTCTCCTAAATGCTGAGTTATACCTTGCGGTTTACTCTGTGAGTCCGGTGAAATATTGGGATCGGTATTTTTAGCGGCAATAAGAAAATAAAGCCCGACACCGTTTGTCATTATACATGGAGCATTACTAATCATTGCATCATTTTGATTTGCGGGATTAGGAGTACACATATCAAGTCTAGTATTATCCCAAAAAGTACACGGTTGTAGCTTAACGCAAAAAGCAGCCAAAGTAGTTGTGTTATTTTTTTGACCATACCATGGACACCATGCAGATAACTGACCTGAAGTATTTTTATCGCCAAGTATATAACTCCACGGTCTTACCATAATGGTTAAAGGATAGCCGTTTACTTTATAAGTACTATCACGCCATGGTGCTACCTGATTACCTTCCTGTCTTGAAGTAATTTCTTCCGGATCATATCTAGCAGAGACATTGAATTTGATAAAACCGAAATCATCAGGGTCAATACAAGTATCGCCGGTACAACCGGAAAGCAGCAATAGCGATATTAATAATGTAATAAAAATATTTTTGTTCATTTATTATGTGTTATTTCCATATGTCTTAATTTCAATGTCATTGCGAGCGACCATAGGGAGCGTGGCAATCTCATGAAGCAGTACTAAATTCCTGAGATTGCTTTGTCAATTGCTATGCAATTTCCTCGCAATGACGGTGAAAATATTTACAATTATTCTTTCTTCTCTCCTTCCTCTTTCTTCACATCATTACGCTCAGCAAGAAATTTATTTGTAAATTCACCACCTACTTCCGGTTTTCTAGCTTTATAATTTTGATCAATTATCTTGTCTTTGAAAACTCTAGCCGGAGCCATTGCAACCTTTTTAATCGGTTTTGTTACTGAATCTATATCCTGCATAACGGCTCCCACAGGATCAGAACGTTCTTGATAATTTCCTGATATTCGTGCCGGTGTAACATTTGTAAGCATTCCAACTACTATATTTACAAAAGTTACTAAACTATATGACATCAAGCAATATGAATAAAATAATAAAGCCGTAGTAAATAATACTAAGAAAGTATTAGCATTGTTCGTTAGAATATTCGAGCTACTAATTTCTGGAACATCCGGTACATAGAAAGGTATTCCGGGTAAGAACGGTAATGTAAAAGAGAAATTAATCGGAATACCAAGATGTGTTAAATCAAGCCCTATTTTTATTGGTATAAGAGTATCCCAACAGGCTCTAACTACCACTTTTAAAAGCTGCTCAGATAAAACCTGATCTATCAATAAAAAGAAAATCAATAATATTGTCGGCTGCACTACATAGCTAAGCAATGTCGATATCCAATTATCAAATAAACTTTTAGTTTTTTCAAATAACATTAATATTATAAAAAACGGTGCCAATGAAATCATAACAGTTACCCCTATGAATGCAATCACATAACCTATTATAACTTCTAAAATAGCTCTAAAATAAGTAATAAGTGAATAAATGGTTATAATAGCGATAAATGCTAAACCATTATGTATTTGTAATAATTCAATAAATAGTAATCCCCAAATCCTACCGTTAGTATATTTATCAAATATAGGATCAATAAAGCCAAAAATATTAGATCTAGAGCTTGTAGCACCTACTACGTTAGTTACAAAGAAATCAATACCGTCAGTAAATGCACTAAAGAAGTATGTATTAAAGAAGCTCCAACTTTCTTCTCTAATTAAAAAAGCTACTATAGCTATTTTGCATATACGTGTTATTACTTCTACGGCAGTTAATTTTAATGCTCCTGTAACGAACATTAGCCCAAATATAGTAACATAAAGGGTTAATGCAGTTTTAGCTAAATTCTGCACTGCAGAATTTTTAACTAACTTAATATAAAAGTTTTGACTAAAAGTTCTAAACTGATCGGTAATAGGTTTAATAGCACCGTTATATATTATATCAGAAAACCAAGTTGTACCGGTATAATTAGCATAATTTACACTAACTACCCCTTGTATATTACTATTAGGATTTACCACCCTTAACCATAAATATCCATCCTGCGGGGCATCAGTCGCAAAGTTATAATCTACCGGCATACCATGAACAGATGGATCAGGTAATGTACCATCAGACGTTATTAAATATTCTAACTTTATATTTTGTTGATCATCAGGATTAATTAAATTTGCCCCATTACCTATTTCAACAATCATCGAATAACAACCAAAATATAAAAAATTAGCTGACCAATCATTCTTATTTATATAATCTACAAAACTAGCATAATTTGAAAAATTTCGGCTCCAATCACTCATTAAAACTGAATTACTAAACATGTTACTAACTTGCCAATCGCTAGTAAAATCCATAGTACCACCGCTAGTGGCTTGATAATATATAAAGCTACTTTGAGTACTGCCTGAATTTACAAAACTCTGATCTTGTCCCTTAATAACCTGCCCGCCTACTTTAATTATCATCCCTCTACCTTGATCGTAATAGCAAGCAGGGCTAGTATTTATACCGGCATTAGCAGGACAAGCCTTAATTAAGCCCATGAAATACTGTACCGCTCCCGTTATCATAGGCTTACCGACTATTACTCCATTATCGGTATTTTTATACTTTGTAGCAGTACCCGTGCCGCTACATACACTTTTTCTTTCCTCATCTATCATATTACACACCTGCTCTGCAGAAGAGTAAATTATTCTATTATCAAAATCTCCAAGGTTACTTTGAGTATAAAGTGCAGAAGCAGCGAATATCGAGCTATCAAGTTCCTGTGTTAAAATATTATCTACGGTATTAGGAAGTTTTAGAGTATTAGGGCTAAAAAAATTATCTTTACCAACTAAACTAATATTTACTACATCGCCGGCCTTAACTTCAATTCTCGAATTACCGTTAGAATAGTTAAAATATTTAACAAAATCAGACATTTTAGTAAATGAAAGTGCATCAAGGTCTTTATCAGGCGGTATAGTCCCCGGTGTTTCACTGTTATTGTCCGTAACAAAACGAGGAAATCCTAAAGCTTCAAATTGTAATTTAGAATAATTATAAGTTTTAATGAAAACTTGCGGCATACTAAACCTTGGATCAATTCTATATAATACTAGATATTTTCTAGGTTCAAGAGTAATACCTGAAGTAGACCAATTTATTTTTAACAATTTACCTTTCTGAACAGTATTACCTGTTGATTGCCAAAGTCCGGCTGTAGATACACTAATTCCTATATTACCCTCTTTAAAACTTGTAAATTTAGGCACTTCTAAACAACCGAATAAGCTTTTTAACCCGCTAAAACTGGTTGACATCCATGAAAAAGCATCATCGGCTTTAGCTGGCATCGCCATAAACAAAACTAATAAAACTAAACTCTTAAGAATTTTCATAATTTTAAATTGTTATCCAACACGTCATACCGTGGCTTGTCCATAGTATTAAATAGTAAACCCGTCATTGCGAGCAACTGTATGGCTGCGCGGCAATCTCATGAAATAACTCCTGAGATTGCTTTGTCAATTATTTCATAATTTCCTCGCAATGACGATTTTCGATTCACCCTCTATTTCGGTGTTTCAGGTTTAGGTGGTTCTTCATTTGTCTTCTCGCCCCCTTCTTTTGACGTATTTTTCCTATTTTTCTCAGCCTGATCTAATATCTTATTGCGTTGTTTTAATCGTGCTTCCGCTCTGCCGGTAATACCTTGTCTTGTTTTATCATCCATTCCTATTGAACTTAATGCTTTTTGTCCTGCATCATGAGACATTTTACCACCAATTTCAGTAGCCGAAGGCCCAACAGCACTAGTTAATTTTACTACCATACGTCCTGAAAATTCGACATAACCATACATACCGTAAGCAATAATAACTAGAGCTACGATATTTTGCATATTTACTCCCATCATACCCGACATATAATCCATTCCCCAAGGGGCAAACCAATTAATACAGAAGATAGGTACATTCAGCAAGGCAATAGGTAAAATAGTACCGATAAACGGAATTTTTATCGGTAAAGCACATTTCCAACACACGCTATAACCTAAAACAAAATCTAGATAAATGGTAAAGAGTTGTGTTAGCACTATAATACCTGCCATCATAACTACCGGTTCCATCATATAGCGGATCGTAAACCTCACCCAATTATCAAATAAATACCTAGTAAAATCAAATAATAAGAAACTAATAAATAAAGGAGCTATACTGATTAGTATACAAGTTGCCATAAATGCCATAATATAAACGGCAACAGCTCTAAGCGCCGTAATAATTACTATACAAACCGCAATAAAAGTAATTATAAAATATATAATACCGCTAAGCCCAAGAGAAAGAAGTGCAAGTAATTGAGCGATAAAGGTTTGACTAAAAAATATTTTACTCATTACTGCATCTAAAAACATGAAAGGATTAGAAATAGTATTAGTAGAAGTAAACAAACTATATCCACTCATATTAGCAATAATTGAGTCTGAAAAATTGGTAATTGCATCAAAAAGATAGTTATTGAAAAATTCAAATGTATTACCGTTCATAAGTCCGCTAACTACCCCGATTTTTGCTATTCTAATTACTAGCTCTTTTTGGTTTATCTTAGCAAAACCAAGTAAAAACATTGCTCCGTAAGTCATCACATACAGAATTAAAATTGCTTTAATATAGGTAAAAAAGTTAGTACAGGACGAACTATCATTAGCTTTATAACATACCATATTTTTAAAAATAGAAGTAGCAGCCCCTTGCACTTTAGTTTTAAATAACTGAAGTAACGGATTCATTACTTTAATAGTAAAACTTCCTACTTTTAAGGATGTTGAGAAATGTACTTTATAGCTACCTTCACTATCTTTATAGTCCCTTAAATTATTACCCGGATCATTTAGAATTTTCATCCATATATAACCCGCCTCATTTGCGTTAAAGCTATATTTACCTTCACTATCAACGTTAATTCCTTGAGGTGAATAGGTTTTACCGCTAGTATTCGGGTTTTCCGAAGGCTTTACTATGATGTATTGCACTCGTCCTCGATCATCAAAAGTATCGTTAAAACTATTACCGTTTTCTCTATAGCATTTAGTCTGTTTAATATTTAAAACGTATCCTCCCGTATTCTTACTACTATCTTGTGAGGTAGGCGACCACAGCCTATATTGTAAATAACTTTTTGCAATATTACTGTTAAAAGGTATATTATATATAACTTTATATAAATATTTACCGTCTTTATCTTTATAGTCAGACGGTTGATCTGTATCTGCAACAAATTTAGCAAATTCTAGCTTAGAAGGCAGAGCTTGACTTACAGAACCCGCATCATTCATTTGATATATTAACCCAGTTGGTCCTTTGCCTCCTTTACCGTCCGCCGTATACCAAAATCTCCGATTCTTTTGAAAATCTCCATCGCTACATATGCCCGAAGTACAATGTACACCTCCAATATAATCTTTATCTTTTGTACGACGATCGTGAACAGGATCAGGACATTGATCAACTGGAGGAATATTAGCATTATAAGAACATTGAAGGGCTGAATAGTCGATAAATAATTTACCTGTGTTGTCAGACCACGAAAATGTAAAACTCCCATCATCTAGGTAGTTTTCTGGTGCTGGTCTCGTTATATTAACCCAAGCCATACATTTCGTTGTACATTCTGGTATCTTTTGACAAGACGCAACACAGCCCAATGCTCCCCAGTCGCAACCTGCTTGCTCATACCAGTTAGGGCACCTCCATGTGACGTTACAATTCCAATACTGCTCTTTTAACTCGCAAGCATTGACATACTTACCTGAATAAACAGAATATTTTCCACAAATTGGATTATAAGTAGTTTTATTCTCTGAACAATCTTGCGTAACTTCAGCACCTTTAAAAGCATCTTTAACTGTCGCATCCGTATTGGCAAAATTAGGAGATACGGAAACTAAAACTCTATCATTGGCGTATAATTCGGCAATATTACGCCATTCATTATTTTTTGCATCCATTATTAGAGAGACAGGTGGATTATTTGTATCGTTAATACGAGGAATCGGGATCATTTGACCGTTATCGTCTAAATTAGATCCAGCCCCTGTACGTTGTAAATTATCTTTCGGTATATAAGCTAAACACAAACTAACCTGACCGACCACTTGTAAATTCACCGGTTGGCTGTTTTCTACTAGCACCTGAGTATTTAGCCATTCACCGTAACGAGTAGGATCAGGAACAAGCAGAGTCGTGCCGTCGGACAACATCTTAGTAGTGTTTACATAATTAGCATTAGCATTAAGGGTTACAGTACCGGTTATTGAATCCGTTCCTCCTTGACCGTCCGACGCATATCTCATGTAGCAGCTGTCACCGACTTTTACTGCTCCTATCATACCAAGTGCTGCAAAAATAAAGCAAACTAACGTTGCTACTATAGCAAGTACTCCTAAAACTTTTAATAAGTTACCCTGCATATTCTATCATTTACCTCCACCCGAACCGCTTGCTAAATCCCCGCCTTGCTGCTCTCCCTCTTTACGCTTACCTCCAACACCCGGCTTATCTCCTACCAGCGGCTTACCTCGCAAAGCCATAGCAGCATCCTTAAGGAAAGCTGCTCTTTTCTTTACTAAACCAACGATTTTAGTGGGACTTGCCGTTACTGCATCCATATTAGGACCATTAGTTAAATCAGAAGCAAATCGCCCTATAGATTTAGAGAAGTAATAAAAAATAACCGAAAATACTAATACGCATAAAAGTTCTGCTAAAATAGATACAACATCTCTAACAATTGATTTTATTGGAAAAAGTATCAATAAATGCTCTTCCCAACCTTTACCTGCATAATATTCTAACATTTTATATCCAAAACTTTCCTGACATTGATCTGCCCCGCCAACAGGAAGCCTTAACTCAAAAGTACTAAATCTAATATCCCCTTTTTCATAATCATATCTAAGGAATTCACAATTTTTAAATATTGCGGAATCATACATAGTTATTAATAAAGCTATAAAACCTGCTACTACTGCCGGCTGCAATGCACATGAAATACATACTTTTAGCCACCCGTCAAAATAAGCTTTTGTACGAGTAAATAGAGCCATAGGAATGAATATAGGAGAAATATATGTCATAACGTAAATAGTAATCATGCAAACTAAATAATGCGTAATAAAATATAAAAGTATAGATAAAAATATTACAGAAAATACTAAACCTGCTGCAAGTATAATAACATTTCCGGCCATAAAGAATCCAAACATAACGGTAAAAAATCTAAGTGCTCCTGCTTTACTTAAATCCTTCGGTCTGTCATTTTTGCCTTCAGGATCAAAATTAGGTATAGGTGTATTATTACCACGGGGACCATTGCCGACCACATTCCCTAACACTCCATTCTTATCTATATTATAAAGTAAATCCAAGCCAAGATAATAACCTATACGGCAATCAATCGCGTCCCATAAACCGTAAAATTTATAACCGTCCTTATACTTTGAATTATCAAATTGACATAATCCTCTAGAACCTGCTGCATTAAAGATCATCTGTGCAAAGTCCGGTGCTGCTCCTGTCAAAAGAGGTAATCCATATTTTAACATACCGTTTTCTTTTGTCGGCTGACCGCCGCTAAAATCTAAAGGTCCAAGACCGATAGAAAAATAAGCAACAAATAAGAATTTTATTACAAAAAGAGCTATTTTTTCAGTACTTGCATATTCTGTATTTAGAGCCATATTAAAGGCAAAAAACATAGTATAAAGAATTAATGCCGCACCTATAATTCTCTTTAAATAACCTTGAAACGTAGAAAAAGCAGCAAGATTAGTTATTCTAGAATTTTGATCTTGAACACTACAACTCTTTCCAGCAAAAAATATTTTATTAAGCGTTTCACTCAAACACTGAACTGCAAGACCGGAAAAATTAATTAACGATTGACTATAATTTGCTCCCGTATAGCAACTTTTTCCTATATTACAATTCTCATCCTCAGAAGGAGGTGGAGTCGGTGTAGCACTCAAAGATTTACATGCTACCGGCATCGGTCCCCTTGACGTAGGCATAACTAAACATAGATCATTATCCCATTTTTTAACCGTTAAAACGATATTCTTTAATACAGGATTTGCTCCAAGATCAGGATTATTATCGGTACTTAAATCACTAATCTTTTTAGATTCACCTTCATTTAAAGTATACATGGTGCAAGGGCTACTACTACCTTCTACATTTTTAAAACAAAACGTTATACTAGACGCAACTGAGTTACAATTACCTCTCGGATCCTTCATATCAATATTACGAATTATATAGCCATATGCCGTGTCCGTTTCTAAATACCCATCTGAAGTAGTCGGTAAACTAGAACATGATTCTCCAAAGCCGGCAAAGCTAGCTAAGCTTACAGATGCTATACAAACTGTAATAAATATCTTTAAGGTTTTAAGAGTTTTCATTAGAACTATTATCTTTTTTTTCTGTTACTACGCCGCTTTTTACTAACTCATCCCATGCCTTTTCAGCATTTGCACGTCGTTCTGATATTTCTCCTCCTTCTTGTTCTCTTACTCTTCCTCCTCCGGTTGCTACTAGTTCATTCCATGCTTTTTCTACTTTTACACGTTTATCTCGAATCTCTGCATTTTCCCGTATCTGTTTTACGCCTGTCGGATTATCATGTTCCTTTAAGTTAAAACTATAATCAATTACTCCTGTACCTTTACTTGTGCTGTCAACTTTTTCTTGTGGAGCTGCATTATCAACTTTTTCCTGTGAAGGCGGAGTATTATCAATCTCTTTTTTACTTTCTTGATTATTATCTCTTATGATTTTTCCAACACGTGGTGCAGGTGTAGAAATAGAAGTTCTAATACTAGCAGACGGTGGTGCAACAGCTTCTGTAGGAGCAGGAGGAGTAACAACATCTGATGCTTCACTACTTACAGTTTTTGGGCTAGAAGTTGCTACAGAAGACGAAGCTGTCGGCGTTGTTACCGCAGGTGCCGACGTACCTCCGCTTGCAGCAATATTATCATTTGGTAGTCCGCCTTTCCCTACCTCTAAATCACTTGCTCCTCCACCTTGACCAGCTTTTAAATCACCAATTCCTCCTCTACTTGCTATCTGATCGCCCCCCTTAGTTGCAGCACCCGCAGTAGCAAGTACTGCCATAGCTGCCTTAAATATTGCTTGCGGTTTTATAGCAACATTATTAAGAGCTACTCCTTCCGTCATATCTGCAGCAAATTCAGCTAGCTGACTACTAAAATTATACATCAAATACAATGTAAAACATGCCATAACTAACGCAAGCAAAATATTTTTAATTTTCTCAAAAAGCACTTTTGGAGACATGAAAAACATTCCGGGCCCTAAAACTACTCCTGATAAAAACTGGAATTTAGCAAGAAATTTATCGGTAGGGGTATTACCCGGTTTACTATCGACAATTTCACTTACACTATCTTTTGTAAAGTTAAATACCGTGGTAATAGGGTTATTTAACATATAACCTAAACTATTTTGACAGCTTTCTACGGCATCTTTATCAGGATACTGTGACGTATCATCCCAATCATTATTAATGTAAAATATTAAAACATCCCTCTTAGAAGTAATGCCACCTTGAATTTTGTCTTCTATACTATTGTGAATTAACTTGCTCTTATATTGACATTTACCGTAGAAACCATAATCATATACCGAAAACATCGTGATCATAAAAGTAACTACCACCATAGGTTGTAGCAAGAACGAGATCATTAGTTTAACCCAGCTCTCAAAATAATTTCTTGTATATGCGAATAAAAACATAGGTACAAAAAGAGGAGCCAAAATACCGAGTATTACTATAGATATCATACACATAATCGTTGCATTAACCATAAAGGCAGCAACCGAAATCACAAGTAACGGATAAGAAAGAGCGAGTGACACCAACATCATATTACCGGAGATTATCGCCGGAATTAGCAAATAAATATATGGTGGAGCACTAAAACTAAAGAAATCAAAATTTAAAAAATCATGACTGCGATAAGCATTTTCGACAAGTAACGTAGATAATATATCAAGCCCTAAATAATGAGCTACCCTACAATCTAATGCATCCCATAATGCAATATAAGAAACGGTACCGTCATAAGAAAGATTGTTAAATTTACATAAACCGGACGGAGCAGCATTCATAACCCAACTTGCTAAACCGTTTATACCGTCAAGTAAGAAAGGAAACGCCCACTGAATCATGCCGTCTAACCGGTCATACGGAGAACCATTACCAGGGGTTATATTAATTCCTATTGAAAAATAAGTTACGAATATCATTTTCAATATAAAATTTATATACTCACTTTTTGGCGGCACTTCACCTGCAAGTAATAGTTTAAAGCCAAAAAACATAACATATAAAGTTAGAAAAGCCGTAACTATTTTATACATTCCTACTTGAAACTGAAAGAATACACTATCTTGCCTTGAAACCAAATTAACCACTTGGCTTACATTATCAAAACTACAAACATCTTTACTAATTAGTAATCTAGCAATCATTTGCCTCATACATTCTATAAGAGGAGAAGTCATGACTACTGCAGTTTTTGAAGCATTATAAGCTTTTTGATAACATCCATCACCCGCTGCACTACAGGAAACTAAAGCTAAAGGATCGGTAGGAGTTTTATTTGGATCCTCAATAAAATCCTTATCTGCTACATCCATAAAGCTATTATACATGGATTTTGGAAACGGCTCTTTCATATATTTACAGCCAACGGGAACGTCTCCTGTAAATCCTTTTGTCGATACGCATATTCTATCTTTATCTTGAATAACTTTCCAATATATTACAGGAAAGCCTAAATCAAATGCAAAACCGTCATCACCGGGCTTACCACTATATGGAACATGATATTCCTTTTTTTTATTTGCCCACGCTGTCTTTATATCATCCCAAGGGTCGCTCCCTGTTAAGACGGCTTTAGCAATAGCAAGTGCCGATTCTGCAACAGATTTTGCCCGAGATACAATTAATTTAGCATTATTACATAAAGCAAAGCGTAATTCTGGATTTTTAGGATCAATTCTGTTTTCACGAGTACATTGACCTCCGGGAAAATTCCCAAAGTTACTATCGTTAAATAAATCACTGTCGTTTATTTTAAGCTTTAAAAACGTATTCATGTATAAAACGGGAGAGACAAGATTCATTACCGCAAAAGTAAAGAACGGAGCAACAATACATGTATGAGAAAATTCAGTACGCAGCAAATCACCCACGCCTTGGGTTTCGCAAGTTAAGCCACTCAAAATATCTACAATGCTATCAAGAGTATCTTTAGCATGAGTTTTAGTAACTATCCCTAAATTTAGGGCAAAGCTTAATACTAATGTTATAAGTATACTACGAGGAAATAATTTCATAACTAGTTACTTGCCTCGCATTGTAAAAATGTCATCCCGTGGCTTGTCCACGGGATCTCAGAATACAGTCTGTGAGACAAGATCCCGCGGTCAAGCCGTGGGATGACAGACAGGCATTTATAATGTTTTAACTGCTGCATAAAATATAGGTAACCATTTATCCGGATCATTGCCGTGTTTCTCTCTAATTTGATCGAGCAATATTACAGTCTCAACTCTACCGGATAAAATACTGATTATGTTATCCATACCATCCAAGCTAACTTTTGCCACTACGGCATCTATTCCTTGTTTTATTAAAAAATAACGTGTAGTAGGGTCGGTAGTTTTAATTAAAATATATTCTCGTTGACTTAACATAAATGCACTACGATAAATATCCGTAGCTTTCAAATTAGGTAAAAAAATCTGCGTAGCTGTTTGTTGAATCAACGTATCACTAATTCTACTTTTTGCAGCATCTTCGACACTCTGCGTAGCAAATATAACAAAAGTATTTAATTTTCTCAACACTTTTAACCAATCTTTGATCTTAGGTGCAAATACCGGATTATCGATTAAAGCCCATGCTTCATCAAGTACTATCATAGTTTTCTGCCCATCTAAAGAGATATTAATACGATGGAAAATATATAGTAATACCGGTGCAAGACTTACAGGATCTTTAAGTAATTCAGTCATATCAAAACCGAATACTCTTGCTTTTTGTAAATCAATATCATCTATTTCATTGTCAAATATCTTAGCGTGTGAACCTTTACCAACCCACATTGCAATCCTACTTGCCAAACTATTCGGTGTATCAATACCAAGAAATGCTATAACATTACTAAGCCTTCTATCTTGTTTTGCTAATCTAAAATTACCGCTTACCGCTTGAGATAAGATTTTATTATCTTGTGCAGTTAAACTTTCACCGTTAGAAGTTACAAGCACACGAAACCACTCTAAAATAAACGTTCTATTCTCACTAGTATCTTCAAGCTGTAAAGGGTTAAAGTTGCATTTTAAACCCGGATCAATTACTGTATAAACTCCGTTTAAAGCACGTATAAATATTTCTGCTCCTCGATCTTTATCAAAAAAGAACATACGAGGTTTGAATTTTTGTGCTTCAGCACATAAGAAATTCATAAGAACTGTTTTACCGGCACCGGTTGGACCGATAATGAGAGTATGTCCAACATCCCTTACATGGAAATTAAAATAAAACGGTGTACCTGAAGTAGTATCAAGTACTGTGACATATTCTCCCCAATGGTTATCGCTAATTTTACCAAGCGGATAATTATGTTGTGAGGCAAAGCTAGCCATATTAAGAGTATTTATAGTGGATTTACGCACTATATAATCCATATTTCCCGGCAACTGTCCCCAATAGCTAGGTTCCATGTTAACTTTTTCTCTAACCGGCTGAATTCCTGAATTAGAAAGCTCAACTGCTGCCATTGACAATATATCTTCCAAAGCTTTAATATTATTTGCGGAACATAAAAGCGATAAATGATGCTCACCGAAAGCGATATCACCGCTGGTGGCCATATCAAGGGCCGTATTAATTTCAGCAATTTGTGAAGTAGCTTTATCACCGGATTGTATCATTCTATTTTGCTGTAATTGCATTTTACCGATCGCTACTGTTCTATTAACAAAGACAAAGCTTTGCGTCATAACAAATTCAAAAGGCATTTGCAGGAATCCGTCAAAAATTCCTGCCGAAGTATTAGGACCGTATTCAAGTATACTGATCATTCCAGCATATTTCTTGCCAAGCGGACTTCTTACTTCAATAGTACGAGAATCAAAAAATAAGCGATGAGTCGGTAAATACTCGTCAATAGTACCACGCGGTAATGCTATAGGACCCGGTGAATCGCCGCAATTGATTAAAGATGAAAGGAATTCTAAAATTTCACAATAACTACCTGACTGCGTTTGACGAACTCCAAGTAATCTTGCTCCGTAACTTCTGAATGTATTAATCACTCTAGTTGACATTTCTTGAAGATTTTCTTTCATCTCTTTCATGTCGTTTTCCCAAGCGGTTTTATTAGATTTCTGTCTAAGCTTCTTTAGAAAATACTCAACTATAGCAACACCGCCAGTATCAGGCTTATATAAAATACTAACATATAATTCATTAAAAAACGACCTAGCCCCAGCATGTTTCTTACGCCATTCTGCACCTAAATAAGTAATAAAATCATTAGGGACTTTTACGGTAGGATCATAAGTAAATTCCGTATCGTCAAATATTACTGCTTTACGTCTTCTAATAGTATGGAAATACATAACGATATTTCCCGAGGCCATATTTTTAAGTAAGGCATTTCTGATATTCTTTTTAATGTCTAGATCTTCATCATCAGCAGTTTCAAAAGAAAATCCATTTATTTTAATAACTTGTAATAAAGAATTATCTTTTGTTAAAATAGTATTACTATCCCAATGACATTTATAAGGAATAAAATGCGAAGTGGGTCTTTCTTGTTTAGACCTTAATTCTTTAGCGGCTCTAGTTCTAAATAATTTCATTACCTCACCTGATTTAACTATTTTGATTTATTTTGTCAGTTATACCTCTTTTTTTGTCATTCCCGCGTAAGGCGGGAATGACATAAAACTCAAATATTATACGAATTTGCTCCGTAGTAAAATTTATTAGGACATTGGCTAGTTCTTGACATTTTATTTAAATATAGCTCTATGAATCTCGGTTCTTTAAAACATATAATATAAGCTACCACATGCAAAGCAGCTGCAATGAATAAAATCATAATGCCGTTATTCCAAATAAATACTATCATCGTCATTATCATATTTAATGCAGCAAACTTAATACTTACTCCAAATATCATCGGCGGTCTAGTTAACCCTACAAATAAAAGATCGGATGCTAATGCTCCTGCCATAAAAAACCTCTATTAATTTATATTAATATCAAACATAGTTGACAATATTGAATGCGGTGCTTCACTATTCACAAAATGTACGTAACCATTATTATTTTCAAGGGCATTAACTGCTATCTTAATTAATGCTTCTTCGATGAAATTATTACTATCATCTAACATTGATTTCAACAAGTTAATATCTCGTATTTTTATATTATACGGAAACGTCTCGGATACCTGTAATATCTCATATGGCAATATTAAATGTTCTGCACTTAATGCAGAAGCAATTGTTGCTAACGTTAAGTTAACATTTAATAAATGCGTTTTCTCCTGATCGCCGCTCGCAAACGGTGCTATCACGGGTATAATATTATTATCTGCAAAATTTAATAAAATTTCTGGATTAATCATAATAGGCTCGCTTAAAAAACCAATATTTATAACATCATGATTTACAATTTTTCGGTAAGATAGTTTTGATTTTTTTGCTTGCAGTAAATTAGCATCCTTACCTGAAATACCAACTGCATAACAACCTATACTACTTAACTTTGTTACTATAAGCTTGTTAACGTAACTGGATAAAATTTCCATAATAATAGGATTATTTAGAGAACTATAGTCGCTTATTTTACTAATTTTTTGACTAAAATTTTCATCTATTTGTGATATTAAAGACGAACTTCGTAAATCAATATGATCATGTACTATATATATTTTAGCACCGCACATCTCAAGCAATCTAACAGATTCAATAAAAGCCGTAAATAATTTATCGTCAATAATAATAGTAGCAGGTAATTTTAGAACTATTGCTTGATTCTTCAACTCACTACTACACTTTATTATATTCTTAATTATAGCAATGTTATTTAATGAAGAAATACTATCTACCTCTTTATTTTTGAGGTTTGATGCATTTTGCCAAACTAGCTTTAAGTTCTCTTGCACCTTCTTTACTCCTATTGCTTACATACATAACATTACATGAGTAGTTTAAAGTTGCAAGAAAATTCTGTGCTTCATCGTGAAGGTTTTTATGATCCGTAACTTTATCGGATTTTGTGAAAATAATTTGAAATTCTCTTTTATTTGCAAGTAATAGATCAGCTACTTTCTTATCATTTTCTTTTATACCCCTTCTTGAATCAATCAATAAGTTAACTAACCTTAAATTATAACTATTTCGTAAATAATAACTAATTAACACTCCCCACTGCTCTTTGACTGATATAGGAACATTAGCAAAACCATAACCGGGAAGGTCAACTATAATAAGTTTATCTGCAAGGTTAAAGAAATTGATTTGCCTAGTACGCCCTGGAGTATTAGAAACTTTAGCAAGATTTTTATTATTACATATCGTGTTTATTAGGCTTGATTTGCCGACATTTGACTTACCGACAAAAGCAATTTCCGGTAATGAAAAATTGGGGATTTGATTTATATTCATAGCACCGGCTACAAATTTAGCTTGATGACGAAAAAGCTTACTGCCATCAGTTGATTTTGTAGGCACTATTTTCTGAGTAGTCATAATTTGCTTTCGTATCGGATATAAGGCATTGCCTGCGTGAATACCAAGTCGTCATTGTGAGAAGGCATTATTGCGTGGTTCGGTAAAATTCGCTGTGTTACCCCGTGGCTTGACCACGGGATCCAGTTAAAAATACTATATTAGTATTTTTTATTGTTTTTATGGACCCCGTGTCAAGCCACGGGGTAACACAGCGAATTTTACCGAACCACGCAATAATGCCTTCTCACAATGACAGGAAAACCAAACCATGCAACAACACTGAGTTAGGAATGGCATCAGCAGACTTCAATAACGCTATAAGTGAGCTAGCATGACATTAAAAAATATGGTAGCGGGGGCTGGATTTGAACCAACGACCTTCAGGTTATGAGCCTGACGAGCTACCGAGCTGCTCCACCCCGCAATAATTGAGAATTGACGATTTATCTGTGTTATATTTTGTTGTTAGTGTCATTCTTGCGTAAATACCGAGTAGTCGTAGACTGCACGGCAACCCAGAAAAAATAATAAAAAAATTCTATAAATCAAAATTGTTTACTGGATTGCTTCGTCAATTGCTATGCAATTTCCTCGCAATGACGATTTGTTATCCACAAACAAAGCCTAGCTAGCTTCTTTCTTACTACCGAAAGAAAGACCTGAGAATCTTTTATTGAAATCACTAACACTTTTGTTCGATTGATTTACTACATTTCCGGAATCTTTATTCCATGCCGGATGCTTTCTAAAATCAACATCCATTAAAATTTCACCTGTAGGATGAGTAGACATTGTTTCAAAAACATCGCTTCCTACTTTAATCAAAAACTTTTTATATTCTGGATGTATACCGCTTTTCATAATGATTTTGCTGTTTTAGTCTGAATTATTTTTTTCTTAATAGCTCTAGCGTTACTTGATAAAACATTATCATCGGCTTTTAGAATATATGCATCAAAACCCCCAGCTTTTTCCACTGAACTAATACATCTAGCATTAACCGATAATCTATATTCCCCGGCTGTTATATCACTTGTAAACTTAACCGATCTTAGGTTAGGTTCAAAACGTCTTCTAGTTTTACGCTGAGAATGTGATACATTGTTGCCGTATAAAACACCCACACCTGTGAGTTCGCACTTACGAGACATAAGCTAAATACCTTAAAACTTATAAAATATACTTCAAGTAAATGAAGAGTCATATACGAAGATCAACTTCAAAAAGAGCTAAGAGTTCACACGCCGAGAAGCGGAGCTTATACTTAACAAGTGAGCACCGCAGATCTTGTAGAACGACGTAGCCAATTTTGAAGTTCATCCAGTATATACAATAGATAAAGAATATAAAGCAATACTCCCCTAGTGTCAAGAGATAATTATTTTGTAGCTAAGTATTAGCTAATGCTTGATTTTTATTAAATAACAGAGTTTTATATAAAAATATAAATTAATTAAACTATTATAAATCTATGCTTATTAATGGGAAGCCAGTTCAAGGTAATATCACCAGACTAATTACCGGACTAATTAAAAAATTAAAGTTTTCCTGAATATATTAGTAATCTTAATCCAAAACCATTAAGTACAAAGGAGCAAATTGATCATAATCAAGCAGCTTTTTGTATAATGAAGGATTAAAATTATCTTATTGCTCTTAAACAACTATAACAAGCTGAACAAATTGCTATAGGTCAAACTGACAGTAATTTTCTTTCCTACTTTCCTATATTAATACTATGATAGGACGTAGCTATCAACAGCTAGGACTGTTTGATAATGTTATTCAACAATTTCAAGATAGCATAGAGAATTCTTTTGAAGCAAAACAATATTATAATGTCGAAAATTCATACAAAGAATTAGTCACTGCACATCAACCACAAGGAACATTAGCCAAGCTAAAGAATTAATGGCAAGATTAGCTTTAGGAGCTGCTTATAAAACTCAAAACCGTAAAGAAAATTCAATAGCGCAGTATGCATATGCTTACTCATTACAGCAAGGTATAGTTGATTATGAAGCTGTTCGTGTGGAACAGCATAAAGTTGGTTTTTCTGATAAAGAAAAGATAGGCACTGATAACATTCAACAATGCGTTGCTGTAATTTTACATGATCCATTAACTAAAAAAACTGCATTAGCCCATGTTGACAGGTTTACTGATGCTGTTTCTTTAACACATGATGTAATAAGCAACTTTCCTCCTAATACTCAATTAGAAGCTTATTTAGTAGGAGGGCGTGATAGATCTGCAGTATCAATTTCGGTATCAGATGGTAATATTCGTAAAGTAACACAAGAATTAACTAACCACTTTAACGTAAATATAAAATCTGCAGATATAGAAGACAAGGGAGCCCCATTAGGAATTATATTTGATCCAATAACAGGTAACTGTTCCGGATAGAGAGGATAAAACAACCACTGCTAGACAAGTACATTTAAGTATAGGAAGTAATACTCCTGTACTTTATAAAGCTTTTGATTTCACTAAAAATAAAAATATACCTAATCGCTCTTTAAATGAAATCCAACAAAAACATATTATTCAGCAATATTTATTAGGATCTAATCAAAATCCTAATTCTATGGACACATGGCAATCTAATCAAATATCAAGACCACTTACTAAAGTAGCAGAGGAAATTCAAAAAACTAATCCAAAATTAGTAAAAAATGTAGTAACTAAAAATATTAGTAATCGAGTTCACGCATTGAATCTAAAGGATCAAGAACAAACAAAAATTGTAAATAATTTAATAGCTAAAACTGATTATTTATTATCTAATAATTTAAATCCGTTGGAAAGTGTACGTTCAGAAATTAATAAAACATTAGCCTTACTCATTCTACCTACCAACAAGATAGTAATATTAAAAAATCCTGGATACAAAAAAGTATACAAAAAATAAAAGATTTGTTCATAAATATTTTTAGGTAGTAATAAAACCAAAAATGAACCAAAATTAAACTTAACAAGTGATAAGATATTAAAAAAATATAAATACTAAGACAAAAATAGCTGCACCTAGCTATACTCTCCCCAATAAAAATATTGCTTTACACAAAAATAATCAACAAAGTAAATAAACTATGCAAGTTGAAATTAACTCACAAGAATATAAAATTTTTGATATAAATGATGATTTAGTAATTTATACTAAAGATTTAAATGAAGAGATTGCCTGTAGTTTCTTTTCCGTAAAATGAAATAAAATAGCATTAGCTAGAAATATTAATTCACAACAGTTAGAGCAATTAATTACTGACTTTAATCAGAATGAATTGATAGAACAAGATTTAATAAAAGTACGAATAATTGGAGGTAATGATTCGCCTGAATCATCTAAATACTTGGAAGATATTCGTACTACTTTAAATGGTATTGATAATAATACTAATATGATTAATATAATAGGTTTAGATGCATGTAAAAATATACATCCCAATTCTTTTGAATTAGATGGCTATCACGGGGGAGTTAGAGCTTTAGATTAATTGTAGAATATTAAATTGATACTATTAGAAGAGAAAATAGCTGAGATGTGGGGCGTCACTAATAGCAATATTTATCTTTATGGTCCATTTAGTAAAGAAATAAAGATAGGTACGATGTATTTATACGTGAAATAGGCACAAGACAAGCCTAACATAGTACCGATAACGATTATACGGAATTTTGCAGGACTAAAAATTAAAATAACTATTCCAAGAATAATTACTATTTTTATTATATCATCTGTCGTATAAGAGCTAGAATTTATAGCATAAACATTTAGATTTATACCTAGAAATATTATTATACATAATAAGTTCTTAAACATTTTATACCTCTATAGGCCCAGTAGTTAATCCATTTATAAATTGTTTTAAATAAGGATTATCACTATTACGCATTTCATCTTTACTACCGTACCATTTAATTTTTCCTTGATAAATCATAGCTACTTCTTTAGCTATTTTTGCGGCACTAATCATATCATGAGTTATAGTAATCGTAGTTGCCTTTAACTCTTCTTGGATTTTTATAATTAATTCGTTGATAACATTTGCCATGATAGGATCAAGGCCTGTGGTCGGTTCATCAAGAAATAAAATCGACGGTGTACTACAAATAGCCCTAGCAAGGGCTACTCTTTTTTGCATTCCTCCCGATAATTCGGCAGGGTAAAGCTCGAGTATTCTAGGAGATAAACCAACGGCATTAAGCTTTGCACCGGCAAGGTCGTTTTTTTCTTTCTTAGATAATTTTTTAGTCTCGAAAGTAATATTATCACGTATATTTAAGGAGTCAAATAATGCTCCGCCTTGGAATAAAAAACCTATACCATCCATAATCTCAAATTTTTGTTTACTTGAGATATCTTGGATTTCTACATTATCAATAAAAATTTTACCTTTATCAGGTTTAATCAATCCTACTATATTTTTAATTAGAACTGATTTGCCACTACCAGAACCACCTAAAATCACTAATGAACTGCCCTTTTTTACATCCAAATCTATTCCGTCTAACACCTTATGATTAGCAAATGATTTATATAATGACCGAATTTTAATTTTAAATTCTTCTACACTCATGCATACTCCAAATAAACAAAAAAAACTGTATACTCGTTTAATTTGGAAAAGAGCTAGGCGTTTTATATTTTTTGACCGCAGCGTACATAAACGTACGTGAGGATCAAAAAATATAAAACAACAAAACCAATTTTTCAAATCAAACGAGTATACCTATACTTTAAAAAATAATTCGGTTATTAAATAATTACTGATTAAGATAAGGATAGAAGAATTCACTACTGCCGAGGTAGTTGCTCTTCCAACTCCCTTAGCCCCTTTACCTGAATAATAGCCGCTATAGCAACTTATTATAGAAATAATAAACCCAAAAACTCCCGCTTTAACAAGACCGGAAATTACGTCAATCGGTTCTAAATACTGAAAAGTACTGGTTAAATAAGCTGCACTATTAAAATCAAGTTTATATACCCCTACCAAATAACCGCCCATAACACCAATTATATCCCCGATTAAAACAAGACAAGGCATTGTAATAATAGCTGTTATTACTCTTGGAAAAACTAAATATTTAATAGGATCGGTAGATAAAGTATATAAAGCATCTATCTGCTCCGTTACTCTCATTGTGGCTATTTCGGCGGCGATTGATGCCCCAACTCTTCCCGCTACCATTAGTCCAGCTAAGACAGGTCCAAGCTCTCTAGTCAGCGACAATACTACTACCGTTGCAATAGAGCTTTCAGCTGAGAAACGGGAAAAACCGATATAGCTCTGTAATGCAAGTACCGCCCCTGAGAAAAAAGTCGTCATCGCAACAACCGGAAGCGAGTGAAACCCGATAAATAATAATTGTCTGATAATTAAACTCAAATATAAAGGCGGTCTTATGATACTGCTAACGGCAGCAAAGCTAAATAGAGAAAAACTACCTACACTTTGCGCAAACTTTACAGTACGTTTACCGACCGAATTAGCTATATTGAATAACATTTGTATTTTTTCTATTTAATTTAAGTACGCTATGTCATTTCTGCGCAAGCAGGAATCCAGTAACCTCTAATGTCATCCCGCGACTTGATCGCGGGATCCAGTCTTTTTTAATTTTTTTCTGGATACCGTGGTCAAGCCATGGTATGACACAGATATCTACCCGATATACTTTCTTTTATATCTACTACCAAGGTTAGTTAATACCTCATACCCGATAGTACCTATAATACTCGCTATTTTATCGGGCGTGCAATAATTTCCGATAATTTCCGCTTCCTGCCCTAGAAAAATCTCGGATGGTGGTAGATCGGTAACATCGATATTTATTAAATCCATCGATACTCGCCCTACTATAGGAACGCTGCGACTGTTAATAAATACTTCGCCTTGATTGCTAAAATTACGACTAAACCCATCGGCATAACCAAGCGGTAACGTTGCAATGACACTATCACGCTTAGTTGTAAAAGTCATATTATAACCGATATGGCTATCTAGTGTCAAATTCTGTAAGTGAATTATAGGAGCTTTTAAGGTTACGGGATTCTTTGTTAAGGGATTAAGACCATATAAGGCTGCCCCTGGTCTTGCTAAATCAAAATGGTAATCCTGTCCTAAAAATATGCCGCCGGAATTAGCAAGGCTTGCTTTGACGTTTGGGAAATATTGTAAATAAGCTTTAAATCTGTTTAATTGTTCTAGATTATAAGGATTATCTATTTCCTCGGATATAGCTAGATGGCTTATAATATATTGTAAATCTAGCCCTTTTAACAAATCACGATCATTAATGAGCTGCTCTATCTCATCAGAGCTCAAGCCAAGACGATTAATCCCCGTATTGAAATGTAAATAACAAGGCAATAATCGGTTTTTCAAATTACTAAATTTTTGCCAAATTTCTATTTGTTTTAAGTTATTTAGGACAGGTGTTAAATTATATTCTATCAGCTCTAAAGCATCATGTTCAAAAACGCCGTTAAGAACTAAAATATTAACATCTAATCCTAAAGCGTTGCGTAAATTCACTCCTTCTTCACTTGAGGCCACAAAAAAATGCCTACAATTTGCTTCTATTAAAGCTTTAGAAATTTGTACTGCTCCAAGACCGTAACCGTTAGCTTTAACGGCAGCACCGACTAATGAGGTTTTGCAAATATCTTGTAATAAAAGGTAATTATTTTTTATTGTAGATAGATTTATTTCTACAGTACACAAGCTCATAGTATATTTATTAACTCTTTTACAATGATAGACAATACGGGTATTATATGAAATTTTGTAGATAAGTCACTTGTTTCTAGTATCCGTGATAAAAATATTGTCTATTAGACCTCTTGCATAACTTGCTTCTAAAGGTAATTTGTACGTCAATCCAGTACTCGCATCCTCACGTACTAAAGTGTACGCTGCGGTGCTGCGTTCCGTGTTTCCTATAAATTCCTCTTTATTAGCTTCGTTCTCCAAGAGGTCTATTATCGAATTTTTAGAACCGGCCGGCAGAAAACACTGCATGAGTTATAAAAGCACTAACCGATAAAGCCGAATGTTCTTTTAAAAATCTCGCTGCTTTTACGATTGTTTCTCCACTATCTATAATATCATCAATTAATATGCAATTTTTGCCCTCTACACTACTTGTGATTGATATCAATCTCGCAATTATTATTTATATCCCTTTCTTTGTTTATATAAGCTGAATCTATATTTAGTAAATTACTAATTTTTTGAACTCGATTGATACTTCCTTTATCAGGTGTAACTATAACGAAATTGCTATAAGTGCTTAAAAACGGGATATATAAATTTATAGGTTCAAGATTAGAAACAGGAATATTAAAAAATTTCTCTATTTTATCGGAGTGTAAATCAATAGTATAATTACATGGTTTACTCCGAACTTCTCTAAAAAATCTGCTATTAACTTAGCAGGAATTATATTTTGAGAATTTATATTATCTTGCCTTGCATAACCAAAATAAGGCATTACTCAAATTATTCGATTTGTGCTCCCGCTTTTTTTGCTGCATCTACTAGCAAAAACAACTCAATTAAGCGATCATTAACGGGTTTTGATGTGGATTGTACGATTATATCTTCATTATGAAACGATTTTTGAATTTCTACTTTTATTTCGGAATCATTGAAATAGGTAATTTTCGGCTCAATATATTTAATATTTAATGCTATAGCTAAACGCGTTGCAAGTAACTTATTACTACTTGCCTGCTAAGATTTTCATGTGAGTGATTTATGTTGTTCAACGCTATTAGCGAGCGGGCTTTGTTGCGTGGATATCTAATCGTCATTGCGAACAGTCGTAGACTGCGTGGCAATCTCATGCAATAATAACAAACTCCTGAGATTGCTTCGTCAATTGCTACGCAATTTCCTCGCAATGACGACGAGGTGTCTACGCAACAATACCTCCTCACAATGACGATTTAAGATGAAAGTGAAATAAGCTTAAGAACGACTTTCTAATTTTTGTATTAGTGCCTTAAAGCCTTGATTTTTTAAAGTATCAGTAAACTCGTCTTGTTGAGCTCCAATAAGACTTACACCTTCCGTAATTATATCAGAAACTTTAAAAACGTCTTTTCCGTTTCCTTTCATTTCACGTACAAGATATTCTACTTTAATAGGGTCTTGCTCTTTATTACTAATGATATTCATAGCAACCATAAAATCGGTTGAGCTTAAAGGACGAACTCCTACTATTTTAGGCTGTTTGCCTTTATAATCTTTTATTAAATCAGTATAAGATTTAGTAACATATTTAGAGTAAACTTTGATGAATTCCTGAACCTGCCCACCTGATAAAGTTTTTATCCCATTTCTGCCTAATGTATATTTAGCCATCCAATCAAAATCTAGGTTCTGAGACATTAACTCACGTGCTTTAGCAATTTTTACTCGCTCAGATAACTTACTATCGTTTAATATACTAGAAGCTTCATTTACTAAATTAGTAACGTAACTGTTCAAACCAGCAGGCACTTTTTCATTAGAATAAGCGTAAAACGTCATAACTAATAAAAATAAACCTGTAATAATTTTTTGCATATAATCCTCTTTAATTTCATTAATTCTTGGGTTTAGGACATTTAAAATTTTCAGGATATTGAACCGATGCTTCACGAACACGATGTAATGCTGATCTAATAGCCACATAAGGATCGGTAGAATTCTTCATCACATAATCACTAAACGGTAATACAACATATCGATCGTTTATTTTACTAACTGCTAGTACTCCTAAGTCAAAATCATTATGAGTGTAGTACATTAATGGATTAAGAGCATAATTAGTAATTACCGAATCCATCATATCTCTTGCGTTAGTACTACCGATTATCGGCAATACTAAATAAGGACCTGGGGCAACTCCATAATGTGCGAGGGTACTACCGAAAGTTTGACGATCAGACGGCAAACCTACTTTACCTGCCACGTCAAATAAACCGCCTATGCCAAGCGTCGTGTTAATGAGAAACCGCCAAACGCTTTTCATAGTTTTATCGTAATTTAACTGAAGCCCGTAATTTACCGCCGTAAGTGGTGTATCGACATTACTGACAAAACTATTAACGCGTGCTTTCACGTAATCATTCGTGATGTTCTTATAACCTATCGCTAAAGGACGCAATATTATATAATCTAACACAGAATTAAATACAAACACTTTACGGTTAAATTTTTCATATGGATCATAAACTTCCACGCAACCATTTTCATTGCTTCCACCATTATAGTTATATATTTCATTATCAATATATTCAAGATCAGCTCTTATCGATAATGAACATAAAATAATGGATAATATAATTAATATTCTCATTGATTTATGCTGTTTTCTTACAAACAATAATACTATATTTATTGTTTTCCGCTAGTATTATTTCTTCCGAAGTTAATATAGTAAAATTATTTTTTTGTAAAAAATTATTTATTTCATTCAAGTTAAAAATAAATTCTTTGCGTTTTACTGAAAATTGTGTCTTCGTCGCATTCGGTAAACAAAGGGCAAAATACCCTTGTTTATTAAGAGATGAGTATATTAAATTAAAATATTCTATTAAATTGTTAGTAAACGATAATCCGCAAAAACTAAAAATAATATCAAATTTATTAGAGTTTTGTTTTAAAAATTCATCGATAGCAATATTATATATTTGATCGTAAATTTTAGTGTTCGGGTAATATGTTGCTTGTAACTTATTCATTAAAGCAGAAACTTCTACACCGGTTAAAGTCAAACGTTCCGGAAAACGTTTTTGTATTTCATAACCTACAAGCCCTATATTACTTCCCAGTTCCAAAATAGAGTAATTATCCGGTAAATCAGATATCTGCTTAAGTGCTTCATTAACAAACCTATACGGAAGATGGATATTTTTATCGTTATTAAAAATAGTAGGATAATATTGTGCAGTTAAATCACGATATTTTCCATAAATTTCTTGAGGTATTTCAGCAATATCCTTATAATTTTTCAAAAAATTTATAAATATAGGTTTATATTTTTCATTAGATTTTTCTAAATATTCTATAGCTTGACTGTAATTATTTTTTAAAAAATAAACCCATCCGAGTTGAGAATATACTTTAGAATCATTAGGATTAAAAAATTTATTGACTAGTTTAAACCTAAGTAATGCATCACTTAAATTACCTCTATATAAATGATCGAGTCCAAGTTGATAATTAGTTTCGGTTAAATGAGAGAATTTATATTTACAATCACTTATATAATTTTTAAATTCTAAAATTTTATTCTTAATAAAATTCGGTACATTTATTATAGTTAAGCAATAATGTTTGATTTTGTCTTTTATTTTACCGAGCATAGTTTAATTACTAAATTAATATTACTTACTATAATAAAGCATATCTTGATAAATTTTTAAATAAAATAATAATTTTACTTGTGAATTAATGGTATTGAAGCTAGGATGTACATGTTATTATATGTACATCAGTAGGTAGCTCATGAACTCAATTAGCGGCACTTCATTTAGAAAAAACTTAAGCTCTGTACTAAATACCGTAGAAAACGATTATGTCCCTTATCTTAATTAAAAGAAAGAATCATAAGAATATTATTCTTTTAACCGAAGAAGAATATGAATCTACAAAAGAAACATTATATTTATTATCTAATCTGGGGCTAATGCGAATCGAATAAAAAAATCTATCGAACAAGCAAAAAGAGGAGAGTTTGCTAAAGTTAATTTAGATGATTGAGATTGAGTAGACACTAGAAGCAGCGGAGGATTTAGCGTATTGGAAAAAATACGATATTAAAAAATATGAACGTATTAAACTTCTAATAAAAAATATCCAAGAAGCACCGGTTACAGGTATAGGTAAGCCCGAATCTTTAAAACATATATTATCAGGTTTATGGTCACGTAGAATTAACCACGAACATAGACTAATATATTCTGTCAATACTAAACAAATTATAATATATAATTGTAGCTTTCATTTAATACGGACTCAAATTATGTCAATTATTTCTACGAGGCTAAGTTCTATAAAACCGTCGCCGACCCTTGCAATCGTTAAAAAAACTCTTGAACTTAAACAAGCGGGAGTTGATATTATCACACTCGGTGCCGGTGAGCCTGATTTTGATACGCCTGACAATATTAAGGAAGCGGCGATTAAAGCTATTAAAGACGGCTTTACTAAATATACTAACGTTGAGGGTATGCCTCTTTTAAAGCAAGCAATAAAAGACAAATTCAAACGTGAAAATAATATAGATTACGAACTTGATGAAATAATAGTAAGCACCGGCGGTAAACAAGTTATATATAATTTGTTTATGGCATCTTTAGACCAAGGGGATGAGGTAATTATTCCAGCACCCTATTGGGTTTCATATCCTGATATGGTTGCACTTAGCACAGGAACACCTGTTTTTGTAAATTGCGGAATTGAAAATAACTTTAAATTAAGTGCAGAAGCTTTAGAACGTTCAATTACGGATAAAACTAAGTGGCTTATTATTAACTCACCTAGTAATCCAACAGGTGCAAGCTATAATTTTGAAGAACTAGAAAATATTGCTAAAGTTTTAAGAAAATATTCACATGTAAACATAATGTCCGATGATATTTACGAGCATATTACTTTTGATGATTTTAAATTTTATACATTAGCCCAAATAGCACCTGATTTAAAAAAGAGAATATTTACCGTAAACGGAGTATCTAAAGCTTATTCTATGACGGGTTGGCGTATAGGCTACGGTGCAGGCTCTAAAACTTTGATTAAAGCAATGACTATTATTCAGTCGCAAAGTACTTCAAACCCTTGTTCAATAAGTCAAATGGCTGCTATTGAAGCATTAAACGGTCCTCAAGATTATATAAAGCCTAATGCTTTAAATTGTCAAAAAAAGCGTGATCTTGCTTTATCAATTTTGAAAAGAGTAAAATATTTTGAATGCTATAAGCCGGAAGGGGCGTTTTACTTATTTGTTAAATGCGATAAAATATTTGGGCATAAAACTAAATCAGGAACAATTATTGCAAATAGTAATGATTTTGCCGAATATTTACTTGAAGAAGCAAAAGTTGCCGTAGTACCTGGTATCGCTTTCGGCTTAGAGGGATATTTTAGAATCTCTTATGCTACTTCTATGGAAGAGCTAGAAAAAGCTTGTATTAGAATTGAGAGAACAATTGATGTCATTCCTGCTTAAGGCTTTACATGGATACCAAATCGTCATTACGAGCAGCCATAGGCTGCGTGACAATTTCGTCAAATATCCTGAGATTGCTTCGTCACTTACTTCGTAATTTCCTCGCAATGACGGAAAAGTTAAAAAGCCACCTAAACCAACAAAAAAATAATGCGGAAAGTTTTTAAAAAATTTTTAAAAAATAATAAATACGTACTTAGTATAATTACTATTTTACTATATTGGTATTTGCGTTTTGTTTACTTTACTTCAAAGCAGAAATTTATATTTTACGATAACGGCAATAAGGAAAAATTCCTAAACGAACAAGGGGTAATCTTTGCATTTTGGCATAATATGCTTGCCTTAAGTCCGTCTATGTTTATAGGACATAGAAATATCTATGCTTTAATATCACCGCATTTAGACGGAAAAATTTTAAACGATCTAGTAGGAAAATTCGGTTGCAGAGTGATAGTAGGTTCTACTAATAAAAATCCAATTGGAGCTTTACGTAATATTATAGGTAAGTTATCTCAAGGTGCAAATATAATAGTCACGCCGGACGGTCCTAAAGGACCGGTATATAAAGTAAATAGCGGTATTACCGAAATTGCCTATAGATATAACACAAAACTTATTACCATAGTCAGCTCCACTTCTAGATGTTTCAGATTAAAAAGTTGGGATAAATTAATAATACCCCTACCGTTTGGTACCATTAAAATCATAGTTGGCTCGCCTTTAGAACTCACAAATGATAAAATACAAAACCATATAAACCTTGAAAAACAATTAGCAAGCTTAACAGAAAGTTTAAAGAAATGATGTTATTATATTATGCTTTAAGCTTTATATTATTACCTGTTTATTTTATCATAATTCTTATACGTTTATTAATAGGTAAAGAAGATATAAGACGCATCCAAGAGCGTTTTGCTATTGGCAAACACAGACAAGACGATTCATTAGACTTCATGCAAACGTCCGCTAATAAAGAGAAATTTAAAGGAGACACTTCACTGCGAACCACAGCGTATACACTAATACGTGAGGATGAAGGGTTAGGATCAACGTATAAATTACCTTTAGAAGCAAGTGATGCACGAAGGCTGATATGGATTAATGCAGCAAGCATTGGCGAGTCTATGGTAGCTTTAACATTAATACATAATATAAGTAAACGCTACCCTGACGTTCGTTTTCTAGTAACTTCTTGGACTAACAGCTCCGCTAAAATATTAACTGCCAAATTACCTAAAATAGCAGTTCACCAATTTTTACCGATAGATAATATTATTTTTACTCGAAAATTTTTAAGAAATTGGCAACCTGATTTAGGCATTTTTATAGAATCGGAATTATGGCCGTGTACTATTAATGAGGGAGCAAAGCAGTGTAAATTACTACTAGTTAATGCTCGTATTTCCGATAAATCGTTTAAAGCTTGGCTACAAAGAAAAAGCTTTTTTCAGCTTATTCTCAAAAATTGCAGTAAAATTATCGTGCAAAGCGAACGTGACTTACAAAAATTCAATGAACTTGGCGTATCAGATGCAGTGAATTTAGGCAATATTAAATTTGCCAACGAAAAACTTCCGGTTAATCAAGACGAGTTATCAAAATTAAGCTTACATTTAGACAATAAGCGAGTCGTGCTATTTGCCAGCACTCACCCCGAAGATGAAGAGGTGATTTTGCCTATAATCAAAAACCTAAAAGAGCAGTTTTTAGACTGCTATATTATCTTAATTCCAAGACATCCTGAGCGAGTTAAATCAATTATCGATAATTGTAAGTCACATAATTTATCCGCTACCGCTAAGTCGCAAAATGATTTACCTGTTTTAAGCGATGATCTTTATATAGTTGATAGGTTCGGCGAAATGGGACTATTTTTTTCTGTAGCTACAATTTCTTTTATCGGCGGTTCTTTTAAACAAGGCGGGCATAATATTTTAGAAGCAGCATATTTCTCTAATTGTATTATATTCGGTCCCGATATGAGCAAAAACACCGATATCGCTAAAGGCGTACTGCAAAATGAAGCAGCTATCCAAATCAAAAACGGTGAAGATTTACTAACTAAACTAACATATCTACTCAGGTCTAATAATGCTCTAGAACTTACAGCTTACCGCGAAAATGCTTTAAAATTTATTAAGGACAACCAAAAAGTCCTAGATGAATATTTAAACGTAATTACGCAGTTTCTTTGATAGAATTTAACTAAAAACTCTTATTCTTCTAAAAGCCCTATAGTAAATTCAGGATCTACGTGACTGATTTCTATACTTCCGTTATTTTCTAGTATTTTCTTATTCAAATACCTATAATACCCACTATTTATAGGCAAAGAACATCATTCACCTTTATAAACGGTTAAGGCCGGATACCATTGGTTATGAAAAATTATAGGTGGGTTTGGCAACGATAACTTATTTAATTTTCCGTCTCTACCGTAATGTATCTTTAAAAAAGCAGGATCTGCTTTAGGCATATTTGCCCCATCAGAATATTTTAAAATTAGCGAAATATCAAAAGTTTCTCCTGTATCTTCTGTAGTATCAGGGACAATCATGCTTCTAAATTCTTTAATCTTAACTATACGCTTGTTATTTAATCTTAATGTTAAGGAAGCTTCAATTGTCTCTTCCAACACAATACCGCACTTATAACCGTTTTCGGTTTTAAATTCTTTTTGAACAACTTTAAGCTTAGTAGGTTCAGAAAATATAAATTTTTCCTTACCGGTGCTGTTAAAAATCACTTCCTGGACCGACGACTTCTATTGTACCGATTGTCACTTTATAAGCGTTTGAAAGGGTTTTAGCTCCAATCTTTGCACTATCTACCAGTTTTTTTCCGTATATTTTAGCCTTTTCTCTTTTAGAGGTAGGAGTATTAGGGGAAGTTTGCTCTAAAGGATCTACACGATTAGTTGTCATCGACTGAGTGGGAGTACTCGTATTACCTCGAGACGAAGGATGCTTTGTTATATAAGTTATTTTACTTTCAGCATCAATACCAAGTACTGCTATTTGTCCACTTCCTATCTTATAGGCGTTTTCTATAATTTTACTTCCTGTGACGGTAACTTTTACTGCCCCTTCTACTGCTTTATAACATGCATAACCGACACATACTATAATAACTTCAAGCAATTCAGCATCATTATCACTATAATTAGCTTGTTCTCCTACGATGCTCTTCGGCAGCATAAATTTGTGCAGCATATTCCTCTTGTGTCCTTGACATAAAATGCTCTTCATTTAAACTAATAATAACAATTAATGTAAGATTTTCTATGATTAAGTCAATATAAATCTTTTATTATAAAGTAAAAAACCGAAAATTATTTATTAATAGATAGTTTTGTAGTTAGAGAGATATTATAAATACGAGTTTAGAATAAGCACTTATCCTAAATTCGCCTTTGTTTGCTTTGAAAAGGTGTGAGTGAGTATTCACGAGTTTTTTACTGTCACCTAGTTCAATTGACCACGGGAAGGTATTATTGCGTGGATAGAAAAACGTATTCGGTGTCATACCGTGGTTTGACCACGGTATTCATAAAAATAACTAGTATTAGGTGTTTTTATATTTTTACTGGATCCCGCGATCAAGTCGCGGGATGACAGGATAGAATTGTGTCTGCACAACAACGCATGCTCACAATGACGATTTGGTATCCACGCGGGAATGACATTGAAGCTATGAAACAAGCCCATTAACCTTGCGTAATGGCAGCTACTTCATCGGCAAAGTTTTTTTCTTCATGTTCTATACCTTCACCAAGTTCGTATCTAATAAATTTGGCAATTTTAATTTCTGCACCGAGTTCTTTTTCAGCATTTTTAATTACTTCCGCAACGGTAAGTTTAGGTTCAAATAAGAAATTTTGCTGAAGTAATACAACTTCCGAGAAGAATTTACGTATTCTACCTTCTACCATTTTTGCTATAATATTATCAGGCTTTCCTTCTTCTTTAGATTTTTCAAAAAATACTTTTCTCTCACGCTCTACGAGTGCTTGATCCAAGCTTGAATCATCTATACTTTGCGGGTTATTTCCTGCTACATGAACAGCAATTTGTTTAGCTAAAGCTTCTAGTTTTGCTTTATCTTTTGCGTTAGACGCAAGACCTACTAATACGGAAATTTTTCCTAAATTCGGTACAACTTCATTATGCACGTACGAACCGATTGCTCCTTCAGATATCTCTAATATATCCATACGACGTAATGTTAAATTTTCACCGATTGTAGCGATATTTTCTATAATTTCTTCTTCAACTGATTTACCACTTTGCATTTTAAATGTTTTTAGCGTGTCTATAGTTTTTGCAATTACTGCAAGATTTGCAATATCTTTAACTAGATCCTGAAACTGCTCATTTCTAGCAACAAAATCCGTTTCGGAATTTACTTCAATTACCACTCCGGTAAGCCCATCAACTTTTGCAGCCGTTAAACCTTCAGAAGCAATGCGTCCGGCTTTCTTTGCAGCAGCAGCTAAACCTTTCTTACGAAGAAAATCAATAGCTTCTTCAAAATTACCGCTGGTTTCTATTAATGCTTTTTTGCAATCCATCATACCTGCACCGGTTTTTTCTCTTAATTCTTTAACTGCTGCAGCACTTATATTTATTTCACTCATACCTTACTTTCTCCTTAATTATTATATTTGGCTTGGGTTGTAGCTCGAAGAACGACCCCGGTGTCACCCCATGGCTTGCTCCTGGGGTCCATAAAAACAATTTAAAATACTAATATTAATAATATTAGTATTTTAAGCTGGATCCCGCGATCAAGTCGCGGGATGACAATGGGAAATCCGATCCATGCAACAACACTTATGCATTATCAGAATTTTTATTTTCATCGGCATCATTTAATGCTTGCTCAAATTCTGTATTTGTCTCTTCATCAATATTTTTCGTTTTAGAGAATTTTTTAGCTTGTTTTAATTTAGAAACATTTTTAGAAGTTAACCCCTTATCTGTATGCTCTTGCATAGCACCCATATCAACTCCTGAAGCTTTCATTGATTCTTCAAGTCCTTGTAATGCCGCATCTGCAAATAAACTACAATAAAGTCTTATTGATCTTATAGAATCATCATTACCCGGAATAGGATAATCTACATTATCAGGATTAGAATTAGTATCAACTACTGCAACTATAGGAACATTAAGCTTTACCGCTTCATTAATTGCGATATGCTCTTTATTAGTGTCAATAACTACTAGAAGATCAGGTTTAGAATTAAGATTTCTAATACCAGCAAGAGATAGAAGTAATTTATCTTTCTTACGGCTCATATTGAGTATCTCTTTCTTAGTATAACCCATAAGTGCTTCTTCGTTTTCTAAGGTTTTATCTAACTTATTTAGCTTTTCTATTGAACCCGCAATAGTTTTCCAGTTAGTTAGCATACCACCAAGCCATCTATGATTTACGTAATACTGCCCGCATTTTTCGGCATATTCCGCTATAATATCGCTTGCCTGTATTTTAGTACTTACAAATAATATTTTACCGTCTTTTTTTACAGTTTCATATATTGCATTCAAAGCAACGCTCATTAAAGCGACACTTTGTCTTAAATCGATTATATGAACATCATCACGTTCACCATATATATAAGATGCCATTTTAGGATTCCAGCGTGAGGTCTTGTGACCGAAATGCACGCCCGCATCTAATAATGCTTTAATGTTAACAGATGGTATTTTTGACATTTTTAAATTCTCCTAATTGTTAGTTTATACCTCCGTAAGATGTCCATTCTAATGAACTAACATATATCTTACGTGTGAATTTTTTGCTTAAGTTTTGGATAATCGTCATTACGAACAGCCGTAGACTGCGTGGCAATCTCATCAAATATCCTGTGAGATTGCTTCGTCAATTATTACATAATTTCCTCGCAATGACGACTTACAAGCCCATAAATTATATACGCATATTGCGTAATTTACAAGCTTTTATTCTTTTCGCCAAATAGTAGTACCATCAGATCGATCTTCTAGAATTATTTTTTCCTCTAATAACTGGTTACGAATTTGATCGGCTAATAACCAATTTTTTTGTTTTTTTGCTTCCAAACGCTTATTTACAAGCTCATTTACATAGAGTTCATCCACACCGCTATTAAACCACTCGTGTGGAGTCTTATTCATTAAACCAATAAAATTAGCACAAGTAATAATAGCAGAGGCGTTAAGCTGCCTTTCTTCTTCAGTTTTAGAACTAAAAACACCTTTAGCGTAGTCATTAATGATTTTAACGGCAAGCGGCGTATTCATATCATCAAGTAAGCTTTGCATGAAATCATGAGGTAAATCTATTTTCTGCACATTAATATTTTCTATAGCTCTATACCAATAATCTAAAGTTTTCTTAGCATCTTCTATAGCTTTATCATTATAATCAAGAGGACGCCTATAGTGACTACTTAATAAAAATAACCTTACTACTTCTCCTTGAATTTGTTTATTCATTAAATCCCTTACAGTAATAAAATTACCAAGAGATTTACTCATTTTCTCACCGTTAACCGTTAGAAACCCATTATGTACCCAATATTTAGCATAGGTAGAACTTGGAAAAGCACATCTACTTTGAGCAATCTCATTGGTATGATGCGGAAAGATTAAATCTGCTCCGCCGCCGTGAATATCAAAATTCTCACCTAAATATTTGTAGCTCATGGCTGAACATTCAATATGCCATCCAGGGCGACCAAGTCCCCAGGGGCTTTCAAAATTCATATTTGCCGATTCATTTTGCTTTGCCGGTTTCCATAATACAAAATCTTGTGGATTTTTTTTGGTTTTACTATTTTCTACATGCACTCCCTCAAACATTTCTTCTAAATTTCGGTTAGATAATTCCGTATAATTTGGCGCTGATAAAACATCAAAATAAACATGATTATCAGCAATATATGCGTGATCTTTTGCTATTAAGCGTTCTATTATTGCGATCATTACATCAATATGCTTTGTAGCTTTCGGCTCAATACTAGGTAGCATACAACCTAAATATGCCATATTTTTATGAAACTCTTTCGTAACTTTATCAGTCAACTCATCAATAGTAACACCAAGTAGTGCAGCTCTATCGATAATTTTATCGTCAACATCCGTAATGTTACGTACATATTTTACTGCCTTCTCACCGAATATTTTTATAACTATACGATAAAGTAAATCATATACTACTCCCGACCTACTATTGCCTATATGAGGATTATAATAAACAGTCGGTCCACATACATACATTTTTACGTTAGCTTGATCTTGAGGATTAAAAACCTCTTTAGTACGACTAAGAGTGTTATATAAGTGAAATTGAATTTGCATATTTTATATTTACCAAAAACTGAAGTACATTTCTTTCAAAAGTAGTATTACATACTCCTTTTGAAAAAAGTTTAAAATTCGGAGTATACATTAGCTTGTGATATATTAAACACATTTTGGCTAAAAAATTTATTGGTTAACAAAAATTAGTCATTAATAGTTCACATAAGTTAACAAAAATTATATAATCCGGCTCGTTTGTATTTAAAAAATAATAACTAATCGAGGTTTGAATGAATCTACAAAATTCCCACTCAAAAAAATATGTTTTAACTTTTTTTATGTCAACATGTTTGTTGACTAGTAGCTTTTTAAGTACAAGTGCTAGAGCGGCAAGCTTTAAAGATTTAGTTAGTAAAACCCCGGCATGGGAAAAGCACAATTCAACACAGCAACAAAATATTTGGAAAGATTTGACTCCAAATGAAAAAATCAAAAAATGGCAAGAAGCAGCTTTAGTTCCTAGTTTTACTCAAGCACAAAATGATCTAGGAATAAAGTATAAGGAAACAGATTTATCAAGTTTTTTAGATAATACTAGACATAAAGCAAGACAAGCAAGAGCTGAAATTTTATTATACATCGAAAGAGTAAAACAACAGGATTTTGATACAAAAAAACAAGAATATATTAATCAAGGTGTAGTTCCTACAGATATAGAAGCAGCAACAAATCTTGGAATAAGTTATGACCCTAGCAAAATAGACAATAATGTAGAACACGATCAAAAGGTACGTCGTGCAGAAAAAGACAAAAAAGCAGTAATCGAACTATATATCAGCTCAATAAACAGAGATATTAAATACAAACATTATGTTGATAATGATATTATCCCTGAAATGCAAGAAGTAAGGACTGCTCTTAACATGAATAAAGATGAGGCACAATCTTTTGTTGCTTCAATAAGAACTGAAATTATGGAAAACGCAAAGGGACAATATATAGCCGATAGCCATATTCCTACAGAAAAAGAGTTAAAAAAGAAGTTTGGTATATCTCGTGATGATAATAGAGACGGCTATATTAAGTCAATAAGACTTAAAGTTATGGACAAAGAAAAGCCACAATATATAGCCGATAGCCATATTCCTACAGAAAAAGAGCTAGAGCAGAAATTTGGTGCTGATAAAGGTGAGGCAACAAACTATATCGCATCAATAGCAACTCAGATGATGCTTGGTAAAAAATCGTACTATATAGATAATAATATTATCCCTAACGCTGACGAATTAATGAATGAATTTAAGATAGGGCCAGTAAAAACAGCTTCTTATATAAACCAAATAAGAGCCGGAATAGAAGCAAACCAGTTTCTAAACAACAATGATACTACTAAACCATCTACCGGACGCTCTCAAAAAAAGAGCGGAAGCAAAAACGACCATTGGTATATGTCAAATCAAAGTATACATAATACAGGAACATCTTCACGGATTTTCACGGGTAGAGAAAAGAAACAACGATATTTTTTTGATCCTATAAGTACTTTTAAAACTCACTTTAATACTAAAGCAAATAAGGGTAATTTAACGCAGTCTCAACACAGTATAAATAGAATAATACAACAAGAAGAAAATATTGAAGAATTTAAAAATCTTATTAAAACAGATCCTATAATAGCATTAACTCTTCAAGTAGATAGTAGTTATAAACAAGAAGCAGTAACGACTATCTTAAGTGATTTTAATGATGATACTATTCAAAGGGTATTATTTAGCAATGATAAGGGACAATTAGATTTCAATACCAATATTGACGTTAAAAATAGACCTATTTTACAAGAATTACTAGAAAATAGTTCTTCTGAAGAAAAAACTAAATTTGCTGAAAGAATTCAAGACTATGCAACACGAAATATATCTAATAGTCAATTTGAAGAAAAGGCACGATTAGATCTTATCAAACTAGCAGCAAGTAAAGATAAGAGTTCAGTAGAAAACTTTTTAACTCTGCAATTAGAGTTAAAAAACATAATGCAACCCTATATTGTAAACAGCGTCTATATTTTAACACCAGAAATAGTAAAAGAAATAAATATAGAACTAAAAAATAAAGGGCTAATAAGAGATAGTTTAACTAAAGACTATATGATTAAACTAGCAAAAGAAGTAAGTAACCACACATTAAATTCAGTAATTAAAGTAATATTATCTGATAGTAACATACTCAGCAATGAAACCAATAAAATTTTAGGGTTAGCAGTAGGTAATAATGCAAATAATTTAGAACAAACACAAAGCGGCATTCCGAATCCACCACCTCTACCGCTAAATGGGGGTATTCCAAATCCGCCTCCTCTACCGCTAAACGGAAGCATGCCACCACCACCACCCTTACATTCTCAAGGCTTTAGTAGCAACTCTAAACATTTTGATTTAAATCAGTTACAAACAGAATATCCTCACATACATTCATTATATATTCAGTTTACTCACAATACTACTGTTCAATCAAAAGCACCACTTCAACCTACAGCTTCTAGTGCAACCAGCACAGTCAGAAGCACGCCAGAGACAGCTTATGCCAAACTATATGCAGAATATAGAACTGAGACAGGAGGTACAAAAGCTAATGATTTACAAGATCAGCTTATAAAAAGACAAGCTGATCTTACAAATGTTATACGTCAAATATTAACAGAATCATACGCCAACCAAGGAGCTGACGAGAAAACTCTTTTAAATTTATTTAGCATTTCAACCCCTGAAATCGCAGAAAAAGCTAAAGAAGCTTTTAACACCCTTGCTCAAGACCAGTATATAAAAGATATAACCGTAAATGGTAAGAAAACAATAACAAGCGAAGAGATAATTAAAAATCTTTTCAATGAAGACACTGATGATGCAGTAAAACGTATTTTATTATCGTCATGTAAAATATCTGAAGAATTAAAGAGACCTATTAAACTTCAATTCAATCAATCAGAATTGATTAGAGAGTTACAGGGCAAACAAAATCCGTTTGAACAATTAGAATTTGCCTATATTAATGCAAAAAACTTCGATCAAGATATATTTGGCAATAGAGTCGACGAGTTAATTAACAACCCTAATATATTAACTATAGTACAACAAGCTACTTTTTTAATAACAGAAGATACAAACTTAAGAAAAACAATTAATTCTGATCAAGCACAGGCTAAACTTGATGATTTAAGAACAGCTATTTTAAGCACAATAAAATTTGAAGAATTAATTACAGCAAATTTACCTCAACATGATTTTATTGCTATAGTAAAGGAAAAAGACCCCGAATTATTAAAAGAATTTTTAAAAGCTACTACTCTCAAAGTAACAGGTAATAATAATTTAGATCAATTAAGATTAGCTTTGCCTTCATTTAAAGGCATGAGCAATGAACAAATAAGAATTCTTTCTAATAAATTAAAGATGCCTATAATATTAAAAGCTCTTAAAGAGTGCTCGCAAGAAAAAGCTACAAAATACATACATACCGGAAACATGCCACCACCGCCACCGCCACTGCCTGATTCACAAGATTTGGAATTAGCTTATCTAACAAGTTTAGGGATTACTAAATTCAATGCAAATACATCTACTTTAAAAACAACTCCAAAAACTTATCACTTTAGCTCCGATATAGCTTTAAGATATAAAGAATTTACTTTATCAGGACAAAAATCAGCAGGATATAAAGCAAAATACTCCGATGCCGATTTATTGAAAAAAGCTATAGTGGAATCAGTAGCATTTGAGCATTCAAAAAATTTATCTAAAGCTCATCAAAATAATAAGTATTTTGAACAAATCCAAGAAGCAGTCGACACTATGTACTCTAGCTTTATAGGTCCTAGAACTGAAATAGGACAAAAAATACATAATATTTATACTTCTAAACTTTTGGAATTAACAAAAGATAAAGAATTTATTAAATATGTTGAAGATAATATTATACTTAGCAAAAAATTAACGGAGGCGTTTACTTCCGCTGACTCTGATTTTATAGATTCTAGAACTGGACTAGGACAAAAAATACATGATATTTATATACAGCAATTGACAAAATATCCAGAGGAAGAGGTAAAAGAGGCATTTAATACTGCTAACCCTGATTTTATAGGTCCTAGAACTGAAATAGGGCAAGAAGTACATAATATTTATAAATCTCAACTTTTAGAGTTAACAAAAGATCAAGAATTGTCTCTATTTACTCAACAAGTACTAGCAGAGTCTACTGAACTAGAACGAAAATATGGTAGTGATATTCAATCAGGAAATAGTAACAATGAAAAGAAAGTAGGGCGTTTAGATCAGGAAAAATTACAATCATTCAAACAAGAAAACGAAGCTACAAATGACGCATCCTCAACAAAGGATGATACACAACCTGAAGATAGCAATAAAAAGTCAGAGCAATCTGATTCAAAAACCGCTTTATCACCGAGATTATTGAGTTCTAACGATAGCAAAAATGATAAATCATCAGATGACAAAAAATCACTTCTAGCATTAAGATCTAGTGATGAAGACGATACAGGGTATGCAACTGATGAAGAAGAATTAGAAGAAAGCAATAGCACCACTAACGAAGAATTAGAAGAAAGCAATAGCACCACTAACGAAGAATTAGAAGAAAGCAATAGCACCACTAACGAAGAATTAGAAGAAAGCAATAGCACCACTAACGAAGAATTAAAAAAAGATGTAGTTTTAGAAAGCGAAGATGAAGCTATCGATGTGTCATTCAAAACTGAAGCAATTACAGAACAAGATGAGGTGACACAGAGACAACAGATATCTGATGATACTAGTGGGAAAGTAGCAATATTAGTTCAGGCGACTTCAACTCTTCACAAACCTGTTCACTATAATATAAATGATAGATTAACGGTTGCTGCAATAGGGGCCGGTGATGAAGAAACTAGTATAAACAGAGGGGTATGGATTAGCGGCTTATACGGCATCAACAAACAAAGAATTTGGAAGAATATTCCAAAATATCAAAATCGTACAACCGGCATAACCATCGGGATTGATGCTGAATTCATCAATAGTCATGATGTTATAGGAATAGCTTATAGCCGTTTGGAATCCCAAATTAAATATAATAAAAAACTAGGGAAAACAACAGTTAACGGTCATCTTTTAAGCATTTACAGTCTAAAAGAACTAATTAAAGGTTTCTCATTGCAGACTATAACATCTTACGGTCATAATTATATTAAGAATAGATCTAAAAATATTAATAATATAATTGGAAAATATCAAAACAATAATTTAAGTTTTCAAACTTTATTAAATTATAAATATCGTACAAAATACGATTTACATTTTATTCCTAATATCGGTTTTCAATATGATTATTCAAGAGCTAGCAACTATAAAGAGTATAATGTAGATATAGAAAATCTCATGATTCAAAAGAAATCAAATCAATTATTTGAAAGTAGCCTTGGCGGTAAAATAGTGTTTAAGCCTATAGTGACCACAAACAATATAGTATTAACACCAAGTTTGTATGGTAATATTGAGCATCACTTCAATAATAAAAATACAAAAGTTAATGCAAAAGCGACTTTTAAAGGACAAACATTACAAGAAACAATTATTACACTAAAACAACCTAAGCTTGGATATAATATTGGTAGTAATATACTTATGAGTAGAAAAAATATCAATGTTCTACTTGAGTATAATTATTATACGCATAGAAAGTATCAAAGCCATCAAGGACTTATTAAACTAAAAGTCAATTTGTAAATCACCAATAGAAAATTTAAATAAGGATAAGCTTTTCCTAAGAGCTTATCCTTTCTTAATGAATAAACTTATTAACCAAACTCCTGCATAGAATACTGGAGTACTAAATATAGTAAAAAATAAAATGAATAGCTATTAAGTACAAGATGACCTAATTGGTCAATTGTAATTGGTATAAGGAAAAATATTAAATAAGCTCATAATACCAATTACAATAAAAGTATCGATAAATAAAGAAATTGCCGTACTAAAATTATTTCTGATCCATAAATAGATATTAATATCAACAAGTTGAGCTATATAACAGACAAAAGTTGATACTAAAAAAGATATTAGTAGCTTCCAATTTATCCATGAGACTTATTATTAAAACTACTATTATATTAAAAATAATAGCAAGCTTTACACAAAAATTGGCTCTTTCTTTACCGTAAAACTCAGCTATTAAATCCGTTAATAAAAAAGTTAACGGGTAAAAAATTGCTCCTATAGATAATTCAAGAATATAAAAATTAAAAATATTAAGGTAAACAAATTTTTGCTATATTAAGTTTCCTACTATAATAAGGACTGTAAAAAACGTACATAAAATGATATAAATTTTTTCTTTTATATTAAATTCTATAGACATTTCTAAAATTATTTTAGGTGCAAAAATATTGCTGTACTCTAATAATATATATTGGGAGTTCTGAAAACTATACTAAATTCTCTGATGTCATGCCATTGATCCATAGGTGTTGTTACATGACTCCTGTTATGTCATTCCCGCAAAAGCAGGAATCCAGTACTTTTATCTGTCACCCCGTGGCTTGACCACGGGGTGACACAGTGGATTTTACCGATCCACACAACAATACCAACAAAGGTAGACAATGACAAGTATGAGAGATATTACTAAGATAAAACTGTAACTATTTAGCTATAGGTAAACTATTTTCTGCTTGATTTTCTTCAATTTCATTAATCTTAGAAACTAAATCAGATTTCTTTTTTGAGGAAAGGTTAGCAAGTACTATTGCATTTATTAAAAATAATGTTGTAAGTATTATAGTGCTTTTAGTAAGAAAATTACCGACTGTTTTAGCACTGACTACTCCCATATTATTACCGCCGCTTATACTACTAATTCCATCCGATCCACTACGCTGCATCAGAATAACTATAATTAGCAATATTGCAATAGTAATATGTACAAAAAGAAGAATGTCTATCATATAATAAAATAATCGTTACCGTATTTTAAATGTAAATCATACATTAGTTTTATATTATTTGCAACTTAGCTTTTAAAATAAACATAATACTATAATAGTATCTGACAGAAACTAGACTAAAATCAGCATATGAGTTTTTCAAGAAAGGTTAAAAACTCACAAAGCTTAGGATGTGTGGTGGTGCTACTAGGGGGAATCGAACCCCCGACCTCTTCATTACCAATGAAGTGCTCTACCCCTGAGCTATAGTAGCAAGATTATTTCAAACCCTTTTTGCCACATATTTTTCATTAAATCAAGAAAAATTTTGGAAATTCGTTTACTCTTTACAAAAAAGCTCTTATTCGATCTCTTCATTCGCTCCACTTATATGTACCCCATCATAAGATGCTACTGTAGTTTCATTAGCATGCATCCCAAATTCTTTCTGTAAATAATCACTTAAAATCTTTAGTGTTGTTTCTTTGGTTGGGCATGCTTTTTATTATCTTGTACTAACTTGTGTAATTTGGGTATCTCTTCTGCAGTAACAAGCCTCATTGCCAAACAACCATTTTCTTCTTATTGTAGAAGGTCAGCCGTTACACTCGTAGTAACTCTATGACATGTACCGAATAAGTCTAGATCTATCCTTGAAATTGCTTCGTCACTAGTTACTGCTTTAAAAGTTCTGGAATGATTGATGTATCCTCAGAAATACTGGCAAAGACTAATCCCTTTTCAGTTATTTTATGTTCACAAGCATCGCCATAGTAATAACTCTTTTAAAGACTACAATTTTGTTATTAAATTCAACTAGGTTTGCAGGTTTTGTAATTTTTTTCATATTTTATCTAAACTTCTATTTTTGTAAAAAAATAAGGCAATCAATGCAAAAATACAGCTTAATATGACATAATAAACTGCTGAGGTTACATGCCCTGTTTTGTGTAGTAAATATTCAAAGACAAGAGGCGTAGTACCACCAAAAATACTTGTAGCAGTGTTATATGAAATAGAGAGAGCAGTGTTACGTATATTTGTAGGATACAATTCTGCTTGTAATGCCGGTTCAGGACCGATATAGCTAGCAGCAAGTATAGCAAGTATCAATTGTGAGATAATTACACTTGTGAAGGCTCCATGCTCAAAATTATTAAGTAAAAATGGCGTTGTTACAATAATTATTATCAGATTAATTACAAAAATTTTCCTGCGACCTATAATATCGGATAGATAACCACTTAATAAAGTTACGGCTATCATAATCACGTAACACACGCTAGCAAGGCTATTTACCTCATTTTCAGTAAAGTTGCGGCTGATTTTTAAAAACGATACCAAGTAAATTGTAGTGAGATAGAATATTATCGAACCGGGAGCATTGATAAAAATCGAGATTAATATATCAAACCAATAATTGGTAATGACTTTTTTTAACGGTGATTGTAAAATCTTTTTCTGCTCTCTTAGATTTTTAAAATTCGGTGTTTCGTGTGTATTTTTTTTAATATAAAATGCTGCAAAAAGAATAAAAAAACCAAGTAAAAAAGGTATTCTCCAGCCAAAACTATCAAATTGTAAAGCTGTTAGGATATTCTTAACGATATAAGAAACAAAAGAACCAAGCAATAAACCGGAGCATATACTAGACATTGAAATACTACCGGTGAAGCCTTGGTGTTTATGACTAGTATGCTCAATAACAAAGGAAATAGAGCCGGTCAAAACTCCCCCCATTGATAATCCTTGTAGAATTCGTACACAAATCATTAATATAGTCGCAGTTATACCGATAGTATGGTAAGTTGGTAATATTCCTATTAATACGGTTGGGGCAGACATGCAAAATAACGCACTAGTTAAGGCTACTTTGCGTCCAAATCTATCACCGATAACACCAAAAAATATGCCGCCCAACGGTCTTGCCAAATAACCTATAGCAAATACTAAAAAAACTTGCAGTAAAGAAGTATTAGCATCATCATTTGGAAAAAATTTTGTTCCTATTATGGGTGCAAAATAACCGAATAATACATAATCATACCATTCAAAAGTGTTAGCGATACCGCTTGAAAATACCAGTTTACTGCGATTCATGTTTTCTATTCATAGCTTTTTTTTCGGAATATATTATAAACAAGGTGGTAGGAATTATTATTACTGCTCCATGAAGTGTGCTTTTATCAGGAAATTCGTTAAATATGAAATATGCCGCTATTACCGAAATCACCAGCTCTAAATATCTATAAGGAGCGGTAGCGGTTGCATCTACCATAGAAAAAGCTTTAAGCAGAAAGAATAATATTAAGCTTCCGCTACTACCGAGTACAAACAATAAAGCTAATTCAAAACTACTAGGAGTTAGCCAATACTGCGATGCTACAGGTAACGACACTATAGCAGTTACTATTGCCGAATAAAATAGCATGCTAATCATCGATTCTTTTATTACGAATTTTTTATTAATAATATCAAGCATAGCAAATGAAATAGCGGCTAATACAAAATACAAAATTTCTGGGTTAAAATCCTCGGCATGCGGTTTAAGAGTAACAACAAGTCCTATAAATCCTACTACGGTAACTACCCATCTTGGCCAAATAATATTTTCGTTCAGAAAAAATACGGCAAGTATTAAAGTAAATAAAGGAATAGAAAAACTTACGACTGTTGCAGTAGTAACGGGAGCTATGGTAAGACCGTAAGTCCAAGAAGTCATACCGAAAAATAATAATAACCCTCTTAATATATGTACAAAAGGACGACTTGTTTTTAAAGTATTTTTACCATAATAAACAACAAAAGGTAGTAAAACTATGCTACTGAAAAAGAAGCGGAAAAAAGCTACTTCAAAGCTATGTAAACGAGTCCCAAGATATTTAGATATTACATCATTGGCACTACTACTTACTAAACTAAGTAAAAACCAACCTATACCGGTTAAATATGTTTTTAATGCATCATTCATTAATATGTTCCAATAATTTCTATAATTTTACTTAAATGTCTTGACTTTTAGCATAAAAGAATTCTATCTTTTATGACAATGGTATAAATATATAAACAAAAATTTTATATAATAATACGGTAATCAATTTTAAGCAAGTAAAGGTTATAATTATATGTTAAGAATAGTGAAAAAATTAGGGATAATTTTGTTTGTATCCACCATAAGTATTAATAGTTTTGCTAAAAGTATGTATGATGATGTAGACTCTGCTTCTGACTATGATAGTACACCGTATTACGAAAACGAAGGCAGTTTAGTTTTCAAGATGCGTCTAGGAGGTGTTGTTTCAAGTGCTAAGCAAAAAGGATTACCTACTCCTACCTCTCCTCAACCTGTTTCAGTAGGAGAAGTGGCAAAAAACGGTTATGGAGGTGATGCGTCCACTACTATATTCTTTAATAATTATTTAGCTACTGAATTATCACTTGGCTTTAATGTTTTACGCACTAAATATACATCCCTTGCAGCCGTTGCTCATAATTATGGCGTTGATAATGTTAAACTAGGAAAAAATAAACCTATTCATATGATTCCTGCAACAATTACCGGACAATTTCATATAGCTCCTTACGGTGGAATAAGACCATATATAGGTATAGGTTATCACGGTTCTTATATGCTTACTCAAGCTACCGGTCTTAAAATTAGAAACGGACACGGTGCCGTAGGACAAATAGGTGTAGATTTTTATGCTAAAGACGATACTTTAATCAATATTGACGTAAGACAATTTTTCTTAAATCCTAAACTTGAGTATAAACCGAATTTAGTAGGTAATAAAACCATGACCTCTAAAGTTAAACTTAATCCTTTAATAGTTTCTATAGGTATAGGATTTACTTTTTAGCCTTGTTGCATGGTTCTTGAAGCGTATTTGTCATCCCGCGACTTGATTATCGCGGGATCCAGTTTTTTTATTTTTTTTGGATACCGTGGTCAAGCCGCGGTATGACACTAAATAGCTAATAATATAAATATACATTCACCTATGTCCCTACAAATTATCCAGTTATTATACTTAGTTGCGGCTGTTTGCTTTATTCTATCACTCAAATTCTTATCCTCACAGAAACAAGCACATCTAGGCAGTACCATAGGTATTTTGGGGATGGCGATAGCAGTCATCGTTACTTTTTTCCTACCGGATTTTACTCATAAATTACCCATTATAGCAACCATCTTATTAGGTGCTGTAATCGGCGGGATTATCGCACTTAAAATCTCCATGACGGCAATGCCTCAATTAGTAGCGGGATTTCACTCTTTTGTCGGTCTTGCTGCGGTATTTGTAGCTTATGCTACAGTACTTGCTCCTGAAAATTTTTCTATAGGAATAGCAGGAAGTTTACCGATTAATGCATTAATAGAAATATCAGTAGGCGTCTCTATCGGTGCTTTAACTTTTAGCGGTTCGATTATAGCTTTTCTAAAACTACAAGGCTTAATGAAAAGTAGCCCGTTAAAATTCTACGGTCAACAATATATATGCTTATTAACGGCAATAATATTGGTTATTCTAGTAATATCGTTTATTCGTTCAGAGAATATATTTTTATTTAATCTAATAGTCTTTTTATCACTGTTAATTGGAGTATTACTAATAATACCGGTAGGCAGTGCAGATATGCCTGTTATAGTCTCAATGCTAAATTCTTATTCAGGTTTTGCGGCAGCAGGTATAGGCTTTACGCTTAGCAATAGCCTACTTATTATTACTGGAGCATTAGTCGGTAGTAGCGGAGCTATACTTAGCTATATAATGTGCAAAGCGATGAATCGCTCATTAATTAAGGTTATTTTTGGGGCGTTTTTGCCTGCACCTACTGGAATTAACAAGGATATAGACGACGATAAAATAGCAAAAACAAGCTGCCCTGAAGATGCGGCACATTTACTACTTAATACATCATCGGTGATAATTGTTCCCGGTTACGGTATGGCAGTAGCCCAATCTCAGCATATCATAAAAGAGATGGTTGATATATTAGAACGTTCAGATATTAATGTACGTTTTGCCGTACATCCGGTAGCAGGTAGAATGCCGGGGCATATGAATGTTTTACTTGCAGAAGCTAATATAGATTATGAGAAAGTACTTGAGCTTGAAGAAATTAATAGAGATTTTGCTACCACTGACGTAGTGCTTGTGATTGGTGCAAATGACGTAACTAATCCTGCTGCTAAAAATGATCCGAACAGTCCAATTTATGGTATGCCGGTACTCGATGTCGAAAAAGCACGTACGATTTTGTTTATTAAACGTTCTATGGCATCAGGATATGCAGGTATAAAAAATGCGCTATTTTATCACGATAATACTTTTATGTTATTCGGCGATGCTAAGAAAGTAGTTGAGGAGATAGTTAAGTTTCTAAATGAAGATTGACTTAAATAACTCTATTTGTTATAACTTCTTAAATTAAGCCAAAAAACAATTATCATGAATTCACAAAAAACATTACCGCTTCTGCCAAAAGCCACGGCTATATGGTTAATTGAAAATACTTCTTTAACTTTTAAACAAATTGCCGATTTTTGCGGTATTCATGAATTTGAAATAAAAGGTATGGCTGACGGTGAAGTAGCACAATCTATAAACGGTTTAAATCCAATTGCAAACGGTCAGTTAACTTTAGAGGAAATTGAGCGTTGCAGTAAAGATCCTAATGCTAATTTACAAATTTCATATAGCCCTGCTTATGAATTGATGAAAAATCAGAAAAAAAAACGTGCTAAATACACTCCTATAGCAAGACGTCAAGATAAACCGGATGCTATATATTGGTTATTGTCTAATTATCCGAACATCCAAGACCATCAAATAATTAAATTAATAGGTACTACTAAAATTACTATAGATGCTATTAGAACCCGTAGCCATTGGAATATGAATTCTATTCGTCCTCGTGATCCCGTATTACTGGGGATCTGTAGTCAAATAGACCTAAATAAAATAGTAGAAAGCCTAAAGCCTCCACAAAATCCTACAAAAGAATCATAAAATTATACTAACTGCTATCCTGCGAAAAGCTTGCTTACGTGAATTATTTTTGATTGTTACCCCGCCTTGATCAGCGTTATTGCGTGGCTTGTTTATGTCATTCCTGTATAGTCAGAACATTGCTGGATAGACCGGTAAAATCCACTGTGTCAAGCCACGGAATGACAACGGATGCGTTTTTCAATCCACACTGACAATACTTTTCGCACAAACGGATTTTTTTATGGATTAGAAAAGTGATTATTGCCTAATAAATCGTTTATCGCTAGGTAAAGTATAACTTTTATCGGTAGAACGATAGGGACAAATATCAATGCCTCCACGCCTAGCATATACTATATAAATAGAAAGAAAATCAGGACTTATAGCATTTTTAATATCTGTAAAAATACGCTCAGCACACTGCTCTGCAAACTCATTACAATTTCTAAAAGATATTAAATATTTCAGAAAAGAATCATATTTTAACTTTTTTCCTTTATATTTTATAACGATTGTACCCCAATCCGGTTGACCGGTTACTAGGCAATTTGATTTAAGTAAATTAGAATTAATCTCTTCTTCTACCAAAACATCTTCATACTCAATTAAACTATTATCGGGTGCACCGTAATTATTGCATACTATATCTAAATCATCGATATTTTTACCGCTTGGAACACCAAATTCTACTTTTGTATTTATAGGAAATATACGTCCTGTTACTTTAGCGTGTGTAACATTACTTAGATCCTGCAAGATAATTCTTTCTAGTTCTTTTACTGATTCAACAACAAAGTTATTAAAAGAATTTAGATATAATTTAAATGATTTTGATTCTACTATATTTTCAGAATCCGTCGGTATATAAAAAGTGCCTACTCCAACCCATGGCTTACCGTTCTTATTAAGACAAGATAGTTCATATGTATTCCAAACATCTACACCATAAAACGGAAGATTATTACTATTTATTCCAAGTTCGTTTCGATTATTTATACGTGGAATTTTAAATAATAAAGTTACATCATAACTATCTTTATAAGTACTTTTTTTACCAAGTAAAGAAGTAGATAAAGGCATTAATTATGCTCCTTGTGCTAAAATTTCTTTTTGTTGTAACTCATCATATTCTTTTAGCATATAACCACGTCCCCATACTGTGTCGATATAATCTCTACCACAGGCAGCATCACTTAACTTTTTACGAAGTTTACAAATAAATACGTCAATAATTTTCATTTCTGGTTCATCAACACTACTATATAAGTGATTTAAGAACATTTCTTTAGTTAAGATAGTTCCTCTTCGGAGTATTAATAGCTCTAAAATAGCATATTCTTTGTTCGTCAAATGTACTTTTTTGCCGTCAACTTCTACACTTCTAGTATCTAGGTTTACGCTAACCTTATCAAACCTAAATACTGATGCTGCATGACCTTTAGAACGTCTAACTATAGCTTTAATTCTAGCAATTAATTCCTCTCTCACAAACGGCTTGGTTAGATAATCATCGGCTCCGGAAGAGAAACCAGTAATCTTTTGATACGTATCCGTTAAGCTAGATAAAATTAAGATTGGGGTTTTTATTTTTGCAGCACGCAATCTTAGTAATATCTCAACACCATTAATATCCGGTAACATAAGGTCTAAGATTACTAGATCATAACCACCAACTTTACCAAGTCTTAAACCTTCTACACCAACTGAAGCTTTATCGCAAACTATCCCTTCTGAAGCTAAAGTTAGTTCAATTAAGTTAGCCATTTTCGGCTCGCCTTCAATTAACAAAACTCTCATTATTTTTCTCCATAAAATTCAATTTTTATATTGTGCTATAATTTAATTACAGTTAATTATTGTTAACTAAATTATAATTTTTTATCTAGTGCTTTATACATTCATTAATAACATAAGTAAAGAATATTTAATCAAATTGATAAAATTTTTACTATCAAGTTCTATCTGTGGTTTAAAAACCATGGCGTTTAAAATGAAATTTATTAAATAATTAAATGATTTTCTTAGTTTTGATGCTCTGACATTTTCTTATGATATAAGGCACCAAAATCTATAGGATCAATCATTAAAGGCTGGAATCCTGCATCTTGAGTACAGCTAGCTATAATTTTTCTGGCAAATGGAAATATCATTGCCGGACAATGAACGGATAATAAAACCGGATGTTGTTCAGAATCAATATTAATTAAATTAAATACTCCAGCATATTTTAATTCTATCTGAAATAATTTATATTTCTCATTTCTTGCAATTGCCTCGATATTTAACTCTACTTCATAGAAATTTTCTTCCGATAAATTAGTAATATTTATATCTAGAGATAAATCAATTTGAGGGCGTTGATCCAAAGCCGCAAGAGAAGACGGGGCAGAAGGGTTCTCAAGAGATAAATCTTTTATATATTGTGCATTAACGGAAATATGCGGCATTGTCTCATTAGTATCAGTGTTTATTGTACTCATAAAAATCCTTATTAAAAATTTAATATAATTTTCTACACAAAAAAGTTATGTTAGCGGTAAAGTTACGCCTACTTGTTTCATATATTTTCCTTGGCGATCGGCATATGAAGTATCACAAATTTGATCACTCTTTAAAAATAAAAATTGACAAGCTCCTTCATTTGCATATATTTTAGCAGGTAATGGAGTAGTATTAGAAAACTCTAAAGTTACATGTCCTTCCCACTCCGGTTCTAACGGAGTCACATTTACTATTATACCGCATCTTGCATAAGTAGACTTGCCGACACAAATAACTAATACATCACGCGGTATTTTAAAATATTCTATAGTTCTGCCAAGGGCAAAGCTATTAGGTGGGATAATACACACATCTACTTCTCTATCAACTAAATTATATTCACTGAAATTTTTTGGATCAACCGTAGTAGAATTTATATTGGTGAATATTTTAAATTCATTAGATACTCTAGCATCATAGCCGTAAGAAGATAAGCCGTAAGAAATAATCTTTTCTTTATTATGCACTCTTACCTGCTTTTCCGCAAAGGGCCTTATCATACTGTGATTTATAACAGCCTCTTTTATCCACTTATCTGACATTATAGCCATAATCAAAACTTGATTTAATTAGTAAACTAATGATTATAAATCATAATTATTTACAATACAAAATTTTTCTTTAAAACTATAAGTCTGAGACTATTTGAATAATGATAGTGATAATAATACAACCTTATATACTTAAAATTAAATTATTACAAATTAAAATAGTTTTTTATTGTCAATTCTGAAAAGTATTATTATATTATATTATATTATAGCATGGTTGATTTATATTTATTAATACTAAAAACTTACTTTGTATAGTAAATATTTATTTAAATTTATAGGAGCTTATATTAAAGTGAAAAAATTATTATTAGCTGCAAGTATTATTTGCCTTGCATCGGCTGGTCTTGCCGAAGAAAATCCAACACCTGTTATTTCTAATTCTGATACTGAAATAAAATTAGAAGGATTCTATTTATTTGAAAACGGTTATATTAAACAGGATCATTTAATTTTATTTGATAAAAATGTAACTGATAACAGGAAAAAGTTGGGGTTTTACACGGAAGCAGCGTTTGCGGCCACTATTGCTAAAACTATCAATGATGTAATAGCAGGTGCTAAAATAGTCCTTCAGCCTACTACAAGAGCAAAAACCTCTACAAGTTATAATGGATCACATATATTTATTGAAACTAGTTACGGTAAAGTAGAACTAGGCTCTCCTGCTGATGCAAGCGCTAAGTTGCGTATTACCGGTAGTCAAGTAACTGCAGGTACCGGAGGATGGTCTAGATATGCTCTACTTGACGGTCAATATATGCGATATAATAGTTTAAAATCGGATTTTGATACTAATGCTAGCTTTTATCTTGAGTCATACTCTAATTCTTTTGATCAAATCAATGATAAAGCTGAGAGAGCTAGAAGATTGAATTTTTTCACGCCTAAAATGAAAGGCTTCCAAGCCGGAGTTTCTTATACTCCCGATACTGCTAATACAGGCGGTAATAGAGATATAAATAATTTAACGCTTGCAAGCTCAGGCAGAAACGGAGTTAGTGTTTCTAAAACTGGAATAAAGACGGTTAAATTAGAGAATAACGAAACCATGACTATTAATCAGAATATTAGGGATGCTTTTTCTGCTGGCTTAACTTATGAACATGAAATTAGCGAAGATGCAGACTTAAAACTATCTGTCACCGGAGAATACGGTAAACCTGCTCGTCGTCTTATTCATGCTAAAATGGACGGAACTACAATTCAAGTGCTTAATACCTATAAACTTTCTAATTTAAAAGCATATAATCTTGGAGCTGTATTTACTTACGGTAATTTCTCTTGTGGTGCTTCTTACGGTAATTTAGGTAAAAGCTTAACCGCTAAGGAATATTATAAAGTCGGTCGTGATACCTATTATTACAATGGAGCAGTTGCTTATGGGCAAGGACCTATAAAAACAAGTCTTGAATATCTTAAAACTTCAAGATATAAAAACACCGTTGATGCTGTAAGCCTCGCTACTGAATATAAGATCATGCCTGGTTTATTACCATATGCTGAAATTTCTCATTTCCAAGCTAAAGGTAAACCTGTATATTACCCTGAAGCACCTAGTAAAACAACACGAGGTACTGTTGGCCTTATAGGTACAAAACTTAAGTTTTAATTATTTACAAATTAATTGCCATCACTATTATAATCAAGGCTTAGAGTAATCTTATGCCTTGATTATTATATTTTTTTTAATTGAACTATCAATAAACTTTATAGTTCCGTCGTTGTAATAATCTTGTTTTCTCTTCTGTTAAATCTTTAAACCATTCTATTAGCTTACAGTGCTCTAATTCTTGTCAAATTATGCTTAGCTTTTGTACTTCAAGTACCGACCCCAAACCTTGAAAAATTTATGCTATACTGCCTTTTGATTAAATAAAATTATATATTTTACTTTTTTTATTTTTAGATATTGATTTTCTCTGATTACCATATATTGGCAACCACAATATATGGTAATCATGTGATATATGATTTTTATTATTTTAAAACAGAAGTAACACTATGAATCATGCTCAATTTACAAGCTCAGGATATTCCTTTGTAAATGGATTAAAAGCAGTTACAAGATATGCAACCGCTTCTAAATTATTATTTAAAGATGCATATAATTTTGTTTCTAGTTCCAACTTAAAAAATATTTACAATATTACATGCTTTAAATATTCAGAAAGTCTATACAAAAGACAGGGATTTTGAGACAGCATTGAAGTTTTTTAATATGCAACAGGATAATTCTCTAAAGATATGTAACTCAGAACATCGAAAACCAGCAGCAGAGGAAAATGAAAATCTTTTCCCTCCTATATTAATATGATGAAAATCTATTATTTTTTGGGAAGCCCATAGGAGGTAATTTACCGGTACTACCTCTTTTGCCTAAAAATGCAACAATGTTTTTCTCAAGTTTTACTTTTCCATTGTTATTCCAACCTAAGCCGTCTTCTTTATTGAATATTTTAATATCTAGAAGCTTAGCATTCTTAAATTTTTGCAGCGTTACACCTTGCCCTTTTTTCATTTCAGGTATTTCATCTATATTAAATACCAGTAATTTACGACTTTCACCGATACAAGCAATACTATCACCGTTTACAGGTAAACAAGCTATACACACATGACCATCCGGTACATTCATAATTTGCTTTCCTGTTTTTGTTTGAGCCATTACTTCATTTGAATTAACTAAAAACCCCTTACCTACACTACTTGCAAGTAATAAAAGCTGATCAGGTTTATAGACTAAAATATTCGTAATATCGTTATTACCTATATCCACAAGTAGTTTTATAGATTCCCCTGTTCCTTTACCTTTGGAAATATTATCGGCAAGCAAAGTAAAAAATCTGCCTTCTGAACTAACTATTAATATTTTATCAGTCGTGTAAGCTTCTAAAATAAATTTTTCTGCATCACCTTCTTTATATTTGATAGTCGATAAATCGGTGTTATGACCTTTTAACGAACGCACCCACCCCATTTTTGAGCAGATAATAGTAATCGGCTCTTTAATAATGAAAGCCGTTATATCAACTACTTGATTGGTAAGTGTTACTTCCTCAAAGCTTGTACGCCTTGCTCCTATTACCGTATTTAATCCAAATTTCGTTTGTACTGTTTTGATTTCTTTTTTAACTATTTTCCATAGTTCTTTAGGATTATTTAGAATTTCTTCTAATATAGCTTGTTGCTTCTGCAAATTACTATGCTCATTAATAATTTCCTGCTCTTCAAGCTTACGAAGCAAGCGAAGACGGGTATTTAATATCGCTTCTACTTGTATTTCGGTTAGTTTAAACCGCTCCATCATTATCGCTTTTGGCTCATCTTCTTCACGAATAATTTTAATTATCTCATCAAGATTTAGATAAGCTATCCTAAGCCCTTTTAGAATTTCTAAACGATGCTTGATTTTGTTTAAAAGATAAGTTGATCTGCGAGTAACAATATTTTGTCTATGATATAGAAACTCTTGTAAAATCTCTAAAATATTCATTACTCTCGGCACGTTATTACTGCCGATCACATTCATATTTAACTGAATGCGGCTTTCTAAATTCGTTAGCTTGAATAGAGATTCCATAACTATTTGCGGATCACATCCCCGATCTCGCGGCTCTATAACCAACCTTATAATGTCTGTTGATTCATCTCTAATATTGCTAACAAGGGGAATTTTTTTATCCTTTAGTAATATTGCTATTTGTTCTATAAGTTTTGATTTCTGAACCTGATAAGGTATCTCGGTTACGACTATCTGATATGTACCGTAACTTAGCTCCTCTTTTTCCCATCTGCTTCTTACTCTAAGACTACCGCGTCCAGTAGTATATGCAGCATTAATAACTTCAGCTTTATCAATAATTATGCCGCCGGTCGGGAAATCAGGACCTTTGACAAAGTTTATTATATCGTTAATTTCAGCTGTCGGATGGTTGATTAAATGTATTAGAGCATCACAAAGCTCATGTAAATTATGCGGCGGTATATTGGTTGCCATACCGACTGCTATCCCTTCAGAACCATTAGCTAGTAAATTCGGAAAACTTGCCGGCATTATTACCGGTTCTAAATCGGAACCATCATAAGTAGGGCGAAAATCTACCGTATCTTTATCGATGTCCTTCATTAATAACGTACATATGTCCGTCATACGTGATTCGGTATAACGCATAGCTGCTGCATTATCACCGTCGATAGAGCCGAAATTACCCTGCCCATCAATTAAAGGATAACGCAACGAAAAATGCTGAGCAAGGCGTACCAAGGTATCATACACTGCCACATCACCGTGCGGGTGGTATTTACCTATTACGTCACCGACCACCCTCGCACATTTCTTATAGCCGGAATTCGGCTCAAGCCTTAACTGTAGCATTGCGTATAATAACCTACGATGTACAGGCTTGAGTCCGTCACGTACGTCAGGAAGCGAACGTGACATAATTGTTGATAACGCATAAGCAAGATAACGCTCTGATAATGCATTACCAAAGTCAATATTTTCTACTTTAGCTTCTTTCATAAGTTATTTAGTTTTTATTTATAGTCGTTGTTGCGTGGTTCTCTATATCATTCCTGCGAAAGCAGAAATCCAGAAAAAAAGTATAAACACAGCAAATTCTTAAAATTAAAAGCTCGCTTTATGATGGATTTCTGCTTTCGCAGGAATGACATAAGAGTATACAAATATCACTTCAACACACAACTCTGCTTATTATAAGCTAATTTCTTACAAACCGCTTTAGCTTGACTAAGACTACCATAATCACCGGCTAAGATTAAATAGAAAAATTTGCCGTCGTCATATTTAACTTTTTTGGTTGTGATAACAACATTTTTAAGAATTTTCGGGAATTGCTTTTTTATTCTTTCCCCTTCTTGCATTGCTTCTGCTTCAGATTTTACCGAACCTAGTTGTACTTTATAACTTTCATTATTTTTACAATTTTTAGCATTACTAACCTTATCTTTACTTACTTTTTCAAGCTTTATTATATTTAAATCCGTTTCATTTTTGGCGTTATTATTTGGCTCTATTAATGCAATAAGATTAGATATTTCATCAAAAGATTCATCGCTTTGACTTTGGTTGCGAGAATCTATACTCATAGGTTTCTCAGGGTCAGGAAGCAATTTTACGGTTTTAATATTTGTATCTTTAGCAATAAGATGTTCATATATCGTACTATGTACTGCGGCTATTTGGTTATTTTCTATTATAGACGGTTTTATTTTTGTAGGCAGCTCATCAGGATAAATAGTAATTACCGGCTTGCTATTCTGATAATATTGATAACCAAAATAAATAGCGGACATACATACTAAAAATACTAGAAATATTTTAATAAAAATATTATTGATCATATTTAGTAATTTGATAATAGAAAAACGTCATTGCGAGGAAAAATTGTAAGTTTTGACGAAGCACTCTCAGGAGTATTATTTCATGAGATTGCCACGCAGCCTACGGCTGCTCACAATGACAACTCGGTATCCACATGAGCAATACCTCCTTGCAATGACGATGAAAACCTAACTACATTTTGTTCATTGGTTCTACACCTATCACTTCGAGACCGCTAGCTATAACTTTCTGTATGGCACTTGCAAGAGCAAGGCGTGCTAGAGTTAATTCTTTATTGCTCTCAATTACAAATCTATAATCGCTATTTTCTTTACCGAAATTCCACATAGAATGAAATTTTGAGGCTAAATTTATTAAATAAAATGCGATGCGATGCGGTTCAAAATATTTTGCAGATGCTTCTAATGTTTTTGTCCAGCTAGCCAAAAGTTTTATAATCTCAATTTCTTCTTCAGAGGATAATAAAGATAAATCATACTTACCTGATTCAAAGTTATTATAAGATTCAGGCATTAATTCTTTAGCTTTTGATAAAATAGATATCGTTCTCACATGTGCATATTGTACATAAAAGATAGGATTTTCTCTTGATTGTTCTTTCACTTTTACCAAATCAAAATCAAGTGGCTTATCATTTTGTCTAGTTAACATCATAAATCTTATGATATCTTTCCCCACCTCATGATTTACGTCTTGCACACTAGCAAAGCTCCCAAGACGTTTTGACATTTTAACCGGCACACCGTTTTCAACGAAATTGACCAATTGACAAATTTTAACGTCCACTTTAACCTGCTCCTTACCTAAAGCTTTAACTATTGCTTCAATTCTTTTAACATATCCACTATGATCGGCACCAAGTACATAAATTAAGTGATTCGCTCCCCGCTCTATTTTATCCTTAGCATATGCAAGATCAGAAGCAAAATAAGACCAACTTCCATCAGCTTTTTCTATAGGACGATCTTGACTATCACCGTACTTAGTAGATTTAAATAATTTTTGAACTCTATTATCCCACTCTTCGTGAATTTTACCTTTAGGGGCAGGTAACGTACCTTCATAAATTAGCCCCATACGCTCCAGTAGTTTAACTGTTTCCTCTATCTCACCTTTATCATGCAATGATTGCTCAGAAAAAAATATATCATGTTTAATCCCTAAATCTGCTAAATCTTTTCTATTTAAATCAAGCATTTTTTCTACGGCAAAACTTTTAATTATTTTGAACCTTTCAGCATAGTTCATCGTTAATAATTTATTGCCGTATTCTTTCGCTAAAATTTGTCCAAGCGGAATTAAATACTCTCCCGGATATAACCCGGCAGGGATAGTAATTTGCTCACCTAAAGCCTCTTTATAACGTAATAATACCGTACTAACTAAATCATTTATTTGTGAGCCTGCATCATTAACATAATATTCTTTTGTAACGGAATAACTTACCTTTTGCAAAATCCTTGCTAGCACATCACCATATACCGCACCCCTAGCATGCCCTATATGCATTGGACCGGTGGGATTTGCCGAAACATACTCGATGTTAATATTTTTGCTTTTATCTATATCAATTTCAAAAAACTTTTCTTCATGCTGTAAAATATCCTTTATTGATGCCTGCCAACTATCAGCTTTTATAGTAAAATTAATAAAGCCAGGTCCTGCTATTTCTATACTTGCAATATAAGGTAATGTTATAAGGACTTCTTTAAATTTTAAAGCTACTTCCCGAGGAGCAATACTTTCTTTAGCTGCAATAATCATTGCAATATTACTTGATAAATCACCGTTAAAACTATCTTTCGGTATTTCAATAGTAGCAGTATTTGCTATTTCTTGATTATTATATAATTGCCTGCTTGCCACAATTATATCTTGTTTCAATTGATTAAATATATTCATAATTATTAAATGTTATTAAAATTCAGCGAATAGCATTCTTACAAACACTTGCTAATAAGGAGAAATTTGTAGGAGACACAGAACGCAGCACCGCAACGTACACTTTAGTACGTGAGGATGCGAGTACCGGAGCGACGCACAAATTACCCTTAGAAGCAAGTTATGTAGGAAGTCGAGCAGAGCTGATTATATTCCTGAATGGCAAAACGGTCAGTCATCCCTGCTATATAATCAGCAACAACTCTAGCTTTACTATATGTTTCATTAGAGTCTATTAGCATTTTCCAATTAACCGGCAATAAATTAATATCATCCATATAAACCTTAAACAGCCCTTGTACGATTTTAGTACATTTAAGGCTGATGGCCGTAATTTTATTACTTTTATAAACTCGCTCATGAAGAAACTTCTTAGTTTCCTTAATATTTTTATTAGTTTTTTCCGTAAAATCCACTATCTGATAATTTAAGTTACGTATCTCATCTATGTTAGTAATTTTTTCTTTATTTAAATTTTCTTTTGTTTGCCATAATAAATCGGTAATTAACTCATGTATTAGCTTACGTACTAACTCATAAATCAGACATGAGGAACTAATATTTTTAAATTTTGACTTGAGTTCAACAACATGTTGATCAATATATTTAAGTTCAGCAAGACTATGAAAATCGATAATTTTAGCACCGATACTATCTTCCAAATCATGCGAAATATAGCTAATATCATCGGCAAGAGCTGCTATTTGAGCCTCTGCTGATGCATAGGTACTAAGTTCTAAATCATTTTGCTTATTATACTCTGCTATATATTCATTTATCTCGCCTAGTATAGGACCGTTATGTTTTACTATTCCTTCTAAAACTTCCCATGTTAAATTTACTCCATTATAAGCCGCATATCTTTTTTCAAGTAATGTTAGTATCTTTAAAGATTGAGCATTATGAGAAAAGCCGTTATACTCTCTCATACATTCATTTAAAGCCCGCTCTCCCGCATGACCGAAAGGCGTATGCCCAAGATCATGAGCAAGTGCTATTGTCTCAGCTAAATCATTTGATAAATTTAAAGTACTAGCGACCGAACGTGCAACAGTCGAAACCTCTAGAGAATGAGTTAGCCTATTTCTGTAATGATCTCCCTCGTGATTAATAAAAACTTGAGTTTTATATTGCAAACGCCTAAATGCATTAGTATGTATAATACGATCACGATCACGTTCAAACTCGTTTCTATAAGAGGTCGGGATTTCCTTATATAATCTTCCCCTACTTTTAAGAGGATCAGAAGCGTATGAAGCAAGCATCGTTATCCTTTATTTTGAAAGACGTTGTTGTGGTTCTAACTTTTCGTCATTGCGAGGAAATTGCATAGCAATTGACGAAGCAATCTCAGGAGTTTGTTATTATTTCATGAGATTACCACGCAGCCTACGGCTGCTCGCAATGCCGATTGGGTATCCACACAACAAAGCCAACTTGAAAAATATCAAGATATACTATATAATTTATGAGACTTTTACAAGGTAATTTTAAGTGACGATAACAATTACGGATAGAGCTTTTGAACGGGTTTGCGAGTTAGTAAAGCTAGAAAAAGATAAGAATTTAGTACTGCGAATTTCGGTTGATAGCGGCGGTTGCTCAGGACTTATGTATAATTACGAACTAGTCTTAAAAGATAATATAGAGCAAGATGATTATGTCATTACTAAACATAATGCTACAATTATTATTGATCCTATCTCTCAAAAATTTATGCTAGATTGCACTCTTGATTTTATAGAAGAACTAGGCAGTTCATATTTCAACGTTAGTAATCCGCAAGCTAAAGCAAAATGCGGCTGCGGTAATTCTTTCTCGGTGTAAATGCAAGTATTGCGAGTGGACATTGTTATTAGAATGCCGATGTCATTCCTGCAACAGCAGCAATGACATCGCAACGTCAAACTTTTAATGTTAATCATTAAGTTGCATAGTTGCTCCACCTACCTCAACTTCGTCATTATTATCATAAGGAGGACGCTCTACTTCATTACTATTAACGTTATTATCTTTATCTTCTTCGTTATCTGAAGTATTACTATCTAATGTTAATATAAACATGTTGTTCTTGGACTTGTTGAGAGCTATTAAACTTTGTTTTAATGTTTCAGCTTGAGATTGTCTTATTAAATCATCGCATACCAAAACTCCGTAATCCTAAGTATTTCCTTCTTCTTGTTGTTGAGTTTTTAAATCCATTATTTCTGCATCAGAGCAAACCTCGGTAATAAGTTTTATTAAGTCAGGACGATCATTTAATGATCTGCCCAAAGGATCATTATAAGTAAATATTATCTTATTTGTATCATTATCTCATATTTACCCAATGCCTATGTCCTGTATTAATTGGCATTTGTTTACTTCTTGTTGATTATTAGTCAATTGCTCATTTTGATTTTGTTGTACTTCTGGCCACTCCTTGGCTTGCAGCTCCGGCAGTGAAACAAAATCATTCATTATAGTCTGTGTATCACTTAAAAATTTTGTTCTGTCAGCCTCTTTAGTAACTATACTCAGATCTTCCATCTTACCCCTTTGTCAAGCATTGAGCGTATAAAAACAGTATTTTCCTCCATCTCCGTACTATAAACTTTATGAACTTTTAACAATAATTTTTGTTCTTCCTGAGGGCTAGCTATACTTGCAGCCTTTAAATATTCAAAAGCAACTAGCGGTATTAAATTTAATTTAAATAAAAATTCTTCTAAAGATATATAAAGATCTTTTTTTAAAGATAGATACTTCTCTACTTCTTTTTTATTCTTAGGGATGTTAAAAATTTCTCTAAGAATAAAACTACACTCTTCTATCGGGTCTATACTTAAACTTACCTTGAAATATTGTATTGCTTCAAGAAGCAATTTAATTACTATTTCGCTTTTATTTTCGTCCTTATAGAATCTCCCTAAATTTAAAATAATCCACCTATTTTTTTACAAATATTGCTAAAAATGTACGGAATTGTATCATGGTTATAGAGAAAGTTAAAATCTTTCTCAATTTCCAGAGTACTAATATATTCTCTTATTGCTCTAAACCAATCTAATTCCGATTTACTATTTTCATAAATCATACCTAAATAATAATGAGCATTGGCTTTTATTTCATTTATAGATATAATAATATACTCAGCTTGCGATCCCGTAAGTTTATCAAGCCATTCTAATGCTTCTTGATAATATTTTTTTTGTTCTTTATTAGATTCTACATTATCGGTTACTTGATAAGGTTTTAATTTTATATTATTATTTACTCCGTCAAAAAATCATTTATATTTTTCTGTTTAGGACTACTAAGCAGTGTACTGCCAACTGCTTTTATTTGATTCCATATAATAATTATACCTATAAATTATTTGCATTTATACAAATAAAAACATTTTTGATCTATAAGCTGAATAAATTAATATTAATACTATTTAAAAAAATTCTCAATAAGTAAATTTACAACAAAGATTTAAAGGCGAATTTGTGAAATTCTAACGATAAGAAAGTTCTATTTTTTTATATTGTAAAAAATTATTACTTCTATTTTAAAATTGAATTAATAGGGGATATTTATATATATTTTGAAAGGTAAAATTTAAAGTTATTTTTCTTTTGTAATTTTATCATATTTTTTTAGTTTGATAAGAATAGACTCTAGATTATCCAACTTCATCATACATGGACCATCGCTTGGAGCGTTATCGGGGTCTTGATGTACTTCCATATACATACCGGCGATACCTACAGAAGTTGCTGCCTTTGCAAGTAACTCTACATATTTTCTTTCTCCGCCGGTACTGCTTCCTAGCCCGCCCGGTTGCTGAACGGAATGTGTGGCATCAAAAACTACAGGTACATTTAACTCTGCCATTATTGCAAGACTACGCATATCAGATACCAGGTTATTATAGCCAAAACATGCTCCTCGCTCTGTAAATAATATATCCTTTACTCCAAAAGCTTCTAGTTTTGTTTGTACATTTTTCATATCCCACGGAGCTAGAAACTGTCCTTTTTTTACTTTTACTATTTTACCTGTTTTTGCTGCAGCTTGAAGCAAGTCGGTTTGTCTACATAAAAATGCCGGAATTTGTAAAATATCTGCTACTTCGGCTGTTTCAGTACATTGACTCTCTGAATGAACATCAGTAACAATAGGGCAATCGAATTCAGATTTTACTTTTGATAAAATTTCTAAACCTTTCTCAATACCAACTCCTCTAATCCCATGTACGGAAGTTCTATTAGCTTTATCAAAAGAAGATTTATAAATAAATGGAATCTCAAGCTTGCTAGTTAATTTAACAAGTTTTTCTGCCATAAACAACGCATGATCTTTTCCTTCAATCTGACAAGGCCCTGTAATTAGAACAAACGGTAAATCATTTCCTATTTTGATATTGTTAAGTTTTACTACTTTTTGCATAATTCTTAGATTTAATCAATTGAACGAGGTACGGATTAGTGTTTCTCTGTTATATCAGGTACTGATTCATTTTCTATTAAGTCATTATTAATTATTAGTGTATAATATTTTTCTTTTATTGTCGTTAAATCATAACTACCATGATAATAACCTTCTAGGTTAATAATTTTTTTTAAATAAAAATTTACCTGCTCTGTTTCTAACGGTTCATCTATATTTTTTACAATAGATGACTTAATATTAATTAAATACGCTTTTATTTTTTTTAATTCTTTAATAATTATAAAAATATCATGCGGTTTTGTTACCAATATTCCTACAAACAAAATTAATAATATTTGTGTTAAAGACATATTTATATTAATTTCTTATGTTTATATTTTGGATTTAAAATACTTTCCCCATTAGTACTTAGCATATATTCATGATAATCTTGATAATTTCCTTCAAACCATGTAGCATTATTTTCTTTATCATATGATATAATATGAGTGGTTATTCTATCTAAAAACCATCTATCATGACTAATCACTAATACACAACCTGCAAAATCTAAAATAGCATCTTCAAGTGCTCTTAACGTATCAATATCTAAATCATTAGACGGCTCATCTAATAATATAACATTTGCTCCTTCTTTTAGTAATTTTGCCAAATGTACTCTGTTACGTTCTCCACCTGAAAGTTGTCCAACTTTTTTTTGTTGATCACCGCCTCTAAAATTAAAAGCTGCACAATAAGCTCTACTTTTAATTATTCTATTACCAAGTTGTAATTCATCTAGACCTTCTGAAATTTCTTCCCATATAGTCTTATTATCATCTAAATGATCCCGTGATTGATCGACATAACCTAATTTGACCGTTTGACCAATTTTAATAGAACCACTATCTGGCATTATTTTACCTGTAATAATATTAAACAAAGTAGACTTACCTGCTCCATTCGGTCCAATAATTCCTACAATAGCTCCACGTGGAACTTTAAAACTAAAATCTGATAATAATATTTTATTATTAAATTTTTTAGCTATATGTTCTGCTTCAATAACAAAATCACCTAAACGAGGTCCGTTAGGTATAATTATTTGAGTAGGATCAGTTTTTTGTTCTTGTTGTTTATTTAATAACTCTTGATATGCTGTAATACGTGCTTTATTTTTTGATTGTCTAGCTTTTGGAGTTTGACGAATCCATTCAAGTTCACGATTCAATTGTTTTTTTCTATCATCGTCTTCTTTACTTTCTAAAGCTAATTTTTTTTGCTTCTGCTCAAGCCAAGAACTATAATTTGATTCCCACGGTATACAATTTCCACGATCTATTTCTAATATCCATTCTGTAACATTATCTAAAAAATAACGATCATGGGTAATTACTATTACAGTACCTTCATAATGCTTTAAATAATCCTCAAGCCAAGAAACTGATTCTGCATCCAAATGATTTGTAGGTTCATCAAGTAACAACATATCAGGTTTCTCTAAAAGCAATTTACATAAAGCCACTCTTCTTTTTTCTCCACCGGAAATTTTTGTAATATCTGCTTCTTTTGGTGGGCAACGTAAAGCAAGCATTGCGATCTCTATTTCACGTTCTAGATTCCATCCATCACAATTGTCTATTTTTTCTTGCAATTCTGCTTGTTTATCAAAAAGCTTTTGCATTTCTTCATCAGCGATTTCAGCAGCAAATTTGTTACTTATATAATTAAATTCATCAATAAGTTTTTTCTTTTCATGAAGACCTTCTATGATATTATCAAAAACATTTTTACTAGCATCAAGATACGGTTCTTGAGGTAAATATCCTACTTTTATACCAATTTTAGCTGTTGCTTTACCTTCAAACTCTTTATCAATACCTGCCATTATTTTTAATAAAGTCGATTTGCCTGCTCCATTTGGACCTATTATACCGATTTTAGCTTTTGGTAAAAATGATAAATTTGTTTCTTTTAAAATTCGTTTACCATTTATAATTTTGCTTAAACCAACCATTTCATAAACATATTGATATGACATAAATTACTTATTTCCTTATATTATTATTTTACACTGATATATATATTTACTACTGTATTGTATGAATTTATTGCTCTATGATCATATAATTCAAAATTAGACATTGTAATTTCTATCATTGTGTTTCTCGTTTAGATATTTATTTTAAGAAATAAAATGCTGTATATATACTTTAATTTTAGCAGCTTGAGGATTGTGTATACTTTTATACTTATAATTTTTCCATATGCATTTTAATTTAATTTTAACAATATCAAGTCTAATTCTTCCAAATCTTTATAATGAAATATTAATTTTCCACCTAATGGATAATTTTCTATTGTTATTTTTATACCAAATTTTTCTGATAAAGCTTTTACTAATAATTCTAGATCATTATCCGTAGCGTTGTCCTTTAAAAAACGCTTTCCTATTTTGTTATTATTGTTCGGGGATTTTGTATACTCATTTTTATACCATTGTCTTACTAGTTCTTCTGTTTGACGTACATTTAAATCATTATTTATAATATAATCGGCTATTACTTCTGCATGTTCATGATTTACTAAACACCGAGCTTGACCCATACTTAGTATATTTTCATTTACTTTATCTTGAATAGACTGCGGCAAATTATTAAGCCTTAATAAATTAGCTATATGACTACGACTTTTACCAAGCCTTTCAGCTAATTTTTCTGCCGTATAATTAAAATTTTCTATTAAATATTTAAAGCCACGAGCTTCTTCCATCACTGTTAAATCAGTTCTTTGTATGTTCTCAATTAATGCTATTTCCATACTCTCTCTAGCATCTAAATTTTTTATAATTACCGGTATCTCTAAAACTTTTGCTAATTTACATGCACGCCAGCGTCGCTCTCCTGCTATAATTTGGAAATTATTATCAACAATAATAGGCTGTAATAAACCATTATTCAATATAGAATCTGCTAATTCTTTTATTTTATCATATTCAAAGTTTTTTCTAGGCTGATTCTCGTTTGGTCTTATTTTATCAATATTTATTATTTGTACTATTTCTGATTCTATAGAAATAACTTCTTCTCCAAGTAATGAAGATAATCCTCTTCCTAGTCCTTTATTTTTCGCCATATCTTTCTAAGATTTCTTTTGTAAGTTCTATATATGCAACTGCTCCCGAACATTTATAATCATATATAATAGCCGGTTTTCCATATGAAGGAGCTTCAGATAGTTTAATATTTCTTGGAATAACGGTTTTAAATACTAATTCTCCTAAGCATTTTCTAACATCATCTTCTACTTGTTCCGTTAAACGATTACGCTTATCATACATTGTAAATAATATACCTGCAATCTTTATCTTAGGATTTAATTTTTTCTCTACAATTTCAATTGTTTTTAACAAATGACTTAATCCTTCTAAAGAATAAAAATCACATTGCATTGGAATCAGTACTTCATCGCTTGCAACTAAAGCGTTTACCGTTAATAAATTTAATGAAGGAGGGCAATCAATAATTATATAATCATATAATATTTTTATTTCTGCCAATAGCTTCATTAAAATATATTCTCGGTCCTTTAATTTTGTTAAGTCTAATTCAGCCGCAGATAGATTAGTGTTTGAAGTAATTATTTCTAAATTTGGTATATCTGTAGAAATTATTGCATCTTGCAATTCTATTAAATTTGTTAATACTTGGTATATAGTATTTTTGCGTTGTTGCTGACTAATTCCAAAACCGGTACTACTATTCCCTTGAGGATCAAGATCTATAACTAAAATTTTTTTATTTATAGCAGCAAAAGCTGTAGCTAAATTCACAGTAGTTGTAGTTTTAGCTACCCCTCCTTTTTGATTAACAATAGCAATTACTTTCATATCATTTTTGTTAAATTACTAACTTCTAGAATTTTCCCTTCTTCACAAGTAATACTTTGATGTATTAAATAACCAAATAACCATCTCTCTTTAGCTTCTACTATTTCAGTTAAATAATTTTTTCCTTTTAATAACAAAAATTTTTCTCGTACTGAAATATTTTTTATGCAATTAAATATTGTATTTAAGTTAGAGAAAGCTCTACAAGTTAATATACTACAATCTATTTCTACTTTTTCTATTCTTTGATTGATTATTTGTATGTTATTATTTGATATCTTTGATGCTTTTTCTAAAAATATACATTTACGTAAATCAGCTTCTATTAAACTTACTTGCGCTACCCCCGCTATAGATAATACTATACCAGGCAAACCGGAACCGCTTCCTATATCAACCAAATGTATTTCTTTATTATCAATATATTGTATTAATTGTAATGAGTCTAATATATGACGTTGCCAAAAATTATGTATAGTATTATCCGATACAAGATTGATTGATTTATTCCATTTTTTAACTAACTTTTGAAAAATTTCTAACTTTTCAATTATTTCACGTGGAACTTCCATCACTATATTTAGTTTTTAAATAAATTATAATAGCCGTAATTGCTGCAGGTGTAATCCCTGGAATTCGACGTGCTACACCAATAGTAGTAGGTTTATGGGAAGAAAGTTTTTCCTGTATCTCTAATGATATACTTGGTATTTTAAAATAGTCAATATTTTTAGGTATGAACTGCGCCTCTTCACTTTGAAATAAATTAATATCTGCGTGTTGTCTAGTTAAATATGAAGCATATTTTGCTTCAATATAGAGTAATTGCAAAATGTTATTATTTTGTGTTTCTTTAAGCATAGGAAAAATTTTAATAGCTTGTTCAACATTAAAATTAGGTATTTTAAATAAGTCTAATACTGTTTTATATGTACCATCCTGTGCAACCTGTATACCCATTTTAGCAAGTTTACTAGTAGTTAAAGACAAGGTATTTAATAATGATTTTATTTTTTCTATGTCTTCACATTTTTTTGTGAATATTTTTTTACGTTTTTCTGATACGACTCCAATGTTCATCCCTAATTCCGTTAAACGTAAATCAGAGTTATCTGCTCTTAAAGATAATCTATATTCTGAGCGAGAAGTAAACATACGATAAGGTTCTATAGTACCAAATGTTGTTAAATCGTCAATCATTACTCCAATATAACTGTTTGCTCTTGTTAACATAAACGGTGCTTGATCTTTTACTGCTAAAGCAGCATTTATACCGGCTATTATACCTTGCCCTGCGGCTTCCTCATATCCTGTAGTACCGTTAATTTGCCCGGCCAAATACAATCCAGCTATTTTTTTTGTCTCTAGCGTAACACTTATTTCACGTGGATCAACATAATCATATTCTATAGCATAACCTGGACGTAAAACCTTTACATTTTCTAATCCTGGTATTGTTTTGATTAATTTATGTTGCACATCTTCAGGCAAAGAAGTAGAAATACCGTTTGGATAAATCGTATAATCATCTAACCCTTCAGGTTCTAAAAATATACGATGTTCTGATTTTGTACTAAATCTGACTATTTTATCTTCAATAGAAGGACAATATCGTGGTCCTATTCCTTCTATTTGCCCTGAATACATTGCGGATTTATCAAGATTCTCACGTATAATATCATGAGTTTCTGAGGTTGTTTTTGTGATAAAACAATTTATCTGAGAAACATTAACAATATTTGTTAATTCAGAAAAAGGACGAGGAATTTTATCACCGGGTTGTAAAATTGTTTTACTATAATCAATAGTACGTCCATCAATGCGAGGCGGTGTACCTGTTTTTAAACGAGCCAGTTTAAAACCTATTTGTTTTAATGTATTTGATAATCCATACGAAGGCTCTTCATCTACTCTACCTGCAGGAATTTTTTTTTGTCCAATATGAATAAGACCTGATAGGAAAGTACCTGTAGTTAATATAATTTTTTGACAAAGAATTTTGCTACCGTTATTTAAAATAACCGCTTCAATTTTAGAAGATTTAATTTCTATATCTTCCACTTTTCCATATAATATATCTAGATTAGGATAATTTGTTAATATTTGATACATTGCTTTTTTATAAAGCTTTCGATCAGCTTGAGCTCTAGGTCCCCAAACTGCTGGTCCTCTAGTCTCATTCAGCATTTTATAATGTATACCGGCTTGGTCTATAACATAACCCATTAACCCATCAAGTGCATCTATTTCTTTAACTAATGTGCCTTTTGCAATGCCACCGATTGCTGGATTGCAAGACATTTCGCCTAAATTTTCCGGTTTTAACGTAATTAAGAGAGTAGGAACTCCAAGACGTGCAGAAGCAGCGGCTGCTTCTACGCCTGCATGTCCACCGCCTATAACTATTACGTCATATTTTAGCATTAATTATTCTATAATTTCAGATTTATTAAAGAAAAATTCGATTTCTCTTTTCGCACTATTTTCACTATCTGAACCATGAATACTATTAGCCTCAATTGATTCGCCTAAATCTTTTCTAATAGTGCCTGCTTCAGCTTCAGCAGGATTAGTTGCACCCATAACGGTACGGTTTAAAGTTATAGCATCCTCTCCCTTAAGCACTTGAAGTACTACCGCTCCTGAAGTAATATATTCAACTAAGCTATTAAAAAACGGTCTTGCTCTATGCTCATCATAAAAACATGCAGCTTCATATTTAGTTAAAAATTTCATTTTCTGAGCCACTATTTTTAAACCGGCATTTTCTAAGTAAGTATTAACTTGCCCTATTTTATTCCTTTTGATAGCATCAGGCTTAATCATTGAAAAAGTATATTGTATTGTCATTTTGTAACCTATTTATTATAATTATTAAATATATTTTTTAGCTGAACGATTCCATATTAAAGCAAATAATCCTCCTCCTAAAAGAGCAGAAATACTGAAAAATATAAATACCCCATTCCAACCATAATTATCGCTAATCCATCCTACACCGACTCCCGCAATAGCCGCTCCTAAATAACCAAATAACCCTGATAATCCATTAGCCGTACCGACAGCCTGACGGGTACTAAAATCAGCAGCTGCTATACCTACAAGGAGCTGAGGTCCTGAAACAAAAAAGCCTATTAAAGAAAGAATTACTATACTTAATAATTCACTGTGAATAGGAAGTTTCCAAAACAAGACTAACAATAAGCTAAGCAATACCATACATATGGATGCAACAGGACCTCGACGACCTTGAAATAGTTTATCAGATAAAACACCTGCTATTAATGCCCCTGGGATACCTATCATTTCATATAAACCGATTTGTAAGCCTGCATTTGCAAGACTTATATTACGTAAATCTTTTAAAAATGTTGGAGCCCAATAAATTACTCCGGAACGTATTATATAAACAAACATGTTTGCTAAACAAACATACCATATTAGCTTATTACAAAAGACCATTTTAAGTAATTGTGGAGTTAATAGCTTCTCATAATCTCCTATAGCTTCAAGCGGATATTCTTTATATTCCTCTACGGTAGATAAACCTACTTCTTTTGGAGAATTACGAAGCCTATTATATAAAAACAGCGATACTACACAAGCAACTACACCTGGAACAAAAAAGGCAGCTCTCCAATCAAATTTATCGATTAAATAACCGCAGCTTATCATAGCAAGGGCACCACCTATTTGATTAGAAGTTGCACCCATAGCCCATTTAGTTCCAAGTTCTTTTGAAGCGAACCAGTGAGTAAGCATCTTTGTTGCAGGAGGCCAGCCCATAGATTGAAACCAGTTACTGGCTATCCATAAAATTCCTATAAACCATAAAGAATCTGAAAAACCTATTAGCATAGTAATGATCCCGACAAATAAAAGACCCAAAACCATAAATATCCGAGCATTAACTTTATCGCTAATAAATCCGTTACACGCTTTACTAACTCCATACATAATAGATGAAGCAGTTAATATCCAGCCAATTTGCGTTTTAGTAACCCCAAAATATTCTCTTATAGCAGGAGTTGCTATATTAAAATTCTGACGACAAAAATAAAAAGTTGCGTAACCTATAATAATAGAATACAAAATCCTTACTCGCCAACTATTATATTTTTTTACATATGGCGATCTTGGAGTTTTAATTTTGGATCTTGTATTTGTCATATTATAAACTCTCCGATTATAAACAAAGCAAGTTTAAGAGTCTAGCAGNAAATAAATTTTCATTAATAATTTTTGTTTATAAAATTAAATTTTAACAAATTCTATTTTCGGTTTTATTTACCAAAACTTTATACTCTTTATTTAAACCTTTAACGGCATACATCCATAATATTACTATTACAAAGAATATAGAAGCAAAATAAGGAGTTGCCTCTACAAAACCAAATGCAGGAAATAAAATAAAGAATGTAGATTGAATAATAGCACCGCCTGATTTACCAAATCTTCCTCCGATAACTTCAACAGCAGCTTGCCCTTTTACTCGTAAATCCTTATCAAGCGGAATATACGCCATGTTTTTAGTGGCATCAAATAAAGAATATTTTACACCTTTACTTAAAACATTTTGAATCATACCGATCATAACAGCAAGTGCTAAAGGACTTGAAGCAAGAATACCTGTTAAATGCATAGCAATAACACTATCAAAAAAGATAAATGCAAAAAACGCTGCACCGGTAATTAACATCATTAATGGAGTTATCATAGCTGCAGTTAGCCATGATACTTTTCTTAAAATATTACTACCTATAAGCATGAAAGCAATTGCAACCCAACCCTGATAAAATTGGAACTTCCCCATATATATAGTGTAAGCCTCTTTCGTCGGATATAATTCTTTTACTTTGGATTTCCAAACACCTTCAACTAAATTTACTGAAACACCATAAGCAATAAGTAACAATGCAATATAACCTACATACTTAGAAGTAAAGATCATTTTAAAACTGTCTATTAATGACATTTTAGCTTTAGCTTTCTTTTCTTTTACTAATGCCGGATCATAAAGTCTAGGATCGGTTAGAACGTTTTTATTCATCCATCTATATGTTAATATTACCAAAAAGCTACTTGTTATCATTATAACAAATAAAGGCACAAATTTTAGATGTTCTGCAACTATTTGAGTTTTTTCATGCAAGCAATATCCAATAATTACGGATGTTACAGGCAATGCTAAATTAGCAAGTAAACCAAACATTGAGTAAAAACGTTTAGCTTCATCGGTTTTAGTAATTTGGTTAGCAAATTGCCAAAATAATAAACTAAGCATCATTGTTCCCCAAAGCTCTGCCATAGTATAAAAAGATGCAAAACTCCATTTCCCAACTATTCTTATAAACCATTTGAAATTAGGATAAGCTACACTCCAAGATTCTATGGTTTCAGGATCAGGATGAACTAAATCAGGGTAAGGGTAAAGAACAAACGCAAATAATGCAAAATACCCTAAGAAAAATGAAGTAATAACATAAAACACGTTTTCTTGCTTTAAAATATCGCAGAGCTTAACATAAATTACCATAGCGATTACGGCAGAAGGTAGTACTATATATGTTTTTAAGAAACTTATTGCTTCTGCTCCTATATCCGTTACTACAAACCCGTCTTTAATTGAACGAAGCGTTGAGTAGTTTAATAAAATACAGAACATCATAAACGCCATAGGAAGAAACTTCTTATTTTCATATCTTTCTATAGGCCAAATTACCTTGCTTAGTTCCGAGAGATAATTGTCATTTTTGGGAGTATTCATAAATTAAATTTTTCTACTTATTTTGAAGATGAATATTATACTAGAATATGTTAGAAAAGTCAAACTTATTGATTTTTCTCAAAAGAAATTAAATAAAATTATTAACTATAGGATGCGTAAAAGAAATATGACAATTTATTTACTTGATTTTAGTTTCTATCTATAATTTTCTATTTATAAATTATTATAATAAAATATATGTCCAAATTAAAAACAGCTCTATTATTAACTGCTATAATTTTTATAACAGGTTGTAAAAGTAATATGAAAAATGAAAACAATATTTCATTACCGCAATATGTAACTTTGAACATTCAAACCTTAAATAGTTCAGAGGATAAAACTATTAGAATAAAGGCAAAAACTTTAAACTTTCCGTTATCTTCAGAAGATTTACGTGATATATCTATTTTAGAAAAGAAATATGATCAAGAAGACAATTGTGCAGGACTTGCTGCACCGCAAATAGGCATATCAAAATGTATAATAATATTTGCAGTACATGAAGATGCAGAGTTAAAAAAATGGCATCCTGACCTTAAGGATACAATGCCTAAAACTATTTGGATTAACCCCTCATATAAACCGATAGGTATTGATAAACATGAAGATTACGAGGGATGCTTTTCTGTTGAAAATGCTACAGGACCGGTAGCAAGATTCAAGAAAATTCATTATCACGCATATGATATAAATGGCAATCAAATTCAAGGTATCGCAGAAGGATTTTTAGCAAGAGTTATCCAGCATGAAATCGATCATCTAAACGGAAAAGTATTTTTAGATTATGTAGCTCCCAAAAAAATAATGACTAAAGAAGAATATTTAGAAATGCGTAAAAAAGCAATGGAGCAGGAAAATATAAAATCTTAGAGTTCTCTAAATCTCAAATATCATTCTAGCTAAAATTTGAGTATGTCATTCCCACGAAAATTTACTTTATATTATTTGGTATAATACTATTGAATCGGATACGGGACGCACGCGATGTTCGCCTAAAGCTTCATCTTCATCACCTGTTACATTATTTATAATTTTTCCGCCCATGAATAATGTAGAAGAACCGCCACCGTCTCAATTGATTGCCGATTCATATCCAAGTTAACATATAATCTGCAAGTTCTGTTTTAGTTAATCCTATCACAGTATAATTAACAAGGTGTTGTTCTAAAATTTTCAAAGCTTCAGGGATTATTAATTTATCAACATTTATTTCTTTCTCTTGCCGTAATATTGATCTTACTTGCACAAGCTTAAGGTCTTTTACATGTTGCTTATAAATATGCTCGACTACAACTATAACTATAGTGCCGTCATTACACACTCCTAAGGCAGTACGAGCATGAGCCGGATCATCTTGCTTTGAATTATCTACAACATTTTTACCGTTTTGAACCAATAAGGGAATACCGGTTACTATTGAAGCAGTGTTACTTAAATTTATAAGCTTACCGTCTTTATCGATAAATTCCAAAATTAACTTTACAGAATCATTTATATTTACTACCGGCAAACTTGTTGCTTGTGGAAAGGACCAATATAAAGCCTTTCTGTAGGATTTGATTATCACCATGCTTACTTATTGCCGTAACAATAAAATTAGACCTATTCTGATCAATCAAAATTTCTTTGTTAGTTATACGACGTTAATGTGGTAGACGCCCAAACATCATTATAGAAAGTAATATCTTTTAGGTTTGAAAAATAATGAACTTGATTTGGAATAACAGATTTATCGCCTATTGCTACTAAAATTTTTGCACTAGCCTTGGTAATTTGAATATTGCCCTGATCTATAATTAACAAACTTTGTAGTTGTTTTCTAAGGCTAAATAGCTTGCTATCTATCATTAAAGTAAGACTTGGTCTGCCGTCATCACCACCAGCGATTTCAAAGAATCCGACATTAATAGCAGCAGCTGCATTAGTGCGGTATACCATAACGTTTACTGTTTCTCTGCCTTATCACCTGATTATGAGCTTTAACTAGTTTTAACCCAAAATTCTTAGGATCAATAGTTAAGACATGAATCACATGCTTATCTTTTTCATAACGATTATATTTTAAGCCTTTATATTCCTTTATATTTTAAAACTGATTATTAAAGCAAGCAATAAGTAAACTAATCTAATCATATTGTTTTACTTTTTTTAACAATAAAATTTAACCATAATGCCTCTTTACTTGGAGAGAATCTCTTACTCTTTCAAAAAGCCTGTTAAAATAAGGTTTTATTGTATCTTCATGCATATTGTAAAAATCGCGATCATCACGTTGTATAATATCTGAACCGTATCCGTAAGAAACATAAAAAATGCCTTCCGGCTTTAATGCAGCATGAATTTTTTATACACATTGATTGTTTCATTATAAGGTACATAAAGGAGAGTTGCTTGAGCCCAAACACCATCAAACGACTCCTTAAAATCAATATCTTGAAAAGTGGAGTGCAGTACATCTATTCCGGTTGCTTTTGTAGCTCATTTAACCATTTCGGTTGAACCGTCAAAAGCAGTAACTTGATATCTTTGACTTAAACAATATCGTGTATCACGACCAACTCCGCAACCTGCATCTAAAATATAAGCTTGTTCAGGTAAATAGCTAGTAAATGCTTTATAGTTATCAGACAAATCTGCATTGATTGTTCTGCTATAAAACTCTTGAGCGTTATTATTATAATATTGTATATTTTTCCCAACTATTAGTATATTTATACTCACCAAACAATAACATACAAATAGAAAATACATATAATTTCTATTATATAATAGACTTCTTTTCGAACTCGCTTATAGGGAGGAATTTGGAGGAAACACGGAACGCAGCACCGCAGCGTATAAAAAAGTACGTGAGGATGCGAGTACCGGATTGACGTATAAATTACCCCTAGAAGTAGAGTTCGAAAAGAAGTCTATTGACTATTAGACTTAAAAATGGTCTACTTATCAAGAATAAGTCTTAAGGTTTATATGATAAAAAAAATAATATTTGGAATAGCTATTTTACTTAGTACAAGCTGCTTTGCCAATAGTACAACTTCTGACGGCTCAAAAAAAGATGCAGCAAAAACTAACGATATTACAACACAAAAAATTATAGATGATTTTTCTGCTTACGCCGGTACTATAAAACCGGAAGTACGGGAGGAAATACAAAAATATAGAGTAGCAATAGTCAAGATTAATAAGAAGAAACGTGAACTATATAACAGGCTTTCCAAAGAGGCTCAAAATTTTTTAGCAGAGCAACAAAAATATAAACAAAAACTATCTATCTCTAAGCTACGGGTAGAAAACAACCAAAAGAATAATACTGCTGATTCTAATGATAATAAGAGCCAAAATACAAAATAAATTACTTTTCTTAGCCGTTATTGTGCGGGTCAAAAATCGTCATTGCGAGCAGCCGTAGGCTGTGGCGGCCATCTCATGAAATAATAACAAACTCCTGAGATTGCTTCGTCAATTGCTACGCAATGTCCTCGCAATGACGGATAAACCTATCCATACAACAACTCCACTTTTAGCTAGGTATTTCATAAATCTGCTCTACTACACCATCAAGACCCATTAAAAAAGTATAAACTTTTAATTGGGGGAATTTTTCTTTTATTATATCACGGGCCTTGTTTAAAATTGCTGCATGTGCTGCCGTTTCTTTTTCCTTGGTATTTAGCTGTTCCTGACCTATAAGTATTTTATAAGCTCCACATTCTCTATGATCAAGAAAAACAATTTGTTTTATGTTATGTAATTCTTGCAAAATCTCAATAGTATCTTCTATTGTTTTTCCCCAATAAGTATATTTGTCGTTAATGAGAGCAAGCGATGCACCGGGCAGTGATACTTTATCAAAATTATCTTCTAATCCTAATTGCTTCATTAATTTATCTGTTTCGTCTATTAATCTAAAATCTACACAACTAATTAAAAGAGTAGAAGCTTCATTTAATGTTTTTAAATGTTCATTACTTACTTCTACCTTCACAACTTTCTTATTGGCAATTATATCATTGTTAGCAGCGTAAAGATTTAAACTAGACACCATAATAAACCCTAAAATTATATATTTTACATGTATCATAAAATTCTCCTATTTAAAAATATTTCTTATAGGCTTTAAAATAAGAATAACCTGTAATGATTGTTAAAAAAGCGGCAATCCATAAAATTATTTCCCCTACTATATCTAAATAAATAATTCCTGAACCTTTTGAGCCTAGTATCAATATCGATAAAGCAAACATTTGTAAAAACGTTTTTACCTTAGCAAGTCTCGATACAGGCACACTAACCTTTACTAGAGTTAAAAATTCCCGAAGACCGCTAACTAAAAATTCTCGTGCTAAAATTAATAAGCAAGGTATCTCATCTACATTATCTTTTTTTAGTAGCATGATAATAACGCAACCTACAAGTAGCTTATCTGCTATAGGGTCAAACATCTTACCGAAACTTGTAACTAAATTATATTTTCTTGCAATATAACCGTCAAAAAAATCCGTAATACTAGCTAAAACAAATAATAATGCCCCAAGTGTACGTGCAAGTGAATTATTTATATAAAATACCAGTATAATAACTGGAATTACCATTATTCGAGCAATAGTTAAATAATTAGGTAAATTTTTATCTATTCTCATTAATTAAATTTATTAATATAATATTGTTGAATGATGGATAGAATATTATTCCAAGACCAATATATTAAAAGTCCCACAGGAAAACTACTAAACATAAATAAAAAAATTAGCGGCATAAATTTCATTACTTGAGCTTGCATCGGATCCGCAGGTTCAGGACTCATTTTTTGCTGTAAGAACATAGTAATAGCCATTAAAATAGGCCATGCTCCAATCATTAAAAATGACGGCGGCGAAAACGGTAATAAGCCGAATAAATTAAAAATAGTAGTAGGGTCAGATGCAGATAAGTCTTTAATCCAGCCGTAAAACGGTGCTTGCCGCATTTCAATAGTTACATACAATACTTTATAAATGGAGAAAAATACCGGAATTTGAACAAGTATAGGTAAACAACCAGCTACCGGATTTACTTTTTCTTTTTTATATAAAGCCATAATTTCTTGATTTAAACGTGCTTTATCATCACTGTATAAATTTTTTATCCTATCGATTTCCGGCTGTAAATTTTTCATTTTTTTCATCGAACGATAAGACTTATTGGCTAAAGTAAACATTAATAGCTTAATTATAACCGTAACAATTAATATACTAACACCGAAATTACCGACATAGCCATAGAAAAAATTCATGGCGTAGAAAACCGGTTTGGTAATTATATAGAACCAGCCGAAATCAATAGCTCTATCAAATAATTTAATATCATATTGCTTTTCATATTTATCAAGCAAGTCTACTTTTTTTGCTCCAGCAAAAATTCTGCTTTTAATTGAAAAATTTTCGCCAGGCTTTATTATTTGTACCGGTGAAATAAAATCTACCTGATATCTTTCAGTCCCTTGCTTAAGAGCATAATTAAAATTCGAGCTGTAATTACTTGATTTATCCGGAATCAAGGAAGATAACCAATATTTATCGGTAATCCCTATCCAATCAACCTTACTTGCTGCAAATTTTTCACTTTTCTTATCTTTAATATCATCATAAGAATATTCTTTAAGATTCTCGTCTATACACCCGATAGGTCCTTGATGTAATATATTCACCGCTTTCTCTACGGCAATATATTTACGATTTATTAAACCGTAAGATTGCACAGGAAGTTCTTTATTACTATTATTAACGATGGTTTGCTCTATAGTAAATAAATAGTTTTCATCGACAGCAATAGTAACTAAAAATTTAACTCCGTCTTCATTAACCCAAAATAAATGCACAGGTTTTTCAGGGCTTAATATTTCACTATCACTATTCCATATAGTATCGTTGTTAGGGAGTTTTACACTAGATAAATTACTAACTAAACCAACTTCAGCAAAATATGCATTTTCTGTATTAGCCGGTGAAAATAATCTCACTTCAGGACTATTTTTAGATAAATCTTGTTTATATTTCTTTAATATTAAATCATCAAATCTAAGTCCTTTTAATGAAATAGAACCGGTAAGTGATTCAGATTCTATTTTAATACGCTGTACTTGACTTTCTGCTTGCACAACAATACCAGTTGCAGGTTCGACTAAAGCTTTTAACTGTTGTTTCTTTAAATTTTCTGCTTTCTGCACTGTTATTTGCTGTTGCTGTTTTTTTTGTTCAGGTTTTACAACAAAATACTGCCAACCGAAAATTATACTTAAAGACAGTATAATAGCGGCTATTAAATTAATTATATTATTATTCATTCCTAGGTCTTAAATTTTAATATTTTTAAAGCTTTAAGTTTTAAAACATTTAAAGCAAATAATCAAGTAGTATAATATACTTCTTTGCTTTCAAAAGTAGTAAATATCCAAGCTGAAAGACAACTTCCATCTTGGATACAAATTTAATTTATTTTTACTACTTTTCATTTTACTTCGGATATATTATACCACTCCTACATTCTGAAATATTTTTAATTTAAATTCAGGAAGTATAGAAATGAAATGTTCAGAAATATTGTCCTGTATATTTTCATAACCTACTAAATTTACTTCTTTAACAAAGATATATATTTCTATAGGCAACCCATTAATCGTAGGTTCAAGCTGTCTTACTAGAAAAGTAAACCCTTCGGTATAAACTGCTGGATTATTTTTTAGATATTCCTGAATATATAATTTGAATAGTTTAATGTTGGTTAAATCTTTCTCTTCTTTATCAAGAGTGATTTTATCTATTACATCCTTTGATATATAAGGAGATTTTTTTAGTGCTTGTAAAATAGTAGCATCACAGAAGTTAATAGTTGCCATATTAATATTAAATACTCTCTTTATCCTTCTTGCTCCTGATTCACTAATTCCTCTATAATTAGTTACGTTAGAATTTAAAATGCTGTAAGTAGGAACTGTGGAAATAGATTGGTCAAAATTCCTAATTGTTACTACGGAAATAGTAATTTTTTCAACTGTTCCTTCAATTGCGCCTATACGTACCCAGTCTCCAATATTAATAATTTCTTGAGTAGTTAGTTGCAAGCTTGCAAGTAATCCTAAAACGGTATCTTTGAAAACAAATGTTAAAAGAGCTGCGGCTGCACCTAAGCTTGTTAAGAATGTACTAAGCGAAATATTTAATATATATGAAATAGTTACCATTGCTGCAATAACTATGATAATAATTTTTAATATTTGAAAATATAAGCCAAGCGGTGCATTTTTTGTAACGGCTTTGATTCTATTGTGATACAGATCCGCAAAAGCATCTATAAGCGTTAATAATAACATCGTCACAGATATACCAGTATATAAGATTACTATAGTATCTTTGATTCCCAGTAATACATGTGCTTTAAAAGAAGTAGGATGAAAAATCTTTCCCCAACATACAAAGTAAAGTGCTAATAAAGTATGTAATAAATAACGAAATATAGGATATTTTTTTATCCTTTCATAATCATCATAATGATGTCTAGTTAAATAATTTTTTACCGGAATAAAAATTAATCTTTTAATTAGAAATATCACCGGTATAAGAGATACTAACATAACAAACAATAATACTAACTCAGTACTTGAGGTATGATATAGATCCATTAAATATTGCATATTTTACCTATCATTATTATTATAAATATAAATCTTTTTTATTATTACTAAGAATTTTATTTTTATCAATAATTTTAACTCAAAAGAATTTGGTATTGCTAAGCAAATATAGATACTGTCATTGCAAAGCCACGAAGCAGCTGCGGCAACCCATAAAAATAATAAAAAACTGAATTGCCTAGTCAATTACTTACGTAATTTTCCGTAACTCAGACTTTAAATGAATTAAATAACTTATTTATCTATGACATTTCCTAATATCAATCCAATTATTTTCTCTATAGGTCCACTTGCTATCTCTTGGTATTCTCTTTCATATGTAATAGGAATTTTGCTAGGCTGGTTCTATGCAAATAAAATTATAGAAAAATTTAAGCCTCAAATTACCAAAAAAAATCTAGAAGATTTCATTACTTATGCCGTTATAGGCATAATAGTCGGAGGCAGACTAGGGTTTGTTTTATTATATAACCCTTCTAGATATTTTTCAAATCCAATAGATATCTTAAAAACTTATGAAGGCGGGATGTCTTTCCATGGCGGAGCTTTAGGGGGGATTATTACTGCTTATTTGTTTTGCCGAAAATATAAAATTAATTTTTTAAGTCTCACGGATATAATAGCCCCTGTAGTACCTATCGGATTATTTTTAGGTAGAATCGCTAATTTTATTAACGGCGAACTATACGGACGTATTACAAATTCTTCTTTTGGTATGATTTTTCCGAATAGCGATTTGATGCCAAGACATCCTAGTCAATTATATGAAGCTTTTTTTGAAGGTTTAGTATTATTTAGTATCTTAGCATATACAACATTTAAGCACAAAACTCTTAAAAAGTGCGGTTTAAACTCAGGAATATTTTTCACATTTTACGGTCTTTTCCGAATCACTATTGAAATATTTAGAGAACCCGACATACAAATCGGGTTTATTTTAGATAACTTAACTATGGGACAGATTTTATCTGTACCTATGTTACTTTTAGGAAGTTATTTAATATGTCAATCGAATCCAAAATAAGACAATTAATTGATCAAAACGGTTATATTACTTGCGATGTCCTCATGCAGGAGGTATTAAACTTAAATCCTACTTCCTATTATAAGCAAGTAAAATCATTAGCTAATGAAGGTGACTTTGTTACGGCTCCTGAAATTTCACAGCTATTCGGTGAAATTATCGGCTTATGGTGTATCAGAGAGTGGCAAAGAATTGGCTGCCCAAAAAGTCTTAGTTTAGTAGAGCTTGGTCCTGGTCGAGGTCTATTAATGCGTGATTTACTACGTACTGCAAAATTAGTACCGGAATTTTATAAAGCCTTATCAATTGAACTAATAGAAATTAATAAAAATTTTATTGCTTATCAAAAGGCTAATTTACAAGATATTAATTTACCGATTAGTCATCAATCATTTGTAGAAGATATACCAAAAAAACCTACTATAATAATAGCTAACGAATTCTTTGATGCTATACCGATAAAGCAATATATTAAAGTCAAGGAATTATGGTATGAAAGAATATTTGTAGTGCAGCCGGTAGACGAAAGAATTAAATACGATAAAATAAGCGTTAATAAGCAACTACAAGAATATCTGCTGCGTACTCATATTGAAGCAAAAGACGGGGCAGTACTTGAAGAATCTTATAAATCGATAGAAATTATAAAATTTATAGCGCAGCATCTAAAAAGACTAAGCGGCAGTGGCTTAATAATAGATTACGGCTATGATATAGCTCCGAATGGTAGAACTAGATATCAATATAATCAAACATTACAAGCGGTTAAAAACCATAAATATTGCCCCATCCTTGAAAATCTTGGAGAAGCTGATTTATCGGCACATGTGGATTTTTATGCATTAAAGACGGTAGCTAAAAACAGCAAAATAAACGTAATAGATACAATATCGCAACGAGATTTTTTAATAGAAAATGGAATCTTATTACGTAAACAAACATTGCAAGACAAGCTTAATGATAGACATCTTGCCAAATTCGCTTATAGAGAGGAATTTAAAGGAGACACGAAACGCAACACCGCAGCATACACTTTAGTACGTGAGGATGCGAGCATCGGATCGACGTATAAATTACCTCTAGAAGTAGAGTTTGGAAAGATGTCTGAGCAGGCACAAATAATAGAAAGACAGGTAGAAAGACTAATATCACCGAAACAAATGGGAGAATTATTTAAAGTATTACAAATTATGAATTAATTTAGGTTTTGTGGACATTTCTAAAAAGATTTAATTTTGGCTATTTGTTGCTGCAAATTATAAGATTTTTTTGAAATATGACTAACTATTCCGCAAAAATCTTATTAATTTTTGTTACAAAATACCTCAAAATAGCAAAGCAACTAGAAATGTCCACAAAAAAACCTAGGTTCTGAGTCTTGATTATAAATGGACAACTTAAGTCCCCTTCTTCACATTTCAGCATGGCTTCAAATTCTTTTTTATACGCATCTCGGTACTTAATCCATAAATTTGGGGATTTTTTAAGTAAATTAACTTGTTCTCGTTTGTCTGAAATATGTTTTAATATTTCTTGGTATATTTGATTTAGTTTCGTATCAACTTTCTTATATTCTGCAGCGACACAATAATTCATATCACCTTGTATCATGGTATTATTACAATCAACAGAAAATAATTGCTTTTTTCATTATTTTATCATTTTTAAAAATAATTAATTAAGAATCACAAACCGTGACGTTCTGCAATTAAACTTTTTATTTTACCGATAGCTTTAGCAGGATTTAAGCCTTTCGGGCAGGTCTTAGTACAGTTCATAATCGTATGACAACGGTAAAGCTTAAATGGGTCTTCTAAATCTTCAAGACGTTCACCGGTATTATCATCCCTTGAATCGGCAATCCATCTATATGCTTGTAGTAAAATCGCAGGACCCAAATATTTATCACCGTTCCACCAATAGCTAGGACAAGAAGTAGAACAGCAAGCACATAATATACACTCATATAAACCGTCAAGCTTTTCTCGGTCTTTAATCGACTGTAACCTTTCAGAGTTTGAAGGGGTAGGGCTATCGGTTTTGAGCCAAGGTTCTATAGATTCGTATTGTGCATAAAAATGCGACATATCAGGTACTAAATCTTTCACTACTTTCATATGAGGAAGCGGATAGATTCTGATATCGCCTGATATATCTTCTATTGGTTTTATGCATGCTAAAGTATTTGTACCGTCAATATTCATTGCACAACTACCGCAAATTCCTTCCCGACAAGAACGCCTAAAAGTTAAAGTAGAATCGATTTCGTTTTTGATTTTAATTAAAGCATCTAAAACCATCGGTCCGGTTTTGCTTAAATCTATCTCAAAACTATCGATAGTAGGATTCTTATCAAGATCAGGGTCATACCTATAAATTTTTATCTTTCTAGGTTTAAGCATTTCCTCTTGTTCTTTATGCTCTCTACCTTTTTTTACTACTGAATTTGGCGGTAATCTTAACTCTGCCATTTTAAGTACTCTCTTAAAATTTGTTTTTAGAACTATACAAAATAATTAGCTAATTCACAATCTTTCATACCTGTTACGTGGATGACATTAATGTCTCTAGGTTGCCATGCTACTTACAGTTACTCACAAGGTATTGCCAGCGTGGATACCGATGTCATTCCCGCAGCAGCAGGAATCCAGAAAAAATAGTCTTAGTACTAACAAAATAAACCTAAAAAAACAAATTTTTTGTAGGTTTTACTGGATTCCCGCTTCTGCGGGAATGACATCAAGAGCATTTACTGGTCCACGTAACAACGCCTACTCACAATGACGATATTTATAGTTAGCAATCCATATACGAAGATCAACTGCAAAAAGAGCCAGGAGTTCACAAGACGAAGAACGCAGCATATACTTAATACGTGAGTACCGCAGTACTTGTAGAACGACTTAGCCAATTTTTGAAGTTGATCGAGTATATTACATTATCCATTAAACTGCTCTTTTATTGAGTCATATATATTTTATAATCTCATCTAATTTTTTAGTTTCAATTACGCTGCCATTATTAATATTCAGAATATTTTTAACATTCTCAAGCAATAATATATAGGGTTTGTGATATTGTACTATTCTGATTACTTCATACAAAAGTCTACATCTCCTATACCAAGCCTCTTACCTGAAATACTAAAAGATTGGCAAGGAAAACCGGCACATAAAATATCATGTTTAGGGATTTTGGTTTCTGATATTTCCGTAATATCACCGTATGGCTTATCACCGAAATTTCTTTTATATGCTTCTTGTACGTCTTTGTCTATGAAAAAACACATTCAAGACCCTTTATTTCCAAGGCTTTTCTAAAACCACCGATACCACAAAATAAATCTATAAATTTATACATAAATTATACTACTAAACTTAGGAAGCGTAATTTTCTTTTTTAGCTTTAGTTGTTTTTGTTTTCTCAGGTGATTTGTCTTTATCTATTTTTATAGTAGATGAATCATTAAAAGGAAATTTATTCTCCTCTTCTGAATCTAAAGCTCTACCACTAAGTAAATTTTTAATTTGCTGACCGGACAATGTCTCATATTCAATTAAAGCATTTGCTAAGGTATGAAGTTGATCTATATGTTTTGTTAAAATATCTTTTGCAAATTCATATCCTTGCGTAATAATTCTTTTAACTTCAGCATCAATTAACTCTGCAGTAGCTTCCGAGGTTTCATTATTAGGTTGTCTACCATACATATCGTCACCACTTGAACCGTGAAATATTGGTCCTATTAAATCACTTAAACCTGCTTTTGTAACCATCGCTCTGGCAATATTAGTTGCACCTTTTATATCCGACGAAGCTCCTGAGGTAACTTTATTTCTACCGAAAATAATTTCCTCCGCTACTCTTCCTGCCATATAAACTGCTATAGATGATTCCATCTGTTCACGATTCTGAGAATATTCATCAGTTTCAGGAAGTCTTTGTACCATCCCAAGAGCATTACCACGCGGTATAATCGTAGCCTTATGAATAGGCGATGCTGCAGGACAATAAAGTCCTACTAATGCATGGCCGCCTTCATGATATGCAGTCAACCTTTTTTCTTTCTCCGACATTGCAATGGAGCGACGTGCAACTCCCATCAGCACCTTATCTTTTGCCTCTTCCATGTCGTGCATATCTACTTCTTTCTTACCAAGCCTTGCAGCAATAAGAGCAGCTTCATTAACTAAGTTAGCAAGTTCAGCACCGGAAAAGCCCGGGGTACCGCGAGCAATAATTCGTGCTAGTACCGTACTATTATATTTAATTTTCTTTAAATGTACTTTTAGAATTTGCTCACGACCGTTTATATCAGGGTTTGCAACGGCAATTTGACGATCAAACCTACCGGGACGCAGTAATGCACGATCAAGAACGTCAGGACGGTTTGTAGCTGCAATGATCACAACTCCCTCGTTTGCTTCAAATCCATCCATTTCGACTAACATTTGGTTTAAGGTTTGCTCACGTTCATCATTGCCGCCACCCATACCGATACCTCTATGACGACCTACCGCATCAATTTCATCGATAAAGATAATACAGGGAGCATTACGTTTACCCTGTTCAAACATGTCACGCACACGGCTTGCACCGACACCTACAAACATTTCAACAAAATCAGAGCCGGATATGCTAAAAAACGGAACATTAGCCTCACCTGCAATTGCTTTAGCAAGAAGTGTCTTACCGGTTCCGGGAGGACCTATAAGTAAGCAGCCTTTCGGTATTTTACCACCAAGCTTTTGGAACTTGCTTGGATCCCTTAAAAAATCTACTATTTCAGTTAATTCTTCTTTTGCTTCATCGATACCTGCTACATCTTTAAAGGTAATTTTTGGTCCTTTATCTGATAGCAACCTAGCTTTAGATTTTCCAAACCCCATGGCTTTCCCACCTCCATGCATTTGACGCATGAAAAAAACCCAAACACCTATCAATAAAAGCATAGGAAACCAAGAAATTAAAAAGCCTAAAAAGGTATTCATTCTTGTTTCAAGAGGCACTACTTCAATATTAACGTCATTGCTAGTAAGACGATTTACTAAATCAGGATAATCAGGAGCATAAGTATTAAAAGTAGAGCCGTCATTTGAAGTGCCTTCAATTACTCTACCCTGAATTTTTACTGAATTAACGGTCTTTTCATCAACTCGTGTTAAAAAATCCGAGAAAGTTATATTATTTCTTCCACCAAGTAAACTGTCAGATTGGAACACATTAAAAAGTAATATTACAAAAATAAAAAGTGCTGCCCAAGCTAAAATACTTCTACCTTGATTATTCATCGATATAAAACCTAATAAAAATTTTTATTGGTATAAGAGAGGTCTGTAAATAAATTTTATCGTTAAAATTTATTCACAAATAACCTCTTAAATACCGGTGTTAGCAAAAATGGGTGAAACGAGATACAAAATTTGGAGAAAAAGATACTTCAAAGTTCCACATGTCATTATCATAATATGATATATGTGGTATTGCTATAACTTTTTCAAGTATTTTAATGATAGGTAAGGTCAATAAAACTGCATTGTGGTTTTTGCAGGATAGATTTTTCAAAGGTTCTAAATCTAATTGTTTCTTTATTATTTTATAATCTTTTAACGATAGATGAGTTACAAAACAATTTGGAGTTTCTTGATTTTTTGTGATACAAAATCTATTATCCCAAATAACGGATTTATCTAGTAATATTTTACTCTCAGGCAATTTTTTGCCGAATTCCCTGTATATAAGTAACTCGTTTTGTATGCGCTTAATTATACAGCCATGAAGTGTATTCTTAAAGTTTACGTCTTGAGTAATTAATTTCAAAATAGGTTCTACCGAATAAAAACGAGCTGCTCTAGATTGTCCACTAATTATTATCAGTAAAAAATTAATTATTTGTACTTTCACCTCATTTGAAAACTTATCAAATTTAACTAAATCAAGAAAAGCAAAGCCATATTCAAAAATCTTGACCGCTTCAGCTATCGCCGATATTAATTCAGGCTTAAACTCGTTTTCTATAAGTTTGTTGGTTTTAAGTTGTTGTGAGATTATTGCGGCTTTAGACATCTTTCCACACTTCGCTTCTAGAGATAATTTAGACGCCGTTCCGGTACTCGCATCCTCACATACTACAGTGTACGCTGCGATGCTGCGTTCCGTGTCTCCTTTAAATTCCTCTCTATAAACTGGTTTGGAAAAATGTCTAATATAATCTGCACCTTTAGCTAATTTTTGCCTAATAACATTTCGTCTATATTTATCAGATGAATTTGACTCATCTTCAAACCATTTTATATTATGCCTGACTAAATATTCTACTAATTCACTTTTTGGAATATTATATAGCGGTCTAATTATTTGTATATTATTATACCAATTGATATTACTGCTACTAAGTCCAAATATACCGCTATTACGCTCTAATCTTAAACAAAAATTTTCTACGTAATCATCTTCATGGTGAGCAGTTAAAAGTACTAATATATCGAGTTCTAGACATAGATTTGTCATCAAATCATAGCGTCCTTCTCTTGCTCTTTCTTGTAAATTGGAAAAATTATTTTGATGGTCAAAAGATAAACTATAATGCTTGCGATTTAGACTATTACTGATATTTTGGATATAATGGGTCTCTTGCTTCGACTGTTCCCGTAAGTTATGATCAACCGATATAACAAATAATTCTATATTATTTTTCTCTGCCCAAATATTAGCAAGATAAAGAAGTGCTACCGAATCGCTCCCACCAGATACTGCAATCGATATTTTAGATAAGCCAAAATTACCTATTAGATTATTGATATTATACTCAAATTTTTCATATAGCATGGTTGAAAAATGTTAGTATTGTAAAGTGTTTGGATATTGTGGTCAAACTTAGTAGTATGTCATTTCCGCGTAGGCAGGACGTTGTTGCATGGCTCTTATGTCATTCCTGCGAAAGCAGGAATCCAGAAAAAAAGTATAAATACAGCAAATTCTTGAAATTAAAAGCTCGATTTATCTTGCTTTATGCTGGATGCCCGCCTACGCGGGAATGACATCGAGCAAGTTTCTCAATCCATACAACAATGCTCTACTTTTGCAATGGTAACAAAAAACTACACAATTAGATGATAAAAAAAATTTATGCTGACTCAGCTAAATCTTCTGAAGTTTCAGTCTTTTGTTCGCGTAAATAATCTTGTGCTTCTGATTCTGATCTTGCAACAATAACCGTAACTATAGCATTAAGCTCTGCATGGAGTCTTATTTCAACTGTATAAATTCCGGTAGATTTAATTTGTTTATCAAGAATAATATTTGAATGAGAAATATTATAAGATATATTTTCAGATAATTTATCGGCTATTTCTTTATTAGTAACCGAACCGAAAAGTTTACCATCATTTGATGTTTGACGGATAAAAACTAATTGTTGATCTTTAATAAGAGCATTAATTTTTTCTACTTCTTCTCTTATTTGCTTATCTTTTGCTTCAAATTCGTGTTTTTGTTTAACTATTAGCTCTTTATTAGGCTCAGTAGCTCTAATAGCTAATTTTTGCGGTAAAAGATAATTACGACCAAACCCGTCTGCTACTTTGAGTATGTCGCCAATTTTACCTAATTTTCTTACGGGTTTTATTAATATAATTTCCATGTACTATGCCTTTATTTAGCTTGAAATACAAAAGGTAATAACGCTAAAATTCTTGCAATTTTAATAGCATTATTTAGCTTTCTTTGTTTCTTTGCACAAACATTTGTGATCCTGCTTGGTAACATCCTACCGCCTTCAGAGACAAATTTTATTAAAAGCTCAGGGTTTTTATAATCAATAACAGGTGCATTAGGCACAGAAAGAGGGCATCCTTTACGTCTTCTAAAAAATACTTTTTTAGCAGTTTTATCTCCTACCTTGTGAGCAGCTGTTTCACTAGCATTATTACTTTTTAACATTCTTTAACCTTAATTCTTACAAATTTAACTATTAATCGTTACGTCAATTACCGGAGTATTCTCTGTACTTTGATTTTTTAATATCGGTGAAGGTTCACTACTAATTGAATCTGCTTGAATTGTAAGAAATCTAATGATATTTTCGTTAAGCTTCATTTTTCTTTCTAGCTCTTCTTTTACATTACCAGTAATATCTAGACCTAAAAAATAATAATGTCCTTTTTTGTTATTACCGATTTTGTAAGCTAAAGTTCTTAACCCCCAATATTCTTTTTTTATGATAGTGCCATTATTATCTTTAATAATTTTAGCAAAATCATCAACGATTTTATCTATATCGTTTAATGATACGTCTTGACGTATAATAAAAACTGATTCATAAAAGCTCATGATATATAAGAATCTCCAACAAACAAACTTTAAAATAAAGCTACTTATAGCAACTAAAACTATTAAATTCAAGTATTATCTTTAAAAAATTATTATTTCTGTTTCTTTTTATAAAAAGTTTGCTATAAACCCTAATAAATTAGAAAATTATTACAAAAATTTTTAATTATTTACTAAATATTAATGAAGATTAATTCAGTGTTTGATAAGCTATTACCTGAAGTTTTAATTATAGAAGAAAAAAATAAAAAAGTATTAATATTTCTTTAAGTAATTGATATAAGAGAGAGCAGGATTTAATATAATGAGGGCTTCAACTCTAGAAAAAGCATTAACTTATTTTTTTTAGTCAGCTGCTTGTTGTCATGATTATTAGTGCAGAATTACAAGAAAATCCTTTAATAACAATAAATAACTAACAAAAATATAACGTACTATTTTTTTATAAGCCCTTCTTATCTGAGCAAATAGTAGGTGTAGGTACTTTAAAGAGCTTATTGAGACGTTTCAAGTCAGTTGTACAAGATAATATTATTAAATTTAAGAATCTAAATATTGACTTAAATACTGAAAAAGTATACAAAGACGGACTGAATATTCCTCTAGGTCCTACTGAGTTTAAAATTTTACAACTTTTTTTTCAGGTTCCAAATGAAGTATTTTTGCGTCAAGAAATAATAAAATATTTATGGGAAAGTGAAGAGACCTTTAATGAACGTCTCATAGATGTTCATATAAATAGGATTAGAGAGGTCTTAGGGAAAGACAATTTAATTATTACAACCGTTCGTTTATCGGTTATTGTCTAAATAAAAGATAACTAGAATTTTATTGTCAAAATTTTCTTTGTATTTATGCATTAAGTATGTTAATATCTATTAATATTGATGTATAATAATTTTATTCGTTGCCGATTTATATATTTTATAACTAAAAATTGTAAATTTTATGTTAAGTAAACTAAATAAGCCCGCTTTATTTGCTTTAATATTTTATCCTATTTTTATTATATCTCTTGTAGTTAAATATTCGTTTGATTATGGAATAGGGCTAACTGAAGTTATTTTTATAATTGCTAGTTATTATATTAATAATATTACCGTTGGGATCGGTCTGCATAGGTTATGGTCTCATAATGCCTATAAAATAAATAAATATGCCGAGTTTGTCTTAATTATGCTGTCTGCAGGAACATTACAAGGACCAGCTTTATCTTGGGCATCGAATCATTATAAACATCATAGATATACGGATCAAGACCAAGATCCACATACTCCTTTAAAATTTGATAATAAATTTTTAGGCTTTATGTGGTCTCATATAGGATGGATGCTAGTCGGAAGCGGTAGCTATAAGTCTATTGATCGCATTACTTGGGCTAAGCACGGGAAAAACAATTTATTAAAATGGCAGCTAAAATATTATTGGCAAATAGCAGCTTTTATGAATATTGTCGTGCCTTTATTTATCGGTTACTTAGTCGGTGGTACTATGCAATCGGCATATGCAGGATTTTTATTTATGGGGCTCGGTAGATTCCTACAGCAGCAAGCAACCTTCTGCGTTAATTCTTTATGCCACTTTGCCGGTAGTAAAAAATATTACAAAGGCACTGCTGGAGATATTTGGTGGATGGCATTATTCTTACTCGGTGAAAATTGGCATAATTACCATCATGCTTTTCCTTCAGATTATCGTAACGGTGCAAAATGGTATCATTTCGACGTTCACAAATGGATAATATTTTTAATGAGTAAAATCGGTTTAGCTTCAGAACTTGAACGTACTACAAAAGTACGTATACAGGCAAAAATGCAAGAAACTTTAAGCTATCTTAGTGAAAAACAAAAGCAAAAATTGACTTTAATGCAAACTAAAATAGATCATTTATTAGAAAATCTATGCTTAAAAATTAAAGAGCTTGAAGAATCATCTATTACTATCAAAGAACAATTTAAAAAATCTTTTGTAGAAATACAAGAATCACTTAAAAATTTAGCGGAGCAAGTAAGTGCTGCAACGCAAATAACAGAAAAATCTTCGGAAAAACTATTAAAAATAATTAATAAAAAAATTATTGATGCCGAACAATCTATTTATAAGCTGTATAATAAATTAAATACCTTAAAGGTATCTAATTAGGCATTATTAAATAAAGATAGATATCGTGATTGTAAGCGGGTGTTGGTGTTGTCACAATGACGCAAACTATCATTTTTTACTTAACAACGCCTCTAATTAGTTTCAATTTAAATGATAAAAATTTTAGGTATAGAATCAAGCTGTGATGATACAGCTGTTTCTATAATCACCAAAAATCGAGAAATCTTATCTAATATAATCATTTCACAAAATACAGAACATGCAGTTTTTGGAGGGGTAGTACCTGAAGTTGCTGCACGTTCTCACTTATCGCATCTAGATAAAGCATTAAAAAATGTTTTAAAAGAAAGCAACACTAAATTAACGGACATTAGTACAATTGCTGCAACTTCCGGTCCAGGTTTAATCGGCGGTGTTATAGTTGGCTCAATGTTTGCAAGATCACTAAGCAGTGCTTTAAAAAAACCCTTTATTGCAATTAATCATTTAGAAGGTCATGCTTTAACCGCAAGACTAACCGATAATATTCCTTATCCTTATTTACTCTTGTTAGCTTCGGGCGGACATTGCCAATTTGTAGCAGTTTTAGGTCTCGGAAAATATAAAATACTAGGATCTACTATAGATGATGCCGTAGGCGAAGCCTTTGACAAGGTAGCCAAAATGCTAAACTTAGCTTTTCCCGGAGGACCTGAAATTGAGAAAAGAGCAAAACTTGGCGATCCTCATAAATATAAATTTCCAAAACCTATAATTAACAGCGGTAATTGCAATATGTCCTTTTCAGGACTTAAAACTGCCGTGCGTACTTTAATAATGAATTTAAAGGAAATTAATGACACTGTAATCAATGATATAGCGGCAAGTTTTCAATTTACTATAGGAGAAATTCTAAGTAGTAAGGTACAAGATGCTATTAGAGCATATGAACAAATAACAAATAATTTTGATAAGCAGAATATAGTTATTGCCGGCGGTGTCGCTGCTAATAAATATTTACAAAAAATATTAAGTAGCTGTGCTAAAACATATGGTTATCGGCTTATTTATCCACCTATCCACTTATGCACCGATAATGCTGCAATGATTGCATATGCAGGACTTGAGCGTTACAATAATAAGTTATTTACTCCTTTGAATTTCTGTCCAAAAGCTAGGTGGAGTTTAGAGGATATTAGTAATTAAAATTTATTTACTGATATCCTCTAAGAAGAAATATAATTTTTTAATATTGACACTTCTTAATTTAGTAGTATGATATGTAATTACCATGAAACATGGCAATTACATATATAAAAAAGAGGTAAGTTTATGAGCAATAGCAATTATGAAAACATATACAAAGCATTTTATTGTTTTTCAGAAGCAACCAATTCTGCCTATTCAGCCATAAATACTTTTTTAGAACTACCTAATGTATTTAATAAATATCCTACTGTTATTTCTTTAATTTTTTCTAAAACAGCAACATTAGACTCTAATATAACCAATATAATTAAAAACGGTGTTATTATATATGATATATCAACAGCCTTAATAGGGGCCGTAAATACTTTTTATAAAGATAAAAAACTAGTCGATAAAATATTAAAAGACGGACAGAATGCTATTGATAAGCTTATTGAAACAACAACCTATTTATCGCCAATAGTTACAGATATTACAAATTCTTACTTAGTTGATCCGTATAAAGAAGAAAACGCACTATTATTTGACTTACAAATTCCTAACTCTACTAGTAGTGATTATTATAAATTATCAGGTACTGAAAGTATAACATTATCTGAAATTGAATATTAATACTAATTTATAGAATTTTCGTTTTGTGTCATTCCCGCTCCTGCAGGAATGACATCAAACGCGGTTTTTGAGCTATGCAACAAATCTTTTAATAGCTCGCAATGACAAAATCAATAATTATTAAACAGTGCCTTTAACAAGAATAGTGGATTATGCGATAATTCGTTATTCGGAAAAAATTAATCAACTTATTGTTACCTTCAATTCTTTATCCTTTGAATTTATTTTAACCGTTTTACCGCTACTTATTTCGCCTGCTAAAATCATTTTGGCTAAATTATTTTGTATTTCCCGCTGGATAAGACGTTTTAAGGGTCTTGCTCCAAAGCTTGGATCATAACCTTTTTCGGCTAAATAATTTAATGCAGATTCATCAAATTCAAGAATAATATTTTGTGCTAGTAAAATTTTCTTTAAACTTTCAAGCTGTATCTTAACTATATCATGAATATTATTACGATTTAGGCGATGGAATAATATAATCTCGTCTAGTCTGTTTAAAAACTCAGGTTTAAATACTGCTTTTACATATTCCATAACCTCATCCTTTACTTTATATGTATCTTCGTCCTCTTTCTGATTAACGAGTATCTCAGCACCTAAATTAGACGTTAAAACTATTATAGTATTCTTAAAATCAACCGTTATACCTTGACTATCTGTTAATCTTCCCTCATCAAGTATTTGCAGCATAATATTAAATATGTCGGGATGGGCTTTTTCAACCTCATCAAATAATATTACCTGATAAGGACGGCGTCTTACTGCCTCCGTCAACACTCCGCCTTGATCATATCCGATATAGCCGGGAGGAGCTCCTATCAGGCGAGAAATAGCGTGCTTCTCCATATATTCCGACATATCTATACGAAGTATTGCATTACGGTCATCAAAAAGAAAACCAGCTAAAGCTTTGGTAAGCTCGGTTTTACCGACTCCGGTCGGTCCTAAGAATAAGAACGAACCAAGTGGGCGGTTAATATCTTGAATCCCTGCACGTGATCTTCTTACCGCATCACTAACACCTTTAATTGCCTTATCCTGCCCTATTACCGATTCTCGTAATTTCTGCTCCATCACAAGCAGACGCTCACGTTCACTTGATAGCATCGTATCAATTGGAATACCAGTAATACGAGAGATAATACTTGCTATATCGCTTTCCGATACAATTTCTTTTAACAGCCCTTTATTATCCATACTTTCGGCTTCCTGAATCTTTTTCATAATCTCAGGTATAATTCCGTATTTTAGCTCACTAGCTTTAGCGAGATTAGCATCACGTTCGGCACGTTCAAGCTCGTTTCGGCTACGGTCTAGTTCTTCTTTGAGCTTTTGTGTTTGCTGTAGTTTAGCCTTTTCAGCTTGCCATTTAGCTCCCATATCATAGGATTGAGACTCTAATTTTTCTAATGCTGTAGTTAAATGCTCTATTTTCTTTTTAGAATGCTCGTCATTTTCTTTTTTAAGTGCTGCAAGCTCTACTTTTATCTGAATAATACGACGGTCCAGCTCATCAAGCTCTTCTGGTTTACTTGATAGCTCTATTTTCATACGGCTACAAGCTTCATCAATCAAATCAATAGCTTTATCAGGTAAATAACGATCGGTAATATAACGGTTTGATAACGTCGCTGCTGCAACTATTGCACTATCGGAAATTCGCACTGCATGATGCAGCTCATATTTTTCTTTAATTCCTCTAAGTATTGATATAGTATCCTCAACCGTCGGCTCACTCACGTAAACAGGCTGAAAACGACGAGCAAGTGCCGCATCTTTCTCGATATATTTACGATATTCATCTAGAGTAGTAGCACCGATACAATGCAGCTCACCACGAGCAAGCATCGGCTTTAATAAATTCGAGGCATCCATAGCACCGTCGGTTTTTCCCGTACCGACTAATAGATGCAATTCATCGATAAATAAAATAATTTCACCGCTTGATTCTTTGATTTCGCTAAGCACTGCTTTAAGACGTTCTTCAAATTCGCCTCGATATTTAGCTCCCGCTATTAAAGCTCCCATATCAAGCTCAATAATACGGCAATTAATAAGCGATTCAGGTACGTCCTTACTAAATATTCGTTGTGCAAGCCCCTCTATTATAGCAGTTTTACCGACTCCAGGTTCTCCAATCAATACAGGATTATTTTTCATACGTCGTGATAGTACCTGCACCGTTCTTCTTATTTCTTCATCACGTCCGATGATCGGATCAAGCTTACCGCTTTCGGCAAGCTCTGTTACATCTCTGCCATATTTCTTTAAAGCATCGTAACTATTTTCTGCCGATTCGGTATCTGCTTTTTTGCCTTTACGAAACTGTAAAATAGCTGTTGCTATTTTTTTATTATTAATTCCATTATTCGTTAAAATTTTACCGGCTATAGTATTATCATACGTTAATGCTTCAAATATACGCTCTATGGTTACAAAGCTATCCCCACTGTCTTTAGCAATGCTACTAGCTTTTTCTAAAACTTTAAGAGCTTCAGCAGAAGAATAAACTTGTCCCCCTCCCTCAACCTGAACTTTTGGGATTTTATTTAGTTCTAGCTGAACTTGATCTTTTAATAAGTTTATATTACCGCCAGTATTATTAATAAGGGTTTGAATTATACCTGTTTCTTCACTTAAAAGACTAGATAATAAATGCAAAGGTAATATTTGCTGATGATCATTTTTAGCAGCAAGTGATTGGCTACTAGCTATCACTGATTTAGCATGTGCAGTAAATTTATCAATATTCATATAAATAATATATTTTAATTAATAAAGTTAAATATTTTTAACTAAACTATTTTTATATAATAATTTTTAATTAAAATAACAAGAGATGCACAACTACATATAGAATTTTATAATGCTTTCATCATTAAAAAAACAATTTGATAACGATAAGGAGTTTTTATTAAATCATACAAAAGAATTTTTAACCACACCCGGAGTAGGCGTTACTTTAGAAACAAATAGAGCGAAAATTGAAGGAAAAAACGGTGAAACTCCAATATTAATACGTGACGGTCGTAACAATCCCAATGAAAAAATTGTTTTAGGCACTAAAGCTTTTGAAATGCAATATTTAAATGCTATCAGAGGAGCGATAAACATAGCAAAGGGCAAAATAAACCTGAGCTTGTGCTGAAATTAAATAAAAAAACAGTAAAATTTATTAATAGTTTTAATGCTTTGAATATGGAAAAATCACAAGAAAACATCTCAAAAATAGGCAAGCTGAAATTGACAGTGTTGCTGAATTGCTAGGAAAAAATGATATTAAAAATGCTCATAAAAAATTAAATGTTGCTAAAGATTTTCAAAATTTCAATGATGAGCATTGTAATATAGTCACTTTGTCAAAAGTCATCAATGATGAGGGAAAAGAGCATATTGTAGTCGAAGCGGAAGTAGCTTTTAAAGACTTGACAGAAGAACAAAAGCAAGAATATCAAAATAGAGACGGTAAAAACTGGTATAATGTAATGCCTGAATGCGAGAGGAAGCTTGTTGATCAGTATACTGATACAATTTAAAACGGTAGGCATGTTATCCCAACCCAGTTACGACAAATTGTTGGCATGAAAAACGCCTTTGAGAAAATTGGGGCAATAACCGACAAAGACGGTAAAAATTTTGAAACATTGCTTATATCTAAACATGCAGGTACATTAGCTTCGATTTCAAATGATATAGATTCTAGACAAAAAATTACCAAATTAAATGCACGCCAAGTTCAAGAATGGCTTGAAGACGGCGTTATTCTTCATACTAATACATTAAACTCAGGTCCTATAGGAGCTGGCAATGATCCCACAATTGCTGATCAGACAAAAAAATCTATGGAAAATGTCGGTGGGAAAAATACTAATACTCCTCTTAATTTATTTAGGCTTATAGGAGTAACAAATAACTTTGCAGGAGTGAGTGATACTTTAAACAAAATAGCAAAAAATTTACCGACTGAAAAAGGAATTGATGAATTAAAAGCACATATTAAACCGAGAAGCAAATTTGAACATTTTTTTAGGATAAATAAACCTAAAGGAAATGCAGCAGAAACAATTAACAATGCAAATTTAACGGATCAGGAAAAAGAAATATTAAAAAAAGCTGTAACATTAAGAAAAAATATTGAACAAGCAGATATTCCTTTTAGAGTATCCTTCGAGACAAAACTTCCTGTTATATCTTTTGATAAAGAAAATATTAATCTAAATATATCAGATGTCTTAAGTAATTTAACAGCAAAAATAAGACAAAATAAACAAGAAACTAAAACCACTAGTTTAATAAATTTACCTCAGGAAGAAATATGCACAATGTGTGCCAGCGGTAAAGATAGAGAAGGGCTTAATGAACATAATAAAATATCTCAAGCAGTATCAAAAAATATACCGGTATAAAAAGAAACAGACATCGATAAACAATTACTTAAAAACTGTCATATTACTCAGCAAGCAGGTAGTATTTATGTAGGCGGTGCAACAATAGGTTGTTACGGCACTATAAAAAAGAAAATAAAAGAGTCATTCCAAAAAGTAGAAAAGAAACACTTGCTGCTATAATGGCATTAACTGCTAAAACTAATAAAATTGCAGACAAAAAAAAGATGGATAAAAGATAGATGCAGAATATGAAAAAAATCACCCTAGAGAATCTATCGCAATACGCAGTGATAGGAAAGTTGTTAAACCGTTAACTAAATCGGTATCACAGCTTAAACTAAGTATAACCCCACCGGTTAAATTTAATAAAAGTCAAAATATAGGTATGGAGCAATAATGTTAGAACTTACAATTGTAACAGGTGGTACTAGAGGAATAGGTAAAGCTACCGCTTTAGAATTAAAAAATAAGGGTCTTACGGTAGTTGCTAATTTTTTCAGCAATTACGACACTGCTAAAGAAATAGAAGAAAAATACAGTATAAAAACCAAACGCTGGAATATTGCGGATTTTGAAGAATGTAGAAAAGCAGTAAAGGAAATTGAAGAGGAGTTTAAAAAACCGGTAAGTATTCTTGTAAATAATGCCGGTATTGCCAAAGATAAAATGCTACATAGAACGAGTCATCAAGATTGGAATGATGTGATTAACATTAATCTCAATTCTTGCTTTAATATGTCTAGTAGCGTAATGGAGCAGATACGAAACCAAGATTACGGTCGTATAATAAATATCAGTTCAATTAATGCTCAAGCAAGGCAGGTTGGGCAGACTAATTACTCTGCTGCTAAAGCTGGAATTATCAGCTTTACTAAGGCCCTTGCTCGTGAAACTGCTTCTAAAAATATCACCATTAACTGTATAGCTCCAGGGTATATTGCAACCAAAATGGTAGGAGCAGTACCCGAAGACGTGCTTGTTAAAATCGTTAATAGTATCCCCAAAAAAAGACTAGGACAGCCGGAAGAAATAGCTAGAGCCGTGGCATTTTTAGTTGATGAAAATGCCGGATTTATCACAGGTGAGACTATTTCTATCAACGGCGGCCATAATATGATTTAAACAATTAACTAATAATAGATTAGAATATGAAAGAGATCGTAAACCAATTAATCTCTAAAGGAAGAGAACTTTTAAGTAAAAATGAATATAAAGAAGCACTTAATATATTTACCTTAAATTAAATAATATAAAGGTTTTCTACACATCTATTATTATGAAGGCATCACTTACTTGTGTTGGGGAGAGTATTATAATAATGTTGAACAAACAGACCTTTTTACCTTAAGGCAGTAGCTTCATTACGACAAACAGCTCTATATACATCTAAACCTAAAGATACTGATATTTTATTAGGAAAAGCTTTTTATAAAGCAGGCAAATTAAGCGAAGCTGGTACTGTACTTAACAAATATATATATATCTTGTCCAGAGAATGAGGAAGAATTTCAGGAAATTCTCAGTCAAATAACTCCAGAACTTAATAAAACTAATAATTCACCGATGTTATCGAGAGATAGTAGTCAATTAACTTCGTTTAATAATAAAGATTCGCATGATATAATAGAAGTGAGTCAAACATTAAATGCATTAATAAGCATAATAGCTAAACATGACCACGATATAGCTCGACATGCGCAAGCAATTGCAGACATAAAAAAATGTTACAATCTGCAAATGTTGGGTATACTGCAGATATAAACAACCAAATTAAAGAATTGAAAGTCATTAACCCTAAATTAGAAGAATATTATAAATGTTTTAATATGGCTTTACAACAATGTATGTATTGCTGCTAGTGCTGTAAGTAGCGGTCTAGTAGTTCCTGATGCAGGGTATTTAACGTGTGAGTGCCTCTTCTCTTATAAAATGGGTTTGTTATCTTGGCGACATAGCAGCGTCTGGTTTTTTAAATTCTATTGCCACTGCTCTAATAGCAGTTCTGCATGATGCCGGTGATAATATGTTTAACTCTAAGGAAGAAAAAAAGCTAGTAGATGTACTTACTAAATTTTGTAAAATGATTAATAAACAATCTGATATAACCGTACCTGTAGGACAAGATCTACAGAAATTAGCTTTACTTTTTGCTAATTTAAGGAGTGTAGAAATCAAAAAAAAATAATGAGACAGATTTCAGTAATTTCTTTACGACTAAATTGCCAATGCACAATAAATTTTTTCGTTATGATACCAAATAATATCAAAGAAATGAATAGTAATCCTATGGAAAAATTAGCGTTTCAAGATGCTATTTCTTTGATTAGTTATATGTATCATCATGCAGAGGATATATTAAAGAGTTCTAAATCGTTGTTAAATCAAATTTTAACTACTACAAAAGAAGAATTAAGCACATCATGGGATGATATAAAGAAAACTACTTCCGGCAATGTAGAGTACGATTTATGGCAAATGGAAAAGCAAGTACCTGAATCTGAAATAATAACTGAGAAAGCAAAAAGCGGACAGCTGCGAAGTATAAAGATATCTTGCTTTTCGGTTGATTGCTCAAAACCACTTTAAAAAAATAGCGATTTCTTCAACCGGTATCAGAAGAGGAGTTGAAGATTTTCTTAATCAAAAATATTTTGCTGATAAATTTACTGAAGAAGAACAAGGTTGTTTTGTCTTATTCTTAGCATATAAAATATTTAGATATGGTAATAAGGTATGTCTCAAATATTTTAGCGAGCAACAGCCGGAGCTAATTACAAAAATTTTCGATGATTATCCTCATTTATTTTTTAGGAGAGAGGCAATTAACATATATATTAAAAATAAAGATGGTAGACAAAAAGCATTAGATGCAATAAAGTTAAAATCGTCAAATAAATTTTTTAAAGATTGCTTTGATACAGTATTCCCTAAGGTAGATGTTGTTGTAAACCTCATATTTGAAGAAGAACCTAAACCGAAGCACGTACCTAATGAACCTGAGCTTGTATTTAACTTAGAGCTCATACCTTTAAATATAGACGAAAATGATGATGTACTACCAACAAGTAATGTAGAAAATAACCACTAAATTTTTAAAATGACTAGCATATATCACATTCTTGACCGTGTTCCTGCTATTTATAAGCAGGACATGGAAATAGAGTATGAGCATTTGGCTATGCAATTAATTAAGTCCGGTAAATTACGGATAGATACCGATGATTGCTGCAATTTTGCAAGGTTTACCGAACCTGCTCTTAATATAAGCTTAATGGTTAGTCAAGAAGAGCTAACAAGCCCGCATTTAATCCCTGAAACTACCAAGCTTTTTCAAAATTTATACAAAAATTCCGCTTCAGATCAAAAAATAAAATCAATTTTCGATAATTTAAAAAAGCAAATACAAAAGCTACAGCCGGTTAAGAAAGAAGTAACCGAAATGCTAGCACGTATTTTTGTTCAGTCGGCTCATCCGATCGTAATAAGGTGGCTTCTTCTTAATAAGACGGAAGTATTTCTTACCTACTCACATAATATCGGCGATATGATGGATATGGTTAGCTGGCAACGAGTAGGCGGTAATAGCGGTATGCAAAGCACTAACGGCAAGGACGTAGCTATTTTTGTTTCATGCGGCGGTAATCCTTTTGCTGAAAACAATAAAGATCATCCGACTTACGGCAACGGCTTTGCTGCGGCAGCAAGACTTCAGATTATCGCAGCCCAAGAGCTTGGGCATTTTGCCGATATAAAGAGAGATGATAAAGGCAGGCAAATAACTCGCCATTCGGCTAATTTTTCCGGTACTAAAGCTACCGATAAAGTACGAATTGCTAGAAAAAATGACATAATACATTGTCATAATTTGCTGAGTAAGCTCCTTAAAGCAGGTATGAAAAAGCAATTAGATTATGAAACGAAACTTAAATTTTATAATGCAAATAAAGTTAGTGGCTTAAAAGTTTATGCTATAAAATTCATGATTTTTATATATAAATTTCAGCTTCTAAATTATAGCAGTAGGAATAATCTAATATTTGTAAGAAAATTTAAAACTGATGAATATATGGCATTAATGATTGATGCTATGTTTAAAGATATGCAAGCTAATTTATCACCGGCAGCTGACGTGTATAAAAATAAAAACCCTGAAATTGAAGAAGCGATAGCCTGCATTGAAGCCTTAGCAAGAGTACCGCAACAAACCGTAAAATGGGGATATTTAACTACCAAAGAAACTATGCATGACCTTTATAAAATATATTATAACGAGGTTATACCTTCTTTAATTACTAGCTATAATGCTATCACCGGTGAAAATTATCAACGTGATTTTAAAAAGCCAAAAAGTAATTTCTTTTCTAAAATCAATATCTTTAGTAACAAAAAGTTAGTACTAAAACCGGTTAGGGAATTATGAGTATACTGATGTGAAATGAAGAATGGTAGACGAAGATTAACTTCAAAAAGAGCAAGGAATTCACAAGGCGATGAGGCATTGCTGCGTGGATATTTGTTTTTGCGTCATTGCAAGGAAAATTACAAAGTAATTTGACGAAGCAATCTCAGGAGTTTGTTATTATTTCATGAGATTGCCACGCAGCCTACGGCTGCTCGCAATGACGATTTGGTATCCCGCACAGGAATGATATTTTTAGAACAATATCTTTAACTTTATGAACCTTTGGTGGCTAGTATATTTGCTGTGTAAATTACAGTTATACGTTGCAAATAGCTCAATATTCTTATGAGCGGTAAGTAAACTTGTACCTACATTATAGCCGACTTTCGGTGTGCTGCTACTTGTAGTGTTCTCAAAGTAATTATCTACCCAAATAAATCTAGCTTTCACCTTAGGTTGCTTATTGCTAAAGCTATTTTCTACAGAAGCATGTAGTCCCGGTACTATTTGAGTATCGTTTGATAATCTCTTAGGAGCGGTTAATTTTATGCCTGCAATCCCTGTAGTTAAGTTACCGGACTTACCAGTGACATACATATCATTCACACCTGTACCGGTTTGCTGCAGTATAAGTATATCCATTAGGAACAAATCCATCTCCATTACTCATCCTCAAAATTGATAGGGCGGCTACATCATTCGCCGTGTGAACCCTATTAATATTAATCACAATATTTGTACCGAATGCCGTAGGGAGATTTTGAAAAACTATACCGCTTTCTCCTAAAGCATTTATAGTAATATTACCTTCAAGTACTACATCACCGGTAAGAATTACGTTACGTCTAAGATCGAATGTCGAGCCATTAACGTTACCGTTAATTGTAATATCCTGCGTGCAAATATTATAAGTTCCCGAATCAAAATTAGTTTGTCTAGAATGAATATCATTATGCAATTTGTGTTCATGATTACCTTCAAACATCACTTTAGAAACTTGTTTGGTTTGTGAGCCGATTTCATAAATATCAGGAATCTTTACGAAAGTTACCTCTCCTCTCATACTAATAGTTTTAGTATTAGTAATATTACCGGTAAAACCTTTATTAACCCTTACCTTCCCAAAACTTATAAACTCTAAATTCCCTGTATCTATTACACTGCCGTTGCGATGTTTCATATCAACTTTTTCTTTAAATACAAGCTCAATAGATTCAACGGCACTAATATCATTACCGGTAATGGTTAGCTCAGAACCTGTTCCATTACCGCTTATAAGCTTTAGCTTTGCTTTTGCATTATTATTATTGGCGCCATATGCAAGAGGTGCTCCTAAAGCATTTTGAACTGCCCTTTGAGTTTGCAGATTGTCAACGTTAGTTATATTGTTAATACTAACTCTTGTAGTTGGATTGCCTTCAATAATAGTAAATACCCCATTAAAACCATAAAGATTAATATCATTAATATTTGGGGCAAAATTAACCATATGGTTATTTTCTGCGATAATAATATTGTCATTATCTTGTGGAAGATAATGGTTGTGATTATATCTTCAATTATTCATCGTACCTATATTAGAAGATGGATTTCCCGCCGGAATAATATCCGCCGCAAAGCCTCCCATGCTTGCAAGCAGCCCAATAATACTACTGGTTGCTAGTAAAAGTTTATTAAAAAAAATTTTGTTCTTATTAGTTATAATTTCCCCTATAACTTATTGCTTTTAATGATTTTACCACTTAACTTATCAGTCATTATACACTATTTATTTACAACACATAATAATTAATGAATAAATTTACTATTAGTTAATATTTATTAATTATTTACGATGGCGTGATTTATGAAATTTAAGGGAAATAGGCTGGTTTAATGAAAGGTAGGGGTTATGGTGTTTGTTTGGTAGGTAATCATCATTGCGAGCAGGCATTGCCCGTGTGGATCAGTTTTCCGTTGTCATCCCGTGGTTTGACCACGGGATGACACCGAGTGCGTTTTTCAATTCGCACAATAATGTCGTAATTTCCTCGCAATGACGTCAAAATAACATCCTATTCATCATCATCATCGTTAGAATCATTCGATTTCTTAAGAGAGTTTTTGAAATTATTTAGGTCTTTATTTTCAAATATTTCAATAGATTTTAAAGTCTCGTTTGGAATTATAACTATAATATTTTTACTTAATTCATCTAAATAATCAGTGGTAACGGCAACTTTCAGTACTCCTCCATATTTGCTCTGTTTGCTACTTACTACAAAATCTTTTAAAGATTTACTTTTAAAATAGTTTTCAGAAGTAAAGATCATTGTTATAAAAAATAGTACTAACGAGATAGTAGTACCTACGGCAAATCCTGCTAATAGCCCTAAGAATCTGTCAATAAAACCGTTTCTCATAAATGAAATTATAGCAAGAAATTTATAAACTATAAAAACACATAAAATTAAAGCAATAACATAAGATATAACACCGGCAATAATTATTCTTATAACCTCATTATCCATATATTTCCCGATTAGGTCAGAAATATATGGATATAAAAAATATCCTAACATTATAGAAGTAATAAAACCGAGTATTCTAGTTGCAAACCCGATTATGCCTTGATATAAGCCGAAAAATGAGAAAAGAGTAATAATAGCAAAAATAGTAATATCAAAAAATGTGACCATTATTGTTAACTTCTATTGAATAATTGGATTTAAATCTTATATATTATATAATTAAAGTTTAATTTATGGGCGATAAAATTTTTCATAACTTATCCGGTAAAACACTAGTTGCTACACCGCATGTAATTACAAAAGGCATTTACCATAAATCCTTAATTTATATGTTATCACACACGGAAGAAGGAGCAATAGGATTAATATTTAACCGCTTAGTAAATCATATAGATTTAAAATCGTTTTTTAAAATAAAAAATGACAAAATAACAACCCCGGTTATGGTTCCTATATATCTTGGCGGACCCGTAGAACATGAAAAAGGGTTTTTTCTTCATTCTAGCGATTATAATAAAAATTTGTTATTGGATTTCCATAATGATTTAGCAGTAAGCTCTAATTTAGAAATTTCAGAAGATATAGCTTTCGGTAAAGGACCTAAAAATAGCTTATTCATTGTCGGTTATACAGCATGGAAACCAGGGCAACTTGAAGAAGAATTAGAGACAAATCTATGGCTGGTTATGGATTGTAATAAAGAATTTATTTTTGCCGATAATCCTGAAAGTAAATGGCATAATGCATTAAAACACTTAGGCATTGATGAAATACATTTCTCATCACAAATAGGAAATGCTTAGAGATTATCTGTTAACCATTTTTCGGTAAGCCTAAGTAATAATGCTTTAAAAATTTTCCCTGACTGCTAATTAAATACACAAAATTAGAATGTTGTAATTCATATTTGTTTGTTTTTACATCAAATATTTTGGATGTATAGAAGACCTTAAGTTGATCTGCTAATTGTTCAATATCTTGGACTCTCCCTGTTAAACCTATAAAATTATCATCTATTTTTTCTAAATATTTTTTTAATACTTCACTTGTATCATGCTCAGAATCTAGAGTAATAAAAACTACTTGTACTAAAATATTCTCTTTCTTCAAAATCTTAATAATATCTTCTACTCTTTTTAGTGTTTGATTGTCATATAAGGAATAGGTAGTACCAAAATAAATCAAACTTAAATGACCTTGCAAATGGGTACTATCAAATTTCTTTCCTTCTTGATCTATAAGAGTAAACTTAATTTTAGGCGAATCGTCCATATTACTAGTTTTCGCACCAATCTTAAGCTGAGACGGAGTTAATGAAGAATACAATAAACATAAAAATATTATGCCCGTAATCATAGCTAGGGCTATAAAAATTTTTATAATATACATTTGGTTTTTATTATTTCTCATAACCTAAGTAATTATTAATATTTATTTATAATAAAACTTATTCTTATCATATATGCAATAAAAATCATCTTTCAGTATATTAAATATCGTAATATCTAAATTGTGATATTTTTAGTTAAAATTAATTAATTTATTAACTAAATTGAAATTTTTTGAGTTAAGATTATTAAATAAAAAACAACTAAGAAACGGATTAATTATGTACAATTATACCGTTTATGTAAAACGTTTAAATGATAAATTTAAAAAACAAGAACATACGGAAATAGTAGATAGTACTATTTCAAATACTAAATGACAACAACAATGCAACTCAACCGATACAAACACACTCCTAAATCAAAATTCGTTTGAAATAACAAATAATATTGAACACAATAAAGCAGAAAATATGAGGGATATAATGATGTTGAAAAAAGAAGAAATAAAGGAAGCAGAAATGGAACATTTTATATCCAATATGTAAAGGATAAAAATTTTATCGACTTAATAATAAAGATAATGAGAAATATGAATCTATTATTGATAGGAGTAATAAAGCTATAATTATATTAGGGCAAGAGAAAGAAGATTTAAAGCTCATAGCTAATTTTCTTAAAGACGGTGAATTAATATTAGAAAGTAATGAGTATGGAGATTGGGACTGCTCAAAAAAAGTCTAACCACAAGTTCAAATATTTTAGATAGTTTTTATATAAAAAACGCAAAATATTTAACATATAACAGTTCTTATTTGGATGCGGCTAATTCATCCTCTGAATCTACTATTGACAAATTTTTCCTACAAAAAATTCTAACTTTTCCCTTGTCAAAGCCAATGTCGGTATATTTGAACAATTTACTAAATTATATTGATATAAATGAAGGTAATTTATCTATAGTAGTGACTGATAGCCCAAACAAGCAATAATCATACTCGTATATCTAAAATTATTGATGAAACTATAAAACTCGGTAATTTTAGCGATGAACAAAAGAGTATCATTAATAAAATAAAAGATTCTATTTTTACTTCAAGCTAGCGAGCAAGCAAAAGACTATACAAAGCTATTAAATATTAGAGATGATAATTATATCATTCTAGATGAATATAATAAAATAACAATCGACGGCGAAAATTTAACATATATTTTAAATTCTATAAATATAATTAATAAAGAAGTACCAATTAGTATCAATGAGCTTAAAACATATATAGAAAATAATTTAAAGTTTTGAAGATGTTTTGCCTAAAACAGACAAATTGAAACAATTAATAGATATAGTAAATTATTATAAACAGTTAGAAGACAATGCCAAAACTATAGGAAATTTCTTAGAAACCGTTAAAAAATTAAATCAGCTTTTAGAAACACCGAAATCAGAAAATAAATTAGAGAATCTTCTAAATCACCTTAACTATATTTATCTAACATCAAATTTTCCGAAAAAGAAAATTTGGTTACACTTAATTCTGCAAAATGGTTTAACGATTTATTTACCTCGGGGCATATAATATAAAAGAAAAGTTATTAGAATCATTTAAGCATACAATATGCAAAGATAAAGATTCATTTTATAACAAATTAAATGAGACTATTGAAAAATTTTATGAAGATATCAAAAATAACGATGTTTTAGACTTAAAAGCAATCAATAATATATATAAAAACTTTTTACAGCATATTAACAATTCTAGCACTGATGTTGAAAATTTAGATAATATTAAATTATTTTTAACAAAGAGCTTTAAGAATTTTAATAATATATTAGGTATAACTATAAATAATAGCATTAGTAATTTAGAAAAACTAATAGGCTCAGTCAGCAAGCAAGAAGCTAAATCTCTTTGGAAGTATATTACCGCCTCTAAATCTATTACAGAAATATCTCAAAATCTCGATAAAGTAATATATGATAAGCTTTTACATCAGCCTGTGTTACCTGATCAAGCGCTACCTATTTATAATTTATTAGGAAAATTACTAAAAGAAACTCACAAATCTATTAATGATTGTTATAAAAACGAAAACTTATATAAACATCAATTAGCAAAAATTTATTGTCAACAAGCACAAATCTGTACACCTAATGGCTCAACAAAACTATCTAAAAACTCAATAGGATTGTATGAAAACGCTGCTAGCCTTGGTTCTGAAGAGGCAAATATAAAACTTGGGAAGATTGAATTTAAGAGCGGAAATTATGTAAAAGCTTTAGAATATTTTAAAAATACTACTCATATATCTTATGCAAAAGAAGCTTTTAATGAATTATTACATCTAAAAGAATCAGAACTAAAAAAGAAAATACAGCAAAAGAAAATACAGCAAAAGAAGCTAAATTAGCATCAGAAATAATTGAATTATATTCAAGCCAAGGTGATTTTTATAACCAATATAATCTAGATATATCAGAAAAAAGTCTGCAAGATTCACTAAAAGTATTTTGTCTTAATACGAAAGCTCTCATAGAAGAACAAGGAAGACCTAAACCTTATGGAATATTATATGATTTGTCTAAAGAGTTAACATCAATAATTTCTTCACCGTGTAGTCAACTTAAATTTATACAAAAAACTGAAAAATATAAAAATTTAACAGAAAAATTATACGAATATTACGACAAACCGGTCACATGATTCATACTTTAAAGAACCTTTACTGAAGTTCGATGATTTACACCTTAATTCTTCATTTAGACCATATTATAATAATAATGAAGATTCTAGCAATATGTTAGGTGCTTGTTATAATTCCTCAGAGTTAGCCTCAATGAGAAAAATTTAATATCTCTTAATACAATTTTTATAGACAAGCAGAAATGTGGTGCTAGTATAAAAATAGCTATATTTAACGATGAATTAGATTATGACAAATAATCAATTTTCTGAAGATACCAAAAAAATTGCTGATCAAATAAAAGATGCATTAATGGGTATTAGTGACGATCTTGTACTTGAAAGTAAAGAGGTAGAGGAAATTTTTGAAGAATTAAGCCAAAATGAAGAATTTGAGCATGAGATGGAACGAATGCTTTCTATCTTAAATGAACAAACTATGGATCTAACTCAACTGCAAAGTCGGATTATCTTATTAATCCGTAAGTATTTAGGTAAAACTAAAAACTTAAAGCTTAAAATGCTTAAAATGGATGAGAAACTCATTAACAAGAATGTTGCCGAAGTCAGTAATTATTTAATGCATCAGCATTCTAAAATAGTTAGAGATGCTAATAAAAACCTTACAAACCCAAAAGACAAATTACAAGGTTTAACCAAACAAGCTAGAATAGACTTAAAACGTTTATTAAAAAGCTTTGCCGTTTACCAAATTTATATGTTTATGAACCCAAAAAGAATAGCAGGCGAAACGAAGCTAATGAACTTCGCCTATAATATGATCAAAGGGGGCATGAAACTCGCTAAAAAATATGAAGGCGGCAAGGAACAAGAAATTAAATCATATTCACCTAGACTTATTAAAAAACTTGAAAAATCTCATGTCGGCTTTAAAAAAAGTGGCGGTATATCAATTTAACTATTGTATCTTTTTATAAAGAGCTTATACTAAACTAACATTAATATTATGATAGGTATTAAGCTTTCAACTTAAATTATGTAAACTTAATATTGCGGAACTAATAACTTGGGTACATCTTGGCTGCAGTACTCAAGAAAAACACCACGCTCAACCTGTAAAAATTAACATAAAACTCTTTCTCTCAACTCCTCCCCTTGCTACTGTAACGGATAATATAAATGATACTGTTTGTTATGCAAAAATCGTACGGCTAGTACAAAAACTTTCTCAAGAAAATCACTTTAATCTTATCGAGTATTTAGCCGCACAAATATATGTGATATTATTTATCAAAATTTTATCGAATCTAAATTAGAAAAGATTTTTCTAAAGTAACCGTTACTAAATTAAAATCACCGGTTTCAGGAGTGCATGGCGGAGTTTCTTTTTCTTATTCAGGAAAGGAGACACTATGATTTATATTTCTATAGGCAGTAATTTAGGTAATAAACTTTTAAATATTAAAAAAGCTCTAAATTCACTAAAAAAGTTGTAATTTTATATCGCTTAAGCAAGCTATTATTTTTGAAACACAAGCTATTCTACAACCTAATGCAGATAAAGCTTGGGATAAATCATATTTAAATATGGTGGTGCAGGGCAAAAGTACTTTAACGCCTAGTAAACTTCTAATTGAGCTTAACAAAGATTGAAAAACAACTAGGTCGAGCAAGCTCTTACGATAAATGGTCTCCAAGAGTTATTGACTTAGATATCCTACTTTGGAATAATTGCCATATAGATTTACCTGATTTAAAGATACCGCATCCTGAAATATTAAACAGACCGTTTCTTATTCATCTAATTGCAGGTTTAAGCTTGGAATGTCGTTATTCATGTCCGATCAATAATTTTTACAACAATAAAACCTTTGCAGAAATAGCACATTTAATTGAACATCAAGGAGTTATACGCTCTCTTGTTTTAAATCCTCAATTTGTCCTTATTTTAAACATTACTCCTGATTCTTTTTCTGATGGAGGATTGAGTTTTCATAAAGAAGATGCCGTTAGAAATTTTGTACGCTTGATAAATGAAGGGGCTACAATAAATTGAGCTTGGATCACAATCAACACGTCCTTCTGCTTTAATTATTAATGAAGATGAAGAATATGCAAGGCTTAATAATGTTCTTGAAGAGCTTAAGGAAGTTATAAAGGAAAAAAAAGTTATAGTCAGTATTGATAGTTTTACTCCTGAAGTAATTAAACGTGTTTTAAAAAAAATACCCTATTTCCTGTATCAACTTGGTTAAAAATAATCTAGATGATTATACATTACGATTAATTGCCGATTATAATTGTAAAATTATTACTATGCATTCATTAACCGTTCCACCGCAAAAACAAAAATGTCTTGATTTCGATAAATCTCCGCTTGCTAGCTTAAATATATGGACAGAGCAAGAAATAACAAAATTAGAAAAATGTGGATTTGATAGAAAAAATATCATTCTTGATCCTGGAATTGGTTTTGGAAAATCCGTTTATCAAAATTTATATATTACAATATATTAAAGAATTTAAAAATCTAGGATGTGAGATATTGTTAGGACACTCACGAAAATCTTATATTTCCGCTTTTTATAATTCCAAAGCATCGGAAAGAGACTTAGAAATAATAGCAATATCAAAATATTTAATGGAAAACGTAGTTGATTATTTACGAGTGCATAATGTTATAGAGCATCAAAAATTTTTTGTAGCAGACCATATGATTAACTATATCTTATGAAAAATAGAAAAATCATCGGTATAATGGCATGTGACCCACAAGGGGTGATAGGTAATAAAGGTCAGATGCCTTGGTCTTATACTAAGGAGTTTGAATATTTTTATCAGACGGTAAAAAATAATATTATAGTCATGGGACGAAAAACCTTTGACTCTATACCTACAAAGATTTTAAAAAATTGTATTTGTATTGTTTTTTCAAGAAATACACCATTACAATCTTATAATAATATATTTTTTATTAAATCCTTAGATGATTTTTGGCAGGTAATAAAACCTTTTACTGATAAAAAAATTTTTATGGTTGGAGGGACAGAAATAGCAACTCTTTTCCTAGAACAAAATCTTATTGATGAATTTTTACTTACAAAAATAAATAAAAATTATGATGGAGATACTTTTTTGCCTCTTAATCTTTTAGCAGAATGGCATTCTGTAATAATAGATAAAACAAACAATTATCAGATTTATAAATTTACTAAGAGGAGGTAAGATGAAATTTTTAGCACAGCTTAATATAAAAATCTTGAGCAATATAACCTCTTAAATCATCCATTTTTCAATTATGGCATATGGGAAAACTTACTCATTCTACTTTACAAATTTACACAAAAGAATATTATCATCACGTTACAGCTTTCCCACGTTATATTAAGTGCAATACATTCCAAATGTAGTGATATACTACAAGCTAGACAAATATTACTTGGTAATCTTATAGAAGAAGAACAAGGTGAAGAAAATCACCCGGAACTATGGAAACGTTTTGCTAAAGGACTTGGATGTTTAAGAAACCAACGCACTTCAGAACCTAAATTAGACTCAACTCAAAAACTTGTTCAAGGTTATTAAATTAACAGAGGAATCTTTTTCTATAGGTCTTGGAGTACTTTATGCTTATGAGCGTCAGACTCCTAAAGTATCTGACTCTAAAATTCAAGGATTACAAAAATTTTATGGAAATTCAGATTACAGAACTTTACAGTCCTTCATTGTTCATAGTAAAGTTGATCAATGGCATACACAAGAATGTGCAAATTTGATTAATAATTTAAGCTCAAAAGAACAAACATTAGCATATCAAGGAGCAAAACTACTATGGCAATTTCTAGAGGGTATAAATGCAACGTATCAATAATTTAACTATTATTCTTTCATAAAATGAAAAATATCTTCCTACATTCCTTAAGTCTTGAGAATTATCGTAATTTTAAAAATCTTGAACTAAAAACAGATAATACACCAATAATTTTAATAGGTGAAAACGGTAGCGGTAAAACTAATATTTTAGAAGCTATATCGCTATTTTATCCAGGAAGAGGGCTGAGATCAGCAAAACTTGCCAACGTATGCAAAACTTCAGAAGATCATTGTCTAGTTAAAGCTCTATTGCAAAGTAAGCTAGGACTTGCAGAATTTACCACCCAATTTAAACGTAGTTCTAATAGAAGGATAACTGAGTATAACGAAAGTAAAATAGCCAATAATGAGTTAAATAAATTCACTAGCATGGTATGGCTGACTCCACACATGGAAGGAATCTTTACAAGCGGTAGCAGTGATAGAAGAAAATTTCTTGATAGAATAGTTTATAATTTTGATCCAAAGCATGCAGAGCTAGTTAGTAAATACGAATATTACATGCATGAGAGAAATAAAATTCTAGTAGAAGATATAAGAGATGATAATTGGCTTAAAATTATTGAAGAAAAGATGGCTGATATTTCTAACCATATTGCTAATAATCGCTTAAAAACCTTAGAATTTATGCAGCAAGCAATAGATGACCTTGAAAATGAATTTCCAAAAGCCGATTTATCGATTGACGGCATTGTTGAACAAAAAATATTAAACGGCAAAAAAAATATTGTTAGTTTTATTACTGCAGAACTTTATCAAACAAGAAGCAAAGATAAACTACTTGGTCGCACTAGTTTTGGAGTTCATAAAAGTGACTTTTTAGTAAAGCATCAAAAGAAAAATATCTTAGCCAAATTCTGTTCTACCGGTGAACAAAAAGCTATATTAATTGCAATAATCCTTGCTGAAATGAATTATGCTATAAAGCTAACTAAAATAGCACCGATTTTACTTTTAGATGAGGTCTTTGTGCATTTAGACGACAAAAGACGTCAATATTTAATCGAATTTTTGACCGGCTTAAACATGCAACTATGGGTTACCACTACCAATCTAGAGGGAATAGAAAATTTTGCAACTAAAGCACAATTGATTAAGTTATAGTTTGTTTAATAATGTCATTCCTGCGAAAGCAGGAATCCAACATAAAGCGAGATAAATCAAGCTTTTAATTTCAAAAATTTGCTGTATTTAATACTTTTTTTCTGGATTCCTGCTTTCGCAGGAATGACATTGAACACTTTTCTCACACCATGTAACAACGCCCGCTAAAAGCGGGAATGACATCAAGTGTATTTTCTGATCCATACAATAAAGCACTATCCCAATCAGATTCACAAGAAAAATTTCATCCTTCTTGATTTTTATCGCACCTCTTAAAAAACCAAAATAACTATTATTATTTTTCATAAAATAAACTTACACTTCACTTACATATTATTAGTTAAATTTAAAGTTTTTTGTATATAAATATATTGCTTAATCTTTTGAAACTGCTTAAAATTGATTTTTAATTTAATGTAAATACTATGACAAAACAAGCTAATAAAATATCCTATGATGAAGTACCTTATTCTCCATTTACTTTCAGTTATACCTCCCCACCTTATTTAAGAACTATCGGCAAGCTATTCGGGCTAAACCCTCCACCTCTTGAAACTGCTAAAATACTTGAACTCGGTTGTGGAATCGGTGTTAATCTGCTTAACTTTGCTGAAACATATCCTAAATCACAATCTCTAGGTGTTGACTTATCCAAAACACAAATAGAATTAGGTAAAAAAATTATCAGTGATTTGAAAATAAAAAATGCCGAACTAAAGGCATTATCTATATTGGACCTTGATGAGTCATACGGTAAGTTTGATTACATAGTTTGTCACGGCGTATATTCATGGGTACCTGAAGAAGTACAAGATAAAATACTCAAAGTCTGTAATAAACTGCTAAATCCGAACGGCATAGCTTTTGTAAGCTACAATACGCTCCCGGGCTGGAATATGCAGAGAACAATACGTGAAATGATTATGTTCCATTCAGAGCTATTTAATACTAGCCATGATAAATTACAGCAAGCTAAATTACTTTTAAAGTTCATCAATGACTCATTAGAAAGCTCCACAACGCCTTATTCTAATTTCTTACGAGATGAAACAAAATTATTATCTGCATATACGGACTCATATGTATTACATGAATATTTAGGCGAAATTAATACAGGTATATATTTTCACCAATTCATAGAAAAAGCTCAAAAAAATCATCTAAATTACTTAGGTGATACGTCGCTTACTGCAATGTTTATCGGTAATTTACCTACTCAGGCAGCAGAAAAGCTACAAGCCGTTAATGATATTGTTCGTACTGAGCAATATATGGATTTTATCACTAATAGAAAGTTCCGCTCGACATTATTATGTCATCAAAACATACCTATAAACAGAAAAATTGAATTTAATAATTTAAAAGAGTTTTTTACTAGCCTTAATATTAGACCGGTAATTCTAGAAAAAGCTGTTGATTTAACTAACGAACAAGAAAATGTTAGCTTCTATTACGAAAATTTACCTGAGCCTTTTATTTCAACCACTTCGCCAATCATGAAAGCTATTTTATATGTATATGCCGAAAATATTAGCAATCCGATAAGCTTAGAACAAGTAGCAAAAGAAGCTTTTAAAAAGCTTGGTAAATATCAATTACAAGATTTCTTAGCAGCATTAGAACAGCATTTTATCATATTCATTTTTCAAGGTTATCTCAAAATATTTGAGACAAAACCTCATGCTATAGCAACTATCACCGAAAAACCTAAAACTAGCGAATTTGCAAGATACCAAGCAAAACAAGCATATTTTAATAATGTAACTAGCGTGTTTAGCGTCACTAATAGACTTAACGATATGGTAGGTATACCGATACATGAAAAATATATTTTAGAAATGTTAGACGGTACGCATAATATTGATGATATTAAGAAAGGTGTTCTTGAAAAAATTAATTCAAAACTTTTAACTGCTCGTGACGATAAAGGACAGGAAGTAACAGATCCAAAATTATTAAAAGAATTTGTTGACTATGTAGTTAATACATCCCTTGAGAAATTCCGGATAAATTATCTGTTAGTAGAGTAATTAAAATGTTCGTGATCAAGTCTGCTTTGTTGCATGGATTAGCTTTTTCGTTATTGCGAGTAGTCGTAGACTACAGCCAATCCATAAAAATATAATCTGAGTAAATGAAGGGTAGCTATACGAAGCTCAACTTGGAAAAGAGCAAGGAGCCTGTAAGCCGAGGAGCAGAGCGTATACTTTTAATACGTGAGTATCCGAGGACTTACAAAGACGACACAGTCAATTTTTCAAGTTGAACGAGTATAACTATGCTACTAATTTTTCACGCAATACTTCAACTAACTTATTAATTGCTTCGGTTGGGTGGATGTTTTCAAGGATAGCAAGCTCGCCTGCAAGTCTATTTAAAGCTGATTCATAGAGTGTTCTTTCACTGTAAGAACGATCATTATCAACATTTTTATGTAAGTCCCGTAATACTTCGGCTATAGCTACAATATTACCTGAGTTAATTTTGCCTTCATATTCTTGGGCTCTTCTACTCCACATTCTATTTCCTTGTTTTGGTTTACCTTGAAGAGTTGAATATATGACATCTAAATCTTTTCTGCTTGCAACCGCTCTAAGACCAACAACCGCAGCTCTACTAACAGGCACTTTTAATGTCATTTTATCCTGCGAAAAGGAAATTACATATACTTTAATTTCAGTACCTGCAATAGTATAATATTCTATATTTGTTATTTCACCAACTCCATGTGCAGGATAGACAATTCTCTGCCCTATTTTAAACTCAGATTTTTGTTCGGATTGTGTTGTATTTGCCATTATTAATTCCTCCGTAGTGGTTTTAGTGCCTAAGAACTTAATGTTAGACTATTATTTCTATAGCATAGCACATTTTGCTTTTATTATAAAGTAGAGATTTTTATTGAAATAAAATTGATACGATCTTATTGTAGATAATATTAATAAGTTAAAGGAATAAATATGCGAAGTATTTTTATTATACTAATATTTTTATTATTTTTGAGTAGCTGTTCAGAAGAAAAAGCACAAGATAAGAACCATGAGGAAAAACAAATAATAGAGCACGAAACTCAAAATAACGAAACTTCTAAAGCAACGAATCAGGAAGCCGTAAATTCTGAAAATACGGCTGAATCAATAGTTCCTGCTAATGATAATAATCAGACTGATGAAGTATCAACGCCGGCTTCACAAAAACAAAAAAATCCTGCAATAAAACCTGTTAAAGTCACTTTTAAAGTTGATGATAATGATATGGTTCTTGGTAACAAAAAATCAAATGTTATAGTAGTCGAGTATTTTTCTCCTACCTGTCCGCATTGCGCTTATTATCATCAAACAATTTTTCCGGAACTTAAGAAAAAATATATTGATACTAACAAAATTGCATATGTGGTTCGTGAATTTATTGCTACTAAACAAGATTTAGATGCTGCAATTTTAGCCCGCTGCAAGGGGGATACAAATAGTTTTACACAACTTCATAATATCATATTAATACAACAAGATAAGTGGGCATATAGCAATAAATACAGAGAATTATTAACTGATATAGGACAACTTGGCGGTATTTCTCCGGAAGAATATAAACAATGTTTAAATAATGATAAAATTACTGCAATACTAATTGCTAATACCAATTTTGTAGCAAAAGCACCCCAATTTATAGGTACTCCTTCTTTCTTCGTTAACGGAGTACAAACAGGAAGTTATAGCATAGATACTATTTCCACAGCAGTTGATAAAGCTTTAGAGGAGCAGAAAGAAAAAGCAAAAAATGAAATGAGCTTGTAATTTAGATCGTCATTGCGAGCAGTCGTAGACTGTGCGGCAATCTCGTTAAATATCCTGAGATTGCTTCGTCGACGGCTATGGCCTCTTCTCGCAATGACGGAGATAAACTAATGAATACGGAAAAACTAAAAGATATCAAAGCAAGAATTAAAGACTTAACAACCCCTAAGTTTTCTAATCCTAAAATTCGGCAAGAAATTAGCCCCTTCACTATCGCTGTAGATTTAGTTTCAGGTACAATGATAGGTGTCGTAATTGGAATATTTACGGATAAAAATTTTAATTCTAAACCTTTATTTCTTATTATATTTACAATAATAGGAATGATTGCCGGCTTTAACATTATAAGGAAAAAAGTAAATAATAAAAAGTAAGGAAATGACTCATAGCCCTTTAGCACAATTTGATATCAAAAAATTAATAGACATCAAAATGTTCGGTTTTGACGTCAGCTTTACTAATTCGAGTATCTATATGTTACTTGCTAGCATCTTAGCTCTAACTTATTTTTACTTAGCTTTTTATAACCGGAAATTAGTACCTTCTAGATTACAAGTGAGTGCTGAAATAGTTTATAATCTTGTAGCTGATATGTTAAATCAGAATATAGGAGTAAAAGGACGTAAATTTATTCCGTTAGTTTTTAGTTTATTTATTTTCATTTTATTCTGTAATTTACTTGGTATGATACCTTATAGCTTTACTACTACTAGTCATATTATCGTTACTTTTACCTTGGCAATTCTAGTATTTTTAATGGTAACTATAGTCGGTTTTGTAAAACACGGCTTACGTTTTTTAACCCTTTTTTTACCACATGGTACTCCTTTATGGTTAGCACCGTTGATGATAGTAATTGAACTATTTACATATTTAGCAAGACCGGTTAGTTTATCATTGCGACTTGCCGCTAATATGATGGCAGGACATGTTTTATTAAAAGTAATAGCCGGTTTTACCGTGTCATTAATGATTTACTTGAAATTTCTGCCAATCCCTATTATGGTGATACTAATTGGGTTTGAAATTTTTGTTGCAATACTTCAAGCTTATATTTTTACTATTTTATCTTGTATGTATCTTAATGATGTTATTAATTTACACTAGGCTTTTTGCACAACTTGCTTCTAAAGGTAATTTGTACGTCAATCCGATGCTTGAATCCTCACGTACTTTTTTGTACTCTGCAGTTCTGTGCTTCGTGTTTTCTGCAAATTCCTCTTTATTAGCTTCATTGTGCAAAAAGCCTATTATACAGATAATTAGATAAAATTTTTTGATTAATTAAAAGTGAGTTTTTTTATGGACATGGTTTCTTTAAAATTTATTGGTACAGGACTTATGGCTATCGGCATGTATGGTGCAGCTTTAGGCGTTAGTAATATATTTAGCTCTCTACTTAGTTCAATAGCACGAAACCCTTCGGCTACAGAAAACTTACAAAGAATGGCTCTGATCGGTGCAGGTCTTACTGAAGCAATGGGACTTTTTTCCTTTGTAATTGCTATGTTACTTATTTTTTCTTAAAATTCATTTTTAAATAAGATGCCTCAATTTGATATTGCTACCTATTATTCACAAATTTTTTGGCTTATCATTACTTTCGGCTTATTGTATATCTTTGTTTATAAATTTATAACTCCAAAAGCTGAAGAAATTTTTAATAATAGACAGACAAATATTCAAGATAATATTACGCAAGCCGATACATTGACCATAGAAGTAGAAAAGCTAAATAAATATTATAACGAGGAAATAGACAAAACAAATGCTGAAATAGATAGACTAAAAAAAGAAAAAATAGACTCTTTAGAATCAGAATTTTTAATTAAAAAAAAGAATCTAGAGCAAGATTTAAAAAACGCTATAAATCAAAACATTGAAGATATAAATTTAGCTGCTAAGCAATTTAGAACTAATAAAAGCGCAGCAATCATAAAGCTTGCCGTTAATATTATTGAAAAAATAGCTGGCACTAAAGCAGATATGAATTTACTACAAAATATAAAAGTAAAATAATGAATTTCCTAGATGAGAGCTTCTGGCTTGCCGTTAGTTTTGTAATTTTTTTATATTTAGTTTATAAACCGGCAAAAAAAGCCATTTTAAATTCTTTAGATGCTAAGATTTTAGAAGTCCAAGAAAAAGTTCTACAAGCTGAAAAGTTAAAAGAAGATGCTGCTTTGCTCTTTAAACACACCAACGCACAAATAAAGAAATTAGAAACTTTACGCTCTCAAATGATAGAAGACAGTAATGAAGTTACCAAGAAAATCATTCAAGAAAAAACTAAAGAAATTGAAGAATTTTTAGAGCATAAAAAATCTGATGCTATACAGTTAATGCAAAACCAAAAATCAACCGCAAGTAAAGAGCTACAAGATGAATTTTGTGATGAAGTGATAAAACTTGTATCCGAATATTTCCAATCAGTTAAGCTTTCAGAAAGCAACATTGCTAAAAATTTAATGGATAAATCTGATTTTCCTCAGGATGAGGGTAAAGCTACATAGCCACACTAACCACTAGCTAGCAATTTATTTAAAATTGCTTCATCATTAACACATACCCGTAATATTGAGCCATCAATAAAATATTCAGGATGTTCGTTTGTTATCTTATTTGTTAATTCAGGATAGGCTCTAACAAATTCTTTTACACAAGTGAAGTTTTTGCTAGAGCTGTTAATCGCTACTAAGCAAATCGCTTCAAAACATAACATTTTAGCTATTTCTATATTTTTAAGGTCAGATAAAACTCCTAGTTGTTTTGCTATAAATATCTATCACCTAAATAGCCTTGCACCCCCAATTTCCTAAGATTGAGAACTTACTATTCCACTTATCTTTAGCAACATTAATATATATTTTATTTAAAACATTCTTTTGTATTTTTTGTTTAATTTCTAATGTAACTTCCTCAAAATCGCCTCTTTACAATATAAACTCTCTAGTTTCATTATTTTTTATAAATTCTGGTGCAATTTTTTTGAGATAAGTTTTTAGCCTTGTAGTGGCCTAAACCTAAAGTTTGACGTACATTAAATAAGGTTGTTTATAGAACTCTATAGCTTCGTATGTATTATCTAATTTTCATAAATCACTCCGATATTGAGAGCTAGCAATAAAAGAAGGATGAACTAATTCTTGATCGATTTTTAAAGCTTTCTTATAATATTTTAACGATTCTTCAAATTTACATAATATATATTCATTATAATAACCCATTTTTTGATATAAATTTGCCTTTCTACATTTATCCATTTCAATATCATCATTTAATATTTTTACTACATGGGGATAAAATATTTTAGAATTTTCCCAGTCTTCACTTGGAACATCTGTTAATATTGGAAATAAATCATCTAAGATTTCTACTAGTCTTGTATAAATCTCTTTTTCATCTATCGCATGTTCTTTATTTTATTTATATATTGCTTTGTTATAAATTGCATTAATCTATGTAATTGTAAGCCGGCTTGTCTATTTTGGTATGTTAGATTCATTACCGATAATGCTTCTATAACCTTTTTATAGGTTCTTGTAGCTTTTCTTCATCTATTAAAAATAATTCTTCGAAAATCTCTATACTGATAAACTCAGGGTCTAAATCTGCAGAATATTGTAAAATATCTGCCAAGCTAAAGGTGATTTTTCTAATAATTGTAGTAATAAAACGGTTTCTATATGATCATCTTTGCTATTTTTAAAGTAATTAATGTTAATCATTTACTTTAAGTAATTTATTTGCTTTTAAATATGCTACTGCTTTAGATAGCCTATAAGGTGATGCAGCATCGTTACTACCAAAGTCTTCTACTAATTTATCAATATCTTTCTTGTTTAATCTATTTTTTAGAGATTTCTTTAAATATAATATCGCTTCTTTTTTACTAAAAGACTCTACTAATATAATATTTTCTATATCATCACTTAAATTATTATTTTTAGTAGTAATTATCACTTGTGCCATTAAGTATATTAATTATACTGTTAAGATAAGGCTCTATATCTTTATGATCTTCAACATTATCAAAAATAAATAATATAGCTGAATTTAAATTAGCAATCCTTTCATGGACTAATCTTATTATGTTTTCTTCCTTTTCATCTATTACGTAAATAGTAAATTCTTTAGCAAGTTGTCTATATGCTTCAAGGACTTTGTCTGCAGAATCTACGTTAATAAAACGTACTATTTTCTTTTTCGCTTGTGTTTGTCTATCTCCATATTTTATAGCTAGAGTGGTTTTACCGGCTCCAGCGAAAGCACTAATTGTTACAAATCGTTTTTCGTTTAAAGTTTCTTCTATTTGTTGTAATATTTCAGTATGGACAATCAAATTATAAGTTGATAAACTTACTTCAATTAACCTTAAAATTTGCTCTCTTAAATCATCTACTTTAACTTTAGGTAAGTTTGTAAAGATATAATATTTGCCATATTGAGGTTCATATAGTTTTTTTATTACTTTTAACTATTGTTTTATTAAATTTGGTATTTCTTTTTTATCTATACTCAATTTGCTCAACTGTGCTAGATACCACTACTGCCCTTATTATTTGTATTTGCTATATCTACAGACAAATTTACTTCTTTTATACGATAATGACCTTCGTAAAAAAGTTCAAATGTTCCCTCAGGGGTTATGATCTCTTTTGATGGGCAACCTTGTACGGCATTATTTTCTAAATGCTTATAAACCTCTAAAAATTGTCCGGTTGCAATATTACCCGCTTATAGGCTGATCGATTACCTCTAAGAAGCTTCCAAAGGTAATAAATATCAAGTGCTTTTATTAATATGCGGATTACAGACATTTACAAAATTTGGAGCTGATAAATAAGTTGTTATATTTAAAATTTTTACGTCAAAGGTAGTTTCATGGCTATACATCTGCGGCTAAAGATTTTCTGTAGCTAAATCCGGGCTATCAAATGTAATTGCCTTTGCTTTTGGATAATGAAAATCTCTATGAGCAAAATATAAACTAAGCTCTGCGAGCCATACACCTAAAGAATGACCTGTGAAAGATAAATTATAATTATTCTCTTCAGCATATTTGGTAATCTCCTTTGTAGCTTCATATGCGGCCGCTTGCTGTGCCACTATCTGTCCACCTAAAATACTTTTAAAATGAGCTTTAAACGGTGAATTAGTTTTGAGCAAATCTAATTTTTCAAATGTAGTACCTCGATAGGTAAGTACAATTTGTTTTACTTTTTCATTTACATATGCTACTGCGTAATATCTACCTATTTCAGGCTCAAGTCTTTTAATTGTTCATTTCGGGTTTTGACCTTTTCATTATTTTCTTTTTCTACAGCAAACTCTACAATATAATTTTCCGTAGAATCCATATAAGCATGTAAACTAAATAACCCATGGACAAAGTCGGTAGGGTGGTGCTTTATAGTTTTGATTATTTAAGATCTTATATTATAGGAAAATATAGAATGGTGACCCCTACGGGACTCGAACCCGTGTTCCCACCGTGAAAGGGTGGTGTCCTAACCGCTAGACGAAGGGGCCTTAATTTTAAAGTAAGCAATATAGTTAGTCATACCGTGGCTATGACCACGGCATGACATTAAGTTAGAAGTTTTATATAACACCTTTGCAAATATTGCAAGTATAAAAATTATAGGTTTACCTTAAGCTTAACACTACCTTGATGACTTCTATAATGTTTATTTAGATAATAATTATAATCCAACGAAATAGTAGTATTTTTGATACTGCCTATAATACCCGTTCCTAAATTATAGGATGTTTTCGGTTGCTTCGGTATTAGATAATTATGTTTGAATGTATTATCAAATATTTTAACAACTCTATTTATTCTTTGGGTTTTCTCTTTAAAATTATGTTCTACCGCTCCTTGGAATGTTAGACCTAAATTATTAAATTTTAGAGCATCTTTTAAAGGTACTGTGACTTTAGTACCGACAATTCCAGACAATATATTATTCTCTTTCATTGTAAGAGCTATTTCTTGTACGTTAACACCGGTTTCATTATATACCCCGTCTCGTGACTTCCCGTATCTTAAGCCGATATTCGGGGTAATAACGAACTTGCTCTGCAAAAGATAATTATAATGCAGTAATGCTTCCGCATTATAACTATGATTACGATGTTTTACATTACTTTTAATTTTAGTATCACCATATGAATAAGTTGTTTTATCTTTAATAAAGTTTTTAGAAGCAGATACTAAAGCTTGTAGTGCAAAATTCTTCGGTAATTCTTTTTGTCCGTAAATAGAAACCACATGACTATTAATAAGTTCTTTATCATTATTTTTACTATTTTTAAATTTAAATACTGAATGAACATTACTATAAGCTATACCTACGATATTATTGTCGATTTCAGCATCGAACCCGATAGTAGCACCTTTGTTAGTACCTCTATAACCGGTCATATTCTCAACGCGTCCATGATTATTAGTGCCATACATACCACGCATCCACAAACCTCTTTTTATATGAGACTCTTCTTCATCACCGGCTCCCACTGCTACCATATTATTAGACATATTCATAGATGCATCTAATCTGTTACGAATCATATTATTTACAATAGTATTAACAACTTTCGCTTGATTTAAAGTAGGAGCGTTTTCTGAAATTTGCGTTTGCATTTCTTTTTTTGCTTCCTGTTCAAGAGGAATAACCGTATCAACTTCTGTTATTTTAAGATTACCCCCATCGGAATCGGATAATTGCCCTATTGTTTCTTCTTCCTCTTCAAACCCTGAATCATAACTTTCTTCATCTTCGCTACTATCGCCTAATGCTAAACATTCCTTTTCTCTATCATCACTTAATGCTAATGCACTCTCATTACTTGATGCAAGTGCAGGTAATGAAGATAATTGTCTACTTACTTCTGTGTCTTCTTGTTCTTCATCTCCTGCAGGTAAGGTAGATTCTGATTTACCATCCGACACTAACATTTCTTGTAGCAATAACTGAGCAAGAATATCTGTAGCTTCTTCGCGAAGTAACGAAGAAATTTTTTCATCATGTTCTTGTAATTGTGCATTTATTGCTAAAAGCATTTTTTCATCTAATTCCTCTACATCCTGTATACGATTACTTATATAAGCCATTGCTTCTTTAATATGATTAAGTTCCTCACTTCTAGAACTTGAGCCAGACAATTCTTCTATTTTTTGTATTTTATTGCTTAATACTCTTATATAGGTATCTACATAATCTTTATTAATTTCTATATTTAGAGTATCTACCGGAGTTACAACATCACGACTACTCAAATCATCATCATTAGAGAAGCTGTTTATGCTACCAACTGAAGATGAACATGAAAATACCGGCTTACTCTCAGTTACCTCAGGTTTAGATTCAGTATCTAAATGCTTTATCTTCCCTTCTAACAAAATCTTTTCTTTATTTAAAGTATCTAACTCCAATTCCTTATTATAATCATTGGCTATTTTTTCATGTTTAGATTTTAATTCCCCTAATTGCATAACATTAGAATTGTTTAAATCCTCTAAGCCACTAACCGAAGGTGAACGGGATAGATTTGATTCTGCATCACTAAGTACACCGCTTATGTCATCAATTGAATAGGAACGTAATATTGATACATCTGTGCTTGAAGACTTTTCATTTAAAGAAAATTCTGCTTCTATGGCTTTCCTTTTTTGTTTTAATTGTGATTCTTTTGAAGATAAGTCTAGTGCTTCCATAGCTAACCGCTTAAATTCTAGGTTTTCTGGATCTTGATATTGATTCAATTTGGCAATAGCTTGCTTTTCCTTAACTATTCTAGCTTCCTCTACTTCTAATAGTTTATCTTCTAAATCCAAATACTCTAATTTCTTCTCAAGCTCGGCACTTCTGAATAATGGTATAGGTAATTTTCGTTTACTAGTATTCGTGTAACTTATAGATGGCTTAGGTTGCTCTGTCTTATATATTGTTTCTGATGCTAAATTCTCATAACTAACCGACTCATATATAGTAGATAAATTAGATAATGGCTGTGTACCTTTTTTAATGGTACTATCAACCAAATTTAGTCTACCTTGTGATCTATCATTTATTATATTTTTATGATCTTCTCGAAATTGTTGAGCTTGCGGAGAGTTATATAGTGACCCTACATTTATAGGTGGGGTTACAGCTAAATTTTTTGGTAAGCTATCCATATTAGCAGTCGGCATAGAATGACTATTTCCCCCATTTGGATTAAATCCAACATCTACATCTGTTTCTATATTATTAAAGTGTTTATCTGCTCTGCTTTTAATAGCATCCAATTTTTTTTCTGCTTTTGCATTATAAGCTTTTATATCTTCCGGTTTGCGTATTAATACCTGCTGTAATTTTTGAGAGACCTTAATTGCTTCTCGGTAATCATTTTCTATTTCCTGTAAAACTAAACTAACTGATCTTCTTTGTGAAGGACTGGTTGTTTGCAGTATTGCGGTTCTCTTTGCATCTAAAAGGCTTATAAGCTGAGTTGCCTTTTCTATGCATCCACTAACTACACTTAAATTAGACTCCTTATGATTCTCATTTCCCCAAGCGTGGCCAAATTCTCCCTCTTGATCTACTGTTCTTTGCTTTGAGGTTTCTCCATCTCTTTTCCTTCTTCTGTTCTCTGCATAATTTGTTTGCAAAATTGAATCTACTTTTGATAAAGCTCTCTTTATTATATTACCTTGTTTTTTCTTACTAGAAACTAAATAGGTACTTTCTTCAGTTAAAGTGTCTTGAGGTGCATAATATAAATCTAGTCCTAGATCATCCTGCACACCTAAAGTTTCTGTACGCATTTTTTCTGATTGCAGTTGTTGTATCTCCGAAATACTTCCACTTACATTATTTTTCCTCGATGAGTCACTTTTAGCAACAGTTGTATTTTGTGTTGGCGTTATTAAACCAAGAGTTTCTATAGTTAACGTATCAGGTTGTTTTAGATTCTGAACGAACGCGTCGCCAGCTAAATCTAAATATTCTAATCCTCTTTTATCAAGCTTTGGACTTGAAGAATATGGTGCAGAATTTTTCCAATTGTTGTCAGATCTCAAGCTTTCATCTGTAGTTGTGGTTTGTAACAATGCTGATTTTTCTTCAAAATTTACACTTTTAGCTGAAGACGAGCGTGATAATACTGGAGTACTGCTTTTTCTTGAATTCTGTTCATACTCTGCATAAGACTGAGATATTTCCGCTTGCTCATATACTTTTTGAGTTTCTAGAATTCTAGCTTGCTGAATTTCATATAACTTATCGAACAAACCTTCATATGCCTTTATACTGGCAAGATGTGCAATCTCACCTAATTTTTGACTAAATTGATCCGCACTAAACTTTCTCATTTCTGTTGCTAAACTATCTATTACACTATCTATTTGAGCTTGATTTGACTGATTTGGCTGTATGCTATTCAAATAATTAATGTATTGTGAAACCTTAGCCTCATAAATATCTTTTGAATGACTTGGAATAGGGTCCTCTATTTCTTGATAAGGTTGCTGCTGAACTTTTATTGCCACTAAGTACCCCTCTTCATCCTCTGGTTGTTCACCTAAAATTCTCTGAACCCCATGACTTAATGGTATAGTTGGCTTTGCTTTTGGCGACTGCTTATAAGTAGGACCGGTAGAACTATTATAAACAACAGGAGTTAATAACTTTAGATTTTCCTCTATCTTATTTAATTGTTCAGAATCACCATTCATTTTATCTTGCATGGCTCGTAATGCCGTTCTACTTGTTTCTTTTTTCGCACTAGCAGCTACTTCTTTAGCTTTATCTGATGCCGTTTTTATAGATTTTTCTTGTTTCTTTATTTCTAATAACTGCTTTTGTGCTTCTTGTTTTTTCTTTTCTCTTTTTGTTCCAGCACTACTTTTTCTTACATTATCTCCGCTTAATTTATTTTTATTAAATACACCTTGCCGAGCCTCATTAATTCTTGCTTGCTGTGCTTGAAACGCACTAACTTTGGTTGACGCCGTTGTAACCGGAACTGTTTCCTGTGATTTTATCGAAACTTTATTTGCTGGAATATCTATTTTTTCTATTTTCTGAAATAATCTATCTGCTTTATTGTTTTTACTTGTTAACTCTTTTTCAAGTTTCTTTATTTTACCTTTATTTTCACCTATTTTGATTTTTGTTTCTATCTCTTCAGCTCTTGACTTGAGTGTTTCTGTTGTTTTTTGTGTTGAAGTTAGCTGCGTATACAACTTCTGCAATCGTTTTTTATCTTTTTTATCTGTGGTATCTTTAATAGCCTGTGTTACTTCAGCTAACTTGATTCCTATCATCTCATTAACTCGTGATATATTACTTACCATTCCTGCTACAATTTCAGTACTGCTTTTTTTTATAGGCAACGGTACAAATGTCGGCTTCGGAGGAACTTCTGATTTAACCTGTGAGCTAGATTGCACTGCCTGTTGTTGCGGGTCGCTACTGCTAAACAATAATCTTCGTGCTGCCTTTGAGTTTGTGTTTATGTTTGGTGGTGTATTAGCTCCTAAACTATCATTTGGTTTAGAATCTGAAGTAGACTGATACGGAGTCGCCGGTGTTGATGATGGAGTACCAGGTGCCGTAGTATAATGTTCAGGTGATGTCAGGGTAGTATTTGGTGTATTAGGTGCAGTGATAAAACTATTTGAAGCTGGGCTAACAGTAGGCGAAGACGCTGTTATTATAATCTCTGGTTTTTGAGGCATTTGTTCTGTCGATTCAGGAGTATAAGTATTTTGACTTTGTTCTGTTTTTTCAATGCCTGCAAATGTTTTGCATCTAGTAATTGGTCGTACTTTTCTTGATTTCCTGACATCAGACTTACTACGTGCTACCACTTTATAATGATCCTCTATAGGAACATCTTTTAATGGATTATATGCCTTAGGTTTGTTAGATATTTTCATTTCTCTTATTTCAGATGGAGTATATGTGTTTATTTCTGGTTCCGATACAATTACTGTTCCTATCTGCTGCGGGGTATTTGTCGTATCTTTGTGTCTGTTTAATTGTGACACGTGATTCAACAATTTATTACTGAGATCGATACGAAATGCTTCTTTACTCATCGCCATACCCTCAAAAGGTATTGCAGCTCCTACTGAAATAGAGGCAAGCAGAGAATATTTTAAAAATCTTGATTTTTTTAGTAAATGTTGTTCTGTTAACTTATTCATTACAAATATCTCAATTTAAATTAAAATTTCATGTACATAACGTTGGACATTATAATAAATAAGTTAATAAAAAGCAATATATAAGTTAATTTATCTTAACTTATAATTACAAGAGAATTTTGTTCTAATTATTGAAAATATAACTGATATAACGTATAATGCATTTTTTATAATGCATTTTTAACTTTTGATAGAAAACACTATGATCTTTTAAAATAACTTTGGAAACAAAGTATAATAATTTAAATATTTGGTATTTTGTTAGTTTTATTTACGGTATTATTGTTTATTTTTCGCTTGATTTTGAGCTTTCATTTACAACAATTTTTTTCATTTTTTGTGTTTGTTTAATATTAACCTTTACTAGAAATTCTAATATATTTTTACAGTTTACTTACTGAATGATTATTGCTTTTATTTTTGGCATATTCATCTCTAAATATCGTGTAACAAATTTACATAGCGAAATGCTTTATAAACCTATCATCACTAAAATTAGCGGTAAAATAGAATCGATAAAACCGACTATTATAGGAGGATAAGTAGTATTAAGTCGCATAAAGATAGAAAAAATTAATCGTAACTTACAAAAAGTTAAAAAATTAGTATACCGAAAAAATATATACAAGAAATTAGGGTAAATAACCGAATTACTTTGCTTGCTAAGCTCTATAAGCCGCAAAATAGTATACTACCCGAAGGTTATGATTTTGGTTTTTACGCTTATCTATCGGATATTGGAGCAAACGACTATGCGATGTCTGAGCCGCAAATTATAGAACGTAATGAAACAAATTTTGATAGTTTTACTTATAGAGTGCGTTCCTATATTTATAATAATTTAATAGAAAAGATAAAGGGAATTTTGCAGCTGCAATATTACTTGGCAAGACAAAAGGTTTAAACAGGCAAATAATGCAGGATATGAGGCAAAACGGTATATCACACGTGCTTTGTGTTTCAGGATTTGCATCTATCTTTAGTTGTGATGATTATTTTCCTTACTACAAGGTTTTTATTAAATCTTTCAAATTATTTGGCATATAATTTCAATATAAAATTAATCTCTGCTTATTGTTCGCTAATAGGAAGCTTTGGTTATTTAGAACTAAGCGGTATGCAAATAGCAGCGACTAAAACTTTTATTACTGCTGCAATTTTTATTTACGGTATTATATTTATCGGACGCTCTTGCGCTTTCCCCTTCATTCACTTGCAATTGCGGCTTTTATAATATTATCGTTAAATCCCGAATATATTTTTCATCCAAGTTTCCAATTATCTTTTATCGCCGTATTATCGCTTGTTGCCGGTTATGAATTTTACTTAAAGAATTCATGGTTACTTGGAGAAAAGAAAGGCATTTTTGGAGCAGTAAAATTTTATACAGCCTCAAATATTTATTCAAGCTTCTTAGCAAGCATCATAACGGCACCTGTAGTAATTAATCAATTCTTTATATTTGCTACTTACTCAGTACCAGCTAACCTCATTGTCGTTCCGATAACGTCATTTTTTCTTATGCCTCTTGCTTTGTTATCTCTGCCTTTTACCATGATCGGGTTTGATAACTATATCCTAAAGCTTATAGGATTCTTTATTGATATAATAATAAAATCAGCCACCTATTTTAATAGTTTACCGGCTGCTGTATAGTATTTCAGTTATATTACCAATTTCAGCATATTACTCTTTTTTATTCGGCTTTTTTGGCTTTATATATGGAAAACTGCTTGGCGTGTGCTTGGTCTTGCAATCATGGCAATATCTTTTATATTTATGTCCTACTCGCCAAAGCCGGAATTAATATTTGATGCAAATCATATGGCGGTAGGCGTTAAAGATAGAGAAAATAAACTAGTAATACATGCTGATAAAACACCTGCTTTCAATAGAACTTACTGGGCTAATTGGTTTAGACCAAAAGATAGTATGGTGTTACCTTTAGAGAATAATATTTTTTAACCAACTACGGACAAAAAATTGTCATTAATAAAGATAATCATTGTGAGAAAGCCGAAATTCATATTAATCTCAATTATAAATCTAAATGCCGCGAGAGCTTAATAACGATTAATAAAGATTAAAAAAAAAGCCCTATTATACTTATCTTTTGCAATAAAAAGGAATGTACGTAAAATCTTAGTACCGGACTGTTCTTGTTCTATGTCATTCCCACTTGGCATTGTTGTGTGGATACTGAGTCGTTATTGCAAGCAACTGTGTAAGGAGCGTGGCAATCCAGAAAAATAATAAAAAAATGTTAAAAACTAGCATTTTTTACTGGATTGCTTTGTCAAAACTTACAGTTTTTCCTCGCAATAACGACTCAGTATCCACACAACAATGCCAAGTGGGAATGACATAAACGAGCCATATAACAAGGTCCAGTTTTTAGCTAGGATGACATCAAAGTCTTTTTAAAAACTATCCGATACTTTAGGTAAAATCGAATAATGCAAGTTACACACAAAATACTAAAAATCCCCTCAAAAGGATATAGAAAAATCTTGAGTCTCTTAAATGAAAAAGGACAAGCAAGGCTTATAGGCGGCTGCGTACGTGATGCGTTACTAGATCTCTTGCATAACAAAACTAATAAAGAGGAATTTGAAGGAGACACGGAACGCAGAATCGCAATGTACATAAACGTACGTGAGGATTCGAGTACCGGATCGACGTACAAATTACCTTTAGAAGCAAGTTATCCAAGAGATCGACTTGAGAAAGGTAGCTGCGATATAGATATAGCTACTAATTTGACACCTAGTGAAGTAACAAATATTTTATCTGGAGCTAAAATAAAAACTATTCCGACCGGTTTAAAATTCGGCACGATTACGGCTATTTTAAATAATGAAAAATTTGAGATCACGACTCTTAGGAAAGATATTGAATGTAACGGCAGACATGCCAAAGTAATATTCACCAACGATTTTGCCGAAGATGCCGCAAGACGAGATTTTACTATTAATGCTTTAAGCTATTGTCCCTTTAAGAACGAGATATATGATTATTTTGAAGGATTTAAGGATTTGCAGCAGGAAAAGGTTGTATTTATAGGGGAAGCTCTATATAGAATTAAAGAAGATTATTTGCGAATTCTACGCTTTTTTCGGTTTTCTAGCTATTATGCGAATCAGCTTGATGATGGCAACTTTAAAGCATGTAAAGCTTTAAAAGACGGCTTAAAAACTTTATCACGAGAGCGAATTAAAAGCGAAATGGATAAAATTATTGTTTCAAAAAGAGCAGCACAAATTTTAAAAGCTATGTTTGAAATAGGAATATTAGAACTAATATTCTCTATCCAAAATTATGAAATAAAATTTTTTGAGCAGGCAAATGATTTTAAATTAGAGTTAGTTACTCGATATGCACTCTTATTATATTGTCAAAAAGATTTAAATTTAAAGGTCTTTCTAGATTGGAAATTCTCAAAACATGAAGCAATGCAAATATTATCAATAACGAACTTTCTGAATGACGCTAAATTTAACATGAAAAAAATTTGGTTTGAAAAAAAGAATTATAAGGAATATTTATTAGCAGCTAGAATAATCGGTAAATTAAATCATTCACAAGTAAAAGAATTTATTCTTAAATATGATGCGTTATTACGTCCTAAATTCCAACTAAACGGTAATGATTTGTTAAATATGAATATAGAAAAAAAAAAAATAGGAGCAAAACTAGAATATCTAAAAAATTTTTGGATAGAGCAGGATTTTAAACCTAGTAAATTAGAGTTGTTGGCGAAATTATGAGAGCTAGTACGTCAAACCGTCATTGCGAGGAAAAATTGAAAATTTTGACGAAGCAATCTCGTGCCAAAATCCTGAGATTTCCACGCTCCTTTCAGTCGCTAGCAATGACGATTTGGTATCAACGCAAGCAAGCCTTCACAGAGATGACATACCTAGCATTACTATTCCTTACATTCCTCAGCCTTACTAGCTATGCTAAGCCTAAGATAGTTGTAAGTATTACGCCAATCGGCAGTATTGTTTCGATGCTTGTTAAGGATAAAACGGATATCGAGAGCTTAGCTATTAGTAGTGACTGTCCACATCATTATAATTTAAAACCTAGTGATTTAGTAAAAGTCAAAAATTCTGATATAGCAATTTATATTAATGAACAATTTGACGGTTTTGCCGAGAAATTAATTGATAATCATAGCAAAAACATTATAAAAATCAGTGATATTAAATCTTTAACCACTATAAAAGATAATTGGCATATTTGGCTTGATCTTAATAATGCTGTGATTTTACTACAGGAATTTGCACAAATATTTAGTGAAAAATTTCCTGAGCTACAAGAAGATATTAATAATAACCTTTCAACAACACTTAAAGAATTAAATAAGCTACAAGAGATTAAAAATAATGAGCTTGCAACGATAAAAGACGTAATTTTATTAAGTGACAGTAGCGAGTATTTTTTTCTTAATACTAATATTAAAACTGCAAAATTATATAGCGAAAGTCAAAAAAGCCTCCGATATATAAGCAAGCTAGAAGATTTAATTAAAGAGTCTAATAACAAATGTCTTGTTTTAAGTAATGAACAAAATTCACGATTATACGACAAATTAAACGCTAAAATAATAATATTAAATAGCGAAAACTGGAATGTGCAGAATATAGGTTCCAACACTTTTCAGAATCAATATTTACAAATGATTTATCAAGTTAAAAAATGCATACACTAAATAGCGAAGAAGAGACAAAGAAGCTTGCAAAGCTTTTAGCACAAAGCTTAAAACCAAATGATATAGTTTTACTTAACGGTGACCTTGGAGCAGGTAAAACATTTTTTTGTCGTGAAATTATTAAATATTTTTGCGGTGAAAATACAAGCATTATAAGCCCTACTTTTAACTTACTGCAAACTTATAAAGCATCTAACTTCACTATATATCACTATGACCTGTATCGTCTTAAATCACCTGAAGAAATTTATGAACTTGGATTTGAAGAGGCATTAAACGGCAATTTAATTTTAATAGAATGGTCTGAAATTATTAAGCATTTACTTACTCCGCCTTTAATCGAAGTAAATCTAGAAGTATTAGATAATAATAAACGTTTATGTAGTATAATAACAAATCATAAAGAAAATTCACAAGAATCTTCCCTTATTGATTTTTTACAAGATTCTCCGCTATTCGATACAAAACTTGATATTCAAAGAGATAAAAGCCCTACTAGAAAAGTTAAGTTATAATTATGAACTATTTAATTTTTCTTTTAACTAATTTATAAACTTTTCCATCATTTCTTTTTCCTATAAGAAAGATATTTAATATCTTATTTAAAAAATCCTTACTCTCTTCCTCTGATAAAAAACCACTTTTACTCGCATTTTTTGCTTGCATTGCCCAATACATATCTTCAAGCTGATTAATTTTCTCATATTCTTCATGTGATATAAGAACAACTATGAGCTTACCGTATTATTAATATCTAACTAATCAATTGTCATGTAATAAAAACGCCTTTTCAATAGGAAGTAATTTTAATTCCGGTAACATCGGCATAATTAAATCTATTCCGGCTTTTTCGTTACTATTACCGTGTACCAATATAAAAGAACCATTTTGAACTTTTTCGCCTTTAGCAAGCCATGCATTACTCCCAAGCGGAATAAATCCCAAATCTTTTAATTTTTCTATTAATGTTTGATCGGAAACTAATCCAGGAAAACGAAAGAAAGGTGACGGAGCAATATTATAACTTACTAATATTTTCCCTGCTTCTAATACTTCATTTTCAAAATCATCTTTATTGGAAAGAAGGAAATTATCTTCAAGAGGTTTATCTTTAAAATAAGGATGACTAAATGAATGATTAACCCATGTTATTTGTAAATAACCGTTTTCTTGTTGTTTTAATAACCATAAGAATTCTTCTGTATGCTTATTAATCCATAATCCTGAAACACATATAGCAATCGGAATAGGTTTATTTAGTTTGATCGATAATCCTACGAGCTTTTTAAAAAAATCTTCTTCAAAGCTTTTGGAAGAAGGACACATGTCAATTGTCAAGAACTGTCCTTTTACTTTATACATGCTACTCGTAGCACCGTAATTTTGTTGTATATAAGGTGTAGAGCTAGAGCTATATTTATTTAAAACTTTAATATACGGAGTTTTACTTAATTTTTTTAGAAGATTTTCTTTTTCTATTTTATTCGTAGGTAAAATTACCAGCTCTTGTAGGGCTATTTCAGTTTTAAAAGAATTCGGATCTACTAAAACGAAATATGATTTTTCATTATTTAAATAAGAACGAATAGCAATTCTTATTTTTTTATTTTCAGCAATTACAGGCAAAAATACCGGTTTATAATCAGTTATAATTACTGCTTTTTCACTTGCATAGCTTAAACTAAAAAACAATATTACAAAAATAAAACTTAAAATTCTTTTAATTTATTTGTCTCCATAACGCTCGTATAAAATTCCGCAATTTTCTCTTTTACAGCTAGAGGATCGTTCATTAAATTAACAGCACCTCTAAACTCTGCTGAATTCGGTAAACCGCTACTATACCAGCCAATATGCTTACGTGCAATAGGTACGCCCACAGATTCACCATAATAATCAAGTATTGCCTCATAATGCTCGGTTACGATATCTAGCTGCTCTGCTATAGAGGGAGCAGATTTTTCTTCACCTGTTTTAAGATAATGATCAATTTGTGAAATAAGCCAAGGTTTGCCATATGCTCCTCTACCGACCATAATACCGTCTGCACCAGATTTTTGTAGGGCTTCTTTTGCCTTAGCAAAATTAGTAATATCACCATTAGCAATAACCTGAATCTTTACCGATTCTTTAACTGATCGTATAAAATCCCAATCGACATTACCGGAATAAAACTGGCATCTAGTTCTACCATGAACGGTAATCTCATCTGAACACCTGAGCTTTCAGCAATTTTGGCTAAAGTCGGAGCGTTTTTCGTATTATCATCCCAACCCATACGCATTTTAACAGTTACCGGCAGCTTAACCGCTTCAACGGTAGCTTCAAAAATTTTAGCTGCCAGCTGCTCATCCCTCATTAGAGCCAAGCCTGAATAACCCGCCTACTACTTTTTTCGCCGGACAGCCAAAATTAAGATCGATAATTTTTGCTCTCACACCCTCATTCATTTTAGCAGCTTCTGCTATCACATTTGGCTCACAGCCTGCTAGCTGTACGCAATCACTTGTTGCATCATCACGCATAATGGCGCTTTTTTTTAGTGACTGCCTAGATTCCACAATCATTGCTCTACTTGCTATCATTTCAGAAACTACAAGCCCTGCACCAAATCTTTTCACTAATCTTCTAAATTCCAAATCCGTAACACCTGACATTGGAGCTAGTATAATATTTGAAGAAAGCTCAATATTGCCGATTTTGATCATAAAAACCGTTATAAAAATAAACACTCATGATATCATAATTAAGTATTTTTGTCTAATATTACTAATTAAGAATAGACAAAAGCCGATTAATCTATTATAAGCTTAAGTTATATTTCCTTACACCCTAATAAATGAAAGAATAGTATAGACGAAGATCAACTTGGAAAAGAGCAAGGAGTCTGTAAGCCGAGGAGCGGAGCGTATACTAATACGTGAGCATCCGAGAACTTACAAAGACGACGAAGTCAAATTTTCAAGTTCATCGAGTATATACGGCCACGTAGCTCAGTCGGTAGAGCAAAGGACTGAAAATCCTTGTGTCGTTGGTTCAATTCCAACCGTGGCCACCACTATTCCTTACTTTAAATCCCGTTATTTTATATCTTCAATTAAATTTCTATTGCATCTGTAAACTTATTTTTGTAATTTTAATTAACTTTAGGTTAATAAGGATAAATTATATTGATAAGATTTGTACTAAAATAGCTACTTCTATTTCAAAAAAGCTTTATAATTCAGTAACAAAAAATAGCTACAATATATTAATTTAATTCTTCTTAATAAAACGTAAATTAATATTTGTGACTTTTTATCTATTTTTTTCCTAGATCTTACAATCAAGTAGACGTTGTTGCGTGGATCGGTCTTTCCGTCATTGCGAAGAATTTGCATAGCAATTTACGAAGCAATCTCAGGAGTTTGTTATTATTTCATGAGACTGCCACGCAGCCTACGGCTGCTCGCAATGACGACATCATTCTTTACTTAGCAATACCTTTTATTCCACCTGTAAATTTTGTTGCATAATAAAACTATCACTTATATACTGTCGCTAATGATTAATTTGCTTAAAGTTATATGGTAAGTAGTAATTTTTATAAAAATCTAGGGCCACGAAAACTAACAGCAATTATAGATTTTTTACACGATATTATAGCACCTCCTAAGATTCATGAAGATATAGCTATTCATGATATTAAAATTTTGCAGGAAGCATCACCAAATGATATTAGCTTTTTAAGCAATCCTAAATACTCCGAATTTTTAAAAACTACCAAAGCTGCTGCTTGTATAGTGCCGAAAAATTTTACGGGAGAAGCAAATCCAAATACTGTTTTATTACACGCCCAGAACCCATATTTTGCTTACGGCAAATTAATAGATTTTTTTTATGTTCCTATTAAATCATACCCTGCTAAAATAATGAAATCCGCTATTGTTGCAGATTCGGCAACTATCGGAAAAAATTGTTATATAGGTCACAATGTAGTTATTGAAGACGATGCTATTATAGGTGATAATAGTATTATAGAAGCTGGAAGTTTTATAGGTAGAGGAGTAAATATCGGCAGAAACGCTAGAATAGAACAACATGTTTCAATAAATTATGCAATTATAGGCGACGACGTCGTAATACTTGCAGGTGCAAAAATTGGACAGGACGGGTTTGGATTTTCTACCGAAAAAGGCGTACATCACAAAATATTTCATATAGGAATAGTTAAAATCGGCAATAATGTTGAAATTGGTGCAAACACTACTATTGATAGAGGATCACTTCAAGATACAATTATAAAAGATTTATGCCGCATAGATAATTTAGTACAAATAGGGCATGGCGTCAAAATAGGTAAAGGCTCTATTATCGTAGCACAAACAGGTATAGCAGGAAGTAGCACGATCGGTAAATATTGTACTCTTGGAGGGCAAGTAGGAATCGCCGGACATCTAAATATAGGCGACGGGGCACAGGTAGCGGCACAAGGCGGTGTAGCACAAAATATAGAAGCAGGTAAAATTGTCGGCGGCAGCCCTGCAATTCCTATTATGGATTGGCATAGACAATCTATTATTATGAAACAATTACTAAAAAAGTAGCTTGCTATTGAAAAGAGCTTTGTTGTTGCATGAATACCTGAGTCGTCATTGTGAGCAGCCATAGGCTACGGTGGCAATCCAAAAAAATTAGCAAAAAGTGCTGATTTTAGTACTTTTTACTAGATTGCTTCGTCAATTATTTCATAATTTCCTCACAATGACGGAAAATTTACATTAAAGAAGAGATCTAAATAAATGATCATAGATATTACCGAAATCATGGATTGGATACCTCATCGCTATCCATTTTTATTAGTAGATAGAGTACTTAAAATCGATCCTAACAAATCAATAACAGGTATTAAAAACGTTACTGTTAACGAACCGCAATTTACAGGACATTTTCCGGCAAGGCCTGTTATGCCCGGTGTTCTAATGGTTGAGGCTATGGCACAATTAGCTGCTATATTAGTTGCTAAATCTTTAGGTTCTACTAAGAATAAAGAAGTGTTTTTAATGACTATCGAAAATGCAAAATTTCGTAGAATTGTTCAGCCGGGGGATACTATGCATATCCACGCTGTTATTGATCAGCAAAGAGCTAACGTATGGAAATTTTCAAGTACGGTTACGGTCGAAGGTGAAATAGCTGCAGAAAGTAAGTTTACCGCAATGATTAAAGATAAAACATAGGGACAATAGTGTCAAATTCTAATATCCATACTACAGCTGTAATTGCAGAAGGTGCAAAGCTTGGTAAAAACGTAAAAATCGGACCGTATTGTATTATAGGTCCTGAAGTTGTGCTTCATGACAATGTCGAGCTAAAATCCCATGTAGTAATTGAAGGGATTACCGAAATCGGCGAAAATACCGTAATCTATCCTTTTGCATCAATAGGTCAACCTCCACAAATCTTAAAATATGCTAATGAGCGATCAAGCACGATAATTGGCTCTAATAATACTATTAGAGAATATGTTACGGTACAAGCAGGAAGCCAAGGAGGCGGAATGATGACAAGAGTAGGAAATAATAATTTATTTATGGTCGGCGTCCATATAGGTCATGATTGTAAAATCGGCAATAATGTAGTATTTGCTAATTATGTAAGCCTAGCAGGTCATATTGGGGTAGGTGATTATGCAATAATCGGCGGACTGTCTGCCGTACATCAATATGCTAGAATCGGTGAATACTCGATGATCGGCGGGCTATCGCCGGTCGGAGCAGATGTAATACCGTTTGGGCTTGTAAGTAGCAAACGTGCGGTGCTTGAGGGCTTAAATCTAATCGGTATGAATAGAAAAGGGTTTGATAAAGTAAAGTCTTTAAGTGCTTTAAAAGCTATCGAAGAAATCTTCTCAGGTGAAGGTAATTTTGCTGAGCGTATAAAACAAGTTGCTGAGAAATATAACAATAATTCTATAGTAATACAAATTATCGATTTTCTTAATCAAGATAGTAGTAGAGCATTTTGTCGTTTTGAGAAGTAAATTTATTTAACTAGCGATATGTAACACTTTGTGTTACAATTAAATATTATAAGGAGGATAAAAATGACAAATAAGTATTACGACTAGTATACGCTTAGAAATAAATTTAAGTAAAAAACTTGAAAAAGCAACTTATGATTTACACCGTGAAAAAAGCTGGATAATTAGTAAAGCAATACGTATATATCTTAAACAACTAGAAAATTCAGACCTAGCCAAAGAAGCTAAACGTCAATCCTTATTAGCTAGTAAAGAAAACAATCCTGACGCCAACTTATGGTTAAAACACAATGAAGAAAGTTGGTTAGATGAATGGAAATAATAGAAATTAAAAAAAGATATATTGTTGCTTGGTGTAATATCTGGAGATTATGGTAAACCTCGCCCCGCTGTTGTTGTTCAATCTAATTTATATAAAAATCATCCCAGTATAACAGTTTGCCTTCACAACGGATTTAATAGATGCCCCACAACTTTTCACCTGTTATTAACTCCTACAGAGCTAAATGGTTTTAATTTAGAATCTCATATTATGGTTGATGAAATTAGTGCTATAAAATTGGTGAATTATTACCTGAACAACTAGAAGAGTTAATTGAAGCTTTATATTAAATTATGGATGAATTAGCCACTAATTTTCTCATTTTTTCTTGCAAAGAGTTTTGGCGTAAACGAGTTTTCAAGCTCTTAAAATCAACTATTTCTGCATTTTGATTTTGCTGGCTACATGCAAAAATATATTTCTGCTCTCCTTTAACTTTTTGAATACATTGTCCGCAAATTCCTTTCATCATACATTGCATCGATGAATTAACGCTAACTATTATTTTTGTATTTTCACTGAATATTTCATTTTTTAGACTTTGCAATTCTTCTATTATTTCAGGAGAAGCATTAATTATTACTATATCCACTGAAACTAATTTACGGATTTTTATATCAGGATAGGTAACAAATATAACTTCATTATTATTTTCTTTTAGAACTTTTAATAAGCCTATATTACCGACTTCGAAATCAACAATAACTATTTTTTTATTTTGAGGTATTTCTAGCGGCGAACCTGTCGGTCCCATTAAAACTACTTTCTCATTTTCAGATAATGTTTTACATAAGCTAGTAGATTTACCGACTTCAAAAACTATAAAGTTAATTAAGCCTTTTTCTACATCAATATCGATAGGGCTTAAGGCTACAGGCTCTATTAACTTAGCAGCATCTTCAGAATAATTTTGTAAGCGAAAAAACTGTCCGAACTTAAAATTTTTAGCAGCAAGCGGCGAATGAATTATCAACTCAAAAGTTTTATCATCTAAAATATTTATTTTATTAACCCTAGAAGTCAGCAAATAATCAAGCTGCGTACAAAAATCTTTATAACTACCTTTAAAGCTAGGATTATTACTTATAAGCTTTTTGTTAATAGTGTCGTACCCTTCTTTGGTACTAGCAAGAGCCTTCACTACACTACCCGAATATTTAGGATTACAATCACCGAAATAGCTATATTTATCCTCATTGAATTGAGTGTTATTTTCTATACCGATTGCCATAATCACGGTTTTGGTTTTGATGTCATTGCGAGGAAATGCGTAGCATTGACGCGGCAATCTTGTTAAGCCAAACTCCTGAGATTGCCACGCAGTCTTTGACTGCTCGCAATGACGGTTTCGATTCTCAAACTCCACAGATTCCACATGACCGTATTTATCAACATTAATCCTTAAAGGTTGCATATTTTCCTTAAAATCAACACCGAGTGCTAATGTATATATTAGCTCCTCGTGATTTAATTTATATGCCGGCGAATCTTGCAATCTTCCACGATAGTAAACAGTAGCACCCCCAAGCTTATTAAAAACCTTTCTTAATTCTTCATTATTCTTAGCTTCTTTAAACAATTTTGCATGAGCAATAAATTCTTCAGCTATTTCTTTATCTTCCTCCGTTAAATCTTTTTCTATATAATCTTCGGCAAATTCCTCTACTTGTTTTTTATAGTAATATAAACTTTCCGCTGCTGCGTCTAAGGAAGTAAGACCGCCGCCTATTACCGCAATCGGCATCCTAATTACCATATTAGTACTAGAATTTTTCAAAAATGCCCCTCCGTTTTGCAAAGTCATTAAGAAATCAGAAGCCGTTTTTACGCCCTTAGCTTCAAAATTTTCTATATCCAAAACTTTCGGCTGACCTGCTCCAATGCAAAAAGCTATATAGTCAAAACCCAAATCGAAAGCTTGTTCTTTCGTTATATTAAAATCTAAAGCTACTCCGTCATAATATTTGAAATTATTATTTCTCTCTAATATTAGCCGCAATATATCGAGATTGTTTTTATCCCACCGAACGGTAATCCCATATTCCGCTACCCCTCCAAATCCTCTTGGCATTCTTTCCGATAACAAATTTTTATATTCATGCCAAAATTTTATAGGCTTATGAACGTCAAAAGGCAGTAGAGTAATTCTTAAACCGTCAATAGCCACAACATTATGACCTGACCGTAATAAATAATAGCTAAGACTAAAACCTGCAGGACCAAGACCGGTAACTAAAATATTATAATTAGTAGGTTCTTTCGGAAGCGGTGCATAAATATTAAGCGGATTCCAACGAGTAAGCAGTAAATATATCTCTAAGCCGTAAGGTAATTTAAGTGTTTCTTCTAAAATATTTGATTCTATTAATGGGATATTTACCGGATCTTGCTTTTGGTAAATACAAGCTTTTGAGCAATCATTACAAATTCTATGACCTGTTGCTGCAACCATCGGATTATCAATAACGATAATAGCAAGAGCACTTAGGTTAAAACCTTGTGCCTTAACATAGTTCATTTCAGAAATTTTTTGTTTTAACGGGCAGCCTTGTTTTAAATTCGTCATTGCGAGCGACTGCAAGGAGCGTGACAATCTCGTCAAATCTCCTGAGATTGCCACGTCGCTTCGCTCCTCGCAATGACAATTCTGAGGTTGCAGTAATCCCTTAGAACAGCTATCCTTATCTTGCTTATGGCAATAAATACAATAATGAGAATGGTTTAAAGCTTCATCTAGATTTAAAAAAGAATCTGTATAGTCAAAATCTACTCTCTCATTTTTTTGATATTTTAATATTTTTTTATCGTCTATTAGATTTTCTTTATCTAGTTTTTGTGGGAGGTTAAATAGGATGTTATCCTGTGGCTTGATACCCTCACACAAATAAACCCTATACGCAGCATACCTAGCTGCTATGTCTAATTCTTCTGCAAAACTTTCTTCTGCCTGTTGCCATATAATTATTTGTTTGGCAAATTCTCTAGAAGTAAAATTCGCACCTATTAAATCAGTTAGTTTTAAATACACATCTTCAAAATCAATATCTTTTATTTTTTCCGGTGGATATTTTTTTACGGCAACACGTTGAACAAATTTTCTTTTACATTCATAAATAATATCAAAATCTTTATGTTTTAACCTTGATATCGTTATTTCTTTTGAAATACAAAATAACTCTGCTAAAAAATCGTCTAAATGAGGGGAAATTTTTAGCAAAAATTCGGAATAATCTTTTGGAATAATGGAGAGAGGAGTCGATCTAAATAACATTAAATCTTTATGCAAAGATCTATCAGCTTTAAAGAGATAATCTAAAAATATTTGATCTAATTTTTTAAGTCCGGTTAAATCTAATTCATTAAAATCTAGATTAAAACCAAGTTTCATAAATAATAAATAACTCTTTTAGAAAATTGTCTATAAATTAAATAACTGATACAAACAGTAATAAATGCAACTATAATAGACTTAACTATCAGCATCATATCCGGTAATGTTCCGTCAATCACCAACGCTTGTACGGGTCTTATAACTAAAAAGAACGGATTAAATTCAAAATATATCTTTTTAGACTCCGGAATTAGCGAATATGGATAAACTATCGGTATACTCCAATAAATAACTCCAAGAATAACACTCAACATTTGCGGAATATCTCGAATATACGGCGTTAAAAATGCTACTGCGATAGAACCACTAATCACACATATTATTAAGGGCAAAATTAATATCGGCATAAATATTATTTGCCAAGAAAATTTTTCTGGAAATAATAAAATAAAAGCAAAATACATTGCCGAAAATGAGCAAATTAAAGTATATAATTGCCCTAAACTATCCGCAACAGGAAAAAAAGTCTTAGAAATTCTAACTTTTTTTATTATTTGATCACGTGTAACTAAAGAACTTGAACAAATCGTTAAGCTGCTTACTATAAAACTCCACAAAGGAATACCGCCGACTAAGTTCATTACCATAAATTCTCTCGGCTGTCTTAATAAAAAACCGAAAAAATATGAAATTACCATTATGTGAATAAAAGGCTGAATTAAACTCCATAAAGAACCTAAAAAAGAATCTTTATTTTGCCTAATTATAGAAGCTTTAACTAGTAATGCTATTGCTCGCCAGTATTTTTTAGAAAAAAAATACTTTATCATTTATGAATTTCCTTGTTGTTGGTTATAGATTTTAAACATTTCCGATGGTGTACCATCACCTATAATATTGCCGTCTTTTAATAAAATACATCTATCGCAATTATCTTTTATAATTTCTTCTTGATGGCTTACTATTATTGAAATAGGAGTATTTTTAAATTTATTCTTCATTAAACTAAGAGATTTTTCTATAAAATAGCTATCGCCTGCCGCAAAAACTTCATCAAGTAATAGAATCTGCGGATTTTGAAATATCGATACAGAAAAAGCAAGACGTGATAACATACCGGAGCTATAAATTTTTATCGGTAAATCAATTTTACTACCAAGTTCTGAAAAATCTATAATTTCTTTTTCAATTTTTTTGCTATATTTATCCAGCATATTATTATATAGCATTAACATTTTTATATTTTCACGACCAGTTTGCTCAGACTCAAAACCAACTCCCATATCTATAATTGCCGCAATATCTCCATGAACTTTGACTGTACCGGATTTTAACGGATATATTCCGGCGATTAACTTTAGAAACGAACTTTTTCCCGAACCGTTACTCCCTATAAAAGCTATTTTTTCTCCCTCATAACAAGAAAAATTAATATTGTTTAATATAGGTATATTTGGAGAAAGAGAGACTCCTTTTTTCAAGAAGAAATGCTTTAAACCTTGAGCTCTTTTATGAGTATCAATACCTTCAACATAACCATTAGTTATCTCTATAAATACTTTTGGATAGCTAAGTGACATAAAATAAATATTAAATAGATTTATTAATCCAATCTAAAAGAGAATTTTTTTGTTGCAAACCTATTTTAGTATCTTTTTGTTCACCATTTTTAAATAACATTATCGTTGGAATACTACGAATACCGTATTCTGAAGGAGTGTTAGGATTTTCATCAATATTCATTTTAAGTACTTTTACTTTGCCTTGTAATTCTTTACTGATTTCATCTATTATCGGTGTTAACATTTTACACGGTCCGCACCATTCTGCCCAAAAATCAACCAGTACAGGTAAATCCGATTCTAATACTTCCTTTTTAAAAGAGCTATCCATTACGTTATTTGCCATAAATTCCTCTATGTTTTTGTAGCATTGTCCATATAGCTTTTATGTCATTCCCGCGTGTAGGCGGGGATGACATCGAGTAGGTTTTTCAATCTATGCAACAAAGTCACTTTTAGCTAGGAATGACATAGTGTTGCTTTCGGATTCATATGGACAACATCTATATTTATAAATAAAATTATAAAGTACAGGCTTCTACTTGTAAATAATGAAAATCTTTTTATTTATTATATTTATTTTTTCTATTATAATATATTCGCATTATTAAAGCTGCTGTTTCCTCTATTGATCTAGTCGACACATCAATTACCGGCCAATTTCTTTGATCACAAATTTTTCTGACTTTTAGACACTCTTTTTGTACTATATTAAAATCCGTATAGCTTTTATTTTCGTTAATTTGTAATAGATTTAATCTAGCTTCTCTTATCTCAATTAACCTATTTGGATTAATAACGAGTCCTACTACCAATTGATCTATATCTTTTTCTATAAAATCAGGAAAGGGGCAATTATAAACATAAGGAATATTGGCAGCTTTTAAACCGTTATACGCTAGAAATACGGAAGTCGGTGTCTTAGAAGTTCTAGAAGGACCTATTAATATTATATCAGCCTCTGATAATTCATTAAGCATTTGTCCGTCATCATGTCTTATAGCATAATCTATGGCATTAAGTGTATCAAAATAAGTTTTATCAAATTTATAATTGTAATTCTGTTCTTTTTCTATTTCAATACCTGAAAAAACAGACATTTCTTTAATAATTTTACCTATTACAGAAATACATGGAATTTTTAATTCATAGCAAAATTTCGTTAAAGTTTTTCGGAGTTCTTGATCGGCAATCGTGTATAATACTATCCCATGTTTATATTCTATTTTACTTAATACTTCATTTAGCAATTCCAAATTTCTAATCATTGGCCAATGATATAATTTTGGTTTTACGGAAGTAAATTGTGCAAGGGCAGAATTTGCTGTACATTTTGCAGTTTGCACGGAAGAGTCTGAAACTAAGTGAATAATTAGCTTTGTCATACTTTACACATGTAATTGTGGATAAATTTTTTAATAACTTATTATTTTTCCTATTAAAACCTATTAAAAATTTCCTCAAATCCTTATTAAATCAAGTAAATCTAGTGTATTTTCTTTTAAATAAATAGTTTGTGGATAAAATTGTGAATAAATATCATTTTTCTTTGAAAAAATAGTCTTTTCTAAGCTATAAATGAATTTTACACTTAATTATCCACTTGTATAAATTCATTACAAACTTATGTGAATAATAATTAAAAATACCTATATTTTTAAGAAAATTTTAATGAAAATTTTGTTGATAACTCTGTTTAAAACACTTAATCTACATAATTCTATTTATATAAACAACAAATAATAAATATATTTATTATTTTAATATTTTTAGTAATAGCATGAAGCAAATTATAAATCCGTTAAAAGGAAATAATAATAAAGTACCTATTTGGTTTATGCGTCAAGCAGGTAGATATTTGCCGGAATATAAAAAAGTAAGAGAAACAACAAAAAATTTTCTAGATTTTTGTTATGATGTTAGCAAAGCAACAGAAGTAACCTTACAACCGATAAAACGTTATGGATTTGATGCAGCTATTATTTTTTCCGATATATTAGTTTTACCTCATGCTCTTGGATGGGAAGTGGATTTTAAAGAAAATATAGGGCCTATATTAAAGCAGTTCAAATCACAAGAAGATTTTAAATATCTGCAAATCAATCCGAATTATAAATTAGAAAAGGTTTATGAAATAATAAAAAAAGTAAAAAAAGAATTACCATCCCCCATTTCTTTAATAGGATTTGCAGGTAGTCCTTGGACAGTGATGAGTTACATGCTAGAAGGGAAAGGAAAACAGGATTTTAAAACGAGCAAAAAATTCATATATGAAAATAAAATACTTGCTGAAGAATTATTAAATTTTATTACGGAAAAAACAGCTGATCATCTTATAAATCAAGCAAAATCTGGAGCAGATGTTTTAAAGCTTTTTGATTCATGGTCAGGAGTACTTGCAGAAGAGGAATTTACTGAATTTGTAATAGAGCCGACAAAAAAGATTATACTAAAAGTAAAAGAAGTTTTTCCAAAAACTCCTATAATTGCTTTTCCTAAAGGAGCAGGATTATTGTACGAAAAATTTATAAAAGAAGTACCGATAGATGTTTTAGCCGTAGATCAAATGGTCCCTCTTGAAAAAATGAAAGAGTGGAGTGATAAAGTAATAGTACAAGGTAATTTAGATCCGGTTGTATTATTAACTAATAAAGAAATTATTAAAGAAAAAACTTATAAAATTCTTCAGGTAATGAAAGGAAAGAATTTTATCTTTAATTTAGGACATGGTATTTTGCCTGAAACACCTACGGAAAATGTAGAATTTTTGACAGAATATGTTAGGTTATATGAAGAAAAGAATAGCAATAGTACTTTTTAATTTAGGCGGTCCAAAAAACCTTAAATCAGTGAAGCCTTTTCTATTTAATCTATTCTATGACAAAGCTATAATTAATCTACCAAATCCTTTGCGTTATATTATCGCTAAAATAATTTCTATTACTAGAGAGAAAAAATCTCAAAAAATTTATTCTTTAATCGGTGGTAAATCTTCTTTACTTCAGGAAACAGAGGAGCAGAAATTAGCACTAACCGAAAAGCTAAAGCAACTTATAAAAGAAGATTTCGCTATTTTTATAAATATGAGGTATTCAGCACCGTTTGCTAAAGAAGTAATAGGTCAAATAAAAAAATATAATCCAAGCGAAATAATATTATTGCCTCTATATTCTCAATTTTCAAGTACTACGACAGGATCATCGGTTAAAAATTTTTTACAAAACCTTGATATTGATATTCCAATTAAAACAATTTGCTGTTATCCTCTAGAAAAAGATTTTATAAAAGCCCATGTTTCATTAATTAAAGAAAAACTATACGATAAAAATTTTCGTATATTATTTTCTGCTCACGGGTTACCCGAAAAAATAATAAAAGCAGGCGATCCTTATAGTTTTCAGATAAAAGAAACAGTACAAGCAATAGTTAAAGAATTAAATATAAAAGATCTAGATTATAAGATAACTTATCAAAGTAGAGTAGGACCTATAGAGTGGTTAAAACCGAATACGGAAGATGAAATAGAGCTAGCAGGAAAGTTAAAAAAAGACATAATTATCGTACCTATATCCTTTGTATCCGAGCATGTTGAAACACTAGTAGAGCTTGATATTGAATATAAATTAATCGCAGATAAATATGAAATTCAATATACCCGAATTCCGACACTTGGAACAAATAAAATTTTTATTAATAGTTTGACAAATATATTGCTGCGATTTATTAATAAGGTTGATACTAATTTAGTTATGAGTAGCTCTAGTACAAGAATATGTCCAAACGAATTTACTAAATGTTTGTGTAAATTAACAAGTTAATAAGGAAAAGAATGGCAAGTTACTATCTATGGTTTAAGTCAGTTCATCTGATATCTGCTATATGTTGGATGGCAGGGCTTCTTTATTTACCTAGAATATATGTTTATCATATCAAAGCTAAAATAGGTAGTGAGCTAGATAGTACTTTACAAGTAATGGAACTAAAATTACTCAGGTTCATTATGAATCCAGCAATGATTAGCACATTTATTTTTGGTTTAATAAATGCTCATATTTACGGATTTGTTGCTCTTGATACTTGGTTTCACATTAAAATGTTTGCAGTATTAGTTTTAGTGATATTTCACGGTTTACTTGCAAGATGGCGAAAAGATTTTGCAAATGGTAAGAATGTCCATTCAGAAAAATTTTATCGCATAGTTAATGAGATTCCGGCTATTTGCATGATTGTTGCAGTGATTATGGTTATAGTGAAACCATTTGACTAGTATACTCTTTGTTATTTGAAAAGGGATTGTTAAAGATATATCGTCATTGCGAGCAAGAAATAATAACAAACTTCTAAGATTGTGTTTCGTCAATATTTTCTTTTGAAGTAAACTCTGCTACGAGTTCAGGTAGGCTCTTGTTAGTTTGGTTGGATATGTAGTTACTCCCGATTAATTAAACTAAAGCATTGCTTTTAAGCTCTGGACATTCCTATTATAGCTGACTTTTGGTAGAGATTGCTAAACCCCGAAATAGTGTTTTACTATTTCAGTTAAAGTTTATACCTAACTTCCTTTAAAAGTCAATCTATAACTTATTTTAAACTAATAATTTATTTATCTAAAAGATTTTTTATTTCTAATGTAAAATTTATTTAGAATATCTATAATTCATAAAAAATAATATGGAACATTATGAATAATAGCGATAAACTTAATAAGTTAGTAATCTTTAAAGATAAAACCATTAGAAGAATTTTGCATAATAACAAATGGTGGTTTTCAATAGTCGACGTAGTAGGAGCATTAACTGATAGTAGTGACCCTGGAGCTTATTGAAGAAAACTAAAACAAAGGTTAAACGAAGAAAAAAGTGAGGTCATGACAAACTGTCACGGACTGAAATTAACTGCCACAGATGGAAAAAAATATATAACAGACTGTATTACTGGAAAAACCATGAAGTAACAAAAGAGAATGAATTTGCTATATTAACTAATATTATTTATCAAGAATGGGCTGGTATAACTTAAAGAACACAAAAAAATATAAAGGGCTTAACAAATCAAAATTTACGTGATTACATGAATGAAGTAGAATTAATTTTTACTGCTCTTGCTGAATTATCTACTCGTCAGATAGTAGAAACTAATAATGCAACAGGAATGGAAGAAAATAAGGTTACAGGTAAAATAGGAGGAAGTATAGCTAAAAACGCTAAAACGGTCTTGGAAAATAAAACTGGTAAAAAAGTAATCTCAACAGAAATGGGTTGGCATTCGCTATATCCTTAAAAAAATAAAATATTTCTTATAAATATCACCTATTCAATGTATTTCACTATAAACCAAGGATTGCATTGGTTTTGTGGAAAATACTCTCACTTTTGACAGAAGTTTCAACACACCGAAATAGCATTTTGCCATTCCGGTTATGATTTTAAAAAAGTCAATTAAACTTTACTTCAGGTGGCAACGACATTAATATTGCTTCGACATTTCCATCGGTCATTAAGCCGAATTTAGTACCGCGGTCATATAGCAAATTAAATTCTACATATCTACCTCGCCTTATAAGCTGGTATTCTTTCTGCTCAGCTGTCCAAGGTAAAAATAACTTACTTCTAACGATTTCAGGATATACCGACAACAAAGCCTTACCTACGTCCTGTGTAAAGGCAAAATCCTGTTCAAAATTACCGTTATTTAAGTAATCATAGAATATTCCGCCTACTCCTCTCGGCTCTTTTCTATGCTTTAGATAAAAATATTCATCACATTGCTTTTTGAATTTAGGATAATAGCTAGAATCATACTTATCGCATGCTTCTTTAAAAGCTGCATGAAACTTTACAGTTTCGTTTTTTTCCGGATAAAAAGGTGTTAAATCGCCACCGCCGCCAAACCAACTTTTAGAAGTTTCTATATAACGAGTATTAAAATGCATAGCGGGAATTAGCGGCGATTTAAGATGTGCGACTAATGAAATGCCTGTTGCAAAGAATTTCCCGTCTAGCTCTGCTCCTGGAATTTCGTTGCGGAATTCGGGAGAAATTTTACCAAATACGGTAGATATATTAACCCCGACTTTTTCAAATACTGCTCCTTTCATGAGAGACATGACACCGCCACCGCCGCCATTACGTTGCCAGCTTGAGCGTACAAACTTAGCCGGTTTTAAACCTTTGGTTTGTGCATATTCTTCTTCGATTTTTTCAAATTCTTTGCACAATAAATCACGTAAATTAGTAAACCAACTACTTGTTATTTCTTTATTTTCTATGTTCATAATTATTAAGCAACGATTTAATTACTTTCCTCATAATATACATAATCACTAAAAATACGGCAGCAATGATCATAATATAAAAAGCCGGAGCATAAAATAAGCCTGTGCACTCTACAAGCCAACGAGAAATAATAGGTGAAGTTCCGCCGAATACCGCTATTGCAAAATTGTAGCTGAAAGCAACACCGGTAAATCTTTGTTCTGCCGTAAACAAGGATATAACGAGTATATAAGCTGTACCTGCTATGCTTCCTGCGAGCATACCAAGCATTGTAAGAGCTATAATTTGTTGCCACATCTCTTCTGTCGACATAAGTAACATGGTCGGTAAAATCAATATCAAGATAGCAACACCAACAAGTATTGCCATTTTAAATTTTCCGATAATATCGGCAGTACCGCCGGCAAGCGGCATCGCTATCATCGCAATAAACGAACTATACGCTAAATATGATAAAGCAATAGTATTACTAAGATGCATTACATTATAATAGAAAACATTTATATATGTTTTTACTAAATACATAACGCTGCTAGCGATAGCACCTATACACATAGTTAAAAACATCGATCTCCAAGCAGTTCTAATTACATTGGAAAAAGGTGCTTTAAGAACTTGTTTCTTTTTCTCAAGCATTTTAAAAATCGGTGTTTCCGATACGCGCAATCGCAAGTAAAATCCTGCAAGACCCATAAATCCGCCAAGCAGAAAAGCAAAACGCCAAGCAAAATCTATATGAGAGAAATAACGTTCTATTATAATACCGATAAATGTTGCAATTAAGGTACCGGCGATATTTGAACCATGTACTAAACCTGCCGTAAAACCCGGTCTTAAATTTTGACTATGTTCAAGGATAAAAATAGCCGCTCCCGTTCCTTCACCACTAATACATAAACCTTGAATAAGCCGCATTATAACTAGAGTTATAGGGGCATAAATCCCAATACTTGCATATGAGGGTATGAGACCCATAATAAAGGTCGGAATAGTCATACCTAGCATCGAGATTATTAAAGCGATACGTCTACCGTATCTATCACCGATATAACCGAATAATATGCCTCCTATCGGTCTTGTCAGAAAGCCAACCGCAAATACTCCAAGGCTTAGAAGAATTCTAATGAATTCTGATTCGCCTGGAAAAAAAACTTGTCCAATAATCAGCGAAAAAACTGAATATACCGTAAAGTCATAATATTCGAGTACATTACCTGAAATAGCAGATAAAAAAATGAACTTAGACCTATTATTCATCGAGCTTTAAATAACTTAATTACTAATTAGTTATTATAGACAAGTTACATAATTTATAAAGTGTAATTTATAATATTTAATTGTCGGCATTTTAATTCTTGTGGTGATAGTAATATGTTTTTGTGGTTATAAGTTCTTGTTTAATAAACAACCTGAATCAGTTGCAAATGATTTTGAAAAAGAATTAGCAGAATGTGATAAAGCTATAAAACAAAATCCGAATGATGCATATATTGGATATGGATTTAGACTAAGAATACTGGGACTTAGATTTCCTGAAAAATATGAGTTGGCCCTTGAAGTTTATAAACAAAGCAATTGCACTAAACTCCAATCATTTTCAGGCTTATCTTAATAAAGGAGCGGTAATTAATCCTTATGCTTATAACAATAAAGCAGAAATATTAAGAAAGCTTGAAAAATACGAACTAGCACTTGAAGCATACAATAAAGCAATTGAAATTGATCCTAATTATTCCGATGCTTATTTTAATAAGAGTAAATTATTCGATGAACTTGGAAATTACGAAGTAGCTCTTGAGGCATATGATAGAGCACTCACATATAGGCATGATGACGATTTAGATTATTCTGACATATATATAATATAGGAACAATTTTGAGTAGGCTTCAAAAATATGATTTAGCTGTTAAAATGTATAATAAAACAATACAGCTTAATCCTGATGATTTTAGAGCTTACGTGAATAAAGGAATAGTTTTAGGAATTCTTAAAAAATATAATTTAGCATTAAAATGATGCAGCACTTAAATTAAATATCAATGATTATAAAGCACATCTTAATAAATGCCTTACTTTGGAAAAATTAGGCAAATACGATTTATCTCTTGAATCATACAACAAAGCATTAGACATACAAAAGGCTAAATAATAGTCATAATTTATTATGACTATTATAACGTACATATTAATTTGGTCATAATTATTATAATATACACGTTATAATGGTCAAGCACTTATAACCTAGTTATCCTCTAGTGGTACCGGAATTTCTACTTTTGTAAGTTTAGCTCCTTTTGGCTTTTTAATTCCTGCAAATTTCTGTTCTTCTTGTTGTTTTCGTAGTTTTTTTCCTATTTTTGCAGCTTCTCTGCTACCTTTAAGAGCACTTTTTCGGGCTTTGTGTTAATATTCGTAACACCTTTTGAAGTCTTAATACTTTAAATCTTTATCAAAATATTTTACGTTTGTAGCAATACTTAAATGGTAAACTCCGCTACCTTTTTGTATAAACTGATTTTGATTTTGTAAAGCTTTACCTTCTAAATCTAAGAATTTACCATCTTTACCAAAATCACCTACTTCTCCAACTTTTGTACCACTAAGATCATATGCGTAAAGTTTTTCTTCATAGAAATCTAGGTTGTTTAAAAAGTTCTCTATAGAATTCTTATCATTAGTAAAATTGCCTAATTCATGGGTGCCTATAATTTTCTCTTCTTTGCTTACTACTTTTTAATAATTCCAAGATAGGCTAGAGCTTTTTTAAACTTACCCAAATTACACTTTACCTCAACTTCTACGGGTCTAGAAAATTCTTTTTCTTTTACTTCTTCAACTTCTCCTATAACTAATTGCCCATCTATGGGGCTGCCCAGTTCATCTTTAAAATGAATTAATTTGGCATTTTACTCTATTTAAGTCAGTTTCTTCAGTTTGAAAATGTAGATGTTTTTTTCTGGCATAAATTCCTCCTTGAATAAATTGTGGTTTATTTCAAATGTAAAGGAGTAAATTAAATTTTTGCAAGAAGTTTTTATTGTTAGTTATTTCTCAATAAATAACAAATATTAAGAATTAAAAACTACTGTGCCATCCAGCCGCCATCTATCAAGAGTCCACTACCTGTTATTGATGATGCTTTTTTGTCACATAAGAATATTACTAAGTTTGCTATTTCATCAGCTTCTACAAATTTTTTCGTAGCTTGAGATTTAAGGATTACATTAACGCTGATTCTTCACTGATATGTCTAGCTTTAGCAGTATCTGCTATTTGATTCCTTACTAATGGTGTGTTGACGTAACCAGGACAGATAGCATTAACTGTAATATTATTCTCAGCCACTTCTAAAGCAATGGTTTTGGTAAGTCCAAGGATACCATACTTTACTGCTACATATGCCGACTTGAAAGGTGATGCGACATATGCATGAGCGGAAGCGATATTAACAATTCGCCTGAAGCCGTTTTTTCATAATCTGTATTGCGTATTTTATAGTATAGAAAGATGCTATTAATCTATACGCAAAATTTGCTCCCATTTATCTTCAGGAAATTCATCGATAGGAGCAACATGCTGAATACCTGCATTATTTACTAATATGTTTATTTTACCGAATTCTTTTATTATCCTCTCAAACATAGAATGAATTTCATCAGGTTTTTCCAAATTTATTCCTTGATAAAATACAGCCCTTGCCCCAAGTTCTTTCAATTCTGCTGAAATTGTGGCTACTTCATCTTCTTTTGCAAAACCGTTTTTGCAAAATGTTTTGCTATCTCAAGCCCGATACCGCTAGTAGAATCGGTAATAACTGCTACTTTGTCTTTCATTTTATCTCCTTATAAAATATGTACTGTCATACCGTGGCTTGTACCAGCCAGCTAAATCGTCATTGCGAGCAGAGCCATAGGCTGCGTGACAATCTCAGAACTTTGGTACTAGATTGCTTCGTCAATTACTTACGTAATTTCCTCGCAATGACAAGAAAATTAGAACCATGCAACAAAGCTGATCAAGTCACGGGATGACATATTTAATCAAGTAATATTTGTCTTTTATTTAAAAGTAACTTATATTAGATTACACTTAAAGAAATAATGTATAAATCTATGGAAATTGTTAATAGCGTTGATGCATCTGTATCTTGCCAGGGCAAAGAACTTCCATATGACCATCCGAAAGTTTATTTAGAGATAGATAAAAAAAAAAAAGAAGTTATCTGCCCATATTGTAGTAAGAAATTTAAACTAGTAACAAAATGACTATAAAATTTCTGTCAGAAAGTACTATCAACCGAATTGCTGCCGGTGAGGTTATAGAAAGGCCCGCATCGGTAGTAAAGGAATTAGTTGAAAATGCTGTTGATGCAAGTAGTACTAAAATAGATATTATTTTAGAACGTGCCGGTAAAAATCTAATCATTATTTCCGATGACGGTATCGGTATGACTGATAAGGAATTAGAAATTGCTGTTGAACGTCATACAACTTCTAAGTTTGATGAAAGCGATTTTCTAAATATTAATACTTTTGGTTTTAGGGGTGAAGCACTGCCGTCTATTGCTGCTATTAGCAAAATGCTAATTACTTCTAAAAAACGAGATGCCGACAAAGCATTTCAGATTAAGTTAATCGGCGGCAATGAAAAACAAGTTACTATTTCTGTTCATAATGAAGGTACTAAAATAGAGATACGTGATTTATTTTTTGCAACACCTGCACGTTTAAAATTTCTTAGAGCCGATAAAACAGAGCTTGCAGCAACTGTAGATGTAGTTAAGAAAATCGCTCTAGCACATCCTAAAATTTCTTTTAGTTTAACACATGACGGCAAGAATTTATTAAAACTAAAGGGACAAAATAAAGATGCTGAAACTAACCTAAAACAGCGTATAATTGATGTAATAGGTGATGATTTTATAAAAAACGCTGCTTATATAGACTTCAAAACACCTGATTTCTCTATTTGCGGCTATACTAGTAGCCCGACATATAATAGAGCTTCAAGTGAAGATCAGTTTTTATTTATTAATAATAGACCAGTAAAAGATAAATTATTACAGGTAGCTTTAAGGGTAGCATATCAAGATTATTTAGCTCGTGATCGTTATCCGATATGTGCTATATTCTTACAAATCGATCCGCAACTTGTTGACGTTAACGTACATCCGGCAAAAGCAGAGGTTAGGTTTCATGACCCGAATTATGTGCGAAACTTATTAATAGAAGCAATTAAAAATGCTTTAACAAATAAAAGCCATGTTACTTCTACTACTATCGCCTCTGATGCTCTTGAGTTATTTAAAAATCCTTTAGTTAACAAACAATCGCCAGTAAGTAAAGTTATAAATGTTAATAGTAAATCGGCAGATTATAGACCTACTACTCATTCTACACTTAATATAGTTCCTCAAAATCATGTTTGTCAAAAATTAATCGATACATTATCACATGCTAAAATAGAACAAGAAGTAGAAAATCGTATAGAACATGAACAGCAAACCCGTAAACAATATAAACTTGGGGCAGCTAAGGCACAACTTCATACGAATTATATTATTTCACAAACCGAAGATAGTATAGTGATTACCGACCAACATGCAGCACACGAACGTTTAGGGTATGAAAAAATAAAAGATTACCTTAAAACGGAAGAGTTAATCAAACAGCGTTTGCTTATCCCTGAGATAGTAGAACTGCCAAATGAAAAAAAAGCAGATTGTTTATATGACCATAGAGAAAAACTATATAAACTTGGTTTAACTCTAGAAAAATTCGGCGAAAAATCTATTATAGTAACTGAAATTCCAAATATCCTTGGAGATGTAAACGTACAAAAGTTAATTCAGGATCTCGCCGATCATTTATCGGATTTTGGCAAGAATATAGCTTTGACAGAGTTAATCGAGCATGTAACGGAAACTTATGCCTGTCATTACTCTATTAGAGCAGGACGAAAATTATCGGCAGATGAAATGAATGCCTTACTGCGTCAAATGGAAAATACGCCGCTTTCAGGTCAATGTAATCACGGCAGACCTACTTATATTGAGTTGAAGCTTAAGGATATCGAACGCTTATTTGGACGGTAACTCGTTTAATTTGAAAAATTGGCGTCATTGCGAACGACTGCAAGGAGTGCGGCAATCTCGGGAAATTAAAACTGGATTGCCACGCTCCTTATTAGTCGCTCGCAATGACTTATCTCTCTTTATTTTGCAATGCCTAGTTTTTACTTGACTATTTTTCAATTTCATTTTATTCTGCTTTTCTTAGAATAATAAAATAATATCTTGATTTAAGGTGTCAGCTAATGGCAAAGAAAAATAAAAATGTTTTGGTAAGGCTAGTAAGTACTGCCGGCACAGGTGTTTTTTGGGTAAAGAAACGTAATCCGAAGACCCAAACCGAGAAGCTTTCTTTTCGTAAGTATGATAAAGTAGTTAGAAAACATGTTCTTTTTAAAGAAGAAAAAATAAAATAATTGTAAGTAATATAATATGGCAGTAAAAATTCGTTTAGCTAGAGGCGGTGCTAAAAAGCGTCCTTTTTACCGTGTAGTAGTAGCTAACGCAACAGCACCTCGTGACGGTGACTTTTTAGAAAAAGTCGGAACTTATGATCCAATGCTTGCTTCAGATAATAGTGAGCGTGTTGTTTTAAAAAAAGATCGTATAGAATATTGGCTTGGCACCGGTGCTAAACCAACTGAGCGAGTCGCAAAATTTATTGAGCAAGCGGGTGTTACTCTTCCTGAGAAAGTTAAAAAGGAAATGGAAGTGAAAGCAAAAAACCGCAAAGCTAGACTAAGTAAAAAGGAAGCTAAAGAAGCTTAGTTTATAGTGTATTTTCGTCATTGCGAGCAGGCATACTGTGTGGATCAATTCAGCCCCTGTCATCTCTCGCTATTTGATTGCAGGATTTAGTAAATTTGACTATTACAAGTTATTTTTCTAGATATTGTGGTCAAGCCACGGGTATGACAGCACATATCTCTTCTCTATAATCATATTAATATGCCGGATTAGCTCAGTGGTAGAGCAACCGCCTTGTAAGCGGTAGGTCATCAGTTCAAATCCGATATCCGGCACCATCAAAATTTTTCTTGTTATACTGGGACTATCTTTATATAGATACCAAATCGTCATTGCGAGCAGCCGTAGGCTGCGTGGCAATCTCATGAAATAATAACACACTTCCTGAGATTGCTTCGTCGAATTACTGTGTAATTCTTCTCGCAATGACGATTTACCGATCCATGCAAGCAAGCTTTCACAAGAATTATATAGAAAAAAACATACAATAGTGACATCCTTTAAAGTTTTTATATATGATAGTAATCGATAAAACATCTTATAGAGCTGTGGGATTTGATAAACGTATTAAATTCCTAGTGCTACATTATACACAGTGTGATTTTAAGCAGTCTTTAGATTTTCTAACCGGTGAAAAGTTAAGTAGTCATTATTTAATAAACAATGAAAACCCTGAACATATATTTCAATTAGTAGAAGAGCGTGATAGAGCATGGCATGCTGGAGTAAGTTACTGGCAAGGTCATGAGCGTATTAATGATACATCAATCGGTATTGAAATCGTAAATCCTGCTTTTGAAGTAAATGCAGAAAACAATGATATAGTTTGGCTACCCTATTCGGAAAGGCAAATTAATAGTGTTATAAGTTTGTGTAAACAGATTATTGCTAGATATGATATTAAACCTACTAGAGTAGTTGGGCATTCTGATATTGCTCCAGGTAGAAAACAGGACCCTGGCCCGCTATTTCCTTGGAAACTATTATATGATAACGATATTGGAGCTTGGTATGATGAACAGGTGTTTAACGATCTATTGCCGCAAGTCGACATAACCGATATTGCAGCAATTCAGCAAAAATTTATTACATACGGTTATAAACTTGAAGTTACCGAAATTTTAGATTCTAAAATGAAAGATATTATAATTTCGTTTCAAATGCATTTTCGTCCTAGTAATTTTTCTGGCGATTTGGATGCTGAAACCATAGCAATTTTAGATGCATTAATATTGAAATATAAATCTGAATTAATATGATAAGATTTATAACTATACCGGATTTTGTGGATTATCAAGTTACTTTGAAATTAATGGAAGATTACGTTAACAAAGTAATTAGTGATCATGAGCCGGAAATTATTTATTTAGTTGAACATTTGGAAGTATATACAGCCGGTACTAATTATAAACAAGAAGAATTATTAAATTATGGTGATATTCCGGTAATTTACACAGGACGTGGCGGTAAATTTACTTTTCATGGACCGGGTCAGCGTGTTATTTATCCAATTCTTAATTTAGCTTCACCAAATCGACACAAAGATTTAAAGCTATATATAAAAATGCTTGAAGAATGGATTATAAGTAGCTTAAATTATTTTGGAATTAAAGCATATCTTATTAAAGATAAAGTAGGAATTTGGGTAAAAGTAAGGAAAGATGAATTTGCTAAAATTGCTGCAATAGGTGTTAGAGTAAGAAAATGGGTTACATATCACGGTGTAGCTATAAATATTTCAACAGATTTAAGTAAGTTTAGTGGGATTATTCCTTGTGGACTTGAAAATTCTTTAGTAACATCTTTAAATCAGTTAGGGATTCATGTTGAAATGTCTGAATTTGATAAAATTATTCAAACTGAATTTAATAAAATATTTAAATGATCAGAAAATTTTTACTCACAATTTTTGCCCTTTGGGTCGGTGGTTTTGGTTATTATTTATATTTAATAAATTCTTATAAGCTTAATAGTAATACCACTAATGCAATAATAGTATTTGCAGGAGGAGGACATAAAATTGAAACCGGTATTGCTTGGCTTAAGGCAGGTTATGCACCTATATTATTTATTACTGGTATAGAATCTACAGAGCAATTAAAAATTTTGTTAAAGGAACGTAATGTTATAGAACAGCAGGTAATATTTGCTCCGAATAAAATAATGTCTGAAGAAGATAATATTAAGAAAGTGGTTGATTTTATTGTAACTTACAATCTTACTTCAATAATTTTAGTAGAGCATAATTATAATATGCCTTTTATGCTAAATAAGCTTGAAAAAGCGATTCCTTCTTCTAATAATATCTATATAGTACCATATCCTGTTTTTTTCAAACAAAAATATGATGTGTTATTAAAATCCTATCATCGTTATTTAATGAGTATACTCGTTTAATTTCTTCTTTACTCTTTTCCAGTACAATATTTTAGAACGGCTACGCCAAATAATGCAGAAATTAAAGAGTCTATTATTACTGCAGCTCTCATAGAGTTTGAAGGGCAGCTGCTCTCAAACGTAAAATACTACCTATAAATAAACTTAGGGTAAATCTAATCCCTCCAAGTATAGCTATAGAATAAAATTTTAACCATGAAGTATCACTTGGTAAGTTACAGAGTTTAAATTTTACAAATGGATATGAAAATAGCATAATACCTAATTGCTTACCTACAAATAAACCAAATATTATCCCATAAATTAAAGCAAGTATTGAGTTGGAACAAATGCCTTTAAATGCAAAATATTCTAAAAGGATACCGGAATTCATAAATACAAAAAGCGGTAAAATAAAGTAATTTACAAAAGGACGAGTTAAGTTTTCAAGTTTTTTAAAAGAAGTGTTAAATTCTCCTTTTATATTAACAGGTATAAAAAGTGCTATAATGGCTCTGCATAAGGTATCGTGAATACCTGGCTCCACCATACTAATCCATAATAATAAACTATATAATAAAATAATTGTTTAACTTGTCGATAATTCAATATAAACAAGATGAATATAATTATAGAGGAAATTAATAATGCCGGAGTATTGATTGTTTTAGTATAAACTAGCATAATTAACGCAAAAGCATCGTCAATTAATGAAAAACCTATAATAAAAGCTCGTAATTCTAAAGATATATGTCGGCTGAAAAAAGATAAAATACCAAGGACAAAAGCAGTATCAGTTGCGATAGGAATAGCCCATCCTTTTATTAATCCCGGTTTATCGTAATTAAAAAACATGTATATTAGAATTACCACACCTCCAAGGGCTGCCGCTGCAGGTAATATTAGTTTTTTTATTTTTATATTCACCTTCTATTAGGTGAAATTTCATCTCTAAACCTATTAATAAAAAGAAGAAAGTCATGAGACCGTCATTAACTAACTCTATAAAAGTTGTTTTTTGTACTTTTATAAGCTTGTATAATAAGTGTAAGAAGATATAATTATTAATTACAAAAAAATATCTAAGCAATTCTTATGTTAGCAGAACAGCAAACCGAATGGATTATCAGCAATAACCTTGTAAATAAGGGATTGCATATAGATAATGATACTAAAAAGAATGTTTATTTCCAAAAACCAAAATCAAAAACAGAACAGACAAGATTAAACGGAAAAAGACCTGATCATATCTTATATGAAAGTAATAATGATAAACCTATTGCAATAATAGAAGCAAAAAAGCAGGAGTGGATTTAAGGCAAGCTTTAGATCAAGCAACGGAATATGCAAAATTGCTTGATGTACCTATAGTGTTCGCAATGAATGGAGCTTACTGCGAAGCTCGTTTTGTTGCTAATAATAAAGAGCTTATATTAAATCGGTGATGAAGTAAGGGAATTACTACATGAAAAAGAATTATTATCTGCTTTTTTAGAAGCAAGCAGTAATGAAGTTTGGACTATACCGAAAGAAATTAAAATATCACGTGAAGAATTAATATTAATATTTAAAAACTTGAATAATCTTTTAAGAAATGAAGGGCTCCGAGCAGAAATAGAAAGATTTAGCGAATTTGCAAATATATTATTCTTAAAATTATTAAGTGAAAACAACGAAAAATCCTGGTGGAATAATATCAAAGCACAATCAAACGATGATATTATCGGTTACATTAATAGCTATGTTATAGAACAAATTAAGAATAAATACGGTGGTGATGTTTTTACGCCTATTTCTCTAGGCAATTACATTACTCTCCGCCACATTATCGATGCAATTGATCCTCTGATTTTATCTACGATAGATACAGATATAAAAGGTGACGTATTCGAGTATTTCTTAGAAAAAACTACATCAACGGAAAAATGATTTAGGCGAATATTTTACACCGAGAAATATCGTTAAAACCATTATTAATTTGGTTGATCCTAAATTTAAAGAAACAATTTATGATCCTTTTTCGGTATCGGTGGGTTCTTAACTGAAGCTTTTAATTATATCAAAGAAAATAATATAATTAATACCGATGAAGATTTAGAAAAATTAAGATTTAATACATTATATGGGTGAGAGTTAACCAAAACCGCTAGAATCGCTAAGATGAATATGATTTTGCATGGTGACGGACATAAATAAATAGTCTTGAGAACCCTAATGATGTTAAACCCTTAACTGATCAGCAGTTAAAGTTTGATGTAATTGTTACTAATTGCCATTTTCTCAAATTATCACTAAAAAAACTAGCAAAAACGGCAAAACTATAACAGAAAATCATATAACTTCTCTTTTTAATAACGGCATTGCAAAAAATAACGGTGATGCTGCTTGTGTTTTGCATTGCCTGCAAAATTTAAAAGAGGGTGGTAGAATGGCATTGGTAGTACCTGAAGGGTTCTTATTCAGAAAAGACACCGCTGCTGTTCGTCAATTTTTACTATCAAAAGCAAAGCTGCAACTCGTTATCTCTCTACCGCAAGGTACTTTTTTACCTTATACAGGAGTAAAAACGTCAATACTTTATTTTATCGATGTACATAAACCGAATAATCAAAAAGAATATTGGTTTTATGAGGTTAAGAATATCGGCATTACGTCTAGACAATAAAAAAAGAAAAATTGTCGGTATAAATGATTTAAACAGGCGAGGATGGAAAATTAAATTTATCTAAAATTCCTTTTATAGATCTCGATTTTTATCAAATAGCTAAAAAGGGTTGGTGAAAAACAATGATATTTTAATGTGTAAAGACGGAGCATTAACGGGTAAAGTGTGTTTTGTAGATAATAAAATTTTACCGCAAATAGAAGTAATGGTTAATGAACATGTTTATATTTTTAGAGGGAAACCGAATATTATACATCAATCTTATTTATTTTATTGTTTAAATAGCGATATAATTCAAAATCAAATTTAAAGAACTTAGCTTATAATAAAGGTGCTCAGCCTGGTTTAAATAGAGAACATATAAACTCAATTTATATTCCTCTTCTGTCTCTAGAAAAACAACAGAAAATTATTGAAGAATTGAATAGCTATCAAAAGATAATAGAGGGGGCAAAACAGATAATAGATAATTGGCATCCTTATTTTGAAATAAATAAACAATGGGAAATTGTTAAATTTGGCGATATCGTTATCAATAAATTAAAAAGTAATATTTTATCTCTTGAGCATAAGGAGTATACAACATTAATAGTAGGTAAAAAAGGTAAAATGATTAACATTAATACTGCAATTAAGGGGGATATTCCAGTAATAGCATCTGGTAGGGTTAGTCCTTATTCACATAATCAATATAATTTTAACGGTAACATAATCACTATTTCTTCATCGGGAGCATATGCTGGATATATTTGGTATCATAATTCACCAATGTGGACTTCAGATTGTAACGTAATCTATTCAATTAATGAAAAACTATTGTTAACTAAATATCTATATTATATTTTAAAATCTCAGCAAAATATAATATACCAAAAGCAAGCTGGATCAGGTCAACCTCACGTTTATTTGAAAGATTTAGAGGATTTACAAATTCCTATCCCGCCTCTTGAAGAACAGCAAAAAATGGTAACAGAGCTTGATAATAATCAAAGTAAGATTGACAACCTTAAAAACTATATAAAACAATTTGAAAACAAACTAAAAACCACATTAAATTCTCTTTGGCAATAATTGATGTACATTAACTACTTAAAAGATTTGATTGGTTTTAAGTCTGTAACTCCTAAGAGCGATGGGGCTATTGAGTATATTAATGATTTGCTTAAACAGCACGGCTTTAAGACCGAAATAAAAATATTCGGTGATTCTAAAAGTGAGCAAGTCACTAATCTTTATGCTGTTTTCGGTAGCAATGAGCCTAATATTTGCTTTGTTGGTCATGTAGATGTAGTGTTGGCAGGTAATCATGAGCTTTGGCATAATGCGAGTCCATTTAAAGTTAGCCAGCAAGATGGTAAGATATATGGCAGGGGTGCGGTGGATATGAAAGGGGCTATAGCGTGCTTTCTAGCTGCCAGTTTAGATTTTATAAAAAATAATACCGATTTTAAAGGTTCCATTAGTTTCTTACTTACTAGTGATGAAGAGGGAAAAGCAAAGTATGGTACTAAAGAAATGCTGCAATATATTTATGATCAAGGATATAAGATAAATTTTGCTATTGTCGGTGAACCTACTTGTGAAAAAGAAATAGGCGATGCAATTAAGATTGGCAGAAGAGGAAGTGTTAACTTTAAATTAAATATAGAAGGCTTAAGCGGGCATGTAGCTTATCCTCATAAAGCAAATAACCCATTGCCTTGCTTAATAATAATATTGAATGAGTTAACAAATATAAAACTTGATGAAGGTACTGAATTTTTTCAACGTTCAAATCTTGAAGTAACGAATATCGAGGTCAGTAATAATACTTCAAACGTAATTCCGGCAAGTACGGAAGCATCTTTCAATATACGTTTTAATAATTTACATAGTGCAGAAACTTTAGCAAAACAGGTAGAAGAAATTATTAAACAGCATTGTAAAGAATATAAAGTAGATTATAAGTTAGAATATAGTAGTTCTGCTGAAAGTTTTATTCAGAACCCTAGCGATAAAATAAAAGAATTTGCTAAAGTAGTAGAGCATACGCTTAAAATAAAGCCTGAATTCTCTACAAGCGGCGGTACGTCGGATGCAAGATTCGTCAAAAATTATTGTCCGTTAGTAGAGTTTGGTTTATTATCCGAAACGGCACATAAAATAAACGAATACACAAAAATTAGCGATTTACAAAAATTATATGATGTGTATTATAACTTTTTGATGGAAATACTTTGATGTCATTCCCGCAGAGGCAGGAATGACATAGAATCCATGCAACAAGGCCACCCTTTTACAGGAATGGCATTACCATACGCGGATGTGATGGAACTGGTAGACATGCAAGATTTAGGTTCTTGTGCCGTGAGGCGTGGGGGTTCAAGTCCCTTCATCCGTACCACTTAAATTTTCTCATAAAAAATAACATAAAATTTTTATGCAGCAATTTAGTATTTATCAAACAAGCGATGAATTGCTTCTAAAATCGATATTGCTTCTGATAGAAAAATGCTATCACTCTGATCTTAAAAGCGTGATATTAACTGCAGATGCAGATCAACAAGAAATGCTCAATAAAAATCTTTGGACTTATTCACGTAAGCAATTTATACCTCACGGTAGTAAACTTGACCCGCAGCCTGAAAAACAGCCGATTTATATTACTGATGAGTTACAAAATCCTAATAATGCTAGTGTGCTTGTTATTATTTCGCCTACAGATATAGGAAAAATTTTACAAGCAAAAGAGTATATAAGAGTTTTCAAAAGGATAATTATAATAACTGATTTACCGGAAGATTTAAAAGAATTAACAGTTAAAATAAATAAATTTACCGGACAGGAAAACAAAATAGATTGTTTTACTCAAAATCCTCGTGGAGCTTGGAATAAAGTAGTCTAATAAATTTATATTCTTTTACGTACAAATAAATATAATCCGATCGTTAAAGCAATAACCAAATTGAAATAACAAGCAAAAATAAAATCTAGATTTTTTGAAGCAAAATTTTGTAATATAAAATGAATTGAAGTAACTAGCAATACTGTTAAGGCAGAAAATAATACCGGCATAAAAGTTGTTTTTTTTCTATAAGGATATCTCAAAAAAACTGCAAGTGCTACAAAAGGTAATACAAAATTGTATAAAGGCCAAATTATTCTTTGATGTGCTTCAGCAATTAATTTAATTTTTTTAGTAATAGCTAAATCATGAGGAGGGGCAAGTAATTCGCTTATATAATATTCGTTTGCTTCTTTATTATGTTTAGTTCTTTGCGATACTAAAGGATTATCATTTTGCAGTTTTATCATTAAAGAATCGAAAGTTAACTGAGTTAAATTACCGTTTACGTCATATTCTTGTCTTATGCCTTTATTAAGTTCAAAAATCGGGCTATTATCATATATATTAAGAGTACCTGAACCCGCAAATACTACTGATGGGTTATCAGCGTTGCGATTATCAAATATTATTACGCCGTTCATAATATTTCCTGCTGATTTTTTATCTATAAAAACAGTGATATCTTTCGTTACTTTATTAAAAGTTTTCTCTTCAATCATACTTGAGATATAATTATTCTTTATAAAGTTTAAACGTGATTTTAAGTTTATATGAGATAACGGCAGGATGTTAGAAGATATATAATAAGCAAGTAGCATAACTATTAATGCGACATATAAAGCAGGCAGTGCTAGCTGTACATTATTAACTCCTGAAGTTTGTAATATAATTAATTGTCGCTCGACTTTTAAATTATTATAGATATAGATCACGGTAATAACCATTATTACCGGTAACAGAATAAATAATAAAGTAGGAAGTACTAAAACTATTAAACTGAAGAAGTCCATAACTTTTATACCTTTATCAAATAAATATAAAAGTTTTAATATTTGCGTTATCCATACTATACTAGTCACTGAAAAAGTAACGACTATAAGCAGCGGTAAGATATTTTTTATAAAGTATTTTCGGTATAGTAGCATAATGTTTGTTTGGTTTTTTGATGTCATTCTCGTTTTTAGCTAGGAGCGACATCAAACGCTTTTCAAAAACTGTCCAGTACGTTTAATCGTTCTCATTTAAATCAGATAACAAATTATTGATATTACCAACATGAACTAATTTGCTGCTTCTTGCAGCTTTCATAGCTTTAATTGTTTCATCATTTGGGATAAGTGGCTCAAACGGCAATGCTTTTTCACGAGCAACACGAAATAACAGCATACGAACAGCATCAGATAAAGTAAGTCCCATAGCAGCAAGCACTAAAGCTGCTTCTTCTTTCACGTCTTCATTAATACGGGCTCGCACAATAGAATCAGCAGACATAAAAATCTTCTTTCAATAATGTGGCTACATTGTAGCGTGCATATTAAAAACTTTCAAGATTAAAAAACAAGTTTTTTATATGTTTTTTCTTAATTACTGCCTCATTAATAGAAAATCCCCGATCTTTCTTATTATATTATTATATGATTTGCAAAGATGCGATAAATTAACTTACCTATCAGTATTGTTATAAATGTAATAATAATGCCGTAGATTATATCACTTGGGTAATGCATAGCAAGGCTTATACGAGATAAAGACACGAGCATAATAACACAAATCATTAAGATTTTTAATGGTAATTTTATATAATTCCAAGCAAAATACGTTACTAACACGCTAAGAGCTGCGTGGCTGCTTGGAAAGCTTGAAAAGCATCTTTCGTTTGCAGTATTTATTATGGTCATGAAACTATCTACAGGAAGACTGCAATAAGGGCGAGGGAAATTAACTGAAAATTTAAGAGCGGTAAAAATTAAACCGAATACCCCGTATATTATACCGATTTCAACTAACTTATTATAATTGTGCCAGAATTTATTTTGCCGCTTCTTATCATTTTTGGTTTTCTTTAATTGAATATAAAAATATATACAGTATAAAATATATATTAAAGCGAAATTAGCGATATTAAAACAAAACGAAATTATTTTAAAAAAATAAGGTATAAAGCCGATATTAGTAATTTTATTCAAAAATAAGAATATTTCTTGATTTAAGCCGCAAAAATTATAAAAAACTTCAAACATTATTTTAAATATTTATGTTACAAGTAACAATACTTGGGTGTGGAGCATCTATAGGCGTACCGGTGATCGGGTGCGATTGTAGTACTTGCACATCTCCTTCAAAGTACAATAAAAGGACTAGATCAGCAATATATATTAACGATGAAAATAGTCAAATATTAGTTGATTTCGGTTTTGATATTAGAAATCAACTATTACGAGAAAAGATAAATAAGCTCGATTGTGCTATATTAACACATTATCATTCCGATCACGTTAACGGCATCGATGATTTACGAGTATTTACTTTTATGCAAGGCAAGCCATTTGAAATCTATACAGATCACGATAGTACGGCAAAGCTCCATACAAAATTTGATTATCTATTTAACAATAAGTTATTTAAGCTTGGGCGACTATTCACAACTCAATCTGTTAGTTTTTTTGATAAAATTAAGGTTAATACTATTGAAATACAATTTTTTAGACAGCATCACGGTCCTATAGATAGCTTGGGCTTACGTATGGGTGATTTCGTTTATTCGCCCGATTTAATCGATTTTCCTCCTGAATCAGATAAATTTTTAAAAGATATAAAAATATGGATATTAGATTGTATGGATTATAAATCAAATCCGAATCATGCAGGGCTTGATAAAGTTCTAGAATGGCGTGAAAAATATAAGCCTGAGCAGATATTATTAACCAATATGAGACACACGATAGATTATCATGAGATTACGAAAATGCTTCCAAATAACGTTAAGCCGCTTTATGACGGTTATAAATTTACGGTTTAGTTTATGATTATTTTAGAAAAAGTTTGTAAGCGTTATGGCAAGAATTACGCAATTAAGAATATTGATTTAAGTTTTACTACTAAGGAAACTACTGTAATAATCGGTCCTTCGGGAAGCGGTAAAACTACTCTGCTTAGAATTTTAAATAATTTAGAAGAACCAAGTAGCGGTACTTTTTTGGTAGACGGGAAGAAGCTACTGCTTAAAAATAGAAGAAAGCTTCTTTTAAAAGTTGGTATGGTTTTTCAAAATTTTAATCTATTCCCGCATTTAACGGTAGGAGAAAACCTAATCTATACGCCGGTAAATGTTTTAAATTTGCCAAAAGAACAGGCAATTTCTATGGCAAAGGAATTGCTTGCAAAATTTAAGCTAACGCAAAAATTTGACTCATATCCGGCAAGCCTATCAGGAGGGCAAAAGCAACGCACCGCAATAGCAAGGGCTTTAATGATGAAGCCGAAAATTTTGTTATTTGATGAACCGACTTCGGCACTCGATCCTGAAAATATTAAAGATGTTATAGAGAATATAAATTTATTAAAAGATCAAATGAGCATGGTAGTGGTTACGCACCATTTGAAGTTTGCAAAATTAATAGCGGATCGTGTTATTTTTATGGATCAAGGACAGATTTTAGCAAATCAGCCTGCCGAGGATTTTTTTAATAAACCGGCATCGCATCGAGCTAGGTTGTTTTTAGAGAATATCAGCGATTTAAGGTGATTTTCTTGATAAAGATAAAATGATAGCCTATAATTAGTATTAATTATAGGTATCCTCAATGAACTTAAAAAAAACTGGCTACGAAATAAGTTCGCAGGTAGCCACGTATTAAGGATACGCTCCGCTCCTAGTCTTGTAGACTCCTTGCTCTTTTCCAAGTTGATCTTCGTATAACTTTCTTCGTTTACTTGGAGTCAATAATGGAACATATTTATGCAAATCTAGCAGTTAGTATATCAGAATTTAAAAAGCCCTACTGCATTATTGGATAAGGCAAGTGGTGAGCCTGTTGCCTTATTAAATCATAATAAACCGACTGCTTATCTAATTCCAGCTGAATTATATGAGCAAATTATTGAAGCTTTAGATAACAAATATTTATTAGAGCTTGCTACTATTAGATTAAAAGATAAAGAAAAGGCAATAGCGGTTAATTAGTATATAATTTGTTTAGAAAGCTGGATTCCTGCTTTCGCAGGAATGACATAGAATCAATAAATAATATCGCCATATGAATAAAAAGCTTATCCTATTTTTTAGTATAATGTTACTATTATCACATCGTACAGTTTTGGCATAGACATGAGTATAATGACCGCAAAAACTAAAAAGCTTGAATTACAAGGAGGAGCAATTGCAATTTTATACAAAGGTGAAGTTATTTATAAAACAACGTTTGGAAATCAGAAAGGTAATAGTGGAGTTATTTATGGATAAAACTTTATTTCCTTTAGCATCGGTTTCAAAAGCTGTTTCAGCAACGGCAATTGCATTAATGGTAGATCAAGAAAGTTGAGATTTTGATGAAAAATTCAAATTACCATACCTAAAAATGCTATTAGTCTTAATAATATTTTAAGCCATACAACAGGTTATCAATTCTCAGGAAATATTGAAATTGAGCAACGTTGCTAAAAAAACAACAAGCTAGTTGTAAACCCGGGCAATGCTATAAGTATAGTAACATATTTTAGTTTACTTGAAGAAGCTTTAAATTGTAAAAAATCAAGTTTAAATGCTGCAATAGATAATTTGCGTACAACGCTTAAAACGCAAGATATACAAATATTACCGTTAGGGCCGAATGTACAACTTGCTTATCCGCATTCTAAAGCAATAATAGACGGACAGGAGGTAATAACATTGCTGTCGTTTCCGCCTTATTACTCAAAGACGGTACCTGCATCTGTCGGTATTTTTGCATCGATAGATGGAATGATTGAAATATTCACACTTAGTTTTGGTTATAAACCGAATCTTATTGCTAAAAGTACTTTAGATCGTATGTGTAAAATAGTAAAATCAAACAAAGATGTTTTTGGATTTAAATGGTAACCGATTTGGCCTATTGATCAAAAAATGATTGAGTCATATTATGATCTTGGATGGCGTATTCTTAAAGTAAAAGGATGCTCAAATAAGGATTTAATTTTTCACTTAGGCTATATAATTAACGGTATTAATTCTTTTATTGGCTTTATACCGTCAGAAGAACTTGGAATTATTATTCTAGTGAACCAAGAAGGTAGTTTTCCACTTAAAAATGGGCTGGGACTTTGGTTTGATTATATAGATTAAAATTTATATACTCAGATAGAACTTCGTATACCTATTCTTTATTTACTTGTAGTATATTATATGAATAAAAAACTCATAAAACTTATTTTTATCATTTGTAGCACCGTAATTGTAACCGGTTTATTATACAAATATATCAATCAACATTATCCAAAATTTTTTAAAGCACCACAAAATATAGGGAGTTTTTGTGCGTCATTATTAATATTATTTAGTATAATTTACAGTACTATTAGCCAAAATGAAATACGCAGATTTTGTTTGCAATTAGCAATGTGGGCAGTAATTTTCTTAGTTATAATAACCGGTTATGCTTTTAGGTTTGAGCTGAACTACGCTTATCATAGAGTAATGTCTGCTTTAATTCCATCATATAAATGGTCTACTGAAGTCGGAGAAATTATTATAGCCCGTAACAGAGATGGGCATTTTTATATCAATGCTTTTGTAAATAACGTTAAAATAAAATTTATGGTAGATACAGGGGCAAGTGATATAGCTTTAACTAAAGAAGATGCTCAAAAATTAGGCTTTGACTTAACTAAATTAAAATATACTAGAACTTATCTAACAGCTAACGGCGAAAATAAAGCCGCCCCTATAACCTTAAATAGTGTAGTAATCGGTAAGGAATTTAAGAACATCAAAGGACATGTAGGTCTTGGTGACCTTGATATTTCGCTTCTTGGTATGTCGCTACTTGAGCGTTTCAAAGGTTTCAGGATTGATAAGGATTTATTGATCTTGAATTATTAAACTTCTTGCATAACTTGCTTCTAAAGGCAATTTGTACGTCGATCCTAATCCCTAATCTTCACGTATGTCTATATATGCTGCAGCGGCAAGTGCTTCCGTGTATCCTTAAATTCCTCTCTATAAACTGCTTTGGAAAGATGTCTATTTTTTACAAATTTCCTTTTTATTAAGAAATAGTTAATTTATTAATTATTTCTTGGCCTTTATATCAAAAAGTGCTAACATGCCTTTTTTAAATAAAAGGGGTTTTGTGTATAAATCTAAATATGACGAAATCAATTTGTTTAATGCTATTTACAATGAAGACATTAAGAAGATCAAAGAACTTGTCAATAATAAGATTATAATATTGATGTTGTTAAACTTTATCTACAAGATGCTTGTAATTTGAAAAATTTTTTAGAAATCGGTAAAAAAGAGCTAACAGAAGAGTAAAAAGAAAAATTAGATAAACTAAACGATATGATTACCCCTTCTCTTAAGGATAAAATAGGGATAAAACGCTATTGAAATATAAATAAATATATAATGATGACAACAATGAAGAATATCTCAAATATTAAAAGAGAAACTTAAAGTTTTGCCTGAGATAGTGCAAACAGAGCTTAACGAGATGTTGGGGATAATACATCTTATTGTGATGATATTTTGTGAATAAATATGGATACCAAATTGTCATGAGCTAAGGGACTAAAGACGTTGTTGCGTGGAGCAGTTTTTCCGTCATTGCGAGGAAATTTACAATAGTAAATTGACGAAGCAATGGGAAGAATTCCTGAGATTGCCACGCTCACTAACGTTCGCGTGCAATGACGACTTGTATCCACTCAACACGATCTTTGCAAGAATGACATAAGAGCCGTGTTAAAACGGCATTTTAAAGCCTGGTGGTAATCTCATACCGTTTAAAGCTCCTGATAAAGAATTTTGAGAATCTTCATCACATTTTTGTTGAGCATCATTAAAGGCAACTTTAATTAAATCCTCAAGCATTTCTTTTTCTTCTGCTTTTAATAAAGATTCATCAATTGAAATCTTTTCAACTTTGCCTTTACCGGTTGCAATAACCTCAACAAGTCCGCCGCCGGCTTTACCGGTATATCTTGCATTTGCCATTTGCTCTTGAGCTTCTTGCATTTTCTTTTGCATTGATTGGGCTTGCTTTAGAAACTGATTAAAATTTACCATAATTCTATCCTATATATTTTTAGCTTTTAAGTAAAATATCCGAAATTGTTATATTTGGGAAATGTTTTTTAATTAAACCAAAATCGTTACTTGCTTCAATCTTACCAATTAACTGATTCTTTAAGGTTTGCTTGTTCTGCTCTTTTATTATTACTATCTCAAACTTTTCATTAGTAAAAGCAGCTAACAAATCGTCTATTTGTCTTTTTATTTTGCTTGTAACTTCAAGACTTACGAACTCTAATCTATTATTACTGAGATTTTTAAGTTCCGTATGATTGAGCAGGAAATAATATATATCTATCTCATTATTTTTATATAAATATTCAAGAAAATCTACAATTTCAAATTTTTTTTTTATTTCCGGATTAATTGATTGATTTAAATTTTGATTATTACCGTCAAAATCTGTAAGCAAGGGTAGCGACGTCGAATATATAGATTTTATAACTAACATTTCCGTTTCTGTTAGTTGGTTATAGGAAATTTTTATTTCCCCTACTCCCTTATTATATATTTGCCATAAGATTGATAAGTGCGGCAAGCTGGTTTTATCTAATATGTTTTTAGTTCTATCATTAAATGATTCATATATAGGCAAACTATAATTAGGTAACATTTTTACTTTATTAAGATAAGCAATAAAATCTGATGCCGATTCTATAAACATCTCAAGATTAACCGAAGAACCGTAAAGTTTATTTATTAAATTTATAGCTTTTTCCGTCTCTCTGTAGATAATACATTCGACAAATTCTATTATAACCGAACTATCGACAAGCCCAAGCATTTGATTAATTACTTGAGGACTAATTATATTGTCAGATTTCACCGACATACTAGCTGCTTGATCTAAAATAGAGACTGCATCACGTGCCGACCCTTCCGATTTGTAAGCTATAATTCTTAGTGCTTCTATATCGGTTTTTAAATTTTCTTGCTTAGTTATATATTCAAGTAGCTTAAAAATCTCTTCAAAACTCAACCGCCTTAAATCATAACGTTGACATCTTGAGATAATAGTTGCAGGTATCTTTTGTACTTCCGTCGTTGCAAAGATAAATATTATATGAGGTGGTGGTTCTTCCAGTGTCTTAAGAAGTGCATTAAATGCCCCTTTAGAGAGCATATGCACCTCATCAATAATGAAGATTTTATGCTTACCTTGTAGGGGCTTATACTCGGCGGATTCTATAATTCTACGTATGTCATCTACGCTAGTTTTACTTGCCGCATCAATTTCGATTATATCAGGGTGATTATGATTATTAAAGCTGATGCAATTCGTACATTGCTCGCATGTTTTAATAGTCGTATTTTCGGTAATTAAAGCAGAACAGTTGACGGCTTTAGCAATAATTCGGGCGGAAGTAGTTTTACCGACTCCTCTAATACCTGTTAAAAGATAGCCTCCGGCGAGCCTATCGTTTAAAATAGTATAGCTTAAAACTTTGACTAATACCTCTTGCCCCTGAAGCTCGGCAAAGTTACTAGGACGATATTTCCTTGCAAAAGGAATATATTGATTTGATGAATTTATATCTAGCACGATAGTTATAAGACTTTATAAAAAATTTATTTTGTACATGTTTTACTGAGAATTCCTGCTTTCGCGGGAATGACATAAAACGAGCCGCCTTGTTGTAGGAATGACATCAAAATTAGAATAATGCTAGTAATGACCCATCGAATCCCACTCTGGCTGCTTCTTTTCAGACCTGACCGACTAAACAGGTACAATGCCCACTACTAGCATAATTAACATAACCTGTTTATTTTCAAGAAACAATATATTTTTTTTCTATTTCCGATTTTGTTAATCTTTTAGGAGGACCGAATATTTCAGGGTTTTTTATTTTAAACAAATCATCGGAAAATTTTTGTACTTTAGCTATTTTATCAAAAGTAATAGTGACTATATTATTATCTTCAAATATTTTTAATGCTTCAATTTGTTGAGTAGCGTTATTAAAAGTAATTTCGCTACGTTTTTCCGTTAGAGTATGATAGATAGTAATTTTAGAAATATTTCTTGCGTTAATTACCGCTTCAAAAACAAAATCCTTGTCAAAATGCTCATTATCTTCTAATAAAAAATTAAATGTATTTTCGCTTCTATTAATACGGCTTACTTGCTCCATATCATAATCATACATCGATACGAAATTTTTAGTACCTATTATAACTAAAGGGAAAGGAGGATAATAATTACATCTAAAATTATAAGGTTTATGGATCAGTAATTTTCCTTTAACTATTTTACCGTACGAATCTTCTTGAGTAAAATCTATCGCAACCGATTTTATCTTACGTAGATAAGTTTTTAGTTCCGAAATAGCTGTTTTATCATCTGCCCCAAATGTTAAGCTTGAATTCACAAAAAGATAAATAATGATTAGAAAAAATATTTTTTTCATTTTCGTTGTTTTATATTTTAAATTATGTTTAAAATACCTTATGTATTCAGTTAATGCAAAATATAATTAGTATTTATGAAAATCGTTGCTTTAAAAGAAAAAGCCAAGCATGAAACACGAGCCGTAATAACTCCTGAAGTAGCAGGATTGTTAGTCAAAAAAGGCTATACGGTTATGGTAGAAAAAGATATAGGGCTTCATGCCGGTTTTCTTGATGAAGAATATGTTGCTCTAGGTGCTAAAATATCTTCGGTACCACTCGAAATTATTTCTGATGCTGATATTATATTAAAGGTGCAACCTTCATCCGTTACGGATAAATATAGTGAGCTTGAATTTGCAAAAAAAGGAGCAATTATTGTAGGATTATTATCGCCTTATTTAAATCATGAATATATAAAAGCGGCAGCTAAAAAAAACCTTACGACTTTTGCTATGGAGTTTGTGCCGAGAATTACTAAAGCTCAAAATATGGACGCTTTATCTTCTCAAAGTAACTTAGTAGGCTATAGAGCGGTAATTGAAGCAAGCTATCATTATACAAGGGCTTTTCCTATGATGATGACGGCAGCAGGGACGATTTCACCGTGTAAAACTTTAGTGCTTGGTATCGGTGTTGCCGGTCTTCAAGCTATTGCAACGGCAAAAAGGCTTGGTAGCATTGTTGCAGGATATGATGTAAGAGCTGCTACCAAAGAGCAGGTAGAAAGCTTAGGAGCTAAGTTTGTTTCACCGGAATTACAGGAGGATTTACAAGATAAATCAGGCTATGCTCACGAGAGTTCGGAAGATTATAAAGCTAAACAAGAAGAGTTTTTAGCAAAAATTATTAAAGGATATGATATAGTGATTACTACTGCACAAATTCCGGGAAAAAAAGCACCTCTGCTTGTTACGGAAAAAATGCTAGAATCTATGAAGCGCGGCTCAGTGATTGTTGATATAGCGACTAGTACAGGCGGGAACGTGGAAGATTCAGAACCGGATAAGATCGTTACTAAGCACGGAGTTACCATAATAGGTTTATCAAACCTTGCTACTAAAATTGCTACCGACAGCTCAAAATTATATGCTAAGAATTTGTATAATTTTCTAACCTATGCATTGCAAGACGGTAAGTTTAATATGGATGATGCGTTAGTACGTGAGATGTTGATTACTAAAGACGGAAAAATTGTGAGTGAGAAATTAAATATATGAATCAATTACCGACGATGGCTAAACAGGCTGCTGAAATTGCCCATAATGCCCAAGAATTATCAGATAAATTAAAAGATTTGGTAATAGATACTAGTTGGCAAACAAACACAAGTACTATAGATCCGCTAGTATTTGCTATAACTATTTTTGTATTAGCTTCTTTTGTGGGCTATTATGTTGTGTGGAAAGTAACGCCTGCACTCCATACTCCGCTTATGTCTATTACTAACGCTATTTCAGGTATTATAGTTCTTAGTTCTATGATTGCTGCAAGTAGCTCTGCTTTTGGGTTTCCCGGTCTACTAGGGTATTTTGCAACGCTGCTTGCTTCTATAAATATCTTCGGCGGATTTATAGTAACAAAAAGAATGCTCGAGATGTTTAAGAAGAAGTAATTAATAATGTCATACCTGCGTTGTTGATATCCAAATCGTCATTGCAAGGAGCAGGGGAGGGGGTGTTGCATGGATCGAAAAACCTACTCGATGTCGTTCCTGCGTAGGCGGGAATGACATAACAAGCCATACGGTTAACGTTTATAGTGACAAAAAAATCAAATTAAAGTTCTAGTTCTTTATATTCAACGGTAACTACTTCGTATGATTTAGATCCTTTCGGTGTTGTAACTTCTACAAAATCACCTACCGATTTTCCAATCAAAGCTTTTGCTATAGGAGAAGCGATTGAAACTCTTTTTCTAGTTATATCAGCTTCATATTCTCCTACAATAATATATGTTACTTCTTCTTCAGTATCGTCGTCGATCAAAGTAACCGTAGCCCCGAATTTTATGTTATCTCCCGATAATTTACCAATATCAATAATTTCCGCTCTTGCCGTCATATCTTCAAGCTCTTTAATACGCCCTTCTATAAATGCTTGTTTCTCACGTGCCGCTTCATATTCCGCATTCTCGGATAAATCGCCGTGTTCTCGTGCTTCGGCTATATCTGCACTAATTTTTTTACGTTCTACATGTTTTAAATGTTTAAGCTCGTGTTCTAATTTTTCAAAACCTTTAGCAGTGATAGGAAATTTTGTATTCATAATTATATTGTATAGATTTAGTAATTTTAGTATACTATTTTCAATAATATAGATTTCAGCAAGTATATTTGTAATAGTGAAATTTGTCAAATAAGCCTTTTTAATTATTTGGCATTGCCTAAATATCGTCATTGCAAGTGGTCCTTGTCTAAGCGGATTCTGTTATGTCATGCCTGCGAAAGCAGGAATGACATCGAATACTGTTCGCAATGATGTTGGCATTATTTTTCATATAACAATAGCAACAAATTAGTAATCTTATGGAAATTAAAGATTTTGACTTTGAGAAAAAGCGTAAAATTTTCCACCTATCGGCTATAATATTTCCGCTGCTTTATTTATTTATTCCAAGAACCGCTATTACGTTATTATTATTTATAATAACGGCTATTACATTATATTTAGATGTATCACGTCATAATAATGCAAAAATTAGTGAATTTGTAACTAGATTTTTTTCAAAAGTTATAAGGCTTGAAGAAAATAACGGTTCTTTTGCTTTAAGCGGCGTTAGCTTTATGATGATCGGTTTTTTCTTAACTGCTCTTCTTTTCCCTAAAAATTTAGTGATTTGTTCGTGGTTGATTTTAATTATTTCAGATTGTTTAGCGGCTCTTGTCGGCGTTAAAATAGGAAATAGCTTAGGTAACGGTAAATCTATAGCCGGTTCTATTACCTTTTTAGCTTCTGCAATTTTTATAAGTATATTAGTGTATTTCTATTTAGGATATAATACAAGTTTTATTATTATTATTATAAGCTGCATAGGGGCTACAGTAGCTGAATTTTATTCAAAAGATTTAAGAATTAACGATAATTTGTCTATACCGCTTTCTTATTGTCTTTCTACAGCTATTCTTTCCTACATATTGTAATATAATGAGAGTTGCACCGGAATTTTATGAGTTCTTAAGAAACCGTATTAACATATCGGATGTAGTGCGGCAAAAAGTAGCTTTAACTAGAAAATCCGGTAACTATGTAGGTTTATGTCCCTTCCATCAAGAAAAGACCCCATCTTTTACGGTTAGTAATAGTAAGAGATTTTTCTATTGTTTTGGTTGTAAAGCAGCCGGTGACGTTATAAAATTTACTTCTAATATTAGCGGTTTATCTTATAATGAGTCTGCTATAAAGCTTGCAATCGATTACGGTATAGAGATACCGAAATTAACTGCAAAACAGAAAGAATTTTATGAAGAATCCGATGAAATTCTAAATATTTTAGAACTCGCCAATAAGTTTTTCAGGACACAATTAACACCTGAAATATTACATTATCTACATGAAAGGGGTATTACCGAAGAAACAGTAAAAGAGTTTTCAATAGGTTTTGCCCCGAAGAATAATAAATTTGAAAAATTTTTTCACGATAAAAATATAGATATTATAAAGCTTGGTAAAGCAGGGCTAATTGGCAAGCGAGAAAACGGTGAAATATATAATTTATTTTCTAACCGTATTACTATTCCAATTAGAAATATTTACAATAAAATTGTAGGCTTTGGCGGTAGAGTACTAGGGGAGGGGCTGCCTAAATACTTAAATTCACCTGAAACTACAGTATTTCAAAAAAGTGAAACTCTATACGGTGAGCATAAAGCGATAAGCAGTAGCTATAAAAAAAATCATTCGATTTTAGTAGAAGGTTATTTTGATGTTATAGCACTACATCAAGCAGGTTTTAGTGAAACGGTTGCGAGTCTCGGTACTAGCGTTACTGAGAATCACTTACATAAATTATGGCGTGCTGGCGATGAAATTATATTATGTCTTGACGGAGATAATGCAGGCATAAAAGCTAGTATAAGAACTATTAACTTAGCATTACCGCTTATTAATAGTGAAAAGAAAATTTCTTTTATTAGGTTACCAAGCGGACTTGATCCCGACGATGCAGTAAATAAAAACGGTGCTGATTTTTTTGCAAAGCTTATAGATAAAAGAATAAGCTTATCAGAAATGATTTGGCATATTGAGTATAGCGGCAAGAGTTTTAAAACTGCGGAAGAAAAAGCTAATTTAGAAAAAATTTTAAAAAATTATTGCAGCAAAATATCGGATAGTGATTTAAAAGTAAGTTATTACAGGTTTTTTAAAGATCAAATATGGCAAAATTTAGTTACAACGCAGAAGAAAGCTACAACTAAAAACTCAAATTTGGCTCCTATAATTTCAAGTCACGGCTATTCGGAGCTTGAAATACTAGAACACGCTTTTTGTGCTTTGTTGGTTAAATTTCCTATAATACTTGAAGAAAAAGATATTAGAGATTTCATCTCAAATTTAAATTTTAATAATAAATCGCTTGAAGAATTCCGTAATTGGTATTTAAACGAGATTATAGATAATAACGTAGAAGCAAGTGAAATTACTGCAATTGTGGAAAAAACTAGCTTTTTTGATATTTTTTTATTATTATCAAAAACGGATAATTTGTTTTTAGATATCTCATTTAATAAAAATAATATCAGACTGGATTTATTATGGCAGTGGCTACATAAGAAATATTATCTAATAAATTTACAACAAGAATACGCTATTATCATAAACAGTACTGACAATCACGACTTTGAAAAAGTTTTACTATATAAAAAAGAAATTCTGAAGATTGCAAATGAACTGCAAGTTTTAAACGAATCTTTTATTAATCACACGATAACTTAATTATTTCAAACTTCTTTTAAAAGAAAAAAGCATATAGGTATTTAATGAGCAATAGCAATATAGACAATGATCTAGATAAAATAGATAGTTTACTTAAAAAAGCTAAATCTAAAAAGATACCGGTCACTTATGATGATATAAACAACGCTCTTCCTCTTAATAAAAATCCTTCAATAAGACAATTAGAGGAAGCTATATTAAAATTTTCCGATGCAGGAGTAGATATTTTAGAATCTAATGAAGATGATGAAATTAAGCTTGATATCGGAATGGATGAGGAATTTAAGCTATCTACCAATGTTGATAATGAACCTGAGGATGAGGTAGAAGAAGAAAATATAGGTACTACCGATGATCCTGTAAGATTATATCTTAAGGATATGGGGGGAGTCGATCTTTTAACTCGTGAACATGAAGTAGAAATAGCAAAAAGGATTGAGGAAGGACATAAAACAATGACTGCTTCCTTATGTAGAAGCCCTATTGCTATGCGTTGTTTTATAGTATGGTATGAAGATTTAGTTAATGAAAAAATGTTACTACGTGATCTGATAGATTTAGAAGCTAACATGTTACATGACGAAACACCCGAAAATGATGAAGAAAATAGTAGTGAGACCGAAGGAGAAGAGCATGAGGATAATCACTTATCTATGTCTAGAGTAGAAACGCAGATATTACCTAATGTTATAGAGCGTATGAAAAAGATTGCTTTTATCTGCGAAGAGCTACTCATTGAAGCTAAAAAATGTTATGAGAAATCTTTTGAGCCGAAGGTTTTACAAAATAGCAAAAAATATAATAATTTGGAATTATTAATAAATGAAGTTTCGGAAATACATTTTAATTCTAAAAGAACGGAAGAAATTTTAGGTAAGATGTATGGAATAAATCGTGATTTAATTAATAAAGAAACAGCTTTTTTAAAACTTGCTGAAAAATATGGAGTAACTCGCCAAAATTTCCTTGATGAATATATAGGATCGGTTATCAATGCAGCATGGAAAGAAAAAATGCTGAAAAATAAAAAAGTCGCTTGGAAAGAGTTAATGACTAAAGAATCGGATTATATAGATCAAATGATTGCTGAATTATCGGTTATAGAATCTAAAACCGGTCTTTTAGTTAATGATTTTAAAAAACTAGTGAATACTATACAAAAAAGCGAGAGACAAACGCTACAAGCAAAAAAAGATATGATAGAAGCGAATTTACGTTTAGTTATATCTATTGCTAAAAAATACGCTAATAGAGGATTGCAGTTTTTAGATTTAATTCAAGAAGGTAATATAGGACTTATGAAAGCGGTGGATAAATTTGAATATCGCCGTGGTTATAAATTCTCTACCTATGCTACGTGGTGGATTAGACAAGCTATAACAAGAGCTATTGCCGATCAAGCAAGGACTATACGTATTCCTGTGCATATGATTGAAACAATTAATAAGATACTACGTACTTCAAGACAAATGCTTAATGAACTCGGATACGAACCAACAGCAACGGAAATCGCTAACCGTCTTTCAATGCCGCTTGATAAAGTGCGTAAAGTCATGAAAATAGCTAAAGAACCTATAAGTCTTGAGAATCCAGTAGGTGATGATAGTGACGGCGGTCAATTAGGCGATTTTATCGAAGATAAGAATGCAGTAGCACCGATTGATGCGGCAATTCAGTCAAATTTACGAGAAGTTACCACTAGAGTACTTGCAACCCTTACGCCTCGTGAAGAAAGAGTGCTTAGAATGCGTTTCGGTATAGGTATGAATACTGACCATACATTAGAAGAAGTAGGGCAGCAATTTAAAGTAACTAGAGAACGTATAAGACAAATCGAGTCAAAAGCTTTAAGAAAGTTACAACATCCTATTAGATCCAAAAAACTTAATAGCTTTAGAAGCGGAGGAAAGCGTGGTGACGGTAATCCATCGGATTTACTAGAAGCATGATAATACTTATACTGTCATCCCGTGATTTGGGGTCTCAGGACACGGGCTGTGATACAAGATCCCGTGGTCAAGCCACGGGATGACAGCGGGCTATTATGTATCGATATAAAATTACCATTGAATATTTAGGCACGGATCTTGCAGGTTGGCAAAGACAAGCAGGAGTAATGTCGGTACAGCAGATATTAGAAGAAGCGATTTATAAATTTTCCGGTGAACAGGTGATATTGTTTGGGTCAGGAAGGACAGATGCCGGTGTTCATGCTATAGGTCAAGTAGCACATTTTGATCTTTCAAAATATTTAGAACCTCACAAAATTATTACAGCTATCAACTATTTTGCAAGACCGTATGCCGTAGGAGTATGGAATTGTGAATTAGCCCCCAATAATTTTCATGCTAGGTTTTCGGCTACTTCTCGTTATTATATATATAGAATTATTAATAGACCTTATCCATCGGTAATTGATTTAAATAGAGCATGGTGGATTAGTTCACCTTTAGATGTTCCGGCTATGCAACAAGCTGCCGTTTATCTATTAGGCAAACATGATTTTACTTCATTTAGGGCTAGCTCATGTCAATCAAAATCATCGATTAAAACTTTAACTGAACTTAATATTATTAAAGAAGACGAAGAAATAAAATTATATCTTTCAGCCCCGTCATTTTTGCATCATATGGTACGTAATATTGTCGGCAGTTTAGTACTTGTTGGTAAAAATATTTGGCAGGCAGAACAAATTAAAGATGTTTTAGAAGCCAAAGATAGAAAAGCCGCTGGTCCTACTGCTCCCGCCTCCGGTCTTTATTTTGTGAAAACAGCGTATTAACAACCATAAATTTTGTCATTACAATGCCTCCCTGCATAGGCATTGTTATGTGGATACCACCTTGTCATTGCGAGGAAATTACGAAGTAATTGACGAAGCAATCTGAGGGTATTTGACGAGATTGCCACGCAAGTACTACGGTTGCTCACAATGACAACCGGGTATCCATCTACAAAGCACACTCGTAATGACGTCCTAAATTAGTACACTACGACACTGTCAATAAACTGTATAATTTTTCATGGATGTTAGTTAGCTTACCTATATCATTTCCACCGGCTTGAGCAAGGCTTGCTTGTCCACCTCCGCCGCTGCCACCTAAGAATAAAGAAAGTTTTTTTGCAATTATATCTGCATTGTATTTGTCTGTTATAGCTTTACTCACCGCAACCGTAATAGATAATTTACCAATTCCCTCGGCAATATATACCATTATCAAATCTTCTACTTTTTTTGTTAAATTTTCGGCAGCTTGACGTAATATTTTATTGTCTATATTTCCTACTTTTTTATATAATAGTTTTATTCCTGTTATTTGTGCAGCTTGCTTTTCAATTTGCTCTATACTTAAATCTAAACTAGCTAAAAGAGTTTTTTCTAACTCTTTCTCAACTTCCTTGTTACGCTCTAAGATATTATTAACCTTAGTAATAAGTTCATTTTTATTAGTTTTGAAACTGCTTTCTATCGATTTAAGTAAACTATCCTTTTCTCTCATTAATGTAATTACGAATTCACCGCAAACTGCTTCAATTCTACGAACACCTGCTGCTATAGCACTTTCGCTTGTGATTTTAAAGCAACCGATGTCACCGGTACGTCTGACATGCGTACCGCCGCATAATTCTAAAGAAGTCTCACCCATCTTAACTACTCTTACTTCAGAGTCGTATTTCTCGCCAAAAAGTGCCATAGCTCCTTGTTTAATTGCATCTTCAGTTGCCATTAATGTAGTAGTTACTTCATGATTATCTCTAATAATCTCATTTACCTTATCTTCGATTAAAGTGATTTCTTCATTAGTCACAGCTTTAGAATGGCTAATATCAAAGCGTAAATAAGTCGGAGCGACTAACGAACCTTTTTGAGTAACATGTTTCCCAAGTACCTCATGCAGTACTGCATGTAATATATGCGTTGCCGAGTGATGAATTCTTAAATTTTGCCTATATCTTATGTCTATACTAAAATTAGCATTCTCGCCTACGTTAATCTGCCCCTTTTTCAAAATACATTTGTGGATTATAATAGAACCTAAATATTTTAAAGTATCTATTACTTCTACTTCAGAATCTTTTGCAAATATCGTTCCGATGTCACCTATTTGACCGCCTGATTCACCGTAGAAAGGAGTTTGGTTGCTGATTAGTAGGAATTGTGTATCTATTTCTTTTATATCATTAACTAAATTATTATTTTTGATTAATGCAATTATTTTACATTTTGCTTCATTAAGTGTATATCCTAAAAACTCCGTGCTACCATGTTGCTCTTTGATATCAAACCACAACTGATCGGTTTTTGATTCACCGGAGCCAAGCCAAGATTTTCTAGCACGTTCTTTTTGCATAAGCATTTGCTCTTCAAACCCTTTGTGATCAACGGCAATATCACGGTTTTTTAGAATATCTTCGGTTAAATCAAGCGGAAATCCGTAAGTATCGTATAGTTTAAATGCTACTTCTCCTGATAATTCATTACCTTTTGTTAGTGTTTCTGTTTCTTCGGTAAGAAGTTTGAGACCACGTTCTAATGTGGCTTTAAATCTAATTTCTTCTTGTTCTAAGATACTGCTTATAAAGCTTTCTGCTCTTTTAAGTTCAGGATAAACATTCCCCATTAAATCAACAAGTTTTGGCAGTAATTTATACATTAACGGTTCTTTTGACCCAAGCATATGAGCATGCCTCATGGATCTTCGCATAATGCGGCGAAGTACGTAACCACGCCCCTCATTTGAAGGAATAACGCCGTCAGCTATTAAAAAGCTACTTGCTCGTAAGTGGTCGGCAATAACTCGGTAAGAAAATTTAGCTTCTCCCTCTACTTTCACTTTTACTATATTTTCGGTAAAATTAATTATTTCCTGAAATAAATCTATATCATAATTGTTGTTAACATGCTGTAATACTGCCGTCATACGCTCAAGACCCATACCGGTATCGATAGATTTTTGCGATAATTCTATGCTAGTATCTTTATCGATTTGTTCATATTGCATAAATACCATATTCCAAATCTCGATAAATCTATCACCGTCTTCATCTTTAGTACCAGGAAGTCCGCCATATATTTGTTCACCGTGGTCGTAAAAAATTTCGGAACAAGGACCGCAAGGGCCAGTATCACCCATTGACCAAAAATTATCGTTTGTTTTGATCTTTATGATGCGATCATCCCCAAAACCTGCTATTTGTTTCCAATAAGCAGCTGCTTCGTCATCAGTATGATAAATTGTTGCATAAAGTTTGTCTTTTGGGAGTTCAAATTCTTTAGTCAATAAATTCCAAGCGTAATATATGGCTTGTTCTTTAAAATAGTCACCGAATGAAAAATTACCTAGCATTTCAAAAAAGGTATGATGTCTTGCCGTATAACCGACATTCTCAAGGTCATTATGCTTGCCGCCGGCTCTAAGAGACTTTTGACTAGTTACCGCTTTGTTATAAGGTCTTTTTTCTTGTCCGGTAAAAACATTTTTAAATTGTACCATTCCGGAATTAACAAACATTAAGCTAGGGTCATTGTGTGGAATTAACGAGCTAGCCGGTACATGTATATGATTATTTGCTTTAAAGTAAGTTATAAATTTACTTCTAACTTCTTCGGTGGTAAATTTAGTCATGGTAAGATATATTATTTAATGTTATGTCATTCCGGAGAGGATCATTTTTCGTCATGGCGAGGAAAATTACGTAGTAATTGTACGTACGCAATCTCGTACCAAAGTCCTGAGATTGTCACGCTCCTTATCAGTCGTTCACAATGACGGTTCGGGTATCCACGCAGAAATGACGTCCAGTATAGTAAAATACACTGAATTATGATTAAAATAAATTTATTTATGAAAAATATTTTTGATTCGATCAAATTACATTTTGTTCAATTTGCTACAAAATTAAAAATATTTTCTTTCAAAAGAAAAAAGATTGTGGTGTTACTAGGTAATAAAGGTGTATTTCTTAGTACTTTTCTCGATAATAAATTATTAGATAAATTATTTATCCCTACTCGGGAACAGATAGACTTAAATCCTTATAAAAACTTTTTTAGTAAATTTCCAAAAAGCGATATTTATTTTTTACTTGACGGCAGTGAATGTAAAACACGGCACGATCAAATACCTATATTACAGTCAATAGTTAAACTTGATCCTATTGAACAATTTATTGAAGGTTATTTTAATAAAGAAGACATTATAGCACATTGTGTTTACGAAATTACTACTACCCCAAGTGAAATTTGGTCGACTTTAATTATGTCGTGTCCATTTGAAACACCTTTAAGTGATATAATTTCATGCGTTATAGATAACAGATCTCTTGATTTAAAAGGAATTTACTTTTTAACGTTAGAGCTAAAAGTTATTATAAATAAAATAGTGCAGAATATAGAAAATGATAAATATAACGATTATTTTCAAATTTGTGTATATGTATCACAAGCTAGCGGTATAAAATTTATTATCAAACATAAAAATAATATAATAACAATTAGAAATCTTGAGTATCCATTTGATAAAACAACCGGCTATGTTCAAGGTATTATAGAACAAGAAATTAATGATTGTTTGATATTATTTAAAAACTATATAAGTAATCTTGACCAAAGAGTCTGTATAATTCTTATAGTAGATGAAGAGTTAAAATCTTTATTAGAATCAACAAACTTTGAAGAACGCCCTGTAATCTTTATACCGGTTGATAATATACTAAATAAGCCAACTCTAGAAAAAGAAAGATTTATAGATACGAATATTAGTAGACTGTTTCTAGAATATAAGAGTTTTCCCGCTTATAATAATAATTTAAAATCAATAAAAAAACTAGTTACTATAAAGGATCTGACATTTAAATTATATAGTGCATTACTTATAATATTAATATTAGTGGTCGGTATTATCAAATATAATACAAAACAAAATTACAAAGACATAAACTCTATTAATGAAAAATATTATGCAACAAATCAAGAATATGATGATATAAAATATAAATATCCTTATATTAAAAATACTACTAGCCTAGCTGATTTATATGTAATAGAAAAATTACTAGAAGCACCGGTACCACTGCCGTTTGATTTACTTAAAAGGCTAATAATTACTTTAAATCCGGCTTTTAAATTAGAAGAAATTAAATGGGAATTAACAAATATAGATAATATTTTGTTAGTTTCTAAGAGACAATTAATAATCAAGTTAATACTTAAATATCATACTAATAATCTATCGGTGGATGAATCTCTAAAGATGCTAGATGATCATATAACAAACGCAAAAAATAAATTATCTAATTTGCAGATAGATTATGTTATATATAAGGATAAAATACTTGATATATTCGGTAAGGTAGTAATTCCTTTATCGGTTAATATAGTTGATAATAAAACGTAATATTCCATGTCATTCCCGCCTACGCGGGAATGACATAAACCATGCAACGGCACTAATAACCCAAGGTAAAAATAATGTTTGAAAAATATATTATGTATTTAAAGAATCTTATATTTTTTCAATTTATTATATATTTCTTCTTTATTTCCTTAACTATTTGGATAATAAAAATTTTTCAGCAAGAATACAGTAAATCTATTCTTGATAAACAAGTTTTACAAGAAAATCTAACAGAGGAAGTTTTAAAGCTTTATTCTGTCATTAACTCTAAAGAAGAAATATTAGAATTATACAAAAAATATGTAGATTTAAGCGTGCCAAGTAGTGTGAGTTGTTTAAATTATCAAGAACTAATTCCTAAAATAAAAAGCTTAAGCAATAAATATGATTTAGTAGAACCTATAGATGTATTTATAAATTCAGTATTTTTTAAAAATAATGTTCAGGCGATTGAAGGAGAAGGTGAATCGATTCATGTAAATAATTATAGCATAAATATAAAATATGCATGTGCAGATTTTTTGACTTTTCTAAAAATATTCTCTGAAATTTATTCTTATATGCCTCCTAATACTCTTATATCTTTTGTACGAGTACGTAATGAAGAAGTGTTAACACCTAAGAATATATATAAACTTTCAGTAAATCATGCTCCTAATCTTATTTATGCTAAATTGATATTATATATCAGAGAATTAGCCTCAAAATAAATTACCAAAATGAATAATGCAATAGTACTTAATAACGTAAATACTAATTTATTTAAAAAAGAGATTGTTAATAATTTTGTCAATAATCTTATGAAATCTACTTGCTCTACTATTGCAAATATGCTTGCTATAGATTATACGCTAAGGCTTAATTCTAAACCAGAGGCTGAAAAATATATTAATAAATGTATTTCTAGACTCAAAAATTATTTAGGTATGCGGGTTATTAACGATGATAATTTTTCCGTAGCATTAGAGTTATTTGCAATAATGATTACTTCTGAAGACGAAAATGAGCAAAATAAGAATAATATTTTAGAGCAATCACAAGATATAATAGCAGAAAATCTTGTAGAAGTTTATTTTGGAGATGAAATAAATAGTACCGAAAAAGAAAAAATTAAAAATATATTTAAAACTCTTTTAAAAGAGAAGAATTTTGATAAAATAATAAATTATGCGGAGTCTCACAAAAAATTATTTAAGGTTTCTGTAATGTATGCCATGAAGAAATATAATAATATTGATAAAGCAACCATCTATATAAAGAAAGAATTTAATAAAATATTAGAGATGTCTTTAGTATTTACACAAAAAAGTAATATGTTTAAACAAGCAACTGGAAAAATCGCCGGTGCTGTTTGTGCTTTATTAGTCGGAGCAATCAGTGTTGCGACTGCAGGAGCGGCTTTTTCTATCATAGTTGTACCGGCATCAATTTTTGCCGTCAGATATGCACCTGAACTTGGTGAAAAAATTGGAGGATTAATTTTGAATAATGATAATGCAATAAAACTAGAACAAAGCAATATAGATAAGTTTATGAAAACATTACAAAATGATAAAGAAAGTCTTCTATCTCAAGAAAAAACAAAAAACATCAAACAAAATATTAAAGTTTCTCCTTTTCAAATCAATGTTAAATTAACTAAGAAAGTGGTTAATGACAAACATAGATAGGGTATAGTCATTGCGAGAAGAATTACGCAGTAATTCGACGAAGCAATCCAGTAAAAATTCTGTAAATCAGAATTTTTTTAATTATTTTTCTAGATTGCCACATCTCTACGCTCCTCGCAATGACGACTACGGTATCAACGCAAGCAAAGCTATTTTTACTTGAGAATATAAAATATTTAGTATCTTTTTTTTAAAATCAATAAAATAACTTAATGAGAAAAGTAGTAATATCCGGCATGATCGGCAACGCTTTAGAATGGTATGATTATACATTATATGCGCAATTTGCTTTATTATAGGGCAGCATTTTTTTCCGGATCCAGAAATGCAAGAGACGTTAACTTTTGCGGTATTTGCTGCAGGCTTTGTAGTACGACCGCTCGGCGGTATTATTTTCGGTAATATAGGTGATAGATTCGGTAGACGTACTGCTTTGGTGATGGGTATTATAGCTATGGCAATACCGACTGCCGGGATAAGGGCTCTTACCACGTTATAAAACTATTGGAATTGCCACTCCTATTATTTTAACTATTATCAGACTCATACAAGGTTTTTCTTTAGGAGGGGAATTTAGCGGTTGTATTTCGTATATTGTAGAACATGCTTCGTTCGAGCAGTGAGGACTTGCGGGGAGTAGCTCATTTGTTAGTATGTGCGGCGGTATGCTGCTTGAACTTGGTACAGCAGCCGGTTTTTCTTATTTTATGCCTGCCGATATGCTATTTGAATGGGGTTGGAGGATACCTTTTATTGCCGGTTTATTTATTAGCTCCGTAGGTTTATATATTAGAAAAAACCTAGCAGAAAGTCCTATTTATAAAAAAGCTAAGGGAACAAGGCGTTGAGTACGTTTTCCTTTACGAGAAACATTAACAAAATACCCAAAAGAACTAATTATCGCACTTGGTCTGTATATTACCGTAACTGCTTCTTTTTATACTTCTAGGGTTTTTATTGGTAATTTTATGCAAACACTCGGTTATACTAATCAGCAAAGCACAATTGTTAGTAGTATAATATTAATCGTAATAATGATAGTATTTCCTATATCTGCGTATGTTTCGGATAAGGTGGGGCGACGTCCTGTACTAATATTGGGGATTATCTTGTTAATTTTATCAGTCTATCCTATTTTTGTAGCCTTAGGGTCGATGAATTTTACTTTAGCTATAATATCTCAAGTAATATTTGCTGGAGTTATTAGCATCTATATGGGGCCTATTCCAACGGTTTTAGTAGAGATATTTCCGACTAGCATAAGATTTACCGGTGTTGCACTTTCATACAACCTTGCAGCTGCTATATTTGGCGGTACTGCTCCAATGTTAGCAATGATATTAACGAAAGTTACCGGAGACAATTATGCTATTGCATATTATTTAATTGCACTTGCCTTGTTATCTTCTATAATTCTAAAATTCTATAAAGAAACCTATAAAAAGAATCTAGTAAATTAATATGAGCGAAGTTTTTGAAATACCAAACGGTGAAAGCAAGGTTTTACTCCATTGTTGTTGTGCTCCTTGTGTTGGCCCTTTAATGGAAAAAATGATCGATACCGGCATTAAGTTTATGCTTTTTTTCTATAATCCTAATATTCATCCTAAAAAAGAATATGAGCTTCGTAAAAACGAAAATATTAAATTTGCCGAGAAACATAATATAGAATTTATCGATGCAGATTATGATCCACAAAATTGGTTTAGGCGTGCTAAAGGGATGGAGCTTGAGCCTGAGAGAGGTATACGCTGTACAATGTGTTTTGATATGCGTTTCGAGCGTACGGCTTTATATGCTTATGAGAACGGCTTTAAAGTTATAACTAGCTCGCTTGGTATTTCTAGATGGAAAGATATGAACCAAATTAATGAATCAGGAACTAGGGCGGCATCTCATTATGAAGGGGTGACCTATTGGACTTATAATTGGCGTAAAGATGGCGGTGCTAGCAGAATGTACGAAATTGCAAAAGAAGAGCACTTTTATAAACAAGAATTTTGCGGCTGTGTTTATTCTTTCCGTGATACTAACGATTGGCGAGTAGCAAACAATCGTCCTAAAATCGAGATCGGCAAGGAGTATTATTAAGACCTCAAATTAATAAAAAAATATTTTATTTTTTTGCATCTTTATATTATAATAATCTGGACAATCTAGCTATATGAGGATTTTATATGAATAAATGGCAGTTACACGAAGCAAAGAATAAGTTAAGTAATATTATTGATATTGCAATGCATGGTACCCCTCAATGTATTACAAAAAGGGGTGAAGAAGCAGTTGTAATTATTAGTATAAAAGACTATAAACAACTTACTAAACAAAAACCTGATTTCAAAGAATATTTATTGAGCATACCTAAGACAGATAATTTGGATATTCAGAGAGCAAAAGGATATGCTAGAGATTTTGAATTATGAAATATTTATTAGATACTAATGTTGTATCTGAAATTCAAAAGAAAAAATCCAATTCTCAAGTAGCAGCATGGTTTTCAATTATTCATTCTAGCCAGTTATACTTGAGTTGTATTACTATCGGCGAAATAAGAAAGGGAATATCAAAATTAGCAAAGAAAGATAAAATAACAAGTTTGAAATTAGAAAAATGGTTAGAAAGAATAATAATAGATTATAATGAAAGAATTCTTAATATTGATAAAGAAATATGTGAGGAGTGGGGTGAATTAATGAGTATTGATAGTACAAATGCAATCGATGCTTTAATAGCTGCACAGGCAAAACAAAGTAATATGATACTAGTTACTAGAAATATTAAACATTATAATATGTTTAATATAAAAATATTTGATCCTTTTAACTGATCAAAATTTTCTTTCCCAATAATAATACCCTATGAAAAAACTATCATTTCAGCAAATTATTCTGACATTACAAAATTATTGGCAGGATTATGGCTGTGCAATATTGCAACCTTACGATGCCCATGTTGGAGCCGGTACGTTTCACCCTGCAACTGTACTTCGCTGCCTTGGTACTAAACCTTGGTCTGTTGCATATGTTCAGCCATCAAGAAGACCAGGGGATAGCAGGTATGGCATGCATCCTAATAGAATGCAGCATTATTATCAGTTTCAAGTTATCTTAAAGCCGTCTCCAGATAATATTCAAGAGTTATATCTTAAAAGCTTAGAATGTTTAGGCATAGATTTAAAAATTCATGATATCAGATTTGTTGAAGATGATTGGGAGTCGCCAACCTTAGGTGCTGCCGGGCTTGGCTGGGAAGTATGGTGTAACGGTATGGAAGTATCGCAATTTACTTATATGCAGCAAATCGGTGGTATTGAATGCCGTCCCGTTGCCGGTGAAATCACTTATGGACTCGAGAGGCTTGCTTTATATATTCAAGGTGTTGATGCAGTAAGAGAGCTTGATTGGAGCGGGCAAGTAGGCGAAAAAGCTTTAAAATACGGTGAAGTGGATTTCGAAGCTGAAGGGCAATTTTCAAAATATAATTTAGAGCTTGCCGATAGTGAAATGTTACTGCGACATTTCAAGGATAGCGAAGACCAGTGTGAGAGATTAATCAAAGCTAATTTACCTATGCCGGCTTATGATGAATGCCTTAAGGCAAGTCATGCATTTAATCAACTAAATGCACTTGGAGTAATCAGCGTCACTGAGCGTGCTTCTTATGTTTTAAGAGTGCGTCATTTAGCTAGAATTTGTTGTACAAAATGGTTGGAGATGAACAAGTGAGCGAGTTATTATTAGAACTATTTAGCGAAGAAATTCCGGCTTTTATGCAAAAAAATGCTGAAGAGGGTTATTTAAATATATTCACGAAAATTTTTGAAGAAAACGAAATATTTGCAAAAGTACAAGTATTCGCGGGACCTCGCAGGATAACGCTGCATGCTACCCATTTGCCAAAGATAACTTTGCCAAAAGAGGAAGAAATTAAAGGACCAAGCATAGAAGCTCCGGAAGCCGCTATTAACGGCTTTTGTAAAGCTCATAATGTTAGTAAATTAGAGCTTCCTACTAAATTAATTAGTAATCAGCTATATTATTTCTTTGTCAAAAAAACAGAAGAAAGAGAAATAAAAGAGATTTTGCCGGAGATTATTATAGAGGCTATTAATAAATATAGCTGGGCAAAATCGATGTTTTGGGGTGATTACAAAATAAAATGGATTAGACCTCTGCGAAATATTTTATGCATATTTGACGGCGAAATATTACCGATGCAATTTGGGCATTTAACCGCTAATAATATTACGTATGGGCATCGTCTTACTGATAATAAAAAATTAGAAGTAACAGATTTTGAAGATTATAGAAATAAGCTTTTAGAAAATCATGTTATTTTAGAAAGAGCAAAGAGAGAGGCAATAATTAAAACCGGTTTACTGGAACTAGCAAATTCTCATGAGTTAATTATAAAAGAAGATAATCGTTTAGTAGAAGAAGTAGTAGGGCTTAGCGAATTTCCTGTTGTGCTGCTTGGAAAAATACCACAAAAATTTTTAGAGTTACCTAAAGAAGTACTTATTTCTTCGATGCGTACGCATCAGAAATATTTTTGTTTATTTGATAAAACAGGAAATTTCACACCGTATTTTCTCTTTGTCAGTAATGGCAGATTTACAAATGCTGAACTAGTTATTCAAGGTAACGAGAAAGTTCTATCGGCACGTCTTTCGGATGCTTTATATTTTTGTAAGCAGGATATAGCTAAAACTTTAGAATCAAGATTAGGCCAATTAGAAGCCGTAACATTTCATGCAAAGCTTGGTAATTTAAGAGAAAAAATTGAACGCATAACCGATATTTGTAATTATATAGCTCCAAATAATAAGGATTTGATTACAGCAGCTAGACTTTGCAAAAGTGATCTTGTTTCTGAGATGGTTGGAGAATTTCCTGATTTACAGGGGATTATGGGTTATTATTATGCAAAACATGAAGGGCTAAATGCAGAAATAGCCACTGCAATTAGAGACCATTATAAACCGCAAGGTTTGAGCGACAATTTACCAAGTGGAAATGCGGCTTTACTTGCTTTAGCCGATAAGCTAGATAGTTTAGTAGGTTTGATGATAGCAGGGGAAACACCAACAGGCTCAGGTGATCCATATGCCTTAAGACGTCAAGCTCTTGGTATAATAAGAATAATACTTGAAAATAAATTAGAGCTAAATTTTGATGATTTAATTAATTTTTCTATAAACTTATATAAAGATTCATCTGACGAAAATAAGAATTTAATAATATCTTTTTTTGAAGAAAGAGCAAAATTTTACTTTAAAAATGACTATGATATTGTGTTAATTAATGCAGTTCTTGACTTAAATTTAGTAGATACAAACTTTAAGCTTGATGCGTTAAAAGAATTTTTAATAGAAGACGCAGGCAAGCAATTATTAAATGCTTACAAACGAGCTAGCAATATAATTGGTGATCAGAAAATTACCGGCTTAGTTGATGCGAGTCTCTTTAGTACACAACCTGAAAAAGAATTATTTGAAGTAATCCAAAAAATTTCTCCGCGAATTATAGATAGTATAGCTGATAAAGATTATAAGAAAGCATTAAATTTATTATCGTCTCTATTAACTCCCATTACTAGCTTTTTTGATAATGTACTCGTTAATGACTCTGATCCAAAGATCGCTCAAAATCGTTTGTCGTTATTACAGAATATTTGTGAATTATTTGATAAAGTAACTAAGTTTAACCGCTTATGATAAACAAAGCAGTTCAATTTATAAAATCAGGTAAAGTGGTTGTTTTTCCGACTGAAACAGTCTATGGGATTGGTGCGGATGCCACAAATAATGAGGCGTGTTTAAAGATTTTTCAGTTCAAAGAGCGTCCTGCTATCAATCCGCTTATCGTGCATGTCTCCTCCATAGAGCAAGCAAAGGAAATAGGGGAGTTTGACGATTTAGCTACAAAAATAGCAGAAAAATTTTGGTCTGGGCCATTATCTATAGTTGTCCCTTTAAAAGAGAATGCAAATATTGCTCCTAGCGTAACAGCAGGACTAAATACCATAGCACTTCGGATACCATCTTATCCTGTAGCGTTAGAGCTTATCAGACAATCAGGCATACCTATAGCTGCCCCAAGTGCTAACCCTTCAAACTATATTAGTCCGACTAACGCTGAGCATGTCACAAAACATTTTAAGGATAATCAGGAAATTTTTATTTTAGCACCTGAAATCTATCAATCTAAATATGGGCTAGAGTCAACGATAATTGATACAACAACTGTTACTCCTACTATTCTTAGAGAAGGGTTTATAACTGCTGAAATTTTAGGAGAAATACTAGGGATAGAAGTTTTAAAAGCATCAGAGACAAGTACTATAAAAGCTTCGGGAATGCTTGCAAAACACTATTCACCAAAAGTACCGGTTAGGCTAAATGCTATAAATTTAGAGGATAAAGAAATCGGATTAAATTTTAGCAATAGCAATCTTACAGGAAGATTTTCATTAAACTTAAGTGTAAAAGGTGACTTTATAGAAGCCGCTGCAAATCTTTATGCTTATTTAAGAATACTTGACGATTATGCTGCATCTCATGATGTAAGAGGTATAGCAGTTAGCCCTATACCTCAAGTGAATATAGGGGTTGCAATTAATGATCGCCTAAAACGTGCCGCAAAATCATAAATTTCGGCGTTCTATTCGCCTTAATAGCTTTTTGATGATATTTGGTAATTACATAGTTATTGTGCGGTTTTAAATAATCATTTTTATTTATAATTTCAAAATTATCGTTCTGCTGTATTAACTCTATTGCTTCATAAAAATAATTTTCGATATCGGAAGCAAATACTAAATTACCGTTGTCTTTTAGCTTATCTTGTAAAAGCTTAAGTCGTTCTTTATTGAAAATACGTTTCTTTTTTTGCTTATTTTTTATCCATGGATCGGGAAATAAAATATAAATTCCATCAAGGCTATTACTTGGTATCTCATTTAATATTAAATCCAAATTATTAGGGAATAATAAAAAATTCGTGATATTTTGTTCGCCTGCAAGCTTTAAAACATTTGCAACTCCGTTTAAATATACATCTATCCCAATAAAAAGTGCATTAGGATTCATTTTAGCTTGATTAATGAAATGCTCACCCATACCAAAGCCTATCTCAAGAAATACTTTACGTTTTTCATTTACAAGCTTTTCTTTAGAAAATAAATATTTTGGTAGTTTGTTATCTAATAAATTCTTTTGCACTCCTGATAAGCTTTTACCGATACGTCTTGCATATGACCGATTGAGATTAATAGGAGAAAATAATATTACCCTACTGTGACCTTGTAGATCCTTATAAACGCTTTCAATATTATAACCATGATCTAAGAAAATTTGGGTTACCGCTTCTTCCTGTTTAAACCCTATTTCTAATATAATCTTACCGTTTGGTTTTAAGAATTGTTTGGCATTTTCGGCGATGAGAAAGTAAGCTTGCAGTCCGTCTTTTTCAGCAAATAAAGCAATAGACGGTTCATAATTGATTGTTTCAATTGCCATCTCTGATTTTTCGCTGTGAGCTATATATGGCGGGTTGCTAACGATAAAATCAAATTTCTGAGTTTCAATATTCTCAAACCAATTACTGTGAATAATCTGAATGCGATCCGTTACCTCATATTTTGCCGCATTACTTTTGATAATGTCTATAGCATCAAGACTTATATCGGTTGCAATTACATTAGCATGCGGTAACTCACATAATAGACTGATAGCAATGCAGCCGCTACCTGTGCCAAGTTCTAGGATATTTAAGAATTTGTCATTGCAGTTTTCGCTTATGTCATTCCCGCGAAAGCAGGGATTCGGTTGCTTTTTTTCTGGATTCCCGCTTTCGTGGGAATGACATTGAAATACAACATCCACCAAAACTTCAGTATCGCTTCTTGGAATTAATACATGTTTATTAACAATAAATTCACGTGAGTAAAATTCTTTAACACCTGTAATATATACTATCGGTTCATGCTTTAATCTTCTCGCTAACAGTTTTTCAAAAGCTTCTATCTTGGCTTCATTTAACTGTTCATCAAGATTAATAAGTAAATACTCAATAGGTTTATTTATAACATGCTGTAGTAAAATTCGTGCTTCTAATTGCGGCGAACTAATACCTATTTTATTTAATTTATCTGTAGCGTCACTAAGAATTTGCTTTATAGAACATTGCATGGAAAGTTTTATTTTCTGCCAAAATTTTTCATTTCTAAAATCTCATCTACACTACCTAGCGGTGCTCGTTTTTTAAGTTCAGTAAATTCACGAAATATATTATTACCAAATTTATTCTTATAATATTCGGGTTCCAGAGTTATAATATCTATTTTAAGATAATTTTTGGTTTTAGGTATTTTAATTATTTTCATAAACCGTTTTATGTTATTATATCACCAATTATTTCTGAATAATATCTATATAGCTATTTTTAAAGCTAAGATTTGCTAATGTTTCTAAATCACAAGTGATTAAAGGTTCTTGTTCGTGTTGATTTTTTAATAAATAAGGACTAGTACAAAATCAAGCGAACTCTCCTTTTATCTGGTCAGCAGTTAGTTTATTTAGTACTTCACCATTTTTCCCATACAAAACCAAGTCAGAAAAAGCACCATATCCTGCTTCGGTAAATTTTATGGGAGCTTTCTTCTCACCTAAAATTTGTTTTTTCTCATATTCTTTAATAATAATATGAGTTATATTTTTTGTTGGAACAGTAATCATATATTCTTTTTTGTTAGGATAAATAATCTCTGCACATTTAGCAATAAAATTATGAAGTTTAAGCGAAAGACTAGAATGTTTTTTAGTATTATTATAGTCATATATTGGAGCTTTAAATAAAATTTGCGTTCTAGAAGTTGCCATAGTTGTGATCATTTCTACCGATGGTATATCAATACTACTTTTCTGTTCCCATGCTTTATTATAGGTAAAAACTACATATACATCTGTTAAATCTTGGTCATGATATTCTATTGCTAGAGTCAAAAGCATCTAGGCCCATAAAAGCTTTGCTATATTCTTTTTCCCGGACTGGTTTATAAACTCCCCCTGTTTCTTTGAGAAATTTTGCCAAGTAGTTACATTTACTCCATTAACTTTTACCATATAAAAATGTAAATCATCTTCTACTTCATAATGATAAATTTCTGATTTCACTTCTTGTGCTTTATATAGCTTTGTAAAAAGATGTTGTAAATTAGAATATTTTTCATCTATTTTACTGAAATCAAATTCAGAGAAAATCCGCAGAGCTTGCATATATTGCATGTCTATATTATCAGGTGCTTTTGCTTCTTTGCATGCAACTTTTATAAATTTATTTAATTGTTCTTCTTGCTCATTAAAATCATTTTTTTTAAATTCTTCTAAAAATTTTTTTAATAAAAGTTCTTTCCTATAATTTGCATCATCAATATACGTACTATTATTAATATCTATACCTGTTTTTAATCTTAGAGAAAGAATTTCATTGACGAATTCAGAAATTTTAATTTCATGTTCTGTACTAATATTGGGAAGAGCTAGCAATTTTTATAGATTGCGGTTTAAAAGATAAATTATTACCTAATTTTAAAATAAAATCTTTTACTTCTGGCCAATCTCTATAATTTGATATATCTAAGGAAATAATTTTGTCTGTGGCGGTACTTAAATCTTGCAGAAAAGTAAAAATCTTTTCTAAGCTCGCTTTTTGTTTTTAAGGTTTAAAATACCCTCTTCCATAGAATAATAGAATATAAGACTTCTTCTAATTTAGCATTAGCTTTTTTCATTTTATAAATAAATATTAATTTTTAATATAATATTAAGGATTAATATTTTGTCAATTATAAACTAATTATCTCTTCCATATCCCTTGGCAACTCACAAGAAAATTCCATAATCTCATTACTAGTCGGATGAGTAAAACTTAAATACCAAGAATGCAGGGCTTGACGTTTAAAATCAATTAATTTTGCTTTTAGTTCAGGGGGAGAATGAGCAATTTTTCGGTCGTTATTGCCGTAAGTTTGGTCGCCGACTACCGAATGCTTTAAATGGCTTAGCTGTACTCTAATTTGGTGAGTTCTACCCGTACTAAGCTTGCACTCCACCATACTAATACTACCTTTATAAAATAATTCTAGAGTCTTATAATGTGTAACGGCTTCTTTGCCGCCATATTTTAATATGGTCATTTTTTGGCGATCGCTTCGGCTGCGACCTATATTATTCTTAATGATTCCTTCTAGCGGATTTATTACTCCCCACACTAACACTTTATATTTCCGTATTACCTGCCTTTGTTCTATCTGATTTGCAAGTAGCATATGTGCTTTATTATTTTTAGCAACTACCATCAAGCCCGTAGTGTCTTTATCTAAACGATGTACTATCCCGGGTCTTTCTGATGAGCCGATATCCGATAAGTTTTTTGTATGATGTAATAAAGCATTAACAAGCGTATCGTCATGATGCCCTGCTCCTGGGTGTACAGTCATACCTGCAGCTTTGTTAATTACTATCAAATCATCGTCTTCATATATTATATCAAGTGCTACATTTGCTGCTGCAATTTTTAGCTCTTCAGGTTCTTTAAAAGAAAATAATATAATATCATTCTCCTTGACCAAAACATCAGGATCAGAAATAATTACATCATTAACTAGTACTTGCGAATCTTTAATAGCTTTTTGGATTTGATTCCTTGAAACATTTTCAAGAAGCGATGATAGAACTTTATCAAGCCTTATGCCATTTAGTTCGTGTGGTACGGAATATTTTAACATATTTTATTTTAAGATAATGAATAATACGCTTAAATGGTTAAGTGCAATCGGTGTTGAATATTATTGCCATGAACATCCACCGCAATTAAAGGTACGTAATAATACTGAACTAACTGAAAAGCCACAAGTAAAACTTATGTCTACAAAAGAAACTGCATTCAATATGAATGATAAAGTTCATGATAATATAACCCTAGCAAGATCTCTTGCTGATAAAGCTAATAATATCGAAGAACTAAAAGAATCTCTACTAAATTTTAATGGTTGTGAACTTAAGAAATTTGCTACTAATACGGTTTTCGGTGACGGTAATTTGGAAGCTAAAATTATGTTAATAGGCGAAGCCCCGGGAAGTACCGAAGATTTGAAAGGAATACCTTTTTACGGCGAAAGTGGCAATTTACTTGATAATATGCTACATGCTATCGGAATTTCACGAAAAAATAACGCTTATATTACTAATACGGTATTTTGGCGTCCTCCTGCTAATAGACAGCCGACGTTCGAAGAAGTCGATATTTGTAGACCTTTTGTCGAGAAGCATATTGCTCTTATTAACCCGCAGCTAATTATTCTAGTCGGTAGCACGGCTGCAACTAGCTTACTTGGAAAAAATTCGGGTATTACTAAAATTAGACAAGAATATTATTTTTATACCAATAAATATCTATCCGCTCCTATTCAAACTACGGCAATCTTCCACCCTGCCTATTTACTCCGCCAACCTATGCAAAAACGCACCTCTTGGTATGATTTACTCAAGATTAAGGAGTATTTAGTCAATAATAGACTTCTTGCATAACTTGTACATTAATCTAGTACTAACAACTTCACGTACTTTTCAAAATAATTTTCTACTGGACAATTAGTCGTATATATGCGACAGTGTAATCATCTCTAGTTAAGCTTAATATGCAAAACACTAAACAAATACAATTTTTATAACAGATATTCTGCTATTAAATGCAGGTAATAAAGATACTCAAGGTAAAGATATTAAAAAAGCCTTAGAAATAATAGAAGAAGTTTATAAACGAAATTGAGGGTGTTATATGGAAAGTTTACAGATTATTTAAAAGAAAAATTACAACATGAGGAAATATTAGTAGGGTATATTAATGAAGCGTTAGAGCAATGGATCATAATAATGAGCTATAATGGCTATTTTAAAAGAAGCCATTATAGCAAGAGGAGGTAAGCAAAAATCTCTAAAGAAGCTCATATAAATAGGCAACATACATACATATATATATAATATTATCTAGCAAAGGTAATCCAAGTGTCGACAATATAGGATCTTTATTAAACGCTTTAGGCTTGCAGTTGAAAGTAGAAGCATGTGCGTTTTTAATTTTCATTAACCTTGCAAGTTGAGCAAGATATCAAAGAAAATTTTTAAATCCTAATAAATCATAATGCATTTCTAATTTCATTAAATTAGGGTTATACTTACTGATGTATTAAAAATAAGGTATATCCATATGACCAATGAAAATAATAATGATTCAGAATTTGCTGAATTAAAAATCAGAGGAAAAATATTTAAATTACCTATACTTAAAGCAAGTATCGGTGAGGATGTAATCGATATAAGTAGGGTATCTGCGGAAGCCGATTGCTTTACTTACGACCCGGGTTTTATGTCTACTGCTTCTTGTCAGTCTACTATCACCTATATAGATGGTGATAAAGGAATCTTGCGGCATCGAGGATATGATATTAAAGACTTAGCTGAGAAAAGTGATTTTTTAGAAGTGGCATATTTACTGATTTATGGGGAACTACCAAGTGGCGAGCAGTATAATAATTTCACTAAACAGGTTGCTCATCATTCATTAGTGAATGAAAGATTACACTATTTATTTCAAACCTTTTGTAGCTCTTCTCATCCTATGGCTATTATGCTTGCGGCTGTCGGTTCTCTTTCGGCATTTTATCCTGATTTATTGAATTTTAAGGAAGCAGATTACGAACTTACCGCTATTAGAATGATTGCTAAGATACCTACCATCGCTGCAATGTCTTATAAATATTCTATAGGACAACCGTTTATTTATCCTGATAATTCGTTAGATTTTACCGAAAATTTTCTGCATATGATGTTTGCAACGCCTTGTACGAAATATACAGTAAATCCAATAATAAAAAATGCTCTTAATAAGATATTTATCCTACATGCCGATCATGAGCAGAATGCTTCTACTTCAACAGTCCGAATTGCCGGCTCATCCGGAGCTAACCCTTTTGCTTGTATTAGCACGGGTATTGCCTCACTTTGGGGACCTGCTCACGGCGGGGCTAATGAAGCGGTAATAAATATGCTTAAAGAAATCGGTAGTTCTGAGTATATTCCTAAATATATAGCTAAAGCTAAGGATAAAAATGATCCATTTAGATTAATGGGTTTTGGTCATCGTGTATATAAAAACTATGACCCGCGTGCCGCAGTACTTAAAGAAACGTGCAAAGAAGTATTAAAGGAACTCGGGCAGCTAGACAACAATCCGCTCTTACAAATAGCAATAGAACTTGAAGCTATCGCTCTTAAAGATGAATATTTTATTGAGAGAAAATTATATCCAAATGTTGATTTTTATTCGGGTATTATCTATAAAGCTATGGGTATACCGTCGCAAATGTTCACGGTACTTTTTGCAATAGCAAGAACCGTAGGCTGGATGGCACAATGGAAAGAAATGCACGAAGACCCTGAACAAAAAATCAGCAGACCTAGACAGCTTTACACCGGTTATGTACATAGAGAGTATAAGGGTATTCGGGAGAGGTAAACATTTTCGTCATTGCGAGCGACTGCAAGGAGCGTAGCAATCTCAAGAGATTTGATGAGATTGCCACGTCGCTTTGCGCCTCGTAATGACGTTGAAAATATAAATCATATGCATTTTATTGATGAAGTTAAAATATATATAAAAGGTGGGAACGGCGGCAATGGTTGTGTTAGTTTCCATCGTGAGAAATTTATTGACAGAGGCGGACCGGACGGTGGTGATGGTGGACGTGGCGGTAGTGTTATTTTCAGGAGTAATCACCATCTTAATACGCTAGTAAATTATCGATATAAACAGCATTTTACCGCAGAAAACGGCGAAAACGGTAAAGATTCAAATAGAAGCGGTAAATCAGGAAAATCATTAGTTCTTGATGTTCCGATCGGTACTCAAATCTTTTCCGAGGACGGCAATATATTATTTTATGATTTCACTGTGGATGATCAAAGCTTTGAAATAATTAAAGGAGGAAGTGGTGGTCTTGGTAACAGCCATTTCAAATCGTCGGTTAATCAAGCTCCAAGAAAGCGTACGGAAGGAGAAATTGCCGAAGAAATGTGGATTCATTTAAGTTTAAAACTTCTCTCTGATGTTGGGCTTGTGGGGCTTCCAAATGCCGGTAAATCTACTTTTTTATCCGTTGTAACGGCAGCCAAGCCTAAAATTGCCGATTATCCCTTTACTACTTTAGTGCCAAATCTTGGAGTGGTATATGTTGATGACGAAGAGTTTGTCATAGCCGATATTCCTGGTTTAATTGAGGGGGCTCATCAAGGTCACGGACTTGGCGATAAATTCTTAAAGCATATAGAAAGATGTAATGTATTAATACATTTAATAGATGGCTCTAGTAATGATGTAGTTGCAGATTATAATACGGTACGTCTTGAGCTTGAATTATATTCCGATTATCTAAAAAATAAAATAGAAATCATATGTCTTAATAAATGCGATGTTCTCACAGATGAGGAAATACAGGAAAAAATAAATAAGCTGCAGAAAGTTACTAATAAAGAAATTTTTCCTATCTCTACCTGCACTAATGCTGGAGTAAATAAAATAGTTAAACTTGCTTTAGAGACTATAAAAAATCAGGAGTAATACTACTAGGTATTGCCTGCGTGGATACTGAGGATTGTCATTACGAGGATTCCTGAGATTGCCACGTTCACTAACGTTCGCTGGCAATGACAATGAATAAGCTTTAAATTAAAGTAATACGTTGCTCTTCTGCTTCTAGATATTTCTCTAGCTCTTCCTTAGTATATTTCTTTTCTTTAAGCTTTATTTCGTGATTAAATATATATTGTACAGCTTTATCTTCTAAGGCAGGACCTTTAAGTTCTTCAATTGCTCTAGGATTATTTTTATAAAAATCAAATATCATATTTTCCTGCCCAGGAAAATTACGTGCTTGTTGCATAATAACTTTTCTTAAATCATCAGGCTCTAATTGCAAATTTTTAGATTTTGCATATTCAGCAAGTAATAAGCCTATTCGCACACGGCGTAGGGCTAATTTATTATAATATGCTGTTATTTCTTTAGAGGATTTATCTTTCAATAATGATTCATCTTGTTCATTTTTATCGGTTCCGGACTTTAGAATATTTTTTTCTTGCTCTAATAAAGATTCCGGTACATCAAAATCTAACAATTTTTCTAACTTATCAAATAAGTTCATTTTCATTATAGTATTAATAGCTTCTTCCGACTCATTTTCTATTTGTTTAGTAAAATGTGTACGCAATTCTTCAAGGCTATTACTTTGGAATTTTTTAGCAAATTCGTCATCGATAACGGTAGGTTCTGCAGTATGTACTGCTTTAATTTGTACTACAAAACGAGCATCCTTACCTGCTAAATCTTTAGCATGGTAATTTTCAGGAAAAGTAACATTAACATCTACTTCACTACCTGTTTTAGACCCTATTAATTGTTTCTCAAAACCGGGAATAAGTGCATTACTACCTATTATTACCTTAAAATCATTTAATTTACCGTCCTCAAAAGCTTTCTCCTTGATGTACCCGATTGCATCAATAGTAACCTGATCTCCGTCTTTTATTTTTGCTTTACTTTCTTTAGTATAATTTTTTGTTAATGCAGCAAGTTTTTCTAGTTGTTCTTCAACATCTTTAGAGTTTACTTCTAATTTTGGACGATCTAGTGAGATTTTTTTTAAATCCGGAATAGTAATTTTAGGTAATAGCTCTATTTTTACGGTAAATTCTAAAGCTTTATCAGATTCGTTTTGTAATTCTTCAATTTTAGGTCTACCGATTATATTTAGATTATGCTCTTTAATAACGTGATTTACTGAATGGTTAATTCTTCTTTCTATTATATCATTCCTGACGGAAGTACCGTATTTTTTCTTAACAATTGAAACCGGTACTTTACCGGCTCTAAAACCTGCTATTTTAACTTTTTTGGTTAAATCAAGTAATTCTTTTTGAATATCGTCATCTATCTCACTTAAAGGAGTAGAAATTCTTGCATGAAAATCCAATCCTTCGTTTTTTAATATGGTAATTCCCATTTTAATAATCCATTAATTCTGTATATAGTTTGCTAATCAAAATAAACTAAAGAGCTGCAATATGCAATAGTTTTTGTAAAATCCCATTAGGATTAGGCATTGCTAACTGTGAGTTTCGCAGAACTCACCTTTGCTGGCATATAGTCGTCTATTTTTGCAATCACTAACTATTTCGCGTTAGCACTTAACAGCAATTGAGCCATTTCCATAGCAGTAAGCTCCTGCTTCTTATAATTTTCAATGGCTTTAATAATTTTGGGTATATCAAATATCTTATCGGTATTATTAATATAACAATATTTAGCCCGATTTCCCTTTTTTATTGTATTAATGTTCGGTTCGATGTTATAGTACGTAATAACCTTAATTTGTGTCTATAAATCATTATGATAATTTTTTTCTGCTACTTTATTATTAGTGCTAAGTAATCGTTTGCCGTTGCTTGTTTGTACTTTTCGTTTTGTTTCATCAGGATAAGTATTAAGCAATCCATGTAGGCTATTTGAGCATTACTAAATTCTTTCCCTGGATGAGCTTTAAGGAACTCAATAACTGCATTTTTACGGTCAAATTTTTTATTATAATATACCTCATTATAATTAACCGCTCTATTAGTATTATTAACATAACAATATTTAGTCAAAAGCCCTTTTTTTATTATCTTAATGTTCGGTTCTATTTGTTGTATAGCGTTCAATAGCTTATTCAATTCATTTCTATAAATCATGATAATAATTTTTCTCTTTCTTACTTTGCTTTTAGCATTAAGTAATCGTTTATCATTGTTTGCTTCCTCTTTTTTCTTTGCTTCTTCAGGATAAGTATCAACTAGCTAGGTTGCTATTTTAGAAGCAGTAAACTCTTTGCCGGCATGAGTTTTAAGAGTTTAATAATTGCAGTTTTGCGGTCAAAAAAAGACATATTCGGTAATTATATTAAGTTAAAATTCATATTACTTTATTTTTTAGACATTGCTAAATTAAAGATGGATATTGTCATGAGCTAAGCGACTAGCCGTAGTCGATTTTGTAGAAGTACTTTTTTCTTTTTTGTTATTGCTCTTTTGTTCTTTATCTGAGTTAACTTTAAAAGCTCAATAATTACAGCTTTGTATTGAAATTTTGCAGAAAAAATAAATTATAAATTCTTCAAAGTAAACAAATTAATTATATAGAAATAAAAAATTAATATTATAGTGGTATAAAAATACAACTATTTTTTAAATTATATAAAGATAAGGTATTTATGGGGTAACCCTTTATTTTTTAAAAAGAATTTAAAGGGTTATATCTTACTTTTTTAGAGTATATTGCAATAAACTAGATGATTTAGGAGCAAAAGCAAGTAAATAAATTGGGTATAAGATTTGTGGCATTGTTAACCAAAGATAGATATCGTTATGAGCTAAATAACTGAAAGTATTGTTGCGTGGAGGCCAAATCGTCATTGCTAGGCGCGAAGCGACGTGGCAATCCAAAAAAATAATTAAAAAAATTCTGATTTACAGAATTTTTTACTGAATTGCTTCGTCGAATTACTACGTAATTCTTTTCGCAATGACGGAAAACCAATCCACGCAACAATGCCACGCAGGAATGACATTAAGAGCATTTTTTATTAGACCGCTTAGTCAATTACTGAGTAATTTTCCTCACAATGGTGTTAAGCAATAAGATTTAAGCGTACTTCTTCGTTCAGTTCTTTAGCAGAAGATAATTCTATATCAAGTTCGGCAAATATCTGCACTAAAGCTACAGATAAATCATTGATCATTTTGTCGGTATGGGCAGGGGTTGGGATGATGCGGAGGCGTTCCGTACCCCTCGGTACGGTTGGAAAATTGATATGTTGAACGTAAATACCGTATTCATTAAGGAGCATATTTGAGGCTTTCGCCGTTTTAATCGGATCACCAATAATTATCGGCACTATATGACTTTCATTTTTCAAATAAGGTATATTAAAACGTTCAAAAGAATTTTTAAGTTTTGTAACTACTTCTTGATGTTTTATTCGTTCTTCATTCGATTCTTTAAGATGTCTAATACTATGCGTTGCAGCGGTAGAAATTACCGGCGGCAATGAAGTAGTGAAAATAAACCCTGGAGCGGTTAGTCTTATAGCATCGACTAAATTATGGCTGCTAGTGATATAACCGCCGATAGTACCATATGCTTTGGCAAGTGTCCCTTGAATAATATCGATTTGATCACTACAATTAAGAAGCTCGGCAATACCGCCACCCTGTTTACCGTATAAACCGACCGTATGAACTTCATCGATAAAGGTTAAAGCATTATATTTTTTGGCTAAGTTGATTATATCTTTGATAGGTGAGAAAAAACCGTCCATAGAGTAAGCCGATTCAAAAACAACAATTTTCGGTCTATTAATATCGACTGATTGTAAAAGCTCTTCTAGATGCTTAACGTCTAAATGTCTATATATATATTTCTCGGCTCTTGAACTTGTAATCCCTGCAATTATTGATGCATGATTTAGCTCATCGGAGAAAAATACTATATCCGGCATGATTTTAGCAAGACTTGCAAGCGTTGTATCATTTGCAACAAAACCGGATGTAAAAACTAAAGCTGCTTGCTTTTTGTGTAAATTTGCAAGTTCTTTTTCAAGCTCAAGAATGGCAATATTATTACCGCCGATATTGCGAGTTCCACCTGATCCAACACCGTATTTTAGCAAGGAATCTATAGAAGCGTGCATTACTTTTGCATGTTTACTCATACCCAAATAGTCATTAATGCACCACATAACTATTTGTTTATTAGCGTGTTCTGCAAAAGGAAAATTATCGGCTTGTCTTTTTAAGGCCTTAAATTCTCGATATCTTCCTTCGCTTTTGATCTTATCTATATGTTTGCTAAATATAATATCGTAATAAGACATTTTCTCGATGTCATTCCCGCGTAGGCGGGAATCCATTTTATTAATTATAAAATTCTATAATCAGATATTTTGAATGTTCTTTCTAGATTCCCGCCTACGCGGGAATGACATCGAACAGAACAATACTTCCAAACTCACGTTTGCAACTATTCTACATTAAAATTAAAAAAGTTTAAAGTTATAATATGGCTTTTTGTACAATATCGTTTAATCTCTTTGAAAATGCACCTGTATCAGCAACCGGTTCACCCTCTAAAATACAGGCTTGATCAAATATTAGATTAACCAATTCTTCATTATTTTTATTATTTGCTTTTAAGTCGTTAAAGATTTTCTCTATGATTTTATTTTTAGGGTTTAACTCTAGATTTTTAGCTGAGGCATTAGCTATTTGTTTCTGTTCAATCAAAAATCTCTCCATACGAATATCCATAGCAGCGTCGCTAACGGCAAGACAAGCAGGACTTGAAGTAAGTTTTTTAGAGATCTTAACTTCTTTTACCAACTCCCCTAGTGTCTCTTTAAAATAATCTGTTAGCAATTTATATTCATCATCGGATTTTTTACTATCTGTATTTTTCTCCTCAGATTGTGAAGTAGTTTGCTCTACATCGATATCGCTTCTTGTCGCTGATTTAATAGCATGTTCTTTATATTTGCTATTAACATTTACCCAAAAATCATCCACTGTATCGGTAAAAAGTAATACATCGATTTTTTTACTTAACAACCCTTCGATTTGTGGGCTTGAAAGTAATTTATCGGGGTTATCACCGCTTAAATAATATATAGTACTCTGCCCTTCTTTAAAATTCGCTATATATTCGTCAAGGCTGATCATTTTATTATGCAAGGCACTTCTGAATATGCATACCTCTAATAATTTTTCATGGTTGGTAGTAGCCTCACATAAACCCTCTTTTAAAGCACCGCCGAAATTAGCCCAAAACTTATTATATTCTTCAGGTGATTCCTCTTTCTTTTTTCTAAGCTCGCCAAGCACTCTTTTTGTAATAGCATTTTTGATTTTCTCAAGCACGCTATTATGCTGCAGTGATTCACGGCTAATATTTAGTGGTAAATCTTCTGAATCAACCACGCCTCGTAAAAATCTTAAATATGACGGGATTAAATCTATATTCTCATCAGATATAAATACTCTTTTTATATATAATTTTACTCGCCTTTTGCGATCAGGGTGGAATAAATCAAATGTTTTGCTTGATGGAATGAAAAGTAGGTTAGTAAATTCTATAGCTCCCTCGTTTTTATTATGCATAGTTATCCAAGGGTCATCAATGGCATAAGATAGACTTTTGTAGAATTCTTTATATTGTTCTTCCGTAATTTCCGATTTCGGTCTTGTCCATAATGCAGAAGCTGAATTAAGCTGGATTTCATTATTACCAGCTTCATCAAAGAAATATATTGGTACTGCTATGTGATCGGAATAGCTTTTAACGATGTGTTTTAATCTAAAATGATCAAGGAATGTATCTTCTTCCTTTTTGATATGTAAAACGATTTCCGTGCCTCTTGTGAACTCTTTATCTGAATCTGAGACAGTATATTCACCAAGCCCGTCTGATTCCCAAATATGGACTTTATCTTCCCCAGCTTTTCTTGAGGTTACAGTCACTTTATCGGCTACCATAAAGCTTGAATAAAATCCAACACCAAATTGACCGATTAGCATATTGTCTTTTTTAGAATCACCGGATAGGCTTTTAAGAAAATTTGCCGTACCCGATCTTGCAATAGTACCAAGATTTTCAATTAAATCGTCTTTATTCATGCCGATGCCATTATCACGGATAATGATTTGTCTGTTATCTTTATCGACTTTAACCGTAATTTTAAAATTGCTATCGCCAGCTACTAATTCACTATTACTTTGAGATAAATAACGTAATTTATCACAAGCATCCGAAGCATTGGAAATTAACTCCCTCATAAAAATCTCTTTATTACTATAAAGAGAGTGAATCATTAAATTTAAAATCTTGCCAACCTCGGCATCAAATTTCTTTTTTTCTTGTATCATAATTATTCCAGTTAATAAATTATTTTTTTGTCATATGACTGCTTATGTCATTCCTGCGGAAGCAGGAATCTAGAAAATAATAAATATAAACTGGATTCCCGCCTATGCGGGAATGACATTGGAAGTCTAGCAACAACTGCACCTTATTTAATATAGGAATTAATAATCAAATTTAAATAGTCTTCATTAATATTTTTTATCAATATCGTTTTTAAGCTATGAGTATGACCTTTAATAATTTCGATATTACTACGTGATAATTTCCATTCTTTTGCTAAATAATTTATGATTTCTTCATTCGCTTTACCTTGTTCCGGTATTGCTTTTATAGATAATTTTAGATATGGGATATTATTAATAATTACAAAATTGCTAATTAGATTTTGTTTAGAATTAGGCTTTACTTTAAAACTAAGTAAAGCCTGATGTGAAGAAGAATTGTAATTGTAGAATTTATCCATGAATATTTTTTATCATATTTGCTTATTATTTTTAATAAAAAAATAATCCTTGAAAAACTTTGCTTAAACTGATATTATGTTTACCATAAATGTTTAGCACCCTTAGCTCAGCTGGATAGAGCAACAGATTTCTAATCTGTGGGTCAGAGGTTCGAATCCTTTAGGGTGCGCCATTCTGCATTTCTCGGTACTTCTACAAACGTATCAAACCGCAGATGCAGCATAAAATCAAGCTTTTGACCGTTTAACTGAATATTAATTGTCTTTCACCAAGTCTCTAAACTAAGCAGCTTTTCTCTTTCTGCTAAATAGTAAATTTATCACCTTATAAAACGAAATATTAAAAACATTTCTCAAGTTTATTAATTAAAGCTTTAATTTCTTTTGTGTTAACTAATATTTAATAATCATGATATCACAAGTATCGCTCCATATTTAGACATAAATATGAAAATTTGCTTAATGGAGCTAATAATGGATTAAAAGAAGAAATGATTATTAATACCCTCACAGAACTATCATCAGACCATTCTGGTGTAATGCTTAATTTAAAACCGAGTAATAACGAAAAAGAGTTTAAAGAAAAATTAGAAAAGATTATTAATACTTATGAAAAATGGAAGGAAAATCCTGAAAACAAAAAAGCAATTTCTCAATAACTCAAAAAAGAATTAGAGAATCTAGATATATGGTGCAAAGAAACAGCTAAAAAAGATAATTCGCATGTTTTTAAAAATATTGGACAAGTTATAAAACATAGTTTTAAAGCTTTGGCTAACATAGGAAATAAAGAAGCTTTCAAAAAAGAACAGAAAGAAGTAGGTATTTTATATGGATGCTATAACACATGCTAATAAAAATACTAAACAAACACTAGATAGAACGCATAAGGGCTACTATTAACAAACATAAATCTTCACTTCCTCATTTCTTATTACTACTCCCAAGAATATATCGCAAAAAAGCAAGCGAGGATCTGTAGAAAGATAAATAATAATTACTCGAAGCTGGTAAATGTATCGATAATCGTCCACTAGGGTGTGCCATTAACCGAAAACCAACAAGCCGCCTTAATCTCGTTTATTTTCAACTGTGGGGCTGGGGCATTTCAAGCATCAACATTGCAGCAAAAGCTAAACTGAGGTGAATATGCAAACGCTGCTAACGAGTTATTGCGATGGATGTGTGCTAAAGGCGGTCTTAAGCTGCAAGGCTTAGTGAAACGTCGGCAATATTATAGATTATAATTATTACTAATTATTAAAACTTTTGATTATTTCCTGTGATTCTCTAATAATACGCTTAAACTAAGAGATATTACAGGAAACCTGCTATAAATATTTATCAATTAAGCAGACATCACCGGAGAAGGAGCAAAAGATTTTGTCGGATAATTTCCACTTTCTTTCTCCAATTTTTCAAAATGAAATATACCAAATCCAATACTTGTTGGAATCATAATAATTAATACTTCCCAGTTTCTAAAGGTTTTTATTAAATGAGGAAAGCCAAAAGAGCTAATAACATACATACAAGCAGCTGATACAGCATATGTAAATGTTACGGAAGTAAAGCGTTTAAAGATTGGAAAATGTCTAAAACAATTTGGTACAGCCGGCATAACATTAAGGGCAAAAGCCATGATAAGTGCTTGAATATAAATTAATAATATTTCCTAATGCCTAATTACAAATCAGAGGAATATCTAATATATTAGACCAAACTTTATCCCAACCTTTTGTATGAGAAATATTAGGAAAAGTTTGCTTTTTTACACACGGTGAGTTACTTGTTTTTACGTAAAGTGCTGCTATGAAAGGTGGGACTCTTTTGTCATCCATGCCGGAGAGATGTAATTGAGGGATATTATTAACCTGTTTTGCATAATTTATCGGGTTTAAGGATTTAACTAAGTAACCACGATAATTATGATATTTATCAAACTTTTTAGTATCTAAATTACCGGCAATCGTTATAATATCTTTAACATTACTATTTTGAGCGGCAATTAATATTGTAAGCCCGCCACCACCGGAGAAGCCGACTAAGCTAAATTTTTGTCCGTTATTGATAATATTTATGACATTGTTAATTGAATCTACGACTTCCTGCCCCATTCTTTTATCTAACCAATAATCGCTAATGCATTTTGAGTTCATTTCTAAAGGAGTATATTGGCAAGGTCTTGCTATATAAACAATATTCGGTCTTTTATCCATTGTAGCAAGCTTTAAGAGCATCGGATTAACGGGAGTAGGGTTGTCGGAATTAGCAGATCCATCCGCAAGATGTCCATCTCCCTCAATATAGAATACAAAAGGTAGGTTACGGTCGGTAATACGCTGATAAGTCGTAAGAGTAAAATCACCACCGTTTACTAGCCTCATCTGAAAGTTATTTTGAGTTGCTATATCTTGCGAATGCTTTACCCTTCTAGCTACATCATGAGTAGTAGAACACCCTGAAAGAAATATTGGTATTAAAAATATTATTGCCCAAATAAAATTTTTCATAACAATTTTGATTAAAACGGTATTTCGTCGTCTAAGTCGCTATGGTCAAAGGAATGATTTTTAGTTTCAGGATATTTATATTCGCTATGCCCTGAATCTTGATTATGATTATTAGAGTTTTTACTATCTAATAATATTAATTGTGAATTAAAGTTTTGTAACACAACTTCCGTGGTATATTTTTCTTGACCTGAATTATCATTCCACTTACGGGTTTGCAATGAACCTTCAATATATAATTTGCTACCTTTTGTGACATAGCGTTCTACAACAGATACTAACCCTTCACTAAATATCACTACTCTATGCCATTCAGTTCGTTCTTTTCGTTCGCTGGTAATGCGATCTTTCCAAGTTTCGGTTGTTGCTAAGGAAAGATTAATGATTTTTTTTCCTTCGCCCGTAGTTCTCATTTCCGGATCACGCCCTACATTACCTATTAATATTACTTTATTTAAACTACCTGCCATAGATTACTACCTACTTTAAAATATTACTATTGCAATAATAAAATAAAAGAGCCTATAATACTACAGGTTTTTTAAAAAATATCTCAAAAATTTTGTAGTGAAGTGATTATGAACCAAGAATATATTAAGGTACGCGGTGCTAAAGAGCATAATCTAAAAAATATAAATGTTAATATTCCAAGGAATAAATTTGTTGTTATCACCGGTCTTAGCGGTTCAGGCAAGTCTTCTTTAGCGTTTGATACTATTTATGCAGAAGGTCAAAGGCGATATGTTGAAAGTTTATCTTCATATGCAAGGCAATTCTTACATTTACAAAATAAACCTAATGTAGAATCTATTTCCGGATTATCGCCTGCTATTGCAATTGACCAAAAAACTACTTCCAAAAATCCACGTTCTACGGTTGGAACTATAACGGAAATTTACGATTATCTTAGGTTATTATATGCAAGGGTGGGTATTCCTTACTCTCCGGCAACCGGTCTTCCGATACATAGCCAAACAGTTTCCGAGATGGTAGATATAATTAACGAACTACCTAAGGGTACGAAAATATATTTACTCGCTCCTATTGTTAGAGGACATAAGGGTGAGTTCAAGCGTGAAATTATGAATTTGAAAAAGCAAGGCTTTCAGAAATTAATAGTTAACGGGGAAGTTTGCGAAATTGATGATTTACCGAAACTTGATAAAAATAAGAAGCATAATATAGAAGTGATCGTTGATAGAATAGTTCTAGACGAAAGTTTAGGTAATAGACTTGCAGATAGCTTAGAGAGTTCGTTAAATCTTGCCGAGGGTATTACTTATTTGGAAATTGTAGAATTACCGCCGGCAGTTAAGAGCGAGTTTGAAAAAAATCAGCGTATTACTTTTTCCGAGCAATATTCTTGTCCGGTATCGGGTTTTCAGCTTACTGAAATAGAGCCTCGAATCTTTTCTTTTAATAGCCCTTTTGGAGCATGTCCTAAATGTGAAGGGATAGGTAAGGAGTTTTTCTTTGATAGAGATTTAATAGTTCCGGATCAAAGAATTGCTATTAAAGACGGTGCAATAGTGCCTTGGGGTAGTACAGCTTCTAAATTTATCCTAGAGACATTAAAGGCTCTTGCCGATCATTATAAATTTTCTATTGAAGTACCTTTTGTAAGTTTATCACAAAATGTTAAGGATATTTTATTTGAAGGTTCAGGAGAAGAGGCAATAAAGTTTGAATTTCACGATGGTTCTAAAACGCAAATAATAAAACAACCTTTTGCCGGTATAATACCAAGTTTGCAAGAAAAGGACCGTACTATAGAATCGGTTTTAATTAAAGAAGAACTAGCTAAATTTAAGTCAGAGCATAAATGTACTGCTTGTTCAGGGTTTAGATTAAAAGACGAAGCATTATGCGTTAAAATAGCAAATTTGCATATAGGCGAAGTAGCAGGTATGAGTATTGCAGCCTTGCAAAAATGGTTTAGTCACTTAGAAGAAAAATTAAATAAAAAGCAATTATTTATTGCTGAGCGTATACTCAAAGAAATTACCGAGAGATTAAAATTTCTTATGAATGTCGGGCTTGATTATCTAACGTTATCACGAGAAGCAGGTACTTTATCGGGGGGGGAAAGTCAGCGTATTCGTCTTGCATCTCAAATAGGTTCAGGACTGAGCGGTGTTTTATATGTACTTGATGAGCCGTCTATTGGTCTTCATCAACGAGATAATACAAGATTAATTGAGACACTAAAAAGGCTTAGAGATTTGGGTAATACCGTTTTGGTAGTCGAGCATGATGAAGAAACAATATATGAAGCAGACCATATTATTGATATAGGACCGGGAGCCGGTATTTACGGTGGTCGTGTTATTGCGGAAGGAAATGTTGAAGAAATAAAGAATTTTGAAGAAAGTATCACAGGTAGGTATCTAAGTGGTCGTCAAACAATCAAAGTGCCGTCTGAAACAAGAGTAGGGCATGATAATAGGGCAATTGAATTACTTGGGGCGGTTTCCAACAATTTAGATAATGTTGATATCAAAATTCCGCTTGGTACTTTTACCGCTATAACGGGAGTATCGGGAAGTGGTAAATCAAGCTTGATGATTCATACTCTGTATAAAGCGGCTCTAAAGCATTTAGAGCCAACTAGCAAAGTATTTCCTGGCAAATATAGAGAGTTAAAAGGACTTGAATATATTGATAAAATTATCGATATTAATCAATCTCCGATAGGTAGAACTCCTCGTTCAAACCCTGCGACTTATACAGGTGCCTTTACCCATATTAGGGATTGGTTTGTGGAGTTACCTGAATCAAAAGCTAGAGGGTATAAAGTAGGCAGATTTTCGTTTAACGTTAAAGGTGGTAGATGTGAAGCATGCCAAGGTGATGGGCTAATAAAAATAGAGATGCATTTCCTACCTGACGTATATGTAAAGTGTGATATTTGTAACGGGCACAGATATAATAGAGAAACGCTTGAAATAAAATATAAAGGTAAATCTATTGCCGATATTTTGATGATGACTGTAGAAGATGCGATGCAGTTTTTTGAAAAAATACCGTTAATCTATGAAAAATTAATTACCTTAAATGAAGTGGGTCTAGGCTATATTAAAATCGGTCAGTCTGCTACTACTCTTTCAGGTGGTGAAGCACAACGCGTTAAGCTTGCTAAAGAATTATCAAGACGTTCAACCGGTAAAACGCTTTATATACTTGATGAACCGACTACGGGATTACATATCGACGATATTAATAAATTGTTAAAAGTGTTACATAAACTTGTTGATATGGGCAATACCGTTTTAGTTATCGAGCATAATTTAGATGTTATAAAAACTGCAGATTATATTATTGACGTCGGTCCTGAAGGTGGCGACAAAGGTGGTAAGATAGTTGTATGTGGCACCCCTGCCGACATCGCTGCCTGTGAGGAAAGCCATACCGGTAGATATTTAAAGCAATATTTGGTGTGATCTAATATAAATAGCAAGTTACTCTATATAATTTGCTATTTGATATATTTCTAAATTATCCTTAACACTCATCCCTTGATTTCGTTAAGAAAAATTAATCTAATCCTTGCTATTTTCTAAAAATTATCATGTTTTATGGTTTTCTGTAGAATAATTATAAAAGAAGAAATTAATGAAAGTTATATTTAATAGTATTGAAAAAATTTATAATTTATTAACTACCGAGGAATGGATAGATAAATAAGATCCAAAGCAACGCTTGGAACAATTAAACAAAAAACTAGCAAAAGCTAGTGATCCAAAAGAAAAAATTAATTTAGAAAAGGCCATAACAACCTTAGAAGAAAATGCTAAAAGTAATCCCATGACTTTAAAAAAAGCTGGAATAAACCAAGACGATGCTGAAATATATTATATAAAGAGGGCTTTAATAAAAAGTCTAGTGATACATTAAAAGCATTATTAGAAAATAATTTTGATCAATTAAATACTAATGATGTTTTTGAAAAAATACATAAGCAATATTTAAGTACAAATACACACCTTAAAAAAAATCTTATTAGTAAAGACTATGTAAGGAATATTGCCATATTGTTGAAAATCGCTGACTTATATACGGAGAATGGCGGTTTAAATTCTTTAGAAATGGCTAAAAAAGTATCTACTTACTTTGGAAATTTAGAAGATATAAAAAGTTACTTAAAAACTGTTAATTATGATACAAAAGAAACAATAGAATTGAGTTGTCAATTTAATTTACCACAAACATTGTCTTCCAAAACATTAGAATTTTTTCAAATTTTAAATAAAGCTGGAAGAGACTCATTATATATTTTCAGTAATGCACACTTACTGGAAAAAACTGAAAAATTTCAAAAAATTCTTAAAGAAAATAAATTAAATGATTTTCAGCAGATAACTAAAAATGATTTAAAGAATTAGTAAATCAAGTAACTGAAATAGTAATTAAAGAATCTTATAAGTACAACGAAGAAGAATTATCAGAAGAAAATAAATTACATGCAAAAAATTTAGCTAATTTTTCTTTAAAAGGAAAACTAGATAATAATAGTTTTCAAAAAGCATTGAACTTTATAAAAGAATATTATATGCCTGATATTAATTTTGATATAGAGGTAACAGGCAAAAAGTATAATTTTCCTAAATTACCTGCCGATGATATGAAAGGTTTTATGCTTGGTAAATTTAGTAATTCTTGCCAATCTATAGGACATGATTCCGAAAGATGTATTTTAGACGGTATGAGTAAAGCAAATGCCGGTTTTTATATAATTACGGATGATGAAGGAAATATAAGAGCTCAGTCATATGCTTGGCTTGCTGGAGAGGGAAAAAAGAATGAAAAAGCCACTTCTATGTATGGTACTTAGATTCATTTGAGCATTTAGGGAAAGACGATAAATTATTATTTGTACCTATAATAAATAAATTGAGAGAAGCATTACAAAAACAACCATTAAATTTATATGTAGGATGTGGCGGACAAACTCCTAAACTTGATATAAACACTATACTTCATCCAAAACCAATTGAGCAAGATTTATATATATGGCGATGCAACAAATGTGTATCCTATTACAAGAGAAGTACCAACAATAGAATTAAACTTAGGAAAAAATGCTAATAGCCAGGTTAATCAATATTCTACTATTGAAGAGCTAAAAACTGATAGTAAATTACTACAACAAATTATAATAAGTAAGCAAATTAACCGAGATTTAACAGAAGAGGAAATATCGTTGCTTAACATAGGTTTTACTTTTGCACAAATTTCGAATATAGAAAACAATAAACAAGAATTCTTTGTTGAAAATGACGATAATATAAAAAGTTTGACTGACGCCGGTGTTAGTGTGAAAGAATTACTTGCAATGGAACCAAGTCAGCAGAAACTCTTTATTGAAAATAGTTATAAGGTAAAAAGCTTATCTAAGGCCAGGCTCATTACGAAAGAATTGTTTAATGTGATAACAGGCCAACAAGAATCAGGTAATACAAATGAAAATGATTTAACTCAGTTCGATAATACGGATCACAATGCATTAAAAGTAGAGTTGATAGGTGATGCTACAGAACAAGCTTAGGTGAGCGTGGAATACAATTCAAGTATAATAGAATGCTTGCATAACATAGCTAATAAGGAGAGATCCTTTTGGAGACAAATAAGTTATGCAAGAATTCTAATGCTTATGGTCATGGTGGTGGGTATAGAAGCCTAGAGCAGAAAGTGCATTTGAGAATTTAGAGTTAGGAGTTATTTCATTTGGTATTCCGCTGCAACATATGTGACCGTTTAAGCATATCACTTGATCAGAGTTTTTTATTACGGTAAATAAATCATGAGAAATCATAAAAACCGTAATATTGAGCTTTTTACGAATCAAATTAATAAGCTGATAAAATTCTTGTTGGCTTGTTACGTCTAAAGACTGTAACGGTTCATCTAAAATAATTAAGTCGGGATTATTAACTATTGAACATGCAAGAACTACCTTTTGAAACTGTCCTCCTGAGAGCTTAGAAATTTCTTGATCTTTTATATGTTCCAAATCAATAAATGAGTTAATCTCTTTAATATTGTTATTAAAATTACTCGGTGCTAACAACTCTAAAAAATTTTTTACTGTAATAGGTAAATCAGGGGGTAATCCGAACTTCTGCGGTACATATCCAATTTTTAGTTTGGGATCAATTATAATCTCGCCGCTTGTAGGTTTTTCAAGTCCAAGCATTAAGCGTACTATGGTAGTTTTACCTGCACCGTTAGGTCCGATTAAAGTAGTGATATTATTTTTTTTGACAGTGAAACTAACGTTATTTATCGGCAATTTATTACCGAATTTTTTAGATACGTTACGAAACTCGATTATAGGTTTTTGCATGTGTCAGTTCACTTCTGTCATCCCGTAGCTTGACCACGGGATCCAGTAATAAATACTAAAGTTATTAATGTTTTAAGTTATTTTTCTAGATCCCGTGGTTAAGCCACGGGATGACACAGTGGGCAATAAATAGCATTCATTAAATAGAATAAATGCCGATTAGTGCTGCCTTGGCAAGTAAATGCTTTTGCAGGGCAATACTAAATCTGGCTTGCTAGCATTCTCATCAAGCTCAAGATAATCATTTAGGGCATATAGTTTAAAAAAATAACGATGAGGCTTGCCGGCAGGTGGACAAGGACCGCCGTATTTTTTTTCTTGCCAGCTATTATTTAAAATTTTAATACTACTATCTATTTGTCCTTCTGAAAGTAGTAATAGAAGCAGAAATATTATATATTACCCAATGATCCCATATACCGTGTGGCGGTGCTATTTCTACCGGTGCATCCGGATCTCATCCATTATAAGTGCAAAAGATTTAGTATCTGAAGGAGCATTACTCCATTCTAGATGCGGTGAAACATTTTGTCCTTTACAAGTAAATTTATCAGGAATGCGATCATTATGTTTAAATGCCGTATTTGTTATTATGAAAGTCATAGGTTGCTCTTTTTGTTATAACGTCATTGCGAGCAGCCATAAGCTGCGTGGCAATCTCATGAAATAATAAAATTCCTGAGATTGCTTCGGCAATTACTTCGTAATTTTCCTCGCAATGACGTTTTGTCTATCAATTCACAACTTGCCATTGTCCGTCAGGTTGGCGGCATGCATTACCGTATGCTTTTTGTTGTTTTCCGCCTATTACAACTGTTTGAGTGTACTCACGGCAATATTGACCAGTGCTATTTCTATAAGTTTTATTAGGTGTTACGTAACCGTAATTGCCGTTATCCGGATTACGCCATTCTACGTTACTACCACTAGGAGCTGTTTCTAAAGCTCTCTGTGAGGTAAGCTCTGCAAGTCTTCTATCCTGTTCATCCATACCTGCACCGATTTGTCCACCAAGAACTGCTCCAAGTAATGCACCTACACCTACTCCAACAAGCTGTCCTTTGCCCTTACCGAATTGAGAACCAAGTAATGCGCCGCCAGCACCGCCAAGAAGTGTTCCTGTACCTTGTTTATTCATACCGCCTGGACCGTTACAGGCTTGTAACATAGAAGTTGCAAGAGCTATAATCATAATTTTAGATAATAGTTTCATATAATTCTCTCTAAATTAATATATAATTAATAAGTATATGGTTTTTAGAATTTTGTAAAGCTAAAACTAGATTCTGTAAACAAAATTTAAATTATTTGTATTTTAAAATATTATTTTTAATTTTGTTCACAGAACCTCATTATAATTGAATTTTATATTTTCTTTGTTAAACTACAAATAAATAAATTGGAAAGATTTGTCATGGATACTAATAGCCGTAATCGGTTAATAAAATCGGCATCTTATTTATCGGTTACTACGGCATTAATTATTTTAAGTATAAAATTATATGCTTGGGTTGTTACCGATTCGCAATCAATCCTTGCTTCTTTAATTGATTCAATGCTTGATATAACTTCCTCCTTTATTAATCTAATAGCTTTAAGATTTGCCCTGCAACCGCCGGATCATCATCATCGATTCGGGTATGAAAAACTGCAGGATTTAACAATTTTTTCTCAATCGATATTTTTCTTTGCTTCAGCTTTTTTTGTAGGCTTTTCTTCGGTTAAATCTTTATTTGAAAAAACAAACCCGGAGAATATTAGCGACGGTACTACTGTAATGTATGTATGTATATTCTTAACAATTATTTTAGTGTTTTACCAAACTTGTGTAATTAAAAAAACAGGATCGGAAATAGTAAAAGCCGATAAGCTTCATTATTTCACGGACTTACTAACTAATGTTATAGTAATTATCTCTATAAATTTAAGTGATTATTTTTGGTTTGTTGACCCATTATTTGGTGTAGTTATTTCGTTATATATATTTCACTCTTCTTATTCTTTATTTAAAAAGGCATTTAAAAATTTAGTAGATCATGAATTACCCGAACAAGACAGACAAAAAATTATCTCGATAGTTAATAACCATTTAGGGGCAAAAGGTATGCACGAAATGAAAACTAGATATGCTGGTCAAAAAGCTTTTATCCAGTGTCATCTGGAAATGGACGGCAATATGTCGCTTTATAGTGCTCATAAAATTAGCGATGAGATTGCTTTTGAAATATTGCAGGAATTTCCGGAGGCTGAAATAATTATCCACCAAGATCCTTTTGGAATCGAAGAACACGTAAAGTACCGTGAATATATTGTTAGATAAAGAAGCTAATTTTAATAATTTTTTCATGGAGCAAGCTTTAAAACAAGCAAAGATTGCTTTTGATAAAAATGAAGTCCCGGTCGGAGCGGTAGTTGTAGATAGGTTAAATCAGAAAATTATTGCTAGTACCCATAACAATACGGAAGAAAAAAATAACGCTCTTTATCATGCTGAAATTATTGCTATTAATGAAGCATGTAATCTTATATCTTCTAAAAATTTAAATGATTATGATATTTACGTTACTTTAGAACCTTGTGCTATGTGTGCGGCAGCTATAGCTCATAGCAGGTTAAAACGTTTATTTTATGGGGCTTCTGATTCCAAGCACGGAGCAGTCGAAAGTAATTTGCGATATTTTAACAGTAGTGCTTGTTTTCATAGACCGGAAATATATAGCGGAATTCTTGCCGAAGATTCGGGGCTATTAATGAAAGAGTTTTTTAAGAGGATAAGAACTGTTATTTCTAGCCACAGAATGACATAAAGAAGTAAGAAAACATGCTAAAACTATTAACCCCCTATTATTTTAATAAATTATCAAAGGTTATAATACCTATATTAGCTATATCTACTTGTGTAATGATGATTATAGGTCTTTATTTAGCCCTCATAGTTTCGCCGGTAGATTATCAGCAAGGTGATTTTGTACGCATTATGTATGTTCATGTCCCTGCCTCTTGGATGGCTCTTGGTGTTTATGTTTTCATGGCAGTATGCAGCTTTAGCTATTTAGTATGGAAAACTACTATTAGCTATTTGCTAGCCGTAGCTTCTAGTTACGTTGGGGCTACTTTTACTTTGATTAGTTTAGTAACAGGTTCTTTATGGGGAAAACCTATATGGGGGACATGGTGGGTTTGGGATGCAAGACTTACCTCCATGCTCATATTATTTTTATTATATTTAAGCTATATTATTATAGTGAATAGTGCGGATAATATAAGAAAGGCACAAAATCCTTCTTCTATTATTGCTCTTATCGGACTGATTAACATACCGATAGTAAAATTCTCGGTAAATATTTGGTATAGTCTGCATCAGCCTGCTAGTGTTTTAAGGCTAGGGAGTCCAACTATTCACTCTTCAATGCTAAAGCCTTTAATTATCATGTTTATTAGTTTTATATTATATTTTCTATTAGTATTACTTTTAAGAACTGCTATATTAATCGACAAAATCAAAAACAGATAATAAAATGACTTATGTTGTAACCGATGAATGCGTAAAATGTAAATATACCGATTGTGTTGAAGTATGTCCTGTAGATTGTTTTTATGAAGGTGAAAGGGAAGATGATTTTATGTTAGTCATTAACCCCAATGAATGTATAGATTGCGGCGTTTGTGTTCCTGATTGTCCTATAGGTGCTATTAAACCTGAATCACCGGGGTTAATAGAATGGGTAGAACGTGCAAAAGATTTTATAGAAAATAAAGGATGGAAAAATATTACAAAAAAAAAACTGCTTTGCCTGATGCCGATAAATTTAAAGATGAGAAAGATAAGTTTAATAAATACGTATGAATTAACTATATGTGTTTATTTTGTCACAAAACTTAATAAAAGCTTTATTATATGAATCTAATTGCCGATTAAATATAGAACTAAAAAATATAATATGTTATATATGCCATTAAGATAATTTAATTATTTAATTTGAGGTGCTAATCATGAAAAAGTTACTTTTAATAGCTGCTACAAGTGCAACAATTTTGTCTTCTAGCGTATCATTTGCTGAGGGCGTGGATCATGAGTGGTATTTAAGAATAGATACCGGTGCAGCAATGTTTAATGAAGAAAAAGATAAGGCAACCGGTGTTAAATTAAAATCTAATACAACTGTTCCAGTTGCTTTAGGTATCGGTTATTATATTTCCGAAAACTTTAGAGCCGATTTAACTTTAGGTACTATAATCGGTGGTAAGTTAAAGAAATCCGGAGCTGCGACTAATGCACCTTTTACCCGTACTAATGTTTCAGCAAGCCATAAACCTACTATTACACGTTTACTTATTAACGGTTATGTAGATTTAACTAATTTTGATATGTTCGATGTTTTTGCTGGTGCCGGTGTTGGTCCTGCATTAGTTAAAGAAAAAATTACATATAATGGGATAACCGGTCTTTCATCTAACACTAAAAACAGAACTAATATTTCTTACAAGCTAACTTTAGGTACTTCTGCACAAATTGCCGACGGTGTTAAAGTAGAACTAGCTTATAGCTGGATAGATGATGGTAGAACCAAAAGTAAGAATGTAATTTACCAAGGAACAAGTGTACCAACCGGTGGTATGCATTATCAAAGCCATAACTTAACAGCAGGTATAAGATTTGATATATAATTAACAAGAATATATTAATAGTTTTAGGTAATAACCTAATATCATACCGTGGCTTAACCACGGTATCTAGAAATAAAAAAAAAGACTGGATTCCGGTGGTTAAGCCACGGAGTGATATTAGATGACAACTCAGAAATGTCACTTAAAGCTGTTTTTTATCGAATTTAGGTAAAAATTGTAAAATTATTATCTAATATCGTTTTTACTAACAACTAATAAAATTTAAAGGAAAAATTTAACAATATGAAAAAATTACTTTTAATAGCAGCTGCAAGCACAGCACTTTTAACTTCTGGTCTTTCATTTGCTGATTGCGATATGAATTCTTCTGTAGATTCATCTACTAATTCATCGATGTCATCATCTGTGGAAAATCAATGGTATTTAAAACTCAATGCCGGCGGTGTGATTTTTAACAAAACAAAACCTAAAGGAGCAGATTTTAAGTTAAATAATATAAAGTCTAATACAGGATTTACAGGTGAGATCGGTGCGGGTTACTATATAATGGATAATCTAAGAACCGATTTAACAATTGGAGCGGTAGCAAGTAGTCATTTAAAGAAATCAAAAACTTATCCAGACGGTAATTCTTTCTCAGTAAAAAATAAACCTACTATTGTAAGTGTATTACTTAACGGTTATGTTGATTTCGTCGATTTAAGCATGTTTAAAGTATTTGCAGGTGCAGGTGTTGGTGCTGCTTTTGTAAAGGAAAAAATTAACTCTAAAGATATTAAAGGTGGTGTAACTGACACTTTCAACGGTACTACTAAAAACAAAACTAACTTTGCTTATCAATTATCTTTAGGAACTTCATTTGAAGTTGCACAAGGTGTAAAAGCTGAACTAGTTTATAGCTGGAGAGATTACGGTAAAACAAAAAATACCACCAAAACTATTAACGGGGATAAAGTTAAATTTGGTGGAACCCATTATAAAGGTCATAACTTAATGGCAGGATTAAGATTTGATATGTAATTAGTCTTAAATCTTTTTACAAGCTATTAACACGAAAAAGGAGTCTGTATTAAAGGCTCCTTTTTTTGTTTGTATGTCTTGGTATTGCCTACGTGGATACTGAGACGTCATGAGCTAAGCGACTGCAAGGTATTATCGCATGATTCAGCTTTTTTGTCATTGCGAGGAAAATTACGAAGTAATCCAGTAAAAAATTCTGATTTACAGCATTTTTATTATTTTTCCTAGATCCTACGGTTGCAGAGTTGTTGTATGGTTAGCCCGTACGATGTCATTCCCGCTTCCGCGGGAATGACATAAACTGAGCCAGGCAACAACACCTACAAGTTTGCAGAGTTATAGTAGAGATGGCATTGGATATTCATGCCAACAAACTCTTAATCTAAAGACTCTTTTTGCCTTTATAAAACGTTACGTTCATTTGATGTATTGCTGCAAAGCCTAAATAAATTTTAATACGTTCTAGAATAATATCTTGATAATAAGGTAATTCTGCTGCAGTAGCATTATCTTCAGCTTGTATAAACAGCGTATTAATCTTTTGTTTTTTATAAGTATAGGTGGTGATTTTTAAAGGTAATGCTTTAGTGCTGAAGTTAAACCCGACTATTTTATTCCAGTTAATCATGATTTCAGGCAGCAATGGATGTTGTTTAGCAAATATACGTCTAACTATTTTATCGATATCCTCTTTAATTAGCTTCATTTTAATAAACTCTGCACTGTTAAAGTTATGACTGCTAAAGCAAGCATTATAGATATTACGGGAAAATGTAAAGATGTAACCGATATGATCATTAAAAATATATTACAAACTGCTATAATCGATACTACTTGTTTATGAGATTTACCTTTTTGTACTGCTTTTTGAAAAAAATGTTTTAAATGAGGCTGCCAAATTTTTTCTTTATTGAGTAGCCGAATTAATATGGTTAGCACTGCATCAGTGATGTAATATAAGCTAGCAATAGCACAAGCTATAAATAAATTAGTGCTTGTAAGAGCCAGCAGGAGCAAACAAAGACCCGTTAAGAACCCAAGACTAATACTTCCCACGTCTCCTAAAAATATTTTTGCCGGATGCCAATTAAATATTAAAAAACCACAAGAGCCACCAAGAATAATAACATTTACACTAGCTATAAAATATGGATTATTAATAGTCGGAAATTGTAAAAAACATAATATAAGCATAGTGCTAGATAGATGGATAGATTCCACACAACTCATACCGTCTATACCGTCCATAAAATTATATATATTAATAAAACCGCTTAAAGCTATAACTAAAATAGAATATATTAGTATATGTACAGAGTTTAGCTGCGAAAAAAGAAAAATAGCAAAAGCTGCACAAATTAAGTGGACTATTAAACGAATTAGAATAGGTACGGCTTTTAAGTCATCTAAAAAGGAAATCGAAGCAATTGCCAATAATAACGGTAATATTTTTATTGAATTAACAAAGTTATTGCTCGTTATATATTCAAACCCGCTCAAAGCAATCATTACAACAACTACAATAGCAAGACCGCCGCCGCGCGGTGTTATCTTATCATGAGAACGACGGTTACTTGGTATATCAACTAAACCGATAGTAGGAAGATATTTAGTTAATATATATGTTAATATAGCGGTGGATATAAAAGAAAAAATAAATAATGTGCTGTAGCTATTTATATTCATAGGAACATATTAGATTTAAAACTATAATATTTACGGTTTGGCATGTCTCTACTATCTTATTTGTCATATGAATGTTGGCTTTTGAAGGTTCAGGGCTACCGCTTGGATGATGATGCACAAGTATAAGGCTGCTTGCTTCGTTAAATAAAGCTCGTTTAATTATCTCACGTGGATATACCGCAGCTTGGTCTATAGTTTCTTGACTTAAAACCTCATCAGCAATTAAAATATTTTTCTTATTCAAAAATAATATACGAAATTGCTCGAGTCGCATATTGCCCATATTAACTTTTAAATAATCAATCCAAGAACTCCAAGAAGCATTAATATTTTTATTTATTATTTTTTGTTTCAATACTCTAATTTATCAGCTCACGTAGAGCAAAATTGATATATAAATTTTCATTGGTGCCTTTAATACTAAGTAGCCTTTCCTTATCAAGGTTAATTAAATCCGTAATATCAAAATGATCAAGTAATTTTTTAGCAAGAGGTTTTATGTCTTTATGAGGGATAGCCGAAAATAACATTACTTCAAGTAATTCGTAATCAGAAAAATGTTCTGCTCCAGCGGCAACGAAGCGTTCTTTTACTCTTTTACGGTGACCTATATAATGAGGCGTATCTATTATTTCATCATTACTAAATTCTAACAAATTATTTTCTAACATTTTTTATGTTTATTCAAATTATAAATAAGTAAAATGTTGCTGATGTCATTCCTAGCTAAAAGCGGGAATCCAGTAATCTTTAATGTCATCCTAGCTAACTTGATCGCGGGATCTAGTCTTTTTAAATGCTTTTTGGATCCCGTGGTCAAGCCACGGGATGACACTGAGTGCGTTTTTTGATCCACGCAACAATGTTCCGCGGGAATGACATAGATAGCCATACAACAAAATCAAGTTTTACCCTACAGTTTAGTATGGAGGATAATCAAGTTTTTTAGGTGATAACGTAAATATTTCAAAACCGTCTTTAGTCACGCCTATAGTATGCTCAAATTGAGCCGATAATGATTTATCACGTGTAGTAACTGTCCATCCATCTAGTTTACTTAATATAGTGTCATAATTACCGGCATTTATCATAGGTTCAACGGTGAAAAACATCCCTTCTTCTAACGTTAGACCCGTGCCGCTGCGACCGTAATTTAATATTGACGGTTCGTCATGAAAAACTCTTCCGATACCGTGACCCGTATAATCTCTAACCACAGAATAATTATGTTTCTCGGCATAGCTTTGAATAGCATGTCCGATATCACCGAGTTTAGCACCGGGTCTAACTACTTCAATCCCTTTCATCATTGCATCATAAGTTACTTGAATAAGACGCTTTGGCTTAATTGCTACGTCACCGACATAATACATACGGCTAGTATCACCGTACCAACCGTCTAAAATTACCGTAACATCAATATTTACTATATCACCGTTTTTTAACGGTTTATCGTTTGGAATGCCGTGACAAACCACATGATTTATAGAAGTACAAATCGATTTCGGAAAGCCTTTGTAATTTAAAGGTGCAGGAACGGCATTATGAGAAGTAATAAAATTATGACAAAGGCCATTTAAACTATTAGTAGTGACATTCGGTTTTACGTGATCAGTAATAAAATCGAGCGTCTCTGCAGCTAATTTTCCTGCTGCCCGCATCTTTATGAAATCTTTTCCCGTGTGGATTTTTATGGTCATGAATTTTGGTTACCTTTCCCTCAAAAAAATATATTTTCATAATACAAAATGGCTCTTTTAATGTAAATAACTTATCCTATTATTGTGAGAAGTGCTGCTATGTTACTTGATGTAGGTTTTGGATATTATATAATTGCTAATATAATTATTATTTAACATAATGGGTGTAGTGAGGTTATTATTTGCTCTTTCTGTTGTGGCTGCACATTCAACTTCTCATCCATTGCTTAAATTTATAGGTACAACAATTGCAGTACAATCTTTTGTCATGATTTTCGGCTTTTATATGGCTATGATTCAGAGCAATTATACAAGCAAAATAAAATTTTGGAAACGTAGATATTTAAGGCTTTATCCTACTTATATCTTTTGTATTTTAGTTACTTTCTTCTTGCAGCAAAAATTTTCTTTTTTAAGCAATTGTGTCATCTTCCATTTCCGGCTGGTTTTTTTAATTTTTGCAAACCTAACAATGTTGTTGCAAGATGTAACAATGTTTATTGGAATTAATAATAATACAGTACATTTTACAAAATACTTTATTGACTCCACGCCTCCTCTTTATCAATTTTTGTTGATACCTCCTGGTTGGTCAATTGGGCTAGAAATTTCTTTTTATTTAATGGCACCTTGGATTCTAAAAAAGAAAAATATCTATATTTTATCCATAATTTGTATATCTTTAATTACTAGAATTATTCTTCAGTTTAATGGATTTATAGGAGATTCTTGGTCTTATAGATTCTTTCCTTCTGAACTTGCAGTTTTCTTAATTGGTAGTCAAGCATTTTATATTTATATTAATCAAGAAATAAACGAAAAAAAGTCTTGGCTTAGTCAATTACTCTATTTATATATTATATTAATAATTATTACTTTTCCGTTTATCCCAATAGAGCCTCAACTAAAAAAATTACTTTTTTATTGTTTATTTGCTCTATCTTTAGGAAAAATATTTGACTTAACCAAAGATAATAAGTTAGACAAATTAATTGCTTTACTCTCTACCCAATATATTGTTGTCATTTAATTGTCTTGTATAATAGATTACCTGCTATTTCATATTGGGCTGATAATGGGACATTTCTTAATACGTTGGTTACTTTTATAACAGTAATAATTATTTCTTTATTGAAAAGCCTATAGAGTATTATAGAAAAAGATATAAAACTCATAATTTAGCTTAATATTTAAAACTATGCTATATTACATAAATAAAATTCTTTCAAACAATAAGGTACAAGCGGTTATCTTAGGGATAATCGGGCTTGGGATTGTTACTGTTCTCACGTCATATAATATAGACGATCCGTCATTTAACTCGGTCACAACAGAGTACCATAGTAATTTAGTAGGAATTTTTGGCTCTTATTTATCGGATTGTTTATATCAATTTTTTGGGTTGGCTGCTTTTATCATACCGCTTGCTTGTTTTGTTTGGGGGAGAAATTGTTGGTATGGAAGATATCGCGGCTCATTTATCCGTATGTTTGTAATGTTGCTTGCTCTCGTTAGCAGTAGCACATTATTATCTAAGATTAAGCTAGAATTCATACCGGCAAATGCAGGTGGAGCTATCGGAATAATAGCTTCTAATTTTCTTGAGCGATTTACAAATCAACTATACTTACTATTAATATTTTTTACCTTTATTATATTAGTTGTTTTATTTGAAATTAAATTTACTTTTTTAAGTAATTTTATTATTAAGCTAGGGAAATTTTTAATCTATCGGATACAATCTTTTTTACATAATATATTTTCACGATTGTCGTCAATAAGATTATTCCCTACTAAAAACAATGATAAGATAAATATAACTTCTTCTTACCAAAAGTCTGTAAGTGAAAAAGTAAAATTTCCTGAAGAAGCGAGATCCATACCTGCAAATCCTATAAAATTCTTTAGCAAACCTGTTAGCCCTAAAATATCTCAAAGCGAAATAGCAGAATTGCCGCCTATTTCGTTATTACGTGATCCTGAAAAACATCATGTAAAAGGAGCTTCGTCCTCAGAGCTTAAACAAAAGGCTGAAGAGTTATTAACCGTGCTGAATGATTTTGGAGTTAAAGGGCAGATAATTAATATCAATCAAGGACCGGTGGTAACTCAATATGAATTTGAGCCGGCAGCAGGTACGAAAACATCAAGGGTAGTAGGATTATCTGACGATATAGCACGCTCACTATCTGCTTTATCAACAAGGATAGCAGTCATACCCGGCAAAAATGTACTTGGTATTGAGCTTCCTAATAAGCAGCGTGAATTCTTTTGCTTAAAAGAACTTATAGAGACCCCAGAATACCAAGACAAATCAACTTTATTGCCGTTAGTCTTGGGTAAAGATTTAGCAGGTAAGCCGCTGATTGCCGATCTTGCTAAAATGCCTCATTTATTAGTAGCAGGAACCACCGGCTCAGGTAAATCCGTCGGTATTAATGTGATGATTGTGTCGCTCTTATACCGCTATACTCCCGAAGAATGTCGCTTTATCATGATTGATCCGAAAATGCTTGAATTATCGGCTTATGATGGAATACCGCATTTGCTAACTCCTGTGGTAACCGAGCCTTCTAAAGCGGTAGTTGCTCTTAAATGGGCAGTTAAGGAAATGGAAAACCGTTATAGAATGATGAGCAATATCGGTGTTAAGAATATCGCAGGTTATAATGCAAAAATCTTAGAAGCGGTTAAAGAGAATAGGGTAATTGAGCGTTCGATTCAAACTGGTTTTGACCCTGAAACAGGTAAGCCTATTTACAAAACCGTTACAATGAACATGGCAAAACTGCCTTACATAGTGGTTATTGTTGATGAGATGGCTGATTTAATGCTAGTTGCCGGTAAGGATATTGAAATGCTGATTCAAAGGCTTGCTCAGATGGCAAGAGCGGCAGGCATCCATATTATTATGGCAACGCAAAGACCTTCTGTAGACGTTATTACTGGTGTCATTAAAGCCAATTTTCCAAGTCGTATTAGTTTTAAAGTTACCTCTAAAATCGATAGCCGAACGATTTTAGGAGAGCAAGGCTCCGAGCAGTTACTCGGTATGGGTGATATGTTATTTATGGGGAGTACTTCCAAGATAAGTAGGGTACACGGACCGTTTGTTAATGAAGCCGAAATTGAGCAAATTACGGAATATTTGAAAGAGAGCGGTACGCCTGAATATATTTCTGCCGTTACCGAGCAACCTGAAGAAGACGATAGTAGCATTGATATCGGTGACGGCACCTCTGATGAAGTGCTTTACAAAAAAGCTGTGCAGATAGTGCGTGACGAACGCAAATCTTCCATTAGCTATATCCAAAGGTCGCTTAGAATTGGCTATAACAAAGCTGCCAACTTAGTTGAGAAGATGGAGAAAGAGGGAATAGTCTCATCACCGAATCATACAGGTAAAAGAGAGATATTATTGCCTGAGAGGTAGGGTATTTTTTCGTCATGCGCTACGCAGCCGTAGGCGTTGTTGCATGGCTCTTATGTCATTTCTGCAAAAACAGAAATCCAGCATAAAGCGAGCTTTAAATTTCAAAAATTTGGTAGAAACTTTATTTATATAGTAAAGGTGTTGATGCCCAGTACAAAGACCAATTAGGACGTATAGCTCTGCATCATGCTATAAAAGCTAATTGCGGTGAAGAATTAATACAGTTTTTAATTAAACACACTGCGTATATTAATTATCGTGATAAATCAGGTCTAACACCGCTGGCTATGGTGAAGAGTAATCATTGTGTCCCGGCTACAGAATTATTGCTCAAAGCTAATGCTTCTGAATATTATATGTATGATGTGTTATTAAGGTGTTAGGAGAATATGGATACTAAATAGTCATTGCGAGCGGGCATTGTCCGCATGGAGCGATTCCCTTTCCCTGTCATCCCATGGTTTGTCCACGGGATGACACCCAGCAGATTTCTCGAGCCATGCAACAAGGCCAACGTCGCTACGGAATGACAATCTATACATAAAAATATCATCTATGTTATTAATTATAGACATACTAAAAAAGTTGCGTTATAACACTTTTTAAGTGAGTTAATTTTTATTAAGGTTTACATATATGGCGAATATTTCTCCAAAATTATTTCAAAAAGCAATACAACAAGGTCTTAAAGCCGCTTTATTCACCACCTCAACCGCAGCGATAATGCTGAGTAGTAGCGGGGCACTCGGTGTTGCTGCAGGTGTTATTGCTACTAATAATAATGCAATATTTAGTGATAATGTTGGCAATAATAATTGGAATGAGATAACGGCTGCAGGGGTAGCTAATGGTACTCCTGCTGGCGGTCCTCAAAACAATTGGGCATTTACTTACGGTGGTGATTATACTATCACTGCAGATGCAGCTGATCGTATTATTACGGCTATAAATGTTGCGGGTACTACTCCCGTAGGTCTAAATATTGCTCAAAATACCGTTGTTGGTTCGATTATAACGGGAGGTAACTTGTTGCCTGTTACTATTACTGTCGGCAAAAGCTTAACTTTAAACGGTAATAATGCTGTTGCTGCAAATCATGGTTTTGATGCTCCTGCCGATAATTATACAGGTTTAGGAAATATAGCTTTAGGGGGAGCGAATGCTGCACTAATTATACAATCTGCAGCCCCGGCAAAGATAACACTTGCAGGCAATATAAATGGGGGAGGTATAATAACTTTCAAGACAGATGCTGCCATTAACGGAACAATAGGTAATACAAATGCATTAGCAACAGTGAATGTAGGAGCAGGTGTAGCCACGTTAGAGGGAGCGGTTATTAAAGCTACTACGACTAAATTAACGAATGCTGCGTCGGTATTAACCCTTACAAATGCAAATGCAGTATTAACAGGTGCGATTGATAACACCACAGGCGCTGATAATGTAGGTGTCTTAAATTTAAATGGTGCATTAAGTCAAGTAACCGGGAATATAGGTAATACAAATTCATTAGCAACAGTGAATGTAGGAGCAGGTGTAGCCACGTTAGAGGGAGCGGTTATTAAAGCTACTACGACTAAATTAACGAATGCTGCGTCGGTATTAACCCTTACAAATGCAAATGCAGTATTAACAGGTGCGATTGATAACACCACAGGCGCTGATAATGTAGGTGTCTTAAATTTAAATGGTGCATTAAGTCAAGTAACCGGGAATATAGGTAATACAAATGCATTAGCAACAGTGAATGTAGGAGCAGGTGTAGCCACGTTAGAGGGAGCGGTTATTAAAGCTACTACGACTAAATTAACGAATGCTGCGTCGGTATTAACCCTTACAAATGCAAATGCAGTATTAACAGGTGCGATTGATAACACCACAGGCGCTGATAATGTAGGTGTCTTAAATTTAAATGGTGCATTAAGTCAAGTAACCGGGAATATAGGTAATACAAATTCATTAGCAACAGTGAATGTAGGAGCAGGTTTGCTACAAGTACAAGGCGGAGTGGTAAAATCGAATGCAATAAACTTAACGGATAATGCGTCAGCAGTGACATTTACGAATCCTGTAGTGGTGACCGGAGCGATAGATAATACCGGTAATGCAAATAATGGTATAGTAACGTTTACCGGTAATAGTACAGTAACTGGCAATATAGGTAATACAAATGCATTAGCAACAGTGAATGTAGGAGCAGGTTTGCTACAAGTACAAGGCGGAGTGGTAAAATCGAATGCAATAAACTTAACGGATAATGCGTCAGCAGTGACATTTACGAATCCTGTAGTGGTGACCGGAGCGATAGATAATACCGGTAATGCAAATAATGGTATAGCGACGTTTACCGGTAATAGCACAGTAACTGGCAATATAGGTAATACAAATGCATTAGCAACAGTGAATGTAGGAGCAGGTTTGCTACAAGTACAAGGCGGAGTGGTAAAATCGAATGCAATAAACTTAACGGATAATGCGTCAGCAGTGACATTTACGAATCCTGTAGTGGTGACCGGAGCGATAGATAATACCGGTAATGCAAATAATGGTATAGTAACGTTTACCGGTAATAGCACAGTAACTGGCAATATAGGTAATACAAATGCATTAGCAACAGTGAATTTAGGAGCAGGTATAACATTACACGCTGGAGGAAGTCTAGATGCGAATAATATAGATTTTGGAGCCAGGAGTACTTTAGAGTTTAACGGACCTCTTGATGGTGGTGGTATCCCTTATTATTTTAAAGGAGCTATAGCAAACGGCAATAATGCTATATTAAATGTTAATACAAAGTTACTTACGGCATATCATTTAACTATAGGAACAGTTGCAGAAATCAATATTGGAGCCGGTAATATTTTTGCAATTGATGCAAGTGCTGGTGATGTTACTATATTAAATGCTCAAGATATTCATTTTAGAGCTCTAGATTCTACTTTAGTACTTTCTAACTTAACCGGAGTCGGAGTAAATAATATATTATTAGCAGCTGATTTAGTAGCTCCCGGTGCTGGTGAAGGTACGGTAATCTTTAATGGTGGGGTTAATGGTCTGCATATTGGGAGTAATGTAGCAGGTACCGCTAGAAATATCGGTGATGGAGGCGGTAATAAATTTAACGCTTTACTTATTTATAATGCCGTTACAATAACTGACGATGTAAATTTAGAAGGTATACAGAACGTGCTTATTAACAATAATGCAGATTTTACTAGTAGTACAGCATTTAATGCTGGTGTTATACAAATACAAAATGCTACTTATACGATTGATGCAAATAATGGTAATTTAAATATACCGGCAGGAAATATTCAATTTGCACATGCGGATGCTCAATTAATATTACAAAATAGTTCAGGAAACGACCGTACGATCACACTAGGTGCGAATATAGACCCTGATAATGACGATGAGGGTATAGTAATATTAAATTCTGTAACTGCAGGAAAAAAATTAACGATAGCCGGAGGCAAGACGTTTGGTGGAGCTCATAAGTTACAAACTATAGTTTTCAAAGGAGCGGGAGATTGTGGCACGGCAGGTACCACTTTTAATACAAAAAATATAGTGCTTGATATTACAGGTCAATTAGAACTTGGAGCTACTACGGCAAATGTAGTTTTATTTAAGGATGCTGTTCAATTAACTCAAACCGGTAATATTGGAGGTTTCTTAGATTTTAATGCAAAAAACGGTACGGTAACATTAAATAACAATGTAAATGTTGCGGGAACAGTCCAAAATACCGGTGGTACTAATAACGGTACGTTAATAGTTTTAGGTGCAAGTAATCTTAATAGAGTAAACGGGATTGCTATGTTAAAAGTAGGTGCAGGAAATGTAACTATTGCCAAAGGCGGTAACGTTAAAATCGGCGAAATCCAAGGTACAGGTACAAATACTTTAACATTACCTGCACACTTTAACTTAACAGGCAGCATAAATAAAACCGGTGGTCAGGCTCTGAAGCTAAACTTCATGAATGGCGGTAGTGTTAGCGGTGTTGTAGGGACTGCGGCTAATTCGGTTGGTGATATCACAACGGCAGGTGCTACAAGTTTTGCAAGCAGTGTTAACGCAAAAGGTACCGCGAAACTTGGCGGTACTACAAGTTTTGCCCATACATTCACTAATACAGGTGCGGTTACTTTAGCCAAAGGTTCTATCACTAGTTTTGCTAAAAATATAACGGCTACCAGCTTTGTAGCTAACAGTGCTACTATTAATTTCGGCAATAGCCTAGCCTTTAATAGTAATATAACAGGTAGCGGTACTACACTTACTTTAGGTGCAAATCAAGTAACATATACTGGTACCGGTAGCTTTACCGATACGCTAACCTTAAATACTACTTTTGACGGAGCAGCTAAGTCAGGTGGTAATATCTTAATTAAATCAGGTAGTACTCTTGATTTATCAGGGGTTTCAACTTTAGCACTTGTTGTTACTGCTACTAATTTCGACATGAATAATATAAGCCCAGATACAAAATATACGGTAATATCTGCAGAAGCAGCAGGTGGTTTAAAGCCTACTCCTAAAGAGAATGTTAAAATAACTATTAATAATGACAACCGTTTTGTTGACTTTACTTTTGATGCATCGACTTTAACGTTATTTGCAAAGGATATAGCTGCAGATGTTATAGATAAAGATTTTGCACCGGGTGGACCGCTTGCAAATATCCCAAATGCTGCAAATATAAAGAAATCGCTTGAGTTAATGGAGGATGCTCCCAATGGTTCAGATGCACGTCAAGCTTTCAATAACTTTGGTCTAATGACACCGCTACAGGAAGCAGATGCTACAACTCATCTCATGCAAGATGTTGTAAAACCTAGCGACACTATAGCTGCCGTTAATAATCAAGTTGTAGCGAGTAATATATCAAGTAATATAACTGCTCTAAATGCTAGAATGGATAAAGTACAAGCAGGGAATAAAGGTCCTGTTTCTTCTGGTGATGAAGATATGGATGCTAAGTTTGGTGCGTGGATAAGCCCGTTTGTCGGTAATGCAACGCAGAAGATGTGTAACAGTATAAGTGGTTATAAGTCTGATACAACTGGTGGCACTATAGGTTTTGACGGCTTCGTTAGCGATGATCTAGTACTCGGACTTGCATATACAAGAGCCGATACTGACATTAAGCTAAAAAATAATAAAACGGGCGATAAGAATAAGGTAGAGAGCAACATCTATTCTTTATACGGTTTATATAGTGTACCTTATGAAAATCTCTTCGTTGAAGCTATAGCATCTTACTCAGATAATAAGATAAGAAGCAAATCAAGACGTGTTATTGCAACGACACTAGAGACTGTCGGTTATCAAACTGCAAACGGTAAGTATAAATCCGAAAGCTATACAGGTCAGTTAATGGCTGGTTATACCTATATGATGCCTGAGAACATTAACTTAACACCGTTAGTTGGGCTTAGATATTCGACTATCAAAGATAAGGGCTATAAGGAAACCGGTACTACTTACCAAAATCTTACCGTTAAAGGCAAGAACTATAATACTTTCGACGGTTTACTCGGTGCTAAAGTATCAAGTAATATCAATGTCAATGAAATAGTGCTAACACCTGAGCTTTACGCAATGGTCGATTATGCATTCAAGAATAAAGTTTCGGCGATTGATGCAAGATTACAAGGTATGACTGCTCCTCTTCCAACCAACAGCTTTAAGCAAAGCAAAACAAGTTTTGATGTTGGTGTTGGTGTTACTGCTAAGTATAAAATGATGGAATACGGGATTAACTACGATACCAATATCGGAAGTAAGTATTTCGCTCAGCAAGGTAGTGTAAAAGTTCGTGTTAATTTTTAATTAACCGTTCTATAATCATAAAAAAAGCCTATATAGTTTGACTATATAGGCTTTTTTGCTTTATAATGTAGTTTTGAGAGGCGTCATTGCGAGGAGCGAAGCAACGTGGCAATCTCGTCAAATATCCTGAGATTGCTTCGTCACTTACTTCGTAATTTCCTTGCAATGAAGATAAAAACTTAAATAAAAAATTATGTTAGATAATATTAGAAAAACTGCCGATAGTTTTATAATGCGGGTTTTATTCGCAATGATAGCTTTTGCTTTTGTCGGCTTTGGTATTAAAGATGTATTAAATGGAAGAAGAAGCGGCGATATTGTTACTTTTTCTCATGTGAAAAATATCTCCCAGGAAGATTTTTTGAGAGCAAAATCTTTAGAAATTAATGTTATAAGTAAGCAAACGGGAACAAGTTTAACGGATGAAGAAATAGCACAGTTAAATATTGATAACCGAATCCTAAAAAGGCTTGTTTACGATAATGTCTTAGATTATTTAGTGAGTTATTATGACTTAGATCTAAGTGATGATACAGTTAAAATTTTAGTTAAAGAATCACCGGTTTTTAAAAATGAGCAAGGTGTTTTCAATATAAAAATTTTTAAAACTTATTTTAGAAATTCTTATATGGATGAAGAAAAATATTTATTAAACTTCAAAGAAAAAGCTCTAAAAAATATTTTTGTTGGTACTTTTATAAAAAGTTTCTATGTTCCTAAAGCTATGATTGACAATATAGTAGATTATATGGCTGAAAAAAGAGAAGTAGAATTAATACAAATAGATTTACAAAATAAACCGAAAGATTTACAAATCCCTACTCCTACCGGTCAGCAATTAAAGGATTTTTACCAAGATAATAAAACCGCGTTTGAGGTACCTGAGAAACGCAGCTTTTCTTATATTAAAGCTAATATTAAGGATTTAAAAGTCTCAGTTACTCAAGATGAGTTGTTAGAATTTTATAATGAAAATAAAGATGAATTTGGTGATCAAAGTTTTGAAGCGGTACAAAAACAATTACATGATTTATTAAAGGCTCAAAAAATCGACATACTTAATATGGAGTTTGCTAAAAAGCTGGAAGATGAGACGGCAGCTGGTTCTAGCTTAGTTGAAATTGCCGAAAAATATAAGCTACCGATACAAAACGTTAACTATATCAGTTATGCAGAGCTTATTGAAGATAAAATAATTGCTGAAAGTGCCGATAGTATTTTTGAGCTTTCGGAAGGTGAATTATCTTATCCTATAGAAACAGAGGATAAAAGCTATCTTATATTGGTAGAATTAAAATCTATTCAGCCGGCAAAAATACCTGAATTTGATGCTATTAAAGAGCAGGTAAATAAAGCTTGGATAAAGTGGAATATTGCAGATGTAAACTTAAAAATTATCAAGGATTTAGCAAAGGAATATAATTCAGATCAAGAGAACATAAAAGAGCTTAAAGCTACCGGAATAAAAATAAGCAAAAAAAGCTATATTAGATCCGAAATGGAAAATGATCTAACACTAACTCCTGAAATATTATTATCAATTTTTAATACTACAATAGGAAGTAATACGCCTGTATTTCAAGTAGGTGATGAAGTATATTTTGCACATATTAAATCTAGCAGTATCGATGAATTAACAGCTAAAAATATTCATGTCAATTCAGAAAAAAATATAATATATAATATTAAAAATTCTGTAATTGACGAGCTAATTAACTACACAATTATTCAGAATGATATGCAGGTAAAAGCTAATTTTAGTAAGTAGCGAAATCCATCAGGTCATACCGTATCGTCATTGCAAGGAAATTACGAAGTAATTGACTAAGCAATCTCAGGATATTTAATGAGATTGCCACGCAGCCTATGGCTGCTCGCAATGACGATAAAATAAGCCGCACATTATAAAAAAAAACTATGAGCTTTAAAGATTTACCGGAGTTTTTAAAATTTTTAGAAAAAAATGGTGAGTTAAAGCGTATTGCTCTTGAGGTTAAAACTGACTTAGAAATTACTGAAATTAGTAGAAGAGTATTAGCACAAGGCGGACCTGCATTACTTTTTGAAAATGTTATAAAAGTCGACGGCATTAAGTCCGACATACCTGTTCTAACTAATCTTTATGCTAGTATAAATCGTATTTGTATGGGGCTTAAACTTAAGTCACCCAAAGAATTAAGAGAACTTGGCGTTTTACTAGCATTCCTTAAACAGCCGCAACCACCCGCATCTTTTAAAGAAACATTGTCAATGTTACCGCTTGCTAAGCGTATATTTGCTATGTCTCCTAAAACCTTATCAAAAGCAGCTTGTCATGAAATCGTCATTGACAAACCGAATATTAATATATTGCCGATCCAAAGATGTTGGCCGGATGATATTTCGCCTTTAATTACTTGGGGTATAGTATTTACTAAAGGTCCAACAAAAGATAAAATCGATAATTACAACCTTGGCATATATAGAATGCAGGTTATTTCAGAAAATAAGCTATTGATGCGTTGGTTAAAGTTACGGGGGGGAGCAGAGCATCATAAACGTTGGAAAGAAGCAAAAAAAGAACCTTTTCCTACTGCTATCGTTATCGGGGCAAATCCAGCGGTAACTTTGGCAGCAGTTATGCCGATACCTGAGAATATCTCGGAGTATAATTTTGCTGGTTTACTCGGTAATAAAAAAGTAGAGTTGGTACAATGCAAAACTATTGACCTCAAAGTACCTGCACATAGTGAAATAGTTCTGGAAGGCTATGTAAGTTTAGAGGAGTATTTGCCTGAAGGTCCTTTTGGGGATCACACCGGATATTATAATGATGTTGAGGAATTTCCTGTATTTACGGTTACCGCAATAACGATGAAGAAAAATCCAGTATATTTAAGCACCTATACAGGAGAACCGCCTGATGAGCCATCAATCTTAGGTGAAGCATTAAATGAAATTTTTATTCCTATATTACAGCAACAATTTCCGGAAATAGTCGATTTTTGGCTTCCACCTGAAGGTTGTTCATATAGAGTTGCGGTAGTATCGATTAAAAAATCCTATCCCGGTCATGCTAAAAGAATAATGCTTGGGATTTGGTCTTACTTACGGCACTTTATGTATAGTAAGTTTATTATAGTTGTAGATGACGATATTGATGTTCGTAATTGGCAAGAAGTAATTTGGGCAATAGCAACAAGAAGCGACCCAAGGCGTGATACGAGCTTTATAGATAATTCCCCGATAGATTATTTGGATTTTGCATCTCCTGAGTCAGGCCTTGGTAGTAAAATGGGAATAGATGCAACCGATAAAATATACCCTGAGACAAATAGAAAATGGGGTAAAAAAATAGAAATGAGTCAGGAAGTTATCGACAAGGTTAATAGTATGTGGAATAGTTTAAAGATATAAGATATACTCGTTTAATTTGAAAAATTGGCGTCGTTGTTTCATATTTTTTGATCCTCACGTAGGGCTAATGATTTAATTTGGACGTTTTTTGTCAATAATTACTTACTCGGTAAAAAACGATGCCTTTTGATTTGCTATATTGGAATGCGGATTCTACTAATTTGCTGGCAAAAATGTATGAGGAATATTTACAAAATACATATTGCAATAACTTGCTAAAAGAGTCTAATAATTTAGAGGTACTCTGAACAAAAATAGATCTTGGAAAAGTTAATTGTAATTCTTTTTTCGTAGCCGCAAAAGAAGATCATATAACTCCATGGCGTTCAATATATGATGGAGTAAAATTATTAAACGGACATAAGATTTTTTGTCTCACGGATTCAGGGCATGTAGCAGTTGTAGTTAATCCTCCCGCTAGTGCTAAATATAATTATCGGTTTAATGACGACTTAAGTTTAAGTAGTCATGAGTGGCTTATGAAAGCTACGGAATATCAAGGCTCATGGTGGAATTATTGGCTTAATTGGCTTATAAAAAATAATGATAATAAGCTAGTAGATTCTTTAGATTATCAGAATCTAGAGGTTATTGAAGAAGCTCCAGGAAGTTACGTAAGGAAGTAGGTGTTGTTTGTGGGGATACTAAATCGTCATTGCGAGCAGCCATAGGCTGCATGGCAATCTCATGAGATTTTGCTTCGTCAATTACTTTGTACTTTTCCTCGCAATGACGGAAAAGCCGATCTATGCAATGCCTAAAATATAAATAAGTCATGAAGAGAAAAAATAATAAATTTATAGAAATATCTATTGCCTTTATTTTGGGAATTGCTTTAGGTCTTTATGGACAGAATCCGGGTTATTTTATTAATTTAATAAGTCAAAAATCATTAGCTTTATCTGCTCTGCAAATAAAGCATTACAATATTTCAGAACTTTCAAGAGGTAAAGTTAGTACATGTTTTACTCCGCCTGCCGGTTGTACTAAGTTTATAGCCAATCAGATAGATAAAGCTGAAGAATCTATTTATATGCAGGCATACGGTATGAGCGATGCGTTAATTACTACTGCACTTATTAATGCACAAGCGCGAGGAGTAAAGGTTAGAATATTGCTTGATCGTAGTAATTTAAAGCAAAAATTTTCTAAATTACATGAATTACAACGAGCAAAAATTGATGTAGATATAGATAAAGTACCGGGAATCGCTCATAATAAAGTTATAATTATTGATAAAAAGAAAGTAATAACCGGTTCGTTTAATTTCACGGCTGCTGCCGATAAACGTAATGCTGAAAATGTAATTATTATAGAAGATCAGGAGCTAGCAGAATCTTATTTACAAAATTGGTTAAACAGAAAGGCGAGCAACTGAGAGGAGATTCCCACTATGTCATTCTTGCGAAAGCAGGAATCTAGTAGCTAAAAGATATAAATAGATTTTAAACATTTTTGATGACATTCACTAGCTTGTTTGAAATCTTTAGAAGTTGCTGCTTCTTTAGTAGTATTCAAAATAGTATTAACATTATTTTGTATAATTTCGGAATTTTTCTTAAGCAAAGATTGCATGCTTTCTGTAGCAATTTGGTTAGTTATTAAAAGAATATTCATAGCTCTTTGCATTGTATTTGTGATAGATGCAAGATCTACACTAGGGATATTTTTCATAGAACTCATATAAAATTCTGGATTCATATAGGATTTCATTAAAAATTGTGTATTATTTCACATTATTCATTATCCTAAAAAATTTTTTGTGTTTTATATGTAAACATAAACCCTCAATTCATGCTCACATTTATAAAATTATGAGTCAATAATTGTTAGCATTAAGAATAATATTAAAAATAGTTAAGTTTTTATAAATGTTAGATACATCAATTCAAGCATTAATAAATAAGTGGCAAAAATACCTCGTTTTGCAAAGAAATTACTCTAATCATACAGTAATTTCTTATAATAATGACCTTAAGCATTTTCTTGAGTTTATGAATTATTATAATTCAGAGCTTGTAACGATAAATCATATTAAAACCGCAGATATCAGATTAATCCGAAGTTGGCTTGCAAAACGTAACTGTGATAATTTTACCGCTTCTTCAATTTCACGTGGTTTATCTGCAGTAAAAAATTTTTATAGGTTTTTAGAGAAAACAACACAATTAAATAGTCATATAATTTTTTCTATAAAATCTCCTAAAAAGACTAAATTGTTACCAAAAGCTTTATCGGAAGATGATGTAGTAATATCACTTGAACATATTGAAGAATACGGGAATGTTAAGTGGGTAGAACTTAGAAATAAAGCCCTACTTGTCCTTATATATGCTTCAGGTCTACGTATATCGGAAGCATTATCAATTACGAAACTTCATCTACAAAATCTAGAATTTATAAGAATAATAGGTAAAGGTAGTAAAGAAAGAATAATTCCGTGGTTACCGATTGCTAAAAATTTAATTACCCAATATTTAGAAATATTGCCGTATAAGTTAGGTGATAATGAACCCATATTTAGAGGAAAGCAGGGTAAGAAATTGCAACCACCGGTATTTAATCGTGAATTAATTAAATTAAAGCATTTTTATGGTTTACCGCAGCATTTAACTGCTCATTCATTTAGACATAGTTTTGCTTCACATTTGCTTGAGCATGGTGCAGATTTACGCTCTCTTCAAGAACTATTAGGTCATAAAAGTCTATCTACTACACAAAACTATACTAAAACAAGTATAAAGCATTTAGAAGCTGTATATACTAACGCATATCCAATTAAAAAATAAAATATATTAATATTCATAATCTTCTTGCATTAATTTTAAGTTATATATTATTTTAAAAACTTTATAAACATAATATATTAAAGTTAATATTGAGATATTAATATGCTAGAAACACCTAAATTACCTATGGGATATAAACCTTCTCAAGATGAAGAATATATGTGTCCTAATCACCTAGAATATTTTAGACAAAAACTTTTAAGATGGAAAGAGGATTTATTAAAGGAATCTCAAGAGACTTTAAATCATTTAAAGGAAGCAAATTTAAAAGAATCCGATCTTAACGATTGTGCTACTCATGAAACAGAAAGAGCTTTTGAGCTTCGTAGTAGAAATAGATATTGTAAATTAATGAGTAAAATAGAAGAAGCATTATCACGTATTAAAAATGGAGAATATGGTTACTGTGAAGAAACAGGCGACCCAATAGGTATAAAAAGATTAGAAGCACGACCTATTGCTGCATTATGTATTGAAGCTCAAGAGCGTCATGAAAATTATGAGAGAAGTCATTTGGATGAGCCTGGGAATTAAGTAGCTAGGTAATTTATGTGCGTGGATCACAAGAATCCAAAAACATTTAATGCCACCCCGTGGCTTGACCACGGGGTCTAGAAAGAAAAACAAATTATTATATTAATAATTTTAGTATTTTTAACTAGATTCCGTGATCAAGTCGCGGAATGACAATAATTCATTTTTGCAGGCATGATACTTGAACATCTAAAACCTAAAGAAGTTAGAGCATTTACTGTTTCAAATAAAGGTAATCCCATAACATTTGAATATGAGCCGGAAATAAATGAGATAAAAGCTTCTGCATAACCGGAAATTTTACATCCGCCGACTTTATCTATTCCCTCATCCAAAGAACAATAAAAATTAATCTCTTCATCACTTAATTTTTTGAACTTAACAATAGTCTGAACTATTTTTTGTCTAACTGTAAGCTGATCATTCTCTTTTTTGATAATACATAAACCGGTATAGACACGATGACGACGCCCGGATAACATCTTAATACAATTCTTGACTTCTTCATAAGTAGTAGCTTTCGGCAATATTCTTCTACCTACTGCCGCTACGGTATCGGCAGCTATAATTATAGCTGATTCCTCTATTTGAGGTGCAATTTTTATAGCTTTTTCGTAAGCAAGTCTTATGGCTAAGGGAGTGGGTAATTCACGCAAATTAGGTGTTTCGTCTATATCTGCCGGAATAATTTGTGAAGGGATAATTTTGATTCTGTTTAGTAACTCAATTCTTGCAGGAGAGTTTGATGCTAATATAATCGGTAGGTTTTTTCTGTTCTGCTTCATACTTATAAAGACTAGTGACGATGAATCACACGCCCCTTAGTTAAATCATAAGGAGTCATTTCTACCATAACTTTATCTCCTAGTAATATTCTGATACGATTTTTACGCATCCTACCGGAAGTATGAGCAATAATTACATGATCATTCTCAAGCTTTACTCTGAAAGTAGCATTAGGTAAAAGTTCAAGTACTGTACCTGTAAACTGAATGAGGTCATCGTTTGACATTATAATTTATGTTTTTATGGTCGGGGCGGAGAGATTCGAACTCCCGACCCTCTGGTCCCAAACCAGATGCGCTACCAGGCTGCGCTACGCCCCGATAATTAATTATGTCTATACTATATACTCTATTATTCGTAGCAAATCAATTTGTTTATATAAAAATTTATAGATTTTACCTAGAAAAAGTGGTTTTGTTAGGTTCTAAGCGTCATTGTATTAGTCCTGCGGCTTTGTTGTATGGCCCTTATGTTCATACCCGTGGAAGCGGGAATCCAGTCTTTTTTGCTGTTATACTGTGACTTGACCCCGATCTTGTATAACAGACTGTGTCCTGAGATCCCGCAATCAAGTTGCGGGATGACAAAGATTACTGGATTCCTGTTTTCGTAGGAATGACATAAGAGGTACAAAAATTAATAAAGTTTTGCGGTTTTCACTAAGAAGCTAAAATAGATAGGTTTTACCATTGTATTTCTTAAGTTTTATATACGATTTACCGAATTTCTATAAAGAGTACATAAAGTTTAATTTATTTTAAACAAGAAAAAGTAACCATAAGTTACTTTTCTATATAGAAAATACCTTCTTTATAAGTATTTTTTATAGATATTTTTAGTATTAATTGATGTTTTTCAATTAAAAGTAATATGTTATTTATATAACAAAATCATAAGTTAGAAAAATTAAGCCCAAATTTAGGAGATATTATTTCAAGTCAACGATAAAAAATTTAATAAAAAAAGGCATGTTTACATCAATTGCGGCATTGATGCTTGCTAGCACTAGTTAGTGCCCTTGGTATTGCTAACCGAATCGTAACAGTAGGAGGTGGCTCAGTAGCTGATGGTAGTGCTTTTGGCGGAGGAGCATATGTACCAGGTTCATTTGTAACCCTTGGCGAAGTAAATAATTTTACTGCAGATGTGCCAGCAATGCCTGCTATATATTGAGATACCTTTAATAATGCAACAATGACTGTGCCAAATAACATATTTTGGACCGGTTATACCTGTTGATCTTACTAAAGAAAATGTCGGGCGTGTTGTAGATGTCCCTAACGCTATAAACATCACTTTAACAGGTACGCCAGTTACAAATGCACAAGCACTTGCAGTGGTTTCTCCTTTTGCTCCAGGACCAGGAGAAGCACCAGGGAATACTTACTATTTTAACAGCTTTAATTTTAACGATTTAGCTAGTACTTTGATTTTTCAGGCTACATCACTTTTTCCTTCTACTGGTGATAATAGAATCGCCTTTATCTCAGGTCCAGGTAGTATAGTAACTTCTGTTCAAGGCCAGGCAGATCTTACATTACAGATTGACACTGACTTTCAATTTAAACATCCAAGTTGGATTAAGGCAAAAACTTTTAATATTGCAAATAATAAGCTACTTAATTTTGCTACTGATACTTCACCAGCCGCAGGTCTTTACGTTAATGAAGTTATGGATATACAACCTATAGACATAGTATCAAGTGCTGCGGCCAAAATGCTACTTATGACGTAAGTAATGAATCGCCAAATGCTGCAGAATTTGTGGCTAGCTTCAACCTAGTTCCAGCAAATGATGTAGATGGTCAATTAAGAGTACACGTGGCTTCCGGTAGCCGAGAAATTGCACTTAATGCAGGTAGCGGTAATGGAACAGGAGGGACAATAAGGCTTAACAAATTTTTAACCGATGGGATAGGAGCTCCTCTAAATCATACTCCAGCTACAATTACAGGAACCATCTTTGCCCAAACTATTCAGATAGGGCACCAGTATCAGCCTATTAATATAAGAGTAGACACGCCGTATGGTGTGGATTGGATACCGGCGCGGGAGGATTAGTACAATTTACGCAGAACTCGTTAGTACGATTTCAGCAAGATGTAATTTCTGATATAGATTTTAACGGTACGGCCGCACAAGTAACAATCGCTGATGGTAAGAATGTTGGTGGGGCTACCGGTGGTAATATAGATAATAAATTAGGAGGAGGTGTTAAATTTTGTCGGTAATAGTACGGTTATCGGTAATGTAGGAGCTACAAATCCGGTTAATATATTAAAATGTTCAAGGAAATAATGCCGGTACAATAAACCTTGCTGCGGGCGGTAATTTAGCGGCAGTAACAAGTAGCGGAGGTGTTAACGGCATTGTTAATGTTTTAGGAGTAGGTATGCTTGGACCTGTAACAGGTATTGTGGCTTTGAATCTTAACGGAGCAGGGAATGTTATGATAGTCGGAGCATCTAGTGCAACTACTCTTACCATAAATAATGCAGGTGTGGTAGCTACAGCTGCGGGTGGTTTTACCAGTAATGCTGCGGTCGGAGTAGGCCAACTTACAACAAATACTATGGGTAATGTTACTGTCGGAACAGGAACATATACAGGCAATATTACCGGTAATGCAACTTTTGGCGGGGCCGGAGAACTATTAACACAACAGTTATTACAGGACAGACTGATTTTAAAGGGTCTGCAGGTACGGTTAACGTTAATGATACCGGTACTTTAGCAGCAGTGACAAGTAGTGCAGCAACTAACAGTAATTTAGTATTTTTAGGAGGCGGTAACGTTACCGGAGTCATAAATAATATTGGAGCAATTACTGTTAATGCAGCGGGTAATAAAACGGTTATCTTGCAAAAAAGTGTATCCGCTACTTCTTTAACACTTGGTAACAATGCTGTGGCGAATTTACAAGACTCGCTTACAAAAAGCGGTAACGTGGATTTTACCAATGGCGGTGTTTTAGAGTTTTCGGGAGCAAATCCTGCAGGTTATTTACTTAACAGCCAAATCAAAAACGGGAACACAGGAACATTAAACGTTTATACTACCGGTACTACTTTAACGGCTACTGATTCAAGTATAGGTATGGTAAACACAATTAATATCGGGCAGGGAAATGCAGTCGCGGCATTTACGATAGATGTATCTAACAAGGCTTTAACGCTAGGAAGTGATATTAATTTGAATTAAATCCGTATTTGGTTTAACTACTAGCAAAAATCAACAAGTTACCTTTATGAATAGTGTCGATGGTTTTGCCGGTGGAGGCGGTAGCATCAATTTAAGTAGTACTTCTAGTACTATACCTAATAATAATGTGTTAACTTTGCAGGGTAATTTGGGTAATGAAACTCTTGGCACAAAGGCAAATCCCCTTGCTGTTATAAATGTTAGTGGTAATGTCGGCGTTGTTGGTACTAATGCTATGTTAGGTACAAATGGACTTGATATGAGTAATACTGCAGTGCTTAATATTGCTGCTGGCGGGGTTTTTGCCGATGCATCACTTACCTCGGCTAAGATTGCCAAAATTAATATTGGTGAGGTTAATGCTGGACCAGTCGTTTATGCCCTTGATGCATTAAACGGTGATTTTCCATTAGATGCACCAGGTGTTACATTCGTGAATTCCGCATCTGTTTTAAAGTTAATGACTACCGTAGCTAGCTAGCGGCAAAAACAGTACTATAGAGTTAACAGGTAATATAGAGCCAGTTGTTCCAAATACCGGTGTAGTTGAGATAAATGCAAGAAATGCTAATACCAAGTTAACAATAAATGGTATGGCTAATAAGTATGCTACCGGAACAAAAGCAAATCCGGTGAGTAAAGTACAACTTACAGGGCACGGAACACTGGTAATAACTGCTCTTAATACCCCAAATATCGACGTATCCGTTGCAAAAGTTGCTATAGGATCACAGTTTGGATCAAATTTTTTTCTCCACTCCTTCCGGTTCTATTAATAGCGAGCTTGGGGCTGTAAAGATTGACGGTAATATGAATTGCCAAAATAATGCCGGTACCGTAGCAATATTTGCTAGTGATATAGCAAATAATATAACATCAGCTATTACCGGTAATATAACAAGTACCGGAGGTACTAACGGTACTATAGGTACAGTTGACGGTAATGGAAACTTAACGAATACAATTACGAACCTTGCAATGTTAAAAGCGGGTGTTGACAACAGCACCGTTACGATTAACACCGGCGGTAATATGTCAATTGCTGAAATCCAGGGAACCGGCACGGGTAATAAGTGTTTACTCAAGCAACTAATTTAACCAGTGGTATTAACATCACAGGCGGTAAAGATGTGGATTTAATGTTTACACCGGTCCAAGCAGTGTTAGTGGAGCTATAGGTAGCAGTACTTCAAAAGTGGGTGATATAACTATTAGCGGTGATGTATTAAATTGTACCGGAGGTATTAATGCAGGATATGTAATATTAATAAATGGTGGCGACATAAAATTTAAGGGAACAACGAATAGTTTAGATATTTCTAAAGGATCAAGCTTTTCTCCTTTTGCTTTTAAATCCTGAGGATAGAGCATGGTGATTTTTGATGAATTTACTGCTATTACTTATTCCGGTAGTATAGGTACTAAAGGAATGGTCGATATAGTTCAAATAGACAGGGGTGATGTTATACAATTCAAGGTACCGTGAAAACAGGCTCGATTTCATTTACTACTGCTCAGTCTGCAACTTTAAGCCTTAATAATACAAGTATAATAAATGAATCAATTACGACCACAGGTAATAAAATCCATACTCTTGCAATATCAAATGATTTAACAACTGGAGCTAGCGGTAGTGGTTCGGTAGGTTCAGACTCAAATCACCTTAAAACCGTTCAGTTCAACGGTGTAGACAGTAAAATCACAATCGATAGCGAAGATTTTTACTCGAGTATAACAACCAAGACTAATAATCAAGGTACGGCAATATTTAACGCTAATAATGGTTTGACCGATGATTTAGGTGGTGAGAATTTAAACCTTAAACTAGTTCAGTAGTAATAAAGACACAGTAAAAGGGGATACCTATGCTAAAACTATTGATGCCGGTAAATCAGCGGTATTTACCGGTTATAACAGTAGAAGTTTAGACATTTCGTCAGCCACGGTCGGCGGTGTTAAAGTGCCAAGAGCAACAACAAAATTTCATTACAAAACAAAAATCGTTTCAGAGAACTTCAAAGGGAGTAGCAGCAACTCTTCAGCGGAATACATTAATGCTGCACTTGTACAAGCACCGATTAATGGCGGTAGTCATAAATTCGATGATGATGTATGGTTACAAAAAGCGGTAACAGGCACTAATACTATTACTTTTGCACCGAAGAAAATCGGTTTTATTATTGCATCGGATTTAGGAGCAAATACTATAAGTTGCCGATCAAGCAACAATGATGTCTACCTGTGATAATACTAGTGTAAATGTCGGGGGCAATATCTCAGGAAGTAATATAACTTTCGATCTTGGTAATAATAAAGTTACTTATACAGGCTCTGCTACTCCTACCGGTGAGCTTATTATAAATGTCTTCTATGATACTATAAATGCAGGGCAAACAGGCAATGCTAATAGCGGTAATATAGTACTCGCAAGCGGTAGTACCTTTGATTTATCAAATGTTTCTTCAATTAAAGTATTTTTAACTGCACAAAATAATCCGTTTGCTATTGAGCAAGGTAGTGCTTATCCTATCATCACCACGGCAGGAGGTAATATCATGGTTGGTAATGCTGTAAGCTTACCGTTTAATGTAACCGCTAATGAAGGTGGTTTTGTCAGATGGCAAATTACAGGTAATTCCTTTGTACTTTTGATGATAGAACCAACAGGAGATGTAACAATAGATAATATCATCAAAATTTTAATAAATACTCCTGTTGGTAATGTTATAGTAAATACCCTTGTAGGGCAAAGATGAGAAGTCGTTGAACATCTATTACCTATAATTCAAAGACCTTCAAATGAAATACATAGAATAACTACTCCGCTTATTACCCCAATGGGGTCCTTCCGTCGGTTCGAGTGTTGGAGGTTTTAGCCCTCTACAGCCGCCACCAACTAGCGGTAGTGTAGTTAACAATATATATGTTCCGCCTACCACTCCGGGCGGCTACGACGTAACACCTAGCAATCCGGCAGGATATAATACTCCGACTACTCCGGTTACAGGCACAGGCGGATTTGGTTCTAACGGACCTGGTACAGGAGGTAATATTGGTACAGGCGGCGGTAGCCCATCAGTTGGTACCGGTGGTTTTGGTCCTAACGGGTCTGCTAATGTCGGAGGCAATCCTTACGGTCCGAATGCTTCGGTCGTAACGATTCCAACCTCAAACGTAGGCGCTAACCAGTTATCAACTGGAGGAGGCGGTAGCTTTGGAGGTACTACGGGTTATGACAGTCCGTCAACAGGTGGCTCAAGCTACAATAGTCCAGTTTTCGGTTCGGATGTATACAGTCCATCAACGGCTTCTAGTGGTTAGAGTGGTGCCGGTGGCTCAAGTTATAATAGTCCTGCTGCAACCGGTATTGCTCCTGCTAATAGCAGTAACTCTTCAGCACAAGGGAGCAGTTCTAGTTTGGGAGGTACAACTAAAGGCGGTGTAACCAACAGCGGAAGTAGTCCATACGGTAATAGCTATAATCCTAAAGCAACAGGTATTTCTCCCGCTAATAATAGTAACGGCATGGGAAGTAGTTCCGGTAGCGATATGTCTGCTATAGGTAGTAGCCGAGATAATTCTGCAGGTACAAGTAGCGGTGGAAGCTCAGGTAGCGGAATAAGTCGTGCTAAAGCGAATGACGGCTTTAATGTTGCACAAGATAATACTAGTATCGGTAATCAGAAAGTAAGGGAGAGAATTAAGGCTCTTGAAGATGAAAATAACAATGCTACGAATCCTACAGCAGAAGATGCTATATCACGTAAGAGAGGTGTAGCTGTCGGAGGCGGTGATTGTGAACTTGATGAAAGTAAAGCTAATAATTCCATTTACGGGGTATGGGCTAGCCTATATTACGGTAAGGCAGTACAAAAAGCCTTTAACGGACTTTATAAAGCTAAATCTACTGGTGGCTCAATCGGGATTGATACCGTTATAAACGATAATATAGTTCTGGGTGCTGCTTATTAGAGTCGATACGAAGTTACGTAAAATGCTAAAGCCGGCAATACTACTAAGGTCGGAACTAATATGGGCTCTATATACGGTTTATATAGCTTTATAAATAACCTATTTATAGTAAGGCGTAACCACGCACGAAGTGATATTAAAACTAATGAACTACGTAATATTATAGGCGGTTATGAAACAGCACACGGTAAATATAATTCAACTTCTTATAGTGGTCAAGTAGTTGGGGGTTATAATTATCTATGGAAAGAAACTTCATTTGCACCGATGGCAGGAATCAGGCTTACTAAGATTAAAGATTCCGGTTATCAGGAATACGGTACTTCTTTCCAAAACCTAACTATTCAGAAACGTCAATATAACAAGGTTGAAGGTATACTCGGCGGTGAAATTAAGACAACCTACTATAAGGATGAATTCATAATTAGACCGCAAATTCATGCCTTTATTAATTACGATTTCAAAGGTAAAACACCGGCAATTGTTGCAGATCTTAACGGTCTTAATGAGCCTCTACCGGTACTGGCACCTAAACCTACTAAAATGCTATATGATTTAGGGGCAGGTGCAGTAATTAAGAAGGGTAGAATGGAGCACGGAGTGCAGCATTACAGTCTGAACTTAGCTAAAAAATACCATGCCCAGTCCGGTACGCTAAGATTTAAAGTAAACTTCTAAAAACCCGTATCAATTAAGAATAAGGATTTTAAAATCCTTATTCTTAATTACACACCGAATAGCGGATTACTATATAATCAGCTGTTTGCATAAAATTAAATAATAAGTTGAATTTATACAAGGATTATCATATTAATATTTGTAATTATTTTTCGGGAACTGCGATAGTTTTTATGGTAATTGCATGTAGTTTTTTATTTAATATTTCAGACAGGACGTTTTTTACTAATTTATGTTGATTAATTAAAGAAAGTCCATTAAATTGAACATCTGATATTTCTAAGGCATAATGGTCTTGATCTCCTACTAAATCAGTAATTTTCATTGTACTGTTCGGAAATGATTCTTTAAGTATTTTTTCTAACTCTTCTACAGATATTGCCATTATTTTATCAATATTAATTTAAGTATTAATTAAAGTTTTTTTGCTTAAAGTAAAGCTTTATATGAATTTTTATTATAGAATTTTAAACATTCATTGATAAAATCGACTCTTATGCATATAATAATTAATATTATTATGTCATTCTATTAATTATTATGAAAAAAGAAACTGAAGAATTAAAATTATTTATCTTAGAATGTTTAAGTGAGAAAAAAGCAGAAGATATTGAGGTAATTGATTTAACAGGAAAACATAAATTAGCCGATTATATTATATTTGCTAGCGGTCGTTCGACTAAAAATGTTGGAGCAATTGCTGAATATGTAGCTTTAGAATTAAAAAATAATGCTGGTATAAATAGTAATATTGAGGGGCTTGGTAAATCAGAATGGGTACTAATAGATGCAGGTACTATTTTAATTAATATTTTTTATCCTGAAGTACGGGAGCATTTTAAGTTAGAAGAAATTTGGAAAAGATGAACGATCATATTCTTATTAACGTTATAATTTTACTCGGTACTGCGGTTTTTATCGTGGCTATACTTAAGCGTCTTAGATTAAGTCCGGTACTTGGTTACTTAATTGCCGGAGCTGCAATAGGTGATCACGGTTTAAAAATCGTAACATATGACCAAACTAAGTTACTAGGTGAACTTGGTGTAGTATTTCTATTATTTGCGATAGGACTTGAGTTATCCTTCGAGCGATTAAAAGCTATGAGACGATATGTATTTGGTCTCGGTAGTTTGCAAGTTTTAACAACCGCTATAGTAATTGCCGGTGCAATGGTGCTTATAGACGGCAATAGTAGTGCGGCTATTATTACCGGCGGTGGTCTGGCCCTTTCATCTACAGCACTTGTTATGCAGGTTATTGAGGAAAATCGTAGTCAATCAACGCAAATAGGAAGAGTTTCTTTAGCTATTCTGTTACTACAAGATTTGGCCGTAGTGCCATTGCTTGTGATAGTTCCGTTACTTGCCGGTAACAATAAAGCCTCGCTTGTAGCGGCTCTTGGTATTGCACTCTTAAAAGCCGTAACGGCCTTACTTACAATATTTATTGTCGGTCGTGTTTTTCTTCGTCCTGTATTTTCATTCATTTCATCAGAAAGTAATAATACAAGCGAGTTACCTATTTCGATGACTTTGTTAATAGTACTTTCTGCTGCTTGGGCTACCGAAACATTTGGTTTATCTTTAGCTCTAGGGGCATTTGTTGCCGGAGTATTAGTTGCAGAAACTGAATTTAGATTGCAGGCAGAGGAAAGTATTTATCCTTTCAAAAGTTTATTTTTAGGATTGTTTTTCATGACCGTGGGTATGAATATCGATGCCCTAGAAATGTATGAAAAAATATCTCATATTCTTACTTTATCTATTGCTTTAATAGGTATAAAAACCTTAATCATAACGGCTTTTTGTATTTTATTCGGTTTTAATAAAGGAGTGGCTTTTTATTCAGGCTTATTATTATCGCAAGGTGGAGAGTTTGGTTTTATATTATTCAGTTTAGGTAAAGATAGTGGAGTATTAGAAGAAAGTACTGCCGATATATTATTACTCGTAGTTACTTTTACTATGGCACTTACTCCATTACTCGCAGCTTTAGGGCAAAAGATTGCTGAGAAAGTTGATAAAGGACTTGGTAAAACTCCGACTCAAATGATTGAGCTTGGGGCAAGAGATTTAACAAACCATATTATTATTGCCGGACTCGGTAATACCGGTAAAATGGTAGCAAGAGTTTTGGAAGCGGAAGGTATAAGTTACGTAATACTTGATTTAGATGATGATAGAGTAAAAGAAGAGCTATCAAACGGTTTGCCGGTTTTTAAAGGTGATGTATCGCAAGCCGATACTCTAAAGGCATTAGGTACGGAAAGAGCATTTGCTATAATACTTACTATGAATAATCAAGTAACTATCAAGAAATCGCTTAAAACAATTAGTGGTAATTATCAGGATATACCGGTTGTCGTTAAGTTAAAAAATTTAAAAAATGCTAGAGAGTTTTATGATTTAGGTGCCACAACTATTATTCCAGAAAGTTATGAGACTGGATTACAAATAGGTGGAACAGTCCTAAAAAATATAGGTATTAGTGAGCAGGAAATTAATAGAATAAAAGTACAATTTAGGCTTGGTAATTATATAATAGCAAAAAAAGAGGATGCTTTATCTGAAGCGGAAGATAATGATTAAAATTCTTATTACGTTAATTATTGTAATATTATCAACAACAATTAATGCCGATAATAAAAAATTGCCTATTCCGAGATTTGTTTCAATAAAATCTAATGAAGTAAATGCAAGGAGCGGACCAACTACTAAATCTGCCGTAGAATGGGTTTTTGTTAAAAAAGGCGAACCGGTAGAAATAACTGCAGAGTACAAGCAATGGCGACAAGTACGTGACATTAACGGCGAAGGCGGTTGGATACATTCAAGCGTTTTATCAGGTAAAAGATCAGTAGTTATTACTTCTGATAAGGAAATAGAACTTACCAAATCCGCAGACCATAAAAGCCGAGTTATAGCAAAATTAATGCCAAAAGTTCGTTGTAGTTTAAAAAAATGTAAAGAACAATTCTGCCAAATTACATGTAAGGATTACACAGGTTGGATTTCCAAGAAAGTAATTTGGGGAGTGTATGATGATAATGATAGGTATTAATAGGCTTCTTGCATAACCTCCTTCTAAAGGTAATTTGTATGTCAATCCGGTACTCGCATCCTCACGTACTTTTATGTACGCTGCAGTGCTGTGTTCCGTGTTTCCTTCAAGTTCCTCTTTATAAGATAGGTGATGCAAGAAGCCTAGTACCGATAATAAATTGTAAAAGTAATTTACTGCCTGAAGTTAATTTGCTATGTATAAAAACTTACCAAAGATATAATTATTTATCCAAAGATATTTAGACGGTACAAATGATGTCGCATTTAAAAAACTATTTAGCGATAAAGTAAAATTAATAAATTTATTGAACTCTCTTCTTAGGTTATCGCAAGGAGATAGAATCATAGATTTAAGCTATATAACTACTGAACAGTTACCTGTATTTCTTGAAGGGCAAAGAAGTTTGTTCGATATAAAAGTTAAAGATGAAACCGGTAGATGGTATATAATCGAGATACAGCGTAAAATGGAGAAAGATTATCTTAATAGAACGCAGCTTTACGTTTGTTATACCTACGTTAGTCAAATTAAGAAGGGTATGAAACATAAGGATTTATTGCCGGTAGTAATAATTTCTATTCATAGGAGCAAAAGCTTTGCCTGATGAATTGCCGTATATTAGCTATCATCATATAAAAGAAAGCAATATACATAAATAATATTTGTTTTCATTAACTTATGTATTTATTGAACTAGGGAAGTTTAAAAAAATGATCTTAAAGATGATACCGATGAATGGTTGTATTTATTAAAATATGCTTCGCAAGAACAAGAACCGCCAAAAGAGATTAAAAATGAAATTGTGTTATCGGCATATGCAAGTTTAGAGCAATATAAATGGACAGAACAAGAGCATGATGATTATTTTAGAGCTGAAATGGCTATATAACAAGAAATAGACAAGTTTGAAGAAAAGTTTAATGTCGGGATGGAGAAGGGCATAGAAAAAGAGAAAATTGAAATTGCAAAAGAAATGCTAATAGAGAATGAACCTATAGAGAAAATAGCACGATATACTAAGCTTACAATAGAAGAAATAAAAAAGCTAAAAGCAGAAAAATATAAAGTATAGATATTTAAATGAAAACCACCTTACCCGAACGTTCTCTTAAAATTAGAGTAAGGCTTAATTTTATAGTGCAGCAGATTTTAGATATTGCACAGGAAAAATCGCTATGATTATCTTGTACGGCTCTTTTGCTAGAGGCGATTGGGTACATGATCTACCTTACGGCTATCATAGCGATACTGATATTTTGATAATTCTGAAAAAAGGTAAATATAAAGGATACACTGCTTTAAGATTAAAAGATAATATAAATATATAAGATTAGAAAACACAGGAATAATAAACCCTAAGCAAATTATTCCGTATGATTCAAGAATATCGATAATTCTAGAGTCAATAGAGGAAATAAGTAGGCAGTTAGAAAAAGGACGTTATTTTTATACCGATATAAAAAAAGAAGGGAATTTATACTTAGCGAGGCTAAAGATTTATCTTGGAGCGATTGGTAGAGGTAAAGGTTTTTTAAAAGGGGCAACTACTTATTTAAGCGATTTGTAGTATGCTTTTTATCAGCCTTTGCCCTTCATCAAGCTACGGAAAGTCTTTACAGTACTATTTTATTAGTTTCCTCAAACTACAAACCTAAATTACATAATTTACAAGAACTAGGTAGTATGGCAGGAAATTATGACAATGAATTATGGAGTGTATTTCTTCAATTAACCGAAGAACAAAAAAAGTGTTTTGAGTTTCTTGAAAAAGCTTATGTTGATGCAAGATATGATAAAAACTATAAAATTACTAAAGAACAGCTGCTTTGTCTTATTGAAAGAATAGAAAAATTAAAAGAAATCACCGCAAGAATCTGCACAGCAAGAATTAATCCGTAAGGATTGAGTGTCATTCCTAACTCAGCATTACCTGCGTGGATACCGAGTCGTCATTGCGAGCGACTGCAAGGAGCGTAGCAATCTAGCAAAAATAATAAAAATCTAAATATTAGCATTTTTAACTGGATTGCTTCGTCAAAACTTGCAGTTTTTCCTCGCAATGACGGGGCTTTTAAAGATATCTATAGTTATTGAGCAATGCCCATCAAGGTTTTAGTTTAAAGATTGATATAAATATAGTATAATATAAAACTTTAGTATATTCGATGAACTGCAAAAATTGGCTGAGTCGTTCTACAAGAGCTTCGGTTCTCGCGTATTACGTTATACGCAGCTCATCTTGCCTTGTGAACTCCTCGCTCTTTTTGAATTTGATCTTCGTATACTAGGCTTTTAGTTTAAAGATAGATATATATATAAAATTATGAGTAAGAAGCTTTATATTAAGACCTACGGATGTCAGATGAATGTTTATGATTCCGTTAAGATGCAGGATTTGCTTTATCCCTTTGGCTATGAACCTACTGAAAATATTGAAGAAGCAGATGTTATTATTCTAAATACTTGTCATATCAGAGAGAAAGCAGCTGAGAAAACTTATTCTGAACTCGGTCGTATTAAGAAACTACAAGATACCAGAACAAAACAAGGTTTAAGTTCTGCAATAATAGTTGTAGCCGGTTGTGTTGCACAGGCGGAAGGGGAGGAGATTTTTACAAGAACTCCTTATGTTGATATTGTTGTCGGTCCGCAATCTTATTATAACCTACCGGAATTAATCTCAAAAGTTGTTAGACACGAAAAGCACTTAATCGATCTTGATTTTGTTGAAGAAGCAAAATTTGATCAGCTACCTGAGCAATTATATCCGCAAGGAACAAGTGCCTTTATATCGGTACAGGAAGGGTGCGATAAATTTTGTACTTTCTGCGTAGTACCTTATACTAGAGGTGCTGAATTTTCAAGAAATGTAGAGCAGGTTTTCAGAGAAGCACTAAAAGTAGTTAGTAGCGGTGCTAAAGAAATTATGTTACTTGGACAAAATGTCAATGCATATCACGGTAAAGGTCCTGCAGATAAAATATTTAGTCTAGCCGATTTACTCAAACATCTAGCACAAATTCCCAATTTAGAGAGATTACGTTATACCACCTCACACCCGATAGATATGAATAATGATCTAATAAAGCTGTACGGCACCGAACCTAAATTAATGCCGTTTCTACATCTACCGGTGCAGTCAGGTTCAAATAAAATATTAAAAGCCATGAACCGCAAACATGATCGGGAATATTATTTTGATATAATTCATCGCTTAAGAGAAGCAAGGCCTGATATAGTTTTATCCTCTGATTTTATTGTCGGGTTTCCCGGTGAAACAGATGAAGATTTTGAGGGTACATTAGATTTGGTCCGTAGAGTAAAATACGGTCAGTGTTATTCGTTTAAATATAGCCCACGTCCCGGCACACCTGGTGCAACTAGAACCGACCAAATACCTGAACATATAAAATCAGAGAGGTTAACTATATTACAACAAGAACTCATGGCTCAGCAACTAGCTTTTAATACAAGTTGTGTTGGTAGTACTATGAAAGTTCTATTTGATCGCAATGGTAAATTCGACGACCAGATAATAGGTAAAACTCCATACATGCAGTCCGTATATATCCAAAACCCTAATAAATCTTTACTTGGTAAAATCATTGATGTAAAAATTACTAAGGCTTCACTTAATAGTTTAACAGGCGAAATATTATAAGTCATGTATAAATCTCTTCTTTTTTGTTTAAAAATTTTTGTCTTCCTTATTTTAGTAGGTTGCGGGATTACTGCTTATATAATATACCACTATTCACGTGATTTGCCTGATTACTCACAGCTTGCACGTTATTATCCGCCGTCGGTAACGCGTATTTATTCCCGTGACGGCAAATTAATGGAGGAGTACGCTTTTGAACGTCGTGTATTTGTACCGATTAATAGCGTACCGAGTTCGCTAATAGAAAGTTTTATTGCAGCTGAGGATAAGAATTTCTATAACCATCCCGGCGTTGATTTGTTTGGAATAGTTAGAGCGGTATTTTTAAACATATCTAATTATTTACATCATAGGCGTATGGAAGGAGCGTCTACCATTACTCAGCAAGTGGTTAAAAATTTTCTGCTAACTAACGAAGTTTCTCTTGAACGTAAGATTAAAGAAGCGATTCTTTCTTATATGATTTCAAGAGTATTTACTAAGGATCAAATTTTAGAATTATATCTTAATCAAACATTTTTTGGTCGTGGTGCATACGGTGTTGCGGTAGCTGCACAAAATTATTTTAATAAATCCGTAGAGGAACTTACTATTGCAGAATCAGCTTTTATTGCGGCACTGCCTAAAGCCCCTTCCGAACTTAATCCTGAGAGAAATTATGCTAGAGTAAAAGCTCGTCGTGATTACGTAATAGCACGTATGTTTGAAGATGGTTATATAACAAGAGACGCTGCGAAAGAAGCTATGGATAGCCCGATAGTTTTACGTAAACGAGCTAAGGAAGAAACTGTTACGGCAGATTATTATGCTGCACAGGTCAGAGAAGAAGTAATTAGGATGTTAAATAGTAAGGAAGAATTTTATACCGGAGGTCTTACTATCATTACTTCTTTAGATGCAAAGATGCAGCAATTAGCTGAAAACTCTCTAAGAAAAGGTCTAAGGGAGTTTGATAGAAGGCGTGGTTTTAGAAAGCCTATAGCTAATATTTCTCTTGATAATTGGCAAGGAGAGCTAAAAAAACTACCGACTCCTCCATCGCTTTTAGAGTATAAATTAGCTGTAGTTCTAGATGTAGCCGATAATCATGTAGAGATTGGACTTATAGACGGCAGCAAATCTAAGATGCCTATAGCTGAAATGAAATGGGCAAGAAGTAATTTTAAATCAGTTAAGACCTTGCTTAAAAAAGGTGATGTGATAGTGGTTGAGGCTATAAAAGAGGGGTATGCTCTTCGTCAGATTCCTGAAGTAAACGGTGCTATTATGGTTATGAACCCAAATACCGGACAGGTACTTGCAAGCGTCGGCGGTTATGATTTTTCCACAAGTAAATTTGATAGAGTAACTCAAGCACTGCGTCAACCCGGTTCTTTGAGTAAAACCTTTGTTTATTTAGCAGCTCTTGAAAACGGTGTTAAGCCGAATCAGATTTTTAATGATGGACCTATTGAGATTTCGCAAGGTCCAGGGATGCCTAGTTGGCGTCCTAAAAATTATGAGGGTAAGTTTTTAGGTGAAATCACTATGCGTACTGGTCTTGAAAAATCTCGTAATCTTATAACCGTAAGAGTTGCAACTGCCGTAGGACTTACAAAAATCGTTGATATAATTAAGCGTTTCGGTATTAATAATGAACCAAAAAAAGTTTACTCTATGGTACTTGGTTCCATTGAAACCACACTTAGCAGAATGACTAATGCTTATGCAATTATTGCTAACGGCGGTAAAAAAGTTGAGCCTCATTTTGTAGAATTAATTAAAGATCGTAACGGTAAAATTATTTATAGGCGAGATGATAGAGAATGTCTTGCTTGTAATGTTTCGGATAGTAATTTAGATACCGCAATATTAGAAATACCGAAAGAATATATCTATAGAGTTACGGATGAAGCTAGTGATTATCAAATTACTTCGTTTTTAACCGGAGCAATAGATAGAGGTACCGGTTATGCTGCGAAGAAGTTAGGGAAAATTATCGGCGGAAAAACCGGTACTAGTAACGATAGTAAAGATACATGGTTTGTAGGTTTTACACCCAAAATAGTAGTCGGCAGTTATGTGGGTTATGATACACCGAAAGAGCTTGGAAAAAGAGCAACAGGCTCAAACGTAGTATTACCGATTTTTATTGATTTTATGAGTAATGCTTATAAGGATAAGCCATCACTGCCTTTCAAAGTTCCAGATTCAATTAAGCTAATCGCCGTAGATAGCACAACTGGTAAAATTACACCAAGCGGTACTGTTATAGAAGCATTTAAAGTAAATAATGTTCAGATGCTTGAGAATGAAGATATGATTGATAATCAAGATAATAATGATATTTTTGATTATGTACCGAGTAAGGAAGATCAATCGCAGGAAATTTACTAAACTGTATAATTAGTTTAAGCCGATGTCATTCCCTGTTCTCTATGTCATGCAACAAAACCACCTATTTTTATTTGAACCTATGAAAAAATTATTTTATATCTCACTGCCCTAATATCACTTACTATAACTTTTATAATTCAAGCGGATTGTTTTTTAGTTAATGAAAATTATAAAACAAGAAGGTGATTGTGAGTCTCGTTATGCTCCATGCTCAACATTTAAAATTGCTATAAGTTTAATGGGTTATGATGATGGGTTTTAATTGATGAAACTCATCCAAAATTACCTGTTAAAGAAGGATATGCTGACTATCTTGAAGTTTGGAAACAATCCCAAACACCTAAAGATTGGATGAATAATAGCTGTGTTTGGTATTCTCAGATTATTACTCAAGAATTAGGTATGGAAAAATTTCGTGATTATGTAACATAATGTGATTATGGTAATCGTGATATTTCAGGAGGAGATAAAGGAAGGAATAACGGTTTAACTAATGCATGGCTTTCTAGTTCTTTAGAAATTTCACCGTAAGAACAATTAGCTTTTCTTCAGAAACTGGCAGAGAATAAATTGCCTGTAAGTGTTCAAGCCCAAGAAATGACTAAAAATATTTTGTTTATTGCAGATTTTGTAGATTGTTGGAAGCGTTACGGTAAAACAGGCAGTGGTAATAAACTTAGCCAAGATAGAACTGTAAAGTTAAAGGATCGTAAAATCGGATGGTTTATAGGTTGGCTACAAAAAAATGACAGAACAGTTTTCTTTGTACATTTCATTGAAAATAATAAAAATTATGATTCTTATGCAGGGCAACGTTCTAAAGAAGCAGCGAAAGAAAAGCTAAAAGAATTGATAAATCAAGAATTGAAATAAATCTCGATTTTTATTTTCGAGGAACAACCAACAGTGAATTTGCTATTGGTTGTTGATTAAAAAGCAATACTCTAGGTTATCTATACTAAAGTACCTTCTTCTTCATAGGAGACTCCGGTCATATCTACCACAGCATGATCATTATCAAGTAGAGTGTTATTTTCAGTAGTAACATCTTCATTAATTTCAGCAGCAAGTTTTTCAGCTTCAATTTCATCAATATATTGTTTTAATTTAGCGTTTGTTGCGTTTTTATTTCTAACATACCAAGTTACCACTACACCTATTATAACAGCTATGGAGGCAACTACAGCTGTGCCAATGCTTATATGTTGAGCAACCAAGGAATTATCGTTATCACGCTCATCAAACATATTTTCTTGAGAGTTGTAAGTTGTATTGAAAGCACAGTATTAGTAAGGTTTGCTACGGTGTTATTAATTAAATTTATTCCCGTTTCAGTCTAACTTTCGGTGTTATCGGAAAAGATTGATTCAGAAATTTCGGCAGTAGAGCTTGTTATTGTGTTATTAATCGGATTAGCTGCGATTTCAGATAAGTCTTTTGTTATGAGTTCTAATAAGTTTTCTATTGTGTTAGTACCTTGAGTAGTGCTAGATATCGGGTTAGATATTAAATCCTTTATTTCTGAAGAAATTCCATTCAAATTATTTCCTTTAAGTACCTCAAATATTTTGCATCCTTTACTATAACCTATAGTAATAGGGTTATTAGTTGCTGCAGTATTAAGTATATACTCAATAGTAGGGTTTTAAATTTTAGTATAATTTTGTGGATCAAAATAATAACGAAAATTTTCTTGACATATTTTCATCAATGCTTCCTCATACATAAAAGTATTATCACCTTGTTTTTTTTATATATAATCTTGTATATCGTCTCCATTATCATTAACTGCAGTAATAATAGCCTCGTCTATAGTTAGTTAACGCTTTCTTTATTTTGAAAAACCCTCTAAATATTAGGTTCATGATATCGTTATTTAATAATTCAATTCTTTTGCTATACTCCATCGCTGCCATATTATTTTTAGGACAATTTGATACAATTAAATTTTTTGTAGTAGGATCTATATAATAATTTTCTCCGTTATATCCTATTTGAAGCATATTATATTCTTGATCTCCAATTGTTGCTCTTGCTGTTTGTAGTAATTCTTGCCACAGTGGTTAAAAATGAAGTTAATTGATGTATCATTTTGCTATTCCTTTGGATTTTTAAAATTGAAGGGCATAATCAGCAGTACTTATTTGATAGTCAAGAAATTATTAACAAAAATTAATAATTAATATATAATCATTGCAATTAGGTGAAATTATATAAATTTCAATATCACTTGAAGTATCTAAAGAAATGTTATAAAGTCAAAAAGTTCATAGAAATTTAAGGGTATTATGCAAGTAGTAAAAGCTTTAGAACAAATTTTAGCAGATAGCTATGCTTTATATTTTAAAACACAAAATTATCATTAGAATGTAGAAGGAGCAGAGTTTAGAAGTCTACATTTATTATTTGAGGGGCAGTATGAAGATTTAGCTGAAAGTTTAGATGAGCTTGCTGAAAGAATAATTTAAATGCTAAAGTTCCCGCATTATCAGATTTAATAAAACTTGCATCTATAGATGAGGCAAATCTAAACGCAACGGCAAATGAAATGCTGAAAAGTCTAACAAAAGATCAAGATATTATTAGAGATACCTTATATAAGGGACTCAAAGTAGCACAAGCAGAGGGCGATGAGGGTACAGCCGATATGATTATTGGACGAATTAAGGTGCATGAAAAGAATAGATGGATGCTGAAGAGTAGTATACTCTAGTGTCATTTCCATTTTCGTCATTGCAAGCGACTGAAAGGAGCGTAGCAATCTCAGGAGATAGTGTATGATTCCTGAGATTGCTGCGTCGATGCTGTGCATCTCCTCGCAATGACGTTAATGTGCATAACAAACTAACAAAATAAAAATAAAATGGAACAATATGATGTAGCCGTTATAGGCGGTGGTCCAGGTGGATATGTTGCAGCAATTAGAGCAGCACAATTAAAGAAAAAAGTTGTATTAGTAGAAAAAGAGCATTTAGGTGGGGTATGTCTTAATTGGGGTTGTATACCGACTAAATCCCTGCTTAAATCTGCTGAGGTTTTTGAATATATAAAACATGCTAAAGACTATGGAATTGATGCTAAAGGTGCTGAAATCAACATTAAGAAAATAGTCGAACGCTCAAGAGAGATTTCAAATAAACTTGCAGGCGGTGTTAAGTTACTACTGAAAAAAAACAAAGTGACCGTGATAGACGGAGTAGCAAGTCTTGCAGGAAATAAGGTAATAAATATAAATGATAAACCTACAGTAAAAGCAGGAAATATTATTATAGCTACCGGCGCAAGATCTAGGGTTTTAAAAGGCTTTAAGCCTGACGGTAAACAAATTTGGACTTCTAAAGAAGCTATGATACCGCAGCATGTGCCGAAATCTATGATTATTGTCGGCTCAGGTGCAATCGGTATAGAATTCGCTTCGTTTTATAATAGTATTGGTGTGGATGTTACCGTAATTGAGGCACATAATAGAATATTGCCTGCTGAAGATATGGAAATTAGCGGAATCGCTCATAAGAACTTTGAGAAGAAAGGTATAAAAATTATTACAAATGCTAAGTTAATTAAGCAAACAAAATCAAAAGATAAGATAGAAGTTGAGTTAGAGTTAGCAGATAAAACACAAAAATTACAAGCTGAAATTTTACTTATGGCAGTAGGTATTACAGCTAATACGGAAAATTTAGGTCTTGAGAAAACAAAAATTAAAGTAGAAAACGGCTATATAACTACTAACGGGTTAATGCAAACTGCGGCATCAGGAATTTATGCTATAGGCGATGTAGCAGGAGTGCCTTGTTTAGCTCATAAAGCAAGCCATGAAGGTATTATTGCAGCGGAAAGCATAGCGGGCTTAAAACCGCATACTATTAATAAACATAATATTCCTGGTTGCACTTATTCTTCGCCGCAAATAGCAAGCGTCGGTTTGACTGAAGAAGAAGCAACAACCTTAGGTTATGAACTTAAAATAGGCAGATTTCCTTTTATAGCTAACGGTAAGGCTTTAGTAAGTGGTGATAGCGATGGCTTAATTAAAACTATATTTGATGCTAAGACGGGTGAGTTGCTTGGAGCTCATATGATAGGTTCGGAAGTTACGGAATTAATACAAGGATATGTGGTTTCAAAAAATTTAGAAGGAACGGAGTTGGATTTAATTAACACTATCTTCCCGCATCCGACTTTATCGGAAATGATGCATGAATCAGTATTCTCTGCTTATGATAGGGCAATACATATATAATACTCGATGAACTTCAAAAATTGCCTACGTCGTCTTATAAGAGTTGTGGTGCTCACGTATTAAGTATATGCTCCGCTCCTTGCCTTATAGACTCCTTGCTCTTGTTGAAGTTGATCTTCGTATATACGTTTCATTTTACTTCGGAGATATAAATTAAGAAAATGAACAAAGGTAATTTAATCAAGAATTATGCAGTAGCGTTATTAAATAACGCTATGGTTGATAATATACAAGATAAGATCTTTGAAGAAATTACTTCTATAAACCGTATAATTACCGATAATTTTGATATTAGAGAGTTCCTATTTTCTCCTATAGTAAATAAGAACGACAAAATTAACGCAGTCAATTCATTAGCAAAAAATATCAAAATTAGCACAATAGTACAAAATTTTTTATTGTTATTGGTAAAAAATTCTCGTACTGCTATTTTATCTAATATAGTAGATGCTTATAATACTTTACTATATGAAAGTAAAAACATAAAGATAGTTCAGGTTATTTCTGCAAATAAATTACAACCTAAAGAGCAGGAGTGGATTAAATCTCGTATAGAAAAAGAATTAAATCAAAAAACAGAAATATTATTTGATATAGATAATACTATTATTGGCGGTATTGTAATTAAATATGATAGTATGTTGCAAGATTACTCAATAAAAGGTAGTTTAGAGAAAATAAAGAAAGCTTTAAAGACAGTTAATATTGCTGTATAGATATTTATATAGTCATTGCGAGGAAATTACGAAGTAATTGACGAAGCAATCTCAGGATATTTTATAAGATTGCCACGAGGCCTACGGCTGCTCGCAATGACGACTCGGTATCCACACGGGCAATGCTCGTTCGCAATGACAAGAAAATTAGGAGACATAAACCACATGAAACTAAAGCCTATTGAAGTAGCTGAAATATTACAAAAGGAAATAGCTAATATTAATTGCTTAAGTGAGCTTGAGGAAGTAGGGCAGGTAATAACCGTCGGTGACGGTATAGCCCAAATTTACGGTCTTGCTAATGTAAAATCCGGTGAAGTAGTAGAATTTAAATCCGGTGTTAAGGGCCTTGTTTTAAACTTGGAAAACGATAGTGTCGGTGCTGTAATTATGGGGGATGATAACCAAGTACAGCAAGGTGATAATGTCAAAAGAACTAAAGCAGTTTTAGAAGTACCGGTAGGAAACGCTTTGCTTGGTCGTGTTGTTGATGCTCTAGGTAATCCTATTGACGGCAAAGGCGATATTGCAAGTAAAGAGTACAGACATATCGAGATGAAGGCTCCGGGGATAATAGAAAGAACGAGCGTGAGTGAACCCGTACAAACCGGAATAAAGGCTATAGATTCGTTAATCCCAATAGGTAGAGGACAAAGAGAGTTAATAATCGGTGATAGGCAAACTGGAAAAACGGCTATAGCCGTTGATACTATTATTAATCAAAAACAAGCTCATTCACTTACTAATGAAAGTGATAAAATTTATTGTATTTATGTAGCTATTGGGCAGAAAAGATCAAGTGTTGCACAAATAGTAAAAAAACTAGAAGATGCCGGAGCCATGGACTATACACTTATTGTTTCGGCTACTGCTTCGGAAGCTGCAGCTCTTCAATTCATTGCCCCTTATTCTGCCTGTAGTATGGGCGAATATTTTCGTGATAACGGCATGCACGCACTTATTATTTATGATGATTTAAGTAAGCATGCCGTTGCATATAGACAAATCTCATTATTACTTAGAAGACCTCCCGGGCGAGAAGCCTATCCCGGCGACGTGTTCTACCTGCATTCAAGGTTGCTTGAGCGTGCTGCTAAAATGTCAGAGGAAAAAGGCAGCGGTTCACTTACTGCTCTTCCTATAATCGAAACGCAGGCAGGTGACGTATCCGCATATATCCCAACAAATGTTATTTCGATTACCGACGGTCAAATTTTCTTAGAAAGTGAGCTATTTTATAAAGGCGTAAGACCTGCCGTTAATGTCGGTATTTCGGTAAGTCGTGTTGGTTCTGCAGCACAAATAAAGGCTATGAAGCAGGTAGCAGGTTCGGTAAAGCTAGAGCTTGCTCAATTTAGAGAGCTTGAGTCTTTCTCGCAATTTGGATCAGATTTAGACCCTGCCACTAAAGCACAAATCGATCACGGTAAAAGATTAGTTGAGATATTAAAACAAGCTCAATATCATCCTTTTCCGGTAGAAGAACAAATAGTAAGTATTTATGTCGGAACTAAGAAATATTTAAATGATGTCCCGCTTCAGAAAGTAAAAGAATTTGAAGATAAAATGCTTACGGAGATAAGGTTAAATAAAAAAGATATTTTGGAATCAATAAAAAACGAGCAACGTATAACCGAAGAAACCGAGCAGAAACTGAAAGCATTTTTAGAAAATTTCGTTAAGGAATTTGTTAAATAAGATGATGTTGTTTTTGTGTGGATACTAATCGTCATTGCGAGTGACTGAAAGGAGCGTGGCAATCTCAGGATATTTGACGAGATTGCAACAAAGCTTCGTTCCTCGCAATGACATAAAAATACTAAATAAATATGTCAAATTTAAAGCAGTTAAGAACTAGAATTAAAAGCGTTAAATCTACACAAAAGCTTACTAAAGCAATGCAACTAGTATCAGCTTCTAAAATGGCAAAAATAAAGAGTCAAATAGCCAATTCAAATTTTTATATTGAGGCTGTTAGTAAAATGATGTCTGCTATATTATCAATTGATATGTATGAGTTATCTATAGAAGAGCAGAAATTTTTTAATACCGTGCCGAATAAAGCAAATTTATTGATAGTTATGACATCACAGCGTGGTTTATGCGGAACGTTTAATTACAGTATAATTAAGCAAGTTAAGAATGATATTAAAGAGTTAGAAAATAAAGGCGAACAAATAAAACTTATCATTATTGGAAAAAAAGGTTACGAAGCACTAAAAAGGCAATATGTAAATTATATTGATAGTTATTTTGAGTTACCCAAAATTCATGATGAAAATCTGATGCTACAAGTAAAACAAAAAATTATGTCGGCAGTAGAAAATCTAGAAGTTAGTAATTGTGTTATATATTTTAATAAATTTAAGAACGCAATGACTCAAATTATGACTAGACAACAGATTTTACCAGTAGCAAAATATCAGGATGATTCTATGATAGATAATCCTATAGTTAATTTAGTCGGATTCGGATACAAGGAACGAGGAGTGAAGCCTATAAATAATAGGAGAGCGACGAGTGACATAGTAGGCGAGTCCAAATCAATTGACTATAATTATGAATATGAGGGAGAAAGTCTCATTTCTAATCTAATTAATTTATATGTGAATTCCCAAATAAATTATGCTTTACTACAAAGTAGAGCAAGTGAGGAGGGAGCTAGAATGACCGCTATGGAAAATGCAACAAATAATGCTAATGATTTAATAAGCAAGTTAGTTTTAAAGCTCAATAGATCAAGACAGGCTATTATTACTACGGAATTAATAGAGATTATAGCCGGTTCAGAAGCAGTTTAGATATACTCGTTTAATTTGAAAAATTGGCGTCGTTGTTTCATATTTTTTGATCCTCACGTACTAGTATATACGCTCAAAAAATATGAAACGCCTTGCTCTTTTCCACATTAAACTGCGTCTATCTGTTCTTCATTTTATTTGTATTATATTTTTTAACAAAAGAAAAAATCATGACAAAAAATATTGGAAAAATTACTCAGATTATTTCAGCGGTGGTGGATGTAAAATTTACGAATAACGGTAAGTTACCGGAAATTTTAAATGCTCTAGAGTGCTATAACGATAAACAAAGGATAGTCCTGGAAGTAGCACAACATATAGGTGATGATACAGTGCGTTGTATTGCTATGGATTCTATGGAAGGGTTAGTGCGGGGCGTAGAAGTAATAGATACAGGCAGTCCTATTCGTATTCCTGTAGGTACTGAGACGCTTGGGCGTATTATGAATGTTGTAGGTGAGCCGATTGACGGTAAAGGAGACATTAAAAGCTCAAATATTTCTTCTATATATAAGCCTGCTCCTGATTTTACCAATCAGTCAACCGAGCGTAATATATTAGTAACTGGTATTAAAGTTATTGATTTACTTGCTCCTTATACTAAAGGCGGTAAAATAGGACTATTCGGTGGTGCAGGAGTCGGTAAAACCGTGCTTATAATGGAGCTTATTAATAACGTGGCTAAAGCACACGGCGGTTATACGGTATTTGCAGGAGTTGGTGAGAGAACTAGAGAAGGTAATGATCTTTACCATGAAATGATTGACTCGGGTGTTATTAACCTTGCAGAGCCTGAAAAGTCAAAAGTAGCTTTAGTTTATGGACAAATGAACGAGCCGCCGGGAGCAAGGGCAAGAGTTGCGTTAAGCGGTCTGACCATTGCAGAGAGTTTTAGAGATATGAATGAAGGGCAAGATGTTTTGTTTTTTGTAGATAATATTTTCCGTTTTACTCAAGCAGGTTCTGAAGTATCGGCGTTACTCGGTAGGATTCCGTCAGCGGTAGGGTATCAGCCTACTCTTGCAAGCGATATGGGTGAGCTACAAGAGCGTATCACCTCTACTAAGTACGGCTCAATAACTTCCGTGCAGGCTATATATGTACCGGCGGATGATTTAACTGATCCTGCTCCTGCTACTTCTTTTGCACATTTAGATGCTACAACGGTACTTAGCCGTCAGATAGCTGAGTTTGGGATTTATCCGGCAGTTGATCCGTTAGATAGTAATTCGCAGGTACTTGATCCGATGATTGTTGGTGAAGAACATTATAGTGTAGCAAGACAAGTGCAGCAGGTTTTACAAACTTATAAATCGTTGCAGGATATTATCACTATTTTAGGTATGGATGAGCTATCCGAAGAAGATAAACTAACCGTGGCACGTGCTAGAAAAATACAGCGTTTCTTATCGCAGCCTTTCCATGTCGCTGAAGTATTTACCGGAGCTGCAGGCAAATTTGTTAATCTAGCCGATACTATTGCAGGCTTTAAAGGACTTGTAGAGGGTAAATACGATGATTTACCGGAAGCTGCTTTTTATATGGTCGGAACTATAGACGAGGCTATAGAGAAGGCGCAGACGTTGAAGTGACGTTGATGTCATTCCCGCGTAGGCGGGAATGACATAGTAATTTTACTATATTATTCTATGAACGCAACAATTCTAGTCAAAATAATTACTCCTTTAAGTATTGCATTGGAAAAGCAAGCTAAAATGGTAACAATGTCGGGTGAGGAGGGGATGTTTGGAGTGCTGCCGAGTCACGTTCCGATGATTGTTAGTTTAAAAGCCGGTTTAGTGCAGGTTTATATAGATGATATGCATAAATCCGAAAACACTTATCTTATTTCCGGCGGTGTAACCGAAGTAACGGCAAATTATATTAATATAGCTACGGAAACGGCTATTAACGTTACGAATTTAAGTGAAGCGGAAATAGCAACTAAGCTTCTCGATCTTCAAAAAACTTTATCAGATCAACATTAATTTGTTTGAAAAATCTACGTTTTGGGATAAGGTTATTTTAATGTCATTGCAAGGCTTTTTGCCGTCATTGCGAGGAGCGAGAAGCGACGCGGCAATCTTGTCAAACTTCCTGAGATTGCCACGCAGTTCTACGGCTGCTCGCAATGACGATGTTTATTCCACATAATCAAGTGAGAAACAAATGTCAAAAGTACATAATTCAGAATATATACAAGAGTTATCAGTCGATAATACTTCATACAAAATTTACGATATAAATAAAGCGGCAAGCGATATAGATCTTCCCTTAAAAAAGCTTCCATATAGTTTAAGAGTATTATTTGAGAATGTATTACGTTCTAATGGTTCAAAGCAAAGCTTACTTGTATTTAAAGAATGGCTAAAAACTAAAAAATCTGATGCGGAAATAGATTTTATGCCGGCAAGAGTTTTGATGCAGGACTTTACCGGTGTGCCTGCTATTGTGGATTTGGCGGCTATGCGTGATGCGATGAAGAAAATAGGAGGTGATCCGTTAAAAATTAACCCGCTTATTCCTGTTGATTTGGTAATAGACCATTCCGTAAGCGTTGATTCTTATGCAGCTAAGGATTCATTCAATAAAAATGTTCAAATGGAAATGAAACGTAATATAGAGCGTTATGCATTTCTTAAATGGGGGCAGCAAGCATTTAATAATTTTAAAGTAGTGCCGCCGGGTACGGGTATTTGTCATCAGGTAAATTTAGAATATTTAGCAAAAGTCGTGTGGCATAAAGACGGCACCCTTTATCCTGATAGTTTAGTTGGAACGGATAGCCATACAACTATGGTAAACGGTTTATCGGTGCTTGGTTGGGGAGTCGGCGGAATAGAGGCAGAAGCTGCCATGCTAGGTCAACCTCTTACTATGATTCTGCCGGAGGTAATTGGGGTAAAACTAACAGGAAAATTAACAGGTATAGCTACCGCAACCGATTTAGTTTTAACCGTTACCGAGATGTTGCGGAAAAAGAAAGTAGTAGGTAAATTTGTCGAGTTTTTCGGTGAGGGTCTTAAAAACCTAATGATTGCCGATCGTGCTACTATTTCTAATATGTCGCCTGAATACGGTGCTACTTGCGGTTTTTTCCCGATTGATCAAGAAACTATAAAATATCTAGAGCTAACAGGTAGAGAAAAAACGCAAATCAGATTAGTAGAGCAATACGCAACCGAGCAGAATCTTTGGTATGATTTTGAACATGCGGTAGAATATACTGAGGTTTTAGAGCTAGATTTATCTATGGTACATAGTTCACTTGCCGGTCCAAAACGTCCGCAAGATCGAGTAAACTTAAATGATGTAGCAAGTAATTTTAAATATGAATTACCGAATTTTGCTTTAGACAATAAAGACATTGATAAAAAATATGCCGTAGCAAATCAGAATTACGAAATTGGTAACGGCGATGTGGTAATTGCAGCAATTACTAGCTGTACTAATACTTCTAATCCTTCGGTTATGATTGGTGCAGCACTTCTTGCTAAAAAAGCACTAGAACACGGGTTAAAGGTAAAACCTTGGGTTAAAACTTCTCTTGCTCCTGGTTCAAAAGTCGTAACGGAATATTTGAAGCTTAGTGGTCTTGATAAATATTTAGATGAATTAGGGTTTAATCTAGTAGGGTACGGCTGCACTACTTGCATCGGTAATTCCGGGCCTCTAAATCCAGAAATAGAGGAAACTATTAACAAAAACGGGCTAGTTGTTGCTTCTGTTTTATCTGGTAATAGGAATTTTGAAGGGCGCATTAATCCGCTTACTAAAGCAAGCTATCTCGGCTCGCCTATTTTAGTCGTAGCATATGCACTTAGCGGCACTCTTAATATAGATCTAACAAATATGCCCATAGGAGAAAATATTTATTTAAAAGATCTTTGGCCAAGCAAAGAAGAGATAGATGAAGTTATTGCAAATTCAATTAATTCCTATATGTTTATAGAAAAATATTCTGATATATTTAGCGGAACGAAAGAGTGGAAAGATTTACAGGTTACTAATAGTTCTACTTATAACTGGAATAAGAATAGTACCTATATTAATAATCCGCCTTATTTTAAGGATATAGGCAGCAAGAATAATATACAAGATATAAAATCTGCAAAAATTCTAGCAATTCTCGGTGATTCTATTACTACCGATCATATTTCGCCGGCAGGTAGTATTAGTAAAACCAGCCCTGCTGCTAAATATTTAACGGACCATCATATAGAGCCTCTAGATTTCAACTCTTACGGATCACGTAGAGGAAATCATGAAGTAATGATGCGTGGCACATTTGCTAATATTCGTATAAAAAATGAGATGTGTAAAGGTGTAGAAGGCGGGTTTACCATAAACCAGTTAAACGGCACGCAGCAAACTATCTACGATGCAGCTATGGACTACAAAGCTCATGATGTATCGGTAGTGATTTTTGCAGGTAAAGAATATGGTAGTGGCTCATCTAGAGACTGGGCAGCAAAAGGACCTGGGTTGCTTGGTGTAAAGGCAGTGATTGCCGAGAGCTTTGAGCGAATACATCGCTCAAATTTAGTAGGTATGGGTATTTTACCGCTAACTTTTACCGGCAATAATACAAGATTAGATTTAAAGTTAGACGGTTCAGAAACTATTGACATTACAGGCTTAAGCGAGAATATAAGCTCTTATCATCCTGTTAAATGCGTGATAAAAAAACAAACCGGTGCAATAAGAACAATCGATTTAATATTGCAAATATTTACGGATAATGAGATAAATTATATAAAGCACGGCAGTATTATGCATTTTGTGGTAGAGAGTTTGAAGGGGTAGTTTGCTGGTATCGTCATTGCGAGGCAATTGCGTAGCAATTGTACGTACGTAATCTTGGGAGTTTGTTATTATTTTATGAGATTGCCACGCAGCCTACGGCTGCTCGCAATGACAGCTCAGATAGCCATGCAACAACGCCACATGGGAACGACATAAAGAGGTAAAAATATGGACAAGCATCTTAAAGAATATACCGAGAGTGGTAAGAAAAATTTAATAGTGGTATATATATTATATTTATGCGGGATCGTAGCTCCGATATTGCCGTTAATCGGGGTATTTTTTGCATATCTTAACAAAGATAAAGGCGATAACTTTGCAATTAGTCATTACGTGTTTTTATTTCGTACTTTTTGCCTTGGGGTTCTTGGGTGGATTGTATGTTTTATATTTACGTTTATCATGATTGGAGTAGTACTATACGTTATACTCGCTGTTTGGTATATACTGCGTGTTGCCATCGGTTTTAAATATATGATAGAAGACAAAGCATACCCAAACCCTATGACTTATTGGATAAAATAAAAATGATAAAGCTGAACGTAGACGGTTCTGAAATAGAAGTATCAGAAGGTAGCACCGTTTATCAAGCCTGTACACAAGCAGGAAAAGCAATCCCTCATTTTTGTTATCATGAGCGTCTAAAAATTGCTGGTAATTGCCGTATGTGCTTGGTTGAAATGGAAAAATCACCAAAGCCTATAGCTTCTTGTGCTATGCCGGTAAGTAACGGTATGGTTATTCATACCGATACGCCGATGGTAAAAAAAGCACGTGAAGGGGTAATGGAGTTTTTACTGATTAACCATCCTTTAGATTGTCCTATTTGTGATCAGGGCGGAGAGTGTAATTTACAGGATCAGGCTTTCAGATACGGCAAAGGTACTAATAGATTCCACGAAAATAAGAGATCTATTAAAGATAAATATATGGGACCGTTGATTAAAACAGCGATGACTAGGTGCATACAATGCACAAGATGTATTAGATTTGCGAGCGATATAGCGGGAATAGAGGAAATAGGAGCTATTCACCGTGGAGAACACATTGAAGTAACTTCATATTTAGAGCAAACTTTAGATTCCGAAATTTCCGGTAATATGATCGATATTTGTCCCGTCGGTGCTTTGAACTCTAAGCCTTATGCTTTTAAAGCTCGTAAATGGGAGCTAAAACATACCGCTAGCATTGGAGTGCATGATGCCGAAGGCTCTAATATTCGTATTGATAGTAGAGGCGATGAGGTAATGAGGATATTACCTCGTGTTAATGAAGAAATAAATGAAGAGTGGCTTTCGGATAAGAATCGTTTTAGTTATGACGGTTTAAAATATCAGCGCTTGGATCGTCCTTATATCAGAAAAAACGGTAAGTTAGTAGAAGCTAGCTGGAGTGAAGCTTTAAAGACAGTAGCGGATAAAATAAAATCCGTAAAACCAGAAAAGATTGCTGCTATTGCTGGTTCTCTCTCTTCTGTCGAAGCAATGTTTATGTTAAAAACATTATTGCAAAAGCTTGGCTCTAATAATTACAGCGTTAATCAGTTTGACTATAAACTAGATACCATGCAGCGAGGTAATTATTTATTTAATACTACTATTGCAGGGATAGAAAAGGCTGATTTATGTCTGCTAATCGGAGCAAATCCAAGGCAAATAGCTCCAGTATTAAATAGTAGAATAGGTATGCGAGTACGTGCCGACTCACTAAAAGTAGCAAGAATAGGTGGGGGGCATAACCAAACCTATAAAATTCAGGATTTAGGAAGTGATATTAAGATTATTGAGGAGCTAGCCATTGGTACTCATGAGTTTACGAAAGCCTTAAAAGCAGCAAAATATCTGATGATTATAGTAGGTGATGGTGTATATGCAAGAGATGACGGATATGCTATATTGTCGCTTATTCATAAGATAGTGACTGAATATAATATTATGCGTGATGATTGGAAAGGTTTTAATATATTGCATAATCACGCTTCTATAGTTGGCGGTCTTGATATTGGTTTTAATACTCCTATTAAGCTCGAAGAGTTGGAACTCGCTTATTTACTTGGAACGGACGTCATCCCATTTGATAAGCTGAAATCGACTTTTATAATATATCAAGGACATCACGGGGACGCAGGTGCTAGCAGTGCTGATGTAATTTTACCTGCGGCTGCTTATACCGAGCAGAGCGGAATTTACGTAAATTTAGAAGGTAGACCGCAAATAGCAGAAAAAGCAGTATCGCCTGTAGGGGTAGCTAAAGAAGATATAGAAATTATTAAAGAGCTTGCCGGTTATCTAAAAATAGATATCGGAATGGATAATTTGCAAGAAGTAAGAGTAAGACTTGCTAAAGAATATAAGGTATTTGCTAGTATTGATAGAATTATAGAAAATAAATTTAGTAAGTTTAGCTCTAAAGATAAGTTATCAAAAGAGCCTATAACTGCAGAACCTATTAATTATTATATGACTGACGTGATTAGTAAAAATTCGGTCACTATGGCTAAGTGCGTTGAGGCTAAGGAAGCAAGAGACGAAGAGGTGGCATGATGAAAAATATGCTATTCTCACCCCGTATTTCATTCCTGCAAAAGCGGGAATCCAGCTCTTTTTTTGTAAATTATTTTCTGGATTCTCACTTTTGCGGGAATGATATAATAAGAGTACAACCATGCTAGAACTCTTTTTTGAATATATTTTTCCGTTAATTATCATCGCTCTAAAGGTAGTTGCAATTACTATCCCTTTAATATTGTGCGTTGCGTATTTAACATATGCAGAGCGTCGTGTTATTGGATTAATGCAGCTTCGACGAGGACCTAACGTTGTCGGTCCGTTTGGATTACTTCAGCCTATTGCCGATGCGGTTAAGCTCTTATTCAAAGAGCCGATCATTCCAACCAATTCCGATAAAATATTATTTATTTTAGCACCGATGATAACTTTTATATTAAGTTTAATCGGCTGGGCAGTTATACCCTTTGCAAAGGGCGTAGTTCTGGCAGATATTAATGTAGGTGTTTTATATATTCTTGCTATTTCTTCTTTAAGTGTTTACGGCATTATTATTGCTGGCTGGGCTAGTAACTCAAAATATGCTTTTTTAGGAGCTATACGTTCCTCTGCCCAAATGATTTCTTATGAAGTGTCGATGGGGCTGGTTATTATTACCGTGCTACTTACTACCGGTACTCTCAATTTAAGTGAGATCATTGAAGCACAAAGAACAATGCCGTGGTGGATTGATTTAATGCTACTACCTATGGGTGTCGTGTTTTTTATCTCGGTGCTTGCCGAAACAAATAGATTACCTTTTGATTTACCTGAAGCAGAATCGGAGTTAGTTGCTGGCTATAATGTTGAATATTCCTCTATGGGATTTGCTTTATTTTTTCTAGGTGAATATGCTAATATGATATTAGTTAGTGCAATGACTACGACTTTCTTTTTAGGAGGTTACTTGCCGCCCTTTAATATATCGTGGTTAGATTGTATTCCGGGGTTCTTTTGGTTTGTATTTAAGGTCGGATTCTTATTGTTTTGTTTTTTATGGATTAGAGCGACCTTACCAAGATATCGCTATGATCAATTAATGCGACTTGGCTGGAAAGTATTTTTACCTCTAACTTTATTTTGGGTAGTGTTAGTATCAAGTGTGCTTGTTTATACAGATAATTTACCGAGTATTTAGGTGTTATTATCATTGTTGCTTGATCGGTTTACCCGTCATTGCGAGGAAATTACGAAATAATTGACGAAGCAATCTCAGGATATTTGATGAGATTGTCACGCAGCCTACGGCTGCTCGCAATGACAACTCGGTATCCATGCGGGTGATGCCCCGCAGAAATACATCGATCTTTAATATATAATTTTTATGATACACTATTTAAAATTGTTTTTTCTATATGAGATAGTAAGGGGGATGGCTTTGACTTTAAAGTATTTCTTTAAGCCCAAAGTTACCATAAATTATCCTTATGAAAAAAGCCCTATTAGTCCAAGATTTAAGGGTGAACATGCCCTGCGTCGCTATGAAAACGGTGAAGAACGCTGCATTGCGTGCAAACTCTGTGAGGCGATTTGTCCGGCACAAGCGATAGTAATTGAAGCGGACGAACGAGAAGACGGCAGCAGGCGTACTACTCGTTATGATATAGATATGACAAAATGCATTTATTGCGGATTATGTCAGGAAGCTTGCCCTGTAGATGCAATAGTTGAAGGTCCTAATTTTGAGTTTGCAAGTCTAACTCATACCGCACTTATTTACGATAAGGAAAGATTACTGCAAAATGGCGATAGATGGGAACAGGCACTCGCTAGTAAACTACACAAAGATTACGAGTATAGGTAATATACTCGTTTAATTACTCTTCATTTATTCGGAATATATACGTATATTATGCTATTGTGATTCTGTTAATAGGTTCATTTCAAAAAAGTTAAATTAAAAAAATATATCATGAAAATTCGAACCTTGCATTCGAGATTTCATAAACCTTTGTAATTTAATTATTGCTTTTCTTTTTTTTGACTTTTATTCTCTTAATTATAAAAACTAAAAAACTATATTCCTACTGGAATAAGAGGAACTCATAAAATATATAGTACTAATGAGCAATATTTAAAGCTAAAATCATATGATAAGGATTTATATGAACAATTAAAAGCCTCCAAAAGAGCTAGAAGACAAGAGAATTAGTTATAAGAATAATATATAAAGTTACTAAAACACATGCTGTAAGTACAATAATTAATTGTTCAATTTGGATTATAGTAGCCTTATATTTTTTATTGTACATTGGGAGATTTATAAAAATACGCAAAACAATAATAATTAATCAAGCCGTAATATCTGTGCAGATTTTATAGAGCTTTCTAGATGAGAGGATAGAAGAACAATACCGCCGCTATTTGCTTTCATGACAATTAGATTATTGAGTAAAGCCCTATTTTCTTTGCTTAAGTTAGTTTCAACTTCATCAAGTAGCCATAGGTCAGATTGGCAAGCAATAAGCCTTGTTATGGCTACGATTTTCTGCATTCCGCTAGACAAACTATAGCATTTTTTATCTAATAAGTCGTGTAATTTGAAGTAATGAATAGCAGCATATAGGGTTGCAGCGGAATTATAAATTTCTGACCAAAATTTTAGATTCTCAAAAACAGTCATTTCTGATTTTAGACCTAAATTATGACCGATATAAGTGCAGTAAAGTTTAGCGATATTGTTAATATTACAGTTTCTATAGTAGATATGACCGCTACTCGGTTGCATAATTCCTGCTATCATTCGTAGCAACGAGCTTTTCCCACAACCGTTAGCTCCTTTTATATATGTTATAGAAGAAGGAAGAAAAGTAATATTTAGATCAAATAAGTTTTTAAAGTGTAATTGATGAAGTGATAGCATGTCCTTGTTATACCGTAGCTTGACCACGGTATCCATATAAAAGCAATTCAAAATACTAATAATTTCACTAGATATCGTGGTCAAGCCACGGTATTACATCTGTTGCTTTTTAATAAATTTAATTTTCATGATGCTCTTCTGGTGTGGTCCGTTAATTCTGTATTATCTTGTTGATTATTATGACCAATTCCAAGTTTCTCACGAGCATCTCTTCAAGCTTCTTTATGATCTGATGCATCAGGATTTACCACATGACTTATATCTATGCCTGTTACCTTATTAGCTTCTTGACCTAGTTTTTTAGTTGCGTTGTTTAATTCATGGTTTATTTTTTTAGGTTCTTTTGCTATTTTTCATATAAACCTCACTTTTAAGTTCTATAATTAGAGTAGCATTTATATTTTTTGTAAGCAATTAAAATTTTACCAGCAAATTTCCCACCGATAAGCTAAATACATTTAAAATAGAACTCGGCATTAGACCAAAGTAAATAATTAATAATATTAAAGGAGCTATTGAGATGATTTCGTATTTATATAAATCTCTGAAATGCATAATTTCTTTATTGGTAATTTCACCGAGCATTACTTCTTTGTATAATTTCAGCATATAAACCGCCCCGAAGATTATGCCGAGAGCTGCTATAAAGGTTGCTACTACATTCACCTTATAAATCCCAAGCAGGCTTAAAAATTCTCCAATAAATCCACTAGTTCCGGGTAACCCGACAGAGCCGAGCATTGCAATCATAAAAAATGCGGCAAGCACCGGCATTTTACTTGCTACACCACCATATTTAGCTATTTCTTTTGTATGTAATCTTTCGTACAAAGTACCGACTATTAAGAATAGACATGAAGAAATCACACCGTGGCTAAGCATCTGAAATATTGCTCCGCTAACTCCGGCTTTAGTAAAGCTAAAAATACCTATCGTAACATATCCCATATGTGCAATAGATGCATATGCTATCATCTTCTTCATATCTTTTTGAGCAAGCGCAACGAGTGATGCATATATTATAGCAATAACGCTAAGGTAAATTACGTAAATTGCAAATTCTTGTGATACACTCGGACATAGAGGTAGTAATACTCTTAAAAAACCGTAACCGCCGAGTTTTAGCAAAATACCGGCAAGAATAACCGAGCCGCTGGTTGGAGCTTGTACGTGTGCATCGGGTAGCCAAGTATGAAAAGGAATAATAGGGATTTTAATGGCAAAAGCAATAAAGATAGCCCACCATAAAATTTGCTGAGCAAATAATGGAATATTATCGGTAAGCTGAAAGATATAGGTTAAATCAAAGCTATGCATTTTGCTATAAATATAAATTAATGAAAGTAGGAAAAATACAGAACCAAAGAACGTGTATAAGAAGAATTTAAGAGCCGCATATATTCTATTCTTGCCACCCCATACGCCGATAATAATATACATCGGCACTAATATTGCTTCAAAAAACAGATAAAATAATAGTAAATTTACCGAGGTAAATGCCCCTATACAAAAAGATTCCATTAATAAGAAACATACCAAATATTCTTTAATATATTTTTTAACGGTAAATAAGCTTCCAATTATACAAATAATAGTAAGAAAAGAAGTTAGAACCACAAAAAATATTGATATACCGTCAACGCCTACATGGAATTCAAGCCCGATCTTATCAAGCCAAGCGTAGCGTTCAACGAATTGATAAGCGGGGTTTGAGGAGTCAAACTCTATTAAAATATAGATAGTTGAGATGAATGTTAAAACAGAACTAAGCACTGCAACATACATTAAATATATCGGTTTATCTGCTTTTTTACTTTGACTAATAAACAGCAAAATATATAGCACGCTTATTAGCGGCAGAAAAATACTGATAGATATAATAGGTAATTCTAACATTCTTTAAGATTTTATGAGTTTTTTTCGGTCATGGCGAAGCAAATTACGAAGTAATTGACAAAGCAATCCCAGGAATTTGTTATTATTTTATGAGATTGCCACGCTCTTTACGTTCGCTCGCAATGACGGTTTTAGTTTTTAACGCAAATAACATCAATACATTATGTTTTTCCAAACAAAATAACTAATTGTTACAACAATAAATGATACTATATACAAAGCATAATTAAAAACATATCCTGTTTGTATTTTGCCGGTAAGAACGCTAAAGCAATTAACGACTCGTGAAAAACCGTTTGGTCCAAAACGATCGATTATTTGCTGATCGCCAAGATAAAATAAAGAAGCTAAACAGTTAATAGGTTTCACAATTAAGCAATTATATATTTCATCGAAGTAATATTTATTGCGTAATATGTTGGAAATTAATACAAGGGGTGTCATCCCGCGGCTTGACCGCAGGATCCAGGCGTTTTTAATATTTTTACTGGATTTCCGCTTTTGCGGGAATGACATAACAGTACTTGACTTATATAAGTAAATCCCAGTAACAATTCCCACTATACCGACTGCCATAGGTAGTAGCTTAATATATAAAGGCGGGTGGCTAATTAGTAATTTATAAATATGTAAATTAAATAGGCTTGCATGGAAATAACCGTTTGGTTTGTCCATAGCAAGTAAATAATAGCCGATCATACCGCTAAAAAAGCTCCCGGCGACAAGTAATATAAGTGGATTATTCATTACTTTAGCCGGTTCGTGAGCATGCTCAAAAACATCTTTTTCTAGCTTAGTTTTGCCATGAAATACCAACATAATAATCTTCATTGAATAAATAGCGGTAAGTATTGCTGCTGCTATTCCAAAAATAAACATAAACGAGCCGCTACTATAAGCCGCTTCTAAAATCGAGTCTTTAGAGTAAAATCCTGCCAAAGGATAAATCCCTATTAGTGCAAGTGAGCCGATTAAGAAGTTGCCATAAGTTACCGGCATTTTATTTCTTAAATCACCCATTTTAAAAATATCCTGTTCGTGAACGGTATGTATTACGCTGCCGGCTGATAAGAATAATAAGGCCTTAAAAAAGGCATGAGTTACTAAGTGAAATATTCCGCTATTATAGGCAGATACTCCGCACGCCATGAACATATAACCAAGCTGACTGCAAGTTGAGTAAGCAATAATCTTCTTGATATCGCTGTGCATAATAGCAATGCTTGCAGCAAAAAGACAAGTAACACCGCCGATAATCGTAATAAATTGTAGAATTAAAGGGCTATATTCAAATAAATATGAGCAGCGTGCTACTAAGAATACTCCTGCCGTTACCATGGTTGCTGCATGAATAAGTGCAGATACCGGAGTCGGTCCTTCCATCGCATCAGGAAGCCATACATGTAAACCGATCTGTGCAGATTTACCCATACAACCGATGAATAATAATAAACAAATAATGTCTAGAATAGAAAAATGTAAAAATATTTTTATATTAGATAATAATTCTGCAGATGACAATACATCTTTGTAATTTGCTGAGCCACAATAAACAATAATCGTCATTACGCCTAAGATAAAAGCAAAATCGCTGGCTCTATTTATTATAAAAGCTTTAATCGCTGCTTTATTGGCTGATTCTTTTGAATACCAAAAACCTATTAGTAAATATGAGCAAACGCCGACGCCCTCCCAACCGAAAAATAACTGTAAGAAATTATCGCTAGATACTAGCATTAACATAAAAAAAGTGAATAAAGAAAGAAAAGACAAGAAGCGTATAATCCCCTTATCTTCGGCCATATAGCCAAGCGAGTAGATATGCACGATGCTTGACACCCATGTTACGGCTATAAACATTATGCTAGTTAGCTGATCGATGTAAATCGACCAATTTATTTTAAAATTTCCAACCTCAATCCATGGTAATAATTTAATATGGATTATATTCCCGTCTAAGCCTGCATCGCAAAATATTATTAATGAGAATAAGGCAGATAAAGATAAAAAGCCGGTTGCAATTACTTGCGCTAATTTTTTGTCTATTACCCTTACGAATAACCCGTTTATTATGCTAGATGCAAGCGGTAACATGATGATCATTATGCAAATATTTTGATACATCATTATCCCCACATCTGATTAATGTCAGTAATTTTAATGGAGCCTTTATTACGGAAATATATTAGTAATATTGCAAGCCCGATTGAGGTTTCGGCAGCTGCTACGGTTAAGAGTATAATACTAAAAATTTGTCCCGATAATTCTTGCATATGTACGGAAAATGCAACAAAATTTATGTTAACTGCAAGCAGCATTAACTCAATAGACATTAATATATTGATAATATTTTTGCGATGCATAAATAATCCAAACATTCCGATAGTAAAAACTAAGCTGCTTAAGATTAAATAATGATTAAGCGAAATATATTCATTCATATTTAATATTCTCAACACCTTTATTTAGAATAGGCTTTGTCATTAATACGGTATTTTCTTTATTGTGACGTAGTTGTTTTGATATATCTTGACGTTTTACTCCCTCACGCTTCTTTAGTGTTAACGTAATACATGCAATCATAGCGACAAATAATATAAGGCCCGCCATTTGAAACGGTAGCATAAAGTCTGTGTAGAGTATGCCTCCTATTGCTTTGGTATTTGAGATATTATTTGTTATGGTAAACGATACATTGGAGTTGAAATTAATATTTTTAGTACCAAGTAAAATAATTATTACTAAATCGGCAAACATAATCAAAGCTATAAAAATACTTAAAGCTAGATTTGCTTTTAGCTGCGTTATTGTCTTATTAAAATGCATATCTAGCATCATTATCACAAATAAGAATAATACTGCTACAGCTCCAACATAAATCACTATCAGCATCATAGCTAAAAATTCTGCTCCAAGCAAAATCATAAGCCCTGCACCGTTGATAAATGCAAAAATTAACCATAATACCGAATATACGGAATTTTTGCTTAAGACAACGCATACGCTACTGATAGTTATTAATGTTGCAAATAAATAAAAAAATATAGGCATGGTGTTTATATAGGTTGTGTCTTATCTCTATTTTATCCTCGTAAAACTCGTTTCACAACATTAGGTTCTTTCTCAATAATCTTAAGAAGTAATTTTGCAGCTCCGGTAGGTAATCTTCTGCCTTGTTCCCAGTTTCTTAAAGTTGCAACACTCACTCCAAATGTTGTAGCAAATTGTTGTTGTGTTAATTTTAACTTATCTCTTGCTTCATGCACGTCTATATTAGATAATTTTATATCATGTTTATTTGCTTTTAATTTTCCTTTAGTGTATAAAACAGCCTCTTGCATTCCAATTAATATATACTTTTGTCGGTTTGATTAGTATTTTTATTATTTATTTTTGCCTCGTCCGACATATAATTTTCCAATTCTTCAGTTAGTTTTTTTAATTCATTACAACTATTATGATTAATATTTTCCATCTTACTTTTTATAAAACCGGTTATTAAAAATACCGGCATATTTTCATTGTAGTAAAAATAAATTATTCTTATACTGCCACTTTTACCTTTATTATTACTACTTAAAGTAAATCGTAACTTTCTTCTTATACCTCCAGTGCCTTTTATTATATCACCTTGGTCAGGATTAGCAGCAATGTAATGTATTATTTCAAAGCATTCTTTTTCATTTAAATTATTCTTAGCGAATTTTTGAAACTCTAGAAGCTCAACAACTGAAATCAGTTTTTTACTCATAATAATTATACGCCATTGGCGTAGGAGAATCAATAAATAATTTTTGTTTAGTATCATGGATACCGTGGCAAGACCACGGTATGACAGAGTGCAAATTGGCTACACCAACAAAGCATTAGAAGAAAATTTCTTGATCATCGGAATAAATAAGCTTTCTAGTTCTTTGCGTATTTCTTCCTTGTTTTCTACTTTTTGACCTTCTTTACTTAAAGTTAGCTCGCCTTTTTCTACATGACCAAGTACAGCCTCAATGATTGCTTTTTTATCATGTTTACCATCCATATATCTAAGTGCAAACTTCTCAAAGAAATTAACGCCGATCGGTTCATGTTTTAAATTTGTAACCCACATAGAAGGTGTATGGGTTGCTTGATGTATCACCATTTTTGTTGTTTTAGGCTTATCAAGCTCAGGGTTATTTCGATGCTTCTGATTTGTAATACTAATATAACCTTGTAGTACTAGCTTCATTGCATTATTTAAAAGCTCAGCTTTGATTTCGTTTAATTTAGTATTATGTAGCTTTTTATTAGCTTCAGTGGTTATTTTCTCAAAGCTTAACGGATTATTTAGATTTTCGCTGAAAGTGTATAAAATAGCTTTCATATAAGGCGAACTAGTTGTTAAGTTAGAGTCTTGATTGCCGTTTAAGAAGAATTTTAAATTTTCGGAAGCATTATTAAGATCTACTTCTTTGAGTGGTTTTTCAGGCACTATATTAAAAATTATATTAAATTTCGTTATATCATCATTGTTAATATTTCTATTAATTTTCACATCACTATGACATAGTAAAGTGGTTCTAAAACGACGATTCGTAATGAAATCCATATATTGTTCGGTTCTAACTATATCGTTTACCGCTTTTAACTGCTCTACTACTTTCGGCGGCATATTACCGAGATACATAGTCGAAAGATTACAATCGGCTAAATATTGTAAATTGTGCTTTCTTGCTTCATTCATAAATTCATGGAAGTAGAATTGAGCATTTTCTTCTTCTAGATGATCATGACGTAAATAATGATCGGTTTGTTTAGCAAGTAGCCCTGCTTCGGTTTTTAATGCTTCTGCATAAGGAGTTTTAGAGTTTTCTAAGCTATCCTTAACAAATTCTAGTAACAATCTAGATTGAGCTATTCTATCCCGTACATTTGCAAATGAGCTAGAATGATACATCATCATATCTCTAATAGTACGGACCATATTCCAGCCAGGGAGGGTATTATAGCTAATATATGCTATTCCGTTTGGACTAAGATTTTTATTACAAACTTCAAAAATTTTATCTCTAACGGTTTTTGGTACCCAAGAAATTACGCCATGGCAAATTATATAATCAAACTTACCGAAAGAATCGTTAATATCAGTTATCGAACAATGATGGAACTCTATATTTTTTAATCCTAGTGCTTTAACATTTTTATTTGCTTCGTCAATTTGTACCTTAGACAAATCAACCCCAACAAAATAAGCTTTTGGATAAAGAACTGCATGTGGTATTAAATTACCGCCTGCTGCACAACCAAGCTCTAATATTTTTGCATTCTCGACTTCAGGAGCATTTACACCGAAAAGAGTTGCAAGTGTACTTAAGTGATAAGGATTTGTAAGAGCATATGGGTAGCTTTCATACGGTATTTCATCATAAGTGTTATGATCTGAAACCGCACCGTTAACAACGGATTGTGCGGAATGTGTTTTTTTTGCCATCTTATCATGACCGTTAGGGGTAGAAGAAGAGTTAGTAGCTTTTGGAGACATATTTTTCCCTTATGTAGTTGAATTATTCGTGTCATCCCGCGGGATGATGACATTTGTAGCTTTCATATAAATATTTCACAGAATTATTAAAATGGCAATCTATAAGTAAATCCTATGCCAAATTCTCCAACGGCTATAGTTTTTTTGATAGGATTTGTTGGCACGAATTGCCCCGTTTTCATATCAAGCGTATCATAATTAATTCTTACTCTATATGCCGTTTGTAATTTTGCAGTTGCATCAATACTTAAATTTGAAGTTACATCTTGTGAAATTCCAAGACCTGCTTGCCAAGCAACACAATTTTTATGAGTTTTTCTTACTTTAAAATAATCGCTATTTATAACACTCCACCTAGAAGAGGTAGGCTTAACTTTTACTTGTGCTATTCCACCTCCAAGTATTACAAAAGGTGTGAAAGTTTTTATTTTTTCTAAATCATAAATAAGATTTAGCATATATAGATTTGATAATACGGTAGTATTACCTGGGGTTTTAGGAATAGTGAGACCATTACTTAAATTTTGCTGAGGTAATACGTAATGCAGACTATATTTAGGTTGATAAGTTGCTGAGAATTCAATAGCTATCTGTGGATATATTATATAGCCTATTTTTCCACTATACATACTTGATTTTTTTAAAATTATTTCGGTATTTGAGTGTTTATGTCGGAATTTACTAACGACCGGTTCAATTATTCCGCCTTCTACTCCTATATAGAACCCTGTTTCTTTTGCGAAAGCAATGTTATTAAAAATGATGATAGTAATAAAAAATAATTTTAGTAATTTAGTCATTATAATTGCTTAAAAAATAAAAAAATATTATATACCCCCTTTATTAATGGTCAATCATATTTTTCCTAATTATGGAAGCAATTATACCAAATAGTAATAAAGTAATAGTTACAGTGAACGCAACATATTCCGGAATCGTTATATAATGATGAATAAATATTTTAAAGCTGATAAATATTAAAATTAAAGCCAAAGAATATTTTATATAACTGAAACGTTCTACAATTTCTGCTAAACAAGAGAATAACGCTCTAAGCCCTAAAATAGCAAAAATATTTGAAGTATAAATTATATAAACATCATTAGTAATTGCGAATATTGCCGCTATACTATCTATAGCAAAGACTAAATCTATTGCTTCTATCAGTACTAGAGATATAAAAAGGGGGGTGCAATATAGTTTGTTATTACGTTTAACAACAAATTTATCCCCTTCAAGGTTAGGGGTAATATTTAGATTTTTTATTATTGACTTGTAAATATAAGAATTCTGTATATCAAAAGTTTTATGTGATACATAGAAAGTTTTTATACCTGTAGCAATAAGTATTACGGCAAAAATATATAATAACCAGGCAAATTTATTTATAAGAATAATACCGCCGTAAATCATTACAGCTCTGAATATTATTACGCCTATTATACCGAAAAATAAAACACGATGTTGATATTGCCAGGGAATTTTAAAAAATTGGAAAATAATAGAGATAACAAAAATATTATCAAGTGACATAGCTTTCTCAATGAGAAAGCAAGTATAATATTCACGAGCATGATCTGCCCCCGTATTATAGTAAACATAGATACCGAATAAACAAGCTATTACAAGATAGAAAAGACTAAAAAGTACGCTTTCTTTAAAGCTCATTATGGTATTTTTTTTGTGTATTATTCCCAAATCCAGAATCAGTAAAGCAGCGATTACCGTATAAAAAATAATCCAACTCATTTATTTATCTCTTCATTTTATATTGCATGTGGAAATATAGTCCTCCATCAAACATAACTCTTAGCTGGAATCTTATAGTATTTTCTCCTTGTTTTAAATAACGCTTTATATCAATCGGTAAATTTTTAGCTTGTAATGCTTGACCTTGGTCATTTCCATTGTTACAGTACCTTTTCTCATCTAAAGAATCAATGTTAGTAGGGAAGCTAAGTAACTTTGTGCCGTTGACATATATTAATGTGCAATCATCATACCATAAATCTTTTACTTTAAAATACTCAATATCGTCCATTATTGCATCTAAAGTTACTTTGAATTCTACAGTATGCAATATTGTATTGTCCGGTTTATTTGTTGCAGTTATACGTGCTCCATCCTTTGGAAATGCCATAATGCTCCCATGTGGTACCGGTTTTTTGTTGAAGATATAGTCACCTATTTGAGTTACCGGATTATAAGGGGTCTCAAGTAATTGGTCTGATGGAAAGTCGTTATAACCAACTTTTATGGGGAATCCTTTAAATTTTCTACAGCCGACATTGTGGCCTAAAGGTTCAAACTCGACAACCTTTCTATCAAAATATGATAAACAATGGCGTTCTAAAGGTTTATTAGGATCAATAGGTATCCAATTCGTCGGGCATTTTCCTTTTGCAAGTTCTCCTATATCGCTTTCAGGCCATTCTGCATTACCGTGATTGTTACCGGAAGGAGCTTTCTCTGTGCTAGGAATTTTAGCACAAGTAGGTACTAATATAGGAGCACAAAGATTTAGCTCTTGCCAAGTTTTATCTCTTACATCCTCAGTCTCAGCGTTATATGTCGGCTCAGGAGGAGTATTGTTATCTCCTTTTGTATATGTCACTGTATAATATTTTGAAGGATCTACCGGTACTAATATTGGTCCTATGTTAGGTTTCGGCTCGATTCTATCTGTATAATCCCTACTTAAAACACATATTGGAGTATTAGCCTTGTCGTTATTGGTATAGCATTTACTCGGAATCTTATTTATATTGCAAGTATAAATTGTAATACCTCTTCCTGGACCTGACACTGTTTCTTCTAGAGTACAGCGCGTTAGATCTATATCTTTTTTACATAAGCTAAGATTTGGATATTTAACGTTATATTTATTTTTAAAATCTTTGCAATTTATAGTATCGTTGTTGTTGAGTTTAGCAAGTACACAATTTGTTGAGTCATGATTGTAACCGGGCATAGGTGATCCATCAGGTAAAGTAGGACGCAGCATAGGGGTACAATGTTGGAAATTTTTCGGCATCAAGCAGGCATGCGTTCCACCTTGGATATATTTACCATTTATATATTCTAAATATTTTAAATATACCGCACTTGAGTCAGGATTTCCATTACTATCATAAGGTGCTTTATCGTCTTTATATTTACCGTGAATAGTCAACTGATTTAGAGCATTCTCTCCTGAAAACGGCATAGCAATATATTTATCTTCCTTTGGATCTTTAGGTATAAACACAACGGAAGAACTATACTTATAACCGGCAAGCATTACTATGCTTTCTGTGTCAGTGGGGTTGGGAGGTGGAGGTCCGGCGTATGCTAACGGCGTTACAAGAGTGCTTGTTTCATCTATGATATTGTCGCCTTCTCTTACTTGTACTGACGCAATGAATTGCGGTTTATAATAAGCATCGTTGGGATTGCTATTATTAGTACAGGTAATTCCGGCATATTGCTTTGCACATTCATAAGCAGCTAAGCTGTAAGAATGATTTACTCGCGGTACACAATCTATTAAATTACCGGACTCAAATAAGCAAATATTATTAGGATTTTGCTTATCGTCTTCGGTATTACTAATAGAGACATAAAGCTTTCTATCTTTACCGTTGTTGTCTTTTAAGATGACATCTGTCTTTATAGGCATTAAGCTAGTTATATCTTGCTTTTGTACCTCAGGAAATTTTACGCTTACATCCTTAAATTCACCGATATTAACTCCCCACACTTTTTGACAGGTAGTTGAATTAGAACTTGGACAGTCCGGTATATCGCTTATGTAGTAATCGCTGGGTGTTTCTACATTTCCAATTTTCTGCGAATATACTATTCTAAATCCCTCATTACAACCGTTAGCCGTAACACTACATGGCGTAGAAATTTCTGTATTAATACATGGAGTGTTGCCTGAAGTATTCTTACACGATTTAATTAAATCTTTAAAAGCCGTATTAGTATGAGTAATTTTTGCTGAAGAAAAATCTATATTACGTGGTTCTACACAAGTTTTGAGGTCAGAACGAGAACTCGTGCAAAGCGGAACAAGATTGCTAAAGCTAACACGTATGGTATTATTAACAATATTGTTTTTAACATTAATATTAGATGGCACTACACAAGCCGGATTAGTAGAAGATTGGTCAAACTGGCCGCTTGCATCTTTTATGCTACATACATTATGAGCACTCGCACTAGTGCTAATATAATCTAAATTTGGACAATATGGTGGTGGAAAAGGCCCTAAAGGTAATTGTACACAACCAAAAGAATAGCTATCTACAGCACCGTTTAATGACCCAAGTGCTTCAATAATTTTTATTATTAAAGTAGGAAAAAAATTAAAAATCTCTCCTATTGCATTAAGTATTGATTGAAGTACTTTTATAAATTCTGAATTTTGATTTATCATACCAAGAAGCTGCCCTAATAAACTTGGTAAACTTACTCCTTTTATCGTTTCAACTAAAAATTTTAATATTTTTGCAATAGGGCTAAGTTCGTTAGTGCGATGAAGAGGTTGACGATTAGGATTCCAGTCCATCGGATCAAGATGTACACCAGAATCTGAAGCAAGGTTAACAAGTCCAGGATCGCTATAAGCACAAAGTTTAGGAGGTTTTAAAGTAATTATTTTTCCGTCTATACCGATTATCTTATTATCAGTTTCTGTATAACCGACTTTATTGAGATGTACTCCATCGGTATAACCTGGATCTGCAGGGGAAGGTGGGGCATTTATCCCGGGAGGTGGAGGCATATCCGGTACGGCAATTCTAGCACAGACTCTAGTTAGAGGTATACCGTAACCTGTAGGCCATAATACACATTCTCCATCCCAATGTAAAGTAGAGTTTTGGTGCCAACAAGCTATGGCATTACAGCTTTGAATTCTAATACGAATTTTTGGAGTAAAGTAACTACTATCAGGAGCTTCTTCTGCACATCTATTAAGTAAAAAACCGATAAATATACCTGGGTAATCAAATTTTAATAAACAAGTATCATTATTACGACCGTCACTTTTATTCCAAGGAGGACATAATGTGCCTGGTTTAAAAGGTCCTCTTGGCTTTGCATTGATGCCTCCATCCTTATTCCAAATTTCCGTTCTCTCACTTTGACCGCAATTACATGGATCGCTAAGACAAGTGACTATATCATCCCAAATAGATGCATATACATTAAATGAGAAAAATGAAAATAAGAAAAATAGTAAATATTTTTTTAACACTTTGAGTATTCTTTATGCTCGTTGTTTTTATAGTTCATAATAAATTATTGTCATCCCACGAGCTTGTAGCGGGATCCAGTCCTTTTTAATTTTTTTTGGATCCCATAATAAATCACGGGATGACAGAGTGAAATATTAGTCCGTATTTAACTCATTATATAGGTAATTAACCCAATTATCCGGAGGACCTTGGTGTTGTTCAAGTATTTTTTTATAAATATCCATTTCCTCCTGTCTGCTTGATAAAATACGGACAACTCCTATTAAAGCGGCAATACTTAATTCAGAAGCTATCGATTCATTATCCTTACTAATTAAGAACATTCTTGCAGAAAGTATTAGCTGTGATAATTTTCGTATTTCCGGCTTGCTTAAACCTAAAATTTTATCTAAATCTTCTATTTTAACGTCAGACGGTAGAATAATTTTAGTATTAATTAAATCAAGCCAAGGTTTTATAGTATATTTTGGATATGACTTAAGATAAATAAAATTGAAATTACTGACGAAAATACCGTTATTTTGAGACAAATTATTATAGATTAAATTTATATTATCATAATAAATCTCAGGTCTGTAAAGTTTATCAAAATTATCGGCAGCAAATATTTTAGGTTTTGTGCCAACTAGACTTAAATGATAAGTAAAAGCATAAATTACTGCTGCACTAATACTTTGGTGTTTCTTTAAATTATTATTAAATTGTTCTAAAAATTTTCTCTCCGTCGGGTAAAATTGTTTAGAAAACGGCTCATCAGAAAGTTTATATAAATTAAACCCTATAACTTTCCCTTCTTCAATGTTAAGAGACGATCCGTCAAATAATCCGGAATATAATTGTTCTTCAGTAAAAACTTTAAGTTTATCAAGTATTTGTATTCCTCCTTCCTCCTTAAAATCTTCTAATTTTAAAATATCGGAAAAAATACGTTTTTCTTTTTCAATTGATAAAATTTTATTTTTTAATTTCTCTAGAAAGGATATCTCTATTTCGCTAAGAGGTGAAATATAATGACCACTGATTAATTTTAAAAATTCTAAAATGAATGCTTGTGATTTTTCTGTATCATCTACTAAAAATGGATTGATAATTTGTTTGTCCGGTTCTAACCATTTGCCTTCTATTGCCTCGATAAAAATTTTAGAATCATTATTATTAGAGATATAAATTATTGTTGGATCGTATTTAGTCGATTCTGATATTAAAAAGTTCAATAATACGGTTTTGCCGGTTTTCCCCGTACCAAAGATGCAAGTATTACCTTTATTCGTTTTATCATGAAAATTCATGAAATATGGAGTACCTTTCTCGGTTCGCAGTAAAGTTATAGCCTTACCCCAAGGATTATATTGATTACCGAGTGTAGTATTATGAAGAGCGGTAAGAGAAGCAATATGCTCTACGGATAATGGCGACATTCTACGTATAAAGGCAAAGTTAGCAGGTAATTGCGACCAAAATATTTGCTCAATATTAATATCTTCTTTTACATGAATAATACCAAGTTTAAAAAGTTCGGTTGATGCTTTAGCTACGGCTGCATCTAGTTTATTTTCATCTTCTTCTATAACGGCAATTGAAATTTGCTGATTACAAAATTGACAATCTAAATTAGCTGCATCAAGCTTATTAATCCCTTTGTGATTAAGTAAAGTTGAGTCGTTAGTAATTTTTAGAATATAATCTTGACCACGCAATTTGGATATTACTTGTTTTTTGCTAACAAAGTAAAATATTTCAGTTATTATGAATTCAATCGGTAACTGTAAAAATTTATCCAGTGTATGAGAAGGAGTTTCATGATATTCTTTTATAGATAGTAAAGAAACGAATTTATTATTTTTCTCATGATCCGTAACTACCATTTTATCGCTGCTAATTGTATAAATACTTCTACCTATTGCATCGGATAAATCTATTATAGGTACCAAACAATCATTATTATTAAGGTTAGCTATGCGATTATATAAAAATAAAGGATTAGAAAAAACATTATCATTTTCAAATATTATACCGAGTTTTTCAGCACTGAATTCGTTTAAATCATTTAAAATATTATTAGTGATATTGTCTAATTTTTGAAAAGCTGAATCTAAGTAGTTATTTTCAAAATCAGTAATTAATTTATGAGATAAAGAATTTATTAAAGAGTTAAAATTTGTGATGTTAACTTTAGCAGAATCATGTACTATAGATATATATAAAGTATTAACGAATTTATCATTCCAATGGTTTTTTCTTTGCCATAAGGTATGAATATTTGCCGGTAATAATTTTTTGTAAGGAGTTGAATCGTCTAAGTTTTGTTTTTCTCGTATTGTATGTAGCCAAAAAGCAAAATCATAATCGGTTATATTCTTTTTTATAGAAACTCTAACCATTTCACGTAAATTTTGTATGTTATCACTTATTTTCTTTGAGGTAATGCCGTGTATTTTGATAATTTGTAGTAATTTACCGTCTTTGGTAAGTAAAGTATTTTCATTATAATGACATGCTATAGGTATAAAATTAGGAGCATTATAATTATATATATCTTTATCAAATTTTCGTAAACCACTAAACACAAATAACCTGAATTTAAATTATCGTTTTGTATACTCGTTCAACTTGAAAAATTGGCTACGTCGTCTTTGTAAGTCCTCGGATGCTCACGTATTAAGTATACGCTCCGCCCCTCGGTTTATAGACTCCTTGCTCTTTTCCAAGTTGAACTTCGTATAATAACTCTTCATTTCACAGGAGTATATACTAATGAACTTTGCCTGCGTGGATGCTAGAGGCGTCATTGCCAGCAGCCGTAGGTCTCTACTCGATGTCATTCCCGCGAAAGCGGGAATGACATAAGAGCCATGCAACAAAGCCAATTTAACAACAACTAGAAACTTTATATTTTATATTTAATAAACAATTATTCACTATAGGCAATGATTTTTTGTAATCCTCCCATGTAATTTATCAAGACATCCGGTATAGTTATTGATCCATCTTCATTCTGATAATTTTCAAGTATTGCAACCATAGTTCTTCCGATAGGTAATCCTGAAGCATTTAAAGTATGAACTAAGGTAGTTTCGTTACTGCCGAATTCTTTATATCTTGCTTTCATTCTACGTGCTTGAAAATCTCCACAATTAGAACAGCTAGCAATTTCGCGATATTGCTTTTGTCCCGGAAGCCATACTTCTATATCATAGGTTTTTTTTGCCGCAAATCCCATATCTCCGGTGCAAAGTAACATAACACGATAAGGAAGATTCAGTTTTTGTAAAATAGTCTCTGATGCATTAGTTATATATTCATGCTCATTTGTTGATTCTTCAGGGGTAGTAATAGATACTAGCTCAACTTTACCGAACTGATGTAATCTAATCATACCTCTTGTATCTCTACCGCTACTACCTGCTTCTGATCTAAAGCACGGGGTGTAAGCAACATAACGTATCGGTAATTTTTCTCTTGGTATAATAGTATCGGCGACCATATTTATTAAAGATACTTCTGCGGTTGGAATTAGTCTGTAACCATTGGTTGTTGCAAAAGACTCTTCGGCAAATTTAGGTAGTTGTCCTGCATTATACATAGCATTATCTCGAACTAATACCGGAGGTGATATCTCAAAGAAATCCCACTCTTTAGTATGAACATCAATCATAAAATTAATTAAAGCACGTTCTAGCTTTGCTAAATCACCTTTTAACGTTACAAATCTAGTTCCAGAAATTTTAGCAGTTTGTTCAAAATCCATTAAATTTAATTTTATACCTAGTTCAAAATGCTGTTTATTCAAAGCATTTGGATTTGTCTCTCCGTAAGTACGAACTAATTTATTCATACTTTCATCCATTCCGTAAGGTACTTCTTCGTCCGGAATATTAGGCAACATATTTAATAGTTCATTTAATTCGTTATTATTATTTAGATCCTGTTCAAGTGCTTCCAACTTCTCATTTATATGTTTGACATCTCTTTGTAACCCTTCAAATTCTTCGCCGCTTTTAGAGGCCATATTACCTAAAATCTTTGATTTTACCTTACGTGCATGCTGAAGTTCTTGAATTAAACTCGTAATTTTTCTTTTCTCTCCGTCGAGCATAGCAATTTTACTAGACATAGGTTCAATAAATCTTTGGCTAAGCTTTTCATCGAACAATTCTTTATTTTCTCTAATCCATTTGATATTTAACATTTAGTGTCCTCAGTTTTTCTATAAAATTACATATCATTATTGAAGTTTCATATAATAAAAGTAGCGGTATTGCAAGAGCAAACTGGCTTAAAATGTCAGGAGGCGTTAATATTCCTGCAATAATAAAGTTAATTACCACGGCAATGCATCTTTTTTGCTTAAGTGTTTGTACCTTAACTATTTTTAGTATATTTAATATCATTATCACAACTGGTAGTTGAAAGGCGACTCCAAAAGCAATAATTAAATGAATAACTAAATTTAGATACTCGCTAATTCTTGCTTCCAAAACTATCGGTACGATCATATCACGTTTTTCAAAACTAAGAAAAAAATTCCAAGCTTTCGGCATTACAAAGTAAAAAACAAAAATACTACCGCACCAAAATAAAATAGGCGACATAAAAAGAATAAAAGCGATAATTTTTTTTTCATGGCGGTGTAACCCGGGACTGATAAATAAATAACACTCCAAAGCAATTATAGGTATAATAATAGTAAAAGCAGTAAAAGCTGCAAGTTTAATATAGGTAAAAAATGCTTCTGTAAGCCCTGTATAAATTATATTTCGTACCGTATCACCGCTTAGCTTAGCAAGCGGTTTTAATAAAACACTATAAATATTGTCGCTAAAATAATAGCAAATAGCAAATATAATTATAAAAGCAGTAAATATTCTAAGAAGCCTTATTTTTAATTCTAATAAATGTTCTTGAAAACTATATAGTTTCATAAAAATTCTGACTCTTAATTTCGCAGAAATATATATATCAATATTATAAACTTTTTTTAATAATTGTCATATCTTTTTAGAAATATTCACAAAGCCTAGTTTCTTTCTATATATTTTATAAAATATCGGGATAAATAACATGCTAAACAGAGTATTACCTAAAAAGAATACAGGCCAAGTAAGATATTTTGCACAAATACCGCCAAGGCTAGCTAGAATAATACGGCTAAGCGAGCTAAAAGATGCAATAATAGAATATTGTGTGGCAACAAATTCACTATTGCAAAGGCTAGCAAAATAGATAGAGATAATAGTTCCTGCAAAGCCTGCACAAAAATTTTGTACTGTAACAGTTATTATAAATGTCTTTATATCATAGCCGATAGTAGCAAGAATCATAAACATAAGAGGTGACAATAATTGAATAACTCCACCAATTAAGACACTATGAAATATACCCATTTTTGCAGCTAAAACGCCGCTTAAAGCTCCTCCGACGATCATGATTAGTAACCCGTAAGCTTTGTAAATAACGGCAATTTCATGAGTAGTAAAACTTAAATCGAGCAATAAAGGCGAACTCATAGCCATAGGTATAGAATCCGCAGCCTTATATAAAAAGATAAACAATATAATTAGCAGTAAATATTGCTGTTCATTTTTTAAGGAGATAATACTTTTTTTAATAACTTCAAAATATTGTTGTAATCCTATTAAATGAGTAGTTGTATGGTGTATTTCTTTTGATTGTGGTTCTTTGATACATAAAATTACTATAGGTCCAATTAGAGTAATGAATAGAGCCGATTTATATACTGTATTCCAGCCGAAAATAATTGATGAATATAAAGTACCGACGCTGCCAAGTAACATACCTAAACGAAACCCTATGCTACTAAAGGTAAAAGCCATTGAAAGCTCTTCTTTAGATGTAGATCTCTCAATTCTATATGCATCAAGTACAATATCTTGTGTAGAACTGCAGGATGAAATAATAAATAAGATAATTGCAGTAATATATAAGTTATTACAAGGGCTTATGTTTAAGAACCCCGTCATCGCTAGGATTAAAAATATTTGTGATACCAATGCCCAGCCACGCCTGTGACCGAATTTAGAACATAAAAAAGGTATAGAGTATTTATCTATAAAAGGTGACCATATGACCTTTAAGCAATACGGAAAGGCAGCTAGTGATATCGAACCTATTATATCAGTGGTGTATTTTGCTTCGGATAATTGATATGGCACTGTAAAAAAAATTAAATTGAACGTCAGACCGGAAATTAAGCCTAAAAGTAAAATACCGATTAAATATGTATGGTTATTTATGTCATTCTTGCATGAATTGATCTTCAACGTCATTGTGAGGAAAAACTGTAAGTTGCGACGAAGCAATCCAGTAAAAAATTCTGATTTACAGAATATTCTATTATTATTTCTGGATTGCCACCACGCTCCTTGCAGTTGTGGCTTTGTTGCATGGCTTGCTTCCACTTCTGTCATCCCGCAAGTTTGTAGCAGGACCCAAATACTAATATTGTTAGTATTTTTAGTTGTTTTCTGGATACCGTGGTCAAGCCATGGTATGACACCGAACACGTTTTTTGAGCCATGCAACAACGCTTTCAGTCGCTCGCAATGACGATTAGGTACACACGCAATAATGCCTCGCAGGAATGACATAAAGGAATGATTAAAAATTTTGTACATGAAATCTAATAGCTTTAAATAGTTACTTAATATTTCATTTTTAGGGAGTAAGGAGCGACTTTGGAAAATATTTTACCGACTACCGGTATTTTAGTTACAATAGTGCTGATTAAGAAAAAGGAAGGAATAACATTTCCTTTAACCATAATTAATTGCTGCTTGGTATCAATATTACCTGTCATAGTAAAATCAAAGAACGGTCCATGTGCTTCCGTATCAAAAATTGTAATTATATTTCCTCTATAATTAAATTTACCGCTCATATCTTCAAATAAAATATGTTTATTATTAGTTATTGAACTAAGAAAACCCGGCAACGAAACAAAGGAAACAAGCCGTGTTAAAAAAGGAGTATCGACTACCGTAAAATGTTTTATAGAAAATTTGCCGTCTAATATTGGCACTATTTCACCTTTTTTTACTTCATATCTTTTTGTATTTAAGTTGATGTTAATTTGACCGTTTTGCATAGTGGTATACATTCCAAGTCCCTTAAGCAATGCTCCGGCATTATCGGATTCAATGAACCATTGTTCAAAAGTTTCCTTAGCAGTAAGCGACATCTTAACTTTTTTATTATCAATATTAGCATTTAGAAAGCCGGAGAAACACCGCACTTTATCACATTTAATTGCTAAATCAAGATTACCTAGAATTATATTATTCTTTAAAAGTATTTTTGATATATTAGTTTTTAAATTAATATTACGTGTAGAATCTCCCGCTTTTTCTAAAAACTGCATCATATTAGCATTTGATAAATCTAATCTGTTTCCATAAAGTGTCGTATTAAGATTATGGTTATCTATGATTATGTTTCCTTTTAAATCCGTATGATTATGTTTAACAGAGGCTAGATTAATATTATAAATATTGTTCTTAATTACGGCATTACCGTTAATTTTTAGATTATCCTGCCCTGAAAGGTTAAATACAATATTTCTATCGAAATTTTTATCATTTAATTTAGTATATAAATATAAATTGGCTTTTTTATATAATTTTTTATGAATAGATACTTTATCTATATAAAATTCTAAATTATTAAGATTAGAATTAACGGTAATAAAACTCTCATTAGTATGCTGTTTTTTATACTCAAAATTTAAAACGGTGCTGCCTGAAATTAATTTAAATACTCCAAATCTTTGATTATTTGCCGCAATATTGCTTTTTATTTTAAGTAAACACTCATTATTTTTATCCGATATATCATGATCATAAGTAAAGCTGCTTGCATAATTATTAATGTTACCTTTACCGCTAATATTTAGTTTATTATCTTTAAAACTACCTTTGGCTTCACCGTTTTGTAATAGGATATTATTGTCTAAGGTGTTAAAAGAGATATTTGTTAATGTCGACAAAACATTATAGCTATTAGGGATATTGGGGCTAATAGGAATTATTAGCTCTATTATTGAATTTGCCGTTCCTTTGATTTTTTTAAGATCAATATTTTGAGCTTTAATATTTTGATATGCATCATTTGGAACAAAGGCAATTAAGTCATTAATTTCACCTTTAGCAGTAGCATTAAAAACAAATTGTGATTTATCCAGTCCTTCCCATTTGAAAGTCATAATACCGTCTGAAACGACACTTTTACCGCTATATGCTTCATTAATTAGAAATTTTATTTCCGGTCCTGAAATGATTATATTAGTATCAACTTTAGTCAAAGGTGGTAAATCTGTATGATATTTATATTCAAAATTCGAGATATGTAAATTTGCTTTTAAATTATCTTCTACTAAAATATTTTTTTTTAAAAATTTTTTATCTAATTTAATATTTAATTCTCCGTTTTGGATGTAACCTTGTTTTATATGTTCTCGTAAATATGAGATTATAGGATTATCCGGAATGATTTTTTCGACTGTTTGATAAATTATTAAAGGCATATTTGCGGCAGCTGCACTTGCATCGATATTTTTATCGGTTATTATACCGCTTAGTGATAAAAAAGCTTTGTTCCCAAAGGTGAGTTTGCAATTAACAGTCTTTGGATTATATTTAGAATAGGTGGTTTTATATGAGCATAAAGCATTTCCTAGAGGTAAGTCTGCTCCTTGCTCATCAGTTAGGATATCACTTTTTATTGAAGTTAGTCGTATGTCGGTTAGGGAATTTTTTTTAATTATATTTAACGAATAATCACCGGTCGTTGAAGTATTTATAATCTCTTCATCGTTATTTGAAATTACGGAAATTTTATCGATATTAAAATTAGCCTCTATTAACGAATTAGAGAAGAAGTTTTTGAAATTAAAGAAAAGATTAAAATCGTTAATTTCTCCTCTAGCATTATCTATAAGACTTAAGGAAATTTTATCTATGGATAATTGGTTTTCTTTAAATTCTAAATTATGTAGTACAGCCTTTATATCATTTTTACTTAAATAAAATTCAATTATTTTTTTCAAAGGTTCATTTAAGTGTCCTTTATTTGCACTATAAACAGTTAGAGTTATAGCCAAAGATAATGAAATCAGAATTATAAAAATACTAATAAAGGTTTTTTTAATAAAATTCATTTGAGCTTGTAAATCTATTGAAATATGATAAAAGCTTTATATACTCGGATAGAACTGCAAAAATTGGCTACGTCATCCTACAAGTACTCCGGTACTCACGTATTAAGTATACGCTCTGTTCCTCGTCTTGTGGACTCCTTGCACTTTTTGAAATTGAGCTTCGTCTATACTACTCTTCATTTATTTGAGGTATACACTTGGAATATAACGTATAATTTAAAAATTTAATATAAAAATCACAAAAAATTATGAATATTACATTTATCGGTAGCGGATATGTGGGATTAGTCTCAGGTATTATTATGGGCTATTTAGGTCATAATGTTACTTGTCTTGATAATGATGAGGTTAAAATATCCAAATTAAATAAGCAAATATTACCGATTTATGAAGCTAAACTTGATGAGTATCTTAAGCAAGCTTTAGAATCTGATAGGTTAAAATTTACAAATATTTATAATAATGAACTTCAAAATGCTGATGCAATATTTATTACGGTCGGTACACCTTCAAAAGGGTTGGGAGAAGCGGATTTAAAATATGTTTATGATGCTATTGATAAAGTTTTCGAGCATATAAATAAAGATTGTTTAATAGTCATAAAATCTACCGTTCCGCCAGGTAGTTGCAGTAATATTATAGCTTATTTAAAATCAAGAGGCTTTTCATTTAATGTTGCTTCTAATCCTGAGTTTTTAAGAGAGGGTAGTGCGGTAGAAGATTTTTTATATCCTGATCGTATAGTTATCGGTGTAAATAATAAAGAATCAGAGGAAATATTGCGAAAAATTTATGCACCTTTACAAGGTGTAAAGTTTGTGGTTACCGATTTAGTGACGAGCGAACTTATTAAATATGCTTCAAATAGTTTCTTAGCTACCAAAATTGCTTTTATTAATGAGATGGCTGATTTATGTGAAAAAATCGGCGGTAATATTAAAGATTTATCTAAAGGTGTAGGACTTGACCAAAGAATCGGTCAAAATTTTTTAAATGCAGGACCTGGTTTTGGCGGTTCGTGCTTTCCAAAAGATATTCTAGCATTAAATAATCTTGTAGAAAATCATCATATAGATTGTAGGATTCTTGAGGCAGTAATTAAAAGTAATAAGCAGCGTCCAAGTAATATGGTAGATAAAATAGCTACTTTGTTAGACGGAGATTTAAAAGGTAAAAATATAGCAATTTTAGGCTTAACATATAAAGCAGGAACAGATGATGTAAGAGCAAGCCCTGCCATCGCAATTGTAAAGATCTTATTAAATAAAGATGTATATGTTAAAGCATTTGATCCTATCGGTCTTGAAAATGCTAAAAAGAATTTGGAACATAAAAATTTGCTATATTTAGATTCAGCAGTTGACGCCTGTAAATCAGTAGATATTATAGTTATTGCAACTGAATGGTCAGAATTTAAAGAACTTAATTGGCAAGAAATTTATGATTTAGTAAAATCCCCGATAATCATTGATTTTAGAAATATACTAGATAATGAAGCAATGAAAAAAATCGGTTTTAGATATTATGCAGTCGGAAGTAAAATTTAGTCTTGTCGTTAAGGCTTCCGATGTTATTCCCGCCTACGCGGGAATAACATAAAAAGTCTACGGGAATGACATAAGGAGTCATACAGTAAGACAATAAACTTTAATATTAATTTAAAATGCGACCTGAATTTATTCATTTAAGAACTCAAAGCTCTTATTCTTTTCTAGAAAGTGCATTAACGATTGAGAAGGTAGTAGAACTTGCTTCATCGAATAAAATGCCTGCTATTTGTTTGGCAGATAAGGGAAATTTATTCGGCTCATTAGAGTTTGCATTATGTGCAGTAAAAAAAGGACTGCAGCCGATACACGGAGTTATTCTAAATATAAAATATGATATAGATATTTTTGCTCAAATTTTGCTTATAGCTAAAGATGAAACTGGTTATAAAAATTTACTCAAACTATCAAGCCTTACTTTTACTAAAAATGATCGTAAGATATGCGATCACATTGGTTTTGAAGATTTAATCGAATATCAAGAAGGATTAATAGGATTATGCTGTTATACCGACGGTATTGTCGGAAAATGCTTGCTAGCTCGCAACGAGGAGCAAGCGATGCTATTTGCACGTAAATTACAGGAAATTTTAGGAGATCGTTTTTACTTTGAGATTATGAGACATGAGCTACCGGAAGAACAGTTTATTGAGGATAGTTATATTAGAATTGCTGCCGAGCTTGCTATTCCGCTTGTTGCTACTAATAAAGTTTTGTTTAGTGAGAAAAGCATGCATGATGCACATGATGTATTGTTATGTATATCAGCCGGTGTTACTAAAGAATATCTGGATCGAAAAACAGTTAGCGAAAATTGTTATTTTAGATCACCGCATGAGATGATAGAGCTTTTTTCCGATTTACCTAGTGCCATCCAAAATACCGTGAATTTAAGAGAGCGTTGTTATTTTGCCGCACATGCAAACCCGCCGATGCTGCCTAATTTTGCCACCAAAGATATTAGTGAAACGGATTTAATTAAAAAAGATGCAAAAGAAGGGTTGCTTGCAAGGCTTGCTACAAAGTTTAAATCTGAAAATATTGCGTTAGAGAATCAAGAAGCATTGAAAACCGAATATTTTGCTCGTCTTAATTATGAGCTGGATATTATCTGTAATATGAATTTTGCCGGTTATTTTTTGATTGTATCTGATTTTATTAAATGGAGTAAAAAAGAGGGTATTTTAGTTGGACCGGGTAGAGGATCGGGAGCAGGCTCGGTTGTTGCTTGGAGCTTGCTTATTACTGATCTCGATCCGATTAAATTTGGCTTATTATTTGAAAGATTTTTAAATCCTGAACGTATTTCAATGCCTGATTTTGATATTGATTTTTGTCAGGAAAGGCGTGAGGAAGTAATTAATTACGTACGTTCCAAATACGGTAATAATAGAGTAGGACAGATTATAACTTTCGGTAAGATGCAGGCAAAGGCTGTAATTAAGGATGTTGCTCGTGTGCTTAGCTTACCTTATAAATTCGCTGATTATCTAACGGAGCTTGTCCCTTTTAGTGCAGTTAATCCAGTTAGCTTAGAACAGGCAATGCGTGAAGTTCCGGAGCTTGCAAATGCCGCTAAAGGTAATGGGCTGTATAATTTAGACGGTGAAGCAGAGTTAATTAAGTTAGTGATTGATACTTCGTTAATTCTTGAGGGGCTGCATAGGCATTCCTCAACTCATGCTGCAGGAATCGTAATAGCAGGTACTGATTTAGTCGATATAGTACCGGTATATAAAGATGCTAACTCCGATATGCTGGTAGTCGGTTATTCTATGAAATATTCCGAGATTGCCGGTTTAATTAAATTTGATTTTTTAGGGCTACAAACCCTAACGGTTATTACCGATTGTAAGAAACTGCTTAAAGAGCAAGGGATAGAAGTAGATTTTAACAATATGACGTTTGATGATAATAAGACTTATCAAATGTTGTGTAAAGGTAAAGGAGTCGGCGTTTTCCAATTTGAAAGTATCGGGATGAAAGATGCACTTAGACGCCTTAAACCTGATTCTATACATGATTTGATAGCTCTTGGTGCGTTATACCGTCCTGGTCCTATGGAAAATATTCCTACCTATATAGCTTGTAAGCATAAATTACAACAGCCTGATTATTTACATGAGCTATTGCAACCAATCTTAGAAGAAACTTATGGAGTGGTGATATATCAGGAGCAGGTACAAAGAATTGCTCAGGTTCTTGCAGGTTATACGCTAGGAGCTGCCGATTTACTTCGGAGAGCAATGGGTAAGAAGATAAAAAAAGAAATGGAGGAGCAGGAAGAAATTTTTGTTAAAGGAGCAATTGCTAATAATATTTCGGAATCTCAAGCTAAATCCATTTTTGCGACCGTGGCTAAATTTGCCGGATACGGTTTTAATAAGGCACATGCTGCGTCTTACGGTGTTATTTCATACCAAACTGCATATCTTAAAGCTAATTATCCTGCTGCATTTTTAGTAGCATGCTTAAATCTTGAATTGAATAATCACGATAAAATTAATTTATTTTTACAAGAAGCAAAAGATAACGGCATAAAAATTATTGCACCTAATATTAATATTTCTGAAGGGTATTTTAGTGTAAAGTTTTCGGACACTGTCATCCCGCATAGCGTAAAGCCTGTCATCCCGCGACTTGATCGTGGTATCCAGGAAATTTCAAAAGATACCGTGGTCAAGCCACGGTGTGACATCGCGGGTGCAATAATCTTCGCCTTAGGTGCTATTAAGGGAGTTACGCCGAATTTCGGTAAGTTAGTAACGGATGAGCGAAAAGCAAGAGGGGCGTTTAAATCAATTACTGATTTTATTGAAAGATTACCCCCAAAATCTATTAACAGTAAATTATTGGAAAATTTAATCAAGTCAGGCTGTTTTGATGAGCTGCATGATAATCGATTGCAATTATTGTCAAGCATTCCAAAATTGCTTTCTTATTCAACTGCATATCACGAAGAGCAGGAATCTAATCAATTTAGCTTAATTAAAGTTTCTAGTTTAAGTCCAACTATTTTAGTATCAAGCGATTATGCCGATAAAAATACTTTAGCCTTTTATGAATTTGAGGCTATGGGTTTATTTATCTCTAATCATCCTCTTACGGAATATCAAGAAATATTTAGTCGTTTAAATATTTTAAATATTGCGGATTTGCATAATAACTTACCTGATGGTACTAACCGAGTAAATCTTGCCGGTGTAATACAAAAAAAGGATTCTCGTATGTCGGCAAGAGGTAGGTTTGTGACGCTCGTGCTTTCCGATCCTGAGAACATCTTTGAACTTAGTATTTTTAGTGAGGAAGTTTTAAAAGATTATGTACATTTACTTGATGTTAAAAGTTTGGTAGTTGTTAACTGTGACATAGTTAAAGATGAGGGAGGAATAAAACTAACGGCAAAAAGCTTTTCATCAATTGAGGATGCAATTAATAATAAACAATTTGAACTACAGTTTTATCCACAAAATCATGAAGAATTACAGCAGATAGTAACCTTGCTTGCAGCTCGTATAAATAATGAAGATCAGAGTAATGCTAAAGCTACAATCTATTTACAAAGCGCAGATGTAAAAAATTTTGTAGTAAAAATTACATTACCTGAAAAATTCTTGCTCCAAGGGCAAGATTTTGAGATTTTAAAAGGATATAGTAAATAGCGTAGTTGTTGAGTGGTTCGGTTTTCCACTGTCATTCCCGCAAGGCATTGTTATGTGGATATCGGGTTGTCATTGTGAGCAGCCATAGGCTGCGTGGCAATCTCATGAAATAATAACAAACTTGAGATTGCGGACGTACAATGACTTCGTAATTTTCCTCGCAATGACGAAAAAACCGAACTATGAAACAAAGCCAATGCCTCGCAGGAATGACATCGAAACCTTGAGTCAACTTTTTATAGGCAATACCTGAATTGACAGTAAAATGAATCTATAATTGATATAATTGAGTAATATTCTTTGATGTTTTTTTACCGCTAAATACTGCATTATTATTTTTATTATCGCTAAGTTCCATATATTTTGTTAGTCGATGTTTGTCTGCTATTAACTTTGCTTCTTTTGCTAAATTGATATTTTGCTCAAGATTTGGGTCTTTAATTAATTCTTTAAAATAATTACTTATGGATTTTAATCCCAATTTTCTCGTTAATTTACTTAAATACTTATAAAATTTATTTTTGATAGTTTGTTTTTTAGGTTCTGAATTTTTATTGAATGTATTATTGGTTTTAACTTCTTATTTTTTATCTTCTAATACTCCTGTATTAATTGATCTTTTGGTGTTTGATTTAGTTTTGAATTATCTGCTCTTATCCCAGCACCGGCATTATATATATACGATAATTTTTTCCGTTTTCTTTAGAATATTTTATAACATTTGTATGTAATCCTGTATTAGTAGGAGCATTAGAATATGATAAATATGCTTCTCCGGTTTTTTGCAGTTTATCATATATTTCATTTGTAGTTTTTTCTAAAAATTTTTTTAACTGTTCTGCTGGTGGTAATTCAGTTGAGCTAGTTAATTTACGTAAAAAGGATTGCTTATAAATCGCATCTAAGCCATCCATAAAATGGTCTAATTTTTTACCTGTATTTTCGTCAGGATTTAAAGCTTTATACGCTTAGCCGTTATAAAATGAACTGAGCCTAAATTATAATCTTTTGTGGATTTATCATAGGTACGGGTATCGTCAAGCATTTCGCAGTACTGAGTTGCTTTTGCTGCATACTCATATTTCCGTATGTTATTTAAGGTTTGAGTGATATTTTCATAATGTTCTTTCAGCTTATTTTGGTTATTCTTGTTTAGAGCAGTATTTGTAAGTTGATTATCATAATTTTCTAAGTTACCGAACTTTCTATTATTATTTACATTCTCAACCATATTTTCAACTAATTAGTTAAGCAGGGATCACAATAATCATGTATTACGAATAAATGTCAATAATTACTCACCTCAATATATCTACTTTATCTAATTGTTCCCATGTAAAATTTGCGTCTTCTCGGCCGCAATGACCGTAAGAAGCCGTTTTTTGATAACATGGAGTGCGAAGCTTAAGATGTTTAATAATTCTTCCTGGACGCATATCAAAATGCTGTGTTATGAGCTTAGTAATTTGTTCGTTGCTTAATGTGCTAGTACCGCAAGTTTCAGCATAAACAGATACGGGAGCAGCTACGTCTATTGCGTAGGATATTTGTATTTCACAGCGATCGGCAAGTCCTGCTCCTACTATATTCTTAGCAATATAGCGTGCCATGTAAGCAGCCGATCTATCTATTTTTTGTTGGATCTTTTCCAGAAAAGCAACCGCCGCCGTGTCTTGCCATTCCTCCATAGCTGTCCACGATAATTTCCCTACAGGTTAAACCGCAATCTGCAACGGGACCGCCTATAACAAACCGACCCGTCGGATTAATTAGGTATTTAGTGTCTTTATGAAGTAAATTGCTTGGTAATGCCTGTTTAATAATTTCTTCCATTACTGCTTCAATAAGGTCTTTTTATTGTATTTCCGGATGATGCTGAGTTGATAAAACTACTGTATCAATGGCAATTGGTTTATTATTTTCATATCGTAACGTGACTTGAGATTTTGCATCGGGTCTAAGCCAAGACAAGATATTTTGTTTACGTAAATATACTTGCCTTTTCATTAATAAATGAGCGTAGTAAATCGGTGCGGGCATGAAACTATCCGTTTCATTACAGGCATAACCGAAAACCATACCTTGGTCTCCTGCACCTATTTCATCGTCATTTGCATTGTCAACACCCATAGCTATATCGGGTGATTGTTAATGATAGCTGAAATTACGACACAACAGCTACCGTCAAATCCATAATTTGGATTATTATAGTCGATTTCTTGTATCTTGCTACGTACTATTTGCTCAATATCCACATAGGTACTAGGCCGCTCACTAGAACTAGACCGGTTGTTACAAATGTTTCACAGGCAACACGACCGTTAGGGTCTTGTTTTAGAATCTCACCAAGTACCGTATCTGAAATTTGATCGACAATTTTGTCCGGATGTCCTTCAGAAACTGGCTCAGACGTAAATATAAAATTTTTCATACATTACGCTCCTTTTAAAATTCTTCAAATGTTATATTAATATATGATTTTTTATATGCTTATTTTATCAAATATGTATGCTGTATTATATGTTGAAGTTATTTTTCTGGATTCCCGCTTTTGTGGGAATGACAGCAAGTCATGCAATAACGCCGCCTTTAGCTAGGAATGATACACCTTCAATGAATTTCCATCCAGTTATTACCTGCTCTAATTTCGGTTATAATCGGTACAGCCATATTAGTAGAATTTTCCATGATTTTTTTAATAATAGGTGTTATAATTTCTACTTCATCAATCGGTGCTTCAAATAGTAATTCATCATGAATTTGCAGTACTAATCTTGTTTTAAGTTTACGTTTTTCTATTTCTTGATCTAGATTGATCATAGCAATTTTAATTATATCGGCATTAGTTCCTTGAATCGGAGCATTAATAGCCGCACGTTCTGCGAATTGTTTAAGCTTTTTATCATGAATTAGAGGTACAAAACATTTTCTGCCAAAGCAATTTGTGACATAGCCGTTGCTACTTGCAAAAGCTTTTGTTTGCTCCATATATTCTTGCACTCCTTTATATTCAGCAAAATATTTCTTGATATATTCGGATGCTTCGCCGTTAGTAACGTTTAATTGCTTAGCAAGCCCAAAAGCACTTATACCGTAAATGATACCAAAATTTATAGCTTTTGCTTTACGCCTATGTTCGCTAGTTAGTTCGTGTTTTTGTAAGTTAAAGATCTGACAAGCAGTTTGAGTATGGATATCGTCTTTATTGATAAATGCTTGTTTTAGTGCATCTATATTTGCGATATGGCTTAATATTCTAAGCTCAATTTGAGAATAATCGGCAGATATTAATTTATAACCTTCTTCAGCAATAAAAGCTTTTCTGATTTGATTCCCCTCACTAGAGCGAATAGGTACATTTTGTAGATTAGGTTCCTGTGAGCTAAGTCTTCCTGTAGTGGTAGAAGTTTGTAAAAATGTCGTATGTACTCTATGTGTTATATTATCTATCTGTTTCGGCAAACTATCGGTGTAGGTATTCTTTAATTTTGTTAGTTGCCTCCATCTTAATAACAAATCTGCAATATTATATCCATGCTCACTAAGTTTTTCTAGTATTTCCGCTCCCGTTGAGTAAGAGCTTGCTTTAGCTGAAGCTTTACCGAAAGGTAATTGCATTTTTTCGAACAAGATTTCGCCTAATTGTTTTGGCGAACCAATATTAAATTTAGTTCCGCTAAGAGCAAAAATTTCTTCTTCAAGTTTTAGAATTTCTGTTCCAAATTCAGCGGATAATTGTTTTAGGTAATTAGCATCTACTGTAATACCCACTTTCTCCATTTTATCTAAAATAAAACAAATAGGTAAATCAATGTTGCTATAAAGTCTAAAGGTTTTGTTGTCTTTAAGTTCCCATATAGTTTGCTTATAAAGTGCGATAAAGTTTATTACTATTTTTGCTGATGCGATAATTATATTTTCTATCCAAGTTTCTTTCAAAACTTCTTTAAATAAATTTTTCTGTGATAAACCAGCAGATAATGCATACTGCATTAATTCTAAATCTTCTATAGCCGTAATGTCATGAGATTGGTTTGCATAAAATTTAAGTAGAGGTTTAAGAGAGTAAGTAATTTTTTTTATGGATTTATCGGTTAGTAAATTGAAGATTATATCCGAAAACCAGTTGTTATTACTTTTAGTATTATAAGAAAATAGATTATGAGAAGTGTTTGAAATTTTAATAATATAGCTTTGGTTTTGCAGTGATAAAATAAAAGCAAGATTAGCTCCTTTATGCTGTAATAAATATATCCCGAATATTCCTATTTTCGTGGCTTCTTTAGCAAAGTCTGCTAACTCATTAGCATTATTAATTTCTTTTATTTCCGTTACTTTATTATCTGCTATCTCTTTGTGGTCGTTAATTTTAATATCCAATAAATTTTCTACTCTTTTATATAAAGATCTAAAACCGTATTCCTGTAAAAATCCTGTTAATTTATCGCTATTTGGAGGTGACCATTCTAAATTATTTAGCTGAAAATCTAAATCAACATTAGAATTAAGCCCTATTAACTGCCATGAAATTAACGCCGCTTCTCTTGAATTTTGTAAAGTTTCACGTTGTTTTACGCTTGAGACTTGGTCTAAAGAGTTAAATATATTTTCTACAGAACCAAATTGTGTTATAAGACTACTTGCAGTTTTTGGTCCAATAGATGGTACACCCGGAATATTATCCGATCTATCGCCGATTAAAGCCATTACTTCACGTAATTTATCAGAAGTAGTGCCAAATTTTTTAACCACATCATCCTCCGTAATATATTTCCCTTTTAACGGATCATATATCTTGATGTTTTCAGTCATTAGCTGTAATAAATCTTTATCGGAAGAGATAATGACTACATGTGCGCCAAGTGCAGCAGTTTTAGTAGCAAAGGTTGCGATAATGTCATCGGCTTCATAACCGTTCTTCTCTAGAATAGGAAAATTTAAGTTACTTGCAACATCACGAACTAAAGGTAATTGTATAATTAAATCTTCAGGGGGTGGAGGGCGGTTAGCTTTATAGTCGGGATAAATCTGATGGCGAAAATTTTTCCCGCCGCTGTCAAATACTACAGCGACATGTTTAGGCTTAAAGTCGCTCAGTAATTTTAGCAGCATTGAAGTAAAACCGTAAAGAGCACCGACAGGCTCGCCTTTTGGTGAAGTTAAAGGCTGTTGTGCATAATAGGCTCTAAAAACAAATCCGTATCCGTCTATGAGCAATAAGGTATTTTTTTGAGTCATTTTATGATTTTATTTTTAATTAGATCGTCATTGCGAGGAAATTACGTAAGTAATTGACGAAGCAATCTCAGGAGTTTATTATTACTTCATGAGATTACCGTGCAGCCTACGGCTACTCGCAATGACGACTCAATATTCGTGCGGGTAATGACGTAGCAAAACCTCACAACCCCACTAGATTTCTAGCAAAATCATGTTGGTTGAATATTTTTAAGTCCTCTATCTTCTCGCCTATACCGATAAAGTATAAGGGTAAATTAAATTTTTGTACTACTCCGACAATTACGCCCGCTTTAGCACTGCCGTCTAGTTTAGTCACGATAAGCCCCGTCAAATTAGTAGCATCATTAAAATGTTCTACTTGGTTATAGGTATTTTGTCCGGTAATAGCATCAATGACTAAAACGCTATGAGTGGGGGCATTCTCGTCTAGTTTTTTTATAACTTTTACAATCTTAGACAGTTCATCCATCAAATTTTTCTTATTATGAAGCCTACCTGCTGTATCGATAAAAAGTATATCGATATTTTGTTTTATCGATTCTTCCATCCCGTGATAAGCAACACTTGCGGGGTCAGCCGATTCTTCACCGGTAATAAGTAGTGCATTTGCTCTATCTGCCCAAGTACTTAGCTGATTTACAGCAGCTGCTCTAAAAGTATCGCAGGCTGCAACTGCTACTTTTTTCCCTTGTGCCGAGTACATTGCAGCAAGCTTACCTATAGTCGTGGTTTTACCTGCTCCGTTAACACCGCAAACTAAAATTACATTTAATTTATTTTCGCTTAAAGTAAAAGGAATTGCTGATTTTGATAGCTGCTGCTCTATTAATTTAGCAAGGGCTTCTTTTACTGTATCACTATCTATTTCTTTGTCAAATTTTACCTTTTTAAACTCTTCAATAATATTAGTTACTACCAAAACACTCATATCACTTGAGATAAGTAGCTCTTCTAGCTCTTCTAGAGTTCCTGCATCTAATTTTTTCTTGTAAAATATTTTGTCGATACCTTCCGATATTTTATTAGAAGTTTTAGATAAACTTTGTTTTAATTTACTAAATATCGAAATCATATTAGATAGTTTTTTGTTTTATGGGTGTTGGTGTTACGCCTGCGTGAGTATCAAATCGTCATTGCGAGGAAATTGCATAGCAATTGACGAAGCAATCTCAGGAGTTTGTTGTTATTTCATGAGATTGCCACGCAGCCTATGGCTCGCAATGATGATTAAGGTACTTATCTCTTTTTCTTATTTTTGCTTTTGTTTTTATTTCCGTCAGTGGTTTTATTGAATCTACCTAAATTTTTAACAAATTTTTGTAGTCCGTTAAGTTCCGTTCCATATGTCCTAGTATATTCATGGACTATTTCTATATCTTGTCTATGAGAATCATCTATTGCTACTACTTCCTGCATAAAATTATTAGCATCAAACGTAATTTTTACTATCTTCTGCTTTTCAATTTTTGGATTGAGCCAAGCTCTTTGAGACATAACTCTTTCAACATAATACCAGGTATTTTGGGAATATTCCGGTACTATAGTAGGTGTACCTATTAACTCTACGACTTCTGTTTTATTTAGTTTTTTAGACTCTAATTTTACAAGTGCCGAATCATCTATAGATTGCCCTCTATTTTCGATAGTTTTGCAGCCGCTTAAGGAAAAAAAGGCTAATATACTAAAAATGTATGTTATAAAAATTTTCATAAGTTTAATTTTATCTAGATTTTATTACAAGATTATAATATACTGCTTCACTAATTTGACAAATACTTTTTAATTTATATTTAGAGAGGCTAATAATGGCAGTTCCAAAGAAAAAAACATCAAAATCAAGACGTAATATGAGACGTTCGCACTTAGCACTTGGCAAAGTTAACGTAATAGTTGATTCGCAAACCGGTGAATATAAGCTTCCGCATCACGTTTCTTTAGTCGACGGTACTTATAATAATCGTCTAGTAGTAACAAAGAAAATTAAAACTGAAGAAGAAGTAGCCTAAAAGATTTATGACCTGTAAAATTATTGGTTGCGGCGGGTATCTTCCTTCAAAAATAGTTAGTAATGACGAGCTTGCAAAATTTGTAGATACTAACGATGAATGGATTAGAACAAGAACAGGTATTACGCAGCGTCATATAGCAGGTGATACAGAATATACTTCCCATCTTGCTTTAAAATCAGCTGAAAAAGCTATAGCAGATGCAGGGATATCGGTAAATGATATTGATTTAATTATTACATGTACTACTACTCCCGATAATAGCTTCCCTTCGGTTGCCTCTAAGCTTCAAGGTTATCTTGGTTTAACTAATATACCGTCTTTTGATTTACAAGCAGTATGTGCCGGCTTTGTTTATGGTTTACAAGTAGCAAATTCTCTTATCTCATCAGATAAATATAAAACTATTTTGCTTATAGGAGCCGAGAAAATGACGTCGTTATTAGATTGGAATGATAGGACTACTTGCGTTTTATTCGGTGATGGGGCCGGTAGCGTAATATTACAGCGTAGTAGTGATGATTCCGGTTTAATAGATAGTAATATCTTCTCAAGCGGGGCTGATTATGATGAAATATTATACACAAACGGTGGTGTAAGTATGAACGGTATTAGTGGCAAAATAGTTATGCAGGGGCAAAAATTATTTCGTCATGCAATAGAAAAAATGCAACAATCTATAAACGATTTACTGCATGCTAATCAATTCAGTGTAAGCGATATTGATTATTTTATACCTCATCAAGCAAATATCCGTATTATAAATAAACTCGCTGAACTATTAAATATAGAAGAGCATAAAGTAGTGAAAACCGTAGACAAACATGCTAACTGCTCTGCTGCTTCTATTCCGCTTGCTTTGAGTACTCTCAAAGCATCAGGCAAAATAAAAAAAGGTGATATTCTACTATTTTCAGCTATCGGTGCAGGTCTTACTTGGGGCAGTGCATTCATTAGATGGTGAATATACTCGTTGTATTACATCTTCCGAAACTCTACTACTAGAGGTAATTTGTACGTTGATCCTGTACTCGAATCCTCACGTACCTCTATGTACGCTGCGGTTCTGTGTGCCGTGTCTCCTTCAAATTCCTCTCTATAAGCGAGTTTCTGAAGATGTCTATTTGAAAAATTGGCAACACTACTTATTTGCTTATAATTCTCACATATTATATATACACTGCGGTTATAAGCTTCAAAATCGATTCCTCTTTTCCCCATTAAACTGCATCTATCTATTTATTCAAAGTATATACTTGTATTAAATGATATTTTTACCACATTTATACATGAGTAATTGCATTTTATAATATTTTAGCCTTTAAACTAATAAAATAATGATATATACTAACTCACATAGCTTTTGGTTAGTTTAGTTTTATGACTAGCTAAAATGAATTCAATATTAATAAATTATAATCTCAAGGAGTTTAATTATGAAAACAAAAATTACATTAGCTTTTCTTACATTATTTGTGCTTGCAGGGTGTAATACAACAAAAAGAGCACCGCAATTTGACGGTAATATGAACCAAAGTGAAGAAACTTCATTAATGAAAGATTTCGAGAAGCATGCAGGAAATGCAGTATGGTTTGCTTTTGATAGCTCTGCTTTATCACCAAAGGCTAAAGAAGAACTAGAGAGACAAGCTTGCTGGTTATCAAAGCATCCTGAAGTAAAAGTTACTATTGAAGGACATTGCGATGAAAGAGGTACCAAAGAATATAACTTAGGTTTAGGTGAAAGAAGAGCAGCAGCAGCGAAAAAATTCTTAGCTCATAAAGGAATCGATCATAACAGATTAAATACAATCTCTTATGGTAAAGATAGACCTGCTATGATGGGTAATACTGAAGAAGCTTTTGCCTATAATCGTAGAGCTGTAACAGTTGTACACCAATAAAATTATTTACTAATTATAGTATCCTAAAAGTCGAGTTTACTACTCGGCCTTTTTTTATTTATAACTTGATGTTATTATTGCGAAAGCGTTGATGCGTGGATACCAAACCGTCATTGCAAGCCATAGGCTGCGTGGCAATCTCATGAAATAACAACAAACTTCTGAGATTGCTTCGTCAATTACTTTGTAATTCCTCACAATGACGAAAACACTGAACCATATTGCCCTGTTTTTTAGGCGATACCTCAAAAATATAAAATTTTACTAGACTTAACTGCATAATAATTATATAAATTTCAAATGAAAAGGGGCTGTAGCTCAGTTGGTTAGAGCACGCCGCTCATAACGGTGTAGTCGTAGGTTCAAGTCCTACCAGCCCCACCACACAAATTCTTATTTAAATTCGCATTAGCACTGAATTTATAATGATTAATCTAAAAACACTTTCTTGGTATCTTACTAAATTATATTCTAAGTGTTTCTTTATTATATTATTTCTTTTAATCGGGCTATTAATTATCTCAAATGTTTTTGATCTTTTACAAAAATTCAAAAATATTTATGTTCCTTTTAGTTTTTTTTGGAGACTTATCTTATATAAGATTCCTTATTTACTAGGTCAAGTATCTTCATTAATTAGTTTTACCGCTATGTTATTTTTTCTTAGAAATCTAACAAAAAATAATGAATTAACGGCTATGTTATCTAGCGGTATTCATATTTGGCAAGTGCTTGTTATTCCATGTATTGTAACTTTAATGTTAGGTATAGTTTTTACGACTATATTGAATCCTATCGGTACTATAGGCTTACAAAAATATGAGTTATTAGAAGCAAAACTAACTAAAAAAGCCTTGAGTGAGGGTATAATATCTAAATCAGGCTTATTATTTTTTGAATCTTTAAATGATAAAACTCAAATTATCCAAACACAATTTATTAATGTTGCCGAGAAAAAATTAAATAATATTACAATTTTATTTGTTGATCATAATAATTCTTTTTTAAAGAGAATTGATGCATTATACGGTATTATTGAAAATAAAATGTTACATTTAAATAGAGTTAAGGTTTTCACAAAAGAGGAAACTAAGGCTTACAATAATTTAACTATGCAGACAAATTTATCAATTAATAGTTTAGTAAATAAATTTATTCGTCCTGAAATGGTTTCTATTTGGGCTTTACCTAAATTAATTAATGAATTATTAAATTCAGGTTTACCGGCTATTAATTATCAAATTTATTATTACAAGCAATTATTTAAGCCTATAATGATGATGGCAACCGTAATTTTAGCAAGTTGTTTTATTAGTCTTAAACAGCGTGATAATTCCCAAGAAAAAATACTGCTATTAGGTTTATTTTCAGGTTTTATAGCATATTCGTTATCAGAAATATTATTAAAAATACTTACTTATAATAATTTGTCTTTAATTGCTGCTATTTTATTACCTAGTATGCTAATATTTTTTATTAGTAACTTTATTATGTTACATTATAAAGAAATTTAATATAGACGAAGTTTAATTTGAAAAATTAGCATCGTCGCTTCTCATTGTTGATCCTCACGTAGTATTTTACGCTGCGGTCAAAAATTTCGAGGCTTCTCGCTCTTTTCCAAATTAAACTTCGTCTATATTAAATTTTTATTTACTATGGGACTGTTTATTTTGTTAACAGTTCTATAGAAGTGTTTTTAGAATTTAGAGAGAAAAAATAAAATGATAATGAAATTTTTGGAAGGGTTTTCTTCCGGTATGGCCATAGATCTTGGTACGGCAAATACTATTGTCTATCAAAAAAATTGTGGAATTGTTCTAAGGGAACCTTCTGTTATTGCGTTAATAAAAAAAGACGGTGCTTTTGTGCCTTATGCTTATGGTCATGAAGCAAAAATGATGCTTGGGCGTACTCCTACGGATATTGAAGCAAAAAGACCTTTAAAAGATGGTGTTATTGCCGATTTTAAGGGTGCAGAGGAAATGATAAAGTATTTTATTAGAATGGTACATAATCGTCGCTCTTTTTTTGGGCCGACAATTGTTATTTGTGTGCCTTCCGGTTCTACGCCGGTTGAGCGTCGTGCTATCCAAGAAGCGGCAGAAAGTGCAGGGGGTAGGGATGTCTATTTAATTGAAGAACCTATGGCGGCAGCGATCGGGGCAGGGCTACCCGTAACGGAAGCAACCGGTTCGATGATTGTTGATATTGGAGGAGGCACTACCGAAGTTGCAGTTTTGTCACTAGGGGGCATAGTATATGCAAGGTCGGTAAGAGTCGGCGGTGATAAGATGGATGAAGCTATTATCTCATATATAAGAAGGCACTATAACCTATTGATAGGTGAGGCTACTGCTGAAAAGATAAAGCAAGAAATAGGTACGGCTTATGTAGATGAAAATGTTGAGCCGAGAAAGATGGAAATTAAAGGACGTGATTTAATTTACGGTATTCCTAAAGAAATGATATTGAACGAAAGACAAATTGCTGATAGTCTAATTGAACCGGTAAGTCAAATTGTTGAAGCGGTAAAAGTAGCACTAGAAGCAACACCTCCTGAATTATCTTCAGATATAGTTGATAAGGGAATTGTTTTAACAGGCGGCGGCTCATTATTACGAAATCTTGATTTTGTTCTTAGTGAAGCCACTAAATTGCCAGTAATAGTTGCAGATGATGCCCTCTCTTGTGTGGCACTTGGAACAGGAAAAGTACTTGAAGATTTTACAAAGCTAAAACATGTACTATTTAAACAGGATTAAAAATGGCAATACTTGCAAATAGAGTAAAAAATTCTTCAAATTCATTAGAATTAATAAGAATAATATCAAATACTCTTAAGCGTTTTTTTGTTATATTTGGGCTTGGGTTGTCTGTATATTTATTTTTTGCTACACCTAAAAAAATATCTAGTATATCACTTGAAGTAACCGGTAGTATAGTATCAATCGGTTTAGCAGTGTATGAAGATATATTTGAATATATAAATTCAATAACACAAAAATTTGTTTATTTTCAAGATTTAGAACGAAAAAATATAGAACTTAAACTTGAGATAGCAAGATTACAACATTTACAAAGTGAAGTAGAATTGGTAAGAGCCGAAAACATCGCATTAAAAGATTTGTTAACGATTGCTGAGGAAGAAGAATTTGAATATATTACTACTAAATTACTGAGTGTTTCCTTTAATCCCTTTTCTAGAACTGCTTTGATTTCTGCAGGTAAAAAGCAAGGCATTGAACCTGATCAAATCGTTGTTAATTCAGGAAAATTAGTAGGAAAAGTAATAGAAGTGAGTAATAATTATGCGAAAGTAATGTTAATTAGCGATGTTAATTCTAGAATACCTATTAAAGCTAATTCTTCAAGAGAACAAGGTATTTTAGCAGGTAATAATAATAATAGTAAAATTTTATACTTGCCTAACAATCATTTAGTACAGAAAGATGAGGAGATAGTAACCTCTGGACACGGTAATATTTATCCTGCAGGTATTTTAGTGGGCTATGTGTCTAAAGTGACAGAACATGATGTTATGGTAAACGTAGCAGCTGATCTATCTAAAACGGAATTTGTACAAGTATTATTGCCTAAGGAGTAATTTCTGTTTTTTTTTACTCTATGTCATTACCGCGTAGGCATTGTTGCATGGATCGGTACAATCCCCTGTGTGTCACGTCACCCCGTGGCTTGACCACGGGGGCCAAACAACAATAAACAATACTAGCAACAAAGCTTTCCCGTGTAGGTGGGAATTCAGCAAAATAACTTCAATATTGCTACAGAAGTTATATATTTGATAAAATAACCATATAAAAACTTGTTTTTATATGGTTTTACTAGATTTTTGTTTATGTGGGAATGACATTGAGTCGGCTTTTCGATCCATGTAACAAGGCTGGTAATACTCGACTTTGTATATATCTATCCTTTATTTATTCAGAGGTTATTAATATGGCACTTGCTACTAAAGTAAAAGAATTTTTAGAAGAAAAATTAAAACAAGAAAAGATAGATCGTAAATATCTTGCTGAAGTCACTAATATCCCTTATACTACTGTTAGCAGAATTATGAGAGCGGAAGCTAATCGTGAATTCAACCCTGAAATAGATACTATTTTAAAAATAGCAAAATATTTTAATTGTACTATGGATGAGGTAATAAAAAGAAAAGTACAGAATAATTCATAAAGCTTGATACAAGCGAATTTTGCATGACTCACCTGTACTCACTCACGTAGTTTACCTACTGCTTTCGCAGGCTTGCATTTAAATGCATCTTGTCTAAATCTTGCTGAAATATGCTGTACCTACGAAATAAAACATAAAATATGACAACAAAAAATAAAAGAGTTCTTCAGAAATGCGCTTATAGAGAGGAATTTAAAGGAGACATGGAACGTAGCACCGCAGCGACGTCTAAATTACCTCTAGAAGTAGAACTTTCGAGGAATTCTAGAGGACTGATTATAATTTTATCTTCCCCTTCAGGTACAGGTAAGTCGAGTTTAGCTAAAGCATTATTGAAAATAGATAATAATTTGCGTTTATCTATTTCGGCAACTACAAGAAAACCACGTTTAGGAGAAGTAGAGGGCATAAACTATTACTTTAAGACCGGTCTAGAGTTTGAAGAATTAGTTAAGCAGAATAAATTCCTTGAATATGCTAAAATATACGATAATTATTACGGTACGCCTAAAGAATATGTCGAAATGTTATTAAATCAAGGCTTGGATGTTTTGTTTGATATTGATTGGCAAGGAGCAAGGAGTATTAAGAAAAATGCTACTAATGTTGTTACTATATTTGTATTGCCTCCTAATATTGAAGTATTGGAACAACGCTTAAGAAATAGAGCGACCGATAATGAAGAAGCAATAAAATTACGTATGCAGTTGGCACAAAACGAAATATCACATGCTAATGAGTATGATTATGTAGTTACTAACGATGACTTTGACCGGACGCTTAAAAAAATACATGCGATTATAGTTGCAACACGAGACAAAGCGTTTTGACTTTGTCGTTTTTTCTTTCTATTTTCTATACTGAGAATTAGACGTTATGTTTCTAATTTTCAGAGTACTAATTTAAATGCTTAGAAAAGCTTAGAAAACAATTCCTTTCATCAATAATAAAACATTTTAAAACTCATAAAGTTTGTGCCTTGTTAGGACCAAGGCAGTGCGGAAAAACTACACTTTCTAAACAATTCGTAGAAGCTTATAATATTCCTAAAATCAATATTTTTGATCTTGAAAATCCTTTAGATGTAGCAAGATTAAATGAACCGATGCTTGCTTTGTCTGATCTAAAAGGATTTGTTATTATTGATGAAATTCAGTATAAACCGAATCTATTCCCTATTTTAAGAGTTCTTGTTGATACAACTGATATTAAATTTTAGTACTAGGCAGTGCATCAAGAGACTTAATTAAACAAGGTTCTGAAACACTAGCAGGTAGAATAGGTTATATTGAAATGACACCGTTTACCTTATCTGAAGTGTCAGGTACTCAGCAATTATGGATACGCGGCGGATTTCCTTTATCATATCTTGCAGATGATGAAGAGTTAAGTGCTTTATGGCGTCAGAATTACATTAAAACATTTTTAGAAAGAGATATACCAAATTTAGGTTTTACAATTCCGTCTATGCAGTTACGTAGGTTTTGGTTAATGCTTTGCCATTATCACGCTAATATATTGAATGCTTCAGAACTTGGAAATTCTTTCTCTATCTCATATCATACCGCAAAGCATTATTTAGATATTTTAGAGGGAACTTTTATAATCCGTATTTTGCAGCCTTGGTATGAAACCCTTAAAAAAAGATAAGTTAAGACTCCAAAAATCTTTTTTAGAGATAGTGGAATATATCACGCTTTATTAGGCTTAAATAATTATGAAGCTTTAAGCACTCATCCTAAAATAGGTGCATCATGGGAAGGATTTGCCTTAGAACAAATTGTTAGATATTATAAAGCCGAACCCGAAGAATGTTATTTTTGGTCATCTCATAATGGAGCGGAAATAAATCTTTTAATTTTTAAAAATGGAAAACGTTTGGGGTTTGAAATTAAATATACAAATACACTGAGGATTACAAAATCAATGCAAATATCTTTAGAAGATTTAAAACTTGATCAAATTAATGTAATATTTCCAGGTGAGATTAGCTTTAAACTGTTAGAAAAAATACAGGCAATAGGTCTTTCGAGCTTAATTCAAAATGATACAAAAGCTGCAACTATATAGTTACAGCTTTTAGAATGTTATATTATTTCACATACGCCTTTAGAAGATTTACCGGCAAGTTTGATATCTTTGGAAGTATTATCCACAAAATTACCTAAATCTTGATTATATTGGTGGATTTGACTACTCGCTTGCATAGCTTCTTTAAATATTGCGTTATGTTTTTGCTGTTGTTCTTCAAATTGTACTTTTGCAGCTTCTAAAGCTGCTTTTCTTTGTTCAGGAGTTAATTTTTTAAATTTAGACATAATAATTACTACTTTAGTTAAATTCCTCTCGTTTTATTATTTGTAACTTTAATATTAGGAGTACGAGCAGGAGATAAACTCCTAGTATTAGTATCTTTTACTTGTGTTTGTTCTCTGATTTTTTTAGCTAAAGATTTAGTTTTATCCACGTTAATTTTATTTAGTACTTTATTATGATGCTCTATATCTTTTACAACGCCGTCTGTCTTAATTGCTTTATGCTGATGTTTTAGAACTAAATATTTTTCATATGCATCTAAATATTTTTCTGGTTCTTTTTTATAACGCTCTTTAATATCACTTCCTAATTTCTTTATTTTATCTTTATTTATGTTGTGTGCTTTTTCATGTTTAATAATTTCTTGATCTAATATTTTTTTACTATTTTCAATCTTCTCTACATGTGCCTTATGTATTTTTAACATTTCTTGGTGAAATTCTAATTCTTCTTTTAATTCTTTAACTTTTTTTGGTGCTAAGCCTTTTTCTTGTAATTGTTGTGATAAATTCGTTATTGTTTTATTTAATTCATTTAATTCTGTATGTGCTTGTTTGTGTTCTTCAGTTATTTTTTTATGGTTTTTATGTAATACTTTATACGCTTGATTTAGTTTAAATATTTCTTCATGAGTTAATATTTCACGATTTAACTCTTCATGATCAATAATGTTTTCCTTTTCTAGTTTATTTATTATCTTATCTAAACGCTTATTACTTTCTTCAATTCTTTTAGTATCTTTAGTAATATTTTTTATGAATTCATTATGCAAATTATTAAGTGCAGCAATTCTTTGTGCGATTTCTTTTTCTTCTTCGGCAAGTTTTATTGCTCTTTGTGATTTTAGAAATTCTTCTTCTTGAACCCTAGCTTTCTCAATAGATTGTTCTACTTCATAGTTCTTGATCTTAGTTTCAGCAGTCTCTTTTAGCTTGGATATGTCAAAATTCAAGCCATATGAAGCTGCTTCGCTTTGTAAACTACTCAATTCTCCTAGAATTATTTCTCTTTGAGAGCGAGAATAAGAATTGTTAAGATGCTCTTTTAAATTATCGAATTTATATTTTAATGTAGCTGTTATATCAGACATGCTCATCATCTTTAATATTAACGCCAAGAAACGTTAACAAAAGTTAATAATTAAGTCAAGAAAATTTTAATAAAAATTAATCTTGTATTTCTAGCCATTGATTTAATAACTCGTCTAGTTTCTTTTTATCATTAATTAATTGGCTAGTAATGCGGTTATATTTTTGAGGATTATCTAAATATAGATTAACGTCTTCAAGTTCTTTTTCTAAGTGTTTGATGGATATTTCTAGCTTTTCAATATAGTTGGGTAATGTTTCAAGCAAACGCTGATATTTATAAGATAGCTTTTTATTTAGAGGTTCTTTTTGAGAAGTTAGTGGTAGTGGTTTTGAAGCTTTTTTGGCTATAGGAGAGGTAGTAAAATACTGCTTATAATCTTCATAACCTCCTGTTAAATCATGAATTTTACCTTGAGCGAAAACTAAAGTTCTAGTAACTAACCTATCTAAAAAGTCACGATCATGGCTCACGACTATTAAAGTACCTGAATAATCTGTAAGTATATCTAGTAAAATTTCCAGACTATCCATATCGAGGTCATTAGTCGGTTCATCTAAAATTAACAGATTGCCAGGGTTAATTAGAATTTTTGCAAGTAATAATCTATTAGCTTCACCGCCTGATAAAATAGCGGTTTTTGCATTAAGTAGTTTAGGATGAAACATGAATTGTTTTAAATAACCGGCAACATGCATGGTTTTACCGTGTGGCAAAAATACTTGATCACCGCCTGTAGGACATAAAGTTTGTTGTAATGTATGATTAGGCTCTAGTTTTTCTCTATGTTGATCAAAATATGAAATATCTAAATTACCGCCATATATAATTTTGCCGCTTTCAGGGGTAAGCTGTTTTGTTAGTAGTTTGATAAAGGTAGATTTGCCTGAGCCATTTGCACCGATTATACCAATTTTCTCGCCGTTTTTTACACGAAAGCTAAAATTATTGATAATTTTAGTATTTTTATAACTAAAAGTAATATTATCTGCTTCAATAATGAATTTACTTTTAGCTATATTTTCGGCAAGTTCTGCCCTAACTCTTTGTGTTGAACTAGCTAGTTTTGCAGTCTGTTCTTGTGTTATTGCTCTTAAAGCTTTCAAATCCGCAAGTCTCTTTTGATTTCGTTTACGTCTAGCAGTAACACCGGCATTTAACCATTCATTTTCTTGAGATAATTTTTTATTTAATTTCCGAAGAGCGGCTTCTTCTTGGTCTATGATAATTGTTTGCCATTCATCAAAAAATTTAAATCCTTTATCGGATTTACGTAAAATTCCTCTATCAAGCCACCAAATTTTATTAGTAACATTTGAGAGGAATGTTCTATCATGACTAACGCAAATAATAGCACCGTTATAAGATTTAACAAATTCTTCTAACCATTCGATTGTTGCAATATCTAGATGGTTAGTCGGTTCATCAAGTAATAATATTTCCGGCTCTAATATTAAAGCTTTAGCAAGGTTTGCTCTTCTCAGTTGACCGCCTGAATAGGTGGATAAATTATCTGTTCCGTTGATTTGTAATTTTTCTAGAATTATATCGATTTGGTATTTATCTATTTCTTTTGTACTATCTGTTTGTTGTAAAACAAAATCATAAACAGTTAGATGAGTTTTTATAGAAATATCTTGTCTTAAATAACCGGTTGTAACTAAAGGATCTTGAAATAATGCACCGTTATCTAACTCATAATCACCTGATATGACTTTCATTAAGCTTGATTTCCCGCAGCCGTTACGTCCTATAAGACAAATCTTATCGCCTTTGTACAAATAAAGCTCTAAATCAGATAAAATTACTTTATCCGCAAAACTTAAGTTACCGTCTTTAATGTAATAAATTGGGGTCATAGTTGATTATTGGCTAGTTTTAATGTCATTCCTGCGAAAGCAGGAATCTAGAAAAATAACCTTAATATTGGTACAAAATTACATATTTGATAGAATAAACATATAAAAATAAGTTTTTATATGTTTTACTGGATTCCTGCTTTCGCAGGAATGACATTAAGTTAAAGGTTGGTAAACGAAGTTTAATTTGGAAAAGCACAAGGAGTCCATAAGACGAGGAGCGGAACGTATACTTAATACGTGAGTACGGTGCTTATAGGACTTTGTGCCAATTTTTTAAATTAAACGAGTATACTCTTAATCACTAAACTAGCATTAGTACCACCGAATCCGAACGAGTTGGAAAGCACGTAATCTATCTTAGTTTTCTTAGCTTTAAGTGCAACTAAATCTATATTCACCTCATCCATAGGGGTATCTAAGTTTAAGGTTGGCGGTGCAATCTGGTCTCTAATTGCAAGAGCTGAAAAGATAAACTCAACACTTCCTGCCGCACCAAGCAAATGTCCTATTGATGATTTAGTAGAAGACATTAAAACTTTGGGATTCGCTTCTAAAAATAATTTTTGTACGGCTGCTAATTCTATTCCATCACCAAGTGTAGTAGAAGTACCGTGTGCATTAATATAATCAATCATATCGGGCGTGATAGTTGCATCTAGCATTGCATCTCTCATCGCTCTATAAGCTCCTCTACCTTCAGGATGTGGAGCTGTCATATGATAGGCGTCACCTGTAGAGCCGTATCCTATAACTTCACCGTAAACTTTAGCCCCTCGATTTAAGGCATGCTCATATTCTTCTAAGACTACAACGCCTGCTCCTTCACCCATAACAAAGCCGCTGCGGTCTTTATCCCAAGGTCTTGAGGCTTTTTTAGGATTATCGTTATATTTAGTACATAATGCTCTAGCAGCAACGAAACCTGCAACTCCGACAGGTGTAACTGGAGCTTCCGCACCGCCTGCGATCATAACATCGGCATAGCCGTGTTTTATCATACGCATAGCATCGCCTATAGCATGTGCCCCTGTAGAGCAAGCTGTTACTGCCGTTTGGTTTGGACCGCTAAAACCGTATTTTATAGAAACAAGACCGGATAAAAGATTAATTAATGAAGCGGGGATAAAGAAAGGACTAACTTTGCCGTTATTTTCTTGATAAAGTTTGATAGAGGTATCTTCGATCATTTTAAGCCCACCGATTCCTGAACCTAATATCAAGCCGGTTCTATCACGAGATTTTTCATCGTCGGGTAACCAGCCGCTATCTTCAACTGCTTCGGTTGCGGCTGCTACTCCGTAATGGATAAATTTATCCATTTTACTTAGTCTATTAATATCATCTGCTTGTATGAAATTTTCAAGTTTAAATCCATCTTTCTCAGAGTTATCTATAAGTCCGGCAATTTTACACGCAAGTTTAGAAGTGTCAAATTCTGTAATAGTTTTTATACCGCTTACTCCATCTACAATATTTTTCCAAGATGAGCTAACATTAAGCCCAACAGGAGTAACAAGTCCAAGTCCGGTAATAACTACTCTTTTATTTACTCTTTGATTCGACATTTTTATTATCTATTAGGGATTTTTTATGCAGATTAAGATTGGCGTTCTTTGATATATTTTATAACATCGGATACGGTTTTAATTTTAGTGGCTTCATCATCAGGAATATCAATACCGTATTCAACTTCTATTGCCATCATTAACTCTACGGTATCAAGGCTATCAGCTTTCAAATCTTCTATAAATCTTGAATCCGTAGTTATTATCGATTTATCTTTATTGAGCTTTTCAGCAACCATTTCAATAACTTTCTGTTCGATCTTATCCGTTGTACTCATAATTTTGAACTCCATAAATCATTTAATTTTATATGCCGTATAATAGTGGTTATTCAGCTATTAGACTTTATTTTAACTGTTGTATGAATATTTATTTAAAATATTCATTGCATTTTATCTTTAAAAGAACTTCTAGCACAAAAAATTATTTTATGCTAGCACAAAATAATCTTATTAATTTTTATACCATTAACATACCACCGTTTACATGTATAGTTTGACCGGTAATATATGATGCCTGATCGCTTGCTAAAAATGCAACTGCGTTTGCCACGTCTTCCGGCATACCGTAAGTGCCTAGCGGAATTTTTTGTATTATAGCTTCTCTTTGTTTTTCATTTAGTTTATCGGTCATATCTGATTTAATAAATCCTGGAGCTACTGTGTTAACCGTAATGCCTCTGGTTGCAACTTCGTAAGAGAGCGATTTGGTCATACCTATTAAACCTGCTTTAGAAGCACAATAATTAGCTTGCCCGGGGTTACCTGAAATTCCTACTATTGAAGATATGTTAATAATACGTCCATACCTGTTTTGTATCATTTTTTTTATTGCTTCACGATTTAAAATAAAATTTGCTTTTAAATTAATATCAATAACTTTGTCAAAATCTTCATCTTTCATTCTAATTGCTAGCGTATCGCTAGTAATACCGGCATTACATACTAAAATATCTAACTTTGATGCTTTAGATATTAAATTGCTACATTCTTCCTTATCGGCAAGATTACATACTTCTATCGTATAATTATCTTTTACAACCTTTCCAAGGGCTTTTAATTTTTCCTCATTACTACCGCTAATAATTACATGGCTTCCGAGTTTGTGCAGTAACCTCGCTATAGCTCCGCCTATGCCTCCTGAAGCTCCCGTAATTAAGGAAGTTTTACCTGTTAAATCAATCATTTTCTTCCTCCGTTTGGTCAAGATTTATATTAGTAATTTTTGACGATTTTTCACGTATTATTTTCTCAATTTCGTTGGAAATTTGTGGATGTTCTTTTAAATATTGTTTGACGTTTTCACGCCCTTGACCTATGCGTACGTTCTTGTAGGAAAACCAAGAGCCGGATTTCTCAACAATATCAAGCTTAACTCCAAGGTCGATTATCTCGCCTTCTTTTGAAATACCTGAACCGTACATTATATCAAAATCTGCAGTTTTAAATGGAGGAGATACTTTGTTTTTGACTACTTTTACTTTGGTTTGGCTGCCTATTACTTCTTCTTTATCTTTAATGGAGCCGATTCTTCTTATATCGATCCTAACAGAAGCATAGAATTTTAAGGCATTACCGCCTGTCGTGGTTTCAGGACTACCGAACATCACACCTATTTTCATTCTGATTTGATTGATGAAAACAGCAATACAATTGGTGCGATTAATTGATGCAGTAAGTTTACGCAAAGCCTGGCTCATTAACCTTGCTTGAGAAGCCATTTGAGCGTCACCCATTTCGCCCTCAATCTCTGATTTCGGTACTAAAGCCGCAACACTATCTATTATTATCATATCAATACCGCTGGAGCGAATTAACGTATCGGCAATTTCTAGGGCTTGTTCACCTGTATCGGGCTGTGAAATAATAAGCTCATCAATATTTACGCCTAATTTTTTAGCATAAGCAGGGTCTAATGCATGCTCGGCATCAATAAAAGCACATGTACCACCCTTTTTTTGAGCTTCTGCAATTAAATGCAATGTTAGAGTGGTTTTACCTGAGCTTTCAGGACCAAAAATTTCGATGATTCTACCTTTGGGAACACCGCCGATTCCAAGAGCTATATCTAGCCCAAGTGAGCCGGTTGATACGGCCTCTATATCAACATGCGGACGCTGCCCTAGTTTCATTACCGAACCTTTACCGTAGCTTTTTTCAATTTGTGCGAGTGCTGCGGCAATGGCTCTTTCCTTATCTGTATTTGACATAAATTTCCATATTATAAACTTACCAATTAAAATATAAGCTTGAGAAAGAAAAAGCAAATTTTATTTATGTTATTGTGCTTGTAAGATTAAATCTTGACTTCCATACTAGGTGATGCTTAGATGTTAAATTTACTTGTGTTATGGTTAATTGATTTGGACTTGCTTACTATGTTACCAACTGAATTAACCTAGGACTATTAACAAAAGAAATTTTAAAGCTAATTAAATTACTTGTTAACAGTCCCATAGTTCTCGAAAAAGATAGATTTAGTAAAACCCTTATTAAATAACTTATCACATATGGTACCACAATTTCCGCAAACTGAATATATCGCTAAAGATAATTCATCATCTATATCTTATAAATTTAGATGGCATATTTTAATTATTTTAAGCATTTGCTTACTTTTGGTATCGATGGATGCTACAGTCTTGTATGCTGTTATTCCTACTATAATCCTTGATTTAAAACCATCTAATTTACAACAATTATGGATAATCAATGCATATGCATTAGTATTATCAGGTCTTCTCATTACCGCAGGTGCATTAGGAGATAGATTTGGTCGTAAAAGATTATTACTTTGGGGGCTTTTAGTTTTTTCCATCGCTTCAATGTTAGTTTATGTATTTGATAGCTCATGGGGATTAGTATTATGTCGTGCTTTACTTGGGTTAGGAGGATCAGAGATGATGCCTTTCACTTTATAATACACATGAACGTATGATCGCAATATCCGTGTGGGGAATAATGGCAACCGTAGGAGCAGCTATAGGACCAGTACTAGGAGGAGTATTGGTTGAGCTTTTAAGTTGGCAATTTGCATTTTTTAATAAATGCACCTATTGCATTAGTAATTATTGCTTTTGGTATAGTTTGGATTCCTAAATCATCTAATCCTAGTAATGAACCCATGGGATTGGATAGGAGTATTTCAATCGTTTTTTGGGATGGCAGCTTTAGTTCAAGACATTGAGATATTGGCTAAATACGGTATTATGAATCTAGCATCCGGCGGAATGCTATTAATTGGCATTGTGTTACTAATAATAGTTACCTTACGTTATGCCAACTTAAAAGTGATGATCCATTAGTGGATATGCGTTTATTCTTAATTAGCAATTTTAGTATAGGAGTAATAGTTTATTTGCTGATTACGTGTGTCTTAGGATCCATAATGTATCTTATGTCCTTATGGTTACAGTTTATCAAAGGGTTAAGTCCTTTGTATGCAGGTCTTTATATGTTGCCTGCAGCAGTTTTTGCTTTAATTGCATTTTTAGTTATGCCATATTTACTCACACGATTTATCGCACGTGTAATAATGTTTAGTGGGCTTATCTTTACTACTATATCATTGATTTTACCTAGTATATTAGACTATAGAGATTTATTATCGAATACTATGTTATATATCTTGGATTGCTTGGTATAGGAAGTAGTCTATGTCTCTCTACACCGTAACAGTTATGATGAATGCAGCAGTACCGGCAGAGAGATCTGGAGGTGCAGCAGCATTACAAGAAACAGCATATGAATTAGGTAATGTATTAGGTATAGCTGTTATTGTGAGTATTACGTCTTTATATATAGTAACAATCTAGTAATGCCTCACGGTGTTTCTGTATCAATTGCAGAAATAGCTCATGACTCAATCGGTGAAGGAATAATTATTGCTCAACAACTACCACCTTCGTTTGCTTACGAATTAATTAAGGATGTTAATATTACTTTTATAAATGCATTTAATATAGTAGGTATTATTCTAGGAATAATCATGCTAATATTGGCGGGTGTGATTATGTATGTTCTTCCTCCTTTTAAAGTATCTACCTCTCTACATTAATATGATGAAACTGGTATAGAAAACTTACCGTCTTTTGCTATTTTTGCACTATTTACCATAATGGTTAATAATGATCTTAGTGCTTATTTTTATAGTAGGTAGTTAATAAAATGAGATGATGATATTTTCAAGGCTATAAATCATTACTAAATATTTTTTCTAATTCTGTTAAGCGTTGTTCTATTCTTTCGATATCGCTTTTTGTTATAGGTCTTTCTAGTAAATCTGCTATCTTGGCTCTTAGATTTTTTTATTTTCATTTAAAATAAATTCTATGATGAGTCTTGAGATGGTTTTAGTATTGTGGTCAGACATATTTGTTCCCGATTAATTAAACTTACACTGCTTAAGTTTCAACCACCGAAGAGAAATAAACTCTTAGTGGTCGGGGGAGTAAGAAAACCATCAACGATAGCCATAATAGCCTTTAGGTTCTAAGCTTAAGCTTTAAACCTTGGACATAGCTATTATAACCCCGATCGTGAAGTCGAGGATTGCATCAGTTTTGTAAGAAATGTTCTCACTTTTGGCAGAGGTTTCGACACCCCGAAATAACACTTTGCTACTCTAAGCATCATTTTATATATAACTTTCAAAAAGTCAATGATGGTTTGTTATGGTACTAACAACGTTCTATGCTTCTATACCTAAGGAGTTATATGGTGATGATACATCGGCTAATAACGGCATTTCGCAATTTTGATAGTCAATATCTGTGTAACAAGGATTAAATATCTCAAATATTTCTATAATGCTTTCTTTATATTCTTCAGACTTGGGATTTGTTGTTCGTATAATTGTTATTAAGCGTGCAAAGTTGCTGATAGTCTGAAAACTATCATCACCGCCAAGACTCTTACATATTTCATGCAATATTCCGCTTGAAGAATCTAAGTTTACTGCTATAGCGGATGGGGAATTTAATTTTACAATTTCATTATTTAAATTAGTTAGTGGTAGTATTGAGAATTCATATTCCTTAATAGATTTTGCTAGTTTTATAATATCATGTAAATTATTTATTTTTATAATTTCATCGAATATAACTGCATTCTTCTTAAAATTTTCATATAGTAGTTCTACAAATGCTAATTCTTTATTCTTCATTATTAAATCTAAATTTTCATTTTGTATATTTCTTCCCTTATACCAATCCCATCCATATTTAATACAATACCCTAAGATCGTACCTACAGCTAATGTTCCTAATGCTATTCCAGCTATATAAGCACCGCTGCTATATCCACCGTCATTTGTATCATCGTTAGGTCTTTCTGTAGTAGTAGGGTCAGTGTAAGCTTTACCGAGTTGATCTAAAATATTTTTACCTATTTCTGTAGGAGAGACATTATCTAAAGAGAGACCTAAGTGATTTAGAGTATTTTCAAGAGTATTTATAAACGATTCACGAGGGATTAAAGTTTCTTTATAAGCGTTATAGTTTTGTAAAGCACTCATAGCTTCTTCTTTAGTGCATTCATTTAAACCTAAGAAATCAGCTCCGCTAGTTTCGGTAATATTGCCTTGAGAGAATATATAATCATTTATTACTTTATAAAGTTGACTAAGAATACTAGCCGTACCGTTTTGATGAGGTGTTACGGCTTGTTGTAAAAGTATATGAGGATTATTTTCAGCATCGATAAAAATATTATTTATTGGAATATTTAAACCATTGTTGCACTCTTGGTATAGTATTGAAAAATCATTTGGGGACTCATTGAAAGATTGTTCAATGTTTTTCCAATTACACTGTGTATGATCGACTATATAACCTTTTTTAAAAGCTCCTTCAACAGTACTATATACTGATGAAAATATAGTACTGCTTAATTTATGAATGATGTGGTTTACATTACCCGGTAAACGGCTTACTATTTCATTGCTAAATATAGGCATAACGCAGTTAAAATTTATATTTAATACAGATGCCATAATGTTACTCCTTTAATTAATAAAACGTGGTTTCTAAAGTATGTTAATGTTTTTGTCAAGATAAAGTTAAAATAAATTAATATATGGAAAGATTTGAGAAAGATGATTGTTATGCTGTAATGTTTCGTTTTTTCGTCATTGCGAGGAGAGACAAAGCCTCGACTTGGCAATCATTTTGTACTAGACTTCTTGCATAACCTATCTTATAAAGAGGAATTTACAGGAAACGGATGTGAGCACCGGATTGAAGTACAAATTATCTTTAGAAGGAGGTTATGCAAGAAATCTACTGTTTCATGAGGTTGCCACGCTCCTTACAGTCGCTCGCAATGATGATTTAGTGTCCATGCAATAATACCTTGCGGGGATGACATAGAACGAGCTATACAATATTACTTACCTATGCAGAAATTTTTAAAGATCTCGCCTAGTATTTCTTCTACGTTGATAACACCTGTAATTGCACCGATGCAGCGTGCCGTCATTCTAATATCTTCAGTTGCTAGAACTAAATCATTATCTAAGCTAAAAGCCGTTAAATGTGAGAGAGCTTGTTGTAAATAGTTACGATGACGCTGATTTGTTATATAAGGAGTTTCAGTAAATCCTGCCATATTTTCGGCAATATTTTCAATATTTTTTAATATACTTGAAAGAGCAATATTATTTTTTACTGAAACTCTTAAGCATTTATATTTATTTTCAATAGAAAAGATTTTACTAGCTTCGATTAAATCGATTTTATTAATTATTGTGATAGTATTTTCATCAATTAAATTAATAATATCTTCATTTATAGAGGAGTCTAATTTTTCGGCATCAAACATTATAATTTTAATATCTGCTGTTTTAGCTGAATTTATAGCTCGTTTTATACCTTCCTGCTCGATAATGTCACTACTTTCTTCTCTTATACCTGCTGTATCCTGTAAAATAATAGGATAGCCGCCAATGTCTAAATGTCCCTCAATTATATCTCTAGTAGTTCCTGCAATATTTGAGACAATCGCTATATCTCTCTGCATTAAGAAGTTTAGTAAGCTAGACTTACCAACGTTTGGCGGACCGATAATTGCAAGCTTAAGACCACTTCGTAGTAATTCTCCTTTTCTGTTATCATTAAGATATTCCGATATTGTATTTACAAGAATTGTATGAGTATTAGTAACTTCATTAAGGACGGTATCAGGTATATCTTCATCCGGGAAATCTATATAAGCTTCAAGCAGAGAGATCATTTTTAAAAGCTGACTACGCCAATTATTATATAATGCTTCAAGTTTGCCGCTTGCTTGTCTAATTGCTTGCTTATGCTGCATTATAGTTTCGGCATTAATTAAATCGGCTATCCCCTCTGCTGCTGTTAAATCAAATTTGTTATTTAAAAAAGCTCTTTTGGTAAACTCTCCTGCTTCTGCCAAACGAATACCAGCTATATTTAATAATGCATTTGTCAGCATTATAGATATAGCTTTACTGCCATGCGTGTGAATTTCGACTACGTCTTCCCCGGTAAAGCTACCAGGTGACTTAAAATAAACAACCATAACATTATCGATTAGCTCCTTAGTTTCAGGGACTGTAATTTGTTGATAATACATTAATCTTGATTTAAAGTCCTTTCTACCGGTAAGTAGCTGTAAAACTTCTAAACTTTTAGGACCAGAAATCCTAAAAACTGCTACGCCTGCTTTACCGAATGCAGAGCTTTGTGCAAATATCGTTTCCACTTATTTTCTATGCCTCTTGCTTAAGTTATTTTATATAATATAATAACAACAGAAATAATCATATTATTATTAATTAAGAAAATCATGACCCCAAAAACAACCTCTTTAAACTTTAGCCGTTTAAATTGTCAAATCCCGAATTATAAAACTAAAATTCTAGAACTTAGCAAGGAACGTGAGTCAAGTTCCATATATATAGATTTTGTTCAAAAGTTTTTAAACTATATTCCGATAGATTATGATTTTGAGAATAGAGCAAAATTATTCCAAAATTTTGCAGATGAAGCCTTTAAGTTTTTTAAGCAAAGGATAGCAAGAACAAGAAAAATAGCAATAACAAAGGCAGTTATCGAAAATGATCCGGCAATAAATGTCTTGATATTACTTGATAATAAGCCGCATATTGTTGATTTTATCATATGTCTGCTTAAAAATATGAATTTGCAAACTAAGTTTTTACTCCATCCGGTAATAAACTGTGTCCGAAATAGTAAAGGAGAATTAGAAAAAATATTAGCAAATTCTGTGTCGGATGAAAAATCAGAATCAATGCTACATTTAACCATTTTAGGAAATTTTGACGATAAAACTACTACATTTTTAACCGAGGCTATAAATGAAAGATTAGAAAAGTTAGAGCAAAGCTATAGCTATTTACCGCAATTACGCACAAAATTACAAGATTTATCTAAAAATATAATTGATAATTATAAATTAAATTTTAAAGAGGCTAAAGAATTCTTAAATTGGTTACAAAACGATAATTTGGTTTTATTAGGGACTCTTGATTTTGAAGTAAAATCTTTAAAATTAAGCAATGAAATAGGAGCAACAAAAATATGGCAAGAAGTAAAAGACGAGATTGATGATATTATAAAATGTTCTGCTAATCCTTTATATCAAAATCAATTAATAATACTCGGTAAAATAAATAGTGCGTCGCTTATCCATTCAGATAATTTAATCGACTATATCTTAGTGAAAAATTTTGACTCTTCGGGTGAATATATTTCGGGAAGTATAATTTTCGGTATATATAATTCAAATATGTATTACCATTCAATAAGTAATATTCCAATCCTACGACAAAAATTTAATTTTGTAATTGAGAAAGCCGGTTTTGCATTATCTGGTTATAATGCTGATAAGTTAAGAATTTTAATGGAGTCGTTACCGAGAGAAGCTTTAATACAAATTGATCAAGGTGATTTATATTGTATGTGTTTACATATGCTCTCAAGTATGATGAGTAAGAAGCTTAAATTATTTATTCAATATGATTGGTCTAGTTCTTTTCTTAATATCATAATTTTTCTGCCACGAGAACGTTTAACGGCTGAAATCCATAATATGATAGATTGTTATTTAGCAGAAAAATTTGGTAGTAAAATTTTATCCAACTATATCACCGAAGTAGCCGGTAATTTTTCTTATCTTTTTGTAACGCTTGAAGCACAAGGGGAACATAAAATAAATTTTGAAGCAGAAATAATACAGCACGATTTAGATCGTATCTCTACATGTTGGAGTGAAGATTTTTATTTTAAGTTTTCTAAAAAATTCGGCGAATATCAAGCGGGTATTAATTTAAAGCTTTTTGATAATGTTTTTTCGGCAGATTATCGGCAAAAATTTTCTCCGGAAATAGCTTTAGTAGATATTGAATATCTAACGGAAGCAAGTAAGTCACAAAAATGTATGTTTAATCTAGTTTCTGTAAATGAAACGGAATTTTACTTAAAAATATATAGTCCAAAAGTAAAACTTGCACTTTCTAACATATTGCCGCCAATAGAAAATTTAGGTTTTAAAGCAATTGATGAACAAACTTTTGCAATTAAGGAGGCTCTCGAAATCAAAGAAAGCTGGATATATAATTTTATCTTAACTTCTATTGTACCTGTAAAGGATAATATTACCGAATTAAAAATAAATGTTGAAGAAGCTTTAGACAAAATGGCACTTGGGATGCTTGCTAATGATTCTTTAAGTAAATTAATAGTGCTTGCCGGTTTTAATTGGAAGCAAGTTAAACTCGTCAAAGCTTTAACAAGATATTTACATCAAACGGGATTTAGTTACGGTAAAGGCTATGTACAGTTAACGTTACTTAAACATCCCGAATATACAAAAATGTTGGTAAATCTATTTGATATAAAATTTAATCCTAAACATTCGGATAATAATTGTGACGTAATTAAAGATAAACTAAATAATTACTTAGTAACCGTTGAGATGAGTAGTGAAGATAAAGTACTACGTAATATGCTTGGTATAGTTAATGCTATTACTAGAACAAATTACTATCAACCACATAAACATATTTTTTCATTTAAGTTTGATTCTTCAAAAGTACCGGATTTACCTAAACCTGTTCCGTTTGCCGAAGCATTTGTTTATTCTAGAAATTTTGAAGCTGTTCATTTAAGAGGCGGTCCCGTATCACGCGGAGGGCTTAGATGGTCGGATAGAGCAGAAGATTATAGGCTTGAGGTCCTTGGGCTTATGAAAGCACAAATGACTAAGAATTCTGTTATTGTCCCTGTCGGTTCTAAAGGTGGATTTTATGTTCATTTTACTGAGGAAGGGCTTACTCGTGATGAATATATGGAAAAAGTGGTAGAGTGCTATAAGAATTTCCTTAGAGGTTTATTAGACATAACTGATAATATCATTGACGGTAAAGTAGTACATCCAAAAGACGTTATTATTTATGATAAAGAAGATCCTTATTTAGTGGTTGCTGCCGATAAAGGTACAGCCTCATTTTCGGATTATGCTAATAGTGTGGCAAGAGAATATAATTACTGGCTTGATGATGCTTTTGCTTCCGGTGGTTCTGCAGGTTACGATCATAAAAAAATGGCTATTACTTCCAAAGGAGCTTGGATTTCCGTAACTAATCACTTTAAAACTTTAGGGTTAGATGTCCAAAAAGACCCTATTACCGTCGTAGGTATAGGAGATATGTCGGGAGATGTGTTCGGTAACGGTATGCTCAGATCAGAGACTATTAAGTTAGTTGCTGCCTTTAATCATAAACATATATTTATTGATCCTACTCCTGATCCTTTATCAAGTTTTAATGAGCGTTTGCGTTTATTTAATTTAAAGGGGTCTAATTGGTCTGATTATGATTCTAAGCTTATTTCTAAAGGAGGCAAAGTATTTGAACGCAGTAGTAAATTAATAAAATTATCGCCAGAAATTAAAAAATTACTTGATATAAATGATAATGAATTATCACCGGAAGAATTAATTAAAGCTATTTTAAAAGCAGATGTTGATTTATTGTGGAATGGCGGAATAGGCACTTATATCAAAGCTAAAACGGAAAATAATTTAGAAATCGGTGATAAAGCAAATGATAACCTTAGATGTAACGGTGAAGAAATTAGAGCAAAAGTTATAGCAGAAGGCGGTAATGTTGGGGTATCACAGAGAGGTAGAGTTGAATATGCTAAAAAAGGCGGGCGCATAAATGCTGACTTTATTGATAATTCAGCAGGTGTTGATTGCTCCGATCATGAGGTAAATATCAAGATTGCTTTAAGTAGTGCGATAACCTCAGGAAAAATTACTTTAGAAGAACGTAATAAACTTCTAAACGATATGACAAAGCAAGTTGAAGAGTTAGTATTACTTGATAATTATAAGCAAACCGAAGCAATAACAATTATGCAACTATCTCCTACTTTAACTGTTAATATACTTAGTCAATTTATAGATATTTTAGAAGAAGAAAAAGTATTAGAGCGGGAAAATGAATTCTTGCCTAGTGCAGAAGAATTGAATAGCAGAGCTATGAGCGGTGAAGTATTAACTCGTCCTGAGCTTTGCATATTGCTATCATATAGTAAGAGATCTGCTTATCATGAGTTAATTAATTCTACTTTTTCCCATGATCAATATTTTGATGCATATCTTATAGATTATTTTCCTGAAATGATGCAAAAAAAGTTTCGTAATGAAATTTTATCTCATCCACTTAAACATGAGATTATTAAAACCGTTACTATAAATAAAATAATGAATCAGCTTGGAGGACCGCTTATTAGTATTGTAAAGCGTGAGATTGGGGCTCCTCTTTGTGATATAATAAGGTCATATACCATTATTTGTGAAATTTTTGATCTTGATGATATATGGGAAACGATAAGTAAGCTACCTACTAATATTGATTACAATGTAAAAATCGACATGTTTACCGAAATAACGAAATTAATGCGTCGAGGTATTTCGTGGTTTATTAAAAATTTAAAACATCCTATTAATATTAGTGAAACTATAGAAGAGTTTAGAGTTCCTGCACAAAACTTAAGAAAAACGGTAGATACTTTATTAGTCGGAGAAACTAAAATAAGATTTGAAGAAAAATTAAATTATTATACCACTAGCGGGGTAGAGGAATCATTGGCTGCTACTATCGCTACATTTGACAATTTAATTTCAGTATTTGACATTATATATGTAACAAAACAGACTTCAGGGAATAATAAAGAGATAGCAAAAGTTTATTTTGTTATAAGTGATATGTTTAGTCTTGATTGGTTACGTAAAGCTTGTGATAGGCAATTGAACGATTCATTTTGGCGTCGCTTAGGTATTCAATCGCTAAAAGATGATTTATATGACAAACAACGTAGATTATTAATAAAAATAATTAATAAATCTAAAACAACTATTGATTTAGATTTATGGATTGATAATAATAATAACTTAGTTAGAAATTTGCTTGATTTTATTAAAGAAATGAAAGCTCAAGAAACTATAGACTTAAATATAATTATTTTAGCAAACAAGAAATTTGAAATATTCTTACAGAAACTTGAGTAAATTATGTCGTCAATGCTTAAGCAAATTAGGTTAGATTTAGGTAAAACTTTAAATCAGGTATCTAGTGATTTAAAAATTAGAAAAAAATATTTAGTAGCTTTAGAAGAGGGTGATTTTGATGTTTTACCGGGAGAAGTATACGTAAGAGGTTACTTAAAATTATACTTGGATTATCTTAATGTAAAAGATAGAAATGCAGAGCAGATAGAAGCTACTAAACAGAACGAAACCGAAAAATTATTAAATAATAAAAGAGCTACGGTGATAAATTATAAACGTAAAAAACAATTAGTACTTATATCTATTATAATGTTATCAATTATTATTGTAAGTCATCCATTCATAATTAATGCTTAAACGAAAATGGATAATGAAATATTAGACTGCTTACAGAATGAAGCTAATAAAGAGGCATTTGAAGGAGACACGGAACGCGGCACCGCAGCGTACATAGACGTACGTGAGGATGCGAGTACAGGATCGACGTACAAATTACCTTTAGAAGCAAGTTATGTAAGCAGTCTAAAGAAATTAATGGAAGAAGTAGAACATAAACTCGATGATTTGTTGAGTATGCTTGTAAATAATCAAAATGAAGTTCAAAAATTACAAAACGAAAATAAAGTATTAAAAGATAATTATATAATAATGCTAGATCGAATTAACACTTATATTAATGAACTTGAAGAAATAAAAAAACAGCAAAAATAATTATGTCAATTGTTACGGTAACATTAAATAACAAGAGTTTTCAATTATATTGTAATAATGGAGATGAGGAAGAATTACTATCTTTAGCGAATAAATTGAATGATAAAATAGCGGAAATTAAACTTGGTAGTCCCACAGCCTCTTTTGAGCTATTATTAGTTATGGCATCACTTAATGCACAAGCTGAAATAGCTAGTCTAACAGAAAAACTTAATAAAAATGGTCTTCAAAAAAATCATCCCGACGAAGAAAAATTCGCAGAAACCTTAACTACTATAGCAGGTTACCTAGAAAACCTTGCACGTAAAATGGGAAAGTGATATATTAACTATTAGCTGCTTGGTTCGTGAGCTTAATATTAACCTAGGACTACCACTAACTTTTAGGACATCGTCCCTGTCTAATACTAATTCAGTTTAGATATATGAAGTCCACCTTTACATAAAGGTCTTTGAAGGATTTTAAGTAACGGCCAAAGCGGTCATGTATACTCGTTTGATTTGAAAAATTGGCTACGTTGTCTTTTGCTGATAATCCTCACGTACTAGTATGTACACTGCGGTTATCAGCTTCAAAACGCCTTGCTCTTTTCCAAATTAAACTTCGTCGTCTACCTACTTTTCGTTTACTCACAGTATACCTTTAAAATGAAACAAACAAAATCACGCAATAAAGTTCTCGGTGCTTTTTTAGGCACTATTATTGAATATTACGACTATAGTTTATATGGTTTTTCAGCGGCAATTATCGCTGATAAATTCTTTTCAGCCAGTACTGATCTATTAACAAAGCTTGTAAATGTTTTTGCCGTTTATGCAGCAGCATATTTATCAAAGCCTATGGGTGCTTATATTTTTGGACGTATAGGGGATATATACGGTCGAAAAAAAGCCTTAAGTTTTACGATTATCGGTATTGTAATCCCTACCTTAATAATAGGTTTATTGCCCGATTATTCCTCGATAGGAGTTTGGAGTACAATAATTTTAGTTTTATGTCGCTTCATGCAAGGTATTTTTATTGGAGGGGAATATGACGGTGCAGCGATTTATGTTATTGAACATTTAGGAGCAAAATACCGATTTACTGCCTCGGCAATAACTAGATGTACAGGAGTAATGGGTTTATTATGCGGAATCGGTGCAACTAATTTCTTTAATTCTCATATTTTTCCGGAGTGGGGTTGGCGTATTCCGTTTTTACTAAGTTTACCACTTGCATTAATAACTCTTTATTATCGCCGGAAATTTGATGAAACACCGGAGTTTAAAAAAGCACACTATAGCCAAGATTCTATTGAAAAACTTAGCTCTATAATTAAAAAGCAATGGAAAAATATTGCACGGTTAATATTTTTAGCCGGAGGTTTTGGAGCAACATATCAAATTGCGATCATCTTTATGAAGCAATATTTACCGATCGTATTACCTTCAGTCGGTATTATTATGAGTGCTTTTTCGGTCTTAATAGTAATATGTTTTGCTGTTTGCATGCCGATTGCCGGTTTTATTGCCGATCGCTTAGGAGTTAATTCAGTATTAAAAATCGCATTTATATGTACTATTACAGCAAGTGTATTTTTTGTGATAGCAGTAAAATATCAAATGACTAATTTAGGGCTTGCAGCTAGTTTAATGTTAGCTGCATCAGTTGCACCTTTTAATTCTCTTGCTCATAGTATAGTTATTAAGTCTTTTGTAGTTAAAGAACGCTATCGTGTTATAAGTTTAGGACATAATATCGGCTCAATGTTAATGTCCGGTACTGCTAATTATATTTGTGCAAAGGTAATAAAATCATTTGATTTTAACCTATTCCCGATTTTATATCTTTGCATGTTTGCCGTACTTGCTTATTCTATGACCATATTATTTAACCGTAATAGGTAAAAAATAAATCTTGACGGTAACTTTAAATGTTATGCATAAAATTTTTCATAAATCTATAATTTTTATTATCTTATGTATACAAGGAAATATTAGTTTTACCGATGCAAACGGAAGTATATACGTTAGATATTGGTAATTGCAAAGAATGTAAATATAACTATGAAGATCATTTGGAAGAATTGTTGAAGCAAGAAATTTCTTTAGCAATGCAGAAGAATGGTTTAAGAGTTAAGCTATTGCACAACAAAGATATTAGAACACAAAAGCTTGATGATTTAGTATCTCGTTTCCGTAGCTCCTATAATAATACTTATACTGCTTTATATACGCCTTTATTATGGCCTGAGGTGAACCTGTTATAATGTTAGGAGAAAAAACAGGAGCTGATATATTTGTATTACTTAATTATGTGCAAATGATAAAGACTAATGGAGCTCGTACACATGACTTTTTAATGAGTGCTTTGGGTTGTTCAGTAAGTAATGCAGATAATATATTTATGTCTATAGGAATAGTAGAAGCAAAAAGTGGTAGAATATTATGGACAAATGCAACGCCCCAAGCACAACCATTTAGTAGCTCTATTTTCTCTTCTTGTGATAAATCAGAAATTGGCAATTTTTATTCAGTAATAAATATGCTTTTATCTCCATTATAAACTGAATTTTGTGTCGTTCAGGGTTGGTTGGTGTGGCTTATTATTCCTCTCTGTCATTCCGTGATTTATTCACGGGATCCAGTAAAACATATAGTATGGGTAGACAAAACACATCTAATTTAAGTGCATAAACTATAAATCATTTTTATCAAATAGGAAAAATTCACCTATTTCAGGGGTAATCAACTTATTTTCATCAATATTATGTTTTTTTCCGATCTCTTTAAAAAGATTATCGTTATAACCCGAATCACCTATAAAACAAATATCTCCTATCTTAGTTTTAATGATCAAAGTTCCCCATAATGCTTTATTTTTATCAAATATTCCTCTAGCCGACCAATGCTATGTCGGTTCTAAATAAAATTCTACATCGCCTTTAATTTCATCTTCTTAGAAACTTTTTGAATTTAGCTGTATTTCTTGTTCTTTATATGACTCTTCCCACCCTAAGGTAACAATTTCTGCATCGGTAATATGTTTTTTGATTATTACGTCATTCATTAGCGGTGTAATAATCTTAGGGTTATCCTGTACCCATAAATCTTTAATTGTTCTGATGTCTAAATGGTCATAGTGATTATGGCTTATTAATATAACATCTATTTAAGGTAAATTGGTAAAATTAATACCGGGTTTTACCACTCTCGTTGGTCCTGTAAAAGTAAAAGGACTAACCCGCTCCGACCATACCGGATCGGTTAAGATATTTAAACCGTCTATTTGAATTCAAAAGGTTACATGTCCTACGTAGGCTACTCGTACAGCGTCATCTCGATCGCTTGATACTAATGAATTTCGTGGAACTCGTCTGTATCACGTACTAATGTACACTGTGCAGACTCGTCCTTAAATTCATCTTGTCTGAAGCGATCGAGATTTAGCTGTGTATTTTTACTGCTAGTTATTTTTTGTGGTGGAATATCAGTGGAAGTAAACAGCAGTGTTGTCGGCCATTTTGGTCGTTTTGAAGTTATTTTCCATTTTAGAATATCAAGTAAGGTTTTAAGTTTTATATTAGGCTCAATATTGAAAAACATATTTGTATTTAGATAGACCTTCCTTTCGGTTTATTAGAGCTTTTAACTTGTTCAGCAAAAGATTTTGTCTTTTTATTTGTTGGTTTATGAATAAACCCTCTAGTTTTGTCTCCTATCAACATGGCTTCTTGCAGTATATCTTTTGGTAGTTTAGCTATAGATGCCGATATTTCCGGAGTTTGTTTTATTTCTACCGTTATCTTTTTTGCTTTATTTATATCTCTGCCTATTACTTCATCTAGTGGAACATTTTTATAATCTGCAAGAGCAACAATTGCTCCCATATCAGGCATTTTTGTACGACCATCTAGAAAATTTTTCCACGCTGTTTCATGAGTACCTGTTTTTTCACTTAACTTATACGGGGTTATATTGTCTGTTTCTAATATATTCAGTACAAATTTTTTAAAATTATTTCTAATTTCTTCTGGATCATCTTTATTTGTTTCTGATATATCGTTAATCCGATTAAATCGTTCTTTTGACCTTATATCTTCACTCATTATTTGTTCCTGTAAAATTTACTCCTAAAAATTGAGAGTTAAAATAACTTCATAGATAGTCTCTTAGACTTATTTATTAATATATAACTAATAAATAGTAAATAGAAGATAATTATAATGAAAATAATAAATTTAAGCTATTGAATTAAGTATTTAGGTCTTATATATGAAATTTAAATTAATCTATTTTCACTTTTTTTGTCACAAATTATAAAATTTTTCTGTAGTATGAGCCATGTCTGTTCCACTTCTTTTTCTATAAATTAAATTTCAGATGCAGAATCTAAGATATTTTAAAAAGATTATATAAATTAAAAATTGTTTTTTCTGCATCTTGATCATTTATGAATAAGGTAATTTTAACTTCTGATAATTGTATCATGTGAACATCTATATTATCGTTCGTTAACTTTGATAATATCGTTTCAAGTAATTTACAATCATTTTTAATCCCATAACCAATAAGAGAGATTGTAGCAATTTCGGTATCAAAAGTAAAATCTTGTATCTGCTTATCCTCTTTTAAATTAGTCAGTAAAGCTTGTAAATTATTTTTATCGGTTAAATTTGTAATAAAACTATATTCTTCATTATTTGTTTGCATAAACTCAATATGATTATTATTTTGTGTAATCATATTTGCAACTTGCAAAAAACTTAAAGATATGCTCTTTACAAATATTTTTAATAAATTTTTATTAGAAGTAATGCTGTTAATAATCCCATTCTCCATATTTTTATCCTTTGAAGTGATTAACGTACCTTCTGTATCCGGTGAAAATGTTGACAGAACACGCATATCTATTTTATACCGCATTACTAACTCTCCGGCTCTAGGGTGTAGTACTTTTGCTCCACTTGATGCTAGTTCTAACATTTCTAAAAAATCTATTTCTTTTATCTTCTTGGCATTTGGAATAATTCTTGGATCAGCAGTAAATATTCCCTCTACATCGGTATAAATATCACATCTATCGGCTTTCATAGCTGCAGCGATTAAGGCGGCAGTAGTATCAGATCCTCCTCTGCCCAAAGTAGTTAACCTATTGGATTTGTTAATTCCTTGAAAACCGGCTATTATAGGGATGGTATTTAACTGTAAATATTTTTCTAGTAAATCTGTAGTAATTGATTCTACTAAAGCTTTACTATGATTATTATCGGTGAGCATCGGTAATTGCCAAGCTAGAAATGATCGCGCCTTTATATCTTCTTCTTGAAGAGCGAGTGCTAGTAATGAAGCAGTGACTATTTCACCGCTAGAAAGTGCTACATCATATTCTGCAAATTGAGAAATGTTATTAAGGCTTGATACTTCATTACACAATGTGACAAGTTGATTAGTAACACCTGCCATAGCCGAAACTACTACAATTACTTGGTTATTTTTAGCTATTTCGGTTTTTATGATAGGAACGATTTTTTTTATTCTATCAATATTTGCAACGGAAGTGCCACCGAACTTTTGAATTATTAAGGCCATAAATAAAGAAAGCCTAATAGAATATTATGTTATATAATTAATTTCCGCCTGTCATCATCTAGCGCACTTACAGACATTATTGTGTGGAACGGTTTTCAATTGTCATCTCGCGACTTGATCGCGGGACCCAGCTTAAAATACTAACAATATTAGTACTTTAAATTATTTTTATGGGCCCTTTAGTCAAGCCACGGGGTAACCAAGTGGACTTGACCAATCAACGTAACAATGCCATAAAAAGCATTTTTCGTTCCACGTAACACTAGTAGATCAAATCGCAATACTTAAGTACTTGCAATTTCTTTAACATTCACGATTTTATGATTTCGCTTAGTTAAAAATTCTACTCTACCTTCTATCAAAGCAAATATTGTATGATCTTTGCCAAGCCCTACATTCGTTCCAGGATGAATTTTTGTGCCGCGTTGTCTAACTATAATATTACCGGGTATTACATATTGTCCATCGGCTTTTTTAACTCCCAGCCTTCGACCGGCCGAGTCTCTTCCATTTCTAGAACTACCACCGGCTTTTTTGGTTGCCATTTTATAATTCCTTTTAAGTTATTATTATTGTTTGGTAATATCTAATATTTTTAATTCCGTCAATTCTTGACGATGACCGGCTTTACGACGATAATTTTTTCTACGCTTTTTCTTAAAGACTATAATTTTATTATCTTTAAGTTGGTTAGTAATTTCAGCCGTAACGACAGCCCCTTTAACTATTGGAGTCCCAATAAAAGAAGGCTTTGAGTATTCGCCAATCATTAAAATTTGATCAAACTGAATTTTAGAGCCAAGTTCTCCATCAATTTTTTCGACTTTAATAATACTATTTCTGTCTACTTTATATTGTTTTCCACCTGCTTTTATAACTGCGAACATGAAAACTATCTCTTTAAAAATTTATAAATATTTATCGTATCATATTATTATATTAGAAATTAGTCAATGATCTTTTTTTATAGCAAATCTATTGTCGAATATCTATTAACACAAATATAATTGCGTATTGAGTTACCGCAGCAAATATTGCGGCTAGCAAATCATCAAGCATAATGCCGATACTGCCCTTAATATTGTTGTCCAACCAATTAATAGGCCAGGGCTTTACTATATCAAAAAATCGGAATAGACAAAAAGGTAATACGAAAAGTAATATAATATTTATTGTTAGCGGACTAAAATATTTAATTAAATACGATTCATTAGCAAATAAAGCGGAAAAAAATACTAAAACAATAGTTAGTATTTGCCCTACTACTTCATCAATGACCACTTCTTTAGGGTCTTCTGAATTTGTATAATTTAAATATATTTTAGTAAAATAAGTGCCGAGTATTAAGAGTATCAAACATAGGCTAAAGCTTATAATAAATATACTGACAAGTTGAGCTTCACCGAGAGTAAGACTTAAGAAAGGAATGATTATTTTGTTATTAACAATAAAATATATTAAGAAATAAGTTAGAGGGAAAGCAGCAATCGATCCAAAAGTGCCTGGGCAGTATTTTATTTTCCCGATATAAAAAAAAGTAGCAAAAAATTCTGAAAATTGTTTTTTAGTAAACATTTCTTTAATTATTTTATCCTAGATTAGAGTTATAATATCTTATATAATTAAATTTTAACTTATACAGCAAAAAAAATATCATGGGAATGAGCTTTAGCCATTTATTAATAGTTTTATTAATTATTTTTGTATTATTCGGTGCCGGCAAATTACCGCAAGTCATGTCCGATCTTGCTAAAGGTCTTAAAGCTTTTAAAGACGGCATGAAAGACGACGGTAGTGATAATGATAAAAATAAATAATTAATCTTTAGTTAGTGTCCCTTTGTCATCCTGTGGCTTGACCAGCCTTGTTGCATGGCTTGAAAAACCTACTCAATGTTTATTCCCGCTTCCGCGGGAATGACATCCTGAACATTCGTACAACACATGGTCAGGTCACTGAGTGACCAAGATACAACAACGCCCTAATTTCCTGAAACAGTAGAATATATCCCATTCTCTTTCCTAATAATATCATATCGTCTCTGAGCTACTCCATCGATGAAATAAATATTACCGGATAAACCTATATAAGGTTGTCTACTGTTCATTCTATTTAAAAACCTTTCAGATGCAAATTCATTGCCTATATAGTTTGCAGTCATACGTCCTAAATCATAAGAAAGAAGATGCATGAAGCCTATATGGTTAATACCTAAGTCTTTTGCCCTATCCGGAACGTTGCTATTGAGTAAATTTAAAGAGCCGGTAAAGCTAATATCGATATTTTCAGGGTAATCGATATCAATACGATGATCACCGATTAAAATAGCCTTTTTATCTAAATTATATTTACGAATACTATCAGCAAGTAGGTTTAAATTTTTTGGATCGTCTGATAGATAAATAACCGGTTTTGTCGTGTCGCTATGTTCATTTATAATATCGGTATTGTCTGAAATATTTCTTGCGGCTTTTGCTATAGATTCAGGATTATCCTCATAAAATTCAGTGCGTGATAATGATGCATTGTTCTGAATCAATATATTTTGCATTACTTGACTAATAGTTTGCGAATGCTTCCCTTTAGGTAATAATGCCATAAAATCTTTATGGTTGTTACTTGCGTAATAATTAATGATACGTATCAGTGGTTTTAAAGGTGCATGACCGAATACAAATAATTTATCTTCTGCAAGAGCCGGATTATTTGACATAGTTATTATAATAATATCATTTGCCTTTGCTTTTTCGGCTATTAGAGAGGTAAAGTTAGAATATAGAGGACCTAAAATAATCTTAGTTTTACGTGCTACTATTTTATCCATAGCAGCTAAAACGTTTTTTTCGTCTGAACCATCGTAAGAAGTAACATGTATGTAAGATTTGATTCCGTCGTTAAGTCCCATTTTAATTAAATCTTTATATTGTTTCCCGACAATACTATCAGGACCCTGATTTGGCATTAAAATTGCAATCTCAATTTCTGTTTGTTCTTTTTTAGGAAAACTTATAGGTTCTTCTTTAGGAGTTTGACAGGACGTTAAATATATCAAGCAAAAAAATGATAGAACGATTCGTAGTTTATGTTTTATACTAGCCATAATGTTACTTAAAATTAAAAAACTATGATTAGATATCTTTCCAAACCGGGATTATATATTGTTTCAACACCGATCGGTAATTTTGAAGATATAACGCTTCGTGCTATATCGACTTTAAAAAATTCGGATATTATCTTATGCGAGGATACTAGAATATCACAAAAATTGCTAGCAAAACATGATATTCATACAAAATTACAAATTTATAATGATCATAGTGACGAGAAAGATAGAGAAAATATCATAAGTTTAATAAAATCGGGCAATATAATAAGCTTAATTTCTGATGCAGGGACTCCTTTAATTTCCGATCCCGGCTATAAGTTAGTTAGAGGTATACGCAATCTTAATTGTCATATAGACGTAGTACCGGGAGTATCTGCACCGGTTACTGCTCTAACTTTATCGGCTCTTCCTACTGATCAATTTTTATTTCACGGGTTTTTACCTAAAACTATAGAAAGTAAGAAAAAGATTTTTTCTGAACTAGTAAATCTTAAGGCTACTTTGATTTTTTTTGAAACGGCTCCTCGTTTGATAAATACTTTATCGGTAGCTAAGGAAATACTAGGAAACCGAGAAATATGTGTAGCTCGTGAGTTAACTAAACTGTATCAAGAAATAAAAACAGGGGATATAGATGAAATAATAGAGTTCTATCAAAATAATATTTTAAAAGGTGAGATAGTATTGTTGATTTCAGGAAATATACAGGAACAAAACCAATACAAAAATTTAGAAAAATTTATAGAATTTTGCTTAAGTAAAAACTTAAGTAGCAAAACTACTACCGAACTTGTTTATGACAAATTCAAAGATGTTTATAGTAAAAAAGAGATATATAGATTGGTGAATAAGCAAAAGATTTAATATAAATTTATAGTAGAATATTTACCTCAGAATATGCTAAAATAAAGAGAAAATCACATTCAGTAACATAATAATATGTCAAAAGTTAATCCGAGAGTAGATTTAGCATTTAAAAAAATCTTCGGAGTAGAAGAGAATAAAGATTTATTGATATCGCTTATTAATTCGATAGTAAGTGAGAAAGATCAGATTGTAGAAGTAACATTACTTAATCCGTATAATCCAAAGCATTTTAAAGCCAATAAACTATCTATACTTGATATAAAAGCCAAAAGTAAAAGCAGTAAAAGGTATAAATCGAAATCCAAGTAACCGATGAAGTGGATTACGATAAAAGAGCTTTGTATTACTGGGCGAAAATGTATACGGAGCAACTGAAAGAGGGATCAGATTATGTGGCATTAAATAAAACAATAGGGATACACATACTTAACTTTACCAGTATTACAGATACAGATGAATATCATAATTCTTTTCAGTTAAAGGAAATAAAAAGTGGTTTAGTATATTTTAAAGATATAGAGTTACATACGATAGAGATTAATAAATTTGCTAAGCATCCTAAGGAGGAGTTATCTGATGTTGTCAGGAAAGTTAAAAATGCTTTAGATATATGGCTAGCATTTTTAACACGTAATGATTTATTAAATAAAGATAATTTACCGAAAGAATTGGATAATGATGTATTGAAAAAAGCATTAAACGTGCTTGAGGTAATAAATTTAAATGATGCAGAAAGAGAGGAATATGAAAATCGTTTAGAGTGGCTTAGAATTGCAACTAGTGCTTTTAAAAAGATGAAAGAGGAAGGAAGAGCTGAAGGCGAAGCTAGAAGAAATATTGAAATAGCAAAAGAAATGCTAATTGATAAAGAGCCTCTAGAAACAATAATTAAATATACTAAACTTTCAAAAGAAGAAATAGAAAAGCTAAAAGCAGAAATCGATGAGGCGGAAAAATAAAAAGTCGTCTGCGATATATACTCCGAGTAAATGAAGAATCGGCAGACGACCCATTATAAAAAACAGTATATTTAGTTAGCTGAGCTGTGAGGACAGCCGCAACCTTTTTGAGGCTTATTGCTTTCTGCCGAATCTTTAAGTTTTTTACCGGCTGCCTGTATATCTTGACCTGCACCTTGCATTGTATTACAAGCACTTGTTAAGAAAGCTACAGCTACTAATATAGAAGTTATAAGTGCTGAACGCATAAATTTTACCTTTATCAAATTGAGCCTAGATCTAGATATTATGAAGTAAGCAAAAAATTGTCAACTTGAAAATATATTAAAATTTAAAGTATTTGTACACATCACTTAGCCGTATCTTTATAATCACATAAAATATTTTGTTGATAAAATATTAATTTTTAATATTTCTTTAAGAATTAATATTTAAAAGATTTATAAAATGAAAGAAAAATCAACGATCAATGGAAAGACGTACTATCTTGTATGAAAGACGGTGTCTTAGATTGTACAAATTTAGAGGGAATAAGCTTACAAGAGATTTTTAATTTTCTTCAAAATCCTTATATAGTAAAGGATAAAATTATCGCTCTTGATATATCAACTTATGAACATTGGAAAGAAGTAAATGATTTTATTTTGCAATTAAATGATAATTCATCTTTTAAGCCCCAAACTATAGAAATTTATACCTTCTAGATATATGGAAGATATTTTGAATTTAAGATTAAAAACAGGCATAAATATTACTAATCATATTGATGTTAATATGACAGATCGCAGAAAAGAGGCTTTATTAAAAAAATTCTTAGAGAAATTTAAAAAAAATAATTTTACTAAAGATGAAGAACAGTTAAGTCAAATTATAAAAGCTGTATGTAAAGAAGATAAAACCCCGGATGGAATCGAAATGCAATATGGGCGAGCTTTACGGCTTGGTTCTAAGTATAATTTCAGTAAAATAGATAAACAATATTCTGATGGGTATTTTTAAAAAGTTACAAGAGACACAAATACAAAAAGTAAATTCAGAAATTCATCATTATAAACAGGAAGATGATTTACATTTTTATATGGTAAAAGTTAACGGAGCGAATATGTCTGCTTGGCAAGATTTTTTGGGTAAGCAGAGTAGCTTTCAAAGTTCTTATCAAGGTAATGATCTGGTGATAAAAATTTTTAAGGGGAAGTATGCCTTTTCCGCTAGCTTAGATTATCATGATCAAGGCTTAACCGATGTATTATGTAGCCGTTGTTTCCAATAAAATATGACTCGCGTGATACTTCATCTATAGAGATGTTTATAACCATGCTGACTTCTCAAAATGCAAGCTTTATTTCGCATTCTGGTATAGCAAGACTTCCAATATATCAAGAAAAACCTTTTATTATAAAACATAAAAATCTTGCAGTTAAACTTCATAGTTTTATTGCCGCCTGTGCCAAAGATATTTATTCTAATAAAAAAGAATATATGATTACTGTACCGGTACAAGAAATGACACAAATAATTCTTAAAGAATATGAGAAAAAAGGAGTTTTAGATAAAATATATATAGGACATCAGCAAGAAAATTTAGATAATAAACAAACCCCTATAAAACTTATTGAGGATAATGACAAAACTTTATTTAGTCTTTATGATAAAAACGGTAATATATTACATGAATTAACTAGTGCACAAATGGAAGGAGAATTCGCTTGGTTTTGCAAACATCCGTATCTATGCAGGGGGCAAGGTAAAAGGTGCACCGTTCGTTACTTGTCATTTAGAAACATTAGCAACACTTGATCCTAAACCTAATTCTATAGAACATGAATATTATTCAGAAATAATTGGTAATTTATAAGATTTACTATAACTCTTATTTAAGGTTAAAATAATAATCGCAATACTCTTTAATAGGGCAGATGTCGCAATCGGGTTTTCTAGCTTTGCATATATATCTGCCGTGCAGAATTAGCCAGTGATGGGCATGCGTTAGCCATTTTGTATCGATAATCTGCAGTAGCTCTTTTTCTACTATTTCAGGAGTACCGCCTTTAGCAAGCCCGATTCTGTTGGCTACTCTAAAGACATGTGTATCAACTGCCATTGTAGGCATGCCGAATAAGCAATTTAGTACAACATTAGCAGTTTTTCTGCCAACGCCCGGTAGCTTAATTAATGCCTTAAAATCATTCGGTACTGAAGCTTGATAATTGCTTATCAATATTTTACATAATGCGATAATATTTTTTGCTTTGCTGTTAAATAGTCCTATAGATTTTATATATTTTTTAAGTCCTTCTTCGCCGAGTTCTAAAATTTTTTCTGGTGTATCATAAGTTGCAAATAAAGATTTAGTTGCTAAATTTACTGATATATCGGTGGCTTGAGCAGATAATATTACCGCTACTAATAAGGTAAAATCATTCTTATATATTAATTCGGTTTTCGGATTTGGATTATTCTTGCTAAAAATCTCAAAAATTTTATTAACTATTTGTGCTTGCATATATTGCTATAGAAAGTGTATTTTAGAAGATAAATTATTGAGTCTTAAAATGCTAGAAAATAAAAATTTTAAATTTATAGAAAATGAGATAAAAAATAATAAAGTAGTATTGTTCATGAAAGGTATTAAAAAGTCGCCTGCATGCGGATTTTCAGGAACCGTAGTAGCTATTTTGAATAAATTAGGTGTAGAATTTCGTGATATTAATGTACTTTTTGATGCTGAATTACGTGAAGATTTAAAAAAATTTAGCGACTGGCCGACATTCCCACAATTATACATTAACGGAGAATTAGTCGGCGGGTGTGATATTGTTAGAGAGTTATATCAAAGTGGAGAACTTGAGAAGATGTTGAAAGCGTATACTCGGTGAATTTCAAAAATTGGCGTATTCGTCTAGTAAGTTTTGCGGTGTTCACGTATTGAGTATACGCTCCGCTCCTCGCCTTGCAGACTCCTTGCTCTTTTTGAAATTGACCTTCACTACTACTCAACCTTAATATTTTAAGTACATAAACATATAAAAACATGAGCAAATATTTAGAATACCCCGAAGTAGAAAGTAAAGAGCAGCCGCCGAAGAAGCTAGTAGTATTACTGCACGGTGTCGGCTCGGACGGACATGATTTAATAGGACTTGTGCCTTATATCAAAAATTATTTACCCAATTGTCATTTTATTTCCCCGCATGGTATCGAGGCTTATGATATGATGCCTTATGGTAGACAATGGTTTAGTTTGCAAGACCGCAGCCCGCATATTATGGCAAAGCTAATTGCAAATAATATTTCTAAGGTTGAAGATATAATAAAGCAAAAGCAGGACGAGTTAAATCTAACCAACAAAGATACTATCATTATTGGCTTTTCTCAAGGTACGATGATAGGATTATATTTAACACTAGTTCAAAAAGAGCCGTTTTGCTGTACTATAGGTTTTTCGGGTGCATTAATTCCACCTATGGAAGTGAATAATAAGCTTACTCCTATATGCTTGATTCATGGGGAATTAGATGAGGTGGTCGGTGTTAGCGAGATGTATAATGCTTCAAACTATTTATCTAAGCTGCATATAGAGCATAGCGGACATAAATTAACGTCTCTTGCTCATTCAATAGATGGACGGGGGCTTGAGATTGCGATTAATTTTATAAATAACCGTCATTGCGAGCAGCCGTAGGCTGCGTGGCAATCTCAGGATTTTGGTATGAGATTGCTTCGTCAAAATTTTCAATTTTTCCTCGCAATGATGATTAGATATCCACACAACAAAACCAAAAAAATATGAGGATAAATGAATATTTTTAATAATAATTTACACGAAACGGATAAAGAGATTAATGAAATAATAAAGCATGAAAAGCTGCGTCAAAGTAGCGTAATCGCGCTTATTGCATCAGAAAATTTCGTAAGTCCTGCTGTGCTTGAAGCTCAAGGGGCGCTTCTGACTAACAAATATGCCGAAGGATACCCAAGTAAGCGATTCTATAACGGTTGCGAGGAAGTAGATAAAGCTGAAAATTTAGCTATAGAACGAGTAAAAAAACTCTTTAACTGCAAATATGCAAATGTCCAACCTCATTCAGGATCACAAGCAAATCAGGCTGTATATCTTGCTTTATTACAGCCGGGTGATACGGTTCTTGGTATGTCCTTAGATAGCGGCGGGCATCTAACGCACGGTGCAGCTCCTAATATGTCTGGTAAATGGTTTAACGCCGTTTCTTATAGCGTAAATAAAGAGACTTATTTAATCGATTATGATGAGATTGAACGCTTAGCGGATTTGCATAAACCAAAATTACTTATAGCCGGTTTTTCTGCTTATCCTCGTAATATTGATTTTGCAAAATTTAGAGAAATCGTGGATAAAGTAGGAGCTTACTTTATGGCAGATATTGCTCATATTGCAGGACTTGTTGCCACAGGTGAGCATCAAAGCCCTATTCCTTATGCTCACGCTGTTACCTCTACTACTCATAAAACACTTAGAGGTCCAAGAGGCGGTTTAATTTTATCTAACGATGAAGCGATAGGTCACAAAATAAATTCTGCATTATTTCCAGGACTACAAGGTGGTCCGTTAATGCATATAATAGCTGCAAAAGCCGTAGCTTTTTTAGAAAATTTGCAGCCTGAATATAAAAGTTATATTCAGCAGGTAATAAGTAACGCTAAAGCTTTAGCAAGTAGCTTGCAAGAAAGAGGATATGATATATTAACAGGTGGTACCGATAATCATATTGTTTTAGTGGATTTGCGTAAAGACGGAATCACGGGTAAGCTTGCCGCAAATTCTTTGGATAGAGCAGGGATTATGTGTAATAAGAATGCTATCCCGTTTGATGAAACTTCGCCTTTTATCACTTCAGGTATTCGCCTTGGTACTCCCGCATGTACTACTAGAGGCTTTAAAGAAAAGGATTTTGTATTAGTCGGTCATATGGTAGCAGATATTTTAGACGGCTTAAAAAATAATGAAGATAATAGCGCTCTTGAGCAGAAAGTATTAAATGAAGTGACAAAATTAATTGAATTATTTCCGTTTTATGGCTAATTTAAATAAACGACCTGATTGGATAAAAGTAAAAGCTCCTAATTCTACAGAGTACTATAATACAAAAGATTTAATAAAGAATCTGAGATTAAATACTGTGTGCGAGGAAGCTGCTTGTCCTAATATTGGTGAGTGCTGGTCAAAAAAACATACAACTGTGATGATTTTAGGTTCGGTTTGTACTAGAGCTTGTAGGTTTTGTAACGTTAAAACGGGTAGACCGGATTTACTTGATCCGTATGAACCGCAAAGGTTAGCGGAGGCGGTACAAAAGCTAAATCTTAAGCATGTAGTAATTACTTCCGTCGATCGTGATGATCTTGAGGATGGCGGAGCGTCACATTTTGCGGAGTGTATTAGCGAAATCCGAAAATCATCGCCAAATACTACTATTGAGATTCTAACACCCGATTTTTTAAGAAAAGAAGGAGCAGCTGAAATAATAGCAAACGCAAAACCTGACGTTTTTAACCATAATGTCGAAACAGTACCGTCTTTATACAAAACGATTAGACCAGGGGCTAGATATTATAATTCTTTAAGCTTACTTCATAATATTAAAAAATTATCTCCTGAAATTTTTACAAAATCCGGTATGATGGTAGGACTTGGGGAAGAAATAAATGAAGTAGTACAGGTTATAGATGATTTAAGAGAAGCAAAGGTTGATTTCCTAACTATTGGGCAGTATCTGCAGCCTACCAAAAATCATGCTGAGGTCGCAAAATATGTTACGCCGGAAGAGTTTAAATATCTAGAGCGAGTAGCAAAAACAAAAGGATTCTTGATGGTTTCAGCAAGCCCGCTAACCCGTTCTTCATACCATGCCGATGAGGATTTTCAAAAATTAAAAGAGAATTACCAACAAAAACTGGTGTCTTAAAATATCATGCTTATTGCCTGTGTGGTCAGTTTTCATAGCTATTATCTTTGTTTACTAAAGTAAATAATCCTTATGTTGATTAATTTATATATATGATATCATACGTGTAACACACGTGTATACGAGTATTTTATGCAGAAGAAATGACAATTACTATAGATGAAGCGGTTTATTATAGGCTTTATTCTGTAATAGGTGAACGTAAAATTAGCAAATTTATTGAGCAACTTGTTGTTAAAACCTTATGTAATTAATGAGAAGCTTGGCGCCGCTTACAAAGCCATGGCTCAAGATACAAAAGCTGAGGAGAAGGCCAATGAGTGGGTAGAAGGGTTAATAGAACGCGATTTTTATGAAAAGAGCTGAGGTATGGTGGTCGACTTTAATCCTTTGTTAGGTGAGAAGTCGCTAAGGTAAGACTGGCAATAATTACTCAAATGCTTCATTAAATCGTGTGCAAGTAATACCTTTAACTAGTAACATCGATAAATGCTATCCTTGTGAAGCCTACGTAATGATAGGTAGCACAAAAGGTAAAGCCATGACTGATCGAATAATGACAGTAAGCACATTAAGATTAAAATCTAAAATTAACGTTATCTCTAATGAAGATATACAGCTTTTAAAATATGCTCTTAAGTTACAGCTAAGTCTATAACGACTATTTATTCAATATTTGGTACAATGATAAACGTAGAAATTGTAAGAAACTACAACAAATGGCGTGAGCATAAGCAGATAAATAAGAGTTTAATCAAAAAAATAACTCAAAATATTTTATTGCGGTTTGATAATTTTAGTAAAATAAAACAATTTGAATTATCAATTTTACTAACAAATGCTGCAGAAATATTGACCTTAAACAAACAATTTCGTAATATAGAAAAAGCTACTAACGTTCTTTCTTTTCCAAGCAACGAATTAAATTGGCAGGATTTATATTCTAAACTTGAATTTTTAGGTGACTCTGATTATATGCATTTAGGTGATATAGCATTTTGTTATGAGGTAATATATAACGAATCGTGCGAGCAGCACAAAACTTTTGAGAATCATTTTATTCATCTTTTAATACATAGTATTTTACACTTAATTGGTTTTGATCATCAAAATGACACAGAAGCAAATATTATGGAAGATCTAGAAATTGAAATATTATCATATTTCGGTATTTTCCCCCCTTATTAACTAAATAAAAAAATTTATGTTAAAATCTTCAAAAAAAGAAGATTCTAGTAAAAAAAATCAAAATAATAAGTTAATTTTTACTGTACGAAAATTATTCTCTCCGATAAAAATTTTTTTTAGAAAAACAAAAACGCCCGATAATTTTTTTGGTGTCATAAAACGCCTTAAAATTAATAGCCAAAAAATGACTTTAGACGAGCTTAATATTTTAGCTAATTTATTGGAGCTAGAAGATAAAACTATTGAAGATATAATGGTACCGCGTTCCGATATTGCGGCAATAAAATTAACTACGAATCTAGAAGAATTAAGTGAGTCTATTAAGTTAGAAGTCCCACATACACGAACTCTTATATATGACGGTACTTTGGATAATGTAGTAGGGTTCATTCATATCAAGGATTTATTTAAAGCAGTAGCTACAAAGCAAAACGGTCGTTTAAAAAAGCTTATACGTAAGCATATAATTGCAGCTCCTTCTATGAAATTATTAGATTTGCTAGCAAAAATGCGTCGTGAGAGAACACATATTGCAATAGTTGTTGATGAGTATGGCGGTACTGACGGTTTAGTTACTATTGAAGATCTGATAGAAGAAATAGTAGGACGAATAGATGATGAGCATGATCAGCAATTAGATAGCGATAATTTCAAGGTTATTAATAACTCAACAATTATTTCAAATGCACGTGTTGAAGTAGAAGTGCTTGAAGAAATAATAGGAGAAAAGCTACACAATGATTATGATGAATTTGATACGATAGGTGGATTAGTATTGACTAGAGTCAGTAGTGTTCCGGCTATCGGTACGAGAATAGATATTTCAGAAAATATTGAAATTGAAGTTACAGACGCAACTCCTCGTTCTTTAAAACAAGTCAAAATTAGACTAAAAAACGGTTTGAATTGTCAATGAATACGAATTTAGAGTCGGTGTGTCCTCTAAATTCGTTAAAAATATTTTATTATTATATTGCAGCTTGTGCTTCATTTCCTATCATCGGACTTTCTTGCGAAGTTGCGTCTGTATAATGCTCATATGCTAGCATTGCTCCCATTGTTGCTACTATATCGGCACCACATTTGAGAATAAAAGCCGGAGATTTAAGTAAATCACCTGCTATCACATAAATTCCAACAGCACATGCTCTTACTACTGCAAGCTTACCATACCAAGGGGTTGGTATCATCACTTCTAAATAATTCGACTATTTTGTTAAGCATAAAAATAAACCTAATTAGTTAATATTAAATTTTAGTTATGCGATATATAACTAAACATTAACTAATTGTCAATGATAATTACCATGAAACATGGACAATATAATTTTATGCAATTATTGTTATTTGACTTAGCAGAGAAATTTGAGTTAAATATCAAAGCTCTATACATAAAAAATTATCATTATGAATGAATTATATATTAAACTACAAAATTACAGTAGTACATATCCTGAAGAAATTGTTACAAAAACAAAAATGCTTGAATTTTTAAATGAATATGAAAACCCTTTTAGCTGAGATTTACAAATAGGACATTTCACTGCTTCGGCTTTTTTACTTAATAATGATAAAACTAAATTTTTATTGATGCACCATAAAAAGCTTGATAAGTGGCTTCAACCAGGCGGTCATTGTGATGGAGATAGTAATATATTAAATGTAGGGGTTAAAGAAGCTATAGAAGAATCCGGAATTAATGAAATCAAAACGATAAATAAGGAGATTTTTGATATAGACACCCATTATATTCCGCGAACTCATAAGGAGCCTGCTCATTATCACTATGATGTACGATTTTTACTAAAAACAGTAAATAATGATAATTTTATAAAAAATAACGAATCGAATGAACTTAAATGGTTTAACTTTTCTGATTATTCAAAATTAGATATTGAGCTAGAACGTTCTGTTACTAGAATGATAGAAAAGTTTATGACAATTAACCATCCTGCTTGTTAAATATAAATTATTGCTCTATAATAAATAGCGTTTTTTAAATAAAATGTAAATCAAATGCCATCATCTAGAATTTTTTCATTCCGTAGTAAGAACAAGGAAGATAATACTCCAAAAAACCTAGAAATTACGCATCCAGATTCAATTAATAAGATCCGAACTCTCTAGCAGGCGAAGTTGTTACTATTAAACTTAAGGATTAACCTCAGCCTCATAATTTTATAAAGAGTGAAAAAGTTACCCTAACTTAAACCGCCTTCTTATTAAAGTAAAGACGATATCTTAAAGAATTTTGAGATTTTCTTAGATAATATAGAGACTAAAGCTTTAGGAGAGATTGATTCATAGTAACATCGATAGTTTTATGCTGTAAGGTTCCTAGCTAAAAAGGGCATTACCCGCGTGGATCAAAAAACGCGTTCGGTGTCATACCGTGGCTTGACCACGGTATCTTGGTCACAGACTTGTATTCTTAGATTCCGTGGTCAAGTCGCGGGATGACAATAATTTATTTTATGCTATTTTTTGATATTCAAAATATATTTTTCTTACTGCATAAATCCACGCTAAGCATACAAAAGTAAATACCACCATTAGAATTGGTGAGATTAAGGTAAAAGTAGCAGTTGGAACTAAAGTAAAAATAATAGATTGCACAAGACCGCTAGAGGATTTGCCGACTTTTGCACTTATCACGTCAACCGCAGCTTTGCCTTTGGTTTTAAGCTCCTCATCAAGAGGGATATATAACATTTCTCTTGAAGTATCCCATATAGAATATTTAGTACCTTTAGCTAAAATATTTTGAATACCACCGATTGAAACGGCAAGAGCAAGAGGTGACATTAAAATTGCTCCATCAAATAATGATAAAATTTGTTGGTCAAATACGATAAGTACAAAGAACAAAATGCCGGTTACCATTATTATAACCGGTGAAATAACTGCTGCTACAAACCAGTTGTGCATACGCATAATGTTATTACCGATGACGGTCATAACCATTATTGCCACGCCTGTCCAAAGTATATACAGACTGTTAAATTCAGCATAGGTATTTACAGTCGGATATAATTCCTTAATTTTTGCTTTCCATACGGCTTCGACTAAGTTAATAGCAAATCCGAAAGCTGCCGAACAAATTAAAAGTAGCCATAAATATTTTGATTTTGCAATATATTTAAAGCTTTTAATTAGCCCCATACGTTCTGAAGTTGAGCGACCGCTTTTTGCTTTAGCATAAAATAACGGATTAGTAAAAACGTTCTTGCTAATAAATCTAACTAACAAACAACAAATAATAGCAACAATTGCCACAATTGTCGTGGATACTTGAACTAAAGTGATTTTACTATCCGCAATACTCATAAACTTCTTAATAATAGTATCTTCCGATGATAGATTCATCATTAAAAAGCCGACTAATATTAAAGAAGAGTTGCCGAATAGCGAAAAGAGAGTATAAAATCTTTTTGCTTCTTCGGTAGTAGTAAGTTCATTAGCAAACTGCCAAAATAATAATACGTAAAAAATATTAGGCCAAAGCTCGGCAAGACTATAATATACTATATAACCCCAATTACCTACTAATGAGATGTACCACTTAAAATGAGGATAACGTTCCATCCAGTCAGTTAGATTATCGGGATGTACATGAAAAATATGAATATTAGGATAGATTACAAAAGTGAATAAAACAAAAAAGCTGATAAAAAATGCACTTAAATAATAAAAGATCTTTTCAAAAGTAAGATAATTAATCATTTTAGCATAAATAATCACGAATAAAGCAGCGGCAGGCGTAACGCAATAAACTTTAGCAAAACCTGCTATTTCTGCACTAATCTCGGAGATTAAAATACTATCTTTTAAGATTCGTAAAACATTTTGATTAAATAAAATACAAAACATTAAGGTACTCATCGGAATAAACTTTCCGAGTTCGTAATTATGCACAGGCCAAAATGCTGCTCTGAATTTGTTTTTAAACGATCGTGATGAGGTACTTAGCATTATAAATCCCTAAGGACAAAAAAAAAAACTTAAGCACTTCAAGATTTTATGAAAAGATATTGCCCCTAAAACTTTAGAGCCTATATACTTGTTATTACATTCTGAAGGTGCTGAGCTTATACAATATATTTAGCCTTTTGTCAAGAATTACTAGATACTCTCAATGCTAGATAGTAATAAACTACAGGAATATTGTGACCTTTATAGTAATTATACAAAGACACATAATTTAGGTAATTAATATTTAAAATCAGGTAAAATAGTAATGCAAACAGAGCATTATAGGGTGTTGTATTACTCGACGTTATCCCGTGGTTTGTCCAGAGATTCCAGTAAAAATAAATTAAAAATGGATTCCCGCTTTCGTGAGAATGACAAAGGGGAAGTCAGGAATGACATAGAAAGAAGTCAGGATGACATCACAACTTTCCTAACCATCCTCTCTATCTTCAACTCACTGGAAATATTTTTTTAGCTCGTGACAAAAGTTTTATTGAAACTTTGAGAAGCTACGGTGAAGTTTATTTAATAGATTGGCTAGAGATTGAGGAACCTAAATATTTACTAGACGACTATGTGCATAAAATAATCGAAGTAATAGATAATTTGAAAATTAAAGACATTAAGTTAATAGGTCATTGTATCGGCGGTAACCTTGCGATAGCTACAAACGTACTTATGCCTAAATTTATTAAAACTCTGACTTTACTTACCTGCCCGTGGGATTTTTCTCATTTTTTCTATATAAGAATGTTGCATCGATATTTAAAACTAGATAGTGGCATAGACAATTTACGATAATTCCTAAAATTCATATTCAAATTTTATTTTTTCTTTTATTCCCTGATTATTTCAATGCTAAATTAAAAAATTTTTTCTCTATAACTTCCGATAAGGAGCAAGAATTAGCATTGAGAATAGAGAATTGGCTTATGTCAGGTAATAGTATATCTAAGGAGGTTTATAATCAAATTATACAAAATATATTAGATGAAAATATGTTTATAAATCTTAAATGGAAAATCGAATAATTTTATTATTGATCCGAGTTTAATTCATTGTCCTGTGTATATATAGTAGCAGCAGAAGATGATCAAATAGTACCTAAATTTTCCATTTTACCTTTGCAAAAATTATTAAAAAACTCTAAGCTTATAGATGTAGCAGGCGGACATATTAGTTATTTAATAAATGATAAACTAGATAAATTGTTTAAGGAGTACACATTATAACAAAACTGGTTTATATAACTTATGCGAAAAGGACTACTTTCGGCTCGTTTATGGGTAGCATTAGTACAACGGCTGCACCTATGCTTGCTGTTCATTTAATAAAGGATATACTGCAAAACAGCAAAATCGATCCAGCTTTAGTAGGTGAGGTAATCCTTGGACAGGTAATAACCGGCGGTAGTGGGCAGAATCCGGCGAGGCAAACTCTGATTTATGCGGGAATACCGAAAGAAGTGCCGGGCTATACGATTAATAAAGTATGCGGCTCAGGTCTTAAAAGCCTAGTACTTGCAGCAAATTCAATTATGATGGGTGATAATGAAATAGTTATAGCAGGTGGGCAGGAGAATATGTCGCTCTGTATGCACGGTAGCTATATCAGAGCAGGAGCTAAATTCGGCAATATTAAAATGGTTGATCTAATGCAGTATACGGATTAACCGATGTATTTTCAGGAGTATTTATGGGTATTACAGCCGAAAATATCTCGAAACAGTTTAATATTAGCAGACAACAGCAGGACGAGTTTGCCTTAAGCTCTCACAAGAAAGCAGCTAAAGCACAGCTAGCAGGAGTTTTTAAAGATGAAATCTTACCTGTCGAAGTAACGATTAAAAAAACTACTAGTTTGTTTGATCATGATGAAACAGTAAGACCTGATATCAGCCTTGAAATTCTGAGTAAATTACGTCCTGCTTTTGATAAAAACGGTGTAGTTACATCGGATAATGCTTCCTCTATTAATGACGGTGCGGCATGTCTTATGGTAGTTTCCGAAGAAGTTTTGAAAAAGCATAATTTAACGCCGCTAGCTCGTATTGTTTCTTATGCTTCAGCCGGTGTTGATCCAAGTATTTATGGGTACTGCCCCTGTTCCTGCATCCAAAAAAGCTTTAAGTAAAGCAGGTTGGAGCGTTAATGATTTGGAAGTTATCGAGGTTAATGAGGCGTTTGCCGCTCAAAGTATTTATGTAAACCGTGAAATGAAATGGGATATGGAGAAGGTTAATGTTAACGGTGGAGCAATAGCCATCGGTCATCCGATCGGGGGCAAGCGGCGGACGTGTACTTATTACTCTGATACACGGCTTACGCAGAGCTAAAGCTAAAAAAGGCTTAGTTACTTTATGTATCGGTGGCGGTATGGGTATGGCTATGTGCGTTGAAGCGGTTTAAATGTGCATTTGACTATATAGGCATTCATTGCTTTATTTGCTAAAGAAGAAAGTTGTATTCATCTGAATTCACTATAGTTCATTGTAATATATATCTGATCTAATATCTCTACAACCTAATAATGCATCATTACAATGTGTTATTGTATTTATAAACTCATGAAAGGTAGAAAAATGAGAGAATGCCTCCGGTTCATAACTCTCCCAATAATTTTCTGCTTCTTCTTCCGTACTTTCTTTTATTACTAAAATTAGTTGATTATATTTTAGCTCATCAAGCTTGAGGTTTTGCTGTTGTTTTTCTTGTTCTTCCAATAGTTTTCTTTTTTCTTCCTCTACTTGTTGTGTTTCTAGTTCTTGCTTTTGCTGTTCTTCATATTTCTTTTCTGCTTTTTTTGGTTATAGTTTTATTTCTGTCTGTACAGATATTCATTAATTATTTTAAATGTTGCCTCGCCTATGTTGTTCCAAGGAAGATAAAGCGACGTTAAAGATCTATTAGCTTTAAGTGCTGCAGCTAAATCTTTTGCTTGTTTATCAGTTATATTTTTATTACTAAGGTCACTTGTTGTACTTTCGGATAATCTTTTGTGCCAGTTTGTTTTAAAAATGTTTAGTATGAACATAATTATATTCTTATTAAATTCTATACATTTTAATATTTTGTTAAAAATGAGCTATAGACATAATAAGAAACTTTAAGAACGCAATAGAAATTTAACTAAAAGCATAAATAAATTGGAATTGATTTAGGGAATTTTTGAATATATAGAAGATTAAGAGAGATTATTTTAATAAATGATAATAATTACAATTAGTAATTTAATATATTAGTTAATTATTTTAAACAATCAGTTACTACATTTGCAGCAACCGCAATCTCATTAGCAATTGAGGTTGTGTCTGTTGCACTTAAGGACAATGACCGCTCTATTTGCCGGCGTGTCACTAAGTATAGTACCGGACAATTTTTAAAAAGCCCTAGATGTCATCCCTGCGAAAGCAGGGATCCAGGCTAAAAAATCTTAATTTTAAAGATTTTTTATTATATCATTTTTTTCAAGGTAAAACTTTTAAAAAAGCTTTAAAGTACTGGATTTCCGCTTTCGCAGGAAGGCATTGTTGTGTGGATCAATTTCACCTCTGTCATCCCGTGGCTTGACCGCAGGGTCCATAAAAACAATAAAAAATACTAATAATTTTAGTATTTTTACCTGGATCCCCTGGATCCCGCGGTCAAGCCACGGGATGACAGAGGTGAAATTGATCCACACAACAATGCCTCGCGGGAATGACAGTAGCACCTCAAATTGTTTGATTAAATCAGTCATAATTTAATCCTTTAAATAATATCTCAACTACTAAGCTATAATTATTGTAAGTTGAGTATTGAAGTGTTATAATATCTTATGTGGGTTTGTCCTTTCCCACCAATGAGCTGAAGAGGTCGTTTACTGGGTAGCGGGATACGATTTTGTATGTTGTGATTGCGTAGTTAACGCCTTAGATTTATTCCTTAATTTCTGCTATTTTGCATCTCGATTATATACCAGCTGCCGGCTTCATCTTTAACTTTTAAATCAAATATGCTTTTTTTCCTTTATTGAGCATAGGTACTTGCTCTATGGGCATAAACTCTATTTCTTTAATTCTAAAACCCTCCTGAAGTTCAAGAACTGCATTGATACATTCCTTTAATCTCTCTAAATCACGAAAGATTTTTTTAAACAAACTATCATTCGTTGGGTCTAAATATCTTTGCATATTAATTACTACTTTTAGTATTGCTTATATTATTTTCTATATTTAGTAATTATGGCTTTTGATATCTTACTTATGTATTTTCCGAATAAACCGTAATTTTTTGGTGTGTAATTGCTACTCATATATAAATTCTATTAAACCTAAGGTTACAGGAGATAAACCTTATATTTATATAGTGTATTATAGGTTTTCCTACTTATGATTTAGCAGATTTGTATAATTTATGTTGTAATCAAAAGCTGAAATAGCTAGGTTATTTTGAATAAATAGAATTTAACTATTGTAAGAAGTAAAAAATGAAAGAACAAAAATTATTTATAAATGAGATGAATTATATAAATCAACACTTGGAAATACAGAAGGAGTACAAGGTTGGTGTTGGGGTTTGTTTCACAAATACGATAGTAGTTTACCTTATGTTTCTTGGCGTACTAATGAAGATATAAATGATATAAGAAGGACAGTTTCGCAAGGCGTAAATAATATATTTAATGAAGTAATAGATGGTTTTCGCAACATAAGTGATATAAAATTGGCTACCTTAGAGGAAGTAACACAATTAAAAGATTTAGTAGCAAATGATAAAGTAAAATTAGGATGTACCATGTGTAATAATGGTAGCACAGACTGTAGTAATAAAGAAGAAACATTGAAATTTTTAAACCTTTATATTTCTGACCCAACCCTTGAGCTTTATTTAAGTCCTCACTCAATTCTGGTAATAGGTGCAATTTTTATACACAAAAACTGAAAAATTTTGGTATAACCAATTAATTCTATTAAAAAAAATTTTTACAAAAAGCCCTCCAATCCCTTATTTTACGAGGAATAGCCCCTAGTTTGTATAGCGTACATATTTTTAGAAAAAAAATGGCTAAAATTGGTGAAATTTGTAGAAAATAACGTATAAGTAACAGAAAATATTAGAGAAAAGTCTAGCATAAACTAAAATATGAATAGCATAGAACATATTAGTAGGTTTGTATTAAGAGCTGAAATCCTTGTTAAATCAAGGCAATAAGGCGATAATGTGTATTTGCGAACCTAAATTTGAAAGGCGGAAATCTTGATTACTCCTTGGCTTTTCCATTCGATAAACTACAAGAATTGGCTAACTATCCAGACTGGCGGAGAGAGAGGGATTCGAACCCTCGATACGGTATGACCCGTATAACGGTTTAGCAAACCGCCGCCTTCGGCCACTCGGCCATCTCTCCGGTTATGGCTTTACTTTATATCATCTAATAAGCACAATTTCTAGAATTATTTTATAATTTTTCTAACTAAATATAATCATTTTCCGGCTTTACGGAATTGCCCATAATCAAAGCTTCCTTATCACATCCGGATGGCCCTTTAAAGTCCATATACCAATAACTAGGTAAATATCCCAACTACGGAAATATTCAATATATTTGTAAAACTGTTTAGCCTTGGCTTCGAGAGTTTTAATATCCGTGTTATCATCACAAATATCAAAAAGTTGTTGGGTTATGTAATAAATAGATTTAGTATCATTTTTGTATTTATCTATTAAGTACTCTATCATTTCGATTCGCTTGTTTAAGCTAAGATTATAAGAGTCTGAAATTAACAATTTTACAAAATTCTCACTATCACTACAGATGCTAAATAATATGTTCTGAATGTTCTCAAATAATTTCTGATATTTAACTAAAAATCTATTCCAAGTTATTGCTTTAAGATTGACAAAACTCTTATAGTCTTTTGGTTGGCATTCGGGAATATATTTTTATAACGGAAAAATTGAGGTTATCTAAATTTTGATGAAAATTGTTTAATTCTTCAAAATATGCAGCCATAAAAATGATTGTACACTGAGTAATAAGAAAATCTACAAAATAACATTGATAAATAAATTTGATGATATTTGAATATCTGCTACTAACTTGCTGTCTAGTTTTCTAATATCATTTACTATATCACCTATATATTTTAACTCTTCATTCGTGTGATCTACATATTTAATATTTAAATCTTCAAAGGTAATAACTTTACCTGCGGCTATTTTATCTATTATTGTATAGTTTTTAATTATAGGTTCTTCATAATTAGCAATAATATAAATTTCCAGATTATATATATCTTTGAAGTTATTTCGCAGCATATTTTTTACTGCTTTTACCGTATTTTGATTTAGATAATCAAGCTCTAATATATGAGAATATTGGTAAGTAATAAACTTGCATGATCTATTTTATTAAAAGGAGCAACATACCATGGATATTCACCTTCTTTAATGTTTTTTTGGATAAGAGCAATTATAACATTCTTCTTTTAAAAATGTGTCATTAGTATCTGTTAAGGCTAAATTTTAAAATCTTCTATTACCTTGTCTAAATAGCTCTGCCAATCACTAGTGAATAATTCTAGTAATTGTTTAAAAAAACTAAAACTAATTTGCATATAATAATATTAGTTAATTTAAAAACTTTATGAATCAGAAGTTATTAGAGACAGTTATTGACTAATGTTATCTAAACAATGCTGTAGTTCTTCTAAATTACTTATATTACTTAACTTATATGGATAATTAATTTTCCGGAGCATATTTGTTAGTACGCTTCCTGCCCCTATTTCTACTATATGAGCAATTTCTAATTTGTGAAATAGTTCTAAAGTTTCACGCCATCTAACTCGCCCGCATATCTGAAGCATTAAATTGTGTTTGATTTCTGTAGGATCTAGAGTAGGTTTTGCGGTATAATTTTGGATTATCGGTATCAGAGGTTTATTAATTACAGCTTTATCAAGAGCTACTCGCATTTTTTCTTCTGCCGGCTTCATTAAGCTACAATGAAATGGAGCACTGACTTTCAGCTTTATTGCTTTATAACCTAAATCTTTAATTATACTAATAGCATGATCTATAGCTGTGGTCTTGCCGCTAATAACTATTTGTCCTTCGATGTTATCGTTGGCAATTTGGCATAAATTTATTTTGTTGATCTCTTCTAATATTTCTTCAAGTTTTTGAAGCGGAATATTGATACAAGCCGCCATGCTTCCCTCACCTTCAGGACATGCTTCCTGCATAGATGTACTACGTATATGAAGTAGTTTTGCTGCTGTCTCAAGGTTAATACTTTCGGTGCTACATAAAGCACTATATTCACCTAGCGAATGACCGGCAGCATAATCGCAAAGACTATCCAAACTTTTACCGGTTTCAGCTTTGATAATATTTATTATTGCCATAGATACTGCCATTAATGCCGGTTGTGCGTTAGTGGTTAAGGTAAGTTCTTCAGAAGGTCCATTAAAAATTATATCAGTGAGTTTTCGGTTTAGTACTTCATCAACGATTTGAAAAGTTTCTTTGGCGGGTTTAAAATTATCATAAAAATCTTTTCCCATGCCGATCAATTGCAACCCTTGACCGGGGAAGATAAAAGCTGTTTTCATATTTTGTATTATCGATTGAGTTTATTAATAGATTTTATTAAAATTTTCTAAAATAGTCAAATTATTTTAAGCATTTTAACACTGTTTTTCAATTTTCACGCTATATATAATTTTTACAAAAGTATTAATTTTTCTTAGCTCTATAACTTGATTACTTCCAACTAGTACTATAAATTAAACTAAGAAAATATAAACAAGGAAATTAGTTATGAAGTTAAAAGAATATTTTAAAAAGTTAGAAAGTATAGCTTGTGGTCCGTGGCTTGCTGCATTTAAAAAATTATTTAGTAAAGAGGCATTAGAAGAGGAAATACTGAATATAAAACTAAAGGAATCTGAAAAGCAAGAGGTTAATAAAAAAGATTTAGTTATTTTATCTAATAATGTTATTGAAATTGGACAAAAAGATACAATAGCGCATGAAATTTCAAGAGTTAACCAATATAAAGAAAATATAGGTTTGGTATTTACTCTAATTACCAATATTCAATTAGAAAAATTTGCAGAATTTATCTCTAATTTACCGAAAAAACATAGTGAATTTAAGGATTACTTTCGTAGAGAAGAACAAAAAGATGGGTTTTTTAAAGAAGATGCTTATAAAAAAGTTGTTAATAAAGGTAAATTAGTTGAAAAATTCCAAAACTCATATAAATATAATTATGAAAAAATAGAACAAAATGTTCATGAATTACAAGCTTATTTAGATTCATATGAATATAATTGTGGTATTCTTAAATCTGATTTATTAAGGCATGATTATTATCATAATGCATAAATTATTATGCTATCTATTTTAGAAGTAGCGGTTTCAATAAAAATCTTATTAATTTTCTTATGACAATATCTATAAATGATTTAAATTTAAGATATAGGAGTTAAATTGCAATAAAAAATATTTAAGTTGAAATTCAAATAAATGTTACTACTATTATGTAGTATCTAACTAAATTCTGTGAAATTAATGATGTTTGATCAGTTAAATATCTTATATCCTCTGTTAATAAGTATTTTTATTTTTCTTGTTGTGGTTGTTATTTCTAAAATAACAAAGTATAAACAAGCCTTAAAAGAAAAAAATTTAAGTATTATTCCTTATGACCTTTTTCATAAGCATAATGCAGGGATGGTAATTGTTTAACCTTTCTATTTTAATTCTTGCTTTATTTTCAAAGAAACTTTCTAAAATTTTTAACATAAGATGCTATTTAAATATATGTGCGTCTTAATAGTCTATTATATTTAATATAGCAGCTACTAATTGAGAGATTTATCGCAAGTTTGTTTGGCTATTTCATACCAGCAATTTTCAGGAGTGGTAGATTTATTACTAAAACCGCATATAATCAGCCTGTCTTTAGCTCTTGTCATTGCAACGTAGAGTAGTCTTATATATTCTTGCAAATCTTTTAATTTTTCAGCTTCTTTCAGCTCTTGCAAAAACTCAGGAGTATCGGCAGCATTAGCAGAGAAAAACATTTCTCCTTTATCATCCCAAATAAATTTATTGCTGCTTATCGGTAAAGTAGTAGAATCGCATAATATAACAATAGGAGTTTCAAGCCCTTTAGAGCCGTGGACGGTCATTACTCTTATTTTGTCTGAATGCTCTATATCACGTTTAATATAGATATCGTTATTCTCAAACCAAGCAACGAATCCTTGCAGTGAATTATCTATATCATTTGCATAGTTTTTGCTTAATGTTAATAGCTCATTTATCATATCATCACTATCATCATCGTAAAGCTCTCGTAAATTTAGATTATGTACCACTAAATCAAAGAAGTTCTCAACAATAGATATTTTATAAATTTCAATTAGAGAATCTAACTTATTATATATCTCCTCATGTGAAGAGAGTATATCCCATAAGCTATTCTCACTTTTATTTACAAGAAGTTCATATAATTGCTGCTCGCTTATTCCAATAATCGGTGATTTTAGTAAACCGGCAAGATTTAAATCATCATCAGGTAGTAACACAAATTTAGCTAATGAAATTAAATCCATTATAGTTAGATTTTCCTTAAGGTTCATTCTATCGCTTACCTCAACTTTAAGCTTAGCTTTGCTAAGTTCTTTGATCAGATTATTACTAAATTCATCTCTCTTTCTGACTAATATCATGAAATCTTTTTCAGATATTCTGTTTGCAGTAGATGGTAAAATTTCTTCGCTTTCTATTTGTTCTTTTATAAAATTTACGATTTTTTCTATGAGTAAATCGGCAGCAGATTTAGAATTTTCATAATCTTCAGGTAGTGCCCAAAAAAGCTCTTCTTGTTTTTCACTCGTCACTAATGGCCAAACCGTTACAGAGCCTTGATGTGTACGAAATGAGGATATTAAAGGATTATTCGAAAGGAATAAACCCGGGTAATTGGATTTTATATTTTTTAAAACATTATAAGTAAATTGTAAAATCTCTGTACATGATCTATAAGAATATTCAAGGGTGATATTTTTGAATTTCTTATTAGCATTTGTAAGATTTGCTTTTAGTCGCTCATTTACTAAGTTGAAATTACGAAGATCAGCCCCTTGAAAACTGAAGATCGATTGTTTATCATCGCCGACTATGAAAACACTATTATTTGGCCTCTCTACAGCATTAAACTCTGTTATTAAAGTAGTAATAATATTCCACTGCGAGGGGCTTGTGTCTTGTGCTTCATCGACAAGAATATGATTTATCTCGCTTTCAAGCTTATGCAGCAACCACTTATGAGTAGTTTTATTATTTAGTAATTTCTCGGTGTAGTAAATTAAATCGTCGTAATCGAGTAAATTATTTTCTTCCTTATATGAATCGTATTTTTTTAAAATAATATGCGCAAGTTTAGTAAGTAAGTTCGTATGATATTCTAGCTCTTCTATGCGACGCAGCTCATCTAATCGGTAAATTTCAGAGGTAATTTTTTCTAGCTCTAGTAATAATTTAGGATATTTCCTTATTAATTCTTTCGATAAAAGGCTTTTTCGTTTTGTCCCATCTTTGGTAAAAAAAATTTCTTTCGGTGCTATCTCCACATCATACTCGGCAAATAAGTTTTTTACCTTATCGTAAATATTATTTAATTCCCCTAACGCTAATCTTTTATTAGATATTTCTTTGGGAATTTGCTTATTTATAAATAACTTTCTGAATTTAATTTTCTGCTCGATTATCTCGGTAAAAATATCTTGCAGAGTTATTTCATGAAATCGGTTAAGTAAAATTTTCATTAAGTCATTATGTTCATCGCTTAAGTAAATTTCGTTTCTGATATTTAGGAAGATATCTTGTAATTTAGTTTCTTCAAGGATTTTAAATTCTGGTGTTATGCCGGCTTCTAAGGGAAAAGTGTTAAGGATTTTTTGACAAAAAGCATGTATTGTATAGATATTTAAAAGCTTATTGCTATTTAGTATTTTATCATATAAAGTTTTTGCGTTTTCTGTGTCTTGCGGCGATGGCTTATTGCCGCTCATTAAGAAAAGTGCTTCTTCTAGTTTCTCGGCGTTGCAAAGAGAAAGATATTTAAGTCTGCTATTAATCCTTACTTGCATCTCTATAGCTGCAGCATTAGTAAAAGTAAGGCATAAAATATTGGAAGGCTCTACGCCCGTTATTAACAGACGTAAAAATCGATCGGTTAGGATTTTGGTTTTACCGGTACCGGCAGATGCCGATACCCAAACGGAGTAATTAGGATCGGATGCTTCTCTTTGTAAGTCACTCATTTATGTATCGATTTTCTACTGTTACCCCGTGGCTTGACCACGGGGTCCAGTCTTTTTAATTATTTTTCTGGATCCCGCTACAAGCTCGCGGGATGACATCCACAGCCATATAACGACGCCGATAAATTACATATATTACGATTAAAGAAATAGCAAGTCCAAACCAAGTTAGGGCGTATTCTAAATGGTCATTTCTGATTGCTGCTAAATGATTTATTGCAAGAGGTAATAAAATATCTAGATTGCTAATATCTTTTCCTTCCGCAATAATATAAAAATTCTCAAGATCTAAGCCTAACACTTTGGATGTTTCTTTTAAATTTAGCGTTAGCCACACATTATTTTTTATATCGTTAGCAGGTAAGTAGATACGAGTTTTTTCTGATGGCATGGTAACACCGATAATCTCGTGCTGCCGGTCGTTTGTAGCTTGCGTGATAATATTTTTATTGCGATTACTGAACCAACCTCGTGCTACTAAAATAACTTTATCTTCTATGGTTTTAAAAGGAGTAACTAAATAATATCCGTCTTTTTCACTCGACATTGACCTTCTACCGTATAAATATATGTCTTTATTAGGCAAAAATTGACCGGTAATTTTTACTTTGTGATAAGGTAAACCGTCTTGAATTTCTGCTAAATTAATTGCAGGTGAGGTTAGGTTAGCTTGCATTGAAGCTAAAAATAATTTCTTTTCTTTTAAACGACTAAGCTGCCAAAAGCCTAAAGAGATAAGTATTGTAAAGGTTATAAATACAAGAAAATTTGTTTTCATAGATAAGGGGATTGTTGATAATCGTCATTGCGAGCGACTAAAAGGAGCATGGCAATCTCATGAAATAATATAAAATTCCTGAGATTGCCACGTCGAGGCTTTGCCTCTCCTCGCAATGACGTTTTACTAAGCAGTTTTTAAAATCCTACTGAGAAACTCTTTATGTTTTTGCAGCTCTTCTTTTGTAGGTTTAATAACAATAGTAGTTTGCTCTGTTTTGTTATTTACTTGATTAGTTGCTAAATTATTTATTACGGCAGATTTATCAACCATTTTAAAAGCGGATTGTCTACCGCCCATTAACTCTACATATACTTCTGCAAGTAATGCGGCATCTTTCAAAGCTCCGTGAAGCTGCCTACCTGAATTATCAACTTTAAATCTTTTACATAATGCATCAAGATTATATTTTGAGCCTGGAAATATGCTTCTAGCCATTACTAAAGTATCAATAGTATTTGCTAGTTCCAAGAGTTTAATGTCGGTTCTTTTTAATAATGATAATTCGTGATTTAGAAATTTAATATCGAAAGGAGCATTATGAATAATCAGTTTGCTATCTGAAATAAACTCTAAAAAATCATCGGCTATTGTATGAAATAGAGGCTTGTCTTTTAAAAATTCGCCGGATATGCCATGAATTCTATAAGCCTCAAACGGCATATCTCGCTCAGGATTAATATAAAAATGAAAATTCCTGCCTGTTAATACCTTATTTACCATCTCAATAGCACCGATCTCAACGATTCGATGACCTTGTCGTGGGTCAAGTCCCGTAGTCTCGGTATCTAAAATTATTTCTCTTAAACTCGACATTCCAAATCCTTTATTAGCTTCGCTATTTGTTTTTCCAAGTCTAACATATCAACGCCGCTATTTATAGCAAAATCTGCTTTTGCTATTTTGCTTTCTTGTGATAGTTGAATTTCTTTGATTTTATTATAAATTTCTATATCAAACGAAGATCTCGTTATTGCTCTTTGCATTCTTATTGCTTCAGAGCAGTATATTGTTACGACAAAATCAAAATATTTCTCAAATTTAGCTTCATAAAGCAGCGGTATTTCGGCAAAGCCAAATTTGGAATTAGCATTTTCTTTTTTAAATAAAATGAGTTTATCTATTAGTAAGGGGTAAATAAAATTTTGTAGTTTTTCTCTAGCTAGGTCGTTATTGTAAATTAAATTACTGATTTTTCTAATATTGAAAGACTCAAGTTCAGGTAGTAATTTTAAAATCTGAGCTTGCAAAACTACATCTTGATATAATTCTTTTATGCATCTATCGGCACAAAAAGTTTTATATCCTTTTTCTGTTAAATAATCCAACATAAAAGTTTTACCCGATGCATAGCTACCGGTAATACCTATTGCTAACATTTTGTTATAAAAATTTTATGTTCATTAGCGAGTTTTATAGTTAATTCCTCTTCGACTATAATTACGTTATTTTTTTGAATCGCTACCCCTTTGTAATTATATTTAGCAAGATTCTTTATAGTATTAGGACCGATCGTCGGCATATCTAGTCTATTATCTTGACCTAATTTCGCTATTTTTACTAATACTCCTCCATGAGGATTTTTACGTAAATCTGCACATCTCGTTATTAAATTATCCGTTCCTTCGGCAGCCTCTATACCCAGTATATAGCCACTTTCAACTATAACCGATTGTGCGATATCGAATGCACTTAGATGATTCAATAATTTTATTCCAAGCTCAATATCATTTTTATCTGAACTTATAGGGTGAGTATTGGTTATAATATTGGAGTTACCTTGTTGATTTTTATATATTTCATTACTTGAAATTACCTTGAAACCGTAACTTTCAAAAAAATCCGCTACTATTTTTAGCAAACTATCATCTCCTCGAATTTTTTGCCCAACTATTTTGAAAAGCAATAAACCGCCTATTTTATCTACGGCTAAATTTTTAAAATTCGGTCTATTAACTCCACCGATAAAAATAATATTTTTTACCTTATGCTCCTTAAAATATTTTATAGCTTCCCCGACCATACCGATTTTTAAAATCTTATATTCAAAATCTTTAATTTGCTCTATATCAGCTTCGTCTTTAATTGCTGCGATATAGCAATTACCGCCTTGCTTTGTATAATTACCTGCTATTAAGTAAGGTAATGAACCTCTGCCGGCGATAATTCCAAGATTTGGTAGCATAATTAAGTTTTTAATTTAGAATTCTAACCATTTATTATAAGTCCATTTTTAATATAAATCTAGAATTCTTATTTGACCTTTACATTTTAATCAAATTAAGGCATAATATTTGGTGCTAATATAGCTATAGTAATAAACGTAATTTAGAATAGAGGTTGCGGACTCGGGGGCAGTACCCGACGCCTCCACCAAAACTTTCTAAATAACTTGCTCCTAAAGGTAATTTGTACGTCGATCCGGTATTCGAATCCTCACGTTACTTGCGTGTACCCTGCAGTTCTGCGTTCCGTGTTGCCTTCAAATTTCTCTTTATTAGCTACGTCATTTAGAAAAGTTTAAATATGTAATAACTCTTAAAGAGTAGACAATACGAAGTTCATCGAGTATTTTTGGGGGGCGAAATAGGATCGACGTGCCTAATAAAAAGATTGCTTTTACTCGGGATGATTCCGCCGATGGCTTGTGCCATATGGGTCAAAACAAAGAAACGCAAACGATAATAATCGTTCTGTAGGTCATTTAGCTTTAGCAGCTTAATCCTACGCGGCTGGAGGGTGTGCCGGGCAACAGAACAACCCTCACTTATACTTGTTTAATTTGAAAAATTGGCATTGCCTAAAAACGGTTGATCTTGTCATTGCAGGCGAACGTAGAGAATGTGGCAATCTCATAAAGTAGGACTCCTGAGATTGTTTCGTCAAAACTTACAGTTTTTCCTTGCAATGACTTAAACTGTTCAAATTAAACTTCGTTGACTTATTTTTATTTATTTTTCTCGTATGAATATTGAATATAAAAAATTTGTGCATGAATATATGCTAGAATTTGTGAAAAAAATTCTAACAAAAATTCAGCATGAAAATTTATATTGGGATCAGTTAATATACATATCGTACAGAACCGATAACCCTGCAGTAATTTTACCTTCAAAAGTTAAACAGGCATATCCGAAACAGATAACAATAGTACTGCAATATCAGTTTGAAAATTTAATAGTAAATGATACGGGCTTTTCTTTAACGGTAAGTTTTGACGGTGTTAAAGAAATAATTTACGTACCTTTTGATGCACTTATTAGCTTTGTTGATTCCAATAATAATTACAGTCTCACTTTTAATCAGTCGTTAAATATACATGAAAATCCTCAACATGAAGAGGCAATAAGTAATAATAAAAGTGATCAGACTTCATCATCTTCAAGTCCAAATGTTATAATGTTAGATAAGTTTCGTAATTCTTCTAAACCTAGTTAATGCATATTATGGATTCAAAAGTAGTGATATATACTGATGGTGCATGTGCAGGTAATCCAGGTCCCGGAGGGTGGGGAGCTTTGCTTCAATTTAATGATACTAGCAAAGAAGTATTTGGGTATGAGTTAGATACGACTAATAATCGTATGGAAATTACGGCAGCACTTGAAGCCTTGAGGATTTTAAAAAAATCTTGTAATATTGAGATTTATACCGATAGTAAATATTTGCAACAAGGAATTACCGCTTGGATTCATAATTGGATAAAAAATAATTGGTGTAAAAGCAACAATGAACCCGTTAAAAATGCCGATTTATGGCAAAAATTATACGCAGAATTGAGTAAACATACTATTATTTGGAAATGGGTAAAAGGTCATGCAAATAATAGCGGTAATATTGCTGCCGATAAACTTGCAGTGCAAGGAAGAGAAACTGCTATAGAAATTTTAAAATGTCGTGGATAGATAAGTGTTTTATTACTTTTTTTCACAAAAAAGTAGGAGAAGATGAGTTTTTGAATCAATATTATGAAAGCCGTAATATTGATTATTTAGGGCGTCCAAGGAGGTTTGTTATTTATAAAAATGTAAATGAACCTACAAAAATTCCGCCAAGTTGGCACGCTTGGTTACATCATTTGGTAAATGAGATACCAAAAAATATTCAGCTTTTTCCATGGCAAAAGAATAATAAAATAGTTAAAAAGCTGCCTAAAACATCAAATCTTAAATATAATAGATGGCAACCGTAATTAATTAATAAAATATAAAAAACAATGCAACAGAACATTATTGAAACAATTATAGGCTTTGTAGTATTAATTATTGCTTTGCTATTTTTGATTTTTGCCTACAAAACAGGTAGTTCTATAACTAGCTCAAAAGGATATCAGGTAACTGCTCATTTCCAAAGTGCGGAAGGGATAGCAGTTGGAAGCGACGTAATGATTTCAGGTATAAAAATCGGTAGTGTAAAGCAAATTACTTTAGATCCAAATAGTTTTGATGCAAGTGTATATCTAAATATTAATGATGATGTTAAAATACCTAAAGATTCTAAAGCCCAAGTAGTCACCAGCGGGTTACTTGGAGGTAAATATATTTCAATTGTACCGGGTAATGACGATGAAAATTTAGCGGCTAATGAAGAGATAAAATATACTCAATCAGCAATTAATATTGAGTCATTAATTAATAAAATTGTTTCTTCATTCGGTAGTAAGTAGAAGTAATACGAAATAAAAAATCATTAAATTTAGCCGCATCTAGTTTAGATTCGGTTTTTTTATTGTTTAAGCTATTGTAAAGTTCTTATAAGAGGAGCATCGTATAAGTTTTGTAGGCAAAATAATTTGCTTAACAAAATGTAAACTAATAAAGGAGTAAATTATGAAAGAATCAAATTCAAACTCTGCTAAAGCAGATGTCGAAGGTATCAAAAAAGATATTGAAAGCTTAGTGTCAAGATTACGTAATTTAAAAGGTAATCCAGAGATATTCTAGATGAGCAGTTAGGTAATTTATCATCCCGTTATGGAACATTATAAAGATAAAGGAATGGATAAAGGTAAAGCTAATGTAGCGGATTTATGTGAGTTGACACGTGACCACCCTTTGCGGAATCTCGCTTACGCTTTTGGTGCAGGTGTATTGCTCGCTATTCTTATGAAATAGGTAATTCCATGTTAAAATCTCTAATATATTAATTATTAAAAAGTAGCATTAAGCAAGAAGAGAAATCTTATGGCAAACCATTTGTCTATTTTTTTAATATTCTAGGTTTAGTTTTAATAATTATTGCTAATTATTGTTATTGTTCGGATAGTCTAGAATTTTATTTTCTTATGCAAAGCGGAATAATTTCTATTATATTTTCTATGGTTATTGAAGCTGTTAGATGTTATTTAAAATACAAAAATAGATATTGTACTTTAGATTGTTTAAGATCAAAAAGTAGAGAGTTAGTAGAGAGCATCAGTACGTCGTTTACTGACTTAGTCTCAACTAAGACCTTAATAAGATATTTACCTACGATAATTCGCTATGTTCCAAGTACCGTACTGACATTTTTAGTATGTACTTATATTAAAAGAAAATTCTTAAAAAATGTTACATATCCACTGTTAGGTAAGTAGTAATTTATCTCTCGGTTTAGGTAACTCTAAACCGAGCTTTAAATAACTCTGTCTTACTTAAAAATATAGTTTCAATATTAAGCTCTTGATACCGAATTTGGTAAGATTCGCTTATACGACTTCGTTAAGCTCACTCTTAAATTTGTTATTTGAGTGTCTAATTTTGTTTTTGGGAAATCTACATTATCTTAGCCAAGTGTATGAAAGTGTTTAAGCTTTCTTCGTCGTCTTTGGTCATTATATAATGCACTTTGAAATATATAAGCATTTGATGTGTTTTGTCCGATATTTTATTTTTCTCTAAAAACGCATATGATTTATGAGTATTGTTATGTTCATCTTGTATACTAAACACTTTATTTACTGTAACTGATTTATCGGATTTTGATATAAAATCATCAATAAAATAGTTTAAGGAATCTCTAAATAATTCGCTTAATTGCTTATCATTTTCAAGTTCTTCATATGATAACGATCTTGCGGTTTTCAACTTAAAATATGATTTAATCATTTCAAGAGCAGAATATCTATCGCAGTTATTATTAAGAATTTTATATAACATTTTTTTATCAAAATATGCAGGTATTATTTTTACATCCTTATTAATAATTTGCTGTTTGTAATAAGATAATTGACGCATAAACACGATAAAAGTAGCTGTAAGACCTGCAACTAAGATAGAGTATAAATTTAGTGATTGAAAAAGCATATTTTGAATATATTTAATTATAACTACCAATGATAGTATAGTATTTTTGCTGTTCAATCTAAAAATGAACCATTATTACTGTACATTATTTATTTTTTCTTTCAATTAGTTTATTTATCACATATCTATCCATGCTAATAAAATAAAGTAAATTTAAAGTACTAATTGTTAGTTTGTTTCTTGCTTTTAACGTTACTATTTGCTGGGGAATACAGTTAAATCTATATAATTACAACTATAAAAAACATCGCAATATATTATAGCTTTTTTCTATCAATTCACGGCATATATTAAGTTGCACTTCCTTTTCTTATTTATCGTGTAAAGTGAAATTTTCTATTGACTTTTATATAAAACAGTATAAATTTCTTTACAATTTAATTTTTTGTAAAGAATTTATGCTAGGCTATGAAAAAGAACAGAGAAGTTTAACAAGCGACCAAAAAGCAGCCACGGGAATTTTCTCTACAGCTACTTTGCTTGAGTATTTTGATTTAATGTTGTACGTCCATTTAGCAGTATAAATGAATTGTTCTTTCCTAAATATGATGCGAGTGCAGCTGCTCTTCTCTCTGCCTTTACCTTTTGTTCTACCTTTATATTTAGACCACTAGGAGCATATGTTTTTGGTCGAATAGGTGATATAAATTAGGGCGAAAATCTACTATTATTATCTACCTTAATGGCTTTATCCTGTATAATTATGGCAAATGCTCCTACTTATGAGCAAGTAGGTTATTTTGCTGCTGTATTAATCACAATTTGCCGTGCAATTCAAGGTATAGCTTCTGTAGGTGAAATAGTAGTAGCAGAACTTTATTTAACTGAAATTACAAAACCACCTATACAATATCCCGTAGTTTCTTTTATCTCCGTAGCATCAGTAATTGGGACAACTGTAGCTTTAGCTATAGTATCTTTAGTTACTACTCAAGGATTTAATTGGCGTCTTGCCGTTTGGATAGATGCAATTATTGCAGTTGTGAGAGGTTACGCTAAAGCTCATCTTAGAGAAACGCCTGATTTTGTAGATGCAAGTGCTAGACTTTTACGAAAATATGAAAAAGCAAATATCAACAAAAAAGAATTAAAAAACGATGAGATTTTTTACCAAAAACCTAATAAGAAGACAACTATATATTTTTTCATAATGGTTGTGCTTGGCCCATATTTTCTACTATACTTATATTACTTGTGGTGAAGTTTTAAAGAATGCATTTGGATATAGTGCAGCTCAGGTTATTCATCATAATTTTATTATTTCAATGTTCCACCTAGCTAGTATGTCTTTAATATGTTTTCTAAGTTATAAAATATATCCTTTAAAAATTCTTAGAGTAAAATTAGCTTTACTCTTATATTTATTCTATTTGCACCATACCTTTTAAAAAGTACAACTCCACCTTTCCAGCTTCTTTTAATTCAAATAGGTTTGATAATATGTTCATTTGATACTGTTCCTGCTGTTTCAATCTTTTTTAGGCTCCGGTTTTTCAACGCTTTACAGTAGTATGATATATGCTGTTTCTAGAGCCTTAATGTGTATAATTACTTCGTTTGGAATTATATATTTAACAAAATATTGGGGTCAATATGGTTTGTTTGTTGTGATGATTCCATTACTTATAATTTGTATGTTTGGTCTAAATCATTTTCAGAAGTTGGAAAAAGAAACAGGTTATTCATAGTGAATAATGATATTTATTTTTGTTGAGAAAATTTATCTTTGTATAAAAACCTATAGCAAATTTCATTAAACTTTTCTTCAATTTCATAACACTCTAAATGTATAGCAACAACTAGAAACTTCTTAAATGTTTCCACAATGATCTGCTTCGCTTTTTCAGGTGATTTAGCTGCTAATGTTTGTACATTATGAATACGAAAATAATTTTATAAGTGCGGTATCCTATCTTTTTTGCTTAATTAATAGGTTTAAGCTTTCCTCGACACTGATTTGTCCGTGAGGTTTAATTCTAGTTAAACCTTCTACATGTTTTGCTATTTCTTTACCAAAAATTTCGATGATCAGCTTTTCAGTAAGTTCTGTATCCTCAATAGTATAGTGGAAGTAGAGCAGCATTTATCATATTAGAAGTAAAAAGCTTAGGCGCTTCGTCTGCTACAAACTTTGCAAGCATAATCGCTACTTCGATCGGGTGCGAATAATACGGATCACCTGACTGACGCATTTGTGAACCATGATATTTACGAGCGTAGTAGATACCTGTTTTAACTTCCTCTATATCAACAGGATTTTTTACTTTAGTGTTTAAATATTCGAGTTTATCAACTAGCTTTTTAGCGTAAACACAAATTTCAAACTTTTCTTTCCAAGATTTTATATCTTCCATAAAAGTTATTTTATTTATATTAATAATAGTTGATTACAATTAAAACAAAAGTGTAAAAATTGTAATAACAAATAATTTTTTAACTTTAAATAGATTGATAGTTTTTGGTTACATTGTATTTAAACAATTTCATTTTGTGTTATTATTTATTTTTGCTTCTTGTTCTTGCTGTAATTTATACCCTGCTGCTTTTTCTTCTATATAGTTAAAAAAGAAATAACAGAAAGTTAAAAAACTAGTGAGAATAATAGCAAATGTTATTAATATTAACTTAAGCTCTTTCCTTGCATTGTGAGCTTTTAAACGCTTTTCCTCCTCTTCATCTATTATTCACTCAAAGGTTAAAGTTTCTTCTTCTTTATTTTCCATATTTTAACTCTTATAAATTAAATTATATTATGAATGACAGAGTTTAATTATCATTTTTAAGAAAAGTAATCTATAAAGTAATTAAAATAAGTCAATGACTATAATTATTTAGAGTTGAAAAGATTATCATTACGCGGGAATGACATCGGAAGGCTAAATTACAGCATAAAACAACTGCTTTTAATCTTAATTTTTATATTCCAGGATAAACTATAGTATGCTAAGATATTACTTTTAAAAATAAGTGATTATCAGTGTCAAAATTTTCTTTTAATATTCATCATCAGCATAAAAAAGCTAGAAGTGGTATTATCGTAACCGCACACGGTGAGATGCGTACACCCGCTTTTATGCCAGTTGGAACTAGAGGAACGGTTAAGGCAATGCTACCTGAATCGGTAGCAGAAACGGGGGCGGATATATTGCTTGGCAATACTTACCACTTAATGCTTCAGCCGACTGCCGAACGTATAGTACAGCTTGGTGGCTTACATAAATTCATGAATTGGGATAAGCCGATATTAACCGATTCTGGCGGTTTTCAGGTAATGTCGCTATCGAAGTTATGCAAGATAACCGAAGAGGGAGTAAGTTTCAGCTCTCATATTAACGGCGATAAATATATGTTAACTCCTGAGCGTTCTACCGAAATACAATATCTGCTCGGTAGCACAATCACTATGGCTTTTGATGAATGTACGCCTTACCCTGCAACCTTTGAAGAAGCTAAAACTTCTATGCAGCTTACGACTAGATGGGCGAATAGATCACGTAATGCTTTTGTTAAGCGGGAAGGCTATGCACAATTCGGTATTATTCAAGGTAGCGTTTACGAAGAATTACGTGAGCAATCGGCTAAGGATCTAGTAGAACTTGATTTTGAGGGTTATGCTATAGGTGGACTTGCAGTAGGTGAGGGGCAGGAGCTTATGTTTAAAGTACTTGATTATGCTCCTGAGTTTCTGCCGCAAAATAAGCCGCGTTATTTAATGGGAGTCGGTAAGCCTGTTGATATTATAGGTGCGGTTAGCAGGGGTATAGATATGTTTGACTGCGTAATCCCGACACGTTCAGGTCGCAACGGTCAGGCTTTTACGAAATACGGTACGGTAAATATCCGCAATAGCAAATATGCCGATGATAACAAGCCGCTAGAACATGATTGCCTATGTCCTGCTTGTAGAAACTATAGTAAAGCTTATCTACATCATTTAGTTAGAATCGGTGAAATACTTGGCTCTATGCTAATGACATGGCATAATTTAACATATTTCCAAAATCTCATGAGCCGTATTAGAGCATATATTAAACTAGGTAAAGATTTTGATTTTGATTCTTAAAGTGACTAGTTATAAAACATGCCTTATTACATGTAAACGTACTTAAGTGTGTTATGTTATGAAAAAAGTTTGTGCAGATCACACTTCAGTGATTGTAACTAGATAAAAACAAAGACCGGTGGTTATTATGTCGCTTGAAGATCATAATGCTATGGAGGAAACTATACTTGTTAAAAAGTCCTAAAAATGCTGAAAGACTAAAACGAGCAATTAGCGATTTTGAAGAAAATAAAAATTTTAGGAATTGGATTTGATTGTAAATTAAAATAAAAGTATGAACTACTAATGCAAAATATTGATTTAATATCTGAAGAGGAAGCACAAAAATTACTAGAAGAACTCGCTGATAAAATTGCAGCGTATAACCATGCTTATTATATAGAAGATAATCCTTTAGTTTCTGATAGCGAGTATGATCAGCTATTTAATACCAATCTCAAGTTAGAACAAAAATTTCCTCATTTAATTTTAGAAAATAGTCCTAGCAAAAAAGTAGGGGCTAAAATAGCAAATAAATTTGCTAAAGTTACGCATCAAGTGCCCATGCTATCTCTCAGTAATGCTTTTGATGAGCAAGATGTGAGAGATTTTGTAGACCGTATAAAAATTTTCTTACGCCTTAATGAGTTTGCTCCTATCTTTTGTGAACCTAAAATAGACGGTTTGTCTTTTTCTGCTGTTTATAAACACGGGGTGCTTACAACGGGAGCTACAAGAGGTGATGGATATGTCGGTGAAGATATAACAGCAAATATTAAAACAATCAAAAATTTTCCTCATAAAATAGATAATGTTCCGGAGTTTTTAGAAGTACGAGGGGAAATTTATATTGAAAAACAAGATTTTTTAAATCTAAATAAAGAACAAGAAGAGCAGGGCAAGGATAAATTTGCCAATCCTCGTAATGCTGCTGCCGGATCACTTCGTCAGCTTGATTCTTCTATTACGGCTAAAAGACCGCTCAAATATTTTGTATATTCAGGAGGGGTAACTGAACAGAATCTCGCTTCTTCACAAGATCAATTACTTACAAAATTAAAAGAATGCGGCTTTAACATTAATGAAATATCTAAACTTGCGAGTTCTGAAGAAGAAATTTTCGCCTTTTACGAATATCTCAAAACAAATAGAGAAAATTTACCTTATGAAATTGATGGAGTAGTATATAAGCTAAATGATTTTGCACTGCAAAATAGAATGGGCTTTATTGCACGAAGTCCACGCTTTGCTACCGCTCATAAATTTCCTGCAATAATAGGACAAACAAAGTTACTTTCTATTACTGTACAGGTCGGTAGAACTGGTACGTTAACACCGGTAGCCGAACTTGAACCCATAGAAATAGGCGGGGTAACTGTTAGCAGAGCAACATTACATAATTTCCAAGAAATTGCACGAAAAGATTTGCGGATTAAGGATTATGTATTCCTGCAACGTGCTGGTGACGTTATTCCTAAAATCATGGGAGTTGATTTTGATAAACGTCCTAATGATACAGAAACGTTTGATACTCCTTTATTTTGTCTGTCATGCAATTCTAAATTGCATTATACGCCTGAAGATATTATTATACGCTGTGATAATGGCCTTAACTGCCCTGCTCAGAATTATGAGCGTATCCGTCACTTTGTATCGAAAAATGCTATGGATATTGAGGGGCTTGGGCGTAAGCAAGTTGAGTTTTTAATAGATAAGGGATTGATTAGTAATCCTTTAGATATTTTCTTTTTAAAAGAAAAAAATGACTCTAGCTTAGCAAAACTTGAAAATATGGATGGATGGGGTAAAAAATCAGTAGAAAATCTTTTTAAAAATATAGAAAAATCAAAAAACGTTAGTTTGCCAAGATTTATATATGCATTAGGCATAAGGCATATCGGTGAACAAAATGCTAAATTACTTGCTAGAGAATTTGGCAGCTATAATAATTTTATAGCTCAAATGGAATTGCTTAGAACAAATGAGCCTGATATTTATCAAAAACTAAACAATTTAGAAGGAATCGGTGATAAGATTTTAGTAGATATTATTGATTTTTTTGATGTTAAAGAAAATATTGAGCTTATCAAAAAACTTGGTGAAATATTAAATATTGAAGATTATAAAGAGACTAGAGAACAGAGTAGTTTAATGGACAAGATAGTCGTATTTACCGGTAGTTTACCGACGATGTCTAGAGCAGAAGCTAAAGCAACAGCTGAGAAGCTTGGGGCTAAAGTTGCAGTTGGCGTATCATCGAACACGGATTTAGTTGTAGTCGGCGTTGATGCAGGCAGTAAACTTAAAAAAGCTAAAGAGCTTAATATTAAAATTATTGATGAAGAAGAATGGCTTACGCTTATAAAAAATGTTTAAAGTAAGGCATTGCTAACTAAATGATAGTAAATAAAAAACTCGATGTCATTTCCACGAAAGCGGGAATGACATCGGAAAGCTAAACTACACTATAAAACAACTTTTTCTAGGCAATGCTAAACTTTTTGACAAAGATAGAACAGTTATTACAAAACATATTAATAAAATTCTAAAAGAAAGAAAACTAGACAATATAGTATGTGCAAATTTTGCACATACTGCCGCTGATGGTAAAACATACCAAGTAGAATACTATAATTTAGATATGATAACATCAGTAGGATATAGGGTAAATTCTAAGAGAGGGATCGCTTTCAGAAAATGGGCTACTAACTTACTTAAAGAATGTCTAATTAAAGGCTATAGTATTAATCTACACTGCTTTTACGAAAGATTGCACAGTAAAATTATACTATGATATAATATATAATTACTGTAGCTAAATTAGACGAGATGCCTAAATCTACTAATACGGGAAGCCATTAAAAATTATTTACGTGAACTAAAAGAAGATAGAGAAGATGCAGAAACTGCTTTAGCAAGAAGCAATAATAAAAGTGATAAATTACTTACTTCAGCAGAAGCAACGGAATGCTTAAAAAAGAAATATGGTTTATAAAGTATATGCTCTATGTCATTCCCGCGAAAGCGGGAATGACATAGAGCCATGCGTGCGAGTTGGTCATAGAAGTGAAATTTATGATTAATTTAAAATGAACTACAACTCAAGAAAAAAGAAAAACCTTTTGAGGTTTTAGATGCTTTTACTGGGCTAGGTCTTTACGATTTAAACTCGGAGGCGGCTTCTAAAACTCTAGAAAGCGATACGGGAATTAATAAATTACTGCAAGCTACCGATCCTATTCCTCAGCTCTTACAAACTTTTTTAAATATAATAATATAGCAGGCAAAAGTCACTACCCAGGTTCACCTTTTATAATTAAGCAATTATTAAGACCAAATGATCGCTTAATTGCATGCGAACTTCATCCAAGCAATTATTTAAGTTTAAAAAAATTATTACCAAATGATACGCATAATATAGATGCTTATAATGCTATCAAAGCTTTGCTACCATTTAAAGAGAATAGAGGATTAATTTTTCTTGATCCGCCTTTTGAAGTAAAAAATGAGTTTCAAAAATTACTTGAAGCACTTAAAAAAATTAAGCTACGAGTTCTTAATAATACTGTCTTAATTTGGTATCCTATAAAAGATTTATCTTTAGTCTGTGATGTTTACCATAATTACAAAAATATCGGATTTAAAGAAACTATGATTATTGAATATGAGCTTTTAAATAGTGATAAAAATATGGTAAAGTGTGGGTTAATGTTAATTAACCCTCCAAATATTAGAGGAGAATTAGAGAAATTAACAGAATATTTAAGTGGCACTCTTAATTTGAAATTTACATACATTTATCTTTAATGTCTTTTAAAAAATATATCTTTTTACTGTTTATAGTTTTTCTTGTTCAAGGTTGTAGCAGTATTAAAAAATCTAGTGATACTACGTTACTTGCTACTACTTCATCTCAATTAAAACAAAAATATAAAATCAGCCATGCGGATTTAGTAGTACAGTATGATTTAACAAACAAAAATAGCAAATGTATATATGCAAAAAACTTAGGTCTAATAATTAATAACCCTAAACAAAATAAGATTTTTTTACACAAATTACATAATAAAAACCTGGCAGAATTTAATAAAGCAGCCGAAATAAAAATAGCTAATATAAAGGCAGTTGTAACGAAACTACATTCAAAATATAAGTTTCTCTCTAAACCGGAAGCTAGCTATTTTGCAAAAAAACAAACTCATAGGAATAATATCTCAGAATTAACCAAGCTTGATAAAATAATTAGTACAATACCACTTATGATGCCGGAATATGAGCCGAAAATTACTAGCCATTACGGAACTAGGACAAGTCCTCATAAAAAGAAAAGAAAAAAGAAATGTTTCCATAGCGGTATTGATTTACAAGCTAAAAAAGCAGCACCGATATATGCAGCAGCAAGCGGAATTGTTATAAAAGCCGCTAGAGCACCTGATTACGGGAATTTTGTTGAGATTAAACATGGACGCAAATTTGTTACGAAATATGCTCATTTAAAAGAAATGTCAGTCAAGGAAGGAAATAAAATTAAGCGTGGTCAATTTATCGGTATACAAGGAAGCACTGGTAATGCAACGGGTGAACATTTGCATTTTGAAATTCTGTTAGATAATAAAGCAATCAATCCGTTTGACTTTATTTTTAACTACCATAAATGTTAAACTATGATCAAACTTTTATATCCTGAATTTTGGCAGAAGCGAAATATTATAGCTTATTTGCTTTTGCCTATAAGCGTGATATATCAATTTTTAGGCTATTTACGAGCTAGTTTAGCACGTCCTATTATGTTGCCTGCTAAAGTTATTTGTGTCGGTAATTGTAGCGTAGGAGGTACGGGTAAGACGCAGATAGTAATGTATCTAGCCAAATTACTAAAAGCTAGAAATGTAAGTTTTGTAATAGTAACTAAGGCTTATGGTAGTAACCTTAAAAGTGCAACTACCATACATCAAGGACATACAGCATTAGAGGTAGGAGATGAGGGGGTAATACTTGCAAAGTACGGAGCAGTTATTGCTACTAAAAATATTAAAGAGATTGTGCCGTTACTTAACGAGCTTAAACCTGATATAATAATAGTTGATGATTTCCTACAAAATCCTTATTTTCATAAAGACTTTACTATAGTCTCAGTAGATAGCCAAAGGCTTTTCGGCAACGGTTTTCTAATTCCTGCTGGTCCTTTAAGACAATATCCAAATAAAGCCCTTGATGCAGCTGATTTAATTTTTTTAGTCAGTAGCCACCAAGATAAAATACCAAATATTTTAACTCCTTATGTCAATAAGTTAATAAATGCTCAAATAGTTCCTTCAAATAATATAGATAAAACTAAAAATTATTTTGCTTTTAGCGGTATCGGTAATCCTGAGCGTTTCTTTGCGACTTTAAAAAATTACGGATTAAATATAACCGGTTACAAAATTTTTCCTGATCATTATAATTATTTACAAGCAGATTTAGAAAATTTATATTCATTAGCTAAAGAGCATAATGCTACCTTAGTTACTACAAGAAAAGATCATGTTAAGTTTAATGATTTAAATAATAATATTGTCTGTCTAGATGTAGAATTATCTATAAACCATCCTGATTTATTAAATGAAAAAATTTTTAAAAAAGCTTAGATATTTAATTGAGTATTTTATCGTTGTTATATTCCTGAAAGTAATAGGAATATTCGGTGTAGATAAAGCGGCGGATATTTGTAGTTTTATAGCAAGAAAAGTCGGTATATTATTTGCTGTTAATAAAATTGCTAGACGAAATATTAAAGTAGTATTCGGCGATATGTGTGATGTTGAAACAATCATAGATCAAACTTGGGATAATTTTGGTAGGTTTATCGGTGAATTTACATATGTTAGCAAGATGGATGAAGCCGAGTTAGAGCGTAGAATCGCAATAATCGGCATAGAAAATATTAAAAAACTTGAAGGACAACCTTTTTTATTATTTGGCGGTCACTTTGCCAATTGGGATATTAGTATTAAGATTCTTCATAAATTTTATCCAAAAGTTGCCGTAATTTATCGTAAAGCAAATAACCCGTATGTTAACAAGTTGGTTAATGCAAGTCGTGCCGGTGATAAATTAAGACTTATACCGAAAGGTCCTGAAGGTAGCAGAGCTTTAGTCAGGGCTATCAAGGAGAGTGAATCTATTGTTATGCTTGTTGATCAAAAAATGAACGATGGAATTGAAGTGCCTTTTTTAGGGCATCCTGCTATGACTGCAAGCGCCATCGCTAAAATTGCTTTGCAGTATAAATATCCAATTATACCTTGCCAAATCATTAGAACTAAAGGCAGTTATTTTAAAGTAATAGTTCACCCGCAATTAAAGTTTGAGCAAACCGGCGATAATAAAGCCGATTGCTATAATATTATGCTTAATATTAATCAAATGCTAGGAGAATGGGTTAAGCAAAATCCTGCTCAATGGTTTTGGTTTCACAATAGATGGAAGAAATGAAACGTCATTGCGAGCAGCCGTAGGCTGCGTGGCAATCTCGTCAAATATCCTGAGATTGCTTCGTCAATTGCTATACAATTTCCTCGCAATGACAAAAAAATGAGCCACGGTATGACATTTTAAGAAAGCATAGTCCGTAATTTCTCAAGTACTTCTTGAGCGTGATTTTTAGCATTTACCGACCGCCAAATATGCTTAACTATGCCTTCCTTATCAAGTAAAAACGTAGCTCTATCAATACCCATATATTTTTTACCGAACATTGATTTTTCTATCCATACCCCTAGTTGTTCGCATAAATTTGAATTTGCATCAGAGGCTAAATCAAATCCTAAACTATATTTTTCTTTAAATTTATCATGAGAGTCAAGCTTATCTTTGGATACTCCGATAATTACCGTATTAAGTTTATCGAATTCCGGTTTTAGCTTGTTAAAATCTTGTGCTTCAATAGTACATCCAGGTGTATCGTCTTTCGGATAAAAATATAATATTACGAATTTTCCTTTTAAATCCGATAGTTTAATTACGTTATCTTGACCTATGTGTAAAGATAAATCAGGAAGTTTTTTTCCTAGTTCTAATGTCATAACACCCTCAAATTTATTTGATATAATAACTATATATTCAATATGTACTTTTTAAAATTGCTTTTTATAATTATATTATTTATGATACCGGTATATAATATTTAAGTTTAATTTTTATTAACTATTTCAATAAATAGGTTTTATAAGAACTATAAGTGAAGCACTTGAAGAATTACATTTAAATCTTAAGGACTCTGCTAAAATTATTACTGTCGATTTTAATAAAAAATGTCATGAAGTAGCAGATAAATTATCCGTCAAAATTAATGATTTAGAGGAATATGCTAAGGATAGTAAAGACCATTCTTTAGAAACTATAAAAGCGCAATATAAAAATTTAACGAAAGAGTTACAGGATTATCAGAAAATTAAAGATGATAAAGTGGAAGAATATAGACAGACTCTTGTGAAAAAACTTGATGATTTAAGTAAGAAAGTTGCACAATATAATAATAAACATAAATAATTGGAGAATATAATGAAAAAATTTTTAATAACATTAGGTGCTACCGCTACTTTATTATTAACACCTAGTATTTTTGCGGATTTGCCTACCAAGGATGCAACAAAAGCAAATGAAGTGCAAACTGCAGAAGTAGCTACAAGCAGTACAAAAACAATTACCGAAAACTTACAGGAATTAAAAGACAATTTAACGAACCTAGCACAAACGGGAGCCGATAAATTTAATCAGACCTTAAGCAATACTTATGATCAGATAGCCCAAAGCGTTATAGAGATAAAAAAGAATGTGAAAGATCAGAAAGATAAAAAAGGTGAAGAACTGCAAAAATCTATAGATGCTGTAAAAGCAAAAATGGAAGCTTATAAAAAAGCAGGCAGCAAGAAGCAAGAAAAAATACGTCAGCACCTAGTGGATAAATTAGAAGAGCTAAATAAAAATATTAACGAATATAATAACGATAAAGAAAAAGCAAATTCGTAATTTTTTAATGTCATTGCGAGGAGATGCGTAGCATCGACGCGGCAATCTCATAAAGTAGGATCAACTTTTGAGATTGCTTCGTCGAAACTTATAGTTTCTTCTCGCAATGACTGCAGACAATATACCCTTAAAAACCGGTATTATTTATGACTATTACCAAAGCAAAAATTGCAGCTATGTTAAGCTCTAAATTGGGTTTTTCAAATAATTTATGCGAGGAAATAGTTCATACGGTTTTTTCTAATATTTTAGAAATAGCAAAAGAGCAAAAATTAACTTTAAAGAATTTTGGTAGCTTTGAGGTGAAACAAAAAAATCCACGTCCCGGAATAAATTTTCATACCAAAGCACCGGTAATTATAGAATCAAAAAAGCATTTACGTTTTGTCCCTTCTTCTAAATTAAAAGCTTTAATTAATGAATCTACTCGATGAACTTCGTTATAATTTGTTGGCTTGTTGTATGTCTCGGAAAATGCTTTTTATGTCATCCCCGCGAAAGCAGGAATCCAGTAAAACCTATAAAAAACTTGTTTTTTTAGGTTTATTGTGTCAATAATGTGTATCAATATTAAGGTTATTTTTGGGACTCCCGCCTACGCGGGAATGACATAAAACGAGCCATGCAACAAAATCTGTATTCGGAGTATATGACAAACAATAAGCTAACAAAAAAATATTATTCTGCTAGTGAAGTGATTAAGCATTTAAATATTGCTTTACATCAATTAAGATATCTAGAGACAAAAAAAACTGATTTATCTAATTATAAAATAAATAATAGAAAATATTATACTGCTAATGATATTGATCTACTCCAAAAATCTTTAAATAAAGATATTACATCTCTTTCTACCGCTAGAATCGATATATTACTTACCAATTTCCATAATTTGTCTCTTCAAATAAAAAAAATTCTTGCCGATTCCTCGATGACGTGCGTATAGTACTTGTCATATCACGTTTTAAAGAAAAGAAAGGACATATTATGACAATAAGACAAATGGTAAAGCCAGTAATTATAGGTATATCTGGTCCTGAATTAACCGATGCCGAAAGAGAATTATTTGAGGAGCATAATCCTTTAGGTGTAGTTTTATTCCGTCGTAATATTAGAAAGAATGATAACGGTGCGCAGGCTAAAGAAGCCCTTATTAAGCTTATTGCAGATATAAAAGAAGTATTAGGGGAAAATACTATCATCTCTATAGATCAAGAAGGCGGTAGGGTACAAAGGCTTATAGCACCGACTTTTTATGACGCTCCGGCTGCTCAAACTTTTACTGATCCCCAAGCATGTAAACAAAATTATAGTGATATTGCGAAAGAGCTGAGAGAAGTAGGCATTAATCTAGATTTTGCACCGGTAGCGGATTTGCTCCACGAAGGAGCAGACAAGATAGTCGGCGATAGAAGTTTCGGCGGGGAGCCGGAAGTAGTCGTGCCTTTATGTTTAGCTGCTATAGACGGATTACAAGAAGAGAAAGTCGGGGCTTGTATAAAACATATTCCGGGCCATGGTAGAGCTACGGTGGATAGCCATAAAAAATTACCGATTGTCGATGTTGATATAGAAGAGTTAGCAAAAACAGACTTTAAAGTATTTAAGGAGCTCGCGAAGCACGATAATATTAAACTTGCTATGACGGCACATATAATTTATAAAGCTCTTGATCCTGAGAATCCTGCCACCCTATCAAAAAAAGTGATAGACTATATTAAAAATAATATCGGCTTTAAAGGGCTTATTATTTCCGATGCAATAGATATGAAAGCTTTAAGCGGTAGTATGGGAGATATGACCAAAGAAGTGTTAGATGCAGGCGTAGATATAGTGCTTGAATGTACTGGAGAATTTAACAAAATGTCTGAAGTTCTATGTAGTGTTTCGGAAAATTCTATAGATAAATTTTCTGACTTGTTTATTGCGTAAGGCTATTATTCATTTAATGTCGTACCGCGGCTCGACCGCGGTATCTTAGGACACAGTCTGTGATGTAAGATCCCGTGGTCATAAAGCCACGGGATGATAACAGAACTGCACAACGGCAGGTATTTAGCCGTACAATGGCTATTAAGGAACTTATCCAATTAATCTAAGTTAAAATTAATTAAACAATTATATTGAAAAAATTTATTTTTACTATTAATCTGTTTTTTAATTTTTAGTTAAAGAATTAATTTTATAAATTAAGTTCTAAAAGCTATAGGTAATATTTACTAAGAATAGAGATATAGAGAATTTTAGGTAGCAGGAGGGGATTTGATTTGTGATATTATTAATCTGCTTAAAGAAGATTTAAATAAAGCAGATATAGAAAATGAGATATATATGCGTCTTAAAGAACCTTATTCTGTTTTAAAAAAGATGAAAAGGAAAGAAGTGCCGATTGATGCATTGAAAGACTTAATTGCATGTAGGATTATAGTTAAATCTAAAGCTCTATGCTATAATGCTTTGGACGTAGTTAAGAGTTCTCCGCATTTAGATTGGTTATACACCAAAGATTATATCAATAGACCAAAAAGTAACGGCTATCAGTCTCTTCATAATATAATGCAGCTTTTACACTCTAAACGTAATTTTGAAATACAGATAAGAAGTGAAAATATGCATAAAGATGCCGAGCTTGGTAGAGCAGCTCATTTAAATTATAAAGAAGCACAAGACCGTCATTTGCAAAAAGTTTTTGACGTTACTAATGACACGATACTTTCTAAAGCACGTCAAATGGTGAAACAATTTGAAGGATTCGAAGAGCAAATTGTAGAATATGAAAAAGAAATTATGCGTATTTGGCATACTAAATACGACGCAATGCTAAAATGGGCAAATACTGCTGAAGTGCTAATATTTAACAAAGATTAGGGGGATAATTAGTTCGTCATTCCGTGACTTGACCACGGGATCCAGTGCTTGGTGTCATACTGCGAGCTTGTAGCGGTATCCATCTAAAAAAATCAAAAATGTATACTTAATTAAGTTATTTTTTTTGGATCCCGCGGTCAAGCCACGGGATGACACTGATAAGGCATAACGCCAATGTGGTAAAAATATAACATTTATTAAAACTTTATAAAAAAACTATAGCGATGCTTGTAATTATATACAATATATAGTATGCTACAGCTCGTAGTTTAGAAACTATTGAAACAAAATATTAGGTTATTTCCTTATCAAATGTGGGATATCTTGACTCACGTTTGATTGTTTTAATACTAGGTACTAAATTTTAACTTAAATATAGGACAAAAATTATGGCTCAAAAACCAAATTTTCTAAAAAAATTAATTTCCGCAGGGTTGGTAACTGCTTCTACAGCTACCATAGTAGCCAGTTTTGCAGGTTCAGCTATGGGTGCTGCTATACAGCAGAATAGAACAACAAACGCAAATGCTACAACTGTTGATGGTGCGGGATTTGACCAAACTGCAGTTCCTGCAAATGTTGCAGTTCCTCTAAATGCAGTTATTACTGCTAATGTTCATAAGGGTATTAATTTAAATACTCCAGCCGGTAGTTTTAACGGTTTGTTTTTAAATACTGCAAACAATTTAGCAGTGACAGTGAGTGAAGATACTACCTTAGGGTTCATCACTCATGTTGTTAATAACGCTAACTTCTTTAACCTTACGCTTAATGCCGGTAAAACTCTTACTATAACAGGTCAAGGTATTACTAATGTACAAGCTGCTGCTACAAAAAATGCTCAAAATGTTGTTGTACAAGTTAATAATGGTGCTGCTATTGAAAATAATGATCTTCAAGGTGTAGGAACAATAGACTTCGGTGCTGCGGCTTCTACATTAGTATTTAATTTAGCAAATCCTACAACTCAAAAAGCTCCTCTTATACTTGGAGATAATGCTGTAATAGTTAATGGTGCTAACGGTACATTAAATGTTACTAATGGATTTATTAAAGTTTCAAGTAAAAGTTTTGCTACTGTTAATGCAATTAATATCGGTGACGGTCAAGGTATCATATTCAATACTGATGCTAATAATGCTAATGCTTTAAATTTACAAGCAGGTGGTACTACTATTAATTTTAATGGAACAGACGGTACGGGTAGATTAGTATTAGTAAGTAAGAATGCTGCTGCTACCGACTTTAACGTTACAGGAAGTTTAGGCGGTAATCTAAAAGGTATTATTGAATTTAACACTGTTGCAGTAGACGGTCAACTTAAAGCTAATGCAGGCCCTGCTAATGCAGTAATAGGTACTAATAATGGCGCAGGTAGAGCTGCAGGATTTGTTGTTAGCGTAGATAATGGTAAGGTAGCAACAATCGATGGACAAGTTTATGCTAAAGACATGGTTATACAAAGTGCTAATGCAGTTGGACAAGTAAATTTTAGACACATAGTTGACGTTGGTACAGACGGTACTACTGCCTTTAAAACAGCAGCTTCTAAAGTTGCAATAACCCAAAACTCAAACTTTGGTACTACTGATTTCGGTAATCTTGCAGCACAGATTACAGTTCCTAATACTATGACCCTTAAAGGTAATTTTACAGGTGATGCTAGCAATCCCGGTAACACTGCAGGTGTGATAACTTTTGATGCTAACGGTACTTTAGCAAGTGCTAGTGCAGATGCAAATGTTGCGGTGACAAATAATATTACAGCAATTGAAGCATCAGGTGCCGGAGTTGTCCAATTATCAGGAACACATGCTGCCGAGTTACGTTTAGGAAATGCCGGTTCTGTCTTTAAACTTGCTGACGGTACAGTTATAAACGGTAAAGTTAACCAAACTGCTCTTGTCGCCGGTGCTCTTGCAGCCGGTACTATTACCTTAGACGGTAGTGCTACAATTACCGGCGATATAGGGAACGCTGGCGGTGCTGCTGCGTTACAAGGCATTACTTTAGCTAACGATGCTACAAAAACATTAACACTTGGTGGAGCAAATATTATCGGTGCTAATGGTGGAACGATTGATTTCCAAGCTAACGGTGGTACTATTAAATTCACAAGCACTCAAGATAATATTGTAGTTCATTTTGATTTAGATATAATTACTGATCAAACAGGCGTTGTTGATGCGAGTAGCCTAACAAATGCTCAAACTTTAACTATGAACGGTAAAATCGGTACTATTGGAGCTAATAATAAAACTCTTGGACAATTTAATATTGGCTCAAGTAAAACAGCTTTAAGTGACGGTGATGTTGCTATTAATGAGTTAGTTATTGGAAATAACGGTGCAGTACAATTCGCTCATAATACTTATTTAATAACAAGAATTACAAATGCTGCCGGTCAAGGTAAAATAATATTTAATCCTGTTGTAAATAATAATACAACTCTTGCAGCCGGTACAAATTTAGGTAGTGCTACAAATCCACTTGCAGAAATTAATTTTGGATCTAAAGGGGTTAATGTTGATACTGTATTAAATGTTGGTGAAGGTGTAAATTTATATGCTACTAATATTACTACTACCGATGCTAACGTAGGTTCTTTCATCTTTAATGCCGGTGGAACAAATATAGTAAGCGGTACAGTCGGTGGACAGCAAGGTAATAAGTTTAATACTGTAGCATTAGATAACGGTACTACTGTTAAGTTCTTAGGTAATGCAACATTTAACGGTAACACTACAATTGCAGCTAATTCTACCTTACAAATCGGTGGTAACTATACTGCAGACTTTGTTGCATCTGCCGATGGTACCGGTATAGTAGAATTCGTTAACACCGATCCTATTACCGTAACATTAAACAAACAAGCTGCACCTGTTAATGCTTTAAAACAAATAACGGTTTCTGGTCCCGGTAACGTAGTGATTAATGAGATAGGTAATGCAGGTAATTATCATGGTGCCGTGACTGATACGATTGCTTTTGAAAATTCAAGTTTAGGTACAGTTGTATTTTTACCTAGAGGCATTCCATTCAATGATGCAGGCAACATAATTCCTTTAACAATTAAAAGTACCGTAGGTAATAAAACAGCTACAGGTTTTGATGTTCCTAGCGTGATTGTTTTAGGTGTTGATAGTGTCATCGCTGACGGTCAAGTAATCGGTGATCAAAATAATATCGTAGGTCTAGGTCTTGGAAGCGATAACGATATAATCGTTAATGCTACTACATTATATGCAGGTATCGGTACTATAAACAATAATCAAGGTACTGTCACACTTAGCGGTGGTATTCCTAATACCCCTGGTACAGTTTATGGCTTAGGCACAGGTATTGGTGCTTCAAAGTTCAAGCAAGTAACGTTTACTACAGACTATAACAATTTAGGTAATATTATTGCAACTAACGCAACAATTAATGACGGTGTAACTGTTACTACAGGCGGTATAGCCGGAATAGGTTTTGACGGTAAAATTACTCTTGGAAGTGTTAACGGTAACGGTAATGTAAGATTTGTTGACGGTATATTGTCTAATTCTACAAGTATGATTGGTACTACTAAAGCTAATAATGGTACTGTAACTTATTTAGGTAATGCATTCGTCGGTAATATAGGTGATTCAGATACCCCTGTAGCTTCTGTTAGATTTACAGGTAGTGATGGTGGTGCAGGATTACAAGGAAATATTTATTCACAAGTCATAGACTTTGGTACTTATAACTTAGGTATTTTAAATTCTAATGTAATTTTAGGCGGCGGTACTACTGCTATTAACGGTAAAATCAATCTTCTTACAAATACTTTAACATTTGCAAGTGGTACTTCAACATGGGGAAACAATACTTCTATTGAAACTACTTTAACATTAGCAAACGGTAATATAGGTAACATCGTTATTTTGGAAGGTGCGCAAGTTAATGCAACAACCACAGGAACTACAACCATTAAAGTACAAGATAATGCCAATGCAAATTTCAGTGGTACACAAACTTATACTTTAATCCAAGGTGGTGCTAGATTTAATGGTACTTTAGGAGGTCCCAACTTTGTTGTAACCGGAAGTAATCGTTTCGTAAATTACGGTTTAATACGTGCTGCTAACCAAGATTATGTAATAACACGTACTAACAATGCAGAAAACGTAGTTACTAATGATATCGCAAATAGTCCGTTTGGAGGTGCACCGGGTGTAGGTCAGAACGTTACAACATTTGTAAATGCAACTAATACTGCAGCATATAATAATCTTCTTTTAGCTAAAAATAGTGCTAATGCTGCTAATTTTGTTGGAGCTATCGTTACCGATACAAGTGCGGCCATAACTAATGCACAATTAGATGTAGCTAAAGGTATCCAAGATCAACTTGGTAACAGATTAGGTGCTCTTAGATATTTAGGTACTCCTGAAACTGCTGAAATGGCTGGACCTGAAGCTGGAGCAATACCGGCTGCGGTTGCTGCAGGTGACGAGGCTGTTGATAATGTAGCTTACGGTATATGGGCAAAACCTTTCTATACTGATGCACATCAAAGTAAGCAAGGTGGTTTAGCTGGTTATAAAGCTAAAACCACCGGTGTCGTAATCGGTTTAGATACGCTAGCTAACGATAACTTAATGATCGGTGCTGCTATTGGTATCACTAAAACTGATATAAAACACCAAGATTATAAGAAAGGTGATAAAACCGACGTTAACGGTTTCTCATTCTCTCTATATGGTGCCCAGCAGCTTGTTAAGAACTTCTTTGCTCAAGGTAGTGCAATATTTAGCTTAAACCAAGTGAAGAACAAAAGTCAGCGTTACTTCTTCGATGCTAACGGTAATATGAGCAAGCAAATTGCTGCCGGTCATTACGATAACATGACATTCGGTGGTAACTTAACAGTCGGTTATGATTACAATGCAATGCAAGGTGTGTTAGTAACTCCAATGGCAGGACTTAGCTACTTAAAGTCTTCTGACGAAAACTACAAAGAAACCGGTACAACAGTTGCAAACAAGCAAGTTAACAGCAAATTTAGCGATAGAACCGATTTAATAGTAGGTGCTAAAGTAGCCGGCAGTACTATGAACATAACTGATCTTGCGGTATATCCGGAAGTTCACGCTTTTGTGGTTCACAAAGTAACCGGTAGATTATCTAAAACTCAGTCTGTATTAGACGGACAAGTTACTCCGTGTATCAGCCAGCCTGACAGAACCGCTAAAACATCTTATAATTTAGGTTTAAGTGCAAGCATAAGATCTGATGCTAAGATGGAGTACGGAATTGGTTACGATGCTCAGATTTCAAGTAAATATACTGCACATCAAGGTACTCTAAAAGTCCGTGTAAACTTCTAATCGCTCCCGATTAGCTGGTTTATAAGTTCCTCAAGAAAAAAGCCCTCTTTGAAAAAAGGGGGGCTTTGTTTGTTCTCTCTTCCCGCCTACATGCCTTGTTGCATGGCTCAAAACCTATTACATTCCCGCGTAGGCAGGGATCCAGAAAAAAACGAGATAAATCAAGCTTTTAATTTTACAAACTTATTGTGTATAATCTTTAAATTACTGGAGTCCCGCTTTCGCGGGAAGGACATAAACGAGCCATACAACAACCCTCCGCCTATGCGAGAATGACATCACCTACTTTTCCACCCCGTGCAATACCTTCACTAACCTCAAATTTTATTGACTTCTAGTCGAAAAGATATAAATTTTTACAGCTAAGAATTTAAAATTAATAAATATTATGAAAAAAATATATATTAGTGATTATTATGCTTCTAATAAGCGGCAGTATATTTGCTCAAAGTCAAATATCCAATTTAGTTGTATCGGTTAGCTATTTTATAAATCATGTATCCCAATTGGAAAAACTAAAGGAAAATCTTAATAAATATAAGCAATCTAGTGTAGTAGGGGTAAGCGGTATGGGTAAAACGCAGCTTGCTAGAATGTACGCTTATGAAAATAAAGATAACTATAACATAATTTGGTTGATTGATTGTAATCTAAATATAGAGCCGCAATTACTCAAATTATCTAAAACTATTAATACCGAGGTAAAATCATCGGTGATTTCAGAAGATATGGCAGTGATGAAGAAAGATTTAATGGTTTATCTAGTAAGTAAGGATAAATGGTTATTGGTGTTTGATAATTTAGAAATAGGCGAGAATAAGAAAATAGAGGATTTTATTAATTGGGAGTATAAAGGTAATATTATATTTTGTATCCAAGACGATGAATTATTATCTAACATAATCAAAGCAAACGCTTTCACTAAGCCGGAAGCTGCATTACTTGCAACAAATATATTGGAAAATAAAAATCTGGAATTAATAAATTGTTTGACTCAAGCATTTGGAGGTTATCCGATTCTCATAGTTCAAGGAGCACAAATATTAAATCCAATACAAGGTTTTAACTTAGAGAAATACAAGAAAAAGATAAAAGCCTCTAAGGATAAAATTGAGCTAAATATAAAACTTGTTAGCAATGAATTAAAGCCTAGTGCCAAGAGATTACTAGATGGGATAGCATTGCTTAATAATCAAAGTGTTTCAAAAGAATTATTAAATTCTATGCCTAAAAGTTTAGTAAAGGGGCGTATTTTTAGAAATGCTAAAACTATATCGGATTAATTACAAAAAATGCAGAAAAATACGATATATCAATATATAAAATTTTAGAGTTATAAATTTATTAATACAATATGCTAATTCTTCCGATTTATATAACTCAAAAAAAGTAGTAAATTGGTTTGATAAAAACGATCAAAAAGGTAAATTTAAATTATGGACAATGAATAATGAAGAAAAATTTGCTTATGCTGCATATTTAGGACGCATAGGGTGGTATTATAGAACCTGGTCAGATCCTAAAAAGCAATTGAATAGATACGAAAGCTAAGCAGGTATTTGATGAAGTGAAAGTATATGATTCCATAAAATGTAATGTAGTTTTCGGGTCGGCTATATCCAATATTCAGCTAGGAAATCTAGAAGAAGCAGAAAAAAATATCCAAATGATGGAATTTATTTCTTACCGGTTCATATCTCATTAAATGAGATGTATTAAATAATCTTAAGAAACATCAGGAAGCTCTTTCTTTATTAGAATAAGTATATGATATGAATAAGTCGAGTAAAAAAAAAGAGGAAAATCAAGTATTTGGACGAATTTTTACCCAAAAATCAAGAGCAAAACTAGGTTTAGGTGATGTTACCGAAGCTCTAGAATAAAAAAGCTAAAGCAATTTTTCTTAATGATCCAACTAGACCTAACAAAGAGATTATTATATCACCGGATATAGATTTGGCAAAAACGTTTGTTGCTGAAGGGGATGCACTAGTGTTACTTAATCAAAATGAGGAGGCGGTAGATACTTATGCTACTGCTGAAAATATATATTGGAATAATTATAAAGAAAAATATGAAAAATGTGTATGAAATAAGTAATATGTATTTTGCAGCCGCTAAAGCTAGTTGTACTTTACCTAAGAAATTTTGGTATGAAAAATTCCGTAATAATCAGATAGAACAATTCGGTGCTGATCATCCGAATAGTATTAAAATTTTAAACCTTAAATGTGATGGTTCAAATTAGCTAGAATTTTTTCTGATTAGTGCAATAAAAAAACCGGACGCGGTAAGAATAATTCCAAGCCAAATAAAGCTTATCGTTGGCTTGTAATATATTTTAGCATGGATTATATCGCCGTCTATATTACTTAAAACTGCGTAAAGATCATATAATAAGTAAGAGTATATATCACTTTCTTGCGATAAACTCTTTTCAACTATATAAAGTCTATTTTCCGGCTTTAATATAGTTATATTACGGCTATTATCCTCAAGCCAAAATTCAGCGATTTGTCTATAATAATTTTTACCTTGAGCAAACTTAATATTTTGCAATGTTACTTTAAATTCGTTAAATGTTTTACTTGTTCCTACTCTGCCGGTAAAATCCATTTCACTTTGTAATAATGTATTCATAGTAATACTAAAACTAATTAGTGCAAAACCGAAATGCCCAAGGATCATACTAGCGTTACTTGCTTTAAGTCTATTTCTACAATAATTAGTTTTAACCAAAAGATAATGAATATTATGAAGCATAAGAAATATAGATGCGATTATAGTTAAAATCGATATAACACTAAATGTTACTTTTAATGATATTAAATAAGTAATTATTAGAGATAATATTAGAATTATAATATGTTTTTTAATAGAGCTTCTGGTAGTAAATAATCCTATGGTACCAAGAATAGGGATAACGAATATAATAAAATTATTAATAAAAAATGTTTCACTAATAATAATAGATTTATCGTCGAATAAAGAGTAAATTGGTGGATAAAGTGTGGCAGCTATTAGCACAATAAGGCTAAGAAGGAGGAATATATTACCGAGGAGTATGGAGTTTCCACAATGCGTCATTGCGAAGCCACGAAAGTGGCTGTGGCAATCTCGGTTAGCTTCCTGAGATTGCTTCGTCAATGTTAATGCATTTCCTCGCAATGATGTGGTAGTATACCACCCAATACTACCAATCCCCATAATCAAAAATATTCCAAGCAAGTATATTCCTCTCTCAGGTGAGAATGCAAAAGAGTGAATTGAGGTAATAAAACCGGAACGTACTAAAAAAGCACTAAATATTACTAATAAAAAAGTAATGATGGATAAAATTACTGTCCAGTTTTGCATACGTCTGGTTTTTGTTGTTACAATTATAGAATGATGGAGCATAATTCCGGATAACCAAGGAAATAGTGAAATATTTTCTACCGGATCAAAAAACCAAAATCCGCCCCAGCCGAGTTCTCTATATGCCCACCAAGAACCAAGGCTAATTCCTATGGTAGTAAATAAGATACCGATATTGGAAAATGTTTTGAGCAGTCTTATGTCATTAATGGATTCCCGCTTTCGCGGGAATGACATAAGTGGGTATGAGAATGACATAGAGGCACAAACAATAGTAAACGGTACTACATAGCTAACATAGCCTAAATAAAGCAGAGGAGGATGGATGCTCAAAGCAATATCTTGTAGCATCGGGTTTAAGCCTAACCCTTCTTTAGGAACGAAAGAAAACACGTTAAAAGGATTGGAGGTAAAGTAAATAAAGCTGCTAAAAAATAATTGTATGGCTGATAGAATAATAATAGATAAAAATTTAAGACGGTTATCTTCAAGTAAAAATATATAACAGCAACTAACGATTTGTAATAAACAAAACCATAATAACATTGAGCCTTCGTGGCTCGACCAACTACCGGCTATTTTATATATTAAAGGTTTTAAAGTACTGGAATTTAAGAAAACATTTTGTAGTGAAAAGTCAGAGATAATAAAAGCATAGACTAGGGTAAAAAAGGCAAGTATAGTACATGAGGCAGCTATGTAGAAGGGGCAAGTAATGAGGTAGTTGTCATTCCCGCGAAAGCGGCAATCCAGTCTATAAAGTAGAGATTTTTTATGGATTCCCGCTTTCGCAGGAATGACATAAAAGACAAAAGACAAACCGATAACCGACAAGTACATCGTTGTTAGTAGTAAAAAATTACCGATTTCACTCACTGCTTATTGTTGCCTCGGTAGTAGGTAATACGGTAATTTTTACGCTATCAATCTTATTGGCAATTTTCTTTAAAATAATTACCTTTAAATTAAATATTTCAATTACTTCCCCTTGATTTGGAATTCTAGCAATTTTATGGATTATTAATCCTGCTATAGTGTTTGCATCTTCATCCGATAAATTCCAATCAAGTTCTCGGTTAATATCTCTAATAGTCGTAGTTCCTTTTATAATGAACTCGGTATTAGACTTCTTGATAATTTCATTATTAAGTCTATCATGTTCATCAGTAATGGGTCCTACGATTTCTTCTATAACATCTTCAAGAGTAATAATACCTAGTAGAGTACCATACTCATCTACAACACAAGCAAAATGATTATTACGTTCTCTAAATGCATGTAGCTGGTCTACTACAAGTGCATTCTCAGGGATAAACCAAGGTGGGGTTAGAAGTTTATTAATATCAACTTTTTTTGCATCATTATTATTTTCGTATAATGCTTTAAGCAAATCTTTTAGATTGAGAATCCCTATTATATTATCTCTATTATCTTGCCACAAAGGTATACGTGTATGAGCACCCGATAATAAAGTTTTAATTATCACTTCATGAGGTAGGTCGATATTAAGGGCTATAATACTACTTCTGTGAGTCATAATTTCCGATACCGTCATATTACGTATATCTAATATCCCGCCGAGCATATTACGATCAGATTTATAAACTCCGCCTTCTTGATGGTAATGCTCAATCACGCCTCTTACTTCTTCCGTTCCTGATATTTGAGGATTTAAATTAATACGAAATATGAAGCAAAATATTTTTGTAATGTAATCAAGAGCAATATTAATAGGTTTGAAAAGCTTTAAAAATATTACAATAGTTGAAGCCATTTTTAATGCTAATTGTTCAGGTTTAGCAACGGCTATTGCTTTCGGTACTACTTCGGCAAAAACAATAATTATAAAAGCCATAACGCCGGAAGCAACAATGGGTCCATTATCTCCAAGAAAGCTAATAAAGAGAGTAGTAGCAATAGTGGTACAAACAGTATTGATTAAACTATTACCTATTAATAAAGTTCCTATGACCTTTTCTTTTTTTTTAAGAACCTCTAAAATTGTTTTAGCACGCTTATTACCGGCGATTTTAAGCTTATGAATCTTCCCTGGGGAAGAAGCGGTAATAGCAGTTTCGGTAGCGGCAAATAAAGCAGATAAGGCGATCATTATTATAATAACGATCACAAGTATGGTAGTCATTCTTTGTTAAAATATAAATTAACTATAAGTAATTATATTAGTAATTATAGATTTTGCCTAATGTTTTTTTGTTATCAACGACTCCTTTCAGTATCTTGTGTTTTTCGGCTGTTAATAAGATTGTGAAATTTGTTATTTGTAGATGATGTCTTGCGTGATTCGTGTCCAATCGCTATTGCTTGTTGCTGTATTAATAATGTATTAGCTTGAGCTTTCCTTAAATTTATACCTTGGTCTTTAGATTCTTCAGTAGTTAGAATTTTTTGCCCTTTAGAGAGTTTGATCGCACTATCGCATACGAACACTCCGCAATCATATACATTTTCTTGTTGCTTGGTATTTAGGTCTGTTATTTTTGCATCGGGATAAATTTCGGTAATATATTCTGTTACTTTTGGTCGAGATTCCAATGGCTCACCATAGGGATCATTATACATAAAGTTTATATTACCTTTATCATCTTTACTAGCCATTAAGAGTAACCAATGTTTATGTCCTGTATTTAGTGGTATAATTGCAGGCTTATTATCTAGTATTAAATCCTCTACTGTAACACGAAGAGTATCTTTTAGTATTTCCGGCTCTTCTAAAGAGGCATGATGAAATATAGAGAACATATTCTTATCTATATTTGCTTCCAATATATTTTTTATATCATCTTCAGTGTATAAATAAGTAGGTTGTTTTATATTTCCTGTATTATAAACACCAACTTGATCTTCAGTATTTATAACCAGTGATGATTTTTTTTCAGGTATCTGCTGTTTTGGCTCTATTACTGGTGTGGCTAATTGTTGTCCTGCTTTTAGAGATTCCTTATACATTTCCTGTGGAATTCCTAATTTTTCCCATGGTTTTTGATTATTAGCGGGAGCTTGCTGTTGCGGTGGATTTATAGAAGATGCAACAGTGGTTAGTGGTTCTTCTGTTATTGTCGGCTTTGCTTCCGTAGTTGGAGTTGTTGATTCGTGAGTTTTAGGTTCTTCTTTTTTGCCGAATATTGCTTCTTTAAAACTAGTGATTATATCTTTAAAATAGTTAAAAATTCTTTTAAAAAAACCTTGCGGTTGTGGTTGGTTTGCTTTTGGAGGTTCATATGATATTGTTTGTTCTACTTGTATATCCTTAGGTCTATCATTCATAACTTTCTTTGTATTAATAAACTTAAAGTCAATAGGATTTACCTCAGTTTTACTTAAATCTTTTTGAAATTGCCTAGATATTTGTGATACATATTTTTTTAAGTTTTCAGCAGCATTATTTGCATCTTTTAAGATTTCATTAATTTCGAGTTTCAATCCGTAAATTTGATCTTCAGAGGTAATACCGAATTTAGCAGTGATAAGATTTGTTGCTTCGTCTGCAGAAAGAGGCCAAGTTTCTATAATCACTCTACCGCCTTGATTTTTAGCGTTTTTTATTATTTTATCTAGCTTTTCTTTATCAGGTATTGTACCGGAAAGTAATTGATCAATTTTACGATCAGATACAAGATTGTTAAAAACAGATGTTACTAAACTTATATCCGTAATTGTAATGGCTTTATCTTTTGGTACTATACCATCGGCTATAGATAAATTTTGATCTGCTTCATTTGTAAAAAAAACATGATCAACTTTTTTCATAATTTGCTTCCAATAAGCTTCTAGTTCAGAATTTTGGGGTAATGAATTATATTGATCAAAAGTAATAGTAGTTTTTATATTTAAATTTTGTAAATTAATTAAATCTTGTACCGTAAAAATGGGTTGTATATTATTGTTATTAAGTTGAATATTAAAAATCGGTGTTTTGCCCTTTTTGTGGGATTCTTGTAAGATCTCCGAAAAAATACGTTCTTTATCGGATATATGTGATGCTTTATTAACTTCTAGCCGGATAATAGGCAGTTTATTTTGAGTTTCCTGCTTGTTTATTGTCTCTAATATCCGATCTTCATCTCCAAGTAAAAGAGTAAATATAATAGGCTCAGCCATTACTAACCTTTATTAAAAGAATATTGGGTTCTGTGAAAATTTCTAATTGATTTGCTATTTTAAGATATTTTTTAGCAAAAATTGTAAGGTTTTTGAAGGAATAGTTATTCATATTTCAAAAAAATCTTATAATTTGCAGCAAAAAAGAGCCAAAATTAAATCTTTTTAGAAATCTTCACAGAACCTACATATAATTATTAGAATTTTTGAGCTTTAAATCAAGCTATATTTAATAATCTGTGCTTTAGCTTATATAATTTATCCATTTTATGTGCTAATTCATGGTTATGTGTTACCATAATAATTGCGGTATTTTGTGCTCTTGCTACTTTTAAAAATAAATTAAATACTTCATTTGTAGTTTTGGGATCTAAATTACCTGTCGGTTCATCTGCTAAAATAATTTTCGGCTTATTAATTAAGCTCCGAGCTATAGCGACCCGTTGTTTTTCTCCTCCCGATAATTCTCCAGGCATATTATAGAGTTTTTTCCCAAGCCCTAAATCATCTAATATCTTTGTTGCATCTTCTATTGCTTCTTTTTGATCAAGACCACTAATAAGCCTTGGCATAATAACATTTTCAAGAGCGGTAAAATCTTTAAGTAAGTGATGTTGTTGATAGATAAAACCTAAATAATGAAGACGAATGAGATGATATTTTTGATACTTGCTATTTGGTATGATGACTTGACCTTTTGTAGGTTTATCAAGCAAGCCGGCAATATGTAGTAAAGTTGATTTGCCGCTACCTGAAGAACCTATTATAGCGATTAATTCACCTTCATTAACCGTTAGATTAAGATCATCTAGTACTCTAACAATAATTTTGCCTTGGCTGTAATGTTTTGAGATATTTTTTAAAATGAGGACTGTATTATTCATATCTTAGGGCATCCACGGGATTTAATTTTGAGGCTCTATAAGAAGGATAAATTGTCGCAAGAAAACACAATATTATAGATAAAGAGGTAATTAAAATAATATCCTCAGCTCTTACTTTTGAAGGTAAACTATAAAGAAAATAAATAGCTGCCTCGAAAATTTTAGTACCGGTTATACGCTCCAAATAATTCTTGATAGTTTGAATATTATAAGAAAAGGTAACACCAAGGATTACACCTAGTGTTGTGCCAAGTAATCCTATAAACATTCCGTTATAGATAAAAATAAGCATTATTTGCTTAGTGCTTGCTCCCATAGTTCTAAGAATTGCAATATCTGAAGTTTTATCTTTAACAAGCATAAATAAGCTTGAAATAATATTAAATGCGGCAACCGTAATAATTAAAGATAGAATAGTAAACATAGCTGTACGCTCAACAGCAAGAGCACTTAAAAATTGTGAATTTAAGGTTTGCCAATTAAATACATATAGGGTTGGACCTAAGAGTGATTGTATTTTATGTGAATATGTGAGAGCTTTATCGGGATCTAGACTATTAATTTCGATTAAATTAATATCGTTGCCGAGAGATAAGAAATTTTGTGCTGCGGTAAGCGGCATTAATATCGTTGTCAAATCATAATCATACATACCGCTATTGAAAATTGCTATAACTTTAAATTCTTTTGATCTTGGCATACTGCCAAAGGTGGTAGAAACTGAATTATTCGGTGAAATTAATCTAATCTTATCCCCAACGGTTACGCCTAAATTGCTTGCTAATTGTTCTCCGAGTGCTATTACGTTTTTGCCGTGAAAATTATCAAAACTACCAAAATTTACATTTTTAAAAATTTCATTTCTTACACTTAGATCCTTTAATTTCATACCTTTAACAAGCACACCGCTATTATTACTTTTACCAAGAGCCAAAGCTTGACCGTGAGCAATGAATGTTACATGTTTTACATAATCTTGTTTTAGGAGTTTGGCTTTAATCTCTTCATAGTTATCAATACTACCACCTTGCCGATTTATCACTATATCCCCATTTAAGCCGATAATATTTTTAGTAAGCTCTATATGAAAACCGTTCATAACGGACATGACTACTATCAATGCTGCAACGCCGATCATGACGCCCACTAAAGAAAAGGCAGAAATAATAGAAACAAACTTTTCGTTTTTCTTAGCTCTAAAATATCTGAAAGCTATCTTGAAGATAAAATTGTTATTGATCATTTGTTTATTTTTTCTTACATCCATTTCTAGGTTATTCCTGTGTGAATCAGCTTTTTTGTCATTGTGAACAGCCGTAGGCTGCGTGGCAGTCTTATGAAATAATAACAAATTCCTGAGATTGTTTCGTCAACACTTACAGTTTTTCCTCGCAATGACGACACAATTGATGACATAAAGACATCTACACGTTACTAGAAATCTCAAAGACTTTATCATACTTAAATAATTTAGGTAATGTTACTAACCCAAATAGTGTAACACTGGATATAGTAATGCCAAGAGGAGTAAAAGTACCATTATATAAAAATCCTACTAATTGCAGCCCAAATGCCGTTAAAATCAACCTAGCCACAGTGAAAATAGCCATCATACGAGCTTTACCGTCCGGAATAGCTTCTAAAAGCAATGGCCATAATATGTTAATCGGATATATCACGCCAAGAGATAATAATAAAGTAACTATTGTTATGGTTAAAGGATTATTAATATTATATACAACTAATATGCTATTGCCTAGTAGGAATAGTATTATAAATATAACTCCAAAATAGAAGCAATTTTTAATACCGAATTTTTTAAAGCAATAACCGCTTGAAAAGCTCATAATTGAGAATAGAGCTGCCATTGCTCCTTGATAAAGTCCAAAATATTCTAAAGTTACACCTAAATCTTGCATATATAAAATAGGAGCAATCCCAATAAATATCCAATATCCTTGTGCAAGAAATATCATTGTAAGTATATAATATATAGCTTTTGGCGATTTGAAGATAGGTATATATTCTTTTAAAGAAATACGTATTTTTTTATTAACTTCTCTTTTTGGAATAAATAATATACCAAGAATTAGGCTGATCAAACCTATTATAAGCAACAAAACAAAATTGCCACGCCAGCCCCAAAATAAATTGACGTAGCTACCTATAACCGGTGCTATTGCCATAGAAAGGGCAATAGTGCCGTTTAAAATGCCCATGAATCTTTGCTGTTCTTGTACCGAATAAATATCGGCAAGAACAATATATACTAGCACTGCAACCGATGATATCCCGCATCCTTGCAAAAATCTTCCAAATAATATAGTTGCATAATTATTTGCAAATACACAAAATAAACTACCAAGATTAAAAATCAGTAAACCGAGTATAATAATCGGTCTGCGTCCGTACCTATCTCCTAAATTACCGACTATAAGCGAAGTAATACAATAAGCAGTTAGATTAACACCAAGTAGTAACTCTGTCATAAAAGTTGAAAGGTTGAATGTATCTTGTATTTCAGGAAAACTTGGAATGAATAAATCTATTTCCGCTCCAGCGAGTATTTCCATGATGATTACGGTAATAATTAATTTCATAATTAATTGTTAGTTTGAGGTTATTTTAGCAAAGTATTATTGAAGCCGAAAGCCTTGCGCGATGTCATCCCTGCAAGGCATTGTTGCATAGATACCAAGTCGTCATTGCGAGCGAACGTTAGTGAGCATGGCAATCTCAGGAATTCTTCCCAAGATTGCTTCATCAATTTACTATTGTAAATTTTCTCGCAATGATGGAAAAACCGATCCACGCAACAACATTTTTGCGGGAATGACATAAATAAGGATGCAGGAATGGCAGCAAAGCCACACAACAAATTAGCCTTCTATATTCTTATAGCTTACAATAATTAGTGTATTGTTTTACTAAAGAAAGAATAAATGAATACTTATGCTCGTCTAGCAATTTTTATTTATCAGGAGTATATACATGACACGGTAACAGGAAGACTGAAAGGAAGTACAAGCAGAAACTTTTAGTAATATATGTTAATAATAATGATTCCTAACATTTGGGACTATTAACAGAATAAATTTTAAAGCTAATTAAATTTATTTTTACTGCAAATTATAATGCTTTTTTAAAATAGGATTCACACTATTCCTTCAAAACTCTTATTAATTTTCGCTAAAAATTCTTTTTAATTATCAATTAAAATTATTTTGTTAACAGTCCCCTATCAATTTTAAAAATTAGTTAAAATATTACTGATTAATTCCTAAAGCTTGTTTTTGAGTATCGGTAGTATTCTCCATTACCCACTTTTGGACATCAGGACTTAACATATTATACTGATCTGCTGTTAAACTAGCAACCCAAGCTTGTTGATCGTCAGTACTCATAGCTTGTATTTGGGTTGTTGTAACTGAAGCTGGGGCAGGCATTTGCATTGATGAAGCAAATACTGAGCTCGCGAAAGTTAGAATTAATAAAATCTTTAATAAATTTTTCATTTTGTAAACCTTTTTTGTTTTGTAATTGCGATTATAACAAAGCTACGGCAGCTTTCAAGCTAAATTATATTAAACATTTAAATTTTTTATACTAAGGAACTTTTATTGTAACAAATATATCAATTATATACTTTATTGTCATTCCCGCGAAAGCGGGAATCCAGTAAAAAGCGTTCAGTATCATACCGTGGCTTGACCACGGGATCTTGTGTCACAGATTATGCCCTAAGATACCACGCTCAAGTCGTGGTATGACATTAAGGTTGACTGGATTCCTGCTTTCGCAGGAATGACATACCCCTTTATATTGTTAACTGCTCTCTGCAAATATTTCGATAAATTTCTGAGTTTTTAGATAAATCATTATGTGATCCTTCAGCGACTACTCCTCCTTTATCTATGACTAAAATATAATCAGCTGATTCTATACTACTAATTCGATGGGCAATTGATATAATAATGTTCCCTCTCATTATTTTTTTTATAGATTCTAGTAATTTCTGTTCGCTCATCGTATCTAAAGCACTCATTGCCTCATCAAGAAGCAAAATTTGCGGCATGCGTAGTAATGCTCTAGCAATAGCTATTCTTTGTTTTTGTCCTCCTGATAATCTAACCCCTCTTTCACCGATTTTAGCATTTATACCGTCATGAAGTTTAGCAGCAAATTCTTCTATTCCTGTAATTTTTATTATCTCATTTATTTCGTCGTCGCTTGCTTCATTATTACCGAATATAATATTTGATTTTATAGTGCCGGAAAAAATGCTAGCCTCTTGAGGAACATAGGCAATTAATTTACGAATTTCAGCAGGATTTAAAAGAGTTATATCTTGATTGTTAATAAGGATAGTGCCGTTTTCTTGCCGGTAAAAACGCAGCAGTAACTGTATCACAGTACTTTTTCCTGCACCTGATCTACCTACAATACCAAGAAACTTATTGGCATTTATCTTCAAAGACATATTATTAATAATCCTTAAATTAGGTCTTGAATGATAGGTAAAATCAACATTTTTGAATTCTATCGAGATTGGATCGGAATTATTTAATTCTAAATAATTATTATGTGCTATAGGTGTCTTATCTATAATTGTAATTATTCTCTCAAGGGCTGTAACAGGTAAATGCATTTCGCTTAGTAGCTCAAAAATACCGCCACAGCTAACTCCGGCGATAATCGCATAATAAATAAACGAGATAATTTGTCCCGCAGATAAATGACCTTTCACTATATCTGAAGCTCCGATCCAAACGACTAAAGTAATCGCAAGAAATATAATGGCTATTGAAATCGCAAAGAATAAAGCACGAATTTTTAAACGGGTTTTGCAGTATATTAAATAGTTTTGTAATTTAGTGTCAAAATCGGCAATTTTGTTTATTTGATGGTTAAAAGCATAAATAGCTCTAATATTATTAAAAGTTTCATCAATATCCGATGCTAAAAGTGACTTAGATTCTAGAGCTTTTTTAGATAAAACCTTAACATACTTGCCGAATTTAATTAAAGGAATTAATAAGATAGGAATGGTAATAATTACTATAGAAGCGAGTTTAAAGCTTTCAAAAAACATTAATGTAATGCTGCCAATTAGCATCACCGAATTGCGAATAAAAAAAGATAAGAAATTAACGATGAGAGTAGATATTTGATCTATATCATTTGTTAGGCGTGAAATTATATCGCCGATTTTTAGTTCTTCAAACTCTTCAATTTCATAATTAATTAAATTACTATAAGCTTCTTTTCTTATTTGATTAACTGCCTTTTCAGCAACATTATTGATAAAATATGAACGAAAAAAACTAGCAATACTTAAGATGATAATTAATAAACAAATATATAATATAGATTTATCAACCGATGAAATATGGTCTTTGCTCAAGCCTTTATCAACTAAATTTCTAAAAACACTACCGATTAGTAATAATGAAGCTGATACGCTAAGTAAAGAGATCATAACGATGATCAAATCTTTTTTATAGAACCTTAGATATTTAGCTAGTCTATATAAAAGTTTGATATCCATAAGAAAAAAATGTCATTGCGAGCGACTCTAGGCGTTGTTGCATGGATGTCAAATCGTCATTGCAAGGAGCGAAGCGACGTGGCAATCCAGAAAAATAACAGAAAAGTACTAATTTTAGCATTTTTTACTGGATTGCTTCGTCAATTACTTTGTAATTTTCTTCGCAATGATGATTTGGTAACCACACAACAATTCCAAAATATGGGGCGAGTGACGGGATTCGAACCCGTGACCCTCAGAACCACAACCTGATGCTCTAACCAACTGAGCTACACCCGCCATAAATTAACAACATAAATTTAGATTATCAGAAGGAGTTAGTCAAGAATATTTATTGTATGAACATATATTATTTGACTTATATATTATAACTATATATAGTTACAACATGAATCAGTATATAAAACTTATAAATAAAGAAAGCTAAACAAAATCCTAAAGGATTCAGTTTCTCTGATTCATACTTTAATGACTAAGTGCGGTTGGGTTAAAGATAGACAAAAAGGTAGCCATCAGATTTGGTACTTGCCCAAAGGAAATAGGTTATCTATTCACACTTTTGGAAATATGGAAAAAGAATATCAAGTTCGACCATTTTTAAACTTTGCAAAAGGAAATGAAGATGAAAACAAATGATACATTTGATGGGTTTACTATAGAACTTTTTAAAGATACGGATGGAGATTGGCTAGCAAGGTTTGAAGAGCTACCGAATGTATCAGCTTTTGGCAATTCGCCTGAAAAAGCACTGCAAGAATTACAACAAGCTTGGACTTTAATGAAAGAACGTTATATAAGTCATAATCAATCTATCCCCTTAGCTCCGTCTAGGAAAGAGTATAGCGGACAGTTTAATGTTAGAGTAGATAAACGTGTGCATCGAGCTTTAGTACTTGAAGCACTTAGAGCAAAAATTAGTTTAAATGCTTTAGTATCTCAAAAATTAACTTTATCGGTAAAACAATGAAAAAAAAAGCAGTTATTTTATTAAGCGGTGGACCTGATTCTACTACGGTTCTTGAGATAGTGAGCAAAACAGATTATGAAATTTATGCTCTAAGTTTTAATTATCATAGACGCAATAGTCTGGAGGTCCAAAAAATCCAAGGATTAATTAAAGATTATAATGTAAAACAACATAGGGTTATTAATATTGATTTGCGGTCATTTATCGGTTCTGCATTGACTGATGATAATATAGATGTACCAAAATTTAAAAACACAGATCAATTACCAAGTGACATACCGGTTACTTATGTACCGGCACGTAATACAATATTTTTAAGCTACGCACTAGGAGTTGCTGAGGTTATAGGAGCTAGAGATATTTTTATTGGGGTACACACTAATGATTATACTAACTATCCTGATTGTCGTCCTGAATATATAAAATCTTTTGAAGCAATGGCAAATTTAGCAACTAGGGTAGGAGTAAATGGAGAAAAAATTACTATCCATGCTCCTTTAATAAATATGACCAAAGAGCAAATAATTAAAAAAGGGCTTGAGCTTGGAGTAGATTATAGTAAAACAATATCATGTTATGATCCAACAGAAGACGGTTTATCTTGTGGTCAATGTCTATCATGCATTGCACGACTTGATGCTTTTAAAAAGAATAATGTACAAGACCCGATTAAGTATGTATAATTATAGATATATACTCATAAAATTAATAATAAAATAATATGAAGTAAATTTGTATACAAGGTGGAAACCATTGTTCACCTTGTATACTCATTATTTAAAAATCTTCTGTATAATATGAATATGCAATATTTATATTATACAGAAAAATAGTTAGTATATATGATAAATAGAGGACATTTATATGCCCCTTTTCCTGTGCTTGATTTAAACGATATAGTTTTACGAGAGTTAGCCGCGGAGGATGCACAAGATTATTTTAATTATATGAGTAAGCCGGAAATGGCTATTTATATAACTGATAGCAATAGGCCTAAAGACTTAGAAGACGCTGGAGAGGAAATACGTTATTGGTCTAGTTTATATAAAAATCATAGAAGTTTTTATTGGGGAATTGCCATTAAAGACGATAATAAATTAATAGGTACTGCCGGTTTTAATATAATAAATCTAGAGCATCATAGAGCAGAAATAAGTTATGATCTAGATCCTAATTTTTGGGGTCAAGGTATGATGTTAAAATCTATAAAGAATATTTTAAAATTTGCTGATTATATTGGTATTATAAGAGTACAAGCAACAGTAATTACTGATAATTTTCGTTCAATTAATCTTCTTGAGAGGTGCGGTTTTGCTAGGGAAGGAATTCTTAAAAAATACGAAATAGTTGCAAATGAGCATAAAGATTATTATATATACGCAAGAGTACTATAGTAAGAATTGTTAAAATAAACATAAAAAAGAAAGTTAATGGTAGTAGAAGCTGATAAAAAAGCATTGATTTGTTCGTTTTGTAGTAAAAAACAACATGAAGTAAAAAAACTGATAGCAGGTCCTGCAGTATTTATTTGTGATGAATGTATAGATTTATGTACAGATATTATGAAAGAAGAAAATAAAGTTGCTTTAAAGCAAATTACTTCTTCAATTCCAACGCCGCAAAAAATATGTGGCATTCTAAATGATTATGTAGTTGGGCAAGATCAAGCGAAAAAGATTTTAGCAGTAGCTGTTTATAACCATTATAAGAGGCTTGAATATTTACAATCCGGCAATAATGACGTTGAGCTTAATAAGTCGAATATCTTACTGATCGGTCCTACCGGTTCAGGAAAAACTTTACTTGCTCAAACGCTTGCTAAAATTTTAGACGTACCTTTTACTATGGCGGATGCTACTTCTTTAACGGAAGCCGGGTATGTCGGTGAAGATGTTGAGAATATATTACTACGTTTATTGATAGCATCTGAGTTTAATATAGCAAAAGCACAAAAAGGTATAATTTATATTGACGAGGTTGATAAAATTGCCCGTAAATCGGAGAATCCTTCTATTACACGGGATGTATCGGGTGAAGGAGTACAGCAGGCATTACTTAAAATTATGGAAGGAACAGTTGCTTCCGTGCCTCCTCAAGGCGGTAGGAAACACCCACAACAAGATTTCGTACAGTTAGATACTTCAAATATCTTATTTATTTGTGGTGGTGCTTTTATGGGGATTGATAGCATTATAACCTCAAGAACTAATCATAGTTCTATAGGCTTTACAGCTAACGTAAATATAGATAAAGAGAAAAATAATAGTGAGATTCTTAAATCCCTAGAGATTGAGGATTTAACTAAATTCGGTTTAATTCCTGAATTTATCGGTAGATTACCTATCGTTACTACTTTAGATGAGTTAGACAAAGAAGCTTTAATTACAATTTTAACTAAGCCTAAGAACGCCATAGTAAAGCAATATCAGAAACAATTTGAGCTTGATGATGCTGAGCTTGTAATTGATTATTCAGCCTTAGAAACTATTGCCGAAAAAGCTCTAGCTAAAAAGACGGGAGCAAGAGGACTTCGTTCAATACTTGAGCATCTTTTGCTTGATAGTATGTATAAAGTTGCTGAGCTAAAAAAACAGCGTGTTACTATTACAAAAGAGGTAGTTAACGGCTTAGTCAAACCGATAATGACCTCTCTCATTTCTACAAAATCAAACAAAAAACAACCAATTATTGCAGATATACCGGCGTAAATATTATTGCTTCTCTATGTCATTCCCGCGTAGGCGGGAATCCAGAAAAATAACTTCAATATTGATGTAAGAAGTTACACATGTGATAAAGTAAACATATACAACACAAGTTTTTTATATGTTTACTGGATTCCCGCCTACGCGGGAATGACATAAACAAGCATGCAACAAGACCTACGACTGCTCGCAATGATGGGTGGGTATCCACACAACAACGCCGGCTTGACCACGGGACAATACTAATTTAGTATAAAATTTATCCTAAACTAGTATTATAGCGGTTTAAATACCATTAAGAAAAAAATAATACTCAAACTGATAAATACCGGCCAGCCTAGGTAGAATCATAATTTAAATAATTTATAATATTTTTCCGGTAGGGGAATTCGCGGTTTTAATGCTTCAAGTGCCATATTTCGTAGTGGAATTTGAATCCATACCACCAGAAGCCAACAACTACCGGCGATTATGTATCCGATATAAGTTAAAGTAAGCCATAAATCAAAATAATTATAGCCAAGCATATTTACTAATATTATGCCGCTAACCGGTTGAATTATCACAGTTGGAGTAGTAAAAAGAAGATCAGCTATTGTAGTGCGAGTTGCATATGCCGTTGCATTCAAATCACCGGTTTTATTTGCCCACCACATAAAAAAAAGCAGTACCAAATAAAGTGGTAGAGCTAATAATATGCATAGTTTTTATAAAAAGATAATCCATTATTTATCTCGTTCTATTGCCATGAATACTAAAGTAAGTAATATTACTGGAATATTTTTAAATATCGGACCAAGCGGATCTAGCCACAATATTGGCTTAAGATATGTTAATAGTAGAGTATAAGCTAGTATTAATAAAATTTGTAAACTACATATCCTATTTATTTTATTTTTGATAATTAGTAGAATTCTAAGAATAATATCTGTAAAGCAGCTTCCATATAATATGTAAGGTGCTATTTGTTTATCAAATCCTAGTGATATTATAATTTGCATACTAGCATCATAAACAAAAATGCTTGAAATAATTCCTATCATTATCCAAAATAGTCCTAAGACAATTTTTAGTATAGGTTTTAAAAAATAAAGCCTAGCGTGCCATATGGATTGTACGGTTAAAGGTTCGGTTGCAAAACCTTGTTGCAAGTTTCTAGGGATTATAGAAGTAAAATCGATAAAATCTTTTTTATCAGCAATATTAGGTTGAAGTAACATATTATACGCAGTAGAATTAATGGGTCCTATTTTTAGACAATCCCCTAATTTAGCTGCTATTTTAATGAATATTAAAGGAATTTTTATTAGTCTTCCATGACTCCAAGCCATCTTCTGAATCCAAGCAAGATATCCTTCATGTTCACTATGTCTGGTCCGACTATTTTTAATAATGTGTGGATTTTTCCTTCCCTTTCTATACAGTGAATAATTACTTTCGTTAAATCATCAATATGAATAGGTTGAAATTGTTGTAAACCATCACCTATTAAAGGAATAAAATACGGTAATGTTGCAAGAGCTTTAAATAGCGAGGTACCACCATAACAACCGCTTGCGTAAACAAGAGACGGTTGTAAAATTATCCAGTCTATATTCCTAATTTTTGTACATATTCTTCAGCTGCTTTTTTAGTTAAAGCATAAGCAGTGTTTTTTTCATTATCTATTCCAAGAGCTGAAATATGAATAATTCTTTGTACGTTAGTAAGGGTGCAAGCCTTAAATAGAGCCTTTGGATCATTGACATGAACATTGCCAATATTATTGCATGACTAGACGTTAACACACCTGATACATTAATAACTATATCTATGTTATTTAATCTATTTATCCAGCTTTGTGGTGTTAGGTCTATATTAAAATCACAGTATATCACTTCTGCAGTAGGGAATTTTTCCTGGTCGATTGTAATATATAATCCAATAAAGCCGTTAGCTCCTGTTACTAGTATTCTCATTATAATATAAACTATTCAGGTACTGATATTTTTTATATCATTAATCAGATCCTGTTGCCAATAGAAGATAAAAAAGGATATGTTATGTCCACAACTATTGTTTTTTTGGTTAAAAACTTTTATAACCCAATCCTCTTCTCTCTTATCATAAACTGGGGTTGCTCGTGTGTGACTTTAATGTTAAAATAATTAAAGATTATAAATGATTATATATAAAAGATTTGAATAAATATTAAGAGATGTTTATATTTTTAATATTTATTTAATTAAAATTATGAGTAATAAACTAGAAGTAATAATACAATATTATAATGATATATCAAATTTAGGCGTAAGATTATGGAAAACTACTACAGCACTTGCTAGTTTTAATTTAGGTGAGGTATGGAAAATATGGTTCTGTGATAAAAATTTTCAAGATCTACTGACACTAGATCAAAGTTTAATTTATACTCAATCTTTAGAAACAATGTTAAGTAAAGTAGCTGCTACCGGAAAGTATCAAGATAATAATATTGATCATTCTCAATGGAGCCATTGTTTTGAAGAGCTAAATAATTGAGATCATTTTTCTACAGAAGTTAATAGGAGTAGAAAACAAGAATATCATTGATGCTATGCTAGATGATATAGGGGATATAAATTCATTAGATTTTAGTACCCTAATTACTAAAGTCCAAGTGTTTTTAAAAAATAATTTAGATCAATCTGAACACTTGATTAAAGCAGCCAAAGAAATCGATGCTATGGCATATCCTCTGACGAGAGAATATTTTTTATATCGCTATATAGCTAAAGCAATATTACTTACAAATAATTTAAATGCGCCTTCCTCGTATGAAAACGAGTTTAATATAGTAAAAAAAGCTCATTTAAATTTTGCAAATTATCTTAATTCATTAGAGCAAAGTCTTACTAGAATAGAAAAAGCTAGTGATAAGTATAATGAAGATCACAAAATTGCTTTTTGGTTAACCGAAAAATTAGCTTTAGTTAGTAATCATTCAGGTAAAATAGCAATTACTTATGTTTCTCTTATAGTGGGTGTAATTGCTTTACGTTCATATGTAATTGACGAAAAGGATCCTTGGTATGAATTATGTGCTTTACCGACCACTAACCTTGCGATGTTACAAATTTTATTATCTTTCCCGGTACGGTCTTATCAAATAGACAAACTAAAGAGATGAATAATAATATGTTTCAAGCATTAGAAAATAACAATGACAATGCTGAAGATGTTAAATTTTTATTTGATCATACTCCAAGCTTTGCTAATGATGCCGTAAATACCACTGCGATTTGTTTTAGATATGCTGCTAATTTAGGGTTGCAGCCTATTGATTTATTAAATAATAATACTATTAATCGTATAATTGTATATACGGGCTTTACGATGGTATACAGTTGCAGGAGTAGTAGCAGAACAAAGTAAAGTTACAAATTTTATGCAAAATAAATTAATTAAATTTTTGCATGATAAAATTGTACCGGCTTTAATTGAGCATAAGCAATTTACAGCTGAAGAAATTAAACCATATTTTCAGTTACTATATAAACATTCCAAAACAGATAAGAATACGCAAATAAAACTTCAGGCAATATATAATAAACTTACCAATCAAGATATAGATTTTAACAATATTGAATCAGAAATTAGTATCTATCATGGATGGAAGAGTACTGCTATATGTTCGGCAATAGCCACACTGATTTTGGATTATATCTGTTTTTATTTTCGTAATCCAGCATTAGAATTTTATGAAGATCCAATGTTTTATGCATCAACTTCTGTTAAATTCATGCGTCTTGCTTCTTTATATTAGTATCAACATATTATGGCAATAAAGTTATAGAAAATATCACCAACAAAACATTAACTAATGATGTGTTTTTTCAAAAGTTTTACTATAATGATACGGCAAGATTGCCCCTAGCGATAGTACCTTTAATAATGTTTGAGTCTATTAAAGATTTAAAATTCTTAAGTCTTGCAACTTTAATAGATGTTTTAACAACTGTTATATCGGGTTTCAATGTCGGCAAGGCAATTAGTAGTGCAGGCAAGAATATTGCCAAGAAAACCGCTACTACCCTTACTTGGCTTAATAAGGTTACCTCAGGCACAAACGATGATACAGTTATTGATATTGATCCTACAGAAGAAGTACCATGCTTAGAGGTTGATTTGCTATTTTGCAGCAAAAAATAGCCAAAATTAAATCTTTTTAGAAATGTCCACAAAACCTCTATTAAGGTTGTAAAATTTACGTTATTTAATGTGCTCTTCCCATTTCAAATATAATTGAATCTTCAGAATTAAGTGTTGCATATATTAAAAAAGGCGAGGTGACATAGGACTGCACTTCGCTATGCATAAAAGCTTGGTACATTATCAATCTCTAAAGTAAAGTTTTTGCTATATTCAAGAAGTTTTTGAGCAGCTTTTAAGTGTATCAAATAACCTGTAGTTGTATTAAAGTAACCACCATGACCTATCTTCTTTAAATACGGATTATTGTAAATATTATAAAATATTTTGTTTTTAGAATGTGACAAGGACAAATAAATTAAATCCCAGTCGGTAGGTAAATGCTTAAGCATTGTTAAAAATTTATTACGGAAATCGTCATTTAGTATAGCATCATCTTCTATTATTAGGGCATAAGGTATATTGTCTTTAACCATTTTAAGCCAAATTTCTCTATGGTTACAATAACAACCGAGTTCACCTGCCGTTAAAGTATGATTTAATATTTTGCTATCGGAATAATAATTTATATTTTCCGAAGGACAAAGTACAGTATAACCGTTATTAAAGGATAAAAGAGCAGGGTTATTTTTTACATCTAATCCGGTAAATCTTTTTCCCCCTGAATCTGTTATAGATAAATTATAACCGTTTCTTCAAGTGGAGCAAGAACCTATTTGATAAGTTTTTAAAAATATAAAAAGCAATGATAAACAAATAATTATAATTGATATTATAAAAATAGTTTTTAATTTGTATTTAATAGAGGTAATTATTTTCTGAAGCCGGTACAATCTTATTATTATATATCTTATAATATTTTTCATCATCTTTATCAACAGAAATAATATAATTATATAAATCTTCTTCTGAATAATCTTTAGCAAATATTACTGAATTAGGGTTTACATCTTTTATATAACTTTTATCTGCATAATATATAATAGGTACTGCTCCTGCTAAATAAGCTTGAAAAGGTTTTGCAGTAACATACCCCTCAGATGTTTTATTTTCAAAAGCAATAACAAATTTACATTTAGATAACCATTCACGAGTTTTTTCTTTTGGTATAATTGTAGATTCAGTATTTAAATATTTACTGCCGCTTACTACTTTTTTATACAGCGACAATTTATGAAAAAATCGATTTCTTGCTATGCAGCTGTCGTTCTCAGGATCTTCTATACCGTTAGAGACTAAGAAACAAGCAAAATACGTTTTGTTCGGATTGTATTTTGAGCGTTTATATTCAAGTACTGATGTCATTAGTACAATACATATAATATAAAGGTATTCTTATATAATTTGGATGATCTATATAATCAAAACCTATAGATATATCATAATTTTCTAGCTTTGGTCTAACCGATTCACCGGTAAAAAATATCTTTATACTATCGTTATTACTAATAGTTCTTTGACCAAAAACACTATCAATAATAAGGTCATAATTGTTATGATCTATAACAATTGTTTGTCCGTTTTCTTCAATGATTTCTTTTATCATCGGTAGCTCGTCTATTGTAAAGCTCGGCCAAATATTAATAAAACTCACTCTTATAGCATGTTTGTTTTCTTTTTTAGGAGCTCTAATCTTATATGCTTACACATAGTAACAATATGGCTATACAGATTATGGAAAGTTTTTTTAACATTTAAATTACCTATTACGAGAAAAATTTATTTATAATTTTTCTGCTATTTGTGGTGGATTTTCTGCTTCCACTTCAATAATCTCAGATTTAGAGGAAACGATTTGATAACGCTCTAAGGTAGCCGGCATGGCTTTATTCCCTGAATCAATACCGAGTTTTTGAATATTCTTTACTCTTGACATAAAATTACGATTAAACGAGGCAGCAAATTTATCGTAATTAGTAACCATATTATGCAGGTTATTACCGATCTTTTGAGAATAATCTGCCATAGTACCGATGGAGTTTAATAGCTTTCTCACTTCTTCAATGATTACCTTATAATTTTCTGAGCGGCGATGATCGGTAATTTGAAATTTTGCAAATGATAGCATATTCATAAGGCCGCTAGGTCCTACCGGAAAGATATTACAGCCCCAAGCTTTTTGTAAAAATTCAGGGTCGGCTGCAATAACTTTCTCAACCGCTTGTTCAGTCGGCAAAAACATTAAAGTAATAACATTGTTAAAGCTCTGATCCTTTTTGTTTAGATTAGTTAAAATATTTGTGGCATATTCTTTATGCGCCAAAGATTTTAAATGGTAATTCATAGTTTTATTAAGACTCATGTTATTATCTTGCTCGTCTACAAGAAACTTTGAAGCTTTAGAATCAATAACCATTAAATTACCGGAAGGAAGAAAAATGAGCGCATCAGGTCTTAGCTTTCCGCTATCTAATGTAGTTAGACCGTATTGCATAATGAAATCTAAATTAGGACGTAAGCCCGAAGATTTTAAGATATTCTCAAGGGTAATCTCAGCAAGTAGCCCCGCCCCGATCGGAGAAAGCAGAGACTGTTTTATCAAATCAACCGTACCTTTTGATTGCTCTATATCTTTATTTAATGCTCCCACCATCGTAATTAACCGTTCAAACTCACTATTAAATTTTCCTGAAGCAGTAGCGATATTTTTCTCGGCTAGCTCTCTTGCCGCCGTGTTTTCCATTTTATGTATCTCTATTAATTGTTTAGACAAATCTTGACCTAAATCAAATAACGCAGCTTTAGCCGATGAAAATGACTCTTCTCTTATTTTTTCTGAATCCTTAATAGTCTGTGCTTGATATTCTATTTTACACTGCAATTGCTCAATTTTCTGTAAATATCCTATCTTTTCTTGATTTAATAATTGGTTGTTATTGCTAATTTCTAGATTCTGTTCTGATAAAAATTGTAGCTGTGTCCTTAAGGTTTGAGTTTTTACATAAAACCAAATTATTAGCGCTAATAAAATAAGTAGAGTAGTTATAATAGTGGGTAATAAATAAGGCATAGAATGAAGCAAAGTTTAATGTTAAATAATACTAAAGTACCGCATAATTTGCACTAATTATTTTGGCATTGCCTAGAAAAGGTTGATATAGTCATTGTGAGTTACTGCAGGTGTTGTTGCATGGCTCGTTTTATGTCATGCCTGTGCAGGTCTTGTTGTGTGGACCGAAAAACCCGTTCGGTGTTATGCAGTGGCTTGACCACGATATCCAAAAACACAACTTAAAATACTAAAATTTTAATGTTTTAAACTGGATCCCGCGATCAAGTCGCGGGATGACAATTAGGAAACTGGTCCACGCAACAAAGCATTCTCGCTTTCGTGGGAATGACATCGGAAGGCTAAACTATAAAACAACTTTTTCTAGGCAATGCTCAATTTCAAGACTACAAGTAAGACTATTTCGATATTAGCCTATAATATTTTTATAAACTTATAGAAATATTATAATGGATAGGTTATATAAAAAGCAAGTTGAAGAATATCTAACAAATTACGGTAAGCTTGTATTTATAAGCGGAGCAAGGCAAGTAGGAAAAACTACAATATCAAAACAAGTAATTAAGCCTAATCCTAATTCAATTTACCTAAATTGGGATTATCTAGAAGATAGAAATAAAATCTTAAACAAACACACCGAACTTTTTAAAAATCTACTTTCTACTATATCCGATAAGAAACTGTGCTTAATATTAGATGAAATTCATAAATATAAAGATTGGAAAAATCTTGTAAAAGGATTTTATGATAAATTCGGAGAAAATATTGAATTTATTATAACAGGTAGTGCCAAATTAAATATATATAAAAAAGGCGGTGATAGCCTAATGGGACGTTATATAAGTTTAACCGTGCATCCGTTATCGGTATCTGAAATAGCTAAAAATTTTGATAATGACATTGATTATATAAAAAGCCCCAAAAATATCACTATAGATGAATGTGAAGCTTTAATAAATTTTGGAGGATTTGCAGAAAGTTATTTAAAAGCAACTGCTAAATTGCATAGAATATGGAGTAATCAAAGATTCGAGCAATTATTTAGAGAAGATGTAAGAAATACTGAAGATATCAACAATATTTGTGCGTTAGAATTACTTGCTAGCATTATAAATGAGCAAGCAGGCTCATTTATAAGCTATACAAACCTTGCTAACAAAGTTAGAGTTTCAGACCAAACAATAAGAAGATGGCTCTCTTTGCTAGAAAAGCATTATTATTGTTTTGCTATCAAACCTTGGTCTAAAAATGTTGTAAAAAGTTTGATAAAAGAGCCCCAAATTTACCTTTGGGATTGATCGCAAATAAAAGATATAGGAACGATATTTGAAAATCTTGTAGCTTCTCACCTTTTAAAAGCCGTATATTTTTGGAACGAAACAGGGCTTGGTGCTTTTGGTTTATACTATCTGCGTGATAAACAAAAACGTGAAGTCGATTTAGTAATAACAAAAGATAACCAACCGTGGATTTTAGTGGAAGCAAAAGTAAGTGACTCAACCGTTTCTTCAAGCTTAAAATATTTTCATGAATTACTTAACCCTGAGTTTAGTGTTCAAGTAATTCAAAATAAACAAGCTATTTCGGACTCTTGCTTTGATAAACCGGGTTTATGGATAGTACCGGCTATTACTTTCTTATCTCAACTTGTTTGATATGAATTTTTGCAAAAAAGGTAATCTAGGCAAATGTAAATCATATGACTATTTCGTTGCTTATATCGAAATAGTAATTACCAATTCGACATTTAATGATAAGCTGTATCCTCGCACATACCACTAAATGTAGCTGAATTGACTATATTCACTTTATCTTCTAGCGGTCCGAGTGGCTGAGCCGGTTTTAACAATTCCGGCGTTAATATAAATTTAGTTTTTTTCTCGATATTCGATAAAAAAGGTAAATGTAAGCTATGAGGGCTGTATATTATTGCATATTTATCCCATTCTAGATATTGTCTATTCAAATTCTCTTTATATTCAGATGGCCCATATACTTCTATACTACCAAATTTATATTTTTTTAAAGGATATAGCTCATAATCATAAAAAAAATCATTTGGATATTTATTACGCATACTTTGATTAAAATGAACAAATTTATCATTTTCTTTATGAAATACGAAAATATCTAAGCATCTTTCTCCGCAAATTACATAAATTTTATTATGTTTAACACGATATCCTAATTGTTCAAATTGCGGTAATATTTGTTGCAAACGTATTTCGTCTTCATGCATAATGCCGATATCTAAATCATCGTCAAAAGGAATTATGCCTTGATGTCTAACGGCTCCAAGCAGAGTGCCGCCGTCTATCCAATAATTAATATTATTCTTACCAAGTAGCTCATGAGTGTCTTTCATTAACTGATAAAGGGCAATAGCTTTTTTCTCGCTAATCCTGTATTTTTTTACTTGTTCATCACTTAAGGTTACATATCGCCAATTATGTTCTAGTAGATAAGCATAACACAATATACCGACGAAAATAGTAAGGATTAAGCGTAAAATATTTTTAAAGAATAATATTGACTTTAATTTTATCATCTTGAATCTTAAATTACATTTCCCCTGCTGATATAATATTTTTTAATCTATATAAAACAACCGGTTATGACTTTTTTATCTCAATTTGTTTAAAAGTTTATTCTATCCTCTAAAGGACTAAAAGGCTGAGCCGGTTTTAACAATTCCGGCGTTAATGTAAATTTAGTTTTTTTCTCGATATTCGATAAAAAAGGTAAATGTAAGCTATGGGGCTGCTCTATCACTGCATACTTATCCCATTCTGGATATTGCCTATTTAGATTTCCTATAGGATCAGTGGGACCGTAAACCTCTATACTACCGAATTTATATTTTTTTAAAGGATATAATTCATTATCATAAAATGAACTCTTCGGATACTTATTTCGAACCGCTAAATTAGTATGTATAAATTTGTTTTGTTCTTTATGAAAAATGAAAATATCTAAACAAGCTTTTTTGCATATATTATAAGCTCTCTTATAGGAAACAGTATAACCGAGTTGCTCAAATTGTGGTAATATTTGTTGCAAACGTATTTCGTCCTCATGCATAATGCCGATATCTAAATCATCGTCAAAAGGAATTATGCCTTGATGTCTAACGGCTCCAAGCAGAGTGCCGCTGTCTATCCAATAATTAATATTATTCTTACCAAGTAGCTCATGAGTGTCTTTCATTAACTGATAAAGGGCAATAGCTTTTTTCTCGCTAATCCTGTATTTTTTTACTTGTTCATCACTTAAGGTTACATATCGCCAGTCATGTTCTAATATATAAGCATAAAAAAATATCCCGGCAAATATAATTAATATTAAACCTATAATATTTTTAAAGGATAATATTGACTTTAATTTTATCATCTTTCATCTCAAATTGTATTTCTTCTGCCGATGTGACGTTTTTTAAATCTTCTGCTAATTCTGCAGATAATACTATGCCGCTAACTTCAAGCAATTTTATTGGAGTTTTTATAGATAGATTCTTCTCAGCTTTGAATTTTCTGACGATATCTAGTATTTCAAGCAGCCCTTCTGCTCCTTTTGCATTGATTTCATAATTTAAGTCACTGTAATTAACCCAGCTACCTTTAACATGAATAGAATTTTCACTATATAATATTTGGTATAATTCTTCGGTAATATGCGGCATGAAAGGTGCAAATAGTTTCAGTAACGTTTGCATAACATGATATAAAGTTAATATGCTACTATATTGTCCTTGTGGATTTTTGTGTTCCTCATCATAGCTTCTTGTTTTGCTTATTTCTAAATAATTATCACACAATACCACCCAAAAGAATTTTTCCGTCAGATGCATAGCATTTGCATATTCGTAGTTTTGTAACTCATTTGTAGCTAGCTTAACTAATTCCACTAGCTTATTAACCATCCATTTATCAAACTCGTTAGTGATTTTTTCTTTAATATCGAGTAAACTCGCTTTTTTATCTTCACCTTTCAGTTTATCAAAATGTATAAAAACAAATTTAGCGGCATTCCATAGCTTGTTAACAAGCCTTTTGCCGTTTTTCATAACGTCTTCAGAATAGGCGGTATCAGCACCTAGCTTTGAATTTGCCGACCAATAACGTATCACGTCGGAACCATATTGTTCTAACAGTTTTTCAGGAACTAAAACATTGCCCTTAGATTTTGACATTTTACTTCGATCTTCAGCTAAACACCAACCGCTTACCATGATGTTTTTCCACGGCAAAGTATTTTGGTGTAAATGAGCTTTTAAAATAGTATAGAACGCCCAAGTTCTGATAATTTCATGTGCTTGAGGTCTTAAATCCATCGGAAATAATTTATCGTGTCTATCTTTATTAACAGCGAAATCGTCAGAAATCCCATGAGTAGAAAGTTGAGGCGAAACGGAACTTGTTGCCCAAGTATCCATTACGTCATAATCAGGTTCTACTTCTTCTTTACTATAACCCATAGGTAAATCTTTTAACGGATCGATAGGTAGCTGCGTAACATCGGCATATAAGATTTTTCCTTCCTCACCTACTCTTTTAGAGTACCAAACAGGGAAAGGCACACCAAAATAACGCTGCCTACTTATACACCAATCCCAACTAATGGCATTAATCCAATTCTCTAAACGAATCTTCATATTTTTAGGATGCCAATTTAACTCATTCGCTCTTTTAAGCAATTCTTCTTTATGTGATATAGTTTTAACGAACCATTGCGGTACAGTTAGTATCTCAAGAGGAGCACCTGACCTCTCGGCACATTTAACGGTATGAGTGATGTCTTCTTGTTTAATAAGCAACTCTTGTTCTTTTAAAATATCTATTATCTTTGTTCGAGCTTCTTTAATTTTCAACCCATCTATAGAAGTTTCATGTTGGAAGTCTATTGTACCTTTTTTAGTGATAATAGTTTTTAAAGGTAGATTATGCGTCTTCCACCAAGTAATATCCGTTTGATCACCAAACGTACAGCACATTACCAGTCCCGTGCCTTTAGCTTGTTGTACTAAAGGGTCAGCAAGCAGTGGAACTTGCTCATTAAAAAGTGGGGTTATAGCTGATTTACCTGCTAGATGCTTATAACGTCCATCGTCAGGGTGATAAAATACGGCTACGCAAGCCGGTAATAACTCAGGTCTGGTAGTGGCTATAGTAAGCGGGTCTCCTTGCTCGGTTTTAAACGTAATATAATTCATGAAAGAGGTCTTTTCCTTATCCTCAATATCGGCTTGAGCAAGAGCTGTACCATCTACTGGATCCCATAAAATCGGTTGATTAGTACGATAAATTTCTTCTTTTTGTACTAAATCAAGAAAAGACATTTGTGATATTTTTCGTGATAACGGACTAATAGTTTGGTACTCTAAACTCCAATCAACCGATAAAGCTATTTGGTTAAATAGACTTCTAAACTTTTCTTCTTCACTTTCTACTACCTCTTCGCAAATTTTTATAAATTCAGATCGATCCATATTATAAGCTTTGATCTGTTTCTGCTTTTCAACAAGTCTCTCGGTCGGTAGCCCGTTATCGTCAAAACCCATAGGATAAAAGATATTTTTACCCATCATACGCTGAAAACGTACAATAAAGTCGGTTTGCGTATAGCTATAAACATGACCGATATGTAACTGCCCTGAAACTGTCGGAGGCGGAGTATCGATTACATAGGTTTCTTCTTTTGCAACGTTTGGATTATAAGCATAAATTTGTTGCTCTTGCCAAATTTGCTGCCACTTTTTTTCATTTTCGGTAAAATTATAATTTCTTGGAAATTCTTTCATAGATTTTGTAGTTGATTCAAGAATATTATTATAAAGGTTATATGTGATTATGACAATAGATGCTTTTCTTTGGGAGGATATGGATATTTAGGATTTGTGCAAGTGGTGCTTGCATGATTAAGTACTTATTTACAATTGAGCGAACGAAAGTTTCTTGAAGACCTGTAATTTTGGCAATAACAGGAATTTTAAAGCCCTGACTGAACATTTCCTTCGCTATAATTACTGCCTTATTATGTTCGCCCTCAGCTTTACCTATCTCAATACCCTGCACCTTTCCTTCATCTCTATATGTATCAGCGATAGTTTTCATAATAGTATCCTTATCTTGCGGTAATAGATGTGTATCCAATACTTCTACTAATTCCGGTTGTTTTTGTGTTGATAATTTTGCGTTAGTATACCATAAGAACGATCTTAGGTAAATATAACCTTTTTCTTTATCCAATATTATAATATGCTTAAACTCTGTTCAAAACTTCTCTCATAGTTTTATCATATCCTGCATATTGGATATGCTGCATCATATATTCTAGCATACCTAAATGTTTTTTCTTGACGATTTCATCATCTGTCATAGCTTGCAAATCTACTAATTGATAATCTTCCGCCATTAATTTCTTTGCCATCACACTATCAGTAAATAAACTCCACAGATTTCTTGGAGCATTATAAATTTCTTTACCGTTGTAAATAACTAAATTATAGACTAGCGGTAATTTATCCTTTCCTTGCTTATGTCTTTCACATAATAATAGTGTATATTTCCATAACCGCAAAGCTGTCCAATAATCAATTGTTGATTGGGCCTCTACTAATACATAAACAAATGCTTCTTCTTTATTATTGGTGCTAATTTTATATGTTATATTACTATATTTCTTATTTAAAGATTTCTCAATGTAGCTTTCTTGTTCTACCGTTATTTTTGATAAATCTACTATTAAAATTATCGGGTAAATAATATTACAAAAATTCTTGTGCTGCTACCGGGTCGTTCATTATTATTTTTACTAATGAATCATGTTTTAATTTTTTAGCCATAAAAATCTAGTAGCTTTATTTCGTGGCGTATTGTATCTTAAATTATCTATAATATCCATATTTATTTAAAGTTTAATATGCTAATTCTAGATAAACTTTTGCTTACCTTAAAATTAATGCGTGCAGATAAGCTGGTAGCTTATTTGCTGGTTTTTTTTCCTGCTTTATTTGGGTTACTGCTTGCAAGCCCCTCAAGAACGGAGTTAATACATTTATTACCGTTATTTATTTTAGGTAGTATAACAGCTAGAAGTAGCGGGTGTATTATTAACGATATATTTGATAGAAAATTTGATAAGCATGTCGCAAGGACTAAAGAGCGACCTTTAGCTAGCAAGGCTTTATCTGTTTCTTATGCTATTTTGATACTCTTTATTCTTAGCGTTATCTCACTTTGTATTTTGCTACTTTTAAACAAAACAGCTATATATATAGGTTTTTTTGCGGTAATAATGATTAGCCTATACCCGTTAATGAAACGTATTACTTATTTCCCACAAATCTTTTTGGGATTTACATTTAAGCTAGGGGCCTTAATAGCTTATGCGGCAGTTCAGGATACACTTGATATAGCAGCGATTATTATGTATTTAGCATGCTGTTTTTGGGCCATCGGTTATGATACGATTTACGGATATATGGATATAAGAGATGATAAGAAAATAGGAGTGAAATCGTTAAGTATATATTTAGAGAGCAAGCATTCTAAGCTTTGGCTTTATATATGTTATATAGGTTTTATATTGTTATTTATTCTAGCAACAAAAATGGCTAACCATAATATCGACTATTTACCTATTTTAGCTGCTTTAATTTTACTGATATTACAAGTAGCAACTCTTGATATTGAAAATCCTGCCAATTGTATGACAAGATTCAGAGCTAATAATTATATCGGATTAGTTTTGAGTATGGTGTTTTATTAAATTCTTTTCCTAATAACAGTCTTGTTAGGGATTAGATAATGTTCTTGATGTCATTCCTGCGAAAGCAGGAATCCATAAAAATAACATTAATATTGCTGTAAGTATTACATTGCTAGTAAAAAACATATAAGAATTTAATTTTTATATGTTTTACTGGATTCCTGCTTTCGTAGGAATGACATTGACCCGTGCAACAACTCCTCTAACAGCCCATAAAGTGACCATCGATATTGCGGTTATATAAACTGCAATTGATAAAGAGTTGCTGGTTACATACCATAGCATTAGGCAGATTGACGGAGTAAGACGTCCGATTAATGAAGCACCTATACTACTGCCGATACCGACTAACATATATTTATCGGCAGTTTTAAATGAATTATTTAGCCAGCAATTCAAAGGTGCCAAGAACCCGACACCGAGTATTATAATCCAAATACGTACAAAATTAACATACCATATAGATGCATTATTCAAGCAGAGCCATAAAGGAATTATGCTTAAACTCATTAAAATAAGAGTACCGTTTAGTATTTTAAGGTAATGTAGCTTTTGTGTTAGATGCCCTATTATCGGAATCATAATCATATTAAAAATCAGAAACTCAGTATTAAATTTCATCATTATTTCGAGTGATATATCAGTGATAAGCGGAATAAAACTATTCAAAAAGACGAAAGGTACTATATAAGTCATATATGAGAAACCTATGGCAACACTAATGCGTAAGATACTTAGTTTACAGTTCCAAATTGTAGTTAAGTCTTGTAATAGTGATGATACTAAGTCATTGCGAGGAGAGGACCCAGGTGTCATCCCGTGGCTTGACCACAGTATCCAAAAATTACGTAAAGTAATTTTATCTTTTTTATTGGATCCCGTGGTCAAGCCGCGGGATGAAAATGAGGGCTTGACTACAATATCCTCGTGCTTTCTTAAAAAATAACCTATCAGTGCTGTAAGTCCGCCAAATATGAAACATAAACGCCAATATGTATTATACTCTACATTTAAAACTATAGTACTGATAAATGAAGCAAGAATAATACCGACCATAGTAGATGTTTGATAAAGGTAAGAAGCTTTAAACGCTTTTTTTTCTTCTTTATTCTCTAAAATAAATAATTTAGCAATGGCACATTCACCCTCGGAATATACTCCTTGCAACGTTCTAAGCAACACTAATAATAGCGGTGCAAGCCAGCCTATTTGAGCATGTGAAGGTATTAAACCGATTAGGCTAGTTGTTAAAGCAACGCCGATTAAAGAGTAAGATAAAGCAAAAACACCGCCGTATTTTTTAGCAATTACGCCAAAAAAATAAGAGCCTATGAGACGTGTAAATAAAGACGCAGCAAGAACACTATAGGTAAGTATTAAAGCAACGACTTTATCATGATTCGGAAAAAAAATACCAGCAAGTAGCGGAGCAAGAAACCCATAAAGTGCAGTATCGAAATGATCCATCGCATTACCGATTAGGATCGAAAAATCCCTTTTACTTAATGCATTATTCATATATTAATAATTTAAAATTTATAATGGATTATACTCGATGAATTTGGAACATTGGTGACAATGTCTTTGTAAGTCCTCGGATGCTGAACGTTTAATATACGCTCTGCTCCTCGGCTTACAGACCGATTACTCTTTCCCAAGTGGATCTTCGTATAACAGCGCTTCGTTTTGTAGGAGTATATAAGTATGTAATCTTCCTTGTAAATATTTTTTTAAGAGATATGATTATAAAGTTATAGCTTAAAGTAATTGTAATGAATGAATAATTTGAAACAAGGAAAGTTTATTACATTTGAGGGAGGGGAAGGGATAGGCAAATCTACTCAATCTCAAATGCTCTATGAATATTTACAATCTCAAAATACTCCCGTTATTTTAACTCGTGAAGTTGGTGGTACTATTGTAGCCGAAAAAATGCGTGAAATTCTAGTACATGAAGAATTACTACCCATGTCCGAGCTATTACAAGCTATGGCAGCACGTTATGATCATATGGTACGGAAAATTATACCAGCTCTACAAGAGGGACATATTGTAATATGTGATAGGTTTATTGACTCAACTGTATGTTATCAAGGATTAGAGCTAGAAAACGGCATAGATTTAGTTTATAATCTGCACAAAACTTTAATGCCTTCTCTTATGCCGGATATTACGTTTTTTATTGACATAGAGCCGGATACTGCTATTAAGAGAGTCAATTCACGAAATATGAACAATAAATTTGACATAAGAGGTATAGATTTTTATAAAAAAATCTATTATTGCTTTAAAGAATTAAGTAATAGATTTCCTGAGAGAATAAAAACAATTAAAGCTTCAGATTTAAGTCCACTTGAAGTACATGAGTTAATAAAAAAGCATTTATGAACAATACTTACTACATTACTACCCCTATATATTACGTTAACGATATTCCCCATATCGGTCATGCTTATACTAGCGTTGCAAGTGACGTAATCGCTCGTTTCATGCGACTTCGAGGTTTCGATGTAATGTTTTTAACAGGTACTGACGAACATGGGCAGAAAGTAGAAAAAGCAGCTATTAATAAAAATATTGACCCACAAAAATTTACCGATCAAACATCCGAGAGTTTTCGTCATCTGATGACTGCTATGCATATTTCCAATGATGATTTTATCAGAACAACGGAACACAGACATAAAGAAGCTGTAGCTGTTTTTTGGCAGAAATTACTAGATAACGGCACTATTTATGAAGGTTTTTATGAAGGGTGGTATGCAGTGCAAGATGAGGCTTTTTTTGATGAGTCGGAACTTACGAGGGACGGTTTAGCACCGACGGGTGCTCCAGTTGAATGGGTTAAAGAGCCTAGCTATTTCTTTAATCTTTCAAAATGGCAGGATAAATTGCTTGAGTTTTATGAAGCAAACCCTGATTTTATCAGACCTATATCAAGGCGTAACGAAGTAATTAGCTTTGTTAAATCGGGTTTAAAAGATTTATCGGTATCGCGTACTACTTTTAACTGGGGAATAAAAGTGCCAAATAATGAAAAACATGTAATTTATGTTTGGCTTGATGCACTGGCTAATTATATTTCAGCACTCGGTTATCTTGACGAACAAAGTAATTACAATAAGTTTTGGCCGGCTGATTTACATGTAGTCGGTAAAGATATCTTGCGTTTTCATGCCGTCTATTGGCCTGCTTTCTTAATGGCTGCAGAAGTTCCGCTGCCGAAAACAATTATGGCTCATGGCTGGTGGACGAATGAGGGGCAGAAAATCTCTAAATCTCTTGGTAATACCATTGATCCGATTAAGTTAATTGATGAATTCGGTGTTGATCAAGTTAGGTATTTTCTGATGCGTGAAGTAACTTTTGGTGCGGACGGCAATTTTGCTCGTAGTAATTTAATTACCCGTATTAATAGCGAGTTGTCAAACAAAATAGGTAATTTATTACAGCGTACTACATCTTTTGTTTATAAGAATAATGACGCCAAAGTGCCTTTGCTTACGCAAGGTGTTATAGATAAAATATATGAGCTACCGATTTTAAAAACCGCAAGTAAAGTTGTCGAGCAGAATATTTTATTGATGGACAAAACAGAGATTAATAAAATTCTTGAAAATATTATTAATTTGGCCGAAGAGGCAAATATCTATATTGATAGCGAAGCACCCTGGAATTTGAAAAAAATCGATCCAGATAAAACTTTAGAAGTGTTATACGCTTTACTAGAAGTTTTACGCTATATTGCGATAATGCTTCTGCCTTTTATACCGAGTTCAGCAAATAAAATGCTTGATCAGTTAGGGGTAAATAAAGAAGAACGTCTATTTAAGCATTTAATACGTGATTATACTTTAACAGCGGGTAGCAATATTTTAGAACCTACCATAATATTTCCAAAATTTGAATAGTGTGTCATACCGTGGCGAGACCGCAGTATGACACACCTACTAAGAGTATAATATGTTAATAGATTCACATTGTCATCTTAATTTATGTAGTAACTTGTCATCCCGCGACGTAGATACCGTAGTCAAACCATGGTATGACGCAGTGCTTTTAGATTCTGTCATTCAAAGAGCATTAGAAAATAATGTGCAGTATATGCAAACTATCTGCACTAAAATTGAAGATTTACCTATTATTTTAGAGATAGCTGAAAAATATGCAAATGTTTTTGCGAGTGTTGGGGTACATCCGTGTGAAGTGAATTCTTTTATTAGTCATTGCGAAGCACTGCAAGTGCTGTGGCAATCTCAGGAAGCTTGGACAAGATTGCTACGTCAAGACTACGTCTTTCCGAACTCAGATGCTGAGGCAATTATTATGCTAACCCAGCATCCGAAAATTATCGGAATCGGTGAAACGGGGCTTGATTATTATCATCAGCCTTACGATCAAAAATTACAAAAAGATTTGTTTGTAGCACATATACATGCGGCGTCTAGTACACGTCTGCCTGTTATTGTTCATACAAGAGAAGCAGACGAAGATACTATTGACATTTTAACCTCAGAAATGCGTAACAGCACATTTCCAGGTTTAATACATTGCTTTACCTCTTCAAAAAATCTAGCGGCAAAAATGCTAGATATCGGTTTATATATTTCAATGTCAGGGATTATAACTTTCAAGAATGCTACTGATTTACAAGAAATAGTCAAATATATACCGCTTGATAGGTTATTAATAGAAACCGACACTCCTTACTTAGCTCCTACGCCTATGCGAGGCAAACAAAACGAACCGGCATTTGTTAGGTATGTCGCTGAAAAAGTTGCCGAACTCAAAAATATAACATCAAAAGAAGTAGCAAATGTTACTACTCATAACTTCAAAACATTATTTTCTAAATTTGAAAAATATATAAATAATACTTTATAAAAACAGCAAGTTTGATAATTTAAAGTTGAAATTTTTTAAAATAATATGTATATTTTATAGTATTTCAATTATTAGTGTATTTGATATGGAATTTAATCGCAAAAATACCATCATTGGTTTTTTAAAAGCACATGAAGATCAGAAATTTACCTCTTATGGTATAGCTGAATGGTTTGTAGAAAATCACATTGACTAAGCAAGACTCAAGAAGAAAAAGATAAGGAGATTATAGGAATTGATGCAGGTGAAATTAGCAGTAGTAAGCTTTCTGCTGAACGAAGACAAGAACCTAATATTAGAATAAAACCTACGCTAAAGTTTTATTATTCGCAAAACCCTGATTACTATGTTAATAATGAACAAGCCACAGAACCTAAAATAAATGCAAATAAAGAAGATAAAATAATCGCAGTGCAAGTATGTGATGCACTGGCATTATATCTTCAAAACAAATTGAAGATTCATAATATGCCTATTAAGCATAATTTTTCTTCAAATAAACAAGGCACTAAAGGTAATAATAAATGGTTACCCCAGATTGGGTAGGTATGGAAGTTCTTAATGAAAAGTGGAGTTTACTAATTAAAGATTGTGCTAAATATTATGCATGAAAACAAGCAAGGTTTTGGTCTTTTGAAGCAAAAAAAATTATCAATCGTAGTAATTTACGAGAATCTTTTTTTCAGGCTTTATCAAATTCCTCATGTGCACATTATGGTTATTTAGTTGCTGCTGATTTAATTGAAAGTAGATAAAATGATACTGGGCATGGTATAGGATTTATTTTAGTAGATATAGAAAATCCTGAAGATAGTAAAATATCAATTCCTGCTAGAGAAAGACCGGAAATAGATTGGAATATGGCTAATAGGTTAGCAGAAGAGAATAAAGATTTTGAAAATTATATAAATAATATTGATACAGTCTATAAAAAACAGAAAGTAAATGATAGTACTTGGTTTAATATTAATGACCACGTAAATAAAATTCCTAAGCAAAATAAGAAGAAAAAATAAACATATTTATATATAGACCATTATTATCACGCATTTATAAAAATTTAAGCAGTGAGTCCTAAAATTAATGTACTGAGAATTTTTAGTGTTAAACTAAATTTATATTAATTATTTTTAAATTTGTGGATAAATTATGATTAACTGTGATTTAAGTACTAATTATACATATTATATGTTAGAGGGGCTTAAGAGCACAAATTGCTCCAATGCATTTAGGTATAAAAATTCTAAAAGAAGCATATTAACATGAGATAACGGTTTTGCAAGAATTATGCATGCTTATTTAACGCTTTGTGAACGCATGACTAGAAAATATGAAAAACCCGAATTTAATAATCCTTGAAACAATTATTGATGATAAAACCTATAACATTAATGAAAAAGTTATACTAAAAAAGTCTTTTTGTGAACTAAGGCATTTTCAGAAAATAGGTTTTAAAAAAGAATTACCTCAATTATTAATAGTAGCACCCATGGCCATGGCGGGACATCACGCTACTTTACTTAGAACAACAGTACAAGAATTATTACTGTATACCGGTATTTATATTACAGATTGGACGGAAGCCAGTTATGTGCCGCTTGAAGCAGGGCATTTTGATATGGATGATTATATTGATGACGTAATGGAGTTTATCAATTTTATAGGACCGAATGTTCATACTATGGCAGTTTGCCAACCTACTGTTCCATTGCGTGCCGCCATTAGCTTAATGTCGGAGAGTAATAGTCCAAATGTGCCGAGTTCGATGATTTTGATGGGCGGCCCTATAGATGCTAGAAAAAATCCCACGGCAGTTAATGAATTCGCTCAAAGTAAAAGTTTAGAATGGTTCTGCCAAATGGTTACAATGCAGGTGCCGCCAAACTATCCCGGTTTCCTCCAACTTGCCGTCTTTATAGGTTTAAACTTATGTTGTCATATAGATTCACATTTAGAATTATGGCAAAGTTTATTAAATTCTGACTATAAAAAAGCCGATCATACTATTAAATTTTATTATGAGTATTTAGAGTTTTACTTACAAACTATAGATGAAGTATTCTAACAATTTTCGTTAGCAACAGGTAAATTAGTTTCTGAGAAGCGCCCGATCGATTTAAAACATATTACTAAATGTGCTTTACTCGGTATTGAAGGGGAATTAGATGATATTGCAGTGGTAGGGCAAACAAAAGCTGCTTTAAAACTTTGTTCAAATATACCTGAATCAATGCAAAGATACCATTTACAAAAAGGGGCAGGGCATTACGGGGTATTTAGCGGAAGTAAATTTAAACATTGATAAAACTAATTTCAAGCAATCTAAACTTAAGGCAGCATAAAAATAGTCATTATGAGCGGGCATTGCCTGCGTGGATTGTTTTTTCCGTCATTGCGAGGAAATTACGTAAGTAATTGACGCAGCAATACAGTAAAAAATGCTGATTTACAGCATTTTTTTGTTATTTTTTCTGGATTGTCACGCTCCTTTCAGTCGCTCGCAATGACGGGGTGGTATCCACGCAACAATACCTTGCTGGAATTATATCGCAGCCATACAACAAGATCATAATTAAAGGAGAAGTGTGGTAATCTAATATTCAACTCTTATTAATCTTTTGAATTTCTTGTTGTTGCTGTTGTCTGTATTCTTCCGCTTTTTCTTCGATGTAATTAAAAAAGAAATAAGTAAAAGTTAAAAAACCGGTCAAAATAATACCAAATGTTATTAGTATTGCTTTAAGTTGCTTTCGTGAATCTTCTGATTTTAACCTTTTCTCTTCTTCATCTATGTCTTCATCATTTTTGACTGCAGATATTATTGTTTGTTCTTCTGTAGTATTTTCCATGTTGTAACTCAACTAAAATGAACCGCTTTATTACTAAGTTGTTCCTATAACTTACAGATTTTTGAAGTTTATAAGATTAGCTATATTTGAATGATGAGGTTTAAACTCATAAAAATAGGATATATAAGCAATAACGCTATGTCAATAGCCTTGAATATTAGCGGTGTTCAACCAAGGTGGTTATACATATTATTATAATTTGAGTCTCCTAACATTGAAGTATTTAAAGTATCGGAGTAAGCAGCTGATAATATAGCATCATCAAAAGTGATATTAAGCTGTCCTATATAGTCTTGAATAAAATTGTTAACAGTAGATTCAAAGTTTGTATATTTTTAGGATATGAATAAACAAGCTCTGTACATTCTGTATTTCCTAATTTACTTCCAATCAATGTTAATAACATAGAGTTATATTCATCTTGGGGGTGTTACGATTAATTATTTCGTAAGTTTTAGCAAGAATATAACAAGCTTCGTTATTTCCCTTCATAGTTTCTAATTTTATTTCTTCAGAAGATAAAATATTATTTAGAAAAGCTTTTTCATATATTTCATAATTCGGTGATGAATCAGATTTTCCGTTAAAAAGAGCAGTAAATAGGATTTTAGCTTTCTTCTAGATCATTCATTTTTGATTTATCGGCAACCAAAAGACCGTTTTCATAGTATCGATAATTATGAAATTGTCAAGACCTTAATGTTTTACCTGTAATAAGGAATGCCAAGTACCAAGATCGTTCCAAGCAAAATCGGCTTTTATCATGACCATTCCCGAAATATATTCCATTATGGTATTGTCTATAGAAATTGCTGCGATTTCATTATAAGCCTCATTGTCTATGGCCAAACTATTCTCATTTTTTACGGCAGTATTAAATGCTTTTTCTGCAATACAGAATAAATCAGGTTGAAGGTTCATTGCTAAGTTTAAAGAAGAAGTTAACATCGTATACACAAATTCCTGAATTCCAAAAATATTCATTACTTTGAAAATGTTTGTGTGCTTGCTCTAATATAGGTTGTTCAATTAAATGATCAACTAGATAAACATTTTCTGCAATTGATAATCCTGTGTAGCCATACTTGGCACTTATAACATTTATAGGAATATAGTGCAAATGCCGCATTCATTAACATAATGTAAAGCTTTATTTATAGTATTAAGATAATTTATATCATCCGCTATATGATGGTTTGAAGGTAGTAACACTACAATATCAAATCCTAGTGCTGTAGCCGATAATGCCGTAATAATGGCACAAACGGCAGTATTTTTTTGTAAAGGCTCGGTAATTAATGCTATTTCTACATCTATTTCTGCTGCTTGTTCTTTAGTGATTGATTCATATTTTTTGGAAGTAATAATAGTAGGTTGTCCTAAAAATTTATTGCGGTTTAATGTTTGCTGAAGTAAAGTTAGATCACTCAATATTTTTTTAAACTGTTTCGGTTTATCCTTAGATGCCAAAGGCCATAGTCTTTTACCGTTACCTCCTGCCATAATCACCGGTTTTATTAGACTCCTTGCATAACCTCCTTCTAAAGGTAATTTGTATACCTTTGATACTTCAAGATTTGGTATGTTAAATTTCAGGATTTGCCTGTGCTCAGGTATTTTTATATGCTGTACAGGCTCATCACTTATTTGACTCCCAACTTCTGAAGTATCTGCGATATACGTCGATCCAATACTCGCATCCTCACTTACCTTTTTGTATGCTGCGGTGCTGCGTTTCATGTCTCCTTCAAATTCCTCTTTATAAGATAGGTTATGTAAGGAGTCTACTTTCATATATTTTACAACTATTAATTGAATTAAATAATAAAGAGCTTTATAAATAGTTTTAAAAAATATGTCAAGTGAATTAACTATATTGGCAAGTTTTACAATAAAAAGTACTTCTGCCTGAATGCTTTATCTTGATAATAGTGCTAGAGCAGCTTAAACAACTTTGTCCCTCTCTACCGTAAACCTTAAGTTGCTTAGTAAAATAACCAGGTTTGTTATCGCCGTTTACAAAATCTTTAAGAGTAGTACCGCCGGCAGTTATAGCTTTAGTTAACACATCTCTAATCGCCTTAATTAAATTTTCTATTTCATCATCCCTTAAATCGTTACCTGATTTATCCGGATGAATTCTAGCTAAATGCAGACTTTCGGAAGCATAGATATTACCGATTCCGACTATAACTCTATTATCCATAATCAAGTTTTTTATTGGTATTTTTTTAGTTTGTAGCTTATCTTTTAGATATTCTAAGGTCAATAAATCAGAAAAAGGCTCTATGCCTAAATCATTAAAAAATTCTTTTTCTAAGAGATCAGTCTTAAAACTATAAATCATACCGAATCGTCTAGTATCGTTGAAAATTAACTTTTCGCCGTTACTTAAATCAAAAATCACATGATCGTGTTTTTGAGTTTTATAATTAGCAGATTGCAGAGTAAATCTGCCGCTCATGCCTAGATGAACTATTAAAGAATAATCATTATTAAAATCTATAATTAAATATTTTGCACGACGCCTAACATCCAGTATATTAGTATTTAAGATTTCTGTAGCTAAAAGCGGGGATAGCTTATAACGTAAATTATCTCTTTTTAACTCTACATTTTCTATAATAAGCCCGATTAGCTTATCTTTTAGAGAGTGTTTAAGAGTTTCTACTTCAGGAAGTTCCGGCATTTGATACTAATATTTATAATAAAAAACTATGAACCAAACAAATTTTGGCTTTAAAAAAGTAGACTACACTAAAAAACAAGGCTTAGTAAATAACGTTTTTTCTAATGTCGCTGATAAGTATGATTTAATGAATGACTTAATGAGTTTGGGATTACATCGCTTATGGAAAGATGAATTTATTAGGCAAATTCCAAATCTTAACTCTCATATATTAGATGTTGCTAGCGGTAGCGGTGATATTGCTTTAAAACTTGCTAAAAAAGCAAGAGATAGAGTTAATAATATCTCTTTAACTTTAAGTGATATTAATGAAGAAATGTTAAAGCAAGCTAAGAAAAAAGCAATAGATCTGAATTTATTTCAAAATCTTAAATTTACTGTAGCAAGTGCTGAAGAACTACCGTTTCCGGATGATAGTTTTGATTATTATACTATAGCATTCGGTATTAGAAACGTACCTGATATAAATAAGGCTTTAAAGGAAGCATGTAGGGTTTTAAAGCCAATGGGTAAGTTTATATGTCTTGAGTTTTCAAAAGTAAAGGAAGGGTACATAAAAGATTTCTATAAATTCTACTCATTTAATATTATACCGAGTATTGGTCAAATGATAGCAGGTAATAAAGAGGCATATGAATATTTGGTCGAAAGTATAGATTTATTCCCCTCACAAGACGAGTTTAGAATAATGATTAAAGACGCCGGTTTTGAGGAAGTCGGTTATAAAAATCTAAGTGGCGGAATAGTTGCTATCCACAGTGCGTATACTCAATGAACTTCAAAAATTGGCTACGTCGTTCTACAAGATCTGCGGTACTTACGTATTAAGTATACGCTCCGCTCCTCGACTTGTGAACTCCTTGCTCTTTTTGAAGTTGATCTTCGTATACTATTCTTTATTTTACTTCGGAGTATATAATAGATGATAAGTAATTTTTTTAATTTAATACGTATTTTTCGTATCATCAGTAAAAAGCAAATCTTAATTGATTCAAGAAGCCCTAAATATTGCAGGTTTATCGGTTATATATTAGCCTTATTTTTTGCTCCGGTCTCGTTAATAAAAAAATCACGGGAAGATTACGGCAAACGCTTAATAGATTGTTTAAGTGATCTTGGACCTATTTATATAAAATTTGGACAAACTCTTTCGACAAGAGCCGATTTAGTAGGAACAGAGATAGCAGGTTATTTAAGGTTACTGCAAGATAATCTACCTCCGTTTGATGGTGGGGTGGCGAGAAGGTTGATAACGTCATTGCGAGGAGACATTTATGTCGACGAAGCAATCTCGGCAAGTAAACAAAAGATTGCCACGCAGTCTATGACTGTGAGCCATGACGCCCTCCCTTTCTTACACCTCGACGATACCCCCATCGCTGCCGCATCAATTTCGCAGGTACATAAAGCACAACTTATAACCGGTGAATATGTTGCGGTAAAAATTTTGCGTCCGGGTATTCATAAAAAATATAACAGAGATATTAAGCTGCTATATTTTCTTGCAAAAATTATCTCAAAATTTTCTAAAGCAAAAAGGCTCAAACCGATTAAAGTAGTCGATAAATTTCATGAAACTATGAAATTTGAGCTTGATTTACGTTTAGAGGCGGCAGCAGCTTCTGAGCTTACGGATAATATGCGAAATGATATTAACGTGATAATCCCTAAAATATATTGGGATTTAACATCAGAAAATATACTAACCACCGAGTGGTTAGACGGCACTTCTATATATGATACTTTGCTACTAAAGGAAATGGGGTTAGAGCCTGCAAAAATATCTCAGGATTTTGCCGTAATGTTTTTCAATCAAGCCTATAGAGACGGATTTTTTCATGCTGATTTACATGCAGGGAATATTTTAGTGAATAAGCAAGGTAAAATAATTTTACTTGATTTCGGTATTATGGGCAGACTTAAAGAAAAAGATCGTTTAGCCGTTGCCGAAAGTCTATTTGGCTTTTTAAGGCGTGATTATAAATTAGTTGCTAAAGTACATTTAAGAGCCGGCTATATCCCATCAAATACCGATTTAGCTTTATTCGCTCAAAGTTGTAGAGCAGTTACCGAGCCTATAGTAGGGACGCCCATAAAAAATATTTCCATAGGTAAGCTGCTTGCACATTTATTTAAAATCACGGAAGATTTCGGCATGGAAGTACAACCGGAGTTGTTGTTATTGCAAAAGACTTTAATAATGGTGGAAGGGATAGGCAGACAGTTAGACGGTAATGTTAATATGTGGCAGCTCGCTGAACCTTGGATTAAAAAATGGGCCGTGAAAAATCTAAGCCCTGAAGCGAAGTTGTTACGATTGGTAAAGCATGACCTAGATAGTCTAGAGGATATTATTTGACATATAAAAAATTAGCCTTATATATTAAGAAATTTTTTATTATGAAACTAAAAGATTTATTTATTAAATATCCTATTACTACTCCTTTTTTGGTTGATTGTAAAAATGATAAATTAGTATTTCCTTCAGATAAAGAACAAAAATATAAAAGAGACCTAAAAGAAAAAATAGGAGAGGAAGAGTGTGAAAAATTAACGGCTTTAGATAAAATTGTTTAATACCCCGAAAACTTAGAAAATATAGCTGTAGTAAGTATAGAAAGACATCTCGATAAACCATTTATAGTAGCGAAATTGTTTAATGATGTACAACGTGAATATTATAAATCCATATAGATCCCGATAATAATATTAAATCGATTTTGCATTTCTCAGAAATATATTTTATCGTTGATGTAGGGTGAATGCCGGCTGAAGTTTTAAAACGCGAGTATAATGTCGGTACTATACAGCAAAAATCTTTACCGAAAATCATGGAATTATGGCCTGACCCTTACTATTACAACTGGATTCAGAAAAATAAAGAGTATAACAACCCGGATATAGATCCTCAGGTAATGGAGAGTATTGTTTTATTGTGTGGAGAGGGTAGTATGGATTTACCGGTAAATGAAAAATTATAGTAAAAAACCAGTGCAAGATAACCATGACTTTTAAAATTAACAAAAATTAAAAAGTAAAATTTTATAAACCTTTAAATTATATAAAGGTATTTAAATGTCTAAAAGCCAAGAGCAGGAATCCATTGATAATATAAGGCAACAGTTTGATGAAGAATATAAAAATCTTTCGTGGGTTCAAGTTGGATATTTAGCTCTTGGAGCTGACACAGGTAACAAAAAATATGATGAGTTAAATAAACGATATCTAGATCTTAATAAAGATAATTTAGGTATAATACAAAGTGTTATCCAAGCAGTCGGGAATGTTCCTAGTGCATTGCAGTTTACCTGGGATGCTTCTCAAGTTTTACCTGATCTTGCATTGGAGCTTAATAACCTCAGAAAAGTGAGAAGTGCTACCACTAGTGTAGGTTCTATTGACGCTGGTTGCAAGATGATAGCAGATGCAGCATCGCTTATAAAAAAATGTGCTTCTGTTTTACATTCCGCAACTATATCCAATAGTTCAAAAGAAACTCTTTTACAGTCTAAAGTTATCCCATATCTCTTCTCACGCCTATTTTAAATAAGAGGCTTAGCAAAATAACAAAAAACTTTCAAACTTCCGAAACAGAAAAAATAAATGTATTAGACAAAATAAGTCCTAAATTTATCAGAGAATTATCTACACTAGGAGTAGATTTAATATCTAAAGCACTAGAAAGCGATTTAAACCCAAAAATCTTATTAATTTTCGCTTAAAAAGATCTAATAATTATAATCATTAATCAAAAGTGCACAGGACCTAGAAACATCTTGCTATTATTTGATTAAAATTATATTGTAAATTCAAAGTGTCATTATGAAATTACAAGGATGATAGAAATTATTATTTAACACATATCACAAGTGCCCTTGAGATATTCCCTATTTGTGCCATGCTCGGTCCAAGGCAATGTGGTAAAACTACTTTAGCTCACGCTTATATTAAACAGCTTAAAGAAGATGAAAAGAGCTACTTTTTTGACCTTGAGGATCCAGCTCACTTAGATCAATTTAAGAATCTTAAAACAACTCTTGAGCCTTTAAACGGTTTAATAGTAATTGATGAAATTCAAAGACAACCTGAAATGTTTCCTTATTTAAGAATTCTTGCTGACTATTCAAACAAAAAATTTTTAATATTAGGTAGTGCTTCTGGAGAATTATTGCGACAATCTTCAGAATCATTAGCCAGCCGTATTGAATATATGGAGCTTACTCCGTTCAATTTAATAGAGATAAATGATTTTAGGGAGTTATGGTTAAGAGGTGGTTTTCCTAAATCATATTTAGCAAAAAATTATGTCCAAAGTCTTAGATGGCGTAATAGCTACATCACTAGTTTTATCGAGCGTGATTTGCCTAGTTTAGGAATATCTCTTAATGCACATGTAATGAGGCAGTTATGGATGATGCTTGCTCATAATCATGGGCAATTATTAAATTATAGCGAGCTTGGAAGGTCGCTCGGTTTAACGGATATGACTATAAAACGTTATACTGAAATATTAGAGCAAACTTTTATGATTCGGCTATTAAAACCTTGGTATGAAAATATCTCAAAACGTCAAGTGAAAGCACCAAAAGTCTATATACGAGATAGCGGAATACTACATGCATTATTAGGGATTCACGAACATGATTGGTATGTTCATCCAAAACGCGGTCTTTCATTTGAAGGGTTTGTAATAGAGGAGTTAATACGTAAATTTAAAATGGATGCAGAGTATTTTTTTTGGCGAACGCAAACAGGAGCAGAATTAGATTTATTGATTATTAAGAATGGTAAGAAATACGGCTTTGAAGTAAAAAATGCTGATGCTCCTAGTATTACTAAATCAATGCATACCGTTCTTGCCGATTTGCAGTTAGAACATTTATATATTGTTACCGCCGGGAATAATACATATAAAAAAACAGAAAAAATAAGTGTAGTTGGAATAGCGAACTTATCTAATTTACAGCTTGGTTAAAGTATATAAGTTACCATAGTTCATTACCTTTAGTCTTATCATTACTTAATAAATTCATGATGACAATTAGAATCAGTAATATTATCTAGTAATATATCTAATTCAGATTTTTCGGTGCTAATAACTAAACTGTTATTAATTAATTTTAAACTACACATACGGGTTTTTAGTTTTTACGTAAATGAATCTAATAGGAACGCCCGGCATGTCAAAAGCCTCACGCATATTGTTTACTAAATACCTAGTATAGCTATCGGTAATTTTTTCTGGATTATTGGAGAATAGTTTGAAAGTAGGGGGGCGGGTTTTTGTTTGAGTCATATATTTTACACGCACTCTTCTGCCTCCTTTTTGTAAAGGCAGCAGATGTGCTTCCGTAGTAAAATTAAGCCATTCATTTAATTTGCTAGTAGTTATTTTCTTATTCCAAATTTTATAAATTTTAAGACAAGCATCTAGCACTTGTTCAATATTTTGTTTATTTATTGCTGAAATGAATAGAACGGGGATACCTTTAACTTGAGGCAGATGAGTATTTATCTGATAATAAAATTCTTCCTGAAATGCTTCTTTTTCGGATTCTTTAACTAAATCCCATTTATTCACTACTATAACTATACTTCTTCCTTCATTTACCACATAGCTTGCAATATTTAAATCTTGTTGTTTTAAAGGAGCTAAAGCATCAATCATTAAGATTACGGTATTAGCAAATTTAATACTGTTAATAGTATCCGATGCCGATAATTTTTCTAAAGACTCTGTAATAGTAGATTTCTTGCGGAGTCCTGCCGTATCAATCAATTTAATATGATTATTTTTATATTGCCAATCAATTTCAATTGATTCACGAGTAATGCCGGCTTCAGGACCGGTTAATAATCTTTCATCATTAATAAGAGCGTTTATAAAAGTAGATTTTCCGGCGTTAGGTCTGCCACTAACTACTATTTGCAAACAATCTCCTTTAATTGGATCGGCTATATTTGTCTTGATTGATTCTTCTTCAGGTAACTTGGCAATAATTTCGTCATATAAATCAATTAAGCCTGTGCCATGCTCGGCAGAGATAGCTATCATACTATCAAACCCTAATTTGTAGTACTCTTTATCAAAATCAAAAGCTTTCTCGCATTTATTAACTACCAATATAGCAGGCTTATTATATTTTCTAACAAAACTACTAAGTAGCTTATCATCAGGTAATATTCCGCTTCTACCGTCAACCATAAAGCAAATTAAATCTGCCTCTAAAATTGCTTTAGTAGTCTGCTCAATTAACCTCTCTCCCATACTATTAGGATGCTCGTCAAGTCCTGGGGTATCAATTAACAAAAATTCAAAAGAGCCGATTTTGCCGTCTGTATATTTTCTATCTCTAGTGACGCCTGGCAAATCGTGAACGATAGCTTTTTTACGTATGCTTAATCTATTGAAAAGCGTTGATTTGCCTACATTCGGACGGCCAACTAAAGTAATGATTTGCTTAGTCATTATTTAATATATTATTATGGTTAAGAGAACTAATAATGCCCCGATAAAACCTACTATATTTGCTATTATAATAGGTGTATTTTTTATTAATATGCCGTATATAAGCCAACTACAAAGAGCAATAGCACTTATAGTAAAGGCGGGCATAGAAACAGAAGCCGAAGATTGGCAGGTGAAAATCTTATGAGCCTGTACATAGAACATAAAATTGCCGATTGTACCGACAATCGTCATATATTTTTCGTAAAATGTCATGAATTTTAGAGACATATATTTATTTTTAAAAAGTGGTCTATGTCATTCCTGCGTAGGCGGGAATCCATTAAAATCATATAAAAACTTGTTTTTATATGGTTATTTTATCAAATTATGTAACTCCTATATCCAATATTAAAGCTATTTTTTTGGACTCCCGCCTACGCGGGAATGACATACGGCATCCTAAGATAGCAAAATTCCACATTGACTATCCCTTAAAACTCGCAATTACCGGTATATGATCTGAAGGTTTTTCTTGAGCCCTTAAATTATAATCCATATAGCAATTTTCTAAATAGTCAATAGTATTATTACAACCAAGAATCATATCAATCCTCATACCTTTATTTTGTTCAAAACATCCGGCTCTATAATCCCACCATGAAAATTCTTGTTTACTCGGATGCATTAATCTGTATAAATCCTCAAATCCGGAATTTAGAATAGTGCGTAATTTTTTTTGTTCAACCTCAGTAAAACAAGTAGTTTCAGCCAGTAGCTTAGGTGAATATACGTCTATATCGAACGGTGCAATATTGAAATCACCGCCTATGATAGTTTTTTCGTCAAAAGATTTTTTAGTTGATAGATAATTGATAAAATTATCATAAAATGCTAGTTTTGCTACAAATTTATCGCTACCGACAAATGAACCGTTAGGAGCATAGAGCGAGATTATATTACAAAACCCTATAGGTAATGATAATTTTATTTCTAAGAATCTTGCTTGATCACTGCAGTAATTATTCGGAAAATCCTTAATTATTTCATCGGCAGGAAATTTTGAAATTATAGCAACGCCGTTATATGATTTTTGTCCGTGAACATAAGAATTATAAGGTAGATCGGATAATGCATCAAAAGGAAATTTTGCGGTTTCGCATTTTATTTCTTGCAATAATAAAATATCCGGATTTTCTTTAGATAAAAAATTACGCAATAAATTAAGTCTTGTTTTTATGGAATTAATATTCCAAGTAGCTATCTTCATGTTTGTTTTGCTATATCTTCTAATTTTGTATTACGGAATCGCCACTCAAGAAAACCAAAATGATAAACTAAGAGACTAGTAATAAATGCTCTGGCAATTACTATACTCATTGAATATTTTATTGTATGATAATTTGGATTACCACTGTACATATCTAATAATATGCTAAAAGCTATACCCCATAAATACAGTGATTGCAATACTAACTCCTCTTGGTGTCCTCTTAATTGAATTTTCTTTTATAATAAAATTTCGTAATATTGTATCGCAATTAGCTGTAATGAAAGCAAAAAACGGTCTCCAAAAACTTAGAGGCTCAATTTTGTGAATAATAACCATTGCAACTCCTCTCAGTAGTATAAGTAGCTCCTGCTGTCATGTCGGCATTGCCGCTTTGAATATCTAACTTGATACCAGCTATCTTGATTGTACTCAATATTGATACCTATTTTTGCAGCAATAGCGTTCATTAATTCTATATCCATACCGGAAACGGTAGTATGACCGTTTGAAGCAGCAATTAAGTATTGATAAGGCTCATTTACATACCATGCATTTATCAAAGTTTTTTTATCAGCTTGTCCCTTCGCATTCTAAAATTGCTTGTTGTTCGTTCGTGCCTATGCTTAAAGCATACAAATTTTTAGAAATGAGAAGTATAAAAACCAAAGCCTTTAAGCACGAACTACTTTAATTTCACCGTCAGAAAATTTAATATTAAAAATTTTTTCATTCGCAGCAGTAATTTTAGAAGATAAAAAATTACCCGTTTCTCCTTTAACTATAGCAAAGCCTCGTTTTAATACGTTGTGATAATCAAGGCTTGCAAGTAACGTACTATTTAATTCTAATTTATACTCAAAGTTTTTCAAAGTATTATTTGCCGATTTTGATAGATAAGCTGTTTGATGTGTTAATTCTAATGTTTTGTAATTGATTATTTTAGCAGGGTTAACTCTTTCTTTAGAAAAAGATTTTATCTTTGTTTCTTGTAGTTCAATAAAGCACGGTAAAGCATCTAGTAAATTAAAACCGGTTTCGTCCAGTAACTGCTGCCTATTATTTATATAGTGAGAGAGATATCTGTGTATTTTATTGTAATTTACTATATTTTGTTCGTGATATTTAATTAACCGGCTAGTATTATTCAATAATATTTTTTCATAAGATTGTAGCGTATTATTTAAAATAGAGCGTACCGGTACAGCAAATTCTGCGGCAGCAGTCGGTGTTGGAGCTCTTTTATCGGCTGCTAAATCTATTAAAGTATAATCCACTTCATGACCTACTGCGGAAATAATAGGAATTTTTGAGTTATAAGCAGCACGTACTAATATCTCATCGTTAAATGACCAAAGATCTTCTATAGAACCGCCACCTCTAGCAACGATTATAACACGTGGTTTATTTACCTCTTCTAAATTGTTAAATCCTTCAATTGCTTCAGCAATTTCATTGCCAGAATTTTCGCCTTGTACGCTAACCGGCCATATTATTATCCGAGTCGGAAAACGTTCGCGAATACGATGAATAATATCTTTAATAACAGCACCGGTTATTGAAGTGATAACGCCTATTTTATCAGGTAAAAAGGGTATAGGAATACGTATTTTATTAAATAAGCCTTCTTTCTCGAGCCTTGCTTTACGCTCATTTAGAATTTGCAGCATAGCTCCAAGTCCTGTGGGTTGCAAATTATCTACCGATAATTGATAACGTGAATTACCTGCATAACTTGAGAGTTTACCGCTAATTACTACTTCCATGCCGTCATTTAAAGGAAATTTGATTTTAGCAAGAATAGGACGCCAGCAAGTACAGGCTAAAATGGCGGTATTTTCTTTTAAGTTAAAATAAGCATGACCTGAGTTTGCTATTTTTAAGCCTGAAATTTCGCCTTTTACCTTAATATAGCCAAAATTATTTTCTAATAGCTCTTTGATTTTATTAGAAATCTCACTAACTGAAAACTCTTTGGTTGCTTGATGCGCAATGAAATTGTCTAGCATTTTATTAGTACTTGGTTTTTTGCGCTGAGGGTAACACATTATTCGTCATTACGAGGAGAAACTATAAGTTTTGACGAAGCAATCTCAGGAGTTTATCCTACTTCATGAGATGGCCACGTCGATGCTATGCATCTCCTCGCAATGATGATTATCATCTCCATAGAATAACCTTGTACTACAAAAGAGCAAGCAAAATTTTTTATTATTTGATATATTGCTAATAGCTTGCTATTATTTTTTACTATTAAAATATATTTATTAATATAAATGCTACTGCGAATAATATGTTTGCTTATTATCATAATATTTTCTTTGGTAAGTTTTGCCGCTCTTTCTAAGAATGGTCAAAATATTAAAATAAGCAATATTATAGCTGACTTTGTAGAGTATAATGAAAATCAGGATTTGATATATGCTAAAGGTAATATAAGAATTATCACGGATGAGTATTTATTAACAGCAGATAATTTACTTTATGATATAGCACACGATATTTTAAGGGCAGAAGGTAATATCCGAATTAAGGATAAACAAAATCGGATAATAGAGGGAGACAAAGCGGTTTTAAAAGATGAATTTAAGAAAGGTATCATATCGGAATTTATTTTGCTTTCCGGTGATAATAATCTTTTAATTGCTAAACTTGCCGAAAGAATAGATGAAAATAATCTTAAGCTGCATCATGCCAAGTTTACCCCTTGTGATGTTGCTTGTAATAGAAATCCTATTTGGCAAATTGCTGCTAAGGATACTTATATTCATTCCGCAGAGCATAGAGTAGTTTATAAAAACGTGTTTTTTGAAGTGTACGGTGTACCGATTTGTTACTTACCGTATTTTTTCCATCCGACTCATACGGCCCCTGCAACTTCTGGATTATTGGTACCTGACGTCAAAAATAAAGGGTTTGGCATCCCCCTATATCTACGTGCAAAACCTAATATCGATTTTACTCTCACTCCAAGAATTTTTAGTAAATATCAAACTTATGAGCTAGAAGCACGTTATCGCCTGAATGATACCGATAATATGAATTTTCAAGTTAGTTACGGTAAATTACCTTATTTTCTAGAAAAAGATGGAAGTGTAGTGAAAAATAAAAAAGTTTCTTCTTATCATTATACAGCAAGCGGTAATTTTATTAGTACCGATAAAGTTTATGATTACGGTTTCAGGGTGGAGCGTACATCGGATAAAGCTTATTTAAAAAATTATTATAATAACTACGCTTCATATTTAACTTCTAAAATATTCTTAAATAAAATTCATGAGGCTAATTATTTTTCGGCGGAAGGATTAAGTTTTCAAGACTTAGGTAGTAATGATCGTAAATATACCGATCCTCTAGTATTACCAAAAATCAATACAAAAAACGTGATAAATTTGAATGATAATGACAACAGCCATATCGTTGTTGAAAATAATACGTTAATGTACAAAGAAAGAATAGGAAAACAAGTTGCTAGAACCTCTTTGCAACTATCCTTTATGCATAATGTGCTGACTGCTTCAGGACAAATTTTTGATTTTGCTGCTAAAGATAGAGGCGATTTTTATCTTGTTAGGCGGGCTTATGTAGATAAGCCGAGAGAAAGTAAAGCATTTCAAAGGAATATACCGGAATTGCAAACTTTATGGCGTTATCCGTTAGTAGGCAATATAACAAAAACGATAAATTTACTTATTGAGCCGGTAGTTTCTTTTACGATGGGACGTAAACTATCTAAGAAAGATAAAAATTTTGTTATAATTGATCCTGCTAAATATGAATTATCCGAAAAAAATATCTTTTTATCCAACCGTTATAGTGGTATTGATTGCCATGATTTCGGTAATAGATTAAGTTACGGCTTAAATACTAGTATTGCTAAAGAAGAAAATTATTTAAAATTATTTTTAGGACACTCCCGTAATACAAGATATAGTATAAATTTGCCAGCTGCTGATAAGGAAAATGTAGGGCAGATACTAGGTAATCTTTCTAATAATTTAGAAGTGTTTTATAGCTTTCGGAAAGATAGATATTTCAGACCTATTAGGGATGAAGTGGGAGGAAATTTTAACTATGATAAGATTAACTTTCTAGGTAGTTTTATTCAGCTTACCAATCTTAACAAAGATTATTCCGTAGAAAGTATAAAGGTTTCAAATAATAGAGTACGACAATTTTATGGAGACATAAATTATCAGCTAGCGGAAAATTGGACTATAGGCTTTGGTGCACGAATTGATCTCTCTAGATGGTCTCCAAATTTACTTACGCGAACTATTAGGATGACATATGCTAAAGATTGTGTTAGAATTACTGCAAAGATTTATTCCGATTATCTAGCCGATGGAAGTAGAGGAATCAAAAAGACTACCTCTTCGCCGACTATTTCTATCGGTTTAAAAGTTTTAAACATGTGAGTATACTCGTTTTATTTGAAAAATTGGCTATGTCGTCTTATAAGTTCTGCGGTGCTCACGTACTAAATGTACGCTCCGCTCCTTGACTTATAGACTCCTTGCTCTTTTCCAAATAAAACTTTGTCTACTTACTGGTCACTTATTCAGAGTATCACATGAGAAAATTATTATTAATCATTACCGTTTTTTTTACTTTTAATGTAGCACAAGCATCATTACCGAATATAGTAGCATCCGTAAATGATGAACCTATTACTCTTAATGAGTTTCGTGCTAGAAAAAAAATGATTATGGCACTAAATAATGTTGAAAGTCTAACTCCTGCTCAAGATAAGCAGCTAAGTGACTTAGCACTTAAGAGCTTAATTGACGAATCTTTGCTTTTTCAATATGCAGGAGATAGAGAAATTCCGCAAGAAGAGATAGAGAACGCTATTAAGTCTATTGAAGATCGTAATAAAATGCCTCACGGTTCTCTTCTTCAGTATCTAAAAAGCAGATCGGTTAATCCTGATAGTTTTATTTCCCAAATTAAATCCGAGTTGATTAAAATGAATATTTTATCAAGTCTATCAAGATCGGTACAAGTAAGTAATAAAGAAATAGATGTTGCAATTTTATCTAGCGATCAAAAAGACGTAGAAATTTCAATGCAAGTATTTACATCTAAAGATGGTGGCAATAAAGCGTTTACGCAGATGAATAATTTGAAAAATCGACTAAAAAAATGTGCGGATGTTAAAAAATCGCTTTATGATAATTTTGCTACTATGCAAATTATTACCGATAAGCTTAGCAAGATAGAAGGTGTAAAACAAACTATTGTAAAGGACTTAACTCCTGATAAAGCAAGTAATGTTTTTGAAGTAAATAACAAATTTGAAATAACATTAGTGTGCAGCAAAAAAATATTAAATGTTAATGAAGATGAAAATAATTATGTAGTAAATTTCCTAACCAATAAAAAGATTTCGCAAAAAGCACAAAAAATGTTTGAAAATATGCGTAAGAAAGCAGCTATAAAAATAATGCTGCCGTCTTAGTGTGTGTTATTCTATGTCATTCCCGCGTAGGCGGGAATTCAGACAAATAACCTTGATTATTAATACAGAATTATATTTGATAAAAACAAACATATAAAAACAAGTTTTTATATGTTTTACTGGATTCCCGCTTTCACGGGAATGACATACCCTATGCTCCCTTCAATTGCAAAACACGCAGCTTTACATCAAGTTAATCCTCTTAAAAAGCACGGACAAAATTTTATTTTTGACAGTAGTCTATGTGATAAAATCGTACGTGCAAGTAACCTGGCAGAAAATAGCCGAGTATTAGAAATAGGGCCCGGCACAGGAGGGTTAACTAGGTCAATATTGCAGAAAAATCCTGAATCCTTAACTGTTATAGAAACAGATGAGCGATGCCTCCCGCTCCTTAATGAGATTAAAGAATATTATCCTAATCTAAATATTATTAAACAAGATGCTCTTAAAATAAATTTAACCGATTTAAGCTGTGATATAGTCAATTCAGTTGGATTTGCATACAAGAAGCGAGAAGCGAAGCCTATAACTAATAGGAGAGCGAACGATATAGGCGAGTCTAAATCAATTGACTATAAAGTAACTATAATCTCTAATTTACCGTACCATATAGGTACTGAGTTAGTGATTAGATGGCTGAAAGAAGCACGGCTAATTACTAGTATGACGCTAATGTTACAAAAGGAAGTAGTAGAACGTATTTGTGCTATACCCTCAACTAAAGCATATGGCAGGTTATCGGTAATATGTCAGTTAATAGCTAAAGTGGAAAAGTGCTTTGACGTAGCGCCAACTGCTTTCTATCCACCTCCTAAAGTATATTCTGCGATAGTTAAACTAATACCTTTAGAAAATTCGCCGTCTATTGCTCTGATAAATAAAGTTGAGCAAATAACAAAGCTTGCTTTTGCAGGACGACGGAAAATGATCAAATCATCACTGAAAAATCTTGTACCTAATATACATGAAGTATTAACTCAGTTGAAAATCAATGATAATTATCGCGCTGAAAATCTTGCCCCTCAAGATTATTTGAGAATTGCTGAAATATTATAGCTTGCATCATTCAGCTTTATCTAACTTTTTTGCTTCTGCTTCTTGCTGTAGTTTATATTCTGCTGCTTTTTCGTCTATATAGTTAAAAAAGAAATAACAGAAAGTTAAAAAACTAGTCAAAACTATGCATTTTGAACTTTTAATTTCTTTTCTTCCTCTTCATCAATATAAGACTCAGAGGTTAAAATTTCTTCTTTATATTTTAACTCTTTAAAATTAGCTTATATATTAATGATAGAGTTTAATTATCATGTGAGAGAAGTAATTTATAGGGGGGAATAAGTTAATAATTATATATTTAATAAATCTATCTTACTCAAAAATACGGCTTTTTCTATTTACTAGGTAAATACAATTTAGTTCTTGAGTCTTATAATAAAGCAATTGAACTTGATCCTACAAATTCTAAAGCACAATATAATAAACAACATTTATTAAAGCGTATGTGTTATTAAGTAAAAAACGCTGCAAAGCTTTTACTTATTGCCTTTTCAATCTATTCTGTTTGCTAGATTTCTTTAGTCTAAAATAAGCGAAGCAGTGATGCTATTCGCTTATTGTAATTTGCTTGATTTCGACAATTGTCTTATACAAATGTTCAGCTAAAGTAAACATATTAAACAGCATTGGCTTGGTGGTTAGTGTTTTGTGGCAATCTCTAAATCAGTTTCACTCATAATATCTAGTTGTGATGTGAATTAATACATTAGGGTCACAGCTACGCATTAATTTTGGTTATCGCTACAGGTTTCCTTGATATCAACAGCCTCAAGTGCCTATAAGATATTTAAAAGTTCCAGCGTGAGCGAAAAAAGATGTTGAGTACATTTAATATTTGGGAACTTAATATTGAAACCTGAAAAGCTTGATTTTATGCTACGTTCGCTGTTTGATACATGGGTGAATTTGCCTAAAAATGGCGAATGGTACCCGCGGCCGGACTTGAACCGGCAAGAGCTTACGCTCCACGGATTTTAAGTCCGTTATGTCTACCATTCCATCACGCGGGCAGCTGTGGATATTAAGGTTGCATTTGCTAAGTGGACAGATTAATAAAAAAAATACGAAAAAGCAAGTACTTTTATCGTTAATATATTAGTCTAATATGAAAAAGTTATTAAACACATTTAAAATCGTTAGTTTACTCATTAATTTAAATTAGATAATTAACTTAAATAGTGACAAAATAGTAATAATATGATAGATTAGTTTCAGGAAGTAATACTTTCTCGTGCATGTTATTGACATGTTTATTGACAAATGCCGCAAGGTAAGGTAGTTTTGCATAATGAATTTTTATCGGCTCTTATATTTAAGTAAGGCTTAAAGTAAAATTTAAGTTTTAGTTATTATAAGTGTGTGTTAAGTTCAAATAAGTAATTTCTATCTAATAAAGGTTTTTATGGCTACAAATATAGTAGGTAAAGTTAAGTGGTATAATTCTACAAAGAATTTTGGATTTATTGAACAGGACAATGGCGGCAAAGATGTGTTTGTACACAAATCAGCCGTAGACGCAGCAGGTTTACATAGCCTTGAAGAAGGACAAGATGTAATTTTTGATCTTGAAGAAAAGCAAGGAAAAGCCTATGCTGTTAACCTCAGAATTAAATAAATTTATAATACCAAAAGCAGCTATCCAAAATTGTTTATAATTTAGGGTAGCCTAGTCATCTTTATCAAAATAGTAAATATTTTGTTTTTGTCTTATAATAACCTATATAATTTTAAGTATAATAAATTATTTTTACTAAAGGGCATGAAAATGCCCTAAATCTAATAATATTATTCTGGCTTGAATAAGATTCTAAAATAGTTTCATTATTCATTATCGTTTTATATATTTTAGTGGGTGTTTTGTAATCTAGCTTAAGCATATTTTTTGATTCAGGATAATTATATAAGTCGTTATTTTAATTTACTATAACTTATTTTTTATACAATAGACCTCTTGCATCACTTATCTTATAAAGGGAATAAGAACTTCTACTCTACGCAGCGTACATAGTTAAGTATGTAAGGATGAGAGAGCAGTGTCGATGTCTCATATATCTTTAAGAAATGAGTTATGTTAAGAGGTCTAATCAATAATGTGCATATTTTGATTTAAAACTATATTGGATTATATAATGAAAAATTTTAATTTATCTGAAGAATTAATTATTGCTCTCGAGACAATGAATATAACTGAGCCGACTGAAATACAAAAGCAATCGATTCCGGTTGCAATGGCGGGATCGGACATACTCGCTTCTAGCCAAACAGGTTCAGGCAAAACTCTTGCTTATTTATTGCCGTTAATTGATTCATTTATTAAAAATAAAACTACTGCTTTAATTCTTGTTCCGACTAGAGAATTAGCAACGCAAATACACAGTACTTTAAATAAAGTAACTACATCCTATAAAATTAATAGTGCAGTTTTGATAGGCGGTGAACCGATGCCTAAACAATTTATGCAATTAAAAAAGAATCCAAAAGTGATTATCGGTACGCCGGGGCGTATTATCGATCACTTAAATAGGGGAAGTCTAAAAATTGATCGTATAGGCATAACCGTACTTGACGAAATGGATAGAATGCTTGATATGGGGATGAAAGAACAATTAGAAGAAATCAATAAATTTTTACCGGAAAAAAGACAAGTTTTAATGTTTTCCGCTACTATGCCAAAACATATTATTGCTGTTTCTCAAAAATATCTAAACAATCCGGTACGTATTACGGTAGGTGCTACTAATAAAGCAGCTGCAGAAATAAAACAGGAATCAATGCATGTTTCTGATAAAGAAAAATTTAGTGCATTAACTAAACAACTTGGTAATAGGGAAGGATCGGTCATTATTTTTGTGAAGACTAAACGTTCTGCCGATCAATTAGCTAAAATGTTGAAATATGAAAATCATACCGCAGAAGCTATACACGGTGATTTAAGTCAGCGTCAACGTGAAAGAGTAATTTTATCATTTCGTAAGTCAAACCATAGAATAATGGTAGCAACTGATGTAGCGGCTCGTGGGCTTGATATTCCTCATACACAGCATGTTATTAATTATGATTTACCTATGTGTCCTGAAGATTATTTACATAGGATAGGTAGAACGGGTAGAGCAGGGGCTACCGGACATGCGTTGTCTTTTATTTCCCCTGATGATGTTATTAGATGGCGTGCAATCGATCGTTTAGTAAATAAAGGAGAATCTACGCCACGTAGTGAGTTTAGAAGTGATAAAAATAATCGTAAAAGATCATTCGGTAAAAGAGCCGGCGGTGACGGTAAAAAGTTTAATGCTTTTGATAGTAGCCGTAAAAGAACCTTTGATGGTAACAGCTACGGTAATAAAAGAAAGAAAGTATCGTAGTTTAGATTTACGTCATTTATATCATTGCGAGGAAATTACGTAAGTAATTGACGAAGCAATCTCAAGAGTTTATTATTATTTCATGAGATTGTCACGTAGCCTTATGGCTGCTCGCAATGACAATTAGATATCCATGCGGGCGATGATGCCTTTGCAGGAATGACAACCGTATATTTTAAAGGAGGATAAATTCATAAGTTTAAATTTTTCACGATTTCAATATATATCTAATATTTTCTTTATATTAATAATTTCTTTTCCTGGAGGTTTAATTTATTTACTTACCGGTTCAACTCTTTCTTTTTGGCTTCGAGAATCCGGTTTTGATAAAATCACTATCGGGCTTTTTAGTTTAGTGAATTTTATTCATATATTTAAATTTTTATGGGGTCCTTTGCTTGAAAAAGTAAGTTTTGCTCCTTTAAGTAAGTGGGGATATAAATATTGTTTAATTATTGCTTTGGTTAGTTGTATTTTTTGTGTATATGTTCTAACAAATTTTAACCCTAACACTCATTTTATACCATTTGCTTTATGCTTAGTAGCTGTGGCATTTTTTTTGTCCATTTATAATATGTTACTTCAATCATCACAGATGTTACTGATTACAAATAAAAATTGGGGCATAAGTGAGGCAGCTTGTACTACAGGCTTTAGAATAGGTATACTTATAGCAGGTTCAGGAGCGTTATATTTATCTACTATCATATCCTGGCAAGATGTTTATCGTGCTATGGCAATTTTATGTATACCGTCATTACTATTAATTATAATCTATCCGCTTAAATTTAAAGATAAGATAATTATTAATGATTTTGATAGATTTTGGCATGCTTTTTATGATTTTGTCAAGAAACCTAAATGTCTAATAATTGTTAGTGTTATGTTTCTATATCGTCTTCAAGATAATTTTCTGTCAATTATGCCGAATATGTTTTATCTCGATATTGGGTATACGAAGAAAGATTTAGCTCTTGGATATAAAGCTTTCGGTATGTGTGCTACAATCCTTGGAGGTTTTATAGGTGGGTTTTTGTGCCGAAAATATGAATATTCTTATTTGCTTAAAAGAGTATTAATATATCATGCTTTATCTAGCCTATCTTTTTTATTTCTCTATTTTTATAATCGAGATATTACAAGTTTGTATATAGCGGTCTTCTTTCAAGAATTTACCAAGGGCTTAACTATGTCGCCGTTTTTTTCTTACCAATTAAGATGCTGTAGTGCTAAATATTGTATAACCCAAATTGCTTTAATTACTTCTATTGCTTATATTAGTACCATATTGTTTGGTAGTATTTCAGGCTATGCAGCTACTTATTTAGGCTGGACTTATTTCTTTATTGTAGCAGGATTTTGTTTTATACCGGCTTATATATTAATTAGATATTTGCCGCCTTATGTTATTTCTAGCTAAAGTGGGAATCTAGCAAAATATTTATAATTGTCATTGCGAGGAGGTGTTGTTGTGTGGATCAATTTTACCTCTGTCATCCCGTGGCTTGACACCGAGTGCTTTACCGGTCCCTGCAACAATGCCTTGCGAGGAGCGTAGCGACGTGGCAATCTCTCTTAAATTGCATGAGATTGTTTCGTCGGCATAAATGCCTTCTCGCAATGACGTGGATAGGTAGTATTGGATTCCTGCTGCCGCAGGAATGACATAATTGTGAGCGCCATGTAAAAATGCCTAAATACAAATATATTGTAAAAGTAGTACTATCAATTTATAATAATCAACAAATTTATTAGTGTGCTTTAATTATGTTTATTCAAACTGAAGATACTCCAAATCCGGATGCAATAACATTTTTCCCAGGGCAGGAAATAAGTAGTGATCAGCCGGTATTTTTTAGTGAGCTTGCTGAAGTAAAAGGAAGAAGCAAACTTGCAGAATCATTATTTTATATTAATAATGTAAAATCGGTGTTTTTCGGTAGTGATTTTATAACAGTAACTAAGCAAGCTGAAGGTAATTGGCAAGTTATAAAGCCTGAAATTTTAATGGTTATTATGGATCATTTTGTTTCAGGCTTTCCTGTATTTGAAGAAAACACCAAAGCAGATAATGTAAATCATAACCTTGATGGGCTTTCGGAAATAGAGAAGCAAATCGTAGAGATTATTGAAACTAGGGTGCGTCCATCTGTTGCACAAGACGGCGGCGACATAATATATAAAGGCTTTGAAAACGGTGTAGTTAAATTAGCACTTCGTGGTGCATGCCTTGGATGTCCTAGTTCCACCATCACCTTAAAAAACGGCATTGAGTCCATGCTTAAACATTTTGTACCGGAAGTGCAAGAAGTTGAAGCTGTAGAGGAAGATTTTGAGTAATTTAGTATGCTAACTGTGTTAGTCTTCGTCATTGCAAGAAGAAACTGCAAGTTTCGACTAAGCAATCTAGTAAAAATTTCTGATTTACAGAATTTTTGATTATTTTTTCTGGTTCTTCCTTTGCAGAATTGATTGTATCATTTTGATGCCAAATAACGTAATGTAGTTCAACATCTTTTGGAGCATATACTACGATAGGTAGTTTGCTATTATATCTTCAAAATGTTTCATCACCTAAAAATACACTAACCGTTTGTATGGTTGCTTTTACGTTTGGGCATGCCATCATTGTACTAGCAGGGTGATCGCTAACTTGATCGATTATATAATAATTATATCCCCATCCTTCTAAAGTTTTTGTTTCCAGCTTACCACCAAACCAAACACGATTACAATCTTGCATTGCATTTTTTGTTGCTTGCAATTCTACTTTTAGCTTTTCTTCATTGGACTCTGTAGGTAAATGAATTACATAACACTTTTGATTTTCAAGTGGTGTAGGATAGGGTGCAATATCTTTTAACTGCTTATCGGTATCGGCTAATAAATCAGTATTTAAAAAACATGATAAAATAGTATAATTTTATTTGGCATATGATTATTTTTTTAATTAGAATCCATTATCTCGCCTAGAGGAGTTATATAAGAAGCATTTATTTTACCATTGGCTATAATATCAGTACTAAAGCCTTCACTATAGTCAACATCACCATTTTCGTTTATTTTTGTACTTAAAAATAATATAGAATTTTCAAATTTATTTTCTTTTAATATAGGCTGATTATTTAAACTAAAAACTTTCATGGTAAGCCTTTCATTATTAGGTAATCTAAAATATATTTCTGATCCGTTATTGGATTCACAAAAATTACATTTATTATAAGCACCTAATAATAATAAATTATTTAATATATCTATGGTAACTTGTTCTTCAAGGTTTATAATCTTAGGAAATAATATGTAATTATTGTGATTATTTTGTATATTTGAAATAAGAATACTTTGAGAGTTATATTGTTGTTTTTCCAAATATATTTTTGCAAAATTATTTTGTTTTAATTCTGTAAAGGTTAGTTCAGCCTTATATTTTTGTTTGTCACTAGAAAAGTTAGGTAGTGTTTCTATTAAATGAAAATCAAGGGAGGTTGCGCTAAATCTTGTATTCAGCATATTATTTTGATTTAATTCGGTAAAATCTAATGCGGCATAGTATGTTGCTCCGTCAATGTCTAAACTATATACAGGCTTATCTTCCAATATCTCTTCAAATAAATCTTCCCATAGCTCGTGTAACTCTTGTAAAAAATTTTGAACATGTTCTTTAGTTTTACAAACATCAATTTGATTTGCAAAGCTTTTTGCTATCAAAAACTTTAAATCTTTTTGATCCGATAAAGATAAATCATGAATGTGACATTTAAATGTTTTATCTACATAATTTATTAGTGATGCAGTATCTGCAGGAAAATTTTTAGTTATTTCTAATAATTCTTTTTTTATGCTGTTCTGAAATTATATTCATTTTCTAATCTAATCCCGTTTCTTTCTTAAAAAAGCCGGTATGTCATGAATATCAGACTCTTTATTATCTTGATCTAGAGTACTAACAACAACGTTTTTGCGTTCTAAAGTTTGATTATTTGAAGCACGCAGAGAACCCCATATTTTTCCTAAAAATGATGGTTTGGGTGAGTCATCTTCAGATTTGTTGAAAGTATTGGCATGTAACCCTAGCTCTTTTTCATTTCCGATAAAATTTTGATTTATTGGAGAGTCGGTAATTTCAATATTTTCGGTACTGTAGCTGTTAAAATCAGGCATTTCTTCTATTTGTGTAGGTTGTGCTATAGCTTTATTATAAGTTTCCTCAGGAACTATATTGGTAGTTTCAGCTATTGCGGGTTTATATGTCGGTACTTTATCGGCATCAATACCGGTAGCAACAACTGATACTCTGATCATTCCTTTTAATTCCGGATTAAATGTTGAACCGAAAATAATATTAGCATCAAGGTTGTCTACTTCTTCTCTAATTCTATTAGCAGCGTTGTCAACTTCAAATAAGGTCATGTCGGAACCGCCGGTAATATTGATTAATACACCTCTTGCACCGCACATTGAGCTATGATCTAGCAGTGGATTTGCAATTGCAGATTCTGCCGCTTTAATAGCTCTATCTTCGCCACTAGCTTCACCTGTACCCATCATTGCTTTACCCATTTCACTCATTACTGCTTTAATATCGGCAAAATCAAGATTAATAAGTCCCGGCATAATCATTAAATCCGTTACTCCTCTAACGCCTGCATGTAATACGTCATCTGCCATTTTGAAAGCATCGGCAAACGTCGTTTGTTCATTAGCAATACGGAATAGATTTTGGTTCGGTATTACAATTAAAGTATCAACGAATTGCTGTAATTCAATAAGTCCTTTATCGGCAGTTTTCATACGATGACCGCCTTCAAAATGGAAAGGTTTAGTTACTACCCCAACCGTAAGGATGCCTAGTTCTTTAGCAATGCGTGCAATAACCGGTGCAGAACCGGTACCTGTACCACCGCCCATACCTGCCGTAATAAATACCATATTGCTATTTTCTAGGTAATTACGAATTTCGCTTTCTGATTCTTGAGCAGCAAGTGCTCCAACCTCAGGAGAAGCTCCTGCCCCAAGACCTCTAGTCGTAGAAACACCGAGTTGTATTTTGTTAGTGCATAAAGAATGTTCAAGCGATTGTGCATCAGTATTAGCTACTACAAAATTAGCACCTTGCAGATTAGCACTAATCATATTATTTACTGCATTACTACCTGCACCCCCAACGCCAAAAACTGTAATGGTTGGTTTTAATACTATATTTTCAGGAGCTTTGATATTTAAAACCATGATACTCTTTTATTTTATATAATTAATGTTTAAGTATAATAAAAGATTTAGAAATTTCCATAAACTTTTTATGAAAAATATGGATTATTGTATTATAAAATAGTGGGATGCCGTTATTATGACATGCTTTGATTAATGCTTTATCGTTAGTGGCCATAGGAAGTACTTCATGCATGGCAGTTAATAAATAAGTTGTATCATATGTAGTAAGATTGTTGGCTCTTGCAGTTTAATTTCATGTATGGAAAAATTTAAATTTGATATATTAAGGGGGAGAGAGTTTAAAAAATCTATAACTTTAATAACCTCTACTGATTTTATTCTAGCACGTTTTTCTGCTATTAATATTACATTAGTTACTTCAAGTCTCCAAAGAGGCGGTACTATCACTCTAAACTTATAACAATAATCTAATGTAAAATCTGAATATTTATCACGTTCATCATAAAAGAACCATGAGACAGTTATGGAGCAATCGGCTATAAACGGTTTAGAATTCACCATTGTCTACCTTCATCTCTAAGCTCTTTAAAGTATAAGGAGCTCTAATGTTTTGCCTTTGCGGAATTCTCTTATTTGCTCTACTATATTATCCATTTTAGGTTTTTGAGTTATAATTTTTGCAACCGGCGTATTGTATTATGCTTACAAATGGTAATTTGCTCTCCGTCTTGTACACGCTGTATTAGATCAGAAAAATGAGTTTTTGCTTCGAGTAGGTTAATTTGATTAGATAAATTTTGTTTCACATAGGTAATATAATAATAGACTAATTTAATATTATCCTATTTATAAGATTTTATACAGTAATATTAATAGTTTAAATTAATATCTTTGTATAAAACCTAAGATTGACTAACCATTTTTTCAGGTACTACTATTTTATCAAATTTTGCTTCCGATAGAAGATTGAGTTTTTTAGCTGCTTCTTTTAAAGTGATCCCGTGCTTATGTGCTTCTTTAGCAATTTTTGCAGCATTATCATAGCCTATATGCGGATTAAGAGCTGTAACAAGCATTAGAGATTTATCACGTAAATCATTAATGCGTGCTATATTGGGTTCTAATCCTTTAACACAGTGAGTAACAAAGCTATTTACGCTATCGGATAACAGCTCTATAGATTGTAGGATATTGTATATTATTACGGGTTTAAATACGTTAAGTTCAAGATGTCCGTTTGAGCCGGCAATAGTAACCGTAACATGATTCCCCATCACCTGACTGCACACCATTGTTAAAGCTTCGACTTGTGTAGGGTTTACTTTACCGGGCATAATAGAAGAACCAGGTTCATTTTCAGGTAAATGTAGCTCACCAAGACCGCATCTTGGACCGGAGCCGAGCAGTCTTATATCATTTGCTATTTTCATTAAGCTAACTGCTATAGTATTAAGAGTTCCTGAAAATTCTACTAGTGCGTCGTGAGCAGCTAGACTTTCAAATTTATTAGGAGCCGTCTTAAAGGGTTGGTTAGTAAACTCTGCCACTTTCTCGGCAAATTTTATATCAAAGCCTATTTTTGAGTTAATACCTGTACCGACTGCTGTGCCTCCTTGGGCAAGTAGATAAACTTTTTCTAGTGCATTTTCTATGCGTTCTAAAGCATACTCTATTTGTGTAATATATCCGGAGAATTCCTGTTTAAGAGTTAAAGGAGTTGCATCCTGCAAGTGGGTACGTCCTATTTTTATGATTTTGTCCCAATCTTTTGACTTATCCTGCAAAGAGGTGAGTATATTATTCAAAGCTGGTATCAGTTGCTGTTTAGTTGCAAGTACGGTTGCTATATGCATAGCGGTTGGAAAAGAGTCGTTGGATGATTGTCCTTTATTAACATGATCGTTAGGATGTACCGGAGATTTGCCGCCTTTCTTGCCTGTTAATTCTTCGTTGGCAATAGAGGCAATAACCTCGTTCATATTCATGTTTGTTTGCGTTCCTGAACCTGTTTGCCAAACTACTAAAGGAAAATTATCCTCAAATTCGCCTTCTAAGATTCTATCCGTGGCTTTATCTATACTTATAGCGATTTTAGCTTCTAAATCACCAAACTCATGATTAACCTGTGCTGCACATTTTTTTAAAATAGCAAGAGCACGAATTAAAATTTCAGGCATTTTTTGCTTGCCTATTTTAAAATTTTCTAAAGATCTTTGAGTTTGAGCCCCCCAATAAAATTTTTCTTCTATTTGAATTTCTCCAAAAGAATCACTTTCGGTTCTGTAATTTTTCATAAATTGTTAAATGTTATATAATTATCTATTTTTTTCATAAAATGATCACTTACTGCATTCAAGTCTAATTGCTGGGCTAATTTAGCAAAGCTATAATATAATTTGTCTGTTAAAGAAGCTTTTTTTAGATTCTTAGCAATAAATATTAATGTGCTTTCTATCATAAGATTACGATTAAAACTATAAAATTTTTGCCAATGTTCGTTATATTTAGGTTCGGAAGATGTTATATAATCGGAATATATAGGTTTAGTAATTACTGTTTTACCTTGATATATATCAAATATAATATCATTAATTAATCTTTCATTCTTGAGGTTATTGATCACTTTATCAAAAAAATTGTTTAATATAGCTGTTGTTATCTCTTGTTCTGTAAGTGCATTTATAAATATGTCTAATTGTTTTTCAAAACTCTCGATAATTTGTTCATTTGGTTCCCTTTGCATTACTTTTCTCTCAAATTAATTGATATAATAAAAGTTTATGACTTTAATTTTAGTAGACTAAATATTTATATCGAAGTAAATAAAAAACAATATTTGATTTATTAAAAATATTATTTATGTAATGAATGAAAAATTATAGAAGCGGCATTTGATACATTAAGACTTTCTACTCTTTGAGAAATAGGGATTTTGGCTAAATAATCACATGTTTCTGCAACTAATCTTCGTATGCCTTTATCTTCTGAGCCAAATACCAATACTATTTTGTCGGAAATTAATTTATCGGTAAAGTAGTCATTTGCAGAACCTGTTAGACCTATAATCCAAAAGCCGTGTTTTTTAAGATAATTCATACATGAGCGTAAGTTAGTAACTTTAATTATAGGTATTAATTCTAAAGTACCGCAAGCCGCTTTAGCAATGCTGCCGCTTTCATTTGGAGAATTATCTTGAGGTAATATTATAGCATTTATATCAAAAGCAGCGGCACTACGAATAATTGTGCCAATATTTTGTGTATCTGTTATTTGATCAAGAATCGCAATTTTACATTTTGGATTTGTTATATCTATGTCCTCTAAATTGTAAGAAAAAATTGGTCTAATTTTTGCAGCTATTCCTTGATGTGTTTGGTTTTCCAGTAATTTAGATAAAATATCGTTATTAACAATTTCATAAGCTCTAGTACCTATTAATTTTTTATTTGTCTCAAAAATTTTCCTAGTGCATAAAATATTGTCAATTTGACGTTTTGGATTATTTAGAGCAGAAAATACAGGATGTTTCCCATACATATAATAACAATGTTTAGAATCAAGTTTTTTATTTTGCATCTTATTGAAAACCGTCAGTAATTTGTTCTTGACAGAAACTACTATTTATTATAGAAAGTTACAACTAAATAAATGTGCAAGCTGCTATTTGTTTATTTGATGATTCGGCAAGAAGTTTTATAAGTCCTAATACTAATTATATATTGTATTTTACAGTGAATTAGTCTATTTAATACAGTAAAGTTCTTTAGGAGGGGTGGCCGAGTGGTCAATGGCAGCAGACTGTAAATCTGCCCGCGTAAGCGTTCGAAGGTTCGAATCCTTCTCCCTCCACCACTTAAATGGTTCAGGGAAGCATATCATTTTATTTAAAAATAAAACATAATTGTGTATATTTATAAATCTGAATAAAATTGATATAGCACTGTTAACAAAATAACTTTGAAATTATTTTATTAATAGTGCCACAATGCGGGTGTAGCTCAATGGTAGAGTTCCAGCCTTCCAAGCTGGCTGTGTGGGTTCGATTCCCATCACCCGCTCCAGAGATAGTGGTAACAAATAAATTTAGCAAAAAAATGCACTTATAAAAAAATAACTTGTATTAAACCTAAAAAATTGTAGAGAGTAATAATATGGCAAAAGCAAAATTTGAACGAACTAAACCGCACGTTAATATAGGTACGATCGGTCACGTAGATCACGGTAAAACTTCCTTAACGGCAGCAATAACTATAGTACTTGCTAAGACAGGTGGAGCACAAGCTACAGCGTATGATCAAATTGATGCTGCGCCTGAAGAAAAAGAAAGAGGTATAACTATTTCTACTGCACACGTAGAATATGAGACTAAAAATAGACACTATGCACACGTAGATTGTCCGGGACACGCTGACTATGTAAAGAACATGATAACCGGTGCCGCTCAGATGGACGGTGCAATATTAGTAGTTTCTGCTGCTGATGGTCCTATGCCGCAAACTAGAGAGCATATATTACTAGCAAAACAGGTAGGTGTGCCTGCTATGGTAGTATTCTTAAATAAAATAGATATGGTGGATGATCCTGATCTATTAGAACTAGTAGAGATGGAAGTAAGGGAATTATTATCAAAATATGGTTTCCCGGGTGATGAAATACCTATTATTAAAGGTTCTGCACTTCAAGCTTTAGAAGGAAAGCCTGAAGGTGAAAAAGCTATTAATGAGCTAATGGATGCAGTAGATAGCTATATACCGCAGCCTGTAAGAGCTACGGATAAACCTTTCTTAATGCCAATAGAAGATGTATTCTCTATTTCAGGAAGAGGTACTGTTGTAACTGGTAGAGTAGAGTCAGGAATAATTAAGGTAGGTGAGGAAATTGAAATAGTCGGTCTAAAAGATACGCAAAAAACTACCTGTACCGGTGTAGAAATGTTCAGGAAATTACTTGATGAAGGACAAGCCGGAGATAATGTTGGCATATTACTACGCGGTACAAAAAGAGAAGAAGTTGAAAGAGGACAAGTTCTCGCAAAACCTGGTAGCATAAAACCGCATGATAAGTTTGAAGCTGAAGTATATGTGCTTAGTAAAGAAGAAGGTGGACGTCATACCCCATTTACTAATGACTATCGTCCGCAGTTCTATTTTAGAACAACAGATGTTACCGGTACAATAAAATTGCCTGCTGATAAGCAGATGGTTATGCCTGGAGATAATGCTACTTTTACAGTGGAATTAATTAAACCGATTGCGATGCAGGAAGGGTTGAAATTCTCTATACGTGAAGGTGGTAGAACAGTGGGTGCCGGCGTAGTAACTAAAATAAATAATTAATTGATTTTATAAATACCTATTATTTTTTAATAATAGGTATTTATATTTTAAGATGTAATAGACATTTTTCTGAACCGGCTTATAGAGAAGAATTTGAAGGAGGTACGGAATGCAGAACCGTAGCGTATATAACGGATGTGAGGATTCGAGTGCCGGATCGACGTACAAATTACCTCTAGAAGTACAGTTTGGAAAAATGTCTAAAAAAATATCTTGCTGTTTAAATATTAGGTTTACTGAATGAAAAATAAAATCAAAATTCGTTTAAAATCATTTGATCACCGTAGTCTTGATCAAGCTACAAAAGAGATAGTTAGTGCTGTTAAAAGAACGTTTGCTAACATTAATGGCCCTATTCCTTTACCTAAAAAAATTGAAAGATTTACCGTAAATAGGTCTCCTCATGTACATAAGAAGTCAAGAGAGCAATTTGAAATTAGAAAGCATAAAAGATTATTAGTTATAGGTGATCCGAATCCGGCGGTTGTCGATGCTTTAAGTAAAGTTGATTTAGCAGCAGGTGTTGATGTAGTGATTGAATTAGAGAGTGGGGAATAAATGAGAACCGGTATAATTGCTCAAAAAATTGGGATGACTAGTGTTTTTAATGATAAAGGCGAAAGAATTTCTTTAACATTAGTAAAAGTTGATGATTGTCAAGTAGTAGGACATAAAACTCTAGAAAAACATGGATATAATGCTTTGGTTATAGGTGTAAAAGATAAAAAAATATCTAGAGTAACCAAACCTATGAGACAAGTTTTTGCTAATGCTAAAATATCTCCTAAAACTAAATTAAAAGAATTTAGAATTTCTGCAGAGAATTTTATTGATATAGCAGCAAGTCTAGAAGTAGACCATTTTACGGCAGGACAATTTGTGGATATAACGGCAACTACTATAGGTAAAGGATTTGCCGGTAGTATGAAAAGACATAATTTTAGAGGTCTTGAAGCTTCTCACGGTGTTTCGATATCCCATCGTTCGCATGGTTCTACAGGACAAAGACAAGATCCAGGAAAGGTTTTCAAAGGCAAAAAAATGGCCGGTCATATGGGATGTAACCAAGTTACTATTCAAAATTTGAAAATATTTGCCGTTGATAAAGAGCGTAAGCTTATTATGATTCAGGGTAGTATACCCGGTCACAAAAATTCGTATCTTTCAGTAAAAGATGCAATAAAAAAGATTTCAATAACTGTATAATAGATATTTAGACATGTTTGTTGAGGTTAAAGATTATCACGTTAACAAAACGCCATGCAATATTATTTATATAAAAGTTTTATATAAGACTGTATAAGGTTAAAATAAAGATGAAAACTAAAATATTAAGTCTTGCTAATGAAGAAGTTGGTGAGATTAGCTTAAATGAAGATATATTTGCTGTTGAATTTATCAGAGATGATATAATAAAGCAGGTTATTGATTGGCAGAGAGCTAAGGCAATGTCCGGTAACCACAAAACTAAAACAGTATCAGAAGTATTAGGAACCACAAAAAAACCGTTTAAGCAAAAAGGTACAGGTAATGCAAGACAAGGCTCCCTTAGATCGGTACAGATGCGTGGTGGTGGTGTAGCTCATGGACCTAGAGTACGTAGTCATGCAACGAAATTACCTAAAAAAGTACGAAAACTTGGTTTAATTCATGCTTTATCCGAGAAATGCGCTGAAGGAAAATTATTAGTAATAGATTCTTTAAAGCTAGATAAGCCTAAAACTTCTGCTCTTGTAAATATATTAAACAAATTTCAAGGGAAAAGTTTCTTTGTAATAGATGGAAATGAAGTAGATATTAATTTTTCTTTAGCTGCAAAAAATATTTATAATACTGTGATTGTTCCACAAATAGGAGCCAATGTTTATGATATAATACGACATGAATATGTCCTATTATCACAAGAAGCAGTGAGTGTTTTAGAAGAGAGGTTAAGATGAGTTCTTATAAATACTACGATTTAATTAGAAAACCTATTATTACAGAAAAAACTACAACCCTTTCGGAACAAAATAAATACGCTTTTTATGTAGATAAATTTGCTAAAAAACTTACCCTTAAAAAGGCTATAGAAGAAATATTTAAAGTAAAAGTAAAAAAAGTGAATATTTTATACGTTAAAGGTAAGAAGAAAAGATTTAAAGGAATTATAGGGACTCAAATCAATAGAAAGAAAGCTATTGTTACATTAGAAAAAGACCATAATATCGATTTTGCCGGAGGAATTAAATAAATGGCTTTAAAAAACTTTAATCCAATTACTCCTTCTCTTAGAGAGTTAGTTCAAGTTGATAAAACTAGTTTATGGAAAGGCAGACCTTTAAAATCTTTGACCAAAGGTATATCTAAAACCGGTGGACGAAATAATCAAGGTAGAATTACTTCTTGGCACAGAGGTGGAGGACACAAAAAATTATATCGTATTATTGATTTTAAAAGAAATAAAATTGATATTTCTGCTATTGTTGAAAGAATAGAGTATGACCCTAATAGAACTGCTTTTATTGCTTTAATAAAATATGAAGATGGGGAATATTCTTATATTCTAGCACCACAAAAATTATCTGTAGGTGATAGAGTAATATCAAGTCAAGATGCTGATATAAAAATAGGAAATTGTTTACCTTTAAAATGCATTCCTATCGGTACTACTTTACATAATGTTGAAATGAAAGTCGGTAAGGGCGGTCAAATTGCAAGGTCTGCAGGTACTTCAGTAGATCTAGTGGGTAAAGATTCAGGATATGCTCAGATTAAATTAAGATCAGGTGAATTTAGGTTAGTACCTTTAGATTGTAAAGCTACTATAGGTAGTATATCTAACCCGGATCAAAAAAATATTAATTTAGGCAAAGCCGGTAGAAATAGATGGCTAGGTTGGAGACCGCATGTTAGAGGTGTAGCAATGAATCCTGTAGATCACCCTCATGGTGGTGGTGAAGGTAAAACTTCAGGAGGTCGCCATCCTGTTACCCCTTGGGGATTCCCAACAAAGGGTAAGAAGACACGTAAAAATAAACGTACTTCAAAATTTATCGTAAAGAAAAGAAAATAGATTTTAAATTAATTAGGTATTAGTATGGCACGTTCAATATGGAAAGGGCCTTTTGTAGACGGTTATTTAATAAAGAAAGTTCAAAAATTAATGGAATCAGGTAAATCTGAAATGATTAAAACTTGGTCTAGAAGATCAACGATTTTACCTATTTTTGTAGGGTTTACCTTTTCTGTGCATAATGGAAATAAGTTTATTCCGGTTTCTGTAAATGAAGAAATGGTTGGAAGAAAATTAGGTGAGTTTGCTCCTACTAGAACATTTCACGGTCATGGAGCAGATAAAAAAATCAAAAGAAAATAAAGATTTATATGGTACAGGAAAATAAAAATTTTGCTACGGCACAAGCTAAATCTATTAGAGTAAGTTCAAGGAAGCTCAATTTAGTTGCAGCCTTTATTAGAAATATGAAAGTATCTGAAGCATTGGTACAATTAACTTTTTCTCCTAAAAGAATTGCAAAAGTTGTAAAAGATTGTTTACAATCTGCTGTTGCAAATGCTGAAAATAATTTAGGTCTAGATATAGATAGATTGGTTATTACTAAAGCGACTGTAGGTAAGGCTTTAGTAATGAAAAGAGTTATGCCAAGAGCAAAAGGAAGAGCAACTAGAATAAATAAGTTTTTTAGTAATCTTTATATAACTGTTACAGAAAAAGAGGATAATTAAAATGGGGCAGAAAGTTTGTGCACATGGTTTTAGAGTTGGACCGACTTTAATTAAAGGTTGGGATTCCATATTATATGCAGAAAAACATTATAAAACTCTTTTTATACAAGATTTAAAAATTAGGGATTTAATAAATAAGGGTTTTAATCAAGCCCAAATTAGTAGAGTTTTAATTGAGCGCCCTTCTAATAAAAGTATTATAATTAATATTAATGCCAAAAAACCAAATATCATTATCGGTAGAAACGGTAGTGAAATTGATAAGCTAAAAAAAGCTATCGAGAAAATGACTTCTTTAAAAGAAGTTTATATAAATATTCACGAAGTTCGAAAATTTAATATAGATGCTGCTATAGTAGCTCAAACTATAGCACTACAGCTTGAAAAAAGAGTTTCTTTTAGAAAAGCCATGAAAACAGCAATTCAGGCGTCATTTAAACAAGGTGGACAAGGTATCAGGGTTAGTTGTTCAGGACGACTTGGAGGTGCTGAAATTGCTAGAACCGAATGGTATATAGAAGGAAGAATGCCGTTACATACTTTAAGAGCTGATATTGATTATTCAACAGCTGAGGCTATAACTACTTATGGAGTTATAGGGGTTAAAGTGTGGATTTATAAAGGTGAATATACAGACAATAAAAGATATAATTAATTTTAAGTATTAAAATGTTAGCTCCGAAAAAACAAAAATTTAGAAAAGCTCATAAGGGTAGGGTTGCTTCAACAGCAAAAGCAGGTACGACGCTTGCTTTTGGATCATTTGGTCTAAAATCTATAGATGGTTGGCGTGTTACTGCAAGACAAATAGAAGCAGGCAGAAAAGCTGCTACTAGATGTATGAAAAGGCAAGGAAGATTATGGATTCGCATTTTTCCGGATGTTCCCGTTTCTAAAAAGCCTGCCGAAGTAAGAATGGGTAAAGGTAAAGGTTCTCCTGAATTTTTTGCAGTTAGAGTTTCCCCTGGAAGAATTATGTTTGAAATTGAAGGTGTAGAAGAAAATGTTGCACTTAGAGCTTTGGAGCTTGCAAGTGCAAAATTACCTGTTAGAACAAGGATAGTGAGACGTTATGAATGATTTAAAATTATTAAGAAGTAAGTTATCTACTGAAACAATAGAAGAGCTTTATAAAAACCTTAATCTTTTAAAAAAAGAATTGTTTAATTTAAGATTTCAACAAGCTTTAGGTGATTTAAAAAATACTAGTAGGTTTTCGTTAGTCAAAAAGTCTATAGCACGTATTAAAACTGAATTAACAAAAAGAGCTAATAGTGAGGAATATTAAAATGCCGAAAAGAGTGTTACAAGGCGTGGTTATAAGTTCAAAAGCTGATAAGACGGTTACAGTAAAAGTAGAAAGAAAGTTTAAGCATCCTATTTATAAAAAATTTGTGAAAGTATCTAAAAAATATGCTGCTCATGATTCAGAAAATAAATATCAAGAAGGAGATAAAGTTAGTATAATTGAAAGTCGGCCTATCTCAAAAACCAAAACATGGGTAGTGGTAAATGGGGAATAAAGTTTTTTAATCTTTGACTTTATAAGGTAGATTGTTTATTTTATTTCTCGTGTATAAAAAATTGGAAGTAGTTTATGATTCAAATGCAGAGCATCTTGGAAGTTGCAGATAATTCCGGTGCTAAAAAAGTTATGTGTATTAAAGTTTTAGGTGGCTCTCACCATATGGTGGCAAAGCTGGGTGATGTTATAGTTGTATCTGTTAAAGACGCTATACCCGGCGGTAAGGTTAAAAAGGGTGATGTTTATAAAGGCGTGATTGTTCGTACAAAGACTGGAGTAGTAAGACCTGACGGTAGTACAATAAAATTTGATCAAAACGCATTAGTGCTTTTGAATAAACAAGATGAACCTATCGGTACTAGAGTTTTTGGTCCTGTTACAAGAGAACTTAGAGCGAAAAAATATGTTAGAATAATGTCGCTTGCAGAGGAAGTGTTATAAATGATTAAATTAAAAGTAAAAAAAGGTGATGAAGTTGTTGTTATTACCGGAAAGCACAAAGGAAAAAAAGGTAAAATATTAAAAGTTTTCCCGGAGGACAGTAAAGTAATTGTTTCTGGAGTAAATGTAGTAAAAAAGCATACTAAATCTAATCAAATGAGTGAAGGCGGGATAATAACTAAAGAATTACCTATACATATCTCAAATATTGCACACATCGATCCAAAAACCGGTAACCCTACCAAGGTAGCTTTTAAATTCTTAGAAGACGGTTCTAAGGTTAGAGTAGCAAAGAAATCAGGGGAAATTATTGGTAAGGAAGGTAAATAATGTTAAGATTTAAAGAATTATATCAGCAAAAAATTATTGAAAACTTACAAAAAAAATTTTCTTATAAAAATAAACACGAAATACCGCAAATTAAGAAAATTGTGATAAATATGGGAGTAGGGGAAGCAACAGCCGATTCCAAAGTAATTAATAATGCAGTAAATGATCTTACTTTGATTTCCGGTCAGAAGCCGGTTGTAACGTTAGCAAGAAAATCTATTGCAACTTTTAAGTTACGCGAAAATATGAAAATAGGTTGCAAGGTTACATTACGTAAAGATAGAATGTATGATTTTTTAGAGAGGTTAGTAATTGTTGCATTACCCCGTGTTAAAGAATTTCGCGGTTTTTCTTATAAAAGTTTTGATGGTAAAGGGAATTTTACTTTTGGGTTAAAAGAGCAGATAGTTTTTCCTGAAATTAATTACGATAAAACCGATACAATAAGAGGTATGGATATTACAATCGTTACATCTGCTAAAACAGATCAAGAAAGTAAATTTTTGTTATCAGGGTTTAATTTACCTTTTTATAATTAATTTTTAGGATATATATAATGGCAAAAGTAAGTTCTATAAAAAAGAACGAAAGTAGGAAAAAAAAATCACAAAGTTTACATAATAAACGTTTAGCACTAAAAAGTAAAATTTATGATAAAAATATTTCATTAGAAGAGCGTTTTTCTTTGGTAATGTCACTTGCACAATTACCTAGAAATTCATCATCTACTAGAATAAGAAATAGATGTGAGCTTACAGGTAGACCAAGAGGTGTTATAAGAAAGTTTGGTATATCGAGGAATAAGCTTAGAGAATTAATAGGCAGAGGCTTAGTTCCCGGTGTAGTTAAGTCAAGTTGGTAAAAGTCGATAGGTAAATCATATGTCAATGACGGATAATGTAGCAGATATGTTAACTAGAATTAGAAATGCTTATAAAAGCAAATTGATAAATGTTTCTTTTCCTAGTTCTAAAATTAAAACTTCAATTTTAGATGTTTTGCAAAAAGAAGGTTATATAAAAGATTATATAACTACTCAAAAAAATAATATTAGTTATACTGAGGTAGCTTTAAAATACTCTGTTAATGGCGATGCTTCTATATGCGAAATTCATAGAGTATCAAAGCCTGGAAAAAGAGTATATTCTGCTATTAAAGATTTGAAAGGATATTATAATAATATGGGTATATATATTCTTTCTACTCCTTACGGTGTTATGTCTGATAGAGAAGCTCATATTAAAAATGTCGGCGGCGAAGTAATTTGTAAAGTATTTTAAGGTAAAAAATGTCACGTGTTGGAAAATTGCCAATTACTATACCTGAAGGTATAAAAATTGGTTTAAATGATTTAGAAGTAAAAATATCCGGACCTAAAGGCGAATTATCAAAAACTTTTAAAGGTAATATAGCAATTTCATTGGCAGAAAATAAGCTTTTAGTAAAACCTTTAGCCGCAAATAAAAATGCACGTGCTATGTGGGGTACTGCAAGAAGCATAATATCAAATATGGTTACCGGCGTTAAAGAAGGTTTTAAGCTTAAACTCGAAATTAACGGAGTCGGTTACAGGGCGATGGTAAAAGGTAAATATTTAAATTTAATGCTTGCTAAAAGCCATAATACAAAAATTGAAATACCTTCAGATATTAAAATAGAGATGCCTAAGCAAAATATTATTATTCTTGAGGGAACAGATAAAGAAAAATTAGGACAATTTGCTTCAATTATTATAAAACAGAGACCACCTGAGCCTTATAAAGGAAAAGGAATTAAATTTGAAAATCAATTTATACCGCGTAAAGAAGGTAAGAAAAATTAAATTTAAGAGTTAAATATGCGTAGTGCTAAGCTAAAATTTGAAAAAAGAAGAAGTAGAATAAGACATAAAATATCTAAAACATCTAATAGAGTTAGATTATCAATATTTAAGTCAGGTAGACATATATATGCACAAATTATTGATGATTCTAAGTCTATAACGATTGCTGCTGCTTCAACTTTAGATGAGAAAATAAAAAAATTAAAAAAATCTCATTGTAATATTGAAAATGCTATCAAAGTAGGCGAAGAAATAGCAAAAAAAGCTGATTCTGCAGGGATAAAAGACGTAGTGTTTGATAGAGGCGGATATAAGTATCACGGTGTTGTAAAAGCGCTAGCTGATGCAGCTAGAGAGAAAATAAAATTTTAGGTTATAAGGTTGTAGTAATGTCTAAAGTTAAAAAAAATGACGAGACTTTAAGTGAAGTTTTAGTTGATGTAAATAGAGTTACAAAAGTAGTAAAAGGCGGTAGAAGCTTTGCTTTTTCTGCTTATGTAGTGGTCGGTGATAAAGCCGGCAGAGTCGGAGCGGGACACGGAAAAGCTAAAGAAGTAAATGAAGCTCGAGGAAAGGCAAAACAAGCCGCTAAAAAGAGAATGATGAAAGTACCGTTATATCAAAATAGGACTATTCACCATGACGTTGTCGGTAAAAGTGGAGCTGCTAAAGTGATTTTAAGAAGAGCTAAAGCAGGTACAGGCATTATAGCCGGAGGATCTATGAGAGCAATTTTTGACTCTTTAGGCGTTCATGATATTGTTGCTAAATCAATAGGTTCAACGAATGTTTACGCAATGATTTCTGCAACATTTGATGCATTAAATAAACTTGCATCACCAAAATCTATTGCTATGAGAAGAGATAAAAAAGTAAATGAAATATCTGTAAAATCTGCTGACATTCAAGTTAATGAATAATGTTGTATAAGTAAGGTGAAGTTATGAATAATAAGATCAATAATATAAAAATTACTCAAGTTCACAGTGCTATAGGTCGTAAGTATGATCAAAGGTTGATATTAGTTGGGCTTGGTTTAAACAAAATTAATAAGAGCGTTATTCTTGCAAATACTAATTCAATCAAAGGGATGGTTAACAAAGTAAAGCATTTGTTAAAAATAGAAAATATGTAATTAGAGTTTTTAAATGAAATTAAATGAATTATATAATAATATAGGTGCTAAAAAAAATAAGAAAAGAATAGCACGCGGTATTGGTAGTGGTAAAGGAAAAACCGGCGGTAGAGGAATTAAAGGTCAAAAATCTAGATCTGGCGTTGCAATAAAAGGTTTTGAAGGTGGTCAAACACCTATTATCAAAAGACTACCTAAAAGAGGGTTTAATTGTATTTCAACTAAAAAATACAATATAATAAATATTTATAATATTGAAGAAGCATTAGCCGATGGGCGTTTAAGTGCTGATGATAATATTACGAAAGAAAAATTGGTAGAAGCCAGAGTAGTTAATAATAAAAATAATAAGAAATTAGTGAAATTATTATCTATTTGTAGTGATGATTTTGCTGCTCCTCTATCATTAAAATTAGATGCTTATTCTTCTAAAGCTAAGGATTTAATCGAGAAAGCAGGTGGAAAATTATTATAGTATATGGGGCAGAATTTTTCTAAAAAATCCGGTAATGATTTAGTTAGTCGCATTGTTTTTACTATTCTCATTCTTATAGTATGTAGATTTGGGTCTTTTATACCTATACCTGGTATAGATTCAATTGCTTTAAGTAGTGTGGCTGCAAAGAATCAATCCGGAATACTCGGAATGTTTAATATGCTATCCGGAGGATCGCTAGGTAGAATGTCCATTTTTGCTTTAGCAATTATGCCGTATATTACTGCCTCAATTATTATCCAATTAATGTCAGTTGCATATAAACCTTTGGAAAATTTAAAAAAAGAAGGGGAAGTCGGCAAAAGAAAAGTAAATCAGCTATCGAGATATTTAACGGTTCTGCTTGCTTCTTTTCAGGCTTATGGAGTTGCTATAAGTTTAGAGTCGATTGTAACAAATACTGGTCCTGTAGTAATCTTAGCGGGTTTTTTCTTTAGAGTTACAACCGTAATTACTTTAGTTGTAGGCACGATGCTATTAATGTGGTTAGGAGAACAAATTACACAACGTGGCATAGGTAATGGTACGTCTTTAATTATATTTATAGGTATAATTTCAGGAGTACCTAGTGCTATTATTAGTATGTTTGAATTATCAAGAAAAGGAGCATTATCGCCTTTAATAGCGATAGCTGTTTGTATTGGAGTAGTTGTATTAATAGCTATAATTATATTTTTTGAAAGAGCCCAAAGAAAATTATTGGTGCAGTATCCTAAAAGACAAGTAGGAAATAAAATTTATGGAGGCGAGGCAACCCATATGCCTCTCAAGTTAAATACTTCTGGTGTAATACCTCCAATATTTGCTAGTTCAATTTTACTATTTCCTGCTACGCTTGCTAATTTTTCTAATAGTAATTCAGAAACTATGGGCATGCTTACTTATTACTTAGGGCATGGAAAACCTGTATATATTTTATTATATGTAGCATTAATTATGTTTTTTAGTTTTTTTTATACTGCAGTAGTATTTAATTCTGAAGAAACTGCTAATAATTTAAGAAAATACGGTGCTTATATTCCAGGTAAAAGACCAGGAAAAAATACGTCTGATTATTTTGATTATATACTTACAAGGCTTACGGTTATAGGTGGGATATATTTAAGTGTAATATGTGTAATTCCGGAGCTATTAATGAATAAATATGTAATCTCTCTTTCTTTAGGAGGTACGAGTTTTTTAATTGTAGTGAACGTGGTACTTGATACTATGACTCAGATTCAAACTTACTTATTTAGTAGTAAGTATGAAGGTTTAATGAAGAAAGTAAAATTAAAAAATTAAAAATGAGCTTAAATAGTGATAGTAATTTTTTTAGGTCCTCCAGGAGCGGGAAAGGGCACACAAGGAAAAAAGATAGCTAAAAAAATTGATTTACTACATATAGCAATCGGTGATATATTTAGAACAATTATTAAAACATCAACTAGTGAAGCAGAGTTAATTAATAATTATGTTAAGCAAGGGGAGCTTATCCCTAATGAAATAGTTAATCAAGTAATCAAAAATTTTTTATTATCCTCTGAATATAAAAACGGCTACATATTAGATGGATATCCGCGTAATTTAGAGCAAGCGAAATTTTTTGAATCATTTATTAAAGAAAAAATTAAAATAATATATTTTGATGTTTCAGATGAATTATTAATTAAAAGAATTTTAGGAAGATATAGTTGTAAAAATTGCGGTAAAATATATAATAGATACTTCTTGCAGCCTAAAACTGATAATGTATGTGATGTTTGCGGTTCAAGTACATTTGATTATAGAAAAGACGATAATGAAGAAGTAATAAAAAAAAGAATTGAAGTATATAAAACAGAAACATATCCGTTAATAGATTATTATAAAAATAGTGGTAATTTTTATATAGTTAATGGAAGTAAAAATGAACAAGAAATAGAAATTGATATACAGAAAATACTAAAAATAAATTGACTTTATCAAAGATTTTTATATGATTTTTTAGTTACCAGTAAAATTTTGGAGATTATTTGTGGCAAGAATTGCAAGTGTTAATATTCCTGATAATAAACGTTTAGTTGTGAGTTTAACTTACATTTACGGTCTTGGGCCTACTATGGCAGCAGAGATCTGTAATAAAGCAAAAATATCGAAAGATAAAAAAGTGAAAGAACTGACAGATCAAGAGTTAATAGGCTTACGTAATATTATTGAAAGTGAGTATAAAGTTGAGGGTGATTTAAGACGAGAAGTTACGCTTAATATTAAGAAAAAGAAAGATATAAGATGTTATCAAGGACTTAGACATATACGTAAGTTGCCGGTGAGAGGACAGAACACGCATTCTAATGCTCGAACTAGAAAAGGTAAAGCTATTGCGATAGCCGGAAAGAAAAAAGCTGTAAAATAATAGTTTAAGTATAGAGTATAAATAATGAATCAGACGGTTAAAGTTAAGAAAAAGAAAAAAACTATCACTCTTGGTGTTGTGCATATCCGAGCATCATTTAATAATACTATAGTAACATTTACTGATATCCAAGGTAATACTATTGCTTCTGCATCGGCAGGAGGTAATGGGTTTAAAGGGGCAAGAAAAGCAACACCTTATGCAGCTCAAGTAACAATTGATAGAGCATCGGAAAAAGCAAAAGAATATGGTCTAAAAACTATTTCTATTAGGATTGGAGGACCGGGGGCTCAGCGTGAATCAGCAATGAGAGCTTTATTCGGACAAAATTTTGTGGTTACATCAATTTTAGATGTATCGTCAATTGCTCATAATGGAGTAAGACCGCCAAAAAGAAGAAGAGTATAAGAGAATCATAGGTATTGAATGTTATCGTTAAGTAAAAATTGGAATACTTTAATAAAGCCGAATAAAGTTGCTTATGAAAATGTTCCAGAAACCAATAATAAAGCTAAAATTGTAGTTGAACCTTTAGAAAGAGGTTTTGGTTTAACACTCGGTAATGCTATGAGAAGAGTATTACTTTCTTCTTTACAAGGAGCAGCTATCACGTCTATAAAGATCCCTGCTATAGAACATGAATTTTCTTCTATACCCGGTGTAAAAGAAGATGTATCTGAAGTGATTTTAAACATTAAAGGTATTGAAGTAAAAATGTATGTTGCAGAAAAACGTATCATGAAATTAAAAGCAACAGGACCTTGTGTTGTAACGGCCGGTATGATTGAAACAGGTCATGATGTAGAAATACTGAATCCGGATCATGTAATTTGTGATCTAGCTAAGGACAAGCAGCTTGAAATGGAATTAACTTGCAAGGTTGGTAAAGGATATGTACTTAGCACAAATAGTTATGAGGATAATTTACCTATTGGTGAAATAGCTATAGATGCTTTATTTAATCCAGTAAAGAGTGTTACTTATAAGGTAGAAAATACTAGGGTAGGTCAGGTTACCGATTATGATAAATTAATTATGTTTGTAGAAACTAACGGTGATGTATTACCTGAAATGGCTGTAGGTTTAGCTGCACGTATTTTACAGGAGCAATTACAATTATTTATTTCTTTTGAAGAACAGGAAGAAGATAAGCAAGTTAAAACTGATGCTTTACCATTTTCACCTTATTTACTTAAGAGAGTTGATGAATTGGAATTATCGGTTAGATCGGCAAACTGTTTGAAAAATGATAATATAATATATATAGGGGATCTAGTAAAAAGAACGGAATCCGATATGCTAAGAACTCCAAATTTTGGTAGAAAATCTTTAAATGAGATTAAAGAAATATTGGCAAAATTTAATTTAAGATTCGGTATGGATGTACCGGATTGGCCACCGGAAAATATTCAGGAATTATCTAAACGTTATGAAGATTCTTATAATTAAGGACTAAAAAATGCGACATAAAATTAAAGGCAGAAAGTTAAATGTAACAAGTAGTCATCGGCAAGCAATGCTCGCTAATATGGCTGTAGCACTTGTAACCCATGAACAAATTAAAACTACTTTACCAAAAGCTAAGGAATTAAGACCTTATATTGAAACTCTAATTACTAAAGCTAAAAAAGCTGATTTAATGGTAAGAAGAAGCGTTTTATCAAAAATAAAAGATAAAACAGCAGTAGAAAAGCTTATAAATATTTTAGGTACCAGATATAAAGATAGACCTGGCGGTTATACTAGAATAATAAAAGCCGGATTCCGTTATGGTGATTTAGCACCGATAGCATATATTGAATTTGTAGATAGAGATATTAATGCTAAAGGAAATATACAGCAAGATGCTAATGAAGAAATTAAAAATTAAAATATAAGGGACTCGGTGATGGCTAATCATTCTTCAGCAAAAAAAGCTGCTAGACAAACAGTAAAAAGAACTCTAATCAATAAAAAACGATCTAGTGCAATAAAAACTTTTATAAAGAAAGTTGTACATGAAATCAGTCTTGGTAATAAAGAAAATGCTAACATAGCTTTATCTGTTGCTCAGTCTAAGATAATGCAAGGTGTGAAAAAAAATATAATTAAATTAAATACCGCCTCAAGAAAAATCAGCAGATTATCAAGGCAAATAAAAAGTTTGAAAGTAAATAACACTTTATAGTAATTTAAAAGCAAAAACTAATAAAATTGTGCTAAATTATTTATATACTTCTTATGAATTATAAATGATGTTATTTTACTAATTAATAAAAAATATGGGCGATTAGCTCAGCTGGTAGAGTATCTCGTTTACACCGAGAGTGTCGGCGGTTCAAGTCCGTCATCGCCCACCAATCAAAAGTTTTTAGTATTTCAACGATCAAACAATGAATGAAGCTTAAACTCAAGTTTTTCAGTTTTAAATGTTACAATAGTTAAACCTATCAAGAAAAACAGTATCTTTGTGAAAGGGCATTTCTAACTAAGTATATATTAGTTAATAATTTAATGCCATTGCTAGAAAATTACAAAGTAAGTGAAGAAATAATCCAGTATAAAAATGCTAAAATTTAGTATTTTTATACTGGATTATTTCTTCACTAAAGCCGATTAAATCGCTGTTGTTTTTCTTGATCGGTAAATCTAAAGTAATTCTTATCTTGTAGTAATGCGTTTAATGCTACAGTTTGAATAGTGTGTTTATATCCTATCTCTGCTAATGCTTGTATATTTTTATAATTACCTATATCTGCTTTTTGTGTTTCTTGATTAATATTATGGTTTAGCTCCTTAATTAACTTTATCCTATCTTGGATCTGATTGACCGAATCTTTAGAACCTTTTAATGATTGTAATCCTATATTTATTGATGAAATTATTTGTGCTACATTATTACCGACTATAGCTGCTGATATCCCCGCCACGTTTACTATATTATTTATTACATTTGTTATAACCGATGCTATAAATAATGATTTAGTACCTTTATTACTTTTGTCTTTCGTTTGTTGCTGCTCATTATGTATATATAAATCATCTTTTAAAATATCTTTTTACTTTGGATCAATTTTTAGAAGAGCTTGTTGTTTACTCAAATCATCACGATGTTTTTCTAATAATTTATTTTCTTGTGTAAGAAGACGTATCTTGCGAGTATGTACTACATCTATTATGGCTTTACCTACTATAGATGTTGCCATGGCAGCAGCTGATACAAACATAAATAGAGCTGTGGCAGGTGCTATAAGTTGCCAGCATAATACTACTTGCTATTAATCCGAGTACGCTAGCTGTGGTTTTATTAAAAAGAATCTTTCCTGTTACGTTGCTTATTTTCTTTATATTACCCCATTTTTGAGGTCTTAATACTATTTATAATACTGGATATTCTTGAGTTATTTTGTGCTTTATACTCACTTTTATAAATTAGTATTGGGGTGTTGTTCATGGGTTGTTAAGGCGTGTGTGCCTCTACTCATTCATTGCTGTATCCGTTCTTGCTCTATTATATATAAATCATCTTTACTTTTTACTGTTTCTTGAGAAATTATACGCTCCAAGTTACGCCTTTGTATAACTTCTATATCATCCATACTTCTAAATATTGGAGGCTGCTTTTTAGGTACTGTGTCTATATTATTGGATGATGCCTTTACAATATCTAAATCCTTTTCTAGTGAGTGTGGCATATTTCTTTTCTTCTTTTATAGGTCTTGCCATTCTATTCGCTCCATTTGTATGCCTTTAATCTGTTTTAGGGTGCATTATAGATAATTATTAAAATTTTATGTCAAATACACCTAAGTTAGAAAATCACTATAATAAATTGTTACAAGATATTATGCTTAAAACATTAGAGCAGAATCAAATTGTAGAAACCTATTTAATACAAGAAGATTTTAGTAGTACTTTAGATGAGTTGCAAAAAATAAACGCAAAGCTTGAAGAATATTGTAAGGTTTTTGCTCTGCTTGAAAGAATTAAAACCGAATTAGCTGAAGAAGATAAAGTATATAACTAATTTAATTGATATAAAAGGTGCAAGCTGCATTTCGCCTTTTATATTCAATAATAATTTCCTGCTTCAACTTCTAGTTTTTTAAAAGGTGATATACCGAGGCTATACCCTATAATAATAGGAATTACTATCATCAACAATCCTAAATTATTAAAACGTTCTGTTAAATAAACAAGCCCAAAAGAACTAATTACATAACATAGCGGTTCTTGAATAAGCATATATAAAGCTAGCATAGGTAAATCGTTTTAAAACCGGAAAACTTTTATAAAATATTGGAATTGCCGGGGATTCACTTGGAGAAAAAGTCACTACAATTAGTGGAATTAAGAGAATTTGCTAACCTTGCGTTATATTATCTAATATTAATGGACTAGATAGAAGAAAAGTTAAAAATATTACTAATTGCATTTATAGCATAAACACGTAAGTGCTAGTGCTACAAAAAATTCTACTATAGAAATTTGTATTAAAAAATAATAAATTGCAGTCTTCTTATTAACTTTTTCCTGCCATACAAGATTATTTTTTATCTTTGCTACATCAATTATATTACTATCTTTTATCGTTTTCTTGCATTCTACGCTTAGCATCAACAAAATCCGGTGTTTCTCGCAAAGTAGTCCTAGCAGCACTACCTATTAATGCAATTTCTGTACCTACCCAAAATGCGATACGCTAATTAAAGTCATAGGATGTAACTAAGGTTTCTACGCCAAAGGCCACAGTTAATCCTAAGCACACACCCCTACAAATGCTACGGCAGGAAAGCGTTTAGGAACTCCAACAGATTCCGTTAAATATAATTCTGCTCCTACTCTTGCTCCCATGGATGACATACCTTGCACTATACGGCATATTGTTACTATGCAGGCGGCACTAGCACCTACTTGGGCATAAGTAGGAAGATTAACCATAACGATGCAAGAAAATGACATTAAAATAGTGGTAATAATAATGACTGTGGATTTCCGACCTATATTATCAGCCAAATAATAAAGCTCCTAAGGGTCTAAAAATAAAAGTAGAACAAAAAGAAAAAACTGCAAGAAGTCGATTAACGTGAGTATCATATTGCGAAAAGAAAAGCTCATCAATTAGTACTGCCATATGAACATATAGCATAAGATCAAAATATTCTCAAAAAGTACCTATAGATAGTAAGCCTATGCCTATAGCCCGTTTTTGTTCTCTGTTTAAACTTTTTTGTTTTTTTTTCGTATTCCAACACAATTTTTTCTAAAAAGTTAATTTATAGCAATGTTATATTGAGAAGATTTCAAGTCTATAAATTCAAGGTAAAAGTTACAATGTTTTATGATTATACTTATTTAAAACTTCTTTGACTAATGAAGTTGTTATTTTTCTTTTGGAAATTAAAGCAAAATAGTTAATATTGTCTAATATTTCTATAATTTTTGAATATTCCCTAGGCAAATTTACTAAAAGAAAATCTATGATTTGTCGGGATATTGTTACCGAAGAAATAGCAAAATGCTTAAATATTAGAATTTTGATTAATTCATCGTCAGGTGAGTTTAATAGAATACTAAGTACTGATTTAATACGTGAAGATAAATCGGGTAAAGTAAAATTTCTGCTTTTATCAGATGCGGTAAGTAAAAGATATTTTTGTTTTTCGTTAATAATATTAAATATATGAAGTAATGTCGGCTCTTGCCAGTTTTCAATATCTTCAATGATGAAAGCATTATATTTTTCTGAAATTTCTTCATTAAAAAAAATATCTTTAATAATATAGGCATTGCTTAAATTTTGCCATATTTTGGTTAAATAAGTTTTGCCTGACGAAGAAGGTCCTTTAATTAATAAAGTAAATTTATAAGGGTTAACGCCAAAGCCGCACTGCCAATTTTTTATAATATTATAAGCTTGATTGTTAGAACTAGAAACAATAAATTCATCAGGATGATATTTACTAGAAGTAGTAAAACGAAATATATATTGCTGCACTGTTATAAGAATTTTTTAGTCGTCTATTCGATAGAATTTGCTAGATTTATAAAATTTAATTAGATTCAAAAGTAAAATTTTTGTAATCCCTGCAATCGGTATAGCAAAAAATATTCCAATAATTCCAAATAAACTGCCGCAGGCAAAAATTGAGAATATAATCCAAAGAGGATGCAACCCTATTTTATCACCGATAATTTTAGGGGTGAAAATATAAGACTCGCAAATATTTCCAACTAGATAAATTATCATTATATATAGTAATTTAGTAGTTACACCAAAAGTTAAATAGCCGATCATTAGAGTTAAAAGAAACGATATAAAAGTACCAAGGAAAGGAATAATAACTAAAAATCCTGTTAAAATGCCAAGTAAAAGAGCGAGATCAATACCTATTACGGTAAATGCAATACTATAATAAGTAGATAATAATAAGCAAATATTTAGCTGTCCTCTTATGTAAGCAGATAACAGATTATTAATTGCCGATAATATTTCAAGGATTTTCGGTCGGGTTTTTATAGGTAATAATGATTTCATGTTTGCAATAATTTTAGCCCAATCACGTAGGAAATAGAATAATATTATAGGTATAAGTAAAAATAAAACAAATATGTTAATAGTTATAATAGTATAACGCCAAAAATTATTAGCAATACTGCCAAGTATAGTAAATATACTATTTATAAAATTGCTTAAAGAATTCTTGATTTTATCGGCAATATCAGGTTCTATCGAATAAATTTTTACCATTATAGGCGGTAATATTTCTGCCTGTAAATAATTGTTATATTTTGGAATATTATTTATAAAAGTAAAAATTTGTCCATAAATTATCGGCACTAAAATAGTTAAGCTTAAGAAAAATATGCTCAAAAATATCAGATAAATTATGCTTGATGCAAATTTATTTGATATTTTAAATTTTGATGCGATAAAACCTATAGCAGGTTGTAGTAAGTAAGATATTATAAATGCGATAAAAAATGGTTTTACTGCGTCTGAAATTAGCATAAAACCGCTGATAAAAAACCCTAAAAAAACTAGCCAAAATATAACGGTTCTATTCATTATTATTTTCCTCATTTTCTATACGAAGATCAACTTCAAAAAGAGCTAGGAGTTCACAAGGCGAAGATCACAGCATATACTTAATACGTGAGAATTGAAGTTCTTGTAAACGACGACGCCATTTTTTGAAGTTGATCGAGTATTAAGGTTTTTTAACTACTTGTACGGTAGCAGGACGAAGTAGTCTATCTCTAATTTTATATCCTGATTGCATTAAAGTAATAATACTATTCGGTGCATGATCAGGATGTTCTACCTGCGCAATTGCATTATGTAAATTATAGTCGAACATTGATCCTATTTCCGGCTTTATTTCTTCAATATGATGTTTATGAAAGACTTTGTCTAGCTCGTCTTTAGTCATCTGAACGCCTGCAATAATATTTGTGACTTCTACATCAGAATTTGCCGGTTTATGTGCTAATGCTCTTGAAAGATTATCACTAACATTTAGTAGTTCTTTAGCAAATGTAGCAATTGCATAATCTTTTGCTTCGTCACGTGCTTTTTCTAAACGCTTTCTTGTATTGTCTATTTCAGCAGTAGTTCTTATTAGCTTATCTTTTAGCTCTTCAATCTCGGCTTTTAACGCTGTTACCTCCGGATTTGCTGTTTCCACTATCTCTTCAGTAATATCATTTATTGTTTGTTCATTATTTTCTATATTATCGTCTATCATATTATTTACTTTATATTTATGTTCTTTTTTGAGGTATATATAGATATAATAAAAATTTTTTCAATGGTATACTCGTTTAATTTGAAAAATTGGCGTCGTTGTTTCGTATTTTTTTATCCTCACGTACTAGTATGTATGCTGCGGTCAAAAAATATGAAACGCCTTACTCTTTTCCAAATTAAACTTTACTATTTATTTTTACTTATGGAGTACAAATTGTATTATGAGACAGTCAGGAAGAAAAAGCAACCAATTACGTCCTATTTCATTAGAATTATCCCCGCTTATTAATGCGGAAGGTTCATGTCTTATTAAAATCGGTAATACACATGTCATGTGTAGTGCTACTTGTGAAACTACCGTACCGCCATTCTTGAGGGGACAAAATCAAGGCTGGATTACTGCTGAGTACGGTATGCTTCCCGGTTCTACATCACAGCGTATTAAAAGAGAAGCGACACTTGGGAAACAAGGCGGAAGAACGCAAGAGATACAGCGTTTAATAGGTAGGGCGATGCGATGTGTAATTGACGTGAGGAAACTCGGCGAGAGGCAAATTATCATAGATTGTGATGTTATTAATGCTGACGGCGGTACTAGAACTGCAGCAATAACAGGGAGCTACGTAGCATTGCACCTAGCTATTAGGTCCTTGATGAAAAAGAGAGTTTTAAAGGTGAACCCGTTAATTAGTCAAATTGCAGCTATTTCTTGCGGTATATATAAAGGTGAGGCGATACTAGATTTGGATTATTTAGAAGATAGTGATGCGGACGTGGATAGTAATTTTGTGTTTGCAGGTAACGGTAATTTAATCGAAGTACAAGGCACGGCAGAGAAAAATCCTTTTTCCGAAGAGCAGTTTTTAGCAATGTTAAAACTTGCTAAAGGCGGAGCTGCGGAATTATTTAAACTACAAAATCAGGTACTGCTTGGGTCTTAGAAAGTTGCTAAGTGGATCAGTTTTCCCGTTATTGCAAAAAATGCTAATTTATAGCATTTTTTTATTATTGCTCTGGATTGCCGCATCGCTTTGCTCCTCGCAATGACGGTGCATGTATCCACGCAACCAATCTTCCACGAGAAGAACGTATTTATTAAGCGTATGGATTATCATCAAAAGCAATATGTTCACCTGATAATATAATTATCTTATCTCGATTGGTATTATTTATAAATACCTTATGATTAAGATCTGTTACTTTAACACTACTATGTGGTCCTAAGATTAATTCCGCAACATTGCCTAGGCTTTCAAACGTAACACGCTGATTAGCTCCAATTGTTATTTTATTGGGCGATATATTAATATTTGCTGTTCTACTTTCTTCGGTAAAAGTAATAGTTCTATATTTTGGATCGTTCATATTTTCCTCTTTGAATGAATTTTAAGTTATAAAATCATTACTACAATATGCTATATACTACTTCAATTAAAAATTTTTTAACCTAGCTCCTTACTCAATTTATAATTGCTATTATAGTGTATTTTTTAAATTTAAGCGGCTATGGTATTAAGATTATATTATTGTCGTCTATTATGCCTTATTAGTAGAATTATCCTCTGATCAATATGAGCAATTTGTAAGTAGTACTGTAGAATACGGTATTACCGATAATCAAAATATTGGAGTACATTTTTTGTACAAAGAAGATAAATTTTTGAATGAAAAAAACATAAGCACGGATGCTTCTATTTACTATATAATTGAAGCTATTTGAAGATAAAGATTTTGTTATTGCGGCTCAGCCTAAAATTTTAATGAGTAAGAGTAAAAAGCGTAAAGAAGATTTTTTAGGCGAGATATCTTTACTAATGGGAATGTCTAAAAATATCCACCCTGTTATTATTTTTAATCAAAATATATTTAGCTTTGGACATTCAATTAATATTGGTTCTAAGAAGATGTATTATATTTCTACTTGTGAAGGGATTAAATTTAAAAACGGCATAATGCTTACAAGTTTTACAAAATACCATACTCGGCAAAATTACGGCTATGTATATGATAGTTCAGTTTATGAGCAGTTAGGAATTGCAAAGATAATTAATTTTGGTAAAGAGAATAGAAACTTGTTAACTGCTCAAAGCAGTCTTTCAAATTAAGAAATATAAAATATCAGGTATAAATTTTCAGCATGGTTAGATGTATAAATGAAGATATAATATTACAGATAATCAGAGATAAAAACTTATTAGGTAAAAAACAAGCTAGTAGTTTAAAAGCTATGATCGAAGAAGCAATTATCGATAATGAGATAATGATTGATATATTATATGAAAATAGAATATTGCTGCTAATAAGCAATATTTCTTATATTAAAATTTATAATTATTCTTATATACAAGCCTATGTAGTGAATGGTTATTGTATATATGACGATGTTCATGGTAATACAATAACTGCTATAAATGATCTAAAAATATTGTTTAGTAATAATAATATTTTTAGATCTATAATGCTGATCAAGAAATATTATTTTTATAAATTATTAGAAAAAAATTTTGCCTATTTAACTAGTATCAAAGCAAAATATGCTCTTGAATTTACAGTCGGACTGATTATTGCTAAGAATATTAAGTATACCAATAAAATAATAATATTTTTCATCGTGTTTATAGTCACATTGATTTATCTGCCGGTTTTATTTCATGTTGCTAATAATATAAGCTATTGTGTGCAAAATATTTTAAAATCTCTGTTATGTATAAGGGCAGTAAGAGAATCGCCTGCGGTAAGGGTTGTATGGATTGAAAAGTGTATTCGGTGTCATACTGTGGTTTGACCACGGTATCCCGAAAATAATTAAAAATACTAATATTAGTATTTTTAACTGGATCCCGCGATCAAGTCGCGGGATGACAGAGGTGGAATCGCTTCACAAAACAAGTAGTACTAAAAATCATTCGGTGGAATCACAAATGTTTCAAAATGAAGAGAAAGCTTTACCGGTTTATACAGTTTTAGTACCGTTATATAAAGAATTCAGTAAGTTAAGGTCAATAATTAAAAATATTTCATTAATTAATTATCCAAAAGATAAGCTAGGCGTTAAAATTATTATCGAAGATGACGATTATCTAATGATTAAAGAAATAGTGTTATATAATTTACCGTCTTATTTTCATGTTATATCTGTTCCGAAAAGTCTACCAAGAACTAAAAGCCGAAAGCCCTTAATTATGCTCTAGAATATTCACATGGCGAGTATCTAGTAGTATATGATGCTGAAGATAAACCTGAACAGCTACTTAAAGCTCTAGCAATGTTTAAAAACTTACCTCTAGAATATGCTTGTCTTCAAGTTAAGCTTAATTTTTATAATAAAAATGAGAATATTTTAACCTATTCTCAAAAATGTTTAATATAGAATATAGTTTATGGTTTGAATATATCTTGAAAGGATTAAGTTTGCTAAAACTTCCTACACCTCGGGGGTACTAGTAATCATTTTAAAACGGATTATTAAATAAGCTTGGCGGATGGGATTCTTATAATGTAACAGAAGATGCCGAGCTTGGTATAAGAATTTACTCACAGAACTATAAAGTAGCTATTCGTGATTCCTATACTCTAGAAGAGGCTCCGAATAGTTTAGGTAATTGGCTAAATCAAAGATCACATTGGATTCAAGGCTTTTTGCAAACATTTTTGGTATTTAAAGCACAAAAAGATAAATGCCAAAAGTTTACTTTATTGCAAGTAATAACAATTTATATTTTCATCGGCTTATCTACTTATAATTTTTGGAGTTTACCCTTTATAATATTTTCTATTGTTATAAATAAAAATTCTATAATTAATTATTTATGGCTTATTAATAGTATTTTTTCGCTTTTATATCTATATGGTACAGCTCTGTATATAATTAAAAAATTCTTTAAAAAGCGGAAAAGTAAAATTTCAGGATATAGTAGCTTTGAGCTGATGGGCTAGTTATTTTATATTACATACTGTAACTTCATATAAAGCAGTATTTGAAATAATTTTCTGTCCTTTGAATTTGAAATGGAGTAAAACTAAACACGGCACTAGTTTAGAGGATTTTGAGAAAGAATAGACCTCTAATAAAAAAAATTTTATTTTTGCCCCTTGAACTAACAAAAATAAAATATATATAGTATGTACATTTAAAGATTTAATAATTGGAGGTTAAAATGTCTTTTAAACCATTACATGATAGAATTGCAATAAAGCCTATCGAACAAGAAGAAAAAACTAAAGGTGGAATTATTATTCCGGATACTGTAAAAGAAAAGCCGATGCAAGGTGAAATAGTAGCCGTAGGTAATGGTATTCGTAATGAAAAAGGCGAAATTCATCCTTTAGAGCTAAAAGTAGGCGATAAAGTTTTATACGGTAAATGGGCAGGCACCGAAATTGAAATTAAAGGCACAAAACTGATCGTTATGAAAGAAAGCGACGTATTTGGTATTATTAATTAATTATTTATTTTTAAGGAGAAATTAAATATGGCAACAAAACTTATTAAACACGGCTCAAAAGCTCGTGAGCAAATGTTAGAAGGCATTGATATACTTGCAGATGCAGTAAAAGTTACTTTAGGTCCAAAAGGCAGAAATGTACTTATAGAGCAATCATTCGGTTCACCTAAAATTACAAAAGATGGTGTGACGGTTGCAAAATCGATCGAGTTAAAAGATAAAATTAGAAATGCGGGAGCTCAGCTATTAAAATCAGCTGCTACAAAAGCTGCAGAAGTAGCCGGTGATGGTACTACTACAGCTACGGTACTTGCTAGAGCTTTGGCTCGTGAGGGTAATAAGCTAGTAGCTGCCGGTTATAATCCTATGGATTTAAAGCGTGGTATGGATTTAGCGGTAAACGCAGTAGTAGAAGAAATTAAAAAATCCAGTAAAAAAATCAATAGCCAAGAGGAAATCGCACAAGTCGGTACTATCTCTTCAAACGGTGATAAGGAAATCGGTGAGAAAATTGCTAAGGCAATGGAGGAAGTCGGTAAAGAAGGCGTGATAACCGTTGAAGAAGCAAAGAATTTTAGCTTCGATGTTGAAGTAGTTAAAGGTATGATGTTTGATAGAGGTTATCTATCACCGTATTTTGTAACGAATTCTGAGAAAATGGTTGCTGAGCTTGAAAATCCTTTCATCTTAATATTTGAGAAAAAATTATCAAATTTACAACCGATGTTACCTATACTTGAGGCTGTAGTACAATCACAACGCCCTCTATTAATTATTGCTGAGGATGTTGAGGGCGAAGCTCTTGCAACGCTTGTAGTCAATAGATTACGTGGTGGTTTAAAAGTTGCGGCAGTAAAAGCTCCCGGTTTTGGCGATAGAAGAAAAGCAATGATGGAAGATATTGCTATCCTAACTAAAGGTGAGCTTATTACTGAAGATTTAGGTATGAAGCTTGAAAATGTGAGTATTAAGAGTCTAGGGACAGCAAAAAGAGTAACAATTTCTAAAGAAAATACCGTAATTGTTGACGGTAACGGTGATAAGAAAAATATTGAAGATAGAGTATTACAAATTAAATCTCAAATAGCTGAAACTACTTCTGATTATGATAAAGAAAAACTGCAAGAGCGTTTAGCTAAACTTTCCGGTGGTGTTGCCGTATTAAAGGTTGGCGGTGCTACGGAAGTTGAAGTGAAAGAGCGTAAAGATCGTGTTGAAGATGCACTTGCTGCTACAAGAGCGGCAGTTGAGGAAGGTGTTGTTGCCGGTGGCGGTGTAACATTACTTCATGCATCACAACCTTTAACAAAGCTTAAAGTAGAGAATAAGGATCAACAAGCAGGTATTGAAATAGTAATAGAAGCTTTAAAGGATCCGTTAAAACAGATTGTTGAAAATGCTGGTGAAAACGGTGGCGTAGTAGTTGGTAAATTACTAGAACATAAGGATAAAAATTATGGCTTTAATGCTCAAGATATGCAATATGTCGATATGATTAAAGCAGGAATTATTGATCCAGCTAAAGTAGTGCGTACTGCACTTCAAGATGCTGCTTCCGTTGCTTCGTTAATTATTACCACGGAAACTTTAATTGTTGACGAACCTTCTGATAAGGCAGAGCCAATGCCAATGCGTGGCGGTATGGGAGGCATGGGCGGTATGGATTTCTAAGTCTATATCTCTATAAGATAGGTTATGCAATAGATCTAATAAACCCGTTTTGTTGTATTGCTCGTTCCCCTCATTGTAAGGAGGTATTGTTGCATGGACCGCAAAACCTGCTCAATGTCATATCGTGGCTTAACCATGGTATCCAGAAAACAATACTAATAATATTAGCATTTTAAACTGGATCCTGCTACAAGCTCGCAGGATGACAATTGAGAAACTAGTCCACGCAGGCAATGCCTGCTCCGCAATGACGATTTTAACAACGTGCTGTACAACACATTATTAAAAGTCGCAGTAGGACACAACTGATTTATGCAACAAATGGGTTTTAAAGCGATTCTTTGCTTAATTTGAAAATAAACTCTTTAAGAAAACTCTTCCTCAAAAAATAAAATATAGAATTTCTTGTAATTATTTCAATAAATGACTGCAAATATTTTTTAATTAATTATAATAGCTCAACCTTTGGTATTTATCCTATGAGACTGTTAACAAAATAATTTTAAAGCTCATTAAATTCTTTTTAACTGCAAATTATAAGATTTTTTTGAAATAGGGATATTTATTACTGTAAAAATCTCTTTAATTATCAATTAAAGTTATTTTGTTAACAGCCTTATATAGGATGATCAAAAGGTTTTAAGCGGTTTTACGCTTTAATTATTAAGAATAGATTTCTTGTTGCAGTTATAGGCAAGGTTAATCTATAATGTATATATTCGTTTAATTTAAAAAATTAGTAATAACAGTTTCTAGCTTTTGGTTGGTTAAAAACTATGCTAACTAAAATTAGTAAGGTTTTAGAAAAATTACTATTCTTATTTTAAAAAAATCTTATAATTTATACAGTTAAGAAAGACTAAAATAAGATAATTTAAATTTTATATATAAAATTTAAAAAATTGGGTTCTAAAAGCTTTAAGTAGATAGTAACGCAACAATGCTTAAATTCTTGCGTTACTATCTACTTAAAGCTTTTAGGCCTTCCTTTAAGCCGTCTTTTATAAATGAAATTTTAGCTTGTTTGCCGTCTGCGGTAATTAGTTCTATATAATTATCGTTTGATAAAATCATGTCTAGATCGTCTTTTGTAATAATAGCTAAAGCCTGACAGCCGTTTACTGTACAATTTACATATTTTCCGGCTGCTATTCGTTTGTCACCACTATTAATAACTGTACCTGCCGGAATTTGAACATTTGACGGGACTATTTCTATTATTTTTAATTCCTGTTTTTCTTGTTCCCCATTGAAATAACCTATGTGATAAATGGCTAATATTTCCTTTTCTTTATCTTTCTCTAGATTATTAATTTGTTGTGATAAGAAGCAAAGTTGTTTTTTCTCATTATTAAGAGTACAATTTAAAGTCCAAGCTCCGTACTTTTTGGGTGCTGTTGATGCGTTGACGTTTTCTATGCTATACAAAACAAAAGTGCCGGTTATTATAAATAATCCACTAAAAATAAAAGCAATTTTTTTTATACAATCTTTCATATAATTTTTAACCTTTTTAAAATATTTTCTTTTCCTAAAATTTCTGCAATCTCAAATACGCTAGGTGATGCAGTCATACCTGTTATTAAAGCTCTTACCGGTTTCATAATGTCATTCAGCTTTAAGTCGTTTGCTGCTGCTATTTCTTTAAATTTATTCTGTACGGATTCCTTATCAAACTGCTCAAGTTCGCTTAAGTTTTCTATAATTTGTTTGATTAAATTCTTATCGCAATTTTCTATAATTTCTTTTGAATCTTGGCTGTAGATGATAGGCGAATCTACTAGATAAATTTGAGCAAGGCGTGTTAGTTCTAGTAATGTTTCACTTCTAACTAACAAGCTTGGCATTGCTTGTTTGATATAGCCTATTTCCTGCTCACTAATCTTAAACTTCTTCGGCAACTCTACTGCTGGGGGTAATTTGTACGTCAATCCGGTACTCGCATCCTCACTTATGTCTATATACGCTGCGGTGCTGTGTTCCGTGTTTCCTCCAAATTCCTCCCTATAAGGGAGCTGCCGAAGAAGTGTATTATAATTTTGTTCCAATATCTCTACAGTCTTTGAAGTTAAGCTATCATTGTCAAGCATTCTTAAGTAATGAGCGTTAAGGCTATTCATCTTAGCAAAATCAAGCTTAGAAGGTGATTTACCGAGTGAATCAAGATTAAACCAGTCTATAGCCTGAGTCATTGAGATAATTTCATCATCGCCGTGACTCCATCCAAGACGTAGTAAATAATTGCACAAACTTTCCGGTAAATACCCCATATCCTTATAAGCTTCAATGCCTAATGCTCCATGCCTTTTGGATAATTTTGCTCCGTCTGCTCCATGAATTAACGGTATATGAGTCATGCTCGGTACTGCATATCCGAAAGCCTGATAAATAGCGAGTTGTCTTGCTGCATTGGTTAAATGATCGTCACCTCTAATAATATGAGTTATACCCATATCATGATCGTCTACTACAACGGCTAGCATGTAAGTAGCAGTGCCGTCTGCTCTTAATAGTACCATATCGTCTATATGAGAGTTTTCAATTACTACCTCACCTTGTAAAGTATCATGAATTGTTATGCTACCCTCTCTTGGAGTTTTTAGACGTATTACTGGCTTAATATCAGTAGGATAGATAGATGGATCTTTGTCACGCCACTCGCTATTAAAAATAAAATGCTGTTTATTTTCTAAAGCTTGTTGTCGCTGTCTTTCTATTTCTTCTTGGCGAGTAAAACAATAATATGCTTTACCGTTTTGCAGTAATTTTAGTGCAGCTTCTTTGTACAGATTATTACGTTTAGATTGGAATATAACCTCACCGTTCCAATCAAGCCCTAGCCATTTTAGACCTGAGAATATAGCTTCTACCGCTTCTTTAGTTGACCTTTCTTTATCAGTGTCTTCAATGCGAAGCAAGAACTTACCGTTATGATGCCTTGCGAACAAATAATTAAAAAGGGCGGTTCTTGCCGAACCTATATGTAAAAACCCCGTCGGTGACGGAGCAAATCTAGTAATTACGTTATTATTCATTTATTATCTTTTTTAAATATATACTAAGAACTGTGTCATACCGTGGCTTGCCACGGAACACAACTAAACATACTAATAATATTAGTATGTTTAACTGGATCCCGCGATCAAGTTGGCTGTGTTGCATGGATCAGTTTTTGCGTCATTGCAAGGACAGTGCATAGCAATTGACAAAGCAATCCAGTAAAAAATGCTAAAAATTAGCATTTTTTTATTATTTTTCTGAATTGCCACGCTCCTTACAGTTGCTCGCAATGACGATTCGGTATTCATGCAACAAGGCTGATCAAGTTAGCTAGGATAACACATACTCTTTCTCCCCAAACACATAAAATAATTTACGTCTATATCATCGCTTAATTTCCACTCATTTTTAGCCGGATCATATACCAAGCCTTTCAGCTCTTTAATTTCAATTTTGGTATCCGTAAGCATTTCGTAAATTTCCAACGGTTTTAGGAATTTGCTATAATCATGAGTGTTTTTTGGTACCCAACCTAAAATATATTCGGCAACTATTATTCCAAGTATATAAGCTTTTTTAGTACGGTTAATCGTAGAAATTATTGCCATACCGTTTGGCTTAATATGCTTCACCAAATTTAGTATAAATTGCTGTACGTTTTCTACGTGTTCAATAACCTCAAGACAAATTACCACATCATATAGCTTGTCACTTTCTAATTCTTCTATAGTAGATTGTAAATAAGTTATTTTTACGCCGTTTTCCTTAGCATAAGCAGTTGCCGTTTCAATATTACTTTGCAGTGCATCAATGGCTGTAACGTTAAAACCTTGAGCCGCTAAAGGCGTTGCAATTAACCCTCCACCGCAACCGACGTCTAATATTTCTAATTTAGAAATATCGTTAGACATCTTTTCAAACTCTACTTCTAGAGGTAATTTGTGCGTCAATCTGCTGCTCGCATCCTCACGTACCAAAGCGTACGCTGCGGTGCTGTGCTGCATGTTTCCTACCAATTCCTCTCTATAAGCGAGTTTGGAAAGGTGTCTATTGTAATGCGTAGTTATTTTCTCTATTATATATTCAAGGCGAATAGGGTTTATTCGGTGTAAGATACCGAATTCTCCGTCCTTATTCCACCAATTATGAGAAATTTTCTCAAATTTTTCTAATTCTTTTTTATCGATTGAAGACATAGTCTATGATTCTTTCTAATGTCATCCCGTGGCTTGACCACGGGCTCTATAAGTACAGCCTAAGAACTTTAGTGGATCCCGTGGTCAAGCCACGGGATAACAAGAGGCCATACAACAAACATATATAATATACTCAGATGACTTTAATAATACTAGCCTTAATTTTAATTAGCTGCATATTTGCCCCGCTTGGCTGCATTGCCCTATGGAAGAGATATATTTATTTCGGTGACGGGCTTGCTCATAGTAGTTTTTTAGTGGCTAGTATAAGTATTATAGCACATGTTCCATTAATATATTCAGGCATAATAGTTGCAATTCTTTTTTCGTTTTTTGTGTTTATTTTTAAAAATAATTCTGAAAAAAACGCAGTTATTAATTTGATTTCTAGCTTTATGCTAGCTGTTGCTTTAGTTATTAATTATTTTACTTCTTTGCAGAATAATATAGTGAATTTGTTGTTTGGGGATATTTTATCCGTATCTTTTAATGATTTGATGATACTTGCAATAGTGCTAATAACTATTATAGGCTTTATAGTATATTTTTATAATCAAATTCTTCTTATTATTATCAATAGAGATATTGCCGTCATAAAAGGCTTAAAGGTTAATATTATTGAGCTAATATTTTTACTTCTTCTCTCATTATCGGTATTTTCTGCTATAAAGATTGTCGGAGTACTTATGGTAACTGCTATTTTACTTATTCCTGCAATGATTGCACGGTTTGTAGCATATAGCCCCTCCCAGATGATTATAATATCAATTCTTATATCTTTATTTATTAATTTTTGTGCTGCATTTAGCTCTTTCTACTTTGATTTACCTTTAACTCCATTGTTTATTATATTAGGTACGTTTATTTATGGTTTGTTGTATTTAAAGCGGTTATTATGAACCAAAATGCATTTACTGAATATGTCAAAGAATTGTTAGAACCATATGGTTCAGTAGTCGTTTGTGTAATGTTTGGTGGATATGGTATATATAAGAGTGGTGTTATGATAGGAATTATTAAGAGCAATGAATTATATTTTAAGTCAGACCTAAGCACTTATGAATATTTTCAATCTTTCGGTTCTGAGTCATTTGTATATCAAAGTAAAGGTAAACTTGTAACTCTATCATATTGGAAGGTGTTACCTGAAATTATGGAGGATTAAGAGTTATTAGGTAAGTGGTTTAAATTAGTGTTGAATGCTGCTATTAATAGTCAAAAGAAAAAATCAATGTCGTCCCGTGGTTTGACAGCGTTGTTATGTGTGGCGTTTTTTTCCGTCATTGCGAGAAGACGCCATAGGCGTCGACAAAGAAATCTCAGGCACGATTCCTGAGATTTCCACGCTTCTTGCAGTCGCAATGACGTTAAAATCTATCCACGTTTTTCATAATCTCAAGATAATCAATTTTGCCGTTTGTAAGTAGAGGTATTTCTGAATCGGTAATAATTACTTTCGGTAAATGTAGTAAAGGAATTTGAGCTTTAGATACAGCATCTGCAAAGTTCTCTCTATTTATATTGGAACCGGTAGTAAGTAAAATAATCTTGTCTTCGTGCGTTTTATCGGGAATAGAAATAGCAGCGTGCAAGGAATCAGGATCAATTTCGCTTGCAAGTTCTTCAATTTTTGTAAGAGATATCATTTCCCCTGCTATTTTAGCAAAGTGTTTTAAACGTCCTAGAGTTGTTATATATCCTTCAGAATCGATTTTGACTATATCGCCTGTGTCGTACCATTCTTTATAAGTACGGTGACCTCCTAAGTCCAAGTAACCAAGCATGATGTTAGGACCCTTAATGAATAAACGTCCCCCTTCATTTATTCCCTCTACTTTCTCAAGCTTATAATCAATTTTCGGTAATAATCTTCCTACCGTGCCTGCTTTATTATGCATAGGGGTATTGCAAGCTATAATAGGTGAGGCTTCTGTAATCCCATATCCTTCAAAAATACGTATGCCATACTTATTAAGCCAAAATTGTCGTGTAGATTCTTTTAATTTCTCGCTACCGGCAAATATATAGCGTAATGAGTAAAAATCATATGGGTGAGCGTAATTAGCATAACCGTTTAAAAAAGTATCGGTAGAAATTAATATAGTTGCTCCAATATCGTATATAACTTCAGGAATGCTACGATAATTTAGTGGAGAAGGATATAGAAACAGCTTAATACCGTTTAAAGTTGTAATAATTGCACCACTAAAACCAAAACAATGAAATAGCGGTAGCGCATTAAATACTATATCTTCAGGGCTAAAAGGTACTTTAGCAGTTATTTGATATCTATTAGTTTGTAAATTTCTGTGAGATAATAATACGGCTTTAGGTTCACCTTCAGTACCCGAAGTAAAAATTATCACTGCCGGTTTTTCGTCATCACGATTACGACAAAAATAATTGTAATAAGTTTGGGCACAATAACTTCCTATTTTTGCTTTTAGTTTTAGGGCTGTACCAATCTGATTTTTAAAATCTTCTAAATATATTATTTTAATACCGAAATCTAATAAGTGAGTTATTAATGCATGTAAATTTGCTTTCTCAATAAATTGTTTTGAAGTGTAAACTACTTTAATTTGTGCAAGTTTACAGGAGTTAATAATAGTACTTATGCCGCTGCTCCAGTTAATTATAGCAGGAACATAACCGCTAGATTGCATAGCGTAAAAAGTAATTAACGTATTCGTGGTATTAGGCAACATTAAGCCTAAATTTCTGCCAAAGATATTATTCTTTTTGATTAAATCACCTAGGATAAAAGATTTTAATATTAAATCTCGATAAGTAACCGCATTATTTTCAAAATCATCAACTATTTTTTTCTTAAATCCATGAATTTTAGCAGCTTCTATAAGAGATGAGAATACAGTATTTTGATAGTCTGAACTTTCAAACATCATGTCAGCCATGATATCATAAAGAGTCCTAGATATATAATTGCGTCGTTCTTGATTGCTTGTAGCATCCATATTAGCGAATTTTACCGGCGGTAAAACGGTTATAGTAATTTTAGGAAATATTTTTCTTTTTAATATGTTTTTTAATTTTGATAAATGAGTAAATTGAGTACCGTCTATTCTAACCGGTAAGACGGTAGCACCGGCTTTATCGGCGATCATTCCCGGTCCTTCGTATATTTTCATTAAAGAGCCGGTAACGCTTATTCTACCTTCAGGGAAAATTGCTACTTTCTGATCCTTTTGTACTTCTTTTACTAAAGTCTTTATTGCCATTGGGTTACTTGGATCAACCGGCAAAGTTCTTGCCATACGTAAAAACGGTTTAATCCACCATATTTTTTGTATATCGGGACTAATTGCAAAAGTCATTTCTTCTCGTAAGTAAGTAGCAATTAGCGGCGGATCTAGATATGAAATATGGTTAGCGACCACTACTACTTTTTTACCTGCTTTTTGAAAATTTTCAAATCCTTTAACTTCAACATTATACATAAGATCAAAACAGATTTGGAATATTCTTCGCAATAGCTTAAATGGAATAATTTTAACTTCAGGTATTAAACGGTAAATATGTATAGTAACGATTATATTAGCTAGGCTAATAAATAATATAATCCAGGGTATAGTGAAATTTAGGTAAAATAATAAAGATAGAATTATTGTGGATCCCACCATGAAAATGGAATTGATAAGATTGTTAACGGCAATAATTCGACTACGATGAGCAGGGTTTGCGTAATGCTGTAATATCGCAAAAAGCGGAACGATATATAATCCGCCTATTGCCGCTAAGAACAATAAATCTATAACTATGCGCCAATTATGTCTTTTTGATAAAAATACTAAAATACTTTTTAGCTGAGTAGGTTCGTAGTTAACTGAGCTAATTCTACTTGCAAAGAATAAATCAATACCGAAAATACTAATGCCTAGGGCTGAAATAAATAGATATTTAACGGTAATCTCATCTTCAAATATTTTGCTACATAAAAACGAACCGACCCCAACACCAAGCGAGAAAACCGCTAAAAATAAATTAGCAACATTCTCATCAGCTTTAAAAGTTATCTTAGCAAGTAAAGGTATTTGAGAAATTATAGCAGCTCCGATAAACCAAAACCATGAAATACCAAGTATAGCTAAATATATCTGTTTTTTTGCTTTGGCATATTTAATCATATTTATGCTTTCATCTATAATATTAAAATTTAGTTTAATATCACGATTTACGTTTTTAGATTTTGGGGAAAAAAGGCTTGTAATAAAGCCAAGAAAAGCGATGGTAATTAAGGAATAAATTATAAAATTATTGCTGATTGTATAATAGCTGCCGATTATAGTACCGATAAAAATACCGATAAAAGTTCCGGCTTCAACAAAGCCGTTAGCTCCAAGTAGTTCGTCTTTATTTAGGTGATCAGGTAATACGCTATATTTGATTGGACCGAAAAAAGTAGAATGTATACCCATTAAGCAAATAGAACAAAACAGGATTAACAGATTATTATGATGAAATCCGTAAATTGCAAAGGCAATTATACCGATTTCACAAATCTTAATAATTTTAATAAGATTTGCACGCTCGTATTTATCAGCAATTTGTCCTGCTATGCTTGCGAATATTATAAAAGGTAATACAAAAGTAGCATTAGCAATTAAAACAAGTAGATTATTATATTTACTTAAAGCTCCTGAAATACCATAAGTTATAAGGATTACCAGAGCATTTTTTAATATATTATCATTAAGACAACCGCATAACTGCACTATAAAATTCGGTAAAAATCGTCTATCTTTGAAAAGATATAATTTGTTTGTGTCCATGATATAAAATATTTTAAATGCTAATTTTATTGGGTGACTCTTATGTCATTCCCGTGAAAACAGGAATCCGGTAATTAAAAAATATAAATACAGTAAGTTTTTAAAAGTAAAAACTCGATTTATCTCGCTTTACCCTGGATTCCCGCCTATGCGGGAATGACATAAGCGAGCTATGCAACAAAACCTAAACTCCCCAAATATTAACAATTTATATTAATATGTCAAATGTGGTGCTTATTTACTTTCTGTTTCTAAGCATCTTGATTTTATTAATTCATCTACAAGAGAAATGTTTTCGTCCGTAGAATCAGTGTAATTTTTGACTATTGTTTGTAATGCAGATAAAGCTTGGCTTGTAGTATCTTTCGTTTTAACTTTCTTTCTTCTTTGTAAATTCTTTTTTAAGGCAGTTGATAAATTATCAAATTTAGCCGGTGATTTGGCTTTTTTCGGTGCTTCTTTGATATAGTTGGTAGATGACATAAATAATTATCTTTTCACATTAGTATTATTATATTATATTATGGATATTTGGAAAATAAAACTATAAATAATCTATGAATCAAAGTAATATAATCTCTCCTGAGTTATTGGATGAGAGAAGAAATATTGCAAGGCAAGGGGGCGGTGAAGCTAGGATCAACGCACAACATCAAAAAGGTAAGTTAACTGCACGAGAACGCATAGAAGTATTATTAGATCCGAATAGCTTTACCGAAACAGGTATGTTTGTATCCCATAGATGCGATAATTTTGGGATGCAGGATAAAAAGTTTTTAGGTGACGGCGTTGTAACGGGACACGGTACGATAAACGGTAGGTTGGTATTTATTTATAGCCAAGATTTTACCGTACTTGGTGGCTCTCTCGGCGAATATCATGCTAAGAAAATCTGTGATATTATCGATCAAGCTATAGAAACCGGTGCTCCCGTAATCGGTATTAACGACTCAGGGGGAGCAAGAATTCAAGAAGGGGTTGATGCTCTGGCCGGATACGGTGAATTATTTCAGCGTAATGTTTTAGCGTCGGGTGTCATCCCTCAAATTACCCTAATTATGGGCCCTTGTGCCGGTGGTGCGGTATATTCTCCTGCCTTAACCGATTTTATATTTATGGTTAAGAATAGTTCTTATATGTTCGTAACTGGTCCCGATGTAGTAAAAACCGTTACGGGTGAAGAAGTAAGCCAAGAAAAGCTCGGTGGTGCTAGGATGCATACCACTAAAAGCGGCGTTGCCGATCTTGCATTTAACAATGATATAGAAGCATTGCTTGAAATTCGTAAATTCTTTAATTTCCTTCCGTCATCCAATCGTAGTCCTCTTCCTGTTCGTTCGACTGTTGATCCTGCCGATAGAGTTGATATGTCTCTTAGCACGTTAATACCTAACACTCCTAATAAGCCTTATGATATGAAAGAGCTTGTTGAGCGTATCGTTGATGAGGGAGAATTTTTTGAACTACAACCTGATTTTGCTAAGAATATCATTATTGGCTTTGGTTATATGGAAGGTTATCCGGTAGGATTTGTGGCTAATCAGCCTTTGCATTTAGCAGGATGTTTAGATATAAACGCCTCAAGAAAAGCAGCAAGATTTGTTAGATTTTGTGATGCTTTCAATATTCCTATAGTAAGTCTTGTTGATGTGCCTGGATTTCTGCCTGGTACATCCCAAGAGCATGACGGTATTATTAAACACGGGGCTAAGCTGTTATACGCTTATGCGGAAGCTACAGTGCCGAAGATTACTGTAATTACCCGTAAGGCTTATGGAGGTGCTTATATAGTTATGAACTCCAAGCATCTTAGAGGCGATATAAACTATGCTTGGTTTAATTCGGAAATCGCTGTTATGGGGGCAGAGGGAGCAGCCGAGATAATATTTAAGGAAGAATGTAAAAACCCTGAAGCTAAAAAACAAAAAATCGATGAATATAGGAAAGTAGTAACTTCGCCTTTTGTTGCAGCATCTAGGGGATATTTGGATGATATTATAAGACCGCAAAATACCAGATGGCGAATATGTAAGGCGTTAAATTTCCTGCGTACTAAAAAAGTAGAACTGCCTTGGAAGAAGCATGATAATTTGCCGCTTTAGCTGTCATCCCGTGGCGTGACCATGGGATCTCAGAATACAGCCTGTGACACAAGACCCCGTGGTCAAGCCACGGGGTGACATTAGGATATAAAAAACTATGAATAAACCATTATTTGATAAAATTTTAATTGCTAATCGTAGCGAGATCGCCGTTAGGATAATACGTACCTTAAAAAAGATGGGGATAAAGTCGGTTGCAGTATATTCTGAAGCAGATACAAACTCAATGTATGTGCAGCATGCAGATGAGGCTTATTATATAGGTGATTCCCCTGCAACGGAAAGTTATTTATCTATTAAAAATATTATTTCGGCGATTCGTGAAAGTGGCGCAAGTGCAGTACATCCAGGTTACGGTTTTTTATCAGAAAATCCAAATTTTGCCAATATTCTTAAAAGAGAAGGTGTTGTTTTAATAGGACCGAGTGCCGGAACTATTAAAAAAATGGGCGATAAAATCGAAGCAAAAAAGATAGCGATAGAAGCCGGAGTTAGCACCGTGCCAGGTTATATGGGAACTATAAACGATGTTAAACAAGCTATAGATATTGCTAAAGAGATTGGTTTTCCGGTAATAGTAAAAGCGGCTGCCGGCGGCGGTGGACGTGGTATGAGAGTAGTGAATAATCCCGCTGAAATGGCCAATGCTTTTGAGTCGGCAAAGCTTGAAGCAGCCAATAGTTTTAGTGACGATAGATTATTTATTGAGAAGTTAATTCAAACTCCCCGTCATATCGAAATTCAGCTAATTGCCGATCAATACGGCAATAGTGTATGTCTCGGAGAGCGGGAATGTTCAATACAGCGTCACCATCAAAAAGTAATCGAAGAAGCACCAAGTTCTTTTATTACTGAAGATATAAGGCAAGAAATGTATCGGCAGGTAATATCCTTATCTCAAAAAGTGGGATATTATTCGGCCGGTACCGTTGAGTTTATAGTAGATAGCAATAAAAATTTCTATTTTTTAGAGATGAATACTAGGTTGCAAGTCGAGCATCCTGTTACTGAGCTAATTACCGGTATAGATATCGTTGAAGAGATGATACAAATCGCAGCCGGCGAGAAATTATCATTTACACAAGATGACGTAAAATTAAAAGGTTGGGCATTTGAATCACGAATTTGTGCCGAAAACCCAAGCCGAGGTTTCTTACCTTCTAGCGGTAGAATTATAGCTTATTCCGAACCTGCAAAGAGTCCTAATATCCGTATAGATACAGGGATTGGGCTTGGCGGCGAAGTAAGTATGTTTTATGACTCAATGATTGCAAAATTATGTACTTACGGTGAAACAAGAGAGCAGGCAATTGAGCTAATGCATTCTGCTTTGAGTTCTTATATAATTAACGGTATTGCTCATAATATCAGTTTCTTAGAAGCGGTAATGCTACATCCACGCTTTGTTAGCGGCGATATTTCTACTGCCTTTATTCAAGAAGAATATCCTGACGGTTTTTCCGGAGCTAGTCTAACTTCAGAAGTAACTACCGTATTTTTAGCAACGGCTATTTTTATTTATATATCGGAGCAAAGACGTGCTTCTTTAATTTCCGGCAATATTAACAATCAGGCTAACAAAATAGGTACAAGGTGGGTAGTAACTATCGATGATAAGCTATTTCCTGTATTAATTACACCTGTTGAAAACGGCTATAATATACGTCACGAAAGCGATAGAATATATATTCGTAGTAACTGGAATTTAGGTAATGAACTTTTTACGGCTATAATTAACGGTAAAAAGACAAATGTGAAAATTGAGAATATCAAAACCGGTTATTTATTATCGCATGCCGGTATTAGCGTAAAAGCCTTTGTACGCTCTCCTCGTATCTCAGAACTTGAAGCGTTGATGGTCTCAAAAGTAGTGGTGGAAGAAAGCTCCGAACTACAAGCTCCTCTAAGCGGTCAGATTGCTGCGATAAAGGTGAAAGAAGGGCAGGAAGTGACGGTAGGACAAGAAATTATGATTTTAACTGCTATGAAAATGGAAAACCTGATTCTTGCCGAAAGAGATGGAAAAATAGCTAAAATTTTTGTTAATGAAAAGGATAATGTTATAAGAGGGCAGGTATTATTAGAATTTGCTTGATATATTAGATTCTGTAAAGGATAATTCCATTATTTATATTTTCAGATATTTTTTAGCGCAAATTAATAAGATGTTTGCAGTAATAGTTGTTCCTATTTCAAAACAATCTTATAATTTGCAGCAAAGAAGAGCAAAAATAGATTAATTTAATTTTCCTTCACAGAACCTAATATATTGTCTTTTGCTTATAATTCGCTACTATAGTAAACTCAGCTCCATTTTATGACAAGTGTAAGGGTAGAGCCTATATATTAATAGGCAAGACAACGAACAACGAAGTACAATTGTTTACCTTATTATATGCCTCTACAGCTTCTGTAAATTCTTCTTGATTAAGGTAACACTCTCCTAAATAATATTGTGCTTCTTGATAATAATTAGAGCTTTTGTGTATTTTACATACATGTCTATAGCTTCTTTATAATTTCTCATTCCTAAAATAATTATTTCCTTCCGTAAGATTTGGATGAGCCATGGTTCCTGCGTATTTTAATTAGATTTTTTTATAAAAAAGTATATATTACCATGAAATATGATTCTCATGTTTTGTGGTAATATATATGTATCTAATAAATGTGTAAGAGGTTTTGTCGTCATTGTGAGGCAAATTGTAAGTTTTGATTAAGCAATATAGTTAAAAATACTAATATTATTAGTATTTTTAACTAGACCCCATGGACAAGCCACAGGGTAACAATTAGGAAACTGGTCCACGCAACAACGTCTATGCAGGAATGACATAAGAGCAGGCAATGAAGCAATCTTATCGTAGGAATGACATTATTAAAGCTCAGAATCAAATATTTTTATATCACCGCCTAAAGACGTTTCTTCATCAAGTCTCTCAAGGGCAAAAGTGCGAAATATACCTGATTTAGCAGGAGTATGTTCTAACCTAGAGCCTGTGTTAGGTTTTTCAGTTTCAACCTTAAAATCAGAAACATAGCCCTCGTCTTCTACTACAGTATCTGTATTTATTGGAATTTTCTTCCCGCTAGAATAATCTTCTAACAGTGCTTTAATTTCTGCGAAATTTTGTAAATCTTTAGATAGTTGTTTTTTGAATTTAGAAAATTTTTGCTTGATTTGTTCTGATGATAAATTCTTATATCCGTCATAATGTGATGATATACGTGTTTTTCATATCGTCTCTAATATGTATTGGTGGTTAGGATTATTAGCTTTTTCACACAATGTAGAAATCTCAGTGATTTGAGTGAGTTGACACGATACATCGCTATGTAAGTTATCTTTTTCCCATCCTTTAACATTATAGTTACCGTGTTTAAGTAAATATTTTACTATTGTGACCTGCCCATACTCTGATGCAAGCATTAAAGGTGATACATCTGTATTGCCGTTAATCGTTTGCATCTAATAATGTTTTTACCGCATTTAAATTACCGTATATTATTGCTATTTCTAGAGCTACATCTAAATTAGCATTTTTAGATAAAAGATACTTTGCAATTTCTTTTCTATTTTTTAAATTTGCGGTACTTAATGGTGTGTTAAACGATATTCAGTATTAACATCAAAACCGTATATTTCAACAAATTTTTTAATTACTTCAAGCTTATTTTCGTTTATTGTTTTAAAAAAGATTTGCTTATGAAGATCGTTTACATTTTGACCACCTTGTGCTGCTTCTTCTAAGGTTGTATTTAAATAAGTTGCTCCTTTTATTAAAAGATCACATGTAATGTCTATTTTGTAAGGTTCTTCCAAACCGGCAGTAACATTTAGTGTATTAGAACCATAATGACTAAAATTTACATTCACTCCTTTTTCTTCTACAAAATACTTTACTAAAATTAAACTTTTATTGTGTATTGCTTGTATTAGACTGGGATTAGGTTTAAACGTAAGATGATTAAGTAAATATTCAGCTTGTGCATTATTGTTTTTAAGTGCAAATTCTAATGCTTTGTATTTATTTTACACCTTGCGATATAAGGTCTTCCATGAGATTTATTTTATTTAAATTCGGATCATCTAAGCTAGCTATAATATTTAATGCTGTCTCGTCTTTAGGATGAAACGCATCAAAATATTGTTTTAAATACCCTAGAGTTATTACATTTTCTGTTTTAGTAGTTTCCGGCTTAGTAGTTCTTTTAATTTGAGAACCCCCTGGAGCTGTGGAGGAGTTGTGCATGATAATTTACCTTAAATTAATTTATAGCGTGCGTACTATAGATTAATCTAAGTAAATTATCAACATCTTAATTGATAGTAAAATAATTTACGATTTCTTAACTTTAAGTTGTATTTGATGGTTCTCTAATTCTACTTTACTTACATAATCAGGCGTGAAATTTTTAGCAAACTCGCCTAAAGTTTGTTCTTTAATAAAGTCTCCATAATTATCAATTATCTTAGATAAATTAAACTCGCTTATTATCTCAATTAAAATCCTGTCAGTGATAGAGAAATTGGCATCTTTTCGAGCCTGTTGTATAAAGCGTACAATGTCTCTTGCGTATCCTTCTTCTATTAACTCAGGTGTTAGCTCTAAATCAAGTATTAACAAGCTACTATTATTCTCAAAACTTGCTGCTCCTTTGATATGTGAATACGGCTCTAAAACTAGCTTATATTCGTCACTATTTAAGGTTTCACCGCATATAGCTAAACCGCCTGCGATAGCTTCCCACTCACCTTTTTTAGAAGCGGCTATAATCTCTTTCATTTTATGTGGCAAACGTTTACCAAGCATTGGGAAATTAATCGATAGTTTTTTGCTTGCGTAATTCTCTAGATCGTCACGATAAATTACTGCCTTAACATTAATTTCATCTTTAATTAAATCTTCAAAATCTTTGAGGTTGTTATTATGTTTACTGATAATAGCTATGCTAGCAAGTGGTTGCCTTACCCTGATATTTTCAGTGCTTCGGATAAATAGGCTATTACTGCAAATATCAAGCACGTTATCCATAGTAGCAACCAGCTCGTGATTTATTTCAAAGTCTGAGAGAGTAGGGTAGTTGCAGAGATGTACGCTAATCGCGTCATTGCGAGGCACTGAAAGTGCCGTGGCAATCTTATGAGATACTCCTGAAATTGCTTTGTCAAGACTTGTGTCTTTCCTCGCAATGACGTTTGATTTTCCTGAGAGTGCCGTGTCGTTACGCTCCTCACAATGACGTAATCCCTTATATATCGCTTCCGAAATCATAGGCACTAGTGCCGACATCGCAATAGCCATGGTGTCTAAACATGAATATAGAGTATTATAAGCATTTTGCTTATCTGTATCTTTTTCGCTTTTCCAAAATCTAGCTCGGCTTCGTCTTATATACCAGTTATTCAAAACTTCAAAAAATTCTGAAACTGCATGATAAGCTGTTTGCGTATCGAAATTATCTAAGCTCTCTTCAATTTTTTGTACGGCTATTTTAAGCTTAGATAATATATAAACATCAAGTACGTTTTTAGAGCTAAAATTAAGCTTGCCTTTAAGCGAATCGGCATTAGCATACATCGTAAAGAAATGGTAAGCATTCCATATAGGTTTGATAAATAGACGAAGCGTATCAAATACCATTTTGCCGTCTTTATCAATTAATAGCTCCTGACCTTTAACAACGTTTGAAGATAACATCGTAACTCTTAAAGCGTCAGAGCCGTATTTATCAAATAGCTCCAGCGGATCGGCGTAGTTATTAAGACGCTTTGAAAGTTTTTGACCTGTAGAGTCTAAAATTATGCCGTGGCATATACAATTTAAAAACGGTGGGCGATCAAATAAAGCGGTAGATAGCACCATTAAAGTATAAAACCATCCGCGTGTTTGAGCTGAATACTCAACTATAAAATCAGCCGGAAAATGATCCTCAAACCACTCTTTATTTTCAAAAGGGTAATGGGCTTGCCCATATGGCATTGAACCGCTTTCAAACCAGCAATCAAACACGTCTTCTATTCTACGCATTGTTGATTTACCGGTTGGATCGTCGGGATTTGGTCTTGTCAGTTCATCGATAAACGGACGATGTAAATCAGTAACTTTAACACCAAAATCTTTCTCTAATTCCTCTATAGAGCCGTAAACGTCTATGCGTGGATATTTTGGATCATCGGACTTCCATACAGGCAGCGGTGTTCCCCAGAATCTATTACGGCTTATCGACCAATCACGGGCATTTTCAAGCCACTTACCAAATAAATTATCTTTAACATGGAAAGGTATCCAGTTAATTTGCTGATTTAACTCTACCATTCTATCTTTAAATTGCGTAACCTTTACGTACCATGACGGAACAGCCTTATATATAAGAGGCGTATCTGTTCGCCAGCAATGAGGATAATTATGAATATATTGCTCGGTTTTTAGCCAATTTCCTTGCTCTTTCAGTTTGATTATTATTTTGTCATTTGCATCAAATACTTGTAAGCCCTCTAAATCAGGAATTTCTTTAGTGAATTTACCGCTATTATCAACAGGACAAACAAGCTCAATACCTTTCGATTCACAAAGTATTTGGTCATCTTCACCAAAACCTGGAGCCATATGTACGACTCCCGTGCCGTCACCCTCAACCACGAAATCGCCTGCAAATATCTTGAAGCTGTTTGGATGATTCTTGAAATAGTCGAATAAAGATTTATAGTTCAATCCTTGAAGTGCTGAGCCTTTAATTATCTCAAAATTTTCTTCACCGCTAAGTCCTAATTCTTTAGCATATTTAGAGACGGAATAGGCAGCTATTATATAACAAACATTATTTTTAGGGACTAATGCATAATCTATATCACTACCGACTGCTAAGGCTAAATTTGACGGCAATGTCCAAGGTGTTGTCGTCCAAGCGAGTATACGGTATTCTTTAAAAGATCCTGTGGTCGTAGCCACGGGATGAGATAGTACAAAACTCACCGTTACAGCTTTATCGGCTCGCTCACGATAAGAATTATCAAGTCTTGTTTCAAAATTAGAAAGCGGTGTTTCGCATGCCCAAGAATAAGGCATTACCCGCATAGATTCATACAATAACCCCTTATTATATAACTCCTTAAATGCCCAAAGTACGGATTCCATAAAATTCTTATCCATCGTTTTATAAGAATTTTTAAAATCCACCCATCTTGCTTGACGAGTTACATATTCTTCCCAATCATTAGCATATTTCATTACCGAAGCTCTGCAATGTGCATTAAACTTCTCTATACCAAAATTAGCTATTGCAAGACGTCCTGAAATGCCAAGTTCTTTCTCTGATTGCATTTCAGCAGGAAGACCGTGACAGTCCCAACCAAAGCGACGCTCGACTTTCTTACCTTTTATGGTTTGGTATCTAGCATATACGTCTTTAATAAAGCCGGTAAGCAAATGACCGTAATGCGGCAAACCGTTTGCAAAAGGCGGGCCATCATAAAAAATAAATTCTGACTCTCCGTTCCTATCATCAATAGATTTTTGGAATATATTATTGTCTTGCCAAAATTTTAGTATCTCTCGCTCTAAGCCTGCAAAATCAGCATTCGAGCTAACTTCAGGATAATATTTAGTATTTGTCATTATTTTAGAAATTATTTTTAAAAATATCTTCATTATATGCAAGAGAGGTCATAATACAAGAATTTTTAAGGTATTTAAGAAAGTAATAAGGTGTATTACAGATTAAAAGATGATATAGAAATTTTGTCTAACTCAATTCATTTCACTATTAGTTACTAGCTATCGTTTCAGCTTCATAAGCCGGATAATATTTGTGCTTCGTATCCTAAATACTGCCACTCTTCATTTAAATATTTAAACATTACTTCAACTCTACTTTATTACTTAAATTTAGTAGGAGCTTTTGTTTTTGCTCTAAATTAATAGTTTTCATAAGAGCTAGCAAATCACAGATTTTAAATATTAAATTCTTTACATATTTCTTTTCTGTTTTATAAGAATAATATTTGTCATCATTTATCTTCTCTTGAAGATCTAAATTATTCAGAGAAAAGTATCTTTAGTGTTTTTGAATTTTCACTGAAATAACTTATAGGGATAACTTGATTATTAACTAATGTTCTATCATGTTCTTTATTAGAACATGCTTTTTTAAATTGAGTTTTCATATTATGTGAATTAGCAAATCAAAACAATATTGCAACTTAATTGTAAGCTAGCTCAAGCTTTTTCTGCTGTATATATCGGATAATTTTTTCCTGTCCTTTTTCTTCCGCAAGTAAAGCCATCAAGGAAGAAGAATCAAGAATTATTGTTATGAGAAGACATTATTGGGTTACAAGTTAAAATTTAGAATTTTCTTTATTCGCTTTTTGATATTTCTGTTTTAAAAATTCATCAACAAATGATTCTGATTTAGAACCATGTTGTTTAAACAATGCTTGAGCTTCTTTTACAGTCTTATGACAAGTGATTAAATGTAATTCATTATTAACTTTATTTATAAGTTTCAATAGCATTTTTATATTTGATATGGAGTTAATATTACCAATTAAGCATATCTACGTAAACATTCTAACTATGGGGATCTTTGAAGGGGCGAGTAATTTTTTCATCTGTGAGAAAGTTTTTACTATATTTTCTACGGCAGTCTCAATCAATTTATCGGTTTCAATATAATTTTCCGATTCGTCTTGGATATAAAAAAGAATAGATGAAACATAAACCGAGAGCAATAAGCTTCTTTTGGTATAATAGTTAAAATCAAGAGATTTATCACCGGCATAACGCCAAATAGCATCACAACTACGGAATGCAACTTCAGTTCCTTGTATTGGGTTTAATGCAAAATAAGCGGCATTCTTACTATGAATAATAGGAAGTACGGTTTTGACCCTAGTCTTTACGGCCAAAGATATTTTTTCTCTTATTTTTGATGGTTCTACTATTATCTTTAAGCTTTCTAGCATAATATTATCTAAATACTCTTCCAAGAATCCTACTATTTCGGATACACCTTCTGGAAAAACTATTAAGCTATAGCCTTTTGCGAAACCGCATTTTTCTTCTGCTTCTTCGAGTAGTTTATTATTCCATTCATTAAACGGTAATAATTCTAATAAAGATTGCACGAAGCTTATTTTTTTGATATGGTGTTCTTCTTGAATGCTCATATTTTTAACCTTGACATATAACTGAATTATAGGGTATAGTTCAATAAACCACAATATCTTTTAAGGAGAGTAATTTTAGTGATACTAGTAAATGTTCACGCCGGTAATTGTGATAATACGCTTAAGAATTTTAAGAAAAAGCTACAAAGAGAGCTTTATTTTCGTAAGATGAAAGAACAGCGTTATTATGAAACACCTTCAGCGAAGCGTGTTCGTAAAGTACAAGAAGCAGCAAGAAGACAGAGAAAATTTGCTCGTAAAAAAATGTTTGATGAATAAAATTTCAAACAATTTTCATACTAAATATAAAGCTAGAAATATTAATATTTCTAGCTTTTTTTATTGTCATCTAGTTGCTTGACCATATGTTGTACGAACGTTCAAGATGTCATTCCTGCGCAAGCAGGAATCCAAAAAATAGCCATACAAAATTTTATGTATTTGATGAAATAAATATAATAAAAAAACAATTTTATATGTTTGACTGGATTCCCGCTTCCGCTGGAAAATGATATAAAAACAATCAATGCAACAACATCCCGCTTTTGCAGAAATGACAATAAGACACTTAAAACTTGAAATATTTTCAATTAGCTTTTTTTTATGTTATAAAGAACTGTTATAGTCATATAAACAGTATCTATGCTTAGTTATCTTAAACAAAATTTACATTCTTATTTTGCTAGTAGAGTACTAATTTTTACTTTAGCAACAGCAGCTATTATTTTTGCTTGTGCTACTTTTTATGTGATATCTTTAGAATCAAAGAATTTTAGTACGATTATTGGATTTTTATTAGTTGATTTAGCAATTTTTTTAATTTTAGGTGTTGTACTAACTCAAAAATTTTTTACTAAAAATAATAATAACGATAGTTCTAAATTACAAAATCGTATTGTAATTGCCTTTAGTTTAGTTGCAGCTATTCCAACTATAATTGTTTCGGTATTTTCTGTTTATTTTTTTAATCTTAGTGTTCAAGCTTGGTTTGATAAGAAGATTTCTACGGTTCTTGATCAATCCGTGATAGTTGCAGAATCGTATATTGCCGAGCATAAATTACAGCTAAAAGAAACGGCTTTAGCCGTTGCTGAAGATTTAAGCGATATGTATTACGATTTAATTCACAATCCCGCTTTATTTACTAAAACACTTAATACTGAAGCAGAGATGCGTTCGCTTGATGAGGCTATAGTTTTAAACAAATCTACTAATACTATAGTAGCTAATAGTTATTTAAGTTTTTCATTATCATTTGCAACTATCCCTGCACATTTAATAAAAAAAGCGGATTTAGGTGAACTGGTGGAAGTAAAATCCGATCCAACCAAAATAAGAATGCTGATTAAATTAAAAGAGTATAATGATGTGTATTTATTAGTTGGTAGATTAGTAGATAATAAAATTATCGACCATGTAGATGCAACTAACGGAGCAGCTGCCGAGTATAATAGCCTTAAAAATGAAATAGATAATATACAGATTAAGTTCTCTATAATGTTTATCTTTATTGCCTTATTACTTCTTTTTGTAGCTATAAGTTTCGGGGTTATATTTACTGCTAAAATAGTAAAACCTATTAAAAAATTAGTTACTGCAACCGATAACGTTAAAGACGGCGATTTAACGGTACAAGTGCCTGAAAATGAAGTAGATAAAGACGAAATAGGCACGCTTTATGTGGCATTTAATAGAATGATTAAGCAGCTTTCTCGCCAGCAGCGTGATTTAGTTATAGCACAGAGGGCTATGGCTTGGTCGGATGTTGCAAAAAAAGTAGCCCATGAAATCAAGAATCCGTTAACTCCTATTTTACTTGCTTCTGAAAGATTGCTGAAGAAATTTAGCCCTGAAATTAAGGAAAGGGTAGAATTTGAAAATTATTTAAAAATGATTATTCGCCATACTAACGATATTAAAAATATAGTATCCGAATTTGTTCTTTTTGCACGTCTTCCTGCTCCTAAATTTACGAAGAGTGAATTAGTGTATTTAGTTAAACATATTGTTGAAGCACGTAAATTACTTAATGATCATATTTTGTATAAATTTAAGTCTAACGTAG
>NZ_AABW01000001.1:1047500-1250021 GCF_000166935.1 Rickettsia sibirica 246
TTTCAAGTCCCTCTTTCTAAGATAGGTTATGCAAGAAGTCTAATAATAGGAATCAGCTACGAGAATAAAAGCTTTCAGTTGCTTTAAAGAGTGAAGTTGGTTAATCTCTATAAAAACATATTTGAGATTATATGATAACTACATATTTAAAGGAAAATAGTTCTATAGTAAAAAATGCAGAATATATTATTAATGAATCCACATTATGGATTGATTTATTCAATATAACAGATGAAGAAAAAGTAATAGTAAAAAATACATTAAATATAGAAATACCGACTTTAAAGGACATATCGCAAATTGAGATTTCTGAGAGGTTATATGTTGAAAATGAGGCGTTATATCTAACTATTACGGAACTCGTTAATAAAGAGCAAGAATTTCCTGAAACACATTCTATAGTATTTATTTTGCATAAATGTTGTCTTATAACAGTTCGTTACGTAGAATTAATACCCTTTAATGACTGTATAAATAAATTTGCTAAGCAGCTTAATAACAAACATAATGCAGAAAATATTTTATTTATGTTACTTCGTAATATGGTAACAAGATTATCGAATATTGTACAGTCGATTAGTATGGATATTGATGATTATGGACGTTTAATACTTGATAATAATATTAATGATTTGCGTATAGATCATACCAATGTATTAAAGAAAATAAGTCGAAAAGGTGATTTACTTTCTAAAAGCCGTGAGTGTTTATTTTCTTTAACTATGGCTATTCAATATATTTTAAAATCTCCACAAATCACTCACAATAAAGCATCTAAGGATCTATTAGATACATTGCTTCGAGACGTAGACTCAATAATTAATTTTTCACAATTTATATCTAGCGAGATTGCAAGAACCCTAGATGCAGCACTCGGTATGATTGCAATTGAACAAAATAATATTATTAAAATTTTTTCGTTGGTTACTATATTTTTTCTCCCACCCACTTTAATAGCTAGTATTTACGGCATGAATTTTACCGTAATGCCTGAGCTTAAATCACCGTATGGTTATCCTATAGCCTTATTCTTAATGCTATTATCTACAATTATTACCTATAAATATTTTAAGAAACGGAAGTGGTTGTAAGTTTTTATTGAGAATAGTTCGATAGAATTTTGCATAAAAATCAATGACCGTATTTTATAGTCAATTGATTTGGGCTCACCTATATCATTACTCGTTGCTTTCCTATTAGTTATAGGTTTCGTGCCTTGCGCCTTTTATGCAAATCTCATTGAATTGGCTATATTACCAACAGTTAAAATTTCTTAAATTTCAATTTAATAATAATTAGGATTTAAATATGAGCGAATTAGATTTTGAAGTAGAAAAGACAAGTTTTGTAGTAAGTGTTATTGATGCTATTGAAGAATATATAAAAGCAGAATTTGTATTTGACTATGAAAAGCAAAAAGAAAATTTTCAATATATCCAAGGTGATTTAAATAATTTGGAATTGCCTGAGATTATTAAAAATTCTGCAGTCATGCAAGAATTCTTTAGATTAAAATCAGAATTTAGGAAATATATTAAAGATAAAAATTATGAATTTTTTGCAGAAGTATATAAAAAATCAAGTATATCTATAGAAGAGAAATTTGTAGAAATAGATACAAAATAGAGCGTATTAAAAACGATCAACCTGAAAATGAAGAAAAAAAGGCTTGGGAGTAGAATAAGAGTAATGAATTAGAGCGAAAAGCAATAGAAGAGGTGTATAAGAAAAAACAAGATAAGGAAAGTATAGATAGTTATAAACAATTAGGGGCAAGGGTACAAGCGGTAAGAGCTAATCATCAATAGAAAAGATGGAAGATCATTTTTTAGTGAAAGAGAAAATATTAAGTGCAGAAGAAATGAAAGCTATTATTTCAAATCATGAATTATTAAATACATTATTTAAAAGAAATAAAGGTTGAAGATTGTTTAGATATTCATTTAGATTCTATGCATATGAATACTCTTAAACTTATTATAGCATCAAATGTGATTCTTAGTAATATCTCATTCAATTCTGATACTACCGTAATTATAGAAGCAGGAAGGTTTTTGAATATAGTTGGTACACTAAATCTAGTATCAGGCAGTACTTTAAATATATCTAGTGAGGATACATTAGGGTCAAATATTGTTTCAAAAGGTATAATAGAAAATATAAATAATGGTCAATCAGTAATTAAGGAATCACTTCTGAAATTCTTTTAAATAATATTGTACTCAATTTAAATTTTATGGAAGAAAATACGAAAAATAATTCAGATACAACAATATTGGGAACTACTGATCCGGAGATTTAATAAATAATATTGCAAGTTCTTTCTAAACTCTATTTTTATTCGCAACTAGGGATAAGATTGTTTTAAATCTTATCCCTTTTTTGCCGGTTACTTTATAGCCTTATTTTCAATGCTATTATCTATATAATTATCAACTCTAAATTTTTATAAATACTATATAGCTTTATATGATTTTTTCTTATTAAAAACTTAACAGCTATGAATAAAATACCCACACTATCTTGACTTTTATAAAAATTGCCATATTATGTGGTAATTCCCATAGAATATGGTAATTAAGTTAATTATATAAGGATATAAATATGCAAAAAATATTGTTTAAAGGCCCGAATATAAGTATGAAAAATGAAAATCCTGATATCAAGGAAATAAAAACCTTAGCTGACTTACCTTCAGGTACAGGTAGTGAATATTTTATAAATGTACATGGATCAGAGTTTTTCTATAAACCTACTAATTTAGGTTTATGGGGAAAAATTAAATCATATTTTATGCCTGAGCCTTCTTACTTATCAATGAGTATATTTTCTGATGAAGGTACAACTTCTGTGTTAGATATTACACTGCTTAATAAAATACAAAATAATACCATTGCAAATCAATGTAATATTGTTCATATATTCTCTTGTCATTCAGGAGCCGCTCAACATCATTTAGATTGGATACAGGGCAACATGGTGTTATGCACTTATAATAAGGCCAGCGATGCAAATATTATACAATTAGCTCAAAATAATTACGATGCTAGAACACAAAATGACTTTTTACTGATTGAATATATAAGAGATCATTTTCATCTATTAGTAGCATCAGATTTTAGTATAAGCTATAAATTAGACGATCAAATTTATAGTTTTTCTTTAAGTGCTAATAAAATTAAAAATATGAAAAGCATAGCGGAGTTGCCGGCTTTTCTACATAAAGAATATAAAGCTTTTGTAAAATTTTATAAAAATATTCATGCGCAATATCATGAATCATATCCTGAAATATTTAACTTAAATATAGAAACAAAGCCGAAAGAATTAACAGACGATGACTTAATCAGGGTATTTAGTAGAGCTTTAACCTTAGAAACATATAATTTTAATAAATTTTCTCTAAGCAAGATAGAGACTATGTTAAATCAGAAAGGATTATACACTGATACTAGTATAGGGAACGCTATAGAGCAAGGGAATTCTGAACTATTACTTTGTTTACTTAATTATGGTAATACTAAAGTAAGTACCTATAATCTTGATAAGGCTATAGAGAAAGGTGATTTAGCTATTCTAAAATTTGTACTTGAGCATAGTACTACAAAAATAGAATTATATAATCTTAATAAGGCTATAGAGAAAGGTGATTTAGCTATTTTAAAAGCTGTACTTGAGCATAGTACTACAAAAATCGCATCATATAATCTTGATAAGGCTATAGAGAAAGGTGATTTAGCTATTCTAAAAGCTGTACTTGAGCATAGTACTACAAAAATAGCATCATATAATCTTAATAAGGCTATAGAGAAAGGTGATTTAGCTATTCTAAAAGCTGTACTTGAGCATAGTACTATAGAGGTAGGTCGCTCTAATATTTATACGGCAGAAGAGAGGCATAATTTAGACGTTATCGAATTAGTAAAAAAATATTATAATTCTACTATAAATACTATTACGTCTGAAGAAAATACTATAGATACAACACTTACTGTAGTAGAAGAAGTACCGGCATTAGGAGAGGGGACAGAGGGAATATAAGTAAATTCAATATTATTCCTGTGGAAGGCTTGCTTGCATGGCTTGAAAAACCTACTCGATGTCATTCCCGCGAAAGCGGGAATGACATAAAACAAGCCATGCCACAACGCAGCGACTGCAAGAAGTGTGGCAATCTATAAAAAATAGTAAAAAATCTGTAAATCAGAATTTTTTACTGGATTGCTTCGTCAAAATTTTCAATTTTTCCTCGCAATGACGGCAAAACCAAGCCACGCGAGTAATGCCAAGTCATTTCAATAGACCTCTTCGGAAACTCTACTTCTAGAGGTAATTTGTACGTCGATCCGGTACTTGAATCCTCACGTACTCTTTTGTATGCTGCGGTTCTGTGTTCCGTGTCTCCTTCAAATTCCTCTCTATAAGCGAGTTTCCGAAGAGGTCTATTGAAATCTAAATATTTCTTAGAATTACTTTACTTAATTCATAATTCAAGTGTGAGAAGTTTATCTCTTCAAATCCTTTTCTCGGAATAATAATCATTGCAAATTTTATAGCCTTAAAGCTAGAATCACTAACAATAATTCTAATTAGATGTCGTATACGCCTTTTAATTTTGTTGCGAACTACAGCTTTTTTATTTAGCTTTCTGCTAACTTTGATTCCTAAAAAGGTGTTATATTTTGATTCAAGGAAGATTTTTGGAAGTTTTGTGGCGATTACCAAGATAAAATATCTCTCATGGAGCTTCTTTCCAAGCTTATTTATAAGCTCAAATTCTTTTTGATTTTTTAAAGAGGTAATAGACAATTTGATAAGTCAGATTATTTTAAGCAGATAATTTATTTCTACCTTTAGCACGACGTTTTCTTAAGATTGCTCTTCCGGTTGGAGTAGCCATTCTAGATCTAAAACCATGTCTTCTTTTTCTAACTAAATTACTAGGTTGAAATGTACGTTTCATAATATTTATACCGAACGAAAATAAAAATTAATTATTATAAATATGTCATCCCGTGGCTTGACCACGAGATGACATTAAATACTTAAATATGTGCTTTTGCTTTTTCTACGATACTTACGAATCCGTCACTGTTATTGACGGCAAGTTCTGCAAGTACTTTACGATCTATATCGATTTCTGTTTTTTTAAGAGCTCCCATAAATTGAGAGTAAACAAGCCCATGTTCTCTTACTGCTGCATTTATTCTTTGAATCCATAAGCCTCTAAAATCACGTTTACGGTTTCTACGATCTCTATAAGCATATTGGAGGGCTTTTTCTACTTTCTCAATAGCTACTCTAAAACAGCTATTTGCTCTACCTCTATAGCCTTTGGCTAATTTAAGGATTTTTTTATGTCGATTTTTGGAAATTTTTCCTGATTTTGCACGTGTCATTGCTTTAGCTCCTAGTTAATTAATTTATACCGTACGGTAAAAAATATTTTTTAATATTATATCCGTCTTGAGGACAAAGTATTGTAGTTCCTCTAAGGTTACGAATTTGAGCTTTAGTACGACGACGCATAAAATGTTTTTTACCTGCTTGAGATGCAATAACCTTGCCGCTAGCAGTAAGTTTAAAACGTTTTTTTACGGCAGATTTTGTTTTTAATTTAGGCATGTTGTTCCTTATAATTGGTATTTCTAGGTTTAAACGGTAAAACATTAGGCATACCAAAGCCATATGACCAATGAAACCTAGATAATAGTTTTTTTTATTAGTTATTGCAAGATTTTTTTATAAAAATGTACTATAATGTTTTTAATCAATCGATAATAATTTAAAAATGTTTGGACAAAATCCTAAAAGAAGCATATTAAACGGTGACGGTACTCAGTTAGAGGTACAGTCTATTTTTAAGACTATACAAGGGGAGGGCATTTTTGTAGGTTGTCCTGCGATCTTTATTAGGCTTGGAGGATGTAATCTTGCTTGTAATTTTTGTGATACGGAGTTTGAAGATTTTGATTTAGTAGATATAGATAAGATTTTGAATAAAGTAGAAAGCCTGGCATTAAATTCTAAAAATGAAAAATCGATTAATTTAGTAGTAATAACCGGCGGTGAGCCGATGCGTCAACCTATAGAGTTATTATGTCAGAAGTTATTAGACCGAGATGTTAAAGTTCAAATAGAGACTAACGGTACGTTATATCGTTCTTTGCCGAAAGAAGTGTCTATAATTTGTTCGCCGAAGGTAGGTAAAACCGGTTATAGTAAAATAAGAGAAGATTTATTGCCTAAAATTAGTGCGGTGAAATTTATCGTTGCTAAAAATATTTTAGAATATAGTCTCATACCGGAAGTAGGGCAAACCTCTTATAATATACCGGTTTTTATTCAACCTATGGATCAAAACAACCAAAGACTTAATGGCGAAAATAATGAGTTAGCAGTAAAATTAGCATTAGAAAGCGGTGCTAGATTATCTCTGCAAACTCATAAATTTTTAAATATCCCATAGATTTAGGTCGCCGTATGACCCCTTTTCATCACCTAATAATATTACTATTCCAACGTTACCATTGTCAGAATTAGAAGGGTAAAGCTCTTTAAAATTTTTAATTATAACGATATAATTTCCCTAATTGTCTTTGTTGTTCTACAGAAGGGAAAGGTAAGATAATTTTGTCAGCATCTATGTTGCTTTTTGATGTTGATGTTATCATAGATTCAATTGAACTTTCGGTACAGAATTGTTGGAGTTGTACTACATTTAATTACCTGCCTTTCATTGTCTAAATTAGAAACCTTCGCATTTTCTGCTTGTTCTCTAACATTTGTTTGGTAGCACATATGTAATATACTAAACTAAATCTAAGTGAATTTTGCATTCCGGTTCTTTATTTTTAACAAGAGTATTGATGCATAAGAATCGTCATCTTCACTCTCGCTGTCACGCCCAATATAGTCAGAGTCAGAAGAGTACATAATAGATTCAAGGAGAAAATCCTTATTATATCCTTGGCAGCAATTTCTTCTCCACAGTTTGAGGGATTTGCACTACGCTTAGGTTGTATCTGTTTCATAATTTTCTTACAAAATAATTTCGGTTAGAACTACATTTCTTTTCAATATCCAATAAATTAAAGAATTTTAACTAAGGAATATATTACTCCTATATTCTAGTCAAAAATTAATTTACTTGAATTTTTAATTGTAATTAAGTATGATAATGAAGATTTATTATAAGTTAATATGGAGTAATAATGAGTGAAATATTAGAACTTGAAGCGGAGTCCCGCACGGAATTCGGTACGGGAGCAGCAAGAGCATTAAGAAGAGCAGGGCGTGTTCCGGCTATTATTTATGGAGCGGGTAAAACACCTGTTAGTATTTCTTTGGAAGAAAAGGAAATAACAAAATATTATAGAAAGCCGGCTTTTATCTCTCAGTTAATTAATTTAACAATTGATAAGAAAAAATATAAAGTATTGCCGAAGGCTGTAGAATTACATCCTGTTACGGATATAGTACGCCATGTTGATTTTGTCTTTTTAGAAGCGAAAACCCAAAAAATGGAAGTACCTGTAGTATATGAAGGGAAAGAAAGAGCTTTAGGCGTTAAAAGAGGTGGATACTTTAATATAGTAAAAAGAAGAGTTACTTTATTATGTGATGTTAATAATATCCCAAGAAACGTAACTATAGATGTTACTAATATGCCTATGGCTACTTCGCTAAAATCGTCAAAAATAGAATTACCGAAAGGATGTAGTTTTGTTACAAAAAAAGAATTTGTCCTTGCAACTATTATAGGACGTAGAGGAGCAAAAACTGAAGCTGAAGGGGAACAACAAGCCGCTGAAGCAGGGAAGTAAGATAATTCTCACGATAAGGACTTGCTTAGATACTTAAATCTTTATTGCGAGGATTCGTAGACGTTGTTGTTTGGCTCGTTTTATGCCATTCCTAGCTAGAAGCGGGAATCCGGTAATCTTTAATTGTCATACTGCGAGCTTGTAGCGGTATCCAGTCTTTGTTAATTTTTTTTCTGGATACCGTGGTCAAGCCACGGTATGACATCGAGTAGGTTTTTCGATCTACGCAATAATGCTGAGCTAAGAATGGCATTATTCTGTACTTCTTGCAAATCAATACTTCTTCAAAAATTTTCCATTACTAGTTATTAGGTAAATTATTATGCTTCTTGTTATTGGTCTTGGTAATCCAGGAAAAGAGTATCAATATACGAGGCATAATGTCGGCTTTATTGCTATAGAGAAAATAGCAAACCAATATAATTCATCATTTAGTACAAAGAAAAAGTTCAATTGTGAAATTGCTGAAACTATTAGTGATGGACAAAAGATAATTTTTATAAAGCCTACCACCTATATGAACTTGTCCGGTAAGTCAGTGATATCGGTGAAAACATATTATAATATCTACCCCGCAAAAATCTTTGTTATTCATGATGATATTGATTTAGAAACAGGTAGAATAAAATTTAAAACCGGTGACGGTAATGGCGGGCATAATGGTTTAAAGTCGATTGATGGGGTTATAGGTAATAATTATAACCGGATTAGGATTGGAGTCGGTAGACCGCAAAATAATCAGGATGTAGCAGATTACGTACTTAATCATTTCTCTAAACCGGAGTATGAAACAGTAATGCAAGCTATAGATAGAATCACTAGTAACTTTGGTTTAATATTAGAGAATAAGTTAGAAGAATTTAAGAATAAGATAGCTTGATATATTCAATGTGATTCCTATGACGTGATCGACGTTGCTGTGTGGATGATACCAACTCGTCATTGCGAGGAAAAACTGTAAGTTTTGACGAAGCAATCTCAGGAATTCTATACTACTTCACGAGATTGCCACGTTGATGCTATGCATCTCCTCGCAATGACGGGAAAACGATATTAAAACTAAACAGCAAAGAAGCAAAGATTTATGACACAAAATTTTGAAATTGTTTATGCTGATGTAATGGATAGAACTCATAGCACTATAATTATTGAGGCTTTGAACAAAGATGCTAGAGAACAAAAGGGGTTAGTAGGAGATATTGAATCTTTTTCATTTTTCTGTTTAGATCAGGATAAAAATTTTGTTGTAGGAATTAGCGGTATGAGTTCTTGGGGGGATTTTACATTGATTCACTCTTTGTTAATGAAAAATATAAGAAACTAAAATTATGGTACTGTACTAATGCAAAAGGTTGAGGATTTAGCACGTGAACGAGGCTGTAATTTTATTCATCTTGTTACTATGGACTGCCAAGCAAAATCGTTTTATGAGAAACTGGGGTATAAAATTGAATTTGCTATGCACGGTTGCGAAAAAGATTCTATAATGTATTATTTACGGAAAAATTTATGACACTAAAACTCGGAATTGTTGGGTTGCCGAATGTCGGTAAGTCGACGTTATTTAATGCCTTAACGGCAAGTAAGGCTGCAGATGCTGCTAATTATCCGTTTTGTACTATTGAGCCTAATAGCAGCAAAGTTTTAGTGCCTGATGCGCGTTTGCATAAACTAGCAAGCTTAGCCGGAAGCGGTAAAATTATTCCGTCTTATATTGAGTTTGTCGATATTGCAGGGCTTGTTAAAGGAGCAAGCAAAGGGGAAGGGTTAGGTAATAAGTTCTTATCTCATATCAGGGAAGTCGATGCAATACTGCATGTACTGCGTTGTTTTGAAGATGAGGATATAATGCACGTACATAACAAAGTCGATCCGCTGCATGACCTCGAGATTATTGAAACGGAATTAATACTTGCCGATATAGAATCGGTTGAAAAGCGTTTAGCTACAAGTGAAAAACGCTTGAAGTCAGGCGATAAAGCTATGGCAGAGCAGATAGAGCTGTTAAAAGAGGTTTATAAGGTATTAGGTGAGGATAAACCTGCAAGAGTGCTAAATGAAGCTTTAAGAGTTGATAATTTAAAACAATTGCAGTTAATTACTTCTAAGCCCGTTTTATATATATGTAACGTACTTGAAAAAGATGTAGCTATAGGTAATGAATTTACAAAATTAGTAGCGGAAAGAGCAAAGAAAGAAAATGCTAAAAGTGTCGTAATTGCTTCAAAAATAGAAGCTGAAATTGCTTTACTTGAAAGCATGGAAGAAAAGGAAGAGTTTTTAAAATTTATAGGTTTAGACGAAACAGGGCTTAATAAAGTCATTAAAGAGGGGTATAATCTTTTAAACCTTAAAAGCTTTTTTACTATAGGACCAAAGGAAGCCCATAGCTGGACTTTTAAAGACGGCACACTTGCACCGGCTGCTGCCGGTATTATTCATACCGATTTTGAAAAAGGTTTTATCAGAGCAGAAGTTATCGGCTATAAAGATTACATAAATCTCGGTAGTGAAGCAAAAGCCAAGGAAGTAGGTAAAATGCGTTTAGAGGGTAAAGAATATAAAATGCAGGATGGGGATATAGTACATTTTAGATTTAACGTTTAAATAACGATCAGCTATGAAAACAATTTGACCAAAACGGTCTCTTGAAGTGCAAGATAGGCTTGATTATATAGTGCAGCAAATTTTGGCTGTTGCCAAGGATAAAATTGCCCTGATTATCTTGTATGGCTCGTATGCTAGAGGTGATTGGGTTAAAGATATGTATACGGAAGATCATACTACTTATAGTTATACAAGTGATTTTGACTTTTTAGTAGAAAAAAAGGTAAATTTAAGGAGCATGCTACTTTAAGGGTAGAAGCTAAGATAGAAAAAAGGTTAGAACAAACAGGCTTAAGAAAAACCGAGGTTTTTTCGCTAGAACCTTGGATATCTATAATATGCGAATCTATAAGTGAGGTAAATGACAAGCTTGAAAAAGGGCGTTATTTTTATACCGACATTAAGAATGAAGGTATTCTTTTATATGATAGTGGCGAGCAGCTTTCTCGAGCTAAAAATTTGCCTTGGAGTGAAGTAAAAGAAATAGCTAAAGAAGATTATGAATACTGGTTTGGTAGAGGCAAGAGTTTTTTTATTGATTGTAAATACCCATTAGAAAGAGGTGATTTTAGTAAAAGTGCTTTTGAGCTGCATCAAGCCACTGAAAGTGTTTACAGTAACATTTTATTAGTTTTGGTCCGTTACAAACCAAAGTTACACGATATAAGAAAGCTAGGTGGATATTGTGCAAATTTATAATGTTGAGCTACTTAAAGTATTTCTGCAATCGTCTCCCGAACAAAAAGAATGTTTTGAATTACTAGAAAAAGCTTACGTTGATGCAAGATATGATAAAAATTATAGAATTAGCAGAGAGCAGTGACTTTACTTGATTGAGAGAATAGAAAGATTAAAAATGATAATGGAAAAATTTTGTTTGGAGCGGATTAATCGATAAAACTCGATGAACCGAAATAACAAAAAATCATTTATGAAAATTATTGCGAAGATTCCGGCATGGATGCTTCTATGCTTATTTATTTTATCACCGACTACGGAAACAATTTATACTTCAGGATTACCGAGTTTAACCAAATATTTCGGCATTGACGGCGGTCTCACTCAAATTACATCTACATTATATTTGCTATGGTTTGCGCTTGGTATATTATCACTCGGCAGATGATCGGATATTTACGGCAGGAGACCTATAGCTTTATTAGGGCTTTTTATTTATGTTGTATCTTCAATTATTAGCATTTTTGCAGTTAATATAGAAATGCTGATGATAGCTCGTGTTGTGCAAGCTTTCGGTGTAAGTGTAGGTTCTGTTATTGGGCAGGTATGGCTGGAGACTCCTATCAAGGCTTAGAGTTATCATATGTCTATGCTAGCTTATCTCCGTGGCTGTTATTTATCCCTTCTCTAGGTTCATCTATAGGGGACTATATTATAGAATATTCAAGCTGGCATTATGTTTTTGTATTTTTTAGCCTTACCGGTACTATATTATAAAGTTTTACCTGAAATAAATTCTTATATAGATTTTTCCCAAAGCAGTAAATATTTTGAGGTTTTGCAGGTAATTATTAAAGATAAAATTCTTTGGTTATATGCTTTTATCATCGGTGCATTTAACGGCATATATTACGGTTTTTTCATAGAAGCTCCGTTTATTTTGATTGATAAAATGAAAGTTTCGCCATCTTTTTACGGTAAATTAGCGTTTTTGTTATCTTTTGCCGCTATCTTTGGAGGCTTTTTAGGAGGGGGTATTTAATAAAAAAACGCCATGTACACGATAAAAAAGTTATGGGTTTAGGATTTATGTTTAGTTTGTGCGGTTGTATATTATTTGCGGTAAATGCTTTTATATTAGAAGTTATTTCAACGAGTCATAATCTTGCAATCGCTATGATATTTGCACCGATGATGATTCATATGGTTGGGCATAATCTACTTATCCCTATGACGCTTAGTTATGCACTGAAGGATTATGCTAAAGTAACAGGTACGGCAGGATCTATATTTGGTGCAATATACTACGTAGTTATCGCTGCTGTAACTTATTTGGTTTCTAAAATACACGGCGCAACGATAAGCAATTTTGCTTTATTATGCTTCGTTTTAAGTATTAGCTCTGCTATTTCGTTTTACTGTATTTAGATTTTATATAAGAAGAAAAAGTCAAATATTCCTAACTAAACACAGGTGTTGTCATTGTGAGCAGCTGTGGCGTTGTTGTATGGCTCAAAGAAAGCGTTCGATTTCATTCCTGCGAAAACAGGAATCCAAGGTAAAGCGCGATAAATCGAGCGTTTAGTTTTAAAAGTCTAGCATATTTATACTTTTTTGACTGGATTCCCGCCTACGCGGGAATGACATTAAGAAAGTTAGAGATAACCTTGTACATCATCTGTATGCTCTTCACCCTCAAGAGTCATATCCTCTTTTAAGACTTCCATACTACAGCTACTAAATACATCAAGGTTATTCTGCTCTGTTTGCCATTTTAATCTAGCTTCTTTAAAAGTAACAATACCGTTTTCAATTTCTGCTAATGTCAAATTTTTTATTTCGTGTAAAAAATTCTCTATATCTACTTTTGCTTCTGGATTTTTTTCGATGAATGGATTAAAAAACTCCTTGATACCTGCTAATAATTCTTTTTTCTCAGGTTCTATATCTTTAGAATCTAGAGCTTGAGCTATCGGTGTATTCACTGCATCCTCGTTGTTTGCTATATCCTCTTCCTGTTCAAAACTTTTATCAAGTGCGTTATTAGAAGTATTAATATGGAATAACTCTTTGTAAAAATCATTCATAACAATTTGGTCGTTAGGGTTATTTGCATTATAATTAGTTATTATTTTATCAATAGCTTCTTTAAACTTTTCATTATAAGGTATATTTCTAAAGGTGGAGCTTCCATATATAGATTTTTTAGCAAATTCTTTTAGTGCTTGCAGATTTTCAGTACTAGAATTACTCATCTCAGCATGTTTTTCTGGAATATAAGTAGCTATTTCTATTAATTTATTACCAAAAATGCTTTGAGCGGTTTGTTCATCAGCTTGTTGTGTTGCTGCTAATATTTTAGCGGGCATATTATTTTTCACTAGTTCTAGCATGCCTCCGCCGCAACAAACAGTTTGGTAATCATCATTATTTTCTTCTTTTAATGATAAATACAAAGCGTTTTCTATGTGATAGTTATTTTCTTTTAATAATTGCCATGTTTGTAAGGTTGGGTCATTAGCATATACTCCACCATCAATAATTTTATGTGATTTAGTATTGGTTATATTACGGAAATTGTGGCTGGGGAAATATCCAGGTGCTGCAGTGATGCCTTGTATTATATCTGAAAGGTAATAATCATTCTCTTCACTTTGTCTAGCATCTATAGTAGAGAAGGTCATAAGAGGATTTTGTTTATTATTTAGATCATAACCTGTAACTACAACATCACCGATTAAATCCTTGAGGGTATAATCCTTACAATATGCTTTCAATAATTTTACTAATGGTTCAGGAGAAAATTTATGGCTGAATAAGCCATTAAAACTCCACAATTTTCTAAAAGTTAATCCTACCGGAAAAATATTGTGTGCCATTTCTTCAAACAGTTCTTGAGCTTGCGCTGCACTGAACAAAGGTTTTCCGGGATTATTAGGATTCGGTAAATTAAGCAAAATAGAAATAAGTCCTCCAACACTGGTCCCTCCAGTAAAATCGAATATCTCACAAGTAGGCTTACCGGTTATTTGCTCCATTATTTTTAATTTTTCTAAATGGATATTTCCTTTTACTCCACCGCCTTCAAATAGTGCTAAGCTAATCTTATTGTTGTTTATATCTACCATAACTACCTTTCAAAAAAAATACTAAGAGGGCAAAATACAATAAAAATTAACTTTTGTCAATAAAATTATTTGTCTAAAGTCTAAACTGAACAAAATTTAACTTATAAAATAAATTGTAACTATTAGTAAAGAAAACTTAATTAATAGTGAATATTTTAGTATATAGCTAATATTATAACTATGATGGTATGAGATATGCTAAGTCATCCTAGTAATATAGATCCTCAGTTATTAGCTCAAGAAGTAAATACAATGATGCCCTTAGTAGAGAAAGATTTAGCTGATGTTGAAGATACAATAACTTATGGAAAAGAACGATTATTTAAATTTGTTAAAGATAAGAAAATTATGGAAGCTTTGGCATTTATGTATTGTTTTGAGGGAAATACTGGACAAACTTTAGATATTAAAGAATTATGTACTACAGATAATTTATTATATAGAGATGATTTTAGTGCCCTTACGGAGACGCTAGATACTTTAATCCCCCTTATAGGGATATTTGTTTCTAAATAATTTAACACTCATTCTACTATAAATAATAATGCTAAAATACAAAAACTTTGATAGCTCCTCTGATGAAGAGTTAAAAGAAAATTATACTTTACCTAAGTATCTTAATTTTTTACTTAAAAATATACTAGATATTAATTATATATGTAACTCTGAAGATTTTAAACTTAAACTAGGTTTAGTATTACATAATTTAGCTGATAGATTTTTTAAATATTCTACTATTAGAAATATTTATAAAAAAATTAAATCTGAAATATTAGTTGTAGATAATAATTATTACGAAGAAAATTTTAATATTATCAAAACTGCTTTTAATAAACATAATTATTTAAAAATTATAACAAAGAAAATATAAGTGATAAGGATTATCAAAAGCTATTGCATTGTGTATTTAATCCAAATCACTCTATTCCTAAGATAGTTGCTTTAGCAGACGGTATTACTGCTCAGCATGCAAAGAAAGTATTATTACAAGAATTGCAAAACAGTAATATCAACTTAAAAAAGTATAAGTAATAACCCATACATAATTCTAAAGGACTTTTAGCTTTTGCTGAAATGATTGGCAGGAATAATAAACTCAGCTAAAGCACCGGATTTTAGAAGAAATAAATAGTGATTTATCTACTATATGTAAGGTAAGATCTCAAATACTAAAGAAGAAACTTTTACAATTAATCATATAGTACATTATAAAACCGGTAATGTACAAACAGATGTACCTGGCTTAGGAAAGTATGATGAAATTTTATCTAAATTTGAGCAAGAACATGAATATAAACATGCTATTATAAAACGTATATTTGAAGTTGTGCATGCTAAAGCATCGACACAAAATATAGAAGAATTACCGCGAAAACTAAATTACTTTGCAGAAAAGTTAACACATTTGTTATTTATGCTTGCAACGCATAGAAATAATGCAACCTTATTTACGGCTCCTATGTTTTTAGAACTTATTGATAAAAATAGTATATTTTTATCATATAAGGAGTTTTGTCCTATGTCTGCTGAGCATGCCGTTGCTCAAACAAGAGGTATACTGAAAAACTATAAATATGTGTTACCAAATTCCTGTCCAATAGATTATGACACTACAAATGTACAAAATGGTAATCTATTACTTATTAAAGAAGGTAATATATTAATAGAATGGCTTAGTAAAAAATTAAATAATTATAAACTAGCAAATATAGCACGAATATTTGACATCTTAGCTTCAATGTAATTTTACAAAAATATGGATAATGTAAAAAGCAATGATATAAAATCTTTTTTAGCAAAAGTTCATAAATTAGAGCATTGTCCTATAAAGTTGTTAAATTCATTAGACCAAAAGTTAACTGCTTTAATTCTTAAAGTAAACAATATAGGAGAACGTAATTTAAAGCTTACAAAAACTAAATTGCTTGAAAAAAAGGATTTTTCTCAAGATTTAAAGGATTTAATTGAAATAACCTACTTGGAATTTACTGAAAGCTTAAAAAATATTGAAGGGTTTTTAGCTCAAAAACACGCATCTCTCAAGACAGAAATTAAAAAAAATCCTACCTGAAATTCTACAAATTTTATGTGCTAAAATAAAAGAATGGTATGATATTGATGCACCTGAATATGCTAAGAATGTATTACAAGATATTACCCCCCAAATTTAATCAAACTATTTCTCCTACCTCGTTTCAAAAGAGATTAAAACTTTCCTTGTCTAAAAGAAAAGATATATATGATGCAAATGATGATGATAATAATCAAACTTTGGAAACAACTGATATAGACAATAGTATGAAAGAATATTTTAAACTAATTGGAGAACATACTAATACTATATACGATTAAAAACAGTATTAATATTATGGTCTTTTTGAGGTCCTAGAATTTGGTAGCTAAGAGTAAATGAATCAGGATTTAAAAATACATAGGTAGTATTAATATTGATCTTTACCACATAGATGACTGCCTGTAGCTTGTATACTCAAATGATTTGAAGAATTGTTTCTGCAAAACTTCGGAGGACTCGCATGCTCACCTATTAAGGGCTGTGCGTACTCGCTCCTCGTTTTACATTCCAATTCTCCAAATCATTTGAGTATACCCTGTCTGCATCAACAAATTTTAATTGATAAAATAAGCGCTTTTCAGGAGCAATAAAATATTTTGTAATATTACTATTCTTAAAAATATATCTATATTCTTGATTAGCGTGGATTTGATAATCGTAGTCGAGATAGTGAATTTGTAATTCCTCTTTATTAATTCATTTAAACTTTTAAGTAAGAAATATGCGACCCCCTCACCGTAACCATAATTATCTTTATAATTCTGTTAATTTGGTATTTTCTGGAGAATCTTGAAAAAAATTTCTTTTACTGAATCGTTTTTTGAGAGCATTTGATATATATATCTATATCATTTCTGCGACGTTTTGGCTTTATTGTATGGCTGTTTATGGCATGCCCACGAAAGCGGGAATCCAGTAATTTAAAGGTTATACACAATAAGTTTGTACAATTAAAAGCTCGATTTATTTTGCTTTACCCGGGATGCCCGATTTTGCGGGAATGACATCGAGTCGGTTTTTCGGACCATGCAACAAAGTCAGCTTGACTACGGTATGACATTTAGTTCTGCAATATTTTCATTAGCAAATTAATCTCTTCGCGTAATTCTATATCGTTTGCCAGTAATTCTTCTACTTTCTTAATAGCATGCATAACCGTCGTGTGGTCTTTTTTACCGAATTTTTTACCGATATCTGCAAGACTTTTCGGCGTTAATGCTTTACTAAGATACATGGCTATTTGACGCGGTCTTGCAACTTCTCGTAATCTCCTTGATGAAGACATATCGGATAACTTAATATTATAACGGCTAGCTACCTTTTTCTGAATATCTTCAACGGTAATTATTCTTTCATTAGAACGCAGTAAATCCCGCAAAATATTTTGTGTGTTTTCGAGTGTAATTTCTTTTAAAGTAAAATTAGAATGAGCAATCACCTTATTTAAAGCTCCTTCAAGTTCTCTAACGTTTGAAACGATTTTAGATGCTAAAAAATCAATTACGTCTTTTGGTATTTTAACGTTCATCTGCTCAATCTTAGATTCTAGAATACCGAGTCGTAGCTCATAAGTAGTACTATGAACGTCGGCAACTAAGCCCCATCCAAGACGAGATTTTATCCGATCTTCAATATTATCTAAATCTGAAGGCGATCTATCACAAGAAATAACCATTTGACGGTTATTATCAATCAATGTATTAAAAGTATGGAAAAATTCTTCCTGCGTACTATCTTTACCGCAAATAAATTGAATATCATCAATCATTAACACATCAACCGAACGAAATTTCTCTTTAAACGAGATTACTTCTTTGTTACGCAGAGCTTTAACAAATTGATACATAAATTTTTCTGCCGACATGTATATCACTTTGCGGCTTGGATTATGCTGCTTGATGTACCAACCGATTGCATGCATTAAATGAGTTTTACCAAGCCCTACGCCGCCATATAGAAAAAGCGGATTAGACTCAGAAACCGCACCTGATGATTCTGCAACCGCTCTTGCGGCTGCATAAGCTAGCTCATTTGGGGCTCCAACCACAAAATTATCGAAAGTAAAACGTATATCAAGGGTTGAAAAGATATTTTCCGAATTAAGCTCACTGCTGCCGATATCGCCAAAAGTCTTAGTAGGTAATGCTGTAACTGTTTGGGTTGTTCCAGGTAACTCTTTAGTAATTATTTCAATTGACTTAATGGTATTATTATAATGTTGAAATAGTTGCAATATAACCATAGAGTACTTGGATTTTATCCAATCTCTAACAAAGTTAGTAGGGGCACAAAGAATAACGGTATTTAATGAAGACTCTATAAAATTGACTTTACTAAACCAGCTATTATATAGAGTTTCACCGTAATGATTGTAAAGATCTTGAGCCACGTGACTCCAGACATTTACATAATTATTACCTTGATCCGTTAAAATTATTTGGTTAGTACTCACTTAAAACTGCCACGGTAAGTTATTTTGTTTCCAGCCTTTATCTTGATTATTTCCTTCAAAGCCGTCACTAATATTATAACAATTTTTATAACCTATATTAGTTATAAAATTTGCTGCGATAAATGACCTATATCCTGAACGGCACAGAAAAAATATTATTGCATGAATTTTATCGTTAACGATAGATAAAAAATTATCTTCAAAATCTTTATTCAATTGCCAACTTAGAAAGATCACCTTATTTTTATTATCTAAATGAGGTATCCCCACTTGCTGCCACTCTTCTCTAGTTCTAACATCTACAAGAAAAGCATTATCATTTGAAATTAGCATATCATAAGCTTTTGTAGAACAGATATTTTGAACCGACATATTTATGCTTTTTTGCTGTTATTGATAATAAAAGTTAATAGAATTTTACCCATGTAGAATGGATTTATTAGAATGCTGAATTATTAAAGCATTTTAAAATGATCAATTATTAAAGCATTTTAAAATGATCTTGGTATCTGATTATTTTAATAATATTATTATAAAAAAATTTTGCAAGATGTTATAGATGAATAAATTAAATAAAAACTCTTTACAAAAGAAACTTTTTTACCGTAGTAAAAATCGCGGTTGCAGAGAAATGGATTATATACTCGGTAGCTTTGCCGAAAAGTACCTATCCTTAATGGATGAAACAAAACTTGGAAGCTATTCTTTAATACTTGATCAAAATGATAATGATCTTTATAATTGGATTAATAATAAATCTTCTGCTCCTTCTTATCTAGATGCCGAAATAATTGATAAATTACACAAAATAGCAAAAATATAAACTCCTGTAGAATGTTACAACAAAAATTTCCGGCGGCTGCCAAATCTTTCTTTACAATTGATAATTTTACTAAGAATCTTAAGCAAGATTTCATCTTGAGTGCGAGTAATGAAGAGGAGGCGTTGCAATTATACAAGCAAGCTTTATTTTTTTCTTCTAATGAAAATATTTATTACTTTCCAAGCTATAATACCATCCCTTATGACCATACGTCACCAAATGCAAATATCTTATCTAGACGTGCAGAAACATTAATCAAGCTAACAACAAATAATAGTAATAGCAACAAATTACTCATCACTCATACAGCGAACTTATTAAACAAATTACCGCCGAAAGATTTTTTTTCTAAATATTTTTTGAAATTATCCCCTAAAATGAAATTTACTACGGATGAGCTTGCTATGTTTCTAGTAGAAAATAGTTTTACAAGAAATGCGATTAGCATCGATGTCGGGGAATTTGCGGTTAGAGGCGAAATCATTGATATAATATTGTCCGGTCCTAAAGCTTATAGAATTCATTTTAGCTGGGGTTATATTGAATCAATAAAAGAATTTGATATTGATACGCAAATTTCGACTAAATCCTGCAGCGAGCTTATTATTAGTCCTGCAAATGAGATAGTTTTAAATAGTGAAACTATAGGTAATTTTAAGAATAATTACTTACGAAATTTTGGAGTTAATCATACTGATAATGCTTTATATGAGGCGGTAATATCTGGAAGAAAATTCACAGGATATGAACAATTACTCCCATTATTTTACGATTCCTGCTCTAACTTAATAGATTATTTAAACGATCCTATTTTCATATTCGATAATTTGTCAAAACAAGCCATTTTAGAATTTGAACATAGTTATAACGATTTTTATTCGGCAAGGTCAGAGGCAAATAAACTTAAATTTAATAGTTTCTATCCCACCCTTTCACCGACTAGCTTATATTTTACCGCTTCTGAAATAACGGAATTACTAGAACAAAAAAATAATATACTACTTACTTTTGAAAACTCAGAGCAAGCTAGCTTAATTAAAAATATCGCTGCTACAAGTTTTATAGAAAAGAAAACGGTTTTCGATAAATTATTTGAGGTTATTAAAGCACATTCTCATAAGAAAATTATTATAGGCTCAAGCGTTTTAAGTAGTTTTGAGCGAATCAAAAGCATAATTCAAAATTATGAATATAAATATAATGAGATAAATAAATTAGATGAGGCTAAGGCTTCAATAATAAATGTCGCGATAATTCCTTTAAATCAAAGCTTTTATACGAAAGAATATTTATTTATTACCGCTAGCGAATTATTAGAAGAAAAACCTAGCTCTATAAACACTAACAAAAAACTTAAAAATATCTTGCTGGAGCTTGATAATTTAGCTGAAGGCGAATTTGTTGTTCACAAAGATCATGGAATAGGGCAGTTTTTAAAGCTAGAAGCTTTAGAAATCAAAGGCAAACCACATGATTTTTTAAAGATTTTATATGCCGGCAATGATAAATTATATATACCAGTTGAAAGTATAGAGGTAATAAAAAAATACGGCAATGATAATGCGGAGCTTGATAAGCTTGGTAGCGTTTCATGGCAAAGAAGTAAGGCAAAGCTTAAAAAGCGTATAAAAGAGATAGCACTGCATTTAATACAAATAGCAGCTAAAAGGAAACTTAATAGTAGTGCTTCCGTTGAATTTGATCTTGAAGAATATGATAAATTTTGTGCTAATTTTCCTTTCAGCGAAACGGAAGACCAATTAATCGCTATAAACGATATTAAAGAAGATCTAAGAAACGGTATGTTAATGGATAGGTTAATATGCGGTGATGTTGGGTTTGGCAAAACAGAGGTAGCAATGCGTGCCGTCTTTATGGTAGCAAAATCTCTAAATGAACATTTACCTCAAGTAGCCGTAGTTGTACCGACAACTATTTTATGTAGTCAACATTTTTCAAGGTTCATAGAAAGGTTCAAAGGTTTTGGTTTAAATATCAAGCAATTATCTAGCGTTATTAGTTCTAAAGAAGCAAAAATTATAAGATCGGAGCTTGAAAGCGGTAAAATAAATATAATAATAGGCACTCATTCTTTATTACATAAAAATATAAAATTCTTTAATTTGAAATTGTTAATAATCGATGAAGAACAACATTTCGGTGTCGGTCAAAAAGAATTTCTTAAATCGCTAAAATCCTCTTCCCATGTACTTGCAATGTCGGCAACACCGATTCCTCGAACGCTGCAAATGTCAATGACCGGTTTAAAAGAACTTAGCATTATTGCAACGCCGCCTCTAAACAGGCTGGAAGTTCATACCTCGGTTATGCCGTGTGATCCCGTTATTATCAGAGATGCATTATTACGTGAACATTTTAGAGGCGGAAGAAGTTTTTATGTAGTTCCAAGAATTAAAGATATAGAGGATATCGCAAAACAATTAAAACAAATCGTGCCGGAATTAAGTTATAAAATAGCTTACGGAAAAATGACTCCGAGTAAAATTGATGAGGTTATGAACGAGTTTTATGCCGGCAAATTCGATATACTAGTCTCAACTACTATTATAGAATCAGGAATTGATATAGCCGAGGCAAATACCATGATCATACATAATGCTGATATGCTGGGTCTTAGTCAGCTATATCAATTGCGTGGTCGCATAGGTCGAGGTAAAATGCGGGGTTATGCCTATCTAACGGTAGCAAGTCATAAAAAGATGACATCACACTCCTTAAGACGCTTAGAGATAATACAAAATAGTTGTGCTTTGGGTTCAGGTTTTACTATTGCAAGCCGTGATATGGATTTACGAGGTTTCGGTAATTTGATAGGTGAAGAACAATCAGGACAAATTAAAGAAGTAGGTACAGAACTATATCAAGAAATGCTGGAAGAACAAATAGCTATTTTTAAAGATGAACCGATTGTTTCAGAACAACCCTTTATCCCGACTATTAATTTGGGATTATCCGTCTTTATTCCAGATAATTATGTAGCCGATGCAGCTCTTAAACTTGGACTATATAGAAGAATAGGTAATTTAAGTAATGAGATAGAAGTAGAGACATTTAAAGATGAGATGATTGATAGATTCGGTTTACTACCGATTGAATTTAATAATTTACTTGATATTGTAAAAATAAAACTATTATGCTTTAAGTTAAATATTGAAAATCTAGATTCAGGAGATAACGGATTTGTGATTAAATTTTATAAAAATGCCGATATGACTGATAAAATTATAAAATTCGTTAGTACTTACTCTAATCAGGCAAAAATCAAACCAGATAATAAATTAGTATATATCAAGAAATTAGTAGATAAAAATATAATTGTTGAGGCAAATCAACTACTTTGGAATTTATCGGAGGTGTAGACGCGATGTCATTCCTGCTCTGTCATTGCAAGCAGCCGTAGGCTGCGTGGCAATCTCATGAAATAATAACAAACTCTTGAGATTGCTTCGTCAATTGCTATGCAATTTCCTCGCAATGACGGTAACACGTTTTTAACATAATAAATATGTCCCATAACCTAAAGCAATTATTTCAACAACATAACGTAAAAGGTTTGTCGATTAATTCTAAAACCGTTAAGGATAAAGATATCTTTTTTGCGATTAAAGGACGGAATACTGATGGAAATGATTTTATTAAGGATGCTTTAAGCAAAGGTGCAGTATTAGTAATTACGGACAATAAAAAAAGTATTGTTATAGATAAAGTAATTTACGTAAAAGATGTGCAGGCAGCTTTATATGAAGCCATAGAAATATTCTATCCTAAAAAACCAAAGGATCTAATAGCCGTAACCGGTACTAACGGTAAAAGCTCGGTAGTATCCTATATAGCTCAAACATATTCGTTACTTGGGAAAAAAGCAGCATCTATAGGTACGATAGGGGTAGAAATATTTGGCTGCGTTAATCTTATAAATGATGTACCGGAATTAACAACTTTAGACTATTTAAGCTTTAGAAAAATTGCTCATAATTTAGCTGAAAATGGTATAGAATATTTAGTTTTTGAAGCTTCTAGTCATGGTCTTGATCAAGCAAGACTTAGGGAAATAAAAGTAAATATCGCATGTTTTACTAGCTTTAGTCAGGATCATCTAGATTACCACCATACAAAAGAAAATTATTTATTAGCCAAACTGAAATTATTTATAAATCATTTATTACCGAACGGTATCGCAATATTAAATTCTGATATAGAAGAAATAGATTTTGTTAAAGATTATCTACATAATCATAATATTAAATTTATAACCGTTGGGACAAAAGGTGATTTAGAAATAACTAGACTTAACGGTTCTTTAAAAGGACAAAATATTAATTTTACATTTAATAATAGAGAATATAATTTTAATACCCCGATAATTGGTAGCTTTCAGGCTAGTAATTTATTAATTGCTGTTCTTAGCATTCATTATATTGGTTTTGCTTTTGATGATGTTATAGATTCTTTAGTAGAAGTTAAAGCAGTAAAAGGCAGAATGGAGAGAATAGATAACACTAATATCTTCGTTGATTATGCCCACACTCCGGACGCTCTTGAAAAAGTTTTAACGGAACTGAAAAATATTAAATTACGTGATAGTAAGCTAAGCGTAGTTTTTGGCTGCGGCGGTAATCGTGATAAGGCAAAGAGAAGTCTTATGGGGCAAATAGCCGCAAAACGTGCCGATACCATCATAATTACAGATGATAATCCACGCCATGAAGACCCAAAGCTTATTAGAGCTGAAATCATAAGCGGTATAGAGAAAGCAGATTATACAGAAATAGCAAATAGAGAAGAGGCTATTAAATACGGTATAAATAATTTAAAACAAGATGATATCTTATTAGTTGCCGGCAAAGGTCATGAAAATTACCAAATTATAGGCGATAAGAAATTACCTTTTGATGATGCTGAGGTTGTGAGGAAGTGTGTAAAAGTTTGTCATCCCGTGGCTTGACCCATAGTACCGGACAGTTTTAAAAAAACCTTGATGTCATCCCCGCGGAAGCGGGGATCCAGAAAAATAACTTTAATATTAATACAGAAGTTACATATTTGATAAAATAAACATATAAAAAGCTTGCTTGTTATATGTTTACTGGCTTCCCGCCTACGCGGGAATGACATAAACACGCCATACAACAACACATAAATAACAAAAATATATGATCTGGAACTCTAAAACTTTAAGTGCTGTTCTCGGTATAACAATCTCTAATTCTATAAGTTGTAATGAAGTGCAATTTAATTCCAAAGATGTTAAAAAAGGTAATTTATTTATAGCACTTCAAGGTAATAGAGATGGTCACGATTATGTTCTAGATGCAATAGATAAAGGAGCAGCAGCCGTAATTATTAGTAAGCGAGTAGAGATCAATGATAAAGATAAAATTATCTTAGTCGATGATTGTTTTGAAGCTCTACAAAAAATGGCTTTATATAAACGAGAGAATTCAAAAGCTAAATTTATAGCTATAACAGGCAGCGTCGGTAAAACTTCTACAAAAGAAGCACTGAAAGTATTATTACAACATGATTTTCTAGTTTTTGCTAGCCGAGGTAACTTCAATAACAAACTCGGTATGTTTATTAATCTTGCTTCAATGGCTGATGATACGGAATATGCTATTTTTGAGCTTGGCATGAACCATAAAGGTGAAATAAGAGAGCTGGTTCAAATATTAAAGCCAAATATTGCCATGATTACTAATATTTCAGAGGCTCATTTAGAATTTTTTAACTCGCTTGAAGAGATAGCTGAAGCTAAATGTGAGATTTTTGCAAATTTTAGCAAAAATGATATTGCCGTTATTAATGCCGATACTAATTGCTATAACAAAATATTATCGATATTAAAAAAACTTTCTATCACCGATATACATAGCTTCGGTAGATCAGCTAAAACTTCAGCAGAATTAATTTTATATGAGAACCTAGGAGAGCAAGTCTACTTAAAGTATAAGATAAATAAGAAAGTCTTAGATGTAACGATACCGTTTATTCCTCGGCATTTTACCGAAAATTATACCGGTGTACTTTTAATTATCGATATATTAGGTAAAGATATAGAGATAGCTGCAAATCACTTAGCAAATATTTCTCCTACTAAAGGAAGAGGGGAAATTATCAATATACAAAATTGTCGTGTAATTTGTGATTACTATAACGCAAGTCCGCAGTCAATGAAAGCTGCATTAGAATATTTAAAACAAGTACCTGCCGAGAATAAAACTGCTATAATAGGCGATATGCTAGAGCTAGGGGAAAATTCTAAACGATTACATGAGAAACTAGTGCAGTACATATTAGATGCCGCTTGTTCTAAGGTCTATTTAGTAGGAGTAAATACTAAATATATTAATGATTTACTACCTTCCAAAATAGCTAAAAAATACTTTAAAAATGTTGATGAATTAATTACGCATATTACGGATTTATTTGAAGGTAATGAGCTGATTCTAATAAAAGGGTCAAGAGGCGTAAAACTTGATAAGATTGTTGATTATTATAAATAAATACACTAGGATATTCTTAATATTGTGTGGTTTGGTTGCCCGTCATTGCGCGGAAATTACGTAGTAATTGACGAAGCAATCTCAGGATGTTTGACGAGATTGCTGCCGCGCAGTCGTAGACTGCGCGCAATGACGATTTAGTATCCATGCACAATGAATAACATCAAAATATACTTTTAAATTTAAATCTACAAATGTTATACAATCTTTTACTCCCTCATATCCATAATTCACATATAGCTAATTTATTTCACTATATTACTTTTCGTAGCGGTCTTGCTATTATTATAACTCTAAGCCTTAGCTTTATCACGGGTCCGATATTAATAGAATTTCTGCGATCTCTTCAAAAAAACGGTCAGCCTATACGCTCAGACGGACCTGAATCGCATCAAACAAAAGTAGGTACTCCGACAATGGGGGGTATTATGATTATTTTGTCTAGTTGTCTTTCTACTTTATTACTTGCTGATTTAACGAATAAATATATTTGGATTACGTTATTTGGTTTTATTAGTTTCGGTATTATAGGATTTATGGATGATTATGCTAAGGTAACTAAAGATAATCATTACGGAGTAAGAGGAAAAAGTAAGCTTTTACTTCAAGGAATTATTAGCTTCATTATATGTGTTTTACTAGAATATCTAGATAAAAGTCCAAGTCATTTACTTAACGTACCGTTTTTTAAAAATTTAAGTTTGGATCTTGGTTATTGTTATATAGTTTTTGCTATATTTGTTATAGTCGGCTCTTCTAATGCCGTGAATCTAACGGATGGGCTTGATGGTCTTGCTACCGTTCCTATTGCCTTTACTGCCGGTTCTTTTGCTTTAATAAGTTATTTAGTAGGAAATCTAATTTACTCGAACTACTTACAGCTAACCTATATACCGAATACCGGAGAGTTAACGGTGTTATGTGCGGGATTAGTCGGTAGCTGCCTTGGATTTTTATGGTTTAATGCACAACCAGCAGAAGTTTTTATGGGCGATACCGGTAGTCTAAGTCTTGGCGGTGTGCTTGGTATTATTAGCGTTATTACTAAGCATGAAATAGTTTTAGCTATAGTCGGCGGCTTGTTTGTTATTGAAACGGCATCCGTAATTTTACAGGTATATTACTTCAAAGCTACTAAAGGAAAAAGAATATTTAAAATGGCACCGCTCCATCATCATTTTGAAAAACACGGCTGGGCAGAATCAAAAGTCGTAATAAGATTTTGGATTATTTCAGTTATATTTGCTCTTATAGGCTTATCATCCTTAAAATTACGTTAACTATATTCGTTTATCTATCTTTTATTTATCAAAATACATTACATAAATTAACTTTCTCTTTGCTTTTGTACAAGAAATTTGCTATAATACTGATATTAATTTATATTAGGTGTATGGGATGGTTAAAGAAATAGATATAAATAAATTATTAGCACAAGAAAATAATGCTTTAAATACTATATTGAGCCAAGTAAATGAATTATGCAAACAAAATAAGCAGTTGCAAGGTTTAATCGAAATACAAAATGAAACTAAAGAACTAGAAAAAGAACATAATAGATCGTTGCCTTGGTTTAAAAGATTTGTAAAAACAGTTTCTAATGTAAAGTATATTTTGATAAAAAGTGAAGAACAGTTAACAAATGAAGCAATAAAGTATAATAATAAAATATTAAAAGATATTGATAATAAGATATATAATATAGCGGAAAAATCTGCACCTTTAAAGCAAGCATTACAAGAAGAAATCGAAAAAAATTTTAAGGATTTAACAAAGAAAGATTTATCTAAAGATCAAAGAGCAAGATTATCGGAAGTATTTTTTAGTTATAAGAGTAAACCTGAAAGATTCTCAGCTCTACATATGACAAATCCCTTACAATTCATTAATGCTGAAGCACTAGAGAAACAATATAATTCTTTAAATGCTACAAAACAAAACATCCAAAATTTAATATCCGAAAATTCTAATATCAAAGAACTTAAAGAAATACAAAAACAGGTTGCTGAAATTAGGGCAGAAGTACCTCATACATTTTTTGAAAAATTAAATAATATTTGGCAAAATGTTAAAAATGTTTTTGTAAATAATAGTGAGCAGGTTTTAGCAAAAAACAAAGAGAGTAATACTAGAACAATTAGAAAGATTGATGAACAATTATATAAAACGAAGCATAAATTTGAGGAATTAATTGAAAATAAAGAAAGAAATATTAAGGATATAATTGCAAAATTACCTGACAATGAGAAGTTACAAAAGATAGTAAGTAACCTTACAAATCACATGGCTTCACAAAAAGAACCAATATTAGCAAATGCGTCCCTAGCTAAACCTTTGGAAAATAATATAACACCACCGTCTCCTTTACCGGAAAATAACATTCCATCACCACCTCCACCACCGCCTCCTTTACCGGAAAATAACATTCCATCACCACCTCCACCACCGCCTCCTTTACCGGAAAATAACATTCCATCACCACCTCCACCACCGCCTCCTTTACCAGAAAATAACATTCCATCACCACCTCCACCACCGCCTCCACCACCGCCTATGGCTCCGGCTGAGACATTATCTAAGCCTGTAGAATCTACTACGGTTAAAAAACTGGAAAATCAACCACGTCCTTCTATAGATACTTCTGATTTAATGAGAGAAATAGCAGGGCCAAAAAAACTAAAAAAAGTTGAATTTGACCCTAATACAGGAAAACCGGTTGCACATTCTCATAGTAAGCCTGCTCAGAATGTTAACAAACCTAGTGGACTTGAATCAATTTTCGCACGAAGAGCTGCTATAGAGGTGAGTGATAGTAGTAGCAGTGAAAGCGAAAGCGATAGTGGTAACTGGAGTGATGTTAGTGTTAATAGGAATAAATCAAAAATGCTTAAAACTAAAGGAGAACGAGATGCTAAAATGACTACGCATGCTCAAAAAATTAATAATAGGAACTCACAAAAACCATCATTTGTTAGATAATAAATGTCATTCCCGCTTTGCGGGAATGACATAAAACACCATATAAATCTACCCTTTAAACTTCTTAGTTATTTCAACTATTCTTTTACCAAAGAAATTAGCAGTTTTTAAATCGCCTTGAGTAGGAGTAATATCAGGAGAAGATTTGTGGTTAGATTGAGTCATACGTCCTGACCAGCTACCTAAGCGGTGAATTTTATTGGGATCAGGCATCTCATGATCAGAGAAATTCGGAGCAGTTTCAGCTTGCCCGACCCAAATCATACAATGCTGCATAGCGAAGTGAAATAGCTGCTGAATACTGCAAACTTATTACCTGAATAAAAAGCAGAATTAGTAAAAGCTGCAGCTATTTTATCTTTCCATTTTTGTTGTGCCCATCTAGTTGAGGTAGCTTCCATAAATGTTTTAAACGATCTGGCTAAACTACCCATATAGGTTGGGACTCCAAAAATGATAGCATCTGCATTGTCTAATAAATCTCAATCGAGATTATTAGGTTTATCTTTATTTATTTGTATAAGAAACATTTGCTCCTGCTTCCTTTATGCTCTTATTTAGTTTTTCAGCTACTTTGCAGTATGACCGTATCTACTATAATATTACGATAGCTACTTTAACTATGTTATTCTCCATATTATAAATTAACTATAAACTCGGCTTCAGTTTTAGACTTTATTTCTTCAATAGTAACATCGTCTTTATCAATATCAAAAATTCCAAGATCGGTAATTACTCTGTTAACTACTTTTTTACCTGTTAACGGAAAGTTGCATTCTTTTAATAATTTAGCACCGCCATCTTTTGCGTTATGTTCCATTATAATAACTACTCTTTTGGTGTTAGCGACCAAATCCATAGCTCCTCCTCCCATACCTTTAACCATTTTACCCGGAATAGTCCAGTTGGCAAGATCGCCTGTTTGTGAGACTTGCATAGCACCTAAAATAGTTAAATCGACATGCGAACCTCTTAATCATCCCAAATGAAAAGCTACTGTCGAAATAGCTGCTTTCAGGAATAGCAGTAATAGTTTGCTTACCGGCGTTAATTAAATCAGGATCTTCCTCTCCTGCGTAAGGAAATGGTCCCATACCAAGCATACCGTTCTCACTTTGAAATATTACATTCACTCCTTGAGGTATATAATTTGCTACATGCGTAGGCATACCTATACCAAGATTGACATATAATCCGTCTTTAAGTTCCTCTGCGGTTATTTGATAAATTTTTTCTTTGCTCCAAGGCATATCTTATTTTTCCCTGACAGTTAATTGCTCAATACGTTTCTCATATTTTTCACCTACTATTAATCGCTGTATGAAAATATTAGGTGTGTGAATATTGTTAGGGTCAAGCTCTCCCACCTTAACTATTTCCTCTACTTCACAAACTGTAACTTTAGCGGCACCTGCCATGACTGCATTAAAATTTCGTGCAGTTTTATTATAAATCACGTTGCCGCATCAGCTTTAAAGCCTTTAATAATAGCAAGGTCAGCTTGAAGGGCAGTTTCCATTATATATTTTTTGCCGTTAAACTCCTTTGTTTTTTTACCTTCCTCTACAATTGTACCTATACCTGTTTTAGTATAAAAAGCCGGAATTTCCATACCAGCAGCCCTAATTCGTTCAGCTAAAATTCCTTGTGGGTTTAGCTCAAGCTCTAAAACCTTATCAAGATATTGTTGCTCAAAAATCTTATTTTCTCCGACATACGAAGAAATCATTTTTTTTATTTGTTTAGTTTGAAGAAGAAGCCCAAGTCCGAAGTTGTCAACACCGCAATTATTGCTTATAACTGTTAAATTTTGAACATTGCTTTTAAGAAGTGCATTTATTAAATTTTCAGGAATACCGCATAGACCGAATCCGCCCGACATTATAGTCATGCCGTCATAAAGAAGTCCTTCAAGAGCAGCTTCAGCCGAAGGATAGATTTTTTATTCATAAATTTTAAATTATTTAATATCTATTATTTAAGACATTAAGAAGATTTTCAAAAGAAGTCAAGGACATACACAAGTTTGGTATATTAAAAAAATACTTTACAAGAAATTAAATTTAACCATTGCTGCTTGTTTTTTGTATTCATCAACAGTATTAGTAACTGTATCAAATATTGATGACAATATAACAATTCAAGAAAATTCTAAAAAAAATTATAGTTATGTAGTGACGTATGATAAAGATATGTCCTCAAGAGCGAGTAGCAATGTTGCTATGTCATTAATTGAAGGTTACCGTCAATTAGATGATGCTATGTTTGCCGATTCAGATAATATAGCTATGAAGATCTTAAGTTATATTACAAGATTTACTGCTACATCTTGGATTATGGTAGGTAATCATGAAATAGGAAGTTATGGAGCAAGAGCAAAGAAGTTGATTTAAAAGTAACAAAATATGAAGTAGATCCTTTTGAGGGTACAACATATTTTAAAACTAAAGATTTTAATTCTTTGCAAGTTCATAAGCACATTGCTATAGATACAGGGGGCATGCAAGCAAGTTATTTGTTATCTGAAAATATTAAAGATAGATACATGGCAAGTAACAAAATTAATCCTACTTACGGTATAGGTTATTTATGGACAAGACTAGAGCAAGCAAGTTATATTTTTAGTGCTAAGTTTGATGGCAAAGATAAAAGCGGTGATGATATAAATACATATGTAAAAGCGATTAACTCCATATACGGTAAAAATTATATTACTAAAAATAAAATTTTTTCATATGCTTATTTAGATTTATTTGATCCGTTTTTATTCTATTCAGGATATTCATTTATTAACTTAAATAATATTCCGATGATTGAATTAGAACCGGTTAAATATTTACCGGCTACTAGAGCGATACTTGCTCCATACGGTTTAGAGTGTGGTTTAGTTAACCATTGTGTTGTTGATAACAAATATATGCAAGTTAATATTAATTACGGCAAAAATCAAAAATTTAAGTCTTACGGTGTCGGAGTTAAAGCTAATAACTTAGTCAAAGTTGAATTTATCGGTTTAGGTAAGGTATGCCTTTAAAATCCTCAGCTATAGTTAGAGCAGGGTTAAAATTAGATTTATAAGAGAAGGCTTTGTTGCATGATTAATATGTCATTCCTGCGAAAGCAGCAATCCAGAAAAAAGCGCGATACATCAAGCTTTTAATTTTCAAAACTTACTGTGTATGCACCGTTTAATTACTGGATTCCCGCTTTTGCAAGAATGACATATTAATCATAATTTGTATATTTTATTCTTCTTCTTTTATTATAAGTATATATATTTGTATAATAAGATAATTATGACTATATATGCTAACTATTTTAGAAAAATTCTTATTCTCTTCTGTAAAAACGTTCATCAATATACGTGAAGATACCGTATCTGCTCTTAAAAGGCTTGGTATTAACAATATTCGTGATTTATTATTTTATCTACCTGTTTCATATCAAAATAAAATATTATCGCCTAATTTAACTGAAGTTAGAGACGGTGACATAATCCAAACAGAAATTGTAGTTGAGAGCATTAATTTACCAAAGAAAAGTAGTCAGCCTTTAAAAATTACAGCTAGCAATGATACTGGTTCTTTGTTATTAGTGTTTTTTCATAAACCCCCACCGTTTATTTTTAATAAGCTGCAAGTTGGTACTTCTCATATTATCAGCGGAAAGGTACAATTTTTTGATCATTACTTACAAATTGCGCATCCTGAATTTATTGTAAATCCTAAACTCGCAAAAGAAATAGAGCCGATTTATTCCCTGACATATTTACTTAGTAACAAGCAGTTATATTCATATATCATAAAAGCAATAGAGATATTTGAAGAGAAGTGTAAGAGTATAGAAGATAAAGAAGTAAAAGATTATTTAGATATTATATTGCAGAATTTGCAAATGTTGCATGTTTTCCATCATTGCGAGGAGGTATGCATGCCGACGAAGCAATCCAGTAATGTAAAATTAATAAATTCTAGATTGCCGCAGCCCCTAAAGGGGCTTCGCAATGACGATTTATATACTAACGCCAAAAAACAACTAGCAGCTAAGGAGCTTATCGCTAATCAAATATCTCTTTTAAATGTACGTACGCAAATAAGTAGAAGACAAGGTAATATTTACCCTAAAGCTGTATCTATTCAAGCAAATATATTAAATGAGCTAGGATTTGAGTTAACCTCTTATCAAAAGCAAGTCATAGAAGAAATAGAGTGTGATCAAAGCGATAAAATAGAAATGATGAGATTGTTGCAAGGCGATGTTGGCTCCGGTAAAACTTTGGTAGCTCTGCTGACGATGGTAAATGTGGTAGCCACTGGATTTCAAGCAACGCTTATGGCTCCAACTGATTTGCTTGCTAATCAGCATTATGAGTTTTTTGTTAAAGCTTTAAAAAATACTAATATAAGAGTTGGATTACTTACAGGTAAGATACTGGGGACAGCTCGTAAAAATATTATGATACAACTTGACAACGATGAGATTGATATATTAGTCGGCACTCATGCTTTATTTCAAGAAAAAGTAAGTTTTAAGAAATTAGGTTATATAGTTATTGATGAGCAGCATAGATTTGGGGTACAACAGCGTTTGAATTTAATAAATAAAGGAGTAAATCCCGATGTGTTAGTTATGACTGCAACGCCGATTCCTCGAAGTCTTGCACTTACTATGTTTGGTGATATGACTATCTCAAAGCTAATGGGTAAGCCGAAAAGTCGTTTACCTATCGCTACAAATACCATGTCCGTTAATAAGATAGAGCATATTATAGTAGCGATAAATAAGAAGCTTATTGCAGGTGAGCGGGTATATTGGATTTGTCCATTGATAGAGCAGGGAGAGAAAGAAACGTCCGAAGAGGATAGTTTATTGATGGATGTGATGAATCGTTTTAACTCTATCGACAATATCTATCAAGGTTATACCGGTATTATTCACGGTAAGATGAAGAACGAGCAGAAAGACCAAATAATGAAGCAATTTAAGGAAGGTGAAATTAAGATATTAGTTGCAACAACCGTTATTGAAGTCGGAATAGATATACCTGAAGCCACTTTGATAATTATTGAAAATGCTGAGCAATTTGGTCTCGCTCAACTTCATCAGCTTAGAGGTAGAGTAGGGCGGGGTAGTTTGCAGTCATATTGTATATTGTTATACAATCCTAAAAGGCTTAGAAAAGTTGCACGAGGTAGGTTTGAGATAATGAAACAAACTAATGATGGATTTTATATAGCTGAGCAGGATTTAAAACTTCGAGGTAGCGGTGAGATTTTAGGAGTAAAACAAAGCGGCGAAATCGCATTTTTCTTCGCCGATTTAGCAGACGATTATGACCTACTTCTTAAAGCGCATAAATTTGCGGCAATAGGCTCAAAAGGTAATGTAAATTTTGTTAACTTTCAGATCAAGCTCTTTGCCAAATCTCAAGTAAGCGAGTTGGTTTAGTTTGAATATGCTATTTCCGCTTGACATTGGCGTTGTTGCGTGGATCGATTTTTCCGTCATTGTGAGAAGAATTACGCAGTAATTCGATAAAGCAATCTCGTGCCAAAATCCTGAGATTGCCGTGCTCCTTTCAGTCGCTCGCAATGATGAAAAACCGTACCGTGCAAGCAAGCTTTTTTATAAAATCTAGAATACTATAAGTTAAAGCTAATCCTGTGTGATTTCAGCAAGTCTAGTAAACAGAGCGTCAATCATATCCCAGCCTTTTTTTTGAATAGTGAGTAAAGAAGAATCATTAATGTTTATTTGTTTTAATAAATCTATTCCCATTTGTTCATGTTCAGGATCAAGATACATATGTGTTTTGAAATGTTTTGCTGCTTTATGATTAAAAAATATTGATCCTAGTTTTGCATAAAATATAGTAGCACAAGACTCTATTACTAAATGGACAAGGACGGCTCTTTCACTATCTCCAAGAGTCATCATTTTTAGCGTAAACCAAGAACCTAAGGCCTCAAAAATAGAATCTGTAGTTTCTTCATTATTTTCTAGATTTTGGAATAATTCTATATTATGTCCAAATTCATCGGTAAGATGCTCCCATGCAAGTTGTTGAAATTCTTTTGTTTCAGAAAACACTACTCTTGCTAATACCATTTTTTGAAATTCGTATGACCAAATCCGAAAATGTTTAAGAAATTTATTTTTTCGTAGCGTACTATCTAACTTAATTTTAAATAGTTTGTTTTTTTTAAATTGCTCTTTATATTGTTCATTATCCAAAATTAAACGATCTATTATATTCATATATTTAATTATCAATTTATTTAAATATATTAATATTAACTAAATTACGCTGTCACTCATTATTAATGTTTATTTACCAATTTTTAAAACCATATGTGTATTTATAGATGAATATGAATTGTAAGATCATAATGTGTATGCAGTAAATATATAAAACATTGCGACTTATCCATTTTAGATTTATAGCTATTTTTTGTGAATAATCGCTTAGGATCATTAATATATAGGTAATTGTTAAGAAAGTGAGGTTTAAAATTAAGTCAGTATTTGAAAAATTAAACTCATTAAAGGAAATCGCAAGAGTAAAAAGAGTTGAATGCACGAAAGAAGCAAAAATTGCTATAAAACAGCAAAGTTTTAAGTTTGCCTGCTCATGTTTTGAAATAAATCCAAGTATCATTGTAGCAATTACAAAAGTCCCGTAATCAATCAAAGGCCAGCTAATATACCACAATAGTACCATTATAATTGTATGACAATAACCGCTATAGAAAAAGCGAGTTAAAGAATTACGAAAATAATAAATATACCATTGCCCTAAATAGATAGAGATTAGAATATTTGTAGTAAGAAACTGTTTAAATAGTACAGTGGTATATATTTGTAATAAAACACCGAATATTATTATATGGGTTTTTGGTTTATCATGAAAATTATAACCGGCAAAAAAGCAAAATACTGGCATAGCTGTACGACCTATGATCCGCATAATCGTTAATTCAGGATATAGATATAAACCTACATGATCAATGATCATGGCTATAATAGCTAAGGCTTTTAGCCAATCCTGATAATTTGATTGGTGCTTATTTGTTGTTATTATCATAATTAACCGTTTTTAATAAATATGCCGTGCCGAAAAATGCTCCCATTCCAACTGCAATTGTACTACCTAGCATACAGACTTTAATCAGTAAATATTCCGAATAAAAATATTCTAAATAATAATGCTTTATTAAAGCAATTATAATAGACATTAATATACAGCATAACAAAATTTTACCGCAGAAAAGTTTTATACCGGCTTCTATATGAAGCTTATTTTGTTTTGTAGTATAGCTATATAATAAACCTAGATTATACCAAGCTGCAATAGATGTACCGACTGCAATACCGATATGTTTCAAAGAATCCATTAATAATAGGTTCATGCCGGTATTAATTATTATTGAAAATAAGGTTATTTTGAGCGGTGTTTTAGTATCTCCGTTAGCATAAAAAATAGGAGTTAAAATTTTTGCCAAAATAAAAGCAGGGAGCCCAAGTGCAAACGCAGAAATAGCCTCAGCTGTATTTGTAGTATCTTGGCTCGTGAATACTCCTCTTTCATAAATTATATTAATAATCGGATGAGATAGAATTATAATACCGAATGTAGCAGGCAACGATAATAATAATCCCATTCTAATAGCATTATTCTGTATTTTTTTTGCCGCTACTATATCATTTGATTTATAGATTTTTGACAGCTCAGGTAGCAATATAGTAGAGAAGCTAGTACCTATTATTGATAGAGGAAATTGATATATCCGGTCGGCATAAGATAATATAGAAATAGCACCTTCAATAAAGCTAGCAATAGATTGGGATATGAAAAGGTTTAATTGCTGTATGCCGGAGCTAATGGTTGCCGGTCCCATATTAATCAAAAGCTTTTTTACATCGGGATCGCTTGGGTTAAAAATTATCGGAAAGTTTAAATCCGCTCTTTTCACACAGACAAACATAAACGAAACTTGTAATATTCCGGCCATTATTAAAGATAAGCTAATTGAGATAGTAGATTCTATATAATGATCAAATGTTAAAGTAAAAATTATTACGCATATACTTAAAATAACCGGTGAAAAAGCAAATGCAGCGAATTTTTTTATAGAGTTTAATATTCCGCCAAGTAGAGCCGTTAATGAAACAAATATTAAATAAGGTATTGTAATTCGGCATAAAAATACCGTAAGCTCAAACTTTTCTTTTTTACCGTGAAATCCAGGAACAATAAACAGCATTAATTGTGGCATGAAGATTTGCATTAATGCTATTATTACTATTAATGTCAGAAGTAAAAGGGTAAAAATCTCACCTGAAAAATTATTAGCGGCTTTCTTAGAAATAAGCATTTTTTCATTATAAATAGGAATGAATACGCTTGATAATGCTCCTTCTGCAAAAATTCTTCTAAATAGATTCGGTAGTTTAAAAGCAACATTAATGCTATCACCCATAGGCGTAGAGCCGAATAATGATGCGATAAACTGTTCACGCACTAAGCCAAATATGCGAGAAATTAATGTGAAAAAAGCTACTACGACTCCTGAACGAAATAATCGACTTCTTGCATAACTTGCTTCTAAAGGTAATTTGTGCGTCAATCCGGTACTCGCATTCTCACGTACTAAAGTGTACGCTGCGGTGCTGTGTTCCCTGTTTCCTTCAAATTCCTCTTTATTAGCTACGTTATGCAAGAAGTCGGTCACTGTTTGTTTTTTATCTTATTTTTCTGATGTCATTCCCGCGGGGGAATCCAGTAAAACATATAAAAAATAAAAACTTGTTTTTATAGGTTTATTTTGTTAATTAATGTGTAATTGTTGAGATCGGGATTTAAGGCTACTTTTTCTGGATTCCCGCCTCCGCGGGAATGACATCAAGCACCATGCAAGCAACGTCATGAATTCTTATCCCTAGCTGACCCTATCTATTCCTTCATTGATTAAAGCGTCTGCTTTTGATTTATTTTCCCATCCAGTAACTTTAACCCATTTACCTTTTTCTAAATCTTTATAATGCTCAAAGAAATGCACGATACGTTGCTTGAGCATGTCACATAAATCATCTAGCTCTTTAATATGATCGAAAGTAATATCGAGCTTAGAAGTCGGTACTGCGATTATTTTCTCATCAAGCCCTGATTCGTCTTCCATCATCAATACACCGACTGCTCGGCATTTTATAACCGACCCAGGCACTACCGGATGATGAGCTACGACAAGTACGTCTACCGGGTCACCGTCATTTGAAAGAGTATGAGGAATAAAACCGTAATTGCATGGATAGCTCATGGTAGTTTGCATAAAGCGATCAACAAAAATTGCTCCTGATTCTTTGTCAAATTCGTATTTGATTGGACCGCTATTCATCGGAATTTCGATAATTACGTTTATTTCGTAATTATTTGCTTTTGCTTTGATTTTATCTATAAACATGTTTTTATTTATTTGGTTTAGTTATTTTTTGTCATTGCGAGGAGAATTACAACGTAATTCGACGAAGCAATCTCAGGCCTATTTTACTAGATTGCCACGTCGCTTCGCTCTTCGCAATGACGTTGTTATTGCGGAGGCCTGTAATTCTCATCATGCTTTGCAAGTAATTGTCTTGCTATAAATTTCCCGTTCGATAATTGCCCGATGGCAATAATTCCTTGTCCTTTACGAAATAGAGCCGGAAGGGCTCCTTGATATAATATCTCGAAATCCTTAATATTATCGGTAATAACAAAACTTATCTTATCATCAGCAATTTTATTTATTGAGTCTGTTTTAACAAGCCCACCGACTCTTAACTCTTTGCCTTGTTCTATTTCATTAATTTTTGACGGCGGCAAAAAAAATACTATATTTTTCTCTAAATTGTAAAGTATTATACTAATTCCTAAACATGCTGAGCAAAAACAAATAATTATTGTTATTAATCTATTTCTTACTCTCTTTTGCATTAAAGTTCTGTGTATTTTTCAATGACTTGTAATTTAAAAAACTTACAATTAACAATGTTGCTAAGGTTAAAAAGGTAAATAAATACGCTACCGATATATAATTATTCATTTCTTAAAAATTCCATCATTTCCTTAGGTGAAGAATCTAAATAGAAATGTTTCAGATATTTTCCGTTTGCATCGATTAAATATGTAAAAGATGAATGATCAAGCATATAGTTCGGGTCGTCATCATCACCATGCACACGAGCATAGAAAACCTTGAATTTATCAGTTACATCTTTTATTTGCTGCTCGTTACCGGTAAGACCTATAAATTTCGGATGAAAATGTTTTAGATATTCTTTAAGTGCTATAGGAGTATCACGTTTTGGGTCAATAGTGATAAAAACAGGTAGAATATCTATTTTATGTTTATTTAAAATTTCTACAATCTCCGTCATTTTATTTAGAGAGGTTGGGCATATATCAGGACAACTAGTAAATCCAAAGTAAATGAGGCTTAAGTTGCCTTTCAACTTATCACTATTAAATATCTCTCCATTTTGGTCTATTAGTTCAAAGTCACCGCCGATTTTTACGTTATCTTCATAGATATTAACTTGACCGGCAAGTGGCTTTTCAGGCGTTCTTAAAGATAACAACAAATATAATGCTCCTACTCCTATTAATAAGCTAATTACGATAATTATTTTTATAACATTTGACTGTATTTTCATAAGATATTATCCATTTTTGCGTTGTCATCCTAGCTGGTCCTGCTGTATGGCTCTTATGTCATTCCTGCGAAAGCAGGAATCCAGAGAAAAGTGAAAATGTCATACCGTGGCTTGACTACGGTATCTTATATCATAGGCCGTGTTCTAAGATTCCGCAATCAAGTTGCGGGATGACATTAAAGGTTACTGGATTCCCGCTTTTGCAGGAATGACATAAAAATACCATACAACAAAGTCTACTCTTTTACACAAGCCCTAATTTTTTAGGTTTAAAATATTGTACCCAAATATCTATTAACAATTTAGTAATGATAATCGCCGAAAACATTGAAGATATAATCCCGATCGTTAATGCAACGGCAAAACCTTTTATTGCACCTACTCCAAATATATAAAGTAAAAAAGCAACGATTAAAGTAGTTAGGTTAGCATCAAGGATAGTGGCAAACGCAGATTCAAAACCGGTTCTAATAGCATAAAGATTAGACACTCCTTTATGCAGTTCCTCTTTAATTCTTTCGTAAATCAATACATTAGCATCAACAGCCATACCCATAGTGAGTATTATTCCTGCAATTCCCGGCAGAGTTAAAGTAGCTTGGAAAAGTGAAAGTAAAGCTAAAATATATAACAATGCAAGGCTTAAGGCTATATTGGCAAATAAACCAAGCACACCGTAAGACCAAACCATAAATATACACACTGCTATAAATCCTATAAGTCCTGCCTTTTTACCCGACTCTATAGAATCAGCACCCAAATTTGGACCTATACTTCTCTCTTCAATAATTTTAAGTGGGGCAGGAAGCGAACCGGCTCGCAATAATAGTGCAAGCTCATTTGCCGACTCAACGGTAAAATTTCCTGTTATTATACCGCTTCCGCCCATAATCGCTCCGTTTATCGTTGGAGCACTTAGTAATTTATTGTCTAAAACTATAGCAAGGCGTTTACCGGTATTATTTTTAGTTATTTCACCAAATATTTTACTACCTAAATTGTTGAAAGAAAAAGCAACTATCGCTTGCGAATTTTGGTCAAAAGAAGCTGAAGCGGTTGTAAGCTGATCCCCACCCAAAACAACTTTTTTCTTTATAACGACATAATACTCCCCATGACTTGCGTTATCTCCCTTAACTAGCATTGAACCTACTGGAACATGTCCTTTTACTGCTTCTTCGATATTGGCATTTTCATCAACTAAATGAAAAGTTAGCTTTGCAGTTTTCCCTAATATATTCTTCAGGTAAGAGGGATTTTCTTCACCGGGAACTTGCAGTAATATATGCTTATCGCCTTGTTTCTGTAGGGTCGGCTCTTTAGTGCCGGTACTATCAACTCTCATGCGAACGATCTCAATAGATTGGTCTACTACCTTATTAAGTAAGTCATTTAATCTAGATTCGCTGTAGCTAAGCTTTATTTTATTTTCATTTACTTCAGCGATAATTTCTGGATCGATTTTATTAATTATTTTCTTTAACGGCTTTAATTGCTCAGGCGATCTTACTTCTAATTGAATGCTATTTTGTCTAACTAACAGATTTTTATAGCCGATTTTATCCTCACGAAAATTTTTGCGTAAAGTGTCGGCAAGATTTTCCATTGAATCATTTAAGTAGGTGTCAAAATCAACATCGAGTAATAAATGGGCTCCTCCTCTAAGATCAAGTCCTAGATTTACTGAATCATGAGGTAGAAACTTAGAGTTTACCTGCATGAAATTAGGTAAGGCACAAATAACCGCAAAAACCGTACATATAATTGAAAGAAAAATTTTCCACTTAGGAAGCTTTTGCACCGCTTACCTTCTTATTTTTTTTGTTTTCTTTTTTTACTGCTACTTCTTTTGTACGACTAGTTATATCGATAATAGCACTTTTTAAAACTTTAATACGTACATCTTTAGCTATTTCGATTTCAATATTATTGTCATTTTCACTTACTTTAGTCACAATACCATAAATGCCGCTATTTGTTAGCACTTCTTCGCCTTTTTTAACTTCACTTACTAATTTCTCTCTTTCTTTGCGTCGTGTTTCTTGTGGACGTAATAATAAGAAGTAAAATACAGCAAAAATTAAAACCATCGGTATTAAGCTTGTTAACCCCGATTGTAAAGAATTTGTTTCTGCAGGCACTACCTCAGTTTCCTGTATTTCTATAGTGTCGTTATTATTTGCCTGATTATCTTGCGTATTTGCTGACATATGTAATTTCCTAATTGTTGCAATAGTCTTCCTGTATAACCTCTTTCTAAAAGTAATTTGTATACCTTTGATACTTCAAGCTTTGGTGCGTCAAATTTTAGGCTTTGCCTTTGCTCATGTAGTTTTCTACGCTCCGCAGGCTCACCACTTATTTGGCTTCCAACTTTTGAAGTATTTGCGGTATACATTGCGGTGCTGCGTGCCGTGTTTCCTTAAAATTTCTCTTTATAAGATAGGTTATGCACTAAGTTTAATAAAATAAAAATAGCTACCTAATAGCTTTAATGCAAGGGTAAAATAATAATATTAAATATATTTAAATGTATTTTATACTAATATAAGTTATCACAAAACCGATAAATGGCTATTTTTATGACAGTTATAACTACTAGAATTTCTAATGAACTAGATATTATACGTAAAGCAATAGAAAGTTATATAGAAGAAAAAGCAGATTTATTAATTGCTTTGTCTTGTATAGAAAAAAGAGAAGAAGTAATTTCATTAGAAGATATTAAGAAAAAATATGGTTTGGAAGATTGAATTTATGATAAACTTACTGATGTCATTTGCAAAAGGGCGTTGTTGCTTAGCTCGAAAAACATGCTCTATGTCATTCCTGCGTAGACGGGAATGACATAAAACGGACAAAATCACTGGAGCGGGTGAAGGGATTCGAACCCTCGACTTCAACCTTGGCAAGGTAGCGCTCTACCCCTGAGCTACACCCGCTTAAATACAATAACGGCGTTTTAATGTAAAAAGTTTAAGGGGATCAAAATTAATTACATATAAAACGCCTTAGTGCTTTTTAATCTAAGCGAATCTGAATATAAGTAATTATAAGATAAATTGCAAGTATTAAATTAGAAATTTATTGGCATTTATAAATAAAGATAGATTATTTAATAAATTAACGCCATTGCAAGGCAATTACAAAGTATATTGACTAAGCAATCTAGTTAAAAACTCTGTAAACTAGAATTTATTATTATTTTTTTAGATTGATACGCTCCTTTCAGTCGCTCAGCTCATTACGACACCTGTCTTGAGTTAGCAATGCTATAAAAAATCTAATTTTGTTAACTTGACTTTTATTTTTATATAAAACAGTATAGTTCTTTATTAATTTTAACTAATCTGTCAAAAAGTATGTGAAGTTACGCAAAAGAGCAAAAAAGTTTAGCCCGTAATCAAAAAGAAACAATAGGGCTACTACTATCGATAGGTACGTTTCTTGAATATTTTGATCTCACGCTCTATGTACACATGGCGGTAATACTTAACGAGCTATTTTTTCCTGAAGCCGATGCACGAGCAGCTTCTCTATATTCTGCCATTGCATATTGTGCAACATATGTATTTAGACCTATCGGTGCTTTAATATTCGGTTGGATAGGAGATACTATAGGTCGTAAGGCAACGGTCATTATTACAACTTTTTTAATGTCGCTTTGTTATCTTATAATGGCTAATTATAAAAACTTATGCCGAAATTGGTATTACGGCGACTTTTGTAGTAACTGCGTGTCGTATCGCTCAGGGGATGTCCTTTATAGGGGAGGTAGTAGGTGCCGAGCTTTATCTAACCGAAATGACAAAAATTCCTCAACGTTATTGGGTGGTGGCTTCGCTTGTTGTTTTTGTAATTTTAGGTGCAACCGTGTAGTATTGGCGGTAGAAACACTTGTTACTTCTTTTGGACTTGATTGACGTATTGTATTTTGGTTTGGAGCAGCTATTGCTATAGTTGGTGCTGTTGTAAGGACAAATCTTAGGGAGACTCCAGATTTCATTGATGCAAAAAGACGAATAAAGAAAACTGTAGCGCAGGCAGGGCTAGATAGTAATCGGCTAAAATCAAGCCCTATTTGGAGTGAAAAAATTAATAAACCAACAGCAATAGCTTTCTTTTTGGTACATTGTGGAGCCCCGTTATGGTTTTATATTGTTTATATTTATTGCGGTAATATGCTAAAAACTCATTTAATTACAGTGCTACTCAAGTAATTCATCAAAATTTTATTGTTTGTGGTACAGAATTAATAAGTACAATAATTGTTACTTATTTGGTTTGTAAAATACATCCTTTAAAGGTCCTTAAAGTAAGATTAACAATATTTTCTATGGTAGCCCTTATATCTCCTATCTTACTAAATAATATTTCAAATACTATAGAATTACTTTTATTCCAATTATTTATTGTAGTATTTGCCCCTACTATTTTTCCGGCAGGTGCAGTGTTTTATGCAAGATTTCCAGTATTAAAACGTTTTACATGCGGCAGTTTTATATTTGCTTTATCACGAGCTTTAATGTTTGCAGTTTCTTCTTTTAGAACAATTTACTTGATAGATTATTTTAATCACTGGGGCTTATTATTCTTGATTATTCCAATTCTAATTGGTTATACATTTGGAGTAAATTATTTTATAAAGTTAGAGGAGGAAGCAGAGAGTTATTATTAGAAAAAGCTTTGTGTCTTTCAAGTTCAATATTAAAAACTTTTAGGCATAACTTAATTCTTGTTCTAGTTTATAATTTATATTAGCAGCGACCAAAAGAAAATTTATTAAAGTCGCTTCAATAATTTTTCTAGCTTTCTCAGGTGATTTAACTCCCAAAGTTTGCACATTATGAATTCGGTCAAATAATTTTATTAATGCCGTATTGTATCTTTTCTCTTTAATTAATAAGTTTAGGCTTTCTCCGCTACTTATCTTCCCGTAAGATTTAATTCTAGTTAGACCTTCTACGTGTTTTGCTACTTCCGGTCCAAAAATTTTGGTAATTGCTTCTTCAGTGAATTCAGTGTCTTCAATAGTATCATGAAGTAAAGCGGCTTGCAGCATAATAATGTTATAAAGCTTAGGTGCTTCTTCAGCTACAAATTCAGCAAGCATAATTTTTACCTCAATCGGGTGCGAATAATAAGGATTGCCTGATTGACGCATTTGAGAACCGTGTTACGTGCATAGTAGATACCTTTTGTGATTTCGAGTATATCTATAGGATTTGCTACTTTAGTATTTAAATATTCGAGTTTATCAAGTAATTTTTTACTATAAACACAAATTGCAAACTTTTCTTTCCAAGAGCTTATATCTTCTATAAAAGTTATTTCTTATTTCATTATAATTTGTGGGCTATTAATTAAAAAATTAGGCATTGCCTAGAAAAAGTTGATAATTTGAAAAGTTTACGTCATTGCCACGCTCTTTGCAGTTGCTTAGCTCATGACGATATCAACCGTTTTGAGGAAATGCCAAAAATTGCAGTAATAAATAGCTGCAGATTAGGTTCTATGAAGGAAAATTAAATTAATCTATTTTTGCTATTTTTTGCTGTAAATCATAAGATTTTTTTTGAAATAGGAACAACTATTACTGCAAAAATCTTATTAATGTTCGCTAAAAAATATCTGAAAATATAAATAATTTAATTTTCCTTCACAGAACCTAAAGATTATTGTTATATTATTTTAAATATGAATCCTAAAGTCAAAATATAACTATGTCAAACCGTAATAGTTTAGAAGTACAAGAGTACGCACAAGCTAGCTCCTTAAATAATACTAATCTAACTGCATCACAGGGTGAGTTAATACTAACTGTTGCAAATTTATTGTTCAAAGAGTCAAATATTAATAATCATCAGAATATACAAAGAGATAATAATATATCTTATGAGAATAATATTACTACCGACTTTGAAAATCAGGATACAAGTTGTGGTATATGTAAATGTCTTGGAGCGATAGCTACTGTTTGCTGCAATGTGTATGTATTTTTATTTGAATAAATTTTACACTAAAAAAATATGAGCAAGGCTTAAGAAAGTTAGGAAACCTAGAGCATCGGTTATGGTTGTTAGAAATACACCGGAGCCTGTAGCGGGGTCTATATCAAAATAATGCAGTATTATAGGAATAGCAGAGCCGAATAATCCGGCTACTAAAAAATTTAAAATAACTGCAATAGCAAAAATAACGCTAAGATTTAAGTCAAACAACATCACAAAGCTAAGTCCTGCTCCGATAATTGCAAGTACAAAACCGTTAAAAGCCGATACGGCTATTTCTTTTAATATAACTTTATTGACATTATTATAATGAATATCTTTATTAGCAAGGGCTCTAACCGTAACGGTCATGGCTTGTGTTCCGGCATTTCCGCCCATTGAAGCTACAATAGGCATAGTGGCTGCAAGCGTTACAAGTTTTGCAATAGTATCGTTAAAATGGTTAATAATAAGTGAGGTCATGCATGCAGTGATTAGATTAACAAAGAGCCAAGGAAAACGATGTCTAACGGTATAAAATACATTGAAGAAAGTATCTTGAGTGTGTACCCCGCTTAATGATAATATATCTTTGCCGGCTTGTTCTTCGATAATATAAATTATATTATCGATTGATACGCTACCTACTAACTTACCGCTTTTATTTACTACCGGTACAATAGTTAAAGCATATTGTCTAAAAATGAAGCTTAGTTCATTTAAGTCGGTAAAAGCATCTGCAAGTTTAAAATCTTTGTTCATCAAATCTTTTATCAATTCATTTTGTTTGCCTTTAATTAGCATGCTAAGAGAAATAATACCGATAGGGCGTAATTTATTATCCGTAACGATTGCCGCATAAAAGTCATTCTTTACGTTCTTGATAAAATTTAATGATTCCTCGACCGTCCATCCTTCTTGAAGATTAATAAAATCTCGTTCAATTACCCTACCTACCGTATTTTCGGGATATGTACAACCTACGGTAATTTGGTGTTTTTTTTCTTTAGTGAGATTACTTAGGATAAGGTCTTTTATATCATCGTCTAGATCGATTACTACTTCAATAGCATCTTCTATAACTAGCTTATTGATTAATTCTGCAGATTTTTTTATGCCTAAAGTTTCTATTATTAAAGGTTTACTATAAGCATTTAATGATACTAACGTTTCAGGCTTAATTTCATCCTGTAATAAAGGAATAATTATTTTATATGTTTTATTGTTAAGATTATCTAAGAAATCTGCTAAATCGGCATAATGAAGCTTGGCCAGCCTGCTTGCAGCAGCATCATAATTGTGATCTTCGATCAGATCGTTAATTTGATCAAAAATTTCAGCAAATTGATCGTGATGATCTGGTAAGATGCTTTTAAATATATTGAAATTAGGCATAGCCTATTGACCTAATAGTTTATTATATACTTATTATAATTATTTAAAGCTGGGTAGCTAGGCTTGGCACAGAATTGTGTACAATTTGCTAATCAATATAAAGCACAGAGTACAAATAAGCAATAGTTTTTATTTCAACTCCTTTTCATTTATCAGGAGTATACAATTAGCACAAACATTTGCTAACAAGACGAACTTAGGAGTAAATATAAAATCTGCAGTGTCGAAACAAACAAAAATTTGACTTTGTGAAAAACCGGCGAATGGTGCGGTCGAGAAGACTTGAACTTCCAATCTTTTTACAGAACAGCACCCTCAATGCTGCGCGTCTACCAATTTCGCCACGACCGCTTAAGTTTTACTCTATAGCAGATTATGAGTAAAATATCAATAGAATTCTTTTGATGTTATTTCCACCTTTCTATGTCATTCCCACTTCCACGGGAATGACATAAACTAGTCATGCGACAACACCTTTAGTCGTTCTCAATGACGGCAAAGCTATTCAAGATAAATCAACAACAAAACTAGGTGTAATCGATTGCTTAACAGCAGCTTTCATTAAACTATCTAGTTTTTCATCAATATTATCAAAATCAATATGATATTCTCTAGAATTTCCGGTTAACACTAGGGCAGAGTCTATACCAAGGCGATTTGCTGCAAGTATATCGGTGTAAACAGTGTCCCCAATCATTAACATGCGATTCTTAGGGGTATTATGACATTCTTTTAAAATTTTGCTATATATTTCTTCATATGGCTTACCACTATAAATTACTTTTCCGCCAAGCTGCTTTATTTTTTCGGCATAATAGCCGCTACAATATCTATAAACACCGTGCTGATTTATTCCAAGGTCAGGATTAGCACAAATATTGACCATTTTACGTTGTACAACAATTTTAAATAATTCATTGAATTCGTTTAAATCTAAATTTTCGTTTTCGTCTCTGTAAATAGTCATTAAGAAAATATTAGCTTTGTTAATATCATCAGTGATAGGACATTGAATTCTGTTTATTATATCATTTTCTAAATGTCCTAAATGATATATTGCTGGTTTTTCTATACCGAATCGCTCTTTACTTTCTAGTATCATTTCTACTGCTATTTCGCCTGAGCTAATGATCATTCCCGGTTCTGCATTTAATCCCCACGATTTAATTGTTTGATGCAGTGAAAAAATATTGCGTGGAGCATTAGTGACAAAATATACTTTTTTTCGTTCAATAATCTTATTGATATTTTGTACGACGCCCGGATAGGTACACCCCCCTTCAATTATTACCCCCCAAAGATCGAATAAAAACACGTCATAATCATTAATTACGTCGAAAATATGTTTTAACTTTAATATATTCATTGTTATCTCGCTAATTTGGTATTGACTAGAATCAATTGATATCGTCATTGCGAGCAGCTGTAGGCTGCGTGGTAATCCCGTCAAATATTCTGAGATTGTGGACGTACAATTATTTCGTAATTTTCTTGTAATGACGTAAACTTTTTAAATTATCAATCTTTATTTTGTTATCTCGCTAATTTTAAATCAAGAAACTTTACTATTTTAATAAGTTACGTTATAGTCATTTTTATTGTTTCTAGCAACAAGTAATAGAGCCAAATATATAATATATATAATATGTCGGAAATTGAAGAAAAATTTAACGAATCATCATACGGTGCTGATTCCATAAAGGTTTTAAAAGGTCTTGAAGCCGTAAAAAAAAGACCAGGAATGTATATCGGGGATGTTGGAGACGGGTCGGGTCTACATCATATGATTTATGAAGTAGTCGACAACGCTATCGATGAGTCGCTTGCTGGTTATTGCGATCTAGTACGAGTAACATTAAATAAAAACGGTTCAGTAACCGTATCCGATAACGGGCGAGGTATACCCGTTGAAATTCATGGAGAAGAAGGAATATCGGCAGCTGAAGTTATTATGACGCAACTTCACGCCGGCGGTAAGTTTGACCAGAACGCTTATAAGGTTGCAGGCGGTCTACACGGTGTTGGTGTATCGGTTGTAAATGCTCTTTCTGAATGGCTTGAGCTGCGTATTTGGCGTAATAATAAGGAATATTTGATGAGATTTAATAATGGTATAACGGAAGCTCCGCTTGCGGTTGTCAAAGAAAATATTGATAAAAAAGGTACGGAAGTTACTTTTTTTCCGTCTGTAGAAACGTTTACTAATATAGAATTTGATTTTGGCACTATAGAGCATCGTCTTCGTGAGCTTGCTTTTTTAAATTCAGGCGTAAAGATTTTACTCGTCGATAATCGCTTTGAAGAAGTTAAAGAAGTAGAGTTTTATTATACGGGTGGTATAGAAGCTTATGTAAAATATATAGACAGAGCGAAGCACGCTATCCATCCATGTATAGTAGTTAATACGGAGAATGCTGAGTCTGGTATAAGCCTTGAGCTTGCGATGCATTGGAACGATTCTTATCATGAAAATATTTTATGCTTTACTAATAATATTAGGCAGCGTGATGGCGGAACTCATCTTAGTGCTTTCAAATCAGCGATAACACGTGTTATTACCTCGTATCTTGATACTACGGGTCTTAATAAAAAAGCTAAAAATTATTTTAGCGGTGAAGATACTAGGGAAGGGCTATGTTGTGTGCTTTCCGTTAAAGTGCCTGATCCTAAATTTTCTTCTCAAACAAAAGATAAGCTAGTAAGCTCCGAAGTACGACCGGTTGTTGAGAATGCCGTTTATACAAAGGTTCTTGAGTGGTTTGAAGAGCATCCAGCAGAAGCTAAGTCAATTATAGCTAAGATTATGGAAGCTGCGAATGCTCGTGAAGCTGCTAGAAAAGCAAGGGAACTCACTCGAAGAAAATCAGCTTTAGAAGTTTCGAATTTACCAGGTAAACTTGCAGATTGCCATGCAAAAGATCCTGCTATTTCAGAATTGTTTATTGTTGAGGGGGACTCTGCGGGCGGTACTGCAAAGCAGGGTAGGGATAGCAAAATTCAGGCTATATTGCCTTTGCGTGGTAAAATTTTGAACGTTGAACGTGCAAGATTTGATAAAATGCTCGGTTCGGACCAAATCGGTACGTTAATTACAGCGCTTGGAATTAGTGTTGAACGAGAATTTTCCTTAGAAAAGCTTAGATACCATAAAGTTATTATTATGACCGATGCTGATGTTGATGGTTCGCACATTAGAACTTTATTACTCACGTTTTTCTATCGTCATATGCCTGAGCTAATAAATAAAGGCTATCTATATATAGCTCAGCCACCGCTTTATAAAGTAAAGAAAGGAGCAGCCGAGTTTTATTTAAAGAATGAGCAAGCGCTGCAAGATTATTTGATCAAATCAACTATTAATGATGCAACCTTAATTCTAGACGATAAAGAGCGGTTAGTGGGTGATAATTTAGAAGAGCTAATTAATAAAGTGGTTAAGTTTAACGGCTTGCTTGACCATGCTAGCAAAAAATTTAATCGCTCCATTACCGAAATTCTTGCTATTAATGACTTACTTAATAACAAAATATTTGAGCCTGAAAGTGATTTACGACTTAAAAAAGCTTTAGATGTTTTAAATAGCTTAGAAGATTCGCCTGATAAGACCAATTGGGAAGTTTTAAAACATGAAAATAAAATAGAGTGCTTCTGCTTTAGTAGGGGTTTAAAAGAAAGTAAAATATTATTGAAAGAGCAGTTAGAATCATTTGAGTTTGTACAAATATCAAAGCTTGCTTTAACGATTTTTGATATATTTAGTAAGCAATTAAAGCTTATAGTGAAAAGTCAGGAATTCGATATTTTAACACCGAGTCAGTTGTTAAATACCATTATAGAATGCGGAAAAAGAGGTATAAATATTCAGCGTTTTAAGGGGCTTGGTGAGATGAATTCTGACCAGCTATGGGAAACTACTCTTGACCCTACAAAAAGAACTTTGCTTCAGGTAAGAGTTGCAGAAATTGATGAAGCAGAAGGCATTTTCTCTACTTTAATGGGTGACGTTGTTGAACCTCGCAGGTTATTTATCCAAGCAAATGCGTTGAATGTAGTGAATTTGGATGTGTAGTATAATCGGTGTCATACCGTGGCTTGACCACGGTATGACAATTTAATCAGTTTCTCCTCGCAATGACGTTACAATTTTATCAAAATAATTTATGCACAAATTAATTATTCACGGTGGTACACCTCTGAAAGGTAGTATTAATATTAGCGGTGCTAAAAATGCCGTGCTACCTATTATGGCAGCGTCTATTCTTACCGATAAACTGCATATTACTAATGTTCCAAAGTTAACGGATGTTAGTACTATGAAAGATTTGCTCCGAAGTCACGGGGCAGATATTGAAATAATAGAACATCAAGATGAATTTGAGCTTATAATTGATACCAAAAATATAAATAACTTTACTGCAGATTATGAAATAGTCCGTAAAATGAGAGCATCGATTTGGGTGCTTGGTCCTTTGCTTACCAAATACGGTAAAGCAAAAGTATCGCTTCCGGGTGGTTGTGCTATTGGAGCAAGGCAAGTAGATTTGCATATTGCTGTATTAAAAGCTATGGGAGCTGAGATTGAAATAGAAGACGGTTATATTAACGCTTCAAGTAAAGGACGCTTAAAAGGTACTCATTTTGTTTTTGATAAAGTTTCCGTAGGTGCTACGATTAATGCAATACTTGCAGCTGTTTTAGCAGAGGGGGAAACTGTGCTTTTTAATTGTGGTCGAGAGCCGGAAATAGTTGATTTATGTAATTGTCTTATCACAATGGGAGCCGATATTGCAGGTATCGGCACTAGCGAAATAACAATTAAAGGCAAGGATTCTTTAAATAAAGCGAGCTATAAAGTACTTTCTGATCGTATTGAAGCCGGTACTTATATGTTTGCGGCAGCTATTACTAAAGGTGATGTAAAAATTTGTAGGATTGATTATCATATTGTAGAAAATATAGCTTTAAAACTTATCGAAACGGGTATAAAAGTCGTGCCGATCAATAACGGAGTTCAAGTAACTTATGAAGGGAAGTTAAATTCAGTTGATTTAGAAACTAATCCCTATCCTGGCTTTGCTACTGATTTGCAAGCACAATTTATGAGCCTTATGACGCTTAGTAGCGGTGTTTCAATGATCACCGAGAATATTTTTGAAAATCGTTTCATGCATGTCCCTGAATTATGTAGAATGGGAGCAGATATAGTAGTACGAGGTAATAAGGCGGTTGTTCGAGGTGTAGAAATGTTAAAAGGCGCAGAAGTTATGGCAAGTGATCTTAGAGCTTCAGTATCGCTAATACTCGCCGGTCTTAGTACTAATAGCAAAACCGTATTACACCGAATATATCATTTAGATCGTGGCTTCCAAGATTTAGAAAAAAAATTAAGTAATTGTGGTGCAGATATAAAAAGGGTATAATATATTCGATCAACTTCAAAAATGGGCTAAGTCGTTCTACAAGAGCTGCGGTACGCACGTATTAATAAGTATACGCTGTTCCTCGTCTTGTGAACTCCTTGCTCTTTTTGAAGTTGATCTGTGTATAGTCGTTTCCTATTTATTTGTAGTATACTATTTTTAACGGAGAAAAATTATGGCAAGAATTACAGCAGAAGATTGTAATAAAATTATACCGGATAGGTTTCGGCTTGTTGTCCTAGCAACAAGATATGCTAAATTATTAAATTATAAAGTAGAAACTAATCAAATTAAAAAAGAAAAGCGTGATAAGCCTCCTGTTATCGCATTACGTAGAATTGCTGCCGGAAAAGTATCGGTAGCTCAGTTAGAACAAGATTTAATAAATAGTCTGCGTACAAGAACTATGATAGAGCCGCTTGTTAATCAAGATGAATCAGAAGCTGTAGAAGAAAAATTTGAGTATTTACCTGAAGTTTATATCGGGGAAGATTATTCTGATTTAGATGATCAAATCTTTATTGATGAGAATGGCGCAGATTATGAAACCGATAAGTAAATGCTTATCGGTGTTGGTACTGATATAGTACAAATTCCTAGAATCGAAAAAATATTACATTTATATCCAGAACTTTTTGCTAAAAAAATTCTAACTTCAAAGGAATTAAAACAGTTTGCTTTGTTGGGAAAAATAAACCATGCTGCTTTTTTAGCCAAGCGTTTTGCTGCTAAAGAGGCTGTGAGTAAAGCCTTTGGAGTCGGTATAGGTCAAGGTATAAATTTTAAAGATATTACTATACTAAATAATGATTTAGGTAAGCCTATAGTAGAAGTTAGCTCAAACTATACAAACACACTCTCTCCTTTTAATATTCACCTTTCTCTTGCTGATGATTATCCTGTGTGTGTAGCATTTGCAGTGATTGAGAGTAGTTATAATGTTATTCTTGGGTAGAGGCGTGTTACTGTGTGAAACCTATTTCACTCCCGCGGAGGCATTGTTGTGTGGACACCCAAACCGTCATTGCGAGGAGCGAAGCGACGTGGCAATCTCATACAGTAATAACAAACTTCTGAGATTGCTTCGTCAAAACTTACAGTTTTTCCTCGTAATGACGACTTGGTATACGGGGAATGCCCGCTCTCGCAATAACAAAATATAAATTACGATCCGGCTTTGCTGTCTGCTTTAGGTAACATGATTTTTAAATTAGCTTTAGCTTCTAAATCAGCAATATATTTCTTTAGTAGTTCTGCAGCTAATATATTATCAATAGTTACTTTTGCTTCTTCTTTTGTTGGAATAGGCACAGGTTTTTTCTCAAGCACTTTGATAACATGCCAACCGAAATCGGTTTTTACAGGAGTTGAAACTTCATTTACTTTTAAAGCAAAAGCTTTCTTTTCAAATTCCGGTACTAACTGCCCAGGTTGATTTAGTAGAATGTAACCGATAACGCCGCCGTTTGAAGCTGAAGCTTTATCAAGAGATAACTCTTCTGCAAGCTTAGTAAAGTTTCCGCCTTTGCTTAATTTGGTTTTGATATCATTAGCTTCTTTTTGAGATTTAACTAAAATATGAGCAACTTTTATTTGTTCTTTACCTTTAAGATTACCGACATATTTATTATATTCGTCATCAAACATCTTATCTGTAATGTTAGATTTTATGTAGTTTGCTAGTAATTCTTGTTGAGCTAATTGATTTTTTGCATTTTCAAGTTTTTCTTGGAATTCTTTAGAAGAAGTAATATTTGACTTAGCAACTTCTTCTTTTAACAAAAGATTATTAACATAAATTTTTATTAATTTTTCCTGATCTTGTGGTGGAAAATCATCAAAATTTTTGATTGTTTCACCTGATTGAAGATTAAGCTGAGGCTTAAATTCTTTCATAATTTGCGATTCTTTTACTTCACCGCCTTTATAGGTAGCAACTACCTTGTCTTTATCAGCAAAAGCAATACCGGAAAGCATGCTAACTGATAAAAATATAACAGATAATTTTTTCATTTATGACTCATAATTGTGTTAAATATAAGCTTAAATTTTATAAAAATAATATATAACCGTCAACAGCTATTTGAGAATATTTTATTTATTAATAATAACTTACAAATATTTGTAGTACAAAATTATTCATTTAAATAAAATTATAACATTTGATAATTTTATAAAATATACCTATATTTAAGTACTCAAATACTAAAAATATCATAAGGACTTTAATGCTTTCTATTTTAAAAAAACTTTTCGGTACTGCAAATGATCGTACTGTAAAAAAACTATTTTCTGAAATTACAAAAATTAACTCGCTTGAACCTGCTATACAAAAATTATCAGATGAGGAGTTGAAGAATAAAACTGTGGAGTTTAAAGAAAAGCTTAAAAACGGAGCTACTTTAGATGATATAGTATATGAGGCGTTTGCGGTAGTTAGGGAAGCAGCTAAAAGAGTTTGCGGTATGCGTCATTTTGACGTTCAGCTTATAGGTGGCCTGATATTACATCGAGGCATGATTACCGAAATGCGTACCGGTGAGGGTAAGACCTTAGTTGCAACGCTTCCTGCTTACTTAAATGCTTTAACTGGAAAAGGTGTACATGTTGTAACCGTAAATGATTATCTAGCACGCCGTGATTCTGCTTCCATGGGTAAAATTTACAATTTTTTAGGTTTATCGGTTGGATGTATTGTTGGCGGTATGCCTGATGAGGTAAAACGAGCCGCCTATAACGCCGATATTACTCATGCAACAAATAATGAACTCGGTTTCGATTATTTAAGGGATAATATGAAGTATAGCTTGCAGGAGCGGGTACTTCGTCCTTTTAATTTTGCTATCATCGATGAGGTTGATTCGATTTTGATAGATGAAGCAAGAACTCCGCTCGTTATCTCGGGTCCGGTTAATGATAATGCAGAATTATACGGTAAAATTGATAAAATAGTACGTCTGCTTAATGCAAGTGATTTTGAAAAAGACGAAAAATTAAAAACTATCAATTTAACGGAAACCGGCATTACACATATAGAATCGCTTTTAAGTAAAGAAAGTATTATAAAACCAGATACCAGTTTATATGATTTTGAGAATTTAACTTTAGTACATTATGTTAACCAAGCCTTAAGAGCTCATAATATGTTTACTGTTAATGTAGATTATTTGGTGCGTGAAGGTAAAGTAATGATTATTGATGAGTTTACCGGTCGTGTAATGGAAGGGCGTAGATATTCGGAAGGGTTACATCAAGCATTAGAAGCAAAAGAAAATGTGAAAATTCAAAATGAGAACCAAACTTTAGCATCTATTACTTTCCAAAATTATTTTCGTAATTATCCTAAATTATCGGGTATGACCGGTACGGCTATGACCGAAGCACCGGAACTAAAAGATATATATAATCTCGATGTGGTCGCAGTCCCGACCCATAATAAAGTTACGAGGCTTGACCTTGATGACGAAATTTACGGTAGTAAAAAAGAAAAATATGATGCTATCTTAAAGCTAATTAGGGATTGTTACGATCGTGGACAGCCTATACTTGTCGGTACGATAAGCATAGAAAAGTCAGAAGAACTTTCAAGCGTTTTAAATAAAGAAAAAATCCCTCATAAAGTATTAAACGCCAAATTTCATGAGCAGGAAGCTTTTATTATTGCTCAAGCAGGTAGGTTTAAGGCAGTAACGATTGCAACTAATATGGCAGGGCGGGGTACTGATATTATGCTTGGCGGTAATCCTGAAATGTTAATAGAACAGCTGGATAAAGAACATAATTATGAAGCTAAAATAGCTGAAATAAAAGCTCAAATTGCCGAAGAAAAGAAGCAGGTTATTGAAGCAGGCGGTTTATTTGTGATAGGTACGGAAAGGCATGAAAGCCGTAGGATAGATAATCAACTAAGAGGAAGATCAGGTAGACAAGGTGATCCTGGTAAAACTAAGTTTTTCCTATCGCTTGATGACGATTTAATGCGTATTTTTGCATCAGATCGTATATCAGGAATCCTTAGAACACTTGGATTGAAAGACGGAGAGGCTATCCACCATCCAATGATTAGTCGTTCACTTGAGAAAGCGCAGCAAAAAGTGGAAGGACATAACTATGAAATGCGTAAAAATTTATTACGTTTTGATGATGTAATGAATGACCAACGTAAGATAGTATACGAGCAACGTACTGAAATTATTAAATCTAAAGATAGTCACGGTTTCTTAAATAGTACTACTGAGGAACTCGCCCGAAAGATAGTATTAACTTTCATGCCGGTAGGCTCTTATAGAGAAGATTGGGATATAGAGAATTTAAGCGTAGAATTACATCGTGTTTTTTCTATAAAATTTGATCATAATGTAGTAAGTAAAAATGATGTAACGGAAGAAGAAATCACGAAGACCGTTATACAAATGGCTCATGATATATATAAGTCAAAAGAAGAAGCCTATAGTAGCGAGTTAATGCATAATGCCGTGAAATATATTTTATTAACTACCCTTGATCAAGTTTGGAAAGATCATTTATATAGCTTAGATCATTTAAGACAAGGCATATCTCTTCGAGCTTATGGCCAAAAAGACCCTCTTAGTGAGTATAAAAGAGAAGCATTTAACTTATTCGAGCAGATGCTTAATAATTTAAAAGAATTATTTATTCAAACCGTATACCATTTCCATATTGACTTAAAAAATGTTCAAAAAGAAGATGTTTTGCTTGAGTATAAAAAACTTCAGAAAAATATGCGTGAGAGTCGGGAAGATCCGGCATTTAGTAAATATAACGCAGGAAGTAGCATTGAGACTGACCTTAAACCAGTCGTATCACGCATTGATCCAAAAGATAGAAACCCTGACGATCCTACTAGTTGGGGTAGGGTATCTCGTAATGAGCTATGTCCGTGCGGTTCAGGCAAGAAATATAAATATTGTCATGGTGCAAATGAATAGATGAAAACCTATAATACCCTACGATTTTTACTCTATGTCATTCCCGCCTTCGCGGGAATGACATAGAGTAAAAATCGTAGGGAAAATCGTAGGGTATTATAATGAAAACCACTTTACCTCAGCGTTCTCTAAAAATCCAAACTATGCTTAATTTTATAGTGTAGCAAATTCTAGATATTGCACAAGATAAAATCGCTATGATTATCTTTGGCTCTTTTGCAAGAGGTGATTGGGTGCGTGATCTACCTAACGGTTACCATACGGCAAGGATTAATCAGTAGGAGTTTTCAGTATTGTCTGCATGACTTCCTAACCGTCATTGCGAGGAAATTGCATAGCAATTGACTAAGCAATCTTACGAGTTTGTTATTATTTCATAAGATTGCCACGCAGCCTACGGCTGCTCGCAATGATGATTTGGGTATCCAAGCAAGCCTTTTGCAGGAATGACAATGAGATCTTTATCACCTTTAAGAAATACAAAGTATAAATAAGTAGAATATGATAAAAGAACTATTAAATAGTAATTTAACTCTGTTGCTAAAGTCAAATAGAGTAGTAGTGCAAGATATAGAACATTATGTAAAACAATGTAGCTTTGAAAATGTTTTAAAAGAGTCTATTTTTCTCTTGATTAAAGTGGGCCTAGTAAGGAGTTTAAATGAATTACGTGCAGTATCTACTACTGAACTATTTTCGGTATCTACAAATAATGCACTAAAAGTTGGCTAAATGGTTAGTTGAAGAAAAAAAAGCAAATGTTAATATGTGTAGTGATATTTTGAAGAATACTCCTTGAAATTCAGCCGCACGTCACGGAAATTGTAGCAGAATATCTAATATCAAAAGGCGCTGCAGTAAACGGGAACGAGGAGTTTGGCTAGGATCACCTTTATATGAAGCAGTAAGCACTTTAATGTAGCAAAACTATTACTTAAGAACGGAGCTGAGGTGGATCAAAGAAAATCCGGAGGAATACCTTTGCATGCGGTTGCTAAAAATGTTCGATGTACTTCTAAAGATATTAAGGATGATGAAATATATAAGCTGTTAGTATCATATGGTGCTGATATCAACGCAAAAGTAGAATTTACAGGAGTAGGGTTTAGTATATATGATGGAAAAACGATATCAGAAATAGTAGAATTTAAAATAGCATTCGTCGGTGCAAGTGAAGTAATAACGGAAGAATAATTATGGATATCTTAACATATTTATAGGCATTGCCTAGAAATCGTTGATACCGTCATTGTAAGCGGCTGTAGGCTCCTGTTGCATGGATACCAAATCGTCATTGTGAGTGACTGTAAGGAGCGTGGCAATCCAGAAAAATAATAAAAATGCTACGCATTTTACTAGATTGCTTTGTCAATTACTTTGTAATTTTCCTCGTAATGACGTCAACTTTTCAAATTATCAACTTTTTCTAAGCAATGTCTATTTATCGACACGGTAGTTATTGACAAGTTTAAGAAAAAGTTTTATATTCTTCACAAGTTTAAGAAAAAGTTAATAGTATATGTCTAAAGCAAAAACAGCTTCCAAAAATAACCCGACTTCTAGGGAACAGGCTAAAGAATATTTTCATAACGGTCAGAAAATCAAACCGGTCAAGCTTATTGCTGCTCAAAAGTCTTTTCTAGCTGCCGAATATGAATCTTCCGGAGATTTAGTCGTAGGGAGCAATGGTCAGCCATTACCTTGGGGATTAGTTAAAAGCTTATCTTAATATTTTCACTTCCAAAAACCTCGCCAATAAATAATCGGGGGCATAGCTCAGGGGTAGAGCATCTGCTTTGCACGCAGATGGTCAAGGGTTCGATTCCCTTTGCCTCCACCACTTCCAATAAGGGGTTTCAAGGTTTTTTGAAATTTAGTAAAAACTTTGAATGTTCCTTTTGTTTTAATTTTCGCTCCATGTCTTGCTAAAAAAATATTCTGTACCTACTATTATTGGTTATGGGAAGTATTTACAACAGCAGAATCTAGGCAAAAATAATAATCTACATACTCAAAAGCTGAGGTGACTATTTACTTGAGAAAGAAATATACGAAGCTTTGCTAGAACTCAGTAATTATAGCAGTGAAGAGAATAATAAATTATTAAATACGACTTATTTTCTTATAAATTAATAAAAAAATAAGGACATAATATGAGTGGTACAACAAAAAATATAAATGCAAAGGGAGCAGCAAGCATGGGTCTTGATAGTTGGCTTGGCGTTACTGTAGGTGATAATATTACTCACTCTTTTAGTTTAGATACTAATAGTAATATTTTTTAGGTATCACCGATACTATGAATTACTATAATGGCTTAGGTAGTATAGACATAAATAATGCACGTGTTAATTTTAATATAACTAATAGAACTTTAGAAATAAATGCTAATAACAGACCTTTTAAATTGATTGTAGACGAGGATTTTTCTATAAAAATTGCAGAGTTTAACACCTATGAAAATGAGCAATATACTTTTACAAATCATTATCAAGATAAAATGAGTTTCCAAGATATAAATACGTTAGCAAAAATAACTAATCTATCTCATAAAGAATTTGTTACAATTTTATCTAATAATTATACGCTAGAAGAAATAAAGGAGATTGCAGATAAATATAAAGCAATAGATAAAGAGGCATTAAATTTATTTATAGGACAAAATTATAAGCTTTTTTATAGCTCTGATCAAACTGAAAATCCTTTTAAAAATCATACTCCATTTTTAAATTAGTAGACAAGTCTTTAGAAGAAAGTCCAATCCTTAATCTAATGCCTGTTGACCTTAAAATATCATATAGCTTCTTATTTAGAGGACGAAGTCGATATAATAGGCAATGACAGCTAAATCCTCTATCTACTACAATGCGAGCTGGCATACAATACATATTGGCATGCAAGAAGATTTAAGCTACACTGCAAAGCTTGCCAATCACTTAATACATAAAAATGGTACGCAATGGCTTTATGTTCTAGATCAGGCATTAAATTTATACCAGCTAGGTACTCAGACTATGCAGATAGCAGGCGATATAAGAAAGCTAGTAGCAGGCACATCGCTGGTAGACTTAAAGAAAAATTTACAAAATCTTGACTCTGTAAGATTTGGTATGTAGGTATCAAGGGGAGTAAGTACTACAAATAATTTAGTAGTTGAGAGTTTGCAGGACGTAATACAAGATTTTGATATGATTACTAATGGATTAAATAAAGAAGAAAAAGCAGCTTTGAAAACAAGATTCAGTTTGCTCAAAGATGCTTGCTCAAACAAAGGAAGCTATTTATGCCAAAGCATTTGATATTTCAACGCACTATTTAAAAACATTTAAAGGCACAGGTTTAAAAGGTATGTTAATAGCTCCTTCTAGATTAATTGCCGTTCGTTTTAAAAAATTTTTAGATGATATAGGACAAGTAAGTTCTGAAGTTGTTATATCTGCTACTGATGACCGGGACAGTTATAAAGATATTGAAAGCGAAAATGAATTAGATAAATTTATAAAAAACATGAGGGAACAATATGGAACAAAATTTAATAATAGAATTATTAAAAAATTTAAAAGTTCCGATGATCCTGAAATTTTAATTGTAGTTTCAAAATTACTAACCGGTTTTGATGCACCGCGTAATGTCGTTATTTACATATGCAAAGAATGAAAAGAGTATAGTCTTTTACAAGCAATTGCTCGTGCGAATCGTCTATTTGAAGAAAAAGGGAAAACTAAAGAATACGGTTACATAATTGACTATGTAGGGTTATCGAATCAATTAAAACAAGCACATCAATTTTATGAAAATTATGGTTTAAACAATTTTGATAGAGAAGATTTAGAAGATGCTATATTTTTTGTAGATGATAAATTGAAAGCATTTTTTCCGTTACTACAAGAAATTAAAAATATTTTTATAAATGTGCCTAACGATTTGGATTCTGAACAGCTCGAACAGCATTTAGCCGATGAAGTTATACGCAATAAGTTTTATTTCTTGTTGAATAAATTTAAAAATCTGATGTTTATAGCTTCTAATTCTTATGAATTTTATGAAGAAAAAGAACAAGTTAATTTACAATATGAATAAAATTTAATAAGCTCAAAGAGATAGTGGAAAAGCGTTATAAAGAAAAACCGGATAAAAAAATATATACCGCTCAAGTCATGAAGTTGCTTGATGAGTATGTTATTGCCGTTCGTATTACTAAAACTGAGGCGGTTAACATTCGGTCATGGATATGGCTAATCAAATACAAGATACTATTAAGGCTTATATCAATATCGATCCTGCCTTTTATCAAAAATTTTCTACCCTTAATAAATAACACAATAATACAGCATCATAATAAACGTTTATCGGATAGTGATCTTTTAAAGAGAGTTAAAAAAATAAGAGCTGAATTTAAAAATGATGTGCCAAGTGAACTCGGCACTAACAAAACAATAATAGCTTCTTACAGAATCGCAAAGATCAAAATCAGCGTGAAAATGCCATTCAAATTGCTCTTGATACCTATGACATCATTAAGCAGGAAATAATTGTTCATTGGACAAAAAACACTTCCATTTTAAATGAAAAATTCACTTGATAATTATTTTGTTGATGTTGTTAAAAAAGAAATGAGGATTGACTTTAATAATGAAAATTTAAGTGATGTTGTGGAAAGCCTAATTGATTTTGCTAAAGATCATGAAGCTAAATGATTTGGCTTAAATAACGCAAATAGCGAATTATTGCATAATGCGCTATTGTAGAATTTTTAAGCTATCAATATTTATATAATATCTTTAGTCGTATTATCGTAATATTTTCCTAATATGTCTAAAGCGTTTTGGTCATAGTCATTTTGAGCTTTCATATGCCATACCGGTTCATAATCGCGAGCTGCTAAAAAATGTTTTGTATAATGTTTTAATTCTCTCTCACCTGAGTTACCAAGTTTGTATGAAAGTGTATAAGAAATGGTGGGTTGATTTGGGGCCTTTTCTATTTTTTATTGAATATAATTATACTGTAATGCGTTTGTATTGCCTATAATGTGGATATGAAATTTATGTGTCTGTTGTAAGTTATATATCTCTGTTAGCTTTTCAGGTTCTATTTTGCACATAGCATTCCAGCCTTGATCAAATACCTCATTATCTCCTATAGGATTACCGTTTTTTGCTTGTATAAGCTCATTCATTTTCTTACGAAATTTTGCGGTAGTTATTTTACCGGTTTTATACTGATCTATTATTCCGTTAGTTTTTCTTCTTCTTTTGCCATAGTAGCAATACCCGGTATACTTAGTCCGCTGTATTTGCTAAATTTTATTATAGCGAGTTCCCTCTTGGTTAAAATTACCTGAGAATATTTAAAAACATGAGCTTTTATCATAGTGATTACCTATAAATTGTTAGTTTTAAAAATATAAAATTGTTAAATACAAAATCAATATTATAATATTAAGAAATCATATTTAGGGTAAAATAATGAGTTTAAAATCCGCTTGGCTAGATACGCCTCTTGGTTCTATGCTGGCAATTAGTGATATAGAGAGGCTTTATTTGCTCGATTTTGTTGAAAGTAAAGGATTAGAGTATAAAATTAAAAGACTTAAGATTAACACAAAATCGGCTATTACTGAAGATCGCACTAGACCGATTATATCAATTGAAGAGGAGCTTAAATCTTACTTTAGCGGTACTTTGCAAAAATTTAATACTCCGATATATCTTTTAGGAAGCGAATTTCAAAAATTAGTATGGCAAGAGCTAATGAATGTACCTTATGGTGAAACAAGAAGTTACTTTACCCAAGCTAAATTAATAGGTATGGAAAGATCTTATAGAGCCGTTGCAAATGCTAATGGAGCAAATAAATTTGTTATAATTATTCCGTGTCACCGCATCATCAATAATAACGGTAAGCTTGGCGGTTATGGTTCAGGGCTAGATCGCAAAAAATGGCTTATCGAGCATGAGAGACAGAAGTATTAAATAAAAAATCAATGCCTGAATTTCGGTTACAGGAGTTTTAAAAAGTTCATATAATATAATTATAAATTTATATTATAGGATAAATTAATATGTTTAATAAGCTTCAAAGACAAGAATATTATCAGGCATTAATTAATAAAGATGACAGATATGAAAATATCTTTTTTGTAGCGGTTAAAATAACAAGAGTATTTTGTAGACCGACTTGTCCTGCACGGAAACCTAAATTTGAAAATTGTGAATTTTATAAAACTGCTAAGGAAGCTTGGTATGCTTCATATAGACCTGGTCAGCGTTGCAAGCTTCTTTCACATCCTTGGTGAAGCTTCAGGTTTAGTTTGTACTCTTGTTAATGCTATTGAGTTTAATCCTGCTAAAAGATGGAAAGATAGTGATTGTGATGAGCTATCAGTAGATGCTTCTACAGCACGTTGCCAATTTAAAAAACGTTTTGGTATGACGTTTGTAGAATATGCGAGAGCAAGGCGTATGGGTATTGCGATGAAGCAAATGCGCATGGGTGCATCGGTCATGAATACACAAATTGATATGGGTTATGAGTCAAGTAGCGGTTTGCGAGATGCTGTCTCTAAAATAATGGGAGGACCCGCCGACAAAATTTAACCGGCATTTAAATATTTTAAAAGCGGCTTGGCTAGACTGGCAATTAGTGATGAAAAATTGCTTTATTTGCTAGAGTTTGTTGATAGAAGAGGTTTGGAGCGTGAACTTGAGAGGCTAAGGATTAAGACAGAATCTGCTATTATTCCTGGAAGCACTGAACCGATTTGAATGATTGAAGAGGATCTTCAATTGTACTTTAACGGTACTTTACAAAAATTTAATACGCCTATATAGCTTTTAGGAAGCCCATTTCAAAAAATGGTTTGGCAAGAATTAATGAATATACCTTACGGTGAAAACGAAGCTATTTAAATCAGGCTAAAGTTTTGGGCAAACCTAATTCTTATAGAGTTGTTGCAAATGCTAATGGTATGAATCAGTTAGCAATCATTGTTCCTTGTCATTGTATTATTAATAGCAATGGCAAACTTGGAGGCTATGGCAGGGGATTACATCGTAAAAAATGGCTTATTGAACATGAGAGACAATTTACAACAAATTAGAAATATTTTACTTGAGAATGCTACTATTCCTGTAGAACGTAGAATGCTATTCTTGAAAACTAGAGAAGGAGAGCATGACCGATTTATTGGTGTTACCGTGCCGACTTTACGTACAATAGCTAAAAGTTATTTATAATTTGGATATGGAGGATTTAAGCCGACTTATTACTTCAGAATTTAATGAAGAGAAATTTTTAGCATTAGCTATTTTGATTATGCAATATCAGACAGCACAAGATAAAGAGTTTTTGTATAATTTTTATTTAAACAATATAAAACACGTAAATAATTGGAATTTAGTGGATGCATCAGCTCATCATATAATCGGAGCTTATTTATGGGATAAAGAAAAGGATTATCTCTTTACAATAACAAAATCGGAAATTCTATGGGAAAGACGAATAGCTATAGTTGCTACTTGGTATTGTATCAAAAATAATACATTAAATACGACTTTTGAAATAGCAAAATTACTCTTAAACGATAAACATGATTTAATGTATAAAGCAGTAGGTTGGATGTTACGTGAAGCAGGAAAAAAAGATGCAAAACAATTAATAGATTTTTTGGATCGCTATACTTTACAAATGCTAAGAATCGCAGTTCGTCATGCTATAGAGAGATTACCACAAGAAGTGTACAAAAAATATCTTTTAAAAAACTAGATTTATATTTAATCTATGTTAATATTTCATTTTAATTTATTAAGGGTATTATTATGCTAAAAACATTACTAATTAGTTTTATAACTTTAATTTGTGCAGTAAACTATGCTGATGCTGATAACCAAACAGCTCGAAATCCTAATTCTACAACTTCTTCTTCTGATCAGCCCGATGATTTACCTGCAGAGGCAGCCGTTCACTTTGCACAGCCTTGGGCAAGACCTACAACAAATGTGCAAGGTAAAGTGAGCAATTCTGCTATGTATTTTACATTAATAAATAGTAGAAGTAAGAGTTATAATTTAGTGAATATATCTTCAGATAAGATAAGTGGAATAGAAATTCATCAAACAATTAATGATCAAGGGATTAGTAAAATGGTAAAAGTGGATTATCCATTTTTAATTGCCGGTAATATTAATGTTGATTTTAAGCCCGGTGACATGCATATTATGCTTTATGACCCAAAAGTAGATTTAAATGTAGGAGATGAGTTTAAAATAACCTTTTTCTTTGATGACAATACACGAAAAATAGTGAATGTTAAAGTCGCAAATGACAATCCGTATAATAAAACGGGGAATTGAAGGTTATTGTTGCATGGTGCACTCTTCTATGTCATGCCCACAAAGGCGGGAATCCAGTAAAACCTATAAAAAACTTGTTTTTTTAGGTTTAATGTGTAATTTTTATATCAATATTAAGGTTATTTTTTCTGGATTTCGGCTTTTAGCTAAGAATGACATAGGACCACTATACACATGACCCTAGAAATTACCGGAAGTGAGTTAATTAAATCTAAACTTATAGATGCTCCTGAACGTTCAGGGGTTTATCGAATGTTTGACGTTAACAAGCAAGTTCTCTATGTCGGTAAAGCTAAAAATTTAAAGAAACGCCTTACTAATTACATTAAAAGCAATTTAGATAATAAGACGCTTCGGATGATTGCAAATACTTGTTTTTTAGAGTATAGCATCACTAATTCCGAAGTTGAAGCACTACTTTTAGAAGCACAGTTAATCAAGAAATTTCAGCCGAAATTTAATATTCTTCTTAAGGACTGCAAGTCTTTTCCTTTCATTAAGTTACGTTTAGATCATGATTTCCCACAATTACTAAAATATCGAGGTAAAACTCTAAGTGACGGGAAGTTTTTTGGTCCTTTTGCCTCGAGTGCGGAAGTTAATACTACTTTGACCGAACTACAAAAAATTTTTAAATTACGTTCCTGCACGGATAATTACTTTAATTCACGTACTCGCCCTTGCTTACAATATGAAATAAAACGTTGTTATGCTCCTTGCGTCGGTAAAATAAACAAGGAAGACTATAGAGACTTAGTAACTCAGGTTAAGGATTTCTTACAAGGTCGCACTAAAGAACTCCAAGAGAACCTATCTAGAAAGATGGAAGAGTTAAGTAGTCAGATGCGTTTTGAAGAGGCGGCAGAAATTAGAGATCGCATTAAAGCACTGAGTTATGTGCAGCTTAAGGCAGGGGTTTCAGATGTCGTTAAAGACGCAGATATAATCGCTATTGTGGAAAAGAACGGGCATTATTGCGTGGAAGTGTTTTTATATAGGGCAGGGCAAGCATGCGGTAATATTCCTTATTTTCCTACTTCTACCGAAAATAGTACCAAAGAAGAAGTATTAGAATATTTTTTATTACAATTTTACCAAAAACAACACGTGCCTGCGGCAATTATAATTAATCATGAAATTAATGATAAAGAGAATGTGATAGAGGCGATTAAGAAAATCAACAATATACTTCAGATTAATATTACAGTACCTAATAAAGGCGGTAAGGCTAAATTAGTTCAAAATGCTGAGACAAATGCTTTATTTTCTCTAGAGCAGTATTTGAAGAAATTTGCAAAAAATCAAGAGATTATGTTTGAAATTAAAGAGCTATTTGGTCTTTCTGAAATTCCTGAAAGAATTGAGATTTATGATAATAGCCATATTCAAGGTAAGTTTGCGGTTGGAGTGATGGTAGTTGCTGGTAAAGTCGGTTTTGATAAAAAAGAATATCGGGTTTTTAATGTTCATGCTCCCTCTTTCGTATGTCATTCCCGTGAAAGCGGGGATCCAAAAAGGTTAATGGATTCCTGCTTTCGCGGGAATGGCATAAAGAACTGCGGGGGTGACATAAAAGGTGACGATTATGAGATGCTTCGGCAAGTCCTAACAAGGCGGCTTACAAGGTTAAGGCAAGAGCCGCATAAATTGCCAAGCTTAATGATTATAGACGGAGGCAAAGGGCATTTAGGCGTTGTTAAAGAGGTGATGGATAAATTTGAAATGAATATTCCTTTTGTTTGTATGTCAAAAGGAGTAGATAGAAATGCCGGTTTTGAACAGTTCCATGTGATAGGTAAGGAAGTATTTACTCTAGATAAGAATTTGCCGGTTATGAAATATTTACAAATCTTACGAGATGAGGCACATAATTTTGCCATAAAGAATCATAGACTAGGTAGATCACGTGCTATAAAAATATCACGCCTTGACGATATAGAGGGCGTAGGTGAAACTCGAAAAAAAGCATTACTGCATTATTTCGGTTCGTATAAAGCAGTATGCGACGCAACCATATATGAGCTTGCTAAAGTAAATGGTATTAACAAGTTACTTGCTGAGATGATTTTTAATGTTTTGCACAGAAAAAACTAATATTATAACTCATGAAAAACCTAGTTGTATGAGTCGCGATGTCATTCCCGCGGAGGCGGGAATGCAGTCACTAAAAAGTCTAGACATATTAAATTTAAAAAATTAAAAGCTCGATTTTCCTACTTGTCACTGAATTCCCGCTTCCGCAGGAATGACATCGAGCAGGTTTCTGGATGCATGCAAAAGGCTAGCTTTTTATATCCTCAATAGGATCTTTAAGTTCTTGGCATGCTTCGCCTATTAATTTAGGTTCATCATTCTGAGATAAATCATTAATATTAAATTTAGTTAAGTCAGGATAATATGGAGTCATTGTACTATGAATAGAATAATTTAAAGTTCCTGTCATTAAAGAGTTAACAGCATCATTTTTTGCTTAGTAGAGTAATACATATTACGCATATTTTCTGAATACGTAGCTATATCAGCTAAAGTGCTTTCATTAACGTCATCACGTGAATTTAAGCTTAAATTTTATTCTCCCATTCTGGTCTTCAATAGGAATTATTATGCTATATTTTCCTTCAATACTATTTTGCTTAGACATAAAATCCTCATAATTCAATTATTAACCTTGAGTTAATATATTAAATTATTTAAAACTGCAAGTAAATAGATAATATATTTTATATGACTTTCTTCGTAATGACATTAGAATACCACCATCCTAGAATAAATATCACAAGACTCACCATTGTCCCTATAAACACTCCTCTAAGGTTGAAATATTGCAACGATAAAGAATAATATTCCCATATTAAGAAGATAGCTGCTCCGCCAAGTGATAATAAGACCATTATAGTTTTAGATGTTCTGATACCAAAAAGCGTTGTTATTAACGGTACTAATGTTACCGGTCCCCAGAAACCAGTGAAGAATACTACTAAGTCAATTACATTACTAAATTTTAAAGCTACAATTATTGCAAAACTTCCTATTATAACGTTAATAATTCGAGCAATTAATAATAATTTTTGCTGATTTTTAACCTTAAAAATAGGATTGATTATATCTTTAACAATAGCTATAGAAGTAACGTTTAAATCAGAATCAGCAGTAGACATAACGGCAGCTAAGAGTCCACTCATTACTATCCCTTGAATTAAAGTTGGGATGATTTGGTTGATTAAATAAGGTAATACTAAATTTGACGGTTGTTTTGGATAAAGCTTATAAGCAATTAAACCATTTAAAGTAATGCAAATCAAGAAGAAAAAATATATAGCGGATTTTGCATATATTGCTTTAGTTGTTTGCGTAGGATTTTTATTAATTAAAGCTCTTTGAATAAATGTAGGATATAGATTCATGACGCTAAAACTTAAAGCTGCTGCAATTGTATAAGAAAGTAGGTTGCTCCGATCAAAATTTGCATTTTCCGTAGGTAGGTTATTAATAAAATCTATAAAACCGATTTTATTTAAACTGATAAAAGTTATGGTTGGTATAGCGATTATCATCGCCAAAAATTGTAGTAAATTAGTAAAAACAATAGATTGTAAACCGCCTATTGTAGTATATATAAGTACTATACTATAACTTAAAATTACCCCATTTACATCATTTATTTCTAAGATATATTGAAAAATATAGCCGCTGACGCTTATTTGAGCAGCCAAAAACCCCACTGAAACGATAACCGAACTAACCCCTCCGATAAAACGACCTATATTACCGTAATATGTACTTAGGATATCGCCGATGCTTTCAGCTCCGTAATGTTTGGCAATTAAAGGCACTATATAGATTGCAATTAATATATCTATAGGTATTGTAAGTATAAGAGCGTAAGCATAATATTCATGCCCCAAAAAAGCCTTTTCCATAATGCCAAAAGTTGTGGCTCCTCCGACAGAACTTACAAATATCGTAGCTATTAATAACAGCTTACTATTTTGCGCTTTACTTTCAACATTTGCATAGTTCTTAAAACTACTATTTTTAGCTCGGTAATATATACCAATAAGTAGAATAGATATTAGGTATATGAATACGATAATATTATCAATAGGTAAATTAAACATAAATTAGATTTTAAAGCTCAAACTTAGCATTTGTTCACAATATATATGTAGTCAAGAATGCTAGATTTATAATTATGTGTCATAATCTGTTCCAAGAAGTTCAGTATCTGGTGTCCAAATATCTTGGTTGGGATCATATTTCTATATTTTACAGTGGGGTTTAATTTTTGTTCAGTAGTTTTTTTCTTTAGGGGATAGTTAGCGTTTGATTGAGTTGTAGTTTTTATATTTTTACAATATTTATGTATTTTAAAAATACCTATTTTAAGTTGCGGCATAATTAACCTTTATTTATGTAAAAAATAAAATCATTATTAACATTAATCAATAATTATTTCAAATAAAACATAATAAAAATTAATTAAGTCAATATTTTTTAAATTAACCTATATTAAAATAGTTCTATAGGTCATTATTGAGTATGTTTAAGAAACCTATTCATGTACTTCACCAGCTAATTCAAGTCCCAACTCTTCAGGATTTTCATTAGCAACTACAACAATTTTAGATATTCTTGAACCGGTATAGAAATTTGTAGTGTCATTTAATTTTTCTATATCTTTAGTGGTAACAAGAGAATTATCTATTGTGCTAGAATTATTATTTTGAGACGCTATTGCAAAGCTTAAAAAAGCTTTTAATTCAGGTTTATCATCGGGTACTAATTCTATTAGTTTTTATCTCGATGATCTGCTCCATATTATTAAATTTAACCATTTCTGTGTAGCCTTCATGAATAACTAATTGAAGAGGTGTATATCCATCTAAATCTTTTAACTCTGTTGAAGCTCCTTTTTCTAGTAAAAATTCAGCTATATCATAAAGTTTGCGGTAAATAGCCTTATGTAGAACTGTATGATAAAACGAATCTTGAATATTGATATCATCACCTTGATGATCTAAAATCTTTTTTATAAGATGTTTTAGTTGAGCGGTTTGAAAAAACTTGGATTGGTAAAAAGAATATGCTCCGTAAGTGATGTGAAACTGTTCGAATAGTTTATCTAGTGTAATGTTGTAGTCGGAGTCTTGTGCAGAAGATGAAGATATCAGTGGTACTTCTTGAATGGCCGATAAACTAATGCTAGGGATAAAATTGGAAGAAGCAGGTGTCGTCTTGCTCTAGTAAGGTAATATCCAGACACCATACCTATATCATAAGAAGATGTTTGTTTTGTTATTAGAGTAGCCATCGTTTCTATTTCTCTAACTTTAGCCATAAAATTACTATAATCATTTATCTGAAATTAATATATTAAATAATATGAATTTTCAAGGTGAAAATCACTTTAAAAAATCCATAAAATCATTAGATTAAGCTTTGTTGTGTGGTTCGATGTTATTCCTGTATGGTGTTGTTGTGTGGATCAATTCCCCCTCTGTCATCCCACGACTTGATCGCGGAATCCATTCTAAAATACTAATATTAGTATTTTAAATTATTTTTTTGGATACCGTGGTCAAGCCACGGTATGACATCTTAATAATTTAACTCATCCTTGTTAAAAACCCTTGACTCCTTGATATTCCTATAATATCCTATAATTTCCCATTAAATCCCAAATTAACCCAATGAATGTATTTTTATCTAAGTATGTAAATGGTGTTGATAAAAAGAGTAGGGTGTCGGTGCCGGCGAATTACCGTGCGGTACTAGGTAAAGAATTATTTAACGGTGTAATTGCTTATCCGTCGATTAGGAATAATTGTATAGAGGTGTGCGGTATTTCGCATATCGAGAAATTAAGGCAGATGATAGAGACGCTTGATCCTTATTCCGAGGAGCGTGATGCGTTTGAGACTATGATATTCGGGGAAGCTGTACAACTTGCCTTTGATGGGGAGGGAAGAGTTATATTGCCGCAATCTTTAATGAAGCATGCAGGAATCGAAGAGCAAGCATGTTTTGTAGGTAAAGGGGTGATTTTTGAGATTTGGCAGCCGCAGAATTTTGAGAAATATTTAAATGCCGCTCAAAAAATTGCTCATGAAAAGCGCTTAACTCTAAGGAATGCTCATTAATGATACAATCTCACGTGTCTGTAATGCTAAATGAAATGTTAGAGGCCTTAAGCCCAAAAGCCGGTGAGTCTTATTTAGATTGTACGTTTGGAGCAGGAGGATATAGCAAAGCAATATTAGAAAGCTGTAACTGTTATGTCACAGCCTTGGATCGTGATCCAAACGTGATTAAAAGAGCCGAAGAAATTCAGCAAAATTACGGTGAGAGATTTGATTTTGTAGAAACAAATTTTGCGGATAGTTTTGCAAAGCTTAAGGAAAAAAAATTTGATGGGATAGTGCTGGATTTAGGCGTTTCATCAATGCAGTTAGATATAGCAGATAGAGGATTTTCGTTTTTGCATGACGGACCACTCGATATGCGTATGAGCGGGCAAGGGCTTAGTGCCGAGGAGTTTGTAAATGCGGCAGAGGAAAAAGAGCTAGCTGACGTAATTTACAAATACGGAGATGAGAGTTTTTCACGAAGAATTGCTAAGAGAATTGTAGAATATAGAAAAACGGCGAGAATTGATAGTACAACCAAGTTAGCCGAGATTGTTAGAAGTAGTATAGGATTTAGAAAAGGCAAAATTGATCCTGCAACTAAAACCTTTCAAGCCATTAGGATTTATGTAAACGATGAGCTTGGGGAGTTAGAGCAGTTTTTAGTGAATGTAAAAAATATATTAAAGAAAGATGGACGTTTAGTTGTGGTGTCTTTTCACTCTTTAGAAGATAGGATAGTTAAGAATTTCTTTAAAGAAAATTCGGAAAAGCCGGTAGTAAGATCAAAATATGCTAAAGAGGACATGACGATTGATCCAAATAAATGGCTTAAGATTATTACTAACAAAGCTCTAGCACCGTCAGATAAAGAAGTAGGGCTAAATATTAGAGCGAGATCGGCAAAACTTCGAGCAGCAAAAGCGATATATGAGTAATTAATTATGAGTATAAGAAAGCTTCACTATTTAACATTATTGATAACAATTATAGCAATATGTAGTTTGTTTAGCATAAAGGAGCGAGTCTCAACTCTTGATTATCAATTAAGTAGCGTTGTAAAACAGATAAATAGTGAGAATAATAATATTCATATTTTAAAAGCAGAGCAAGCTTATCTACTTTTGCCGGCTAGATTGGAAAAACTTGCGGCAGCTTATTTAAAATTAGAAACAGTTAAATCTTATCAAATGATAAAAGATCCGTTAGGGCCAAATATCGATCAAAATATTAAATTTAATCATAATATTAGTATTTCCAAGAGTAGTAAATGGCGTTACAAAAGAATTACAAATAATAAGTATATACAGACTGTTTCGAGTAGAGTGAAGGATACTCGATGAACTTCAAAAATTGGCTACGTCATCCTACAAGTACTGTGGTACTCACGTATTAAGTATACGCTCCGTTCCTCGTCTTGTGGATTCCTTGCTCTTTTTAAAGTTGATCTGCGTATCTTGGTAGGATTGTTGCATGGCTTGGAAAAAGCGTTCGATGTCATTTCTGCGTAGGCGGGAATCTAGGGTAAAGCGAGATAAATTGAGCTTTTCAAAAAATCTTGATTTTAAAGATTTTTTATTTTTCAAATCAAGTTTTGAAAAGGTTTTAAAGTACTGGATTCCTGCTTTCGCGGGAATGACATAAGGATTGCGGAAATATTAGTGTTTGAAACACCATAAATAACATATGAAACAAATTTGGGAAAAATGGAAACCTACAATTAAAAGTCTAACAATTTGGAATGTTTGTAGTAAAAATACAAAAATCCGCTTATTAATGGTTATTTGTGTCTTTTCTTTTCTTTTTTGTACTTTATCTTACAGATTGATAATCGTTGCTACGAATGTTTACGATAAAAATATTAATTCCTTTAAAAAAAATCATCAATTTAGAAAAGAAATAGTTGATCGAAACGGTAATTTATTAGCAGTGAACCTACCTTCTGCCTCATTATTTGCTAATCCACAAATAGTACTTGATCCTGAAACTTCCGTAAAAAAGCTAGCAGAAATTCTACCTGATATTAATAAAGCTAAATTACTTGCAGAACTTAAGTCAAATAAAAGCTTTATATGGGTAAAAAGGGATGTACTACCTAGTCAGCAAGAAAAGATAACTAGCCTTGGGTTACTTGGTTTTGAATTTGAAGAAGAGCAGAAACGAATTTATACCTTTTCTAATTTATTGTCGCATGTTGTCGGTTATGTAGGTAGAGACTCGGTAGGGCTTAGTGGCTTAGAGCTCGCTTATGATAAGTATTTAACTAATTCTGATTATGAATTAAACGAACCAAAGAATCGGAAAGAACCGCTTCAATTATCTATTGATATCAGATTACAAAGTATTTTAAGTGAGGAGATTGATAAAACTTTAAAGCAATTTAAGGCCATAGGAGCAGTAGGCATTATTGCTGATCCAAATAATGGCGAGATTTTAGCATTAGTAAATAAGCCTGATTTCGATCCGCATTATCCGAGTTTAGCCAAACCGGAAGAGCTGTTTAATATAGCAAGTCTCGGGATTTACGAAATGGGTTCGGTGTTTAAGGCATTAACTATGGCAGTCGGCTTTGATACCGGTGCAATAAATATGAATGATGCTTATGATATAAGTTATATGAAAGTAGGAGGATTCCAGCTTAAGGATTATACGCCAAGGCAAGGATGGCATAGTGTACCTGAGATTTTTCTATATTCTTCAAATATTGGCACAAGTCAAATTATGCTTGAAATCGGTAAAAGCAATTTTAAAAAATACCTAAAGAAATTAGGTCTATTAGATCAGTTGCAAATAGAATTACCTGAACGAGGTACTCCGTTATTTCCTTCCGAGAAAAGATGGAATGAGTTAACAAGTGTTACTATGTCGTATGGCTACGGCATTTCGATTAGCCCTTTGCATTTTGTTAGAGCAATGTTACCGGTTGTTAACGGCGGTACTTTATATGATCTTACTTTATTAAAAAGAAAGGATAAAAAAGTAATAGGTACAAAAGTTTTTAGTGAAAATACCTCTACCCAAATGAAGAAATTATTTAGAGCGGTAGTAAAAGAAGGTAACGGTAAAAGAGCAGAGGTCAAAGGCTATCTTATCGGCGGTAAGACCGGTACGGCAGAAAAACTTTCACAAGGGGCAGGAAAAAAGAAATATCTAAAAAATAGTAGAGCGTCATCATTTTTAGGTATACTGCCTGCATCTAACCCGCAATATATTATTTTTATTAGATTTGATGAGCCGAAACCGACTAAAGAAAGCTTTGGCTTTGCAACCGCAAGTTGGACGGCTGCCCCTACTGCCGGTAGAGTATTTGAACGTATGATATCTTTATATGGTTTAGAACCGATAGAACAAAGTGAGGAAGAAAGTTAAAATATTACCTAATAATTATAGATTTTGTCATTGCGAGCAGGCATTGTTGCGTAGATCGGTAAAACCTACTTGATGTCATCCCCGCCTATGCGGGAATGACATAAAACGATCTGTGCAACAAAAAGCCTAAATTTTCTGGCAATGACGCATTTATAAGCTAAAAAGGAGGTTTTTATGTCAAAAAATAAAAATATAACAGATAAACCTAGTATACCTATCCCATGGCTTAAGTCTTTTGATCTTACGACAACAATAAATAATATTATATCAAAACAACTATTTATATCCACAAGTTCCGAGGCACAAGAAGAATTAGAGCTTAGCGATAATGATAAAAGACCTAACCCTAGTTGTTGTGAGTTATTGTAGAATCCATATTCATTTTTTAAAACTGTACAAAATAGAAAATTAATTTATATTTTGTATATGGTTGATATGGTCGTTGGGTGGTTGCAATTTTTCTATTGTCGCCCCGTGGTTTGACCACGGGGTCCAGTAAAAATGACCACACAAAATGTTGTTTATATAGATCCCGCGATCAAGTCGTGGGATGATAACCTAATTGCCGATCAAGTCACGGTATGACACAGTACAAAACTATATAACAAAAAACTATTTATGTTAAAGATAAAACAGGAAATATATAAAAATAGCTTACAAATAATATTAAAATTGCTGTTTGCTTTGCTATGTTTTTTTATAATATTATTTCCGTTAGTGAGTTATAAAATAAATATTCAAAGCAGAATCTTTCCGGCGGTGGAAATTATATTTATTTATTATTTTATGTCGTTATATTCCTTAAATATTTTTAGCATATTTTTTCTCAGTCTATTTATAGATCAAATAAGTGGTATGCCTATCGGTACAAATTCGCTAGTGTTTTTATCGGCATATACGATTTATAAATTATCTTCAAAATATTTTGTAGCTAAAAACTATTTAATAAATTTCATTATTTTTTGCGTTTATTGTTTATTTATATTGAATTTTAAATATTTACTAATAAAAATCAAGAAGCTAGAAGCAGACGGATATTTAATAATTTTCTTTCAATTTTTAACAACTATATTTTCTTATAATATAATTCGTCTTATACTTGACTCTCCTATGAATTACTTTAAAAAGTATGCTAAATAAGAAAATACTACATGGTGAGTTAATTTCACGAAGAGCCTTTATAATCGGATTAGGTAAACTCGGATTTTTATCGTTGCTTGGAATAAGAATGTTTTATTTACAGCTTATTAAAAGCGAAGAATATAAGACTTTATCGGATAAGAATCGTATTAATTTTGTTGTACTTCCACCGACTAGAGGAAGAATTTACGATTTAGACGGCAATATTTTAGCTACTAATAAACCATGTTATCAGCTAGTAATAGATAGAAGCATTAATAATAATTATAGGGATGAATTAGAAATAATTAGTAATATTCTAAATTTATCTCCGGAAAAATATAATTATATTAAGCAAAAAATTAAAAAATCTAGTCGCCACACTCCTTTAATAATATTTGATCAGCTTGATTGGCAGCAAGTATCAATGATTGAAGAACAAAAGCATAAACTCGCTTCAATATTTATTGATATAGGTTATTTAAGGTTTTATCCTTTTTCAAGCGTTACTTCTCATTTAATCGGTTATCTTGGTCAAGTAAATGAGCACGAGAAACAGGAATTAAATATACATAGTTTAAGCGATTTTAATATCGGTAAATCCGGTATTGAAAAATATTACGATAACAAACTAAGAGGAGCATTTGGTTATAAAAAAGTTGAAGTAAACGCTTACGGTAAGCAGGTAAGAGAAATAGCAGGAACCCCTACTAAATCGGGTGAAGATATGCATTTAAATATCGATGTGTCTCTTCAGCAAAATATCCAGCAATATTTAAATCCTAAAGGTTCTTCGGCAATAGTTATGGATACTAAAACCGGAAATGTACTAATTTGTGCTTCCACTCCGGGTTTTGAATCAAATCATTTCAGTAAATTATCGGAAAATTATTGGCAAAGTTTAACGAGTGATCCTTATAAGCCTTTAATTAATAAGGTAATACAAAATTCTTATCCTCCAGGCTCGGTTTTTAAAATAATTACCGTACTTGCAGCCCTTGAAGTAGGCATTAATCCTAATAAAACCGTTTTTTGCGACGGTAGCTCTGCTCTTGGTACTAATAGCTTTAGATGTTGGAATCATAGCGGGCACGGAACGTTAGATATGATGTCTGCTTTAAAGCATTCTTGTAATATTTATATGTATGAATTAGCAAGAATAGTAGGTCCGGATAAAATTCTTGAAGTTGCAAGAGAATTTGGCCTCGGTTCAAAAACCGGTATTGATTTAGCTCCTGAAAGTAGCGGGTTTGTACCGTCAAAAGAGTGGAAAAAGAAAAAATTAAAGCTTCCTTGGTCAATAGGAGATAGTTTTAATTTAGCAATCGGACAGGGGTTTCTAGGGGTAACGCCGATGCAGCTTGCAAGGTTTATTACAGCTATTGCAAGTAACGGTAAACTGTATACGCCTAGAATATTAAAAAATGATCCGGAATTTTATAATGTCAATATTAAGCCCGAAAATATCACAATAATCCAAGAAAGTTTGTATAATACCGTTAATGTTGCGGGAGGTACGGCGTATTATAATAGAATTTTAGGCAAAAATAGGCAGCTCGCTGGTAAAACCGGTACTTCGCAGGTGCAAGGCAAACTAAATGCTAAAGATGATTTAAGCCGTAAATCTATTGCTTGGGAGAGGCGTAATCATGCCTTGTTCTTAGGCTTCGCTCCTTATCACGATCCTAGTTATTCCGTTACCGTCTTTATTGATCATGGCGGAGGCGGTAGTAAAGCCGCCGCCCCTGTAGCTCGTAAAATTATGTCGGACGTGTTGGATAAGTATTTATAGCTTTTTTCAGTTTGTAGTTTGTGCTATTATGTGTCGTAATGTGTTATTAATTAAAGATAGGTCACAAGATGGCAAGACTGAATTTAACTATTCCGGACGAACTAAATAATAGTTTAGCATAGTCAGCAAAAAACTTAGACAGATCAAAAGGGTATATATAGTACGTAAAGCAATGGAATATTATCTACAGGAAATACAAGAAGATTCAGAAGATGCAAAATTGCTTTGCAAAGAATTAATGCTCCTGATTTTAAAACTTACACTACTGACGAAGTGAGGGAATGGTTAAAAAAGAAAAATGTTTAAAGTTATATGAGAAAATAAGGCATGTGCAGAATTAGCTGAATTGTGTGGTATCCAGAAAACAACTTAAAATACTAATATTATTAGTATTTTTAATTAGACCCCGTGATCAAGGAACTAGGTGACAATGGCAAAACTGATCCACACGGATAATGCTAGCTTTATATAATTATATCTTAACTCATATCAAAAAATACTTTATTTTAGTTAGTAGTTTGTGTTATTAATAACTAGGCTTTGCATGCGGAAAATTAAATTAATCTATTTTTTGTTGTAAATCATAAGATTTTTTTGAAATAGGAATAACTATTATTGCAAAAATCTTATTAATTTTCTTTTACAAAACCTAGGAATTATTATAGAGGTATATATATGTCTAAGAAAAAGCAGGACGATCAAATAATAAAAGAATTAGAAGAAAGACTAGCAAAACTTAAAGGCACTCCTCCATCACTTGAAGAATTAGAAGAAAGGTTTGCAAAGCTCCAAGATAGACCTTATATCCCCACAAAAAAATCCGGTAATGAAGTAGACGATCTAATTGAGCAGCTGCAATCTGAGCTTAAACTAGAACAAAAAAGTAAAAGTCTTAATGATCAAAAAGACCAAGCAATACGTGATAGGCTAGATAAATTAAGAGAAGACAGTCCTATAACGCAAAAAAAGACACCTATAGATCTTTCTTTTAATGATACTAAATCAATAATTACCGATACTATAGATGCTCAGGCAGATATAGCTAGTTCATATGCTAATCGCTCTACCGAGTTAGAGGAGAAAAAAGCATTACTCCATTTAGCTCATAATCTAACTGAAGCGAGAGATATTATAAGGGATATACCCCCTATATCTAAAGAATATGCGCCTAAACTATTAGATGTTATTGCTAGTTGGTTAGGTAAAATTTATGAAGGAATAAAGAAAATAGCTTCGCCTGCAGTTAATATTATAAAAGAAATAGGTAGTAGTCTTGTTCATTCGATTAAATCACTTCCTCACCAATCTTCCAAGCAACAAATAAAATTAAAGAAGTTATATAGAACATATGTTGATTTGAAAGGAATAAAGCCAAAGATAAAAGAAGAGTTTCTTAAAAAACATTATGAGCGAATTGATCAGCTACAAACTCCTAAGGAAATATTTGTAGAAACTGCCAAAATTACTCAATCTATAAGGATAGCCGGAAAACAAAAGATAAATACTCTGAAACAACAACAAATTATTAATAGAATGAAGCAGCAAAGTCCTACTGCTTTTATAAATAATAATTCATTTACACCGTCTAATACTCCTACTAATAAAGCAAAGTCTTCCAAGAGCAACCAAAGGTAAATGCTATGTTTTTCCTGTGAAAGCAGGCATCTAGAAAAATAACCCTTAATATTGGACAAAATTATACCTTTAACAAAATAAGCATATAAAAAATTTTTTATATGTTTTACTGGATTCCCGCTTTCGCGGGAATGACATAAAGAGCATTTACTGATCCACGCAACAATGCCACGCGGGGATGACATACTGAATGTTCGTATAAGGACCAAGGTATTTAAAGATTATTCTACTCCTTTCATTCCGCTTGTCTTAGCTTTATCAAACGAAGTATCTTTAATTGCTGCTTCGGTAAAATCGGCATTTGTTAGGTCGGAGTTATTAAAGCCCGCCTGATCAATTTTAGCTGATTTAAATATACTATCTGTTAATATTGAGTTTGAAAAATCTGTTTTAGTAAGTATTGCTGCAGAAAAATTAGCCTCTTTTAAAATGGAATTTTTTATTACCGTATTTGTTAGGTTAGCATTTTTAAAGATACTATTTGAAAAATCTACTCTATCAAATATTAAGTTGCTCAAGTCAAAATTTGTTAAATTCATATTTGCTAAGTGAGTTATTTTTTGCAAATCTTTTACCGAATTTATTACTATATTATTTGGTAGAATTTTGCTCGAATTATCACTATTTAAAATAATATTATTAGAAACATTAGTATTAATAAAACCGGAATACGCTTGGTAGTTAATATTATTTATTTGCGAATTAGAAAGGACGGAGTTAATAACCGCAGTATTTGTTAGAGTGGAATTTATTAGAGCTACTTGGTTTAAATTGCCTAAAGTAATTTTAACATCTGAAAAATTTACGTTTTGTATTAAAGATTTAGAAAAATTTATATTATTAAATTGTCCGTTAGTTATATTTGAGTTTATTATTTCACTGCTGTTTAAGTCAGTATTAATCACTATAAATTGTTTAAAATCATTATTGCTAAAAATATTATTAGTATAGCTAATATTATCTAAAGTAATATTTGAGCCTTTAGTTTTATTAATCCTTACAAAATTAGCATTACTATTTTTTATTGATAAAGTATTAAATTTATTATCGTTTAGACTCATATTATTTAATATCGCATTATTGATTTTAAAATGCTTTAAAACTGAACTACTAATTGTACTATTTTGTAAATCACATTTAGTAAGGCTAATATTTTGTAATGTTGAATCTTGAAAGGAAGCATATGAAAAGCAAGAGTTATTACTTTGTACGTTATTAAAATTTACTTCATTAAAAATACTGTGTGTGAAGTTAGAATCCTTAATTATTACTGCTGTTAATGTAGTTTGACTTAGGTTGCTAGATTCAAAATAATTATTAGTAAAATTGGTATTATTTATTATACTTTTTTCTAAATTCGTACCGTAAAATATTGAATTTGTTATATTAGTATTTTTAAAGCTATTATTCTGTAGGTTAGCTTTTTGAAAATTAACACCGTCTATAGTATTATTGCTCCATAATACATGACTAAATTCAGAATTTTCAAAGTTGACATTTATTATAGTAGTTTTATTAAAAGCAGTATCGCTAAAATTTGATTGAACAAAATTTGTATTTTGTAATGTTATATTGTGAAAAATTGAACCTTGAAAGTCAGAATTATATCCGGAAATATTTTTTATTACCGAATCTGCAAATTTACTTTCTTGAATTATAGCATTTGTAAGTATTGCTTTGTCTAAATTGCTACCTGCAAAATCAGCACGTAATATTTCGCAGGAAGTCAAATCTATTCCTGATAAATCTTCATTTATTAGCTGTACTCCTATTAATTTTACTCCTTTTAAATTTGAACCGAACTTCTCTTTAAGGTTCACTTTAAGGTTTTTAGAATTTTGCGATATGATATAATTCCGAATTACCGTGCTTTGGCTATCCGTAAGTAATCCGTTCGCATCACGAGTAGATTCGGAGCAGCTGCTTAATAACAAATAAATCGTAATTATTGATATGACTTTAAGCATTTACTTCCTCATATTCTTCGTCATTTATTCTATTTGTAGGAGGTATATGTAAGCTTAATAATTTTAATTTACGATGCAAAGCCGATCTTTCCATACCGACAAATGAGGATGTTTTTGAAATATTATTATTAAAACGACTCATTTGTGCCGATAGATATTGACGCTCAAAAACTTCTCTAGCTTCTCTAAGCGGCATAGATAACATATCAAAGCTATCTTCAAATTTTGTAAGATTAGCACTATTTGCTAATATTTCAGAAGGTATCATATAAGGTTTTATAATGTCATTATTACCTGTAGTTAACGGATTCATAATTAAAGTCCATTCAACAACGTTACGTAATTGTCTAATATTGCCCGGCCATTCATAGGATTGAAGAGCAGCGATAGTTTCATCGGCAAAGCTACGTTCTTTTAAACCTGAAAATTTTGAAAGTTGCTTAACAAAATACTTAACGAGTAGCGGTATATCTTCTTTTCTTTCATATAATGAAGGTACTTTTAGAGAGGATACATTAAGGCGATAATATAGATCTTCTAGGAATTTGCCGTTATTAACTTCATCTTGGATATTTTTGGAAGTACCGGTGATAATTTTTATATCAATTTTAATATTTTTTCCGCAAGGTTTTGTAATAGTTTGATCTTTAAGGAATTTTAATAATTTTACTTGGATAGGAATAGGAATATTACTGACCTCATCTATATATAAAGTACCGTTATTGGCAAATTCTAAGATAGTAGGGCGTTTATTATTTGCCTGCTTTTCCGATTCGCCGAATAATTCTTGATTGATTTTTTCCGTAGTCATACAGGTAGGGCTGAAAATAATGAACGGATTATTAACCCTTTTAGATTGTTTATGAATTAATCTTGCTGCAAGTTCTTTACCGCTACCGACTTTACCGTGAATCATTATACGACTGCTAGAGGTAGCTGCCTTTGCTATTGCCATTTTATATTTTAAAGTTACCGAACATTCGCCTACTAATTCAGTTTTATCTATAACCTTTGATTTTAAATCTATATTTTCGCGTTTTAACTTTGTTACTTCACAAGCTCTTGTAAGTAAAATAACTAATTTATCATTATTAAACGGTTTTTCTATATAATCGTAAGCACCCATTTTTATAGCATTTACTGCTGTTTCTATAGTACCGTGACCGCTAATAATTATTACCGGCATTAAAGGATAGCGTTTTTTTATTATCTCTAAAATCCCAAGTCCGTCAATTTCGCTTCCTTGAAGCCAAATATCAAGTATAACTGCAGAGACCGGTTTTTCGGAAAGTATTTTAAGGGCTTGAGTACTATTAGCGGCAACCTTAGGGTTAAAACCTTCATCTTTCAAATTGGCAGCAATGAGATTTCGTATACTCTCTTCATCGTCTACTATTAAAACATCTAGTTGTGACATTACAATTTACCTTAAAAATATTAAATCAATTAATCGTACGCAAGAACCTAAATATATACGTTAATGCCGAATGTAAAAGAAAGCAATATTTTTTTATAACATTTTTGTCACAATAGCTATTTATAATGTAAAGGTTGGCTAAGATGACATAATATTAAAATTATTTAAGGAATTTTAATTAATTTTATTTGCAGTTTGTAGTGTTATAAATGATTATATATAATGAGAGGGGTAGGATATCCAAGTCGTCATTGCGAGCGACCGTAGGAAGCGTGGCAATCTCATGAAATAATCACAAGCTTCTGAGATTGCTTCGTCAATTATTTCGTAATTTCCTCGCAATGACGATGACGATTGTGTATCCAACAGTAAAACCGATTTTAAAAATTATGCTTAACATCTTTTTAATTATTATTTCATTATTTATTTGCTTAATAACCTACCTATTTATCAGCAAAACGGATATTTTTACAAATTTATTGATTTTAAATAGCTTCACGACTTTAGCGAGTGTATTGATTTGTTGTTTAGGTTTATACTCAGGCAATAGTTCATATTTGGATATAGCAATTATTTATTTTCTTCTAAGCTTTATAGCAACAAACGGATATTTAAAATATTTCATAAATGAATCGAATGAAAACAAAACAGATTGATAGACATCTTGCCAAATTCGCTTATAGAGAGGAATTTGTAGGAGACACGAAACGCAGCACCGCAGCGTACACAAGCGTACGTGAGGATGCGAGTATCGGATCGACGCACAAATTACTTCTAGAAGTAGAAGAGTTTGGGAAGATGTCTAATACGGTAATTTTAGGATGCGGTCTTAGCGGCATGTTAACGGCGCTTTCTTTTGCACAAAAGGGTATAAAAACTACTATATTTGAGAGTAAATCGGTAAAAAGCCCAGAGTTTTTTAAAGATATAAGAACTACTGCTTTAACGCCGCATTCTAAAAATTTCTTATTCTCTATTGATATATGGGAAGAGCTTGAGAAGTTTGTAGCAGAAATGCAAGACATATATGTAGTAGATAATCAGGCTTCAGAGATATTAGACTTACGAAATGACGCTGACGCTGTACTTGGATATGTGGTTAAGAATAGCGACTTTAAAAAAATGCTATTGTCAAAAATAACTAATAATCCGTTGATAACATTAATTGATAATAATCAATATCAAGAGGTTATAAGCCATAATGACTACTCGATTATAAAATTTGATGATAACCAAATTAAGTGTAATTTATTAATTATATGTGACGGAGCAAATTCAAAAGTGAGGTCTCATTACTTTGCTAATGAAATTGAGAAACCTTATCAAACTGCTCTTACATTTAATATTAAGCATGAAAAGCCGCATGAAAATTGTGCTATGGAGCATTTCCTGCCGCTTGGTCCTTTTGCTTTGCTGCCTTTAAAAGATCAATATGCTTCATCCGTAATATGGTCAACTTCTTCTGATCAGGCTGCTTTAATTGTTAATTTGCCTGTAGAAGAAGTTAGGTTTTTAACTCAAAGAAATGCCGGTAATTCCCTAGGTAAAATTACTATTGATAGTGAGATTAGTAGCTTTCCACTAAAAGCCCGTATAGCAAATAGATATTTTCATAACCGTATAGTGCTTATTGCCGACACTGCCCACACAGTACATCCGCTAGCCGGACAAGGGCTTAATCAGGGCATAAAGGATATAGAGATTTTGAGTATGATAGTTAGTAATAATGGCACATTACAAGAATATCAAAAGTTAAGGCAAGAGGATAATTTTATTATGTATAAGCTGACTGATGAGTTAAATAATATTTTTTCAAATTATTCCAAAAATTTAAGATGTTTAAGACAAATAGGATTTAAGGTGATCAATAATTTTAAACCTGTAAAAAACTTGATTACTAGCTATGCGATGGGGAAGAGGTGAGTGTTGTATCATTTCTAGCTAGTTCTGATGTCATTCCCGCGAAAGTGGGAATCCAGTAATCAAGAATCGATAAAAGCATTGTTTGTTTATACTTTTTAAAAGATGGATTCCCGCTTTCACGGGAATGACATAGAATGTGAAATAACATAGAACATAATTTTATGAGATATGCATGAGTAAAGAAAATTTAAGCAGTAAATCATCTATTAATACTCCTGAAGAAGGAATAAAAAATGCAGCAGAAGATAATAAGCTTAAATCTTCAATAAATACCCCTAAAAGAGTAGAGCTTTTAGAAGCAGTACAAACAAAAGCTTCTGAGCCTTCACAGGAGAACGGTAATCGTAAAATAAGCCAGCAGGAAAAAGAACGCTGCAAGAGGATACGGCACTTTACGGTGCTAGAGTTGCTCGTGCCGGAATCGCTGCAAGTGGAGTAGCAATCGAAGTGGCACAGGAGGGCAGTAAAGTTATCGCTAGTCCTACTCATATTAGTAGAAGGAGTAATTAACGTTGGAGAAAAAGTAGCCAAAGCTTATGATCCGGTTGATACACTTCAGCAAGGTGCAAAAATTAAAGAGAAAGGTCCCCCAAGTCCCGGTTTAGCCGATAAGGCATTAAATAAAATCATGACACTACCCGGTGGTGAAACTGCAGCAAATGTTCTAGAGAAAACATATAAAACATTAGGTAGTAAAGCAGTAAGACGTGCGGTTAGAATTGGCGGCGTTGCAGTATCGTTAGTCCTGAATCCCACTCCCGTCGGGGTTGGGCTTGCTGCACTTTCTTTATCAACCGTTGCTTACAATGTTGGAAAAGAAACTTTAGAAGTAAAAGAAGATAAGTGTTTAGATAGAAAGAAAAAACTTTAGAAAATATTAAAGCTAATTATGTGAAGCAATCAGAGTGAGTAGTTACTACTCGAATAGATAAAGCAAAAGATAGCCCTGAACTTAAAAATGTCTTGGATACTCAATTAGCTAAAATTTACCAAGAAAAAGTTGAATCTGAAAAATTAAATATAACTAGAACTAAAGAGATTTTAAAAGCAAGATACTACCTTAGAGACGGTATCTTTAGTAGCACAAGTAAGCTCTGTAGGCGGTATTATAGGCGGTTTGGTAGCAGGTGCTATTGGAGGAGGAGCGGAGCTAATGTAATAGGTGAAGGAGATGCTAATTTAGTGCGTATGGAGCGAAAAAAAGATAAAATAAATCAAATAAATAGTTTAAAACATCAATAGGAAATTATGAAGATAAGAAAGAGTTGATTGAAAAAGAAAGGCAAGCAAAAATAGATACTAAAGCATTAGAAGAATTTTTAACTATACCCCCTAAAATTGATCAATTAAGTGAAGGGCAGCTAAGAGAGCATTTTAATGTAACTAGAGCAAAGGTTGCAGCGAGACCTGAATTTGCTCTTCCTGCTGAAAAAACTAATTGTGAAAAAGTTAAATCGGCAGTAAAAGTAGGAGTCGGTTATTTTGTTGAATCACAATTTGGTGATTTAAAAGAAATGTACGGTAAAAAAGAAGAAATATTTCAATCTTTTATAACTCCAAATAGTTAGTAATAAAGTAAAACCTGAGCAAAATAAAGCTCATGAGCAAGCCAACATATGCAAGAGAATTTGTCACGTGGCAAGGGGGTTCGTTATGGTGCTAGCGCACCATCATCACAATCAACACCAAATGCTTCTAAACACCATGAATCTTCAAGAGGATTGTAATTGTTAATAAAGACTTATAATTATCTTATAGATTATATCTTGCCGCAGAGATGTTTAAGCGGTGCGGAAATACTAGGGGGAGCGGTGAATTTTGTAGCGATTGTTGGAAGAAGCTAGAGTTTATAGCAAGACCCTATTGTAGTATATGTGGACAAAGATTTAGTATAAAAATCTTAGATAACTGCATTTGTGGAAATTGTTATAGCAACAAACCTAATTATGAGTTTGCTCGCAGCTTATTTAAGTGTAATGAGCATAGCAAAAAAATAGTTCATCAGTTTAAATATCAAGATAAGACGATATTTGCTAAGCTTTTATATAATAGATATAGCAGCGAGGATATAAAAGATATTGATTTAATCATACCTGTACCTACGAATGTATAATCCTGCTCATATTTTAGCTATGGAAATTGCAAAAGTTACCGATAAAATGTTAAAAGCTGAGATTTTAACTAAAGCAAAATGGACTAAGTCTCAGACTTTTCTCCCACGAAAACAACACAAAAATAATATAAAGGGTAGTATCAAATTTAACACAAAGTATAATATTGTAAGTAAAAAAATCTTATTAGTCGATGATGTCGTTACCACTGCTGTTACTATAAATGAATGTGCTAAAATTTTACGACAAGCCGGGGGTGGCGTCGGTAAAAGTCTTAAGTGTTGCTATGACATAACGTTATTGCAAGGGGATATGGTTGTGTGTATCGAAAAACACACTCGATGTTATCCCTTGGCTTGACCACGGGATCCAAAAAATAATAAAAATTTTTAGTATTTTTAACTGGACCACATGGTCAAGGCACGGGGTAACACAGAAGGTAACTTATGCAAAATGAAATAAAAAAAGTTTGTGTTATTGGTGTGGGAGTAATGGGTTCAGGAATTGGCAGCGTTAATTGCTAATTCCTCTTATAAAATAGTGCTGCTTGATATTATCGCTAAAGATTCCGATGATCCTAATAAAATAGTTAACACCGCTAAAGAAAATTTGCATAAACAAAAACCTCCACCTCCCCCTTTATCTTTTCCTGATAGAGCAAATTTCATTACCATCGGTAATTTAGAATATGATTTAGATTTAATTAAAGAATGTGATTTAGTGATTGAAGTTATTGTTGAGAAGTTAGAAATCAAACACCAATTATATAATAAAATTATTCCTTATTTTAAAGAAGATGCAATTATTGCTTCTAATACCTCTACATTACCGCTTGAAAGACTCAAAGAGAATTTACCAGATAATATTAAATCTAGGTTCGTTATTACGCATTTCTTCAATCCGCCAAGATAATATAGAACTGCTTGAGTTAATTATAGACCCTATGATAAAGGCTGAAGTAATAGAAAGAGTATCAGAGTTCTTAACGAAAACGCTTGGTAAAATTATAGTAAAATGTAATGATACGCCTGGTTTTATTGCTAATAGAGTAGGGTATTTTTTACTTGAATTAGTAGCCCGTAAAGCGATAAGTCAGAATCTTGATGTTGCTACTATAGATAAAATATTTACTACATTTTTGGGGTTGCCGAGTACCGGAATTTTCGGTTTATATGATCTAATCGGGTATGACGTAATGAAGTTAATTTCAAGTGCATTACTTGCCTCTCTTCCTGCAAATGATGCTTATCATAAAATAATATGTAAAGACCCCTGTTCTTGATAAGATGATAGAGAAGCAGTTAATGGGACGTAAAGGTGACGGTGGATTTGATCGTTTATCGGTATCAAATGGCAAAAAGATTAAAGAAGTTATCAAGATAAACGACTTATCATATAGTCCTGTTCAAAAAGTAGATATTTTAATCTTGATGCGCTTCTTGTAAGTGATTCGGTTTACGGTAAATTTTTTACTGAAATTATCACGGAATTTTATGTTTATTTAGCAGGTCTAGTTCCGTCGGTTACGGATAATATTTATGATATCGATGCTGCTATGAAGCTTGGTTACAGCTGGAAATATGGTCCATTTGAATTATTTGACTATAGCGGCTAAAAACGGTTGGAATTCGGTAATTAAAAATGCCGATTTAATTCATATCCCACTTCCGCAATATTTAGCCAATAAGGAATATCGAAAAATCGATAAACAAAAATTTAATTCTCACAAAGATATTTTACAAGAAAGTCAGATAGTATTAGAGAATAGCTCGGCAAAATTAATACTTTATCAAGATGTTTTGATTTTTGTTATTACTATAAAAATGAATTGTTTAAATCATGAGGTGTTTTATTTACTACAAGAAGCAGCAAGTAAAGCCGAAAATGACGGTAAAAATCTTTATATTTATCCGCAAGGAAATAATTTTTCTGCCGGTGCTGATTTAAAACTTCTTCTGTCTTATATTGAAGATAAGAATTTTCACGATCTAGAGAATTTACTAAAGCTGGGACAGCAAACCATGCTCCACTTTATTCCTCTGTACATGTTATTAGTTTGTGGTCTTGGTGTGGCACTTGGAGGTGGATATGAGCTGTTATTGCACTCAAGCTTTATTATAGGAACTCAAGAACTTAACGCAGTGCTTGTAGAACGTGGTGTTGGTTTAATACCCGGGTGGGGCGGTGTTACCGAAATGTTTGCTTGAAGTAATGGTAATAAAACTAAACTAATTAGAAATATCAGCAATATTATAGAGCAGAATAAAACAAGTTCAGCCGGATTACTTTAAAGCAGATTATGATGTAGAGAATATGCACGTAAATATGAACAAGCATTATATTTTAGAGGAAGCTTTAAAATTAAACCTACCTAAAAAGATAGTACCGATTCCGCATAAAATTACTTTGCCTAAAATAAATTTAGCAACAGCAATAGATACATCAAAATATAACGATCTACAAAATAAGGTGCTTAGCAAATTTCAAGATATTATTGATACACATAATGAAACAAATGAAGAAGAGCTACTTGCCTATGAGCAGGAAATATTTTTAGAACTTGTAAAAGATCCAAAAAATATAGAGAAGCTGAAAGTAATTGTGGGATAAACTCCTACTATGTCATTCCTGCGAAAGCAGGAATCCAGAAAAAGTAGTCTTAATATTGACAAAATAAACCTAAAAAAACAAGTTTTTTGTAGGTTTTACTGGATTCCCGCTTTTGCAGGAATGACATAGAGAGCATTTACCGGTCCACGCAACAATGCTACGCGGGAATGACATAAAAATCGTGCGGGTAATGCTACTCCACAATAATATTGCCTATAACACCACGATAGTAAGTTTGAGGGTCGTACATAGCTTCACTGTAAATAGCAGGAGTAGAGAATATGCCCTTATTAACTGCTTTGATTTTATACTGATGCGTCATTTTTTGATCAGAAATAGTACCAAAAATCATAACTCTATCATCACGATTATTTATATATATCGGTTTCCATATTATTACTTCCTGCGTGCGTTCTAATATATTTATGTGGTTGTTATCCGGTAAAAGCTCGAAGCCTGCTGGTAATAAATCAAGTAGCACCACATTGCTCAAGGTTTTATTACTACCTGAACGCATGGTGATTTCCACCGTAATATTATCACCTAATTTTACTTTGCTAACCTCTTTATTATTTTCATCGAGATATTTTTTTGTTATTTCTATGCCTTTAACTATCTCTTTATTTTCTGTTAATTGCTTATCATAGCCTGAAATTAAAAGCTGATAGAAAAAGCCGTTACTTGAGGATGTTAAGTCGATATTCTTATTTTCTACTGACAGCTCAGCAATCATCACTTTATTGCCTGTTAAAGTAACTTCTTTATCTGTAGAGGTTACTTTAATAGTAGCCTCATCTACATGATTTATTTTATCGGCATAGGCAAGACTTGCCATAATAGCATAGCTTGCGGATAGGCTATTATAGTTATCTTTAGCAAAAAGAGCGATATCCTGTACAATTTTTGGGTCAAAGTCTTTTAACCGTTCTGGAAAATGCATAGAAATTAAGTATAAATACTGACTATATTTTATTAGAGGATTGTAATACTGATAGTCTGTTTTTGATATAGGTTTATTTAGAGTAAATCTGTCTAATAATTTCTCCGCTTCTTCATTCATTTGCAGTATTTTATAGCTAGCTGCTAAATAAACGCTAGTCAAATCATCTTGCCATGTATTTTTATGGTACTCGTCTAAATATTTTAAAATATTTGCAATATAGCTTGTAGTAATAACGCTGTTTTGCGTCAGGATATAAACCGCATATGCCTTTTCTCTTGCTTCATCTAAGGAGTTTATTGATCTGTTAGCCATATTCTCTAAATAGTAAATACCTTGATTAAATGTATCACTTGGAACGGCTAAATATCTAGTTGCTCCCTCGCTTAAGAAATGCATAGCATAAACGGAAATAAATGGATCGGAATCGTCATTAAAATTGTTCCAATATCTAAATCCACCGTCATAATTTTGACGTTCTGATAAAGTTTGAAATATTTTTGATAATGATTCATCCATTTTTTTACGATCAGTTTTAAGAATCTGAACTAGTTCTTGTTCATTATATAATAAAATATTAGCAAAATTTTGGCTTATTAATTGTTCAGTGCAACCATAAGGATAATTATCTAGGAAATCTTTAAAGCCAGAAATAATAGCTAGCGGTGATTTAGAAGCGGAAATTTGTAGTTTAGCAAATTCAGGATATACATCCCGTAAGATTTTTAAATTAGCCTTGTTGTCTGTAATAAAGCCTGTATTAACTGTTGTAACGCTTGGACTAGCAGGGCGAACGCTCGTAGTACTAGTTAATTCGGAGCTATGTACTACTGCCATAGATATTATATCCGGCTTTAGGTGATTTATAGAAGCCATAACCTTTAACTCTGCTGAACCGAGTTGATCAGTCGCTTTTAATTTAACATTAATAGTAGCTTCCTTATTTTCGTCTATCGGGATCTCTTTAGGATAATCTAATATTTTAAGTCCTTCACTTGTTTCAATATTTAGAAAAACCTGAGCATTTCCTGAATCTTTTAGGTTATTAAATATTGTTACCGGTACTGTAAATTCATCATTTGGAGCTACAAATAAAGGTAAATTTGGATTGATAATAAGATCGGATTGGACTAATAAATCAGCTTTGGAAGTTCCTATAGAGTCAAGGCTTGAGGCTACCCCTATAACTCTTAAAGTGCCGTTAAAATAGCTTGGTATATCAAATGTGACTTCTCTCTCATCAAGATCTGCTTCTAAAATTCCTGACCAAAATGCTACGGGAGGTTGGCTTTTTCTTTTAAACGGATTAAGGTTTCGAGCGACATTTATACAACCGTCTCCGGCAGGAGCCGCCATATAAGCTTTCATTAATAAAGGACGCTCAGGTAATATTAAATCCATGATTTGTGATGTTCGGACTTCCAAGGCTTTATCGTTAATAAAGTAATTAAGCGGGTCGGGAGTTTGATAACCAGCAAATGATAATATCCCTGCATCAACAGCAAATATTATTATTTTACCGGGATTTGTAGTACGGTAACGAATTGCTAGCTTTTCTCCCGATTTGATTTTTGCAGGAAGTGTTAATCCAATATCTTGTTTATGTTTATAAATGCCCGCAGTAAACGGTACTACTGCATAGCTAAACGGTGATATAAAGATTTCCGTAGCTTCTATGTCTCTTATAAATTGTACATTTACATATCCTTTACCCTCAAAGCCGTCAGGAATTTTTATTTCTTGAATGCTATTATTTTCATCAGCTTTAAACCATTCAAAATTATGTACTTTATCGGTCTCGATAGTAATTAACCCATAACCTGTATAAGGAGTTATAATATTTAAAAGAATAGTATCGCCGGCTGTATAATCATCTTTATCAAGTTTAACTTTTAAATTTGCTTTGTCTGTTAAATTAGCCGTAACATTTCCTTCACCTATTACCGAAAATTCAGCTTGGGCAAAGATTGTATCTTCTTTATCGGTTAAGTAAATAACGTAATCGCCTGCTTCTTTAGTAGGCACTTTATAAATATAACTTTCGTTTGCCGTGATATTAATTTTGTCAGAAGATATATTAGTCTCAATAGGTACTGAACTGTAAGAATAATTACCGTTACTGTCTGCTACTAAGTTATTTACATAATTAATCTTTTTTAAGTTAAGAGTTAAATTAGGTGCAGCTACTTTTTCTGCTTTATTTGATATGGCTATGAATTCTATTGCCGCGCTTGTTTTTGTCTTAATATATTTTAGATCGCTATCGCTTCTAAATCCTATAATATAAGGCAGAGGTGACACTATAAGCGATTTGCTTGCGTTTACGCTTCTTCCTGAATCAGGCTCAAATCCTTCTGCTGAAAATGTTAGATTAAAAGTAGCGTTATAATATTTCTCAAGGTTAAGGTCAAAGTTTGCCGTACCTTTAGAGTCGGTAGTAATATCTCCTAAGCGTTCGTAAAAAAACTCTTTATTTCCTTTGCTACTATAAAATTTATATTCTTTAAATCTAGGTACGAAAAACTCGGTAGGTCTAATATCAATAAAGCCGCTGACTTTTCTATTTTCTGCAGGAGTGCCGTAAAGATTTATGAGATTAACGGTTGCTTTAAGATCTTTTGGATTCGTCCATAGCTCATCTTGTGAGTTATTGAAGTTTATGTTTATTTTCATGCGGTCAGGCTGAAAATCACCAACCCTGACAGACACGCTATTAAGATAGTTATTGCTGCCTTTATCTCCTACTAAATATAAGCTTATATTGTATAAGCCGGTTAAGGCATCATCAAGCGTTGAGAATAAATATTCGCCGAATCCTTCTGCATCTAGAACTATTTTACTTTTATCTATTACTTTTCCTCTAGGGTTAGTTACTTGTATTTCTAAAGGTAAGCCGTCAAATTTTCCTTGCCAGTCGGTTTGTTTGAGCATAATGCCTATGTGACCTTGCTCGCTTGGTCTATAGATGCCACGATCGGAAAATAAATAAGCTTTTAACCCTTGATCAGAACTAACGGCTCCTGCTACATCAAACCGAGAATAATTAACTTGTCTATCAATTCTACTATACGGCATAAATGAAAAATCATCCTTAGTAGTTAATATATAAGCCACTGGAGTTTTTTCTTTTGAAAAATCATTTATATTTGATAAAACGGCATGTCCTTTACTATCGGTTTTGCTGCTTACTAACACCTCACCGTTAAGTCCTATAATATCTGCTTTTACGCCTCCAGCCGGTTTACCGTTACTGATATAAGAAACAAAGATATGATGCGTCCCGGTTTTATCAGTTTTTACTATACAACCAAGATCGGTAACTAAAATTAATCTTTTATCTTGAGATATAATGTTATTATTGTCTTTAGCATAAACTTTTGCTAGAAATAACCCCTTGGAATAGCTGCCTGCTTCTTCTAAATTAAAATATTTACTGAAATCTAAATCGGTATAATGCGGTAAATTTAAATTTTGAGAGTTCACTATTACTTCCTCTTGAAATACCTCGGAAATATTATACTCATTAAAGGTATATTCATTTATAAAAGTCGGGTTTTGGAAAATATTATATCTATTTGTTTGGCTGATTAAATGATTAACTTCTTGCTGATTAATCTTATCGATTTCTAAATATAATTTATCTATGCCAAGTGAATATACGGGAAGCTTTCTTTCGCCGGCTAATGAAAGAATAGAACCGTCGGACATTAGCTTAACTTCTTTAGGGTTATCCGGTATTTGTACGATTTGAAAATAATCTGAGCCGAGTGTTAAATTATCCGATGTTTTAACACCTTGATTTACTTTAACAAGCAAAGCTCTTGAGGCAAACGTATCTACTTTAAAACTATGCATAGTAGTAATGCTTGGGACAGAAGATAAAAGCTCAAAATTTATTTTTTCACTCGATTTAAGAATATCATCGGTTATTTCTTTCGGATTTTGCCATTTATAGTTTTTTTTGCCTGCAACTCCTAAGAAAGCCGGCTTATCCTGCGGTAATAAAAATAACTCTAAATGTTTTTTTATTTCCTCACCCGACACCGGTGTATTTGTGGTAATTATAATTATCTGTTCCGGTTTTAGTTTATCATCTTTAACAATTGTAGCAGTACTATTAGTGATTTTTAAATATGAGGATAGACTTGGAATTAATACATTTTCTTTATAAGAATATCTTATGTTATTTGGCGTCTTATTATTTAGATCTTTTACATTTTTATATGTGAAAACTTCTCCGCCATGTAGAGGTTTAACACCGTCTTTTATAATTACGGAAATTGTATCTTCTTTATCTGTAAGCGGTGGTATATTAGTAATAATCGTAGCTTCCGTATTATTGGTATTGAATTTGATAGAAAACGGTAATTTTTCTTTAGTTGAAGATTTTATAAACTCTATTCTTTCCTCTAGAGTTTTAGGATCGATAGGATAGTTAAAAGCTATTTTAGTTTGAACGAATTTTTTGGAAATATCGATATTATCCTGTAGATAATTCATTTCTTTAATAATAGGAAGTAGTGGTAAAGTCGTGAAACTTATATTATTACTTTTTAAACCGACAAAATTAGGGAATATATAATCTTCGATAGTAATCTTATAAGTTTGATGAGCTACAAAATTGCTTTCTGGAGTAAAATTTATGTTATACCACCAGCCAAATCGCCATTCTCCTTTAATATCAGGTGAAATAGATATGTAATCATTGATTTTTTTTCCGTTAAGCCCTAGCTCTCTTTGTGGCTTTGTACACCATTCTTTAATTCTAGAGTCGCAAAGGTCAATATTTAACGCATTTTGTCCTGCTAACAGATTTTCGTTAGTTAATTTAAAATATAAAGGTATTTTTTCGTTAAAGCTTGCAGCAATTAGTTGTAAATTTATTAAACATATGAAAATAGTAAATACAAATTTGCAGAAAATATTTTTCATATCTATAGCTTATTATTTATGATAACTTCAATTATATATAAATAAAATTAAGTAAAGTAATGAATAAGGATATTTTGTTCAATATTCAGCAAAAGTTTTTTTGTTATTTGGACAAGAAAAGTGTTATGAGATTATCATAATACTCGGATTTACTATATTAGGAGGCAACTATTTGCACAAGCTATTTGTGTATTACTTTTCACTACAATTTTAAATATATTGTTAAAATATACATTTGAAATATCTTTGAATCCTGCTCTAAATATTAAAGGTTTTGCTTTCCCTAGCGGTCATATGAGCAGCGGCGCAGTATTTGACGGTTGGTTTTTTGCAAATATTATATATTCCTTAATTAAGAATAATAATAGTAGTGATTTTAACCGGTATGGGATTTTCGCTGATTTATAAGGGCTATCATTATCCGTTGATATTATTGCATCTATAACAATTGGAATAATGGTTATTGCTGTTATATATAGTGTAACCAAAGAAGAGATTATTCAAAAATACCCTTATATGTTTGGAGCGTTTTTATGGCTATTAACCGTACCGATGGTAGCTTATCTTAAAATTATTGACGTGAATTGTCTTGCTTGGGTATGGACGGTATTTTGGGGATTACTCGGTTTTACTATTTCTGGGGGGCTGTTTTATAAATATTTTGATTTTCCTCAATCAAAATTAAATCGTTTTATTAATTTAGCTATCATTGTCGCTTCAGTAGCTTTGATTGCATATATTAATTATCTATTCAAACAATATTTGGGATATAAGTTTTATTTAACTTGGTTCTTAATAGGTTTTAGTTTTCCACTATCGGTGAGATGATGCCATATTCATATAAGATCAACGCATTAGTATATGAAGTGAGTTAAGTTGTACTTCATTTCCTTATTTATCGTATAAAGCGAAATTTCCTATTGACTTTTATATAAAACAGTATAAGTTTCTTTACAATTTAATTTTTTATAAAGACATTATGCTCGGCTATGAGAAAGAACAAAGCAGCTTAAATCGTAATCAAAAAGAAGCAATAGGTTTATTATCTGTTGGTACATTTCTTGAATATTTTGACCTTATGCTTTATGTACATATGGTAGTAGTATTCAATGAATTGTTTTTTCCAAAGGCTGATCCAAAAGTAGTTTTTATTTATTCATCTGCTTTTTGTTCAACATATTTATTAAGACCTTTTGGAGCTTTTTAATATTTGGTTGGATAGGAGACGCTATAGGACGTAAAACAACAATTATTACTACCACCTTGTTCAATGTCTATATCTTGTGTAGCATAGATGATGTGAAGAAAGATGAGTCTCCCAAAAGACAAAAAATTGACCTTAGTCGAAATGATTTATTGTTGCAGAAAATTAAGAATAATGATCCTGAAATTGTTTGTGTAGAACTACCTTATGAAGAAGATAGTAGTTTTTTGTCAATTGTAATTAAAACTTTAGAGAAAAATACTGTAGTAAAAGAAATTGATTTATATGGCAGCAACCTTAGTAACGATGATATAAAAAATCTAAGTAAAATTGTAAAGTTAAATCAAATATCACATTTAAATCTGAATTCTACTTCTTTAGATAGTGAAAAAATAAAAATTCTTATTGATGCTTTAGCAGATAATACCTCTCTTGAATATTTATCTTTAAATTCTATTGCGCTGAAAATAGAAGATTTAAGAATATTAATAGATGATATTAAAAACCACCCTAATTTAAGTTCTTTAGCATTAGGTAGTAGTGAAGTAGGAAATAAAGGAGCAGCAATTATTAGTGAGTTGTTTCATTCAAAACTACCGTTAAAATCCTTAGATATAGGACAAATGAATATTACTGCCGAAGGGATAGACGTTATCGCAAATAATATTAGCAGTGCAAAATTAATGTCATTAAATTTAGGGTATAATAACCTTAGAAACGAGGGAGTCATAAAATTACTGCATGCTTTAATGGCTAATCAATATATTAAAGAATTAATATTAAATGAAACAAGAATCTCCGAAAAAAGTGCAGAAGTAATTGAAGGTTTTTTAACCTCACGCCTATTGATACTTTAGATTTAAAACAAATAACTTCATCTGCTTTAAAATTAAATCCATGGTTAAAAACTCTAAATCTTAATAACAATAATTTAACCCATAATAATATAAAAGAACTTACTACTGCATTAACCGAAAATAAAGCGTTAGAAACTTTACTCATAAGCAATAATATTGAAATAGGAGATCTAGGTTTTGAAACAATAGCGAACATCAAAAAAACAATTCTCTAAAAAAATTAGCGCTTATGAACATTAAATTAGGAGATCTAAGAGATAATAACATAACCAATTTGGGTGCGGAAAGCTTAAAAAGCATTCCAGGTAACATGATGATTTTAGTAGACGGTAATGATATTGATAATTCAATATTTGAGAAAAGCGTTGAGGCTTTAGGAGAAAATAATTAAAATTATAAAATAATATTTATATGGCAAATCTAACAAATGCACAGAAAGAAAGGTTAACAGTAGAGTGTGTTAAATATGTAGATAGCCAGACAGTAGAGGAATCATAAGAGATAAAAAATCGAGAGAGGCTTTATTAAAAAGTATTATATTAAACGAATCTATATCTGCCTTAAAAATCCTTACTGAACACTATAAGAAAAAAAATAATAGTGAAGCCCTGGATGAAAGTTTTGAAAAATTAGCAGTTCTAGCGGTTTTAGCAAGTAAAACAGAAAAGATTATTCCAAAACAACTTGTTCCTTATATGGTATTTCATGTTGGATTTGCTGACGAGCATCCTACCCACAGGTTATTCAATGACAACAACAACTCAAATCTGCAGAATTTTGCATATGCTTTCCGTACTCGACTTAACTCAAAGATTATAAAAGAAAATGATACTCCTTTACAAAATAGACGCTTTGATGCCTTAGGTAGGTTAATTCAATATAATAGCCAATGTAGTGCCGTATGTTTTGATGGCAAACAAATTTTAGTAGCGTTCAACGAATTACATAATTCTAGTGTGAACACAAATAAAGTTGAACAAATTGAGACACATACCACAAAAGTTTTTAAATATTTACAAGATTATGCTACTTACACAGCTTTACCTACAGAAGAGCAAAAAAATTTTCTATAACAACAAAATCTATCTACTCAACGAAAAGCGCTACTTCTAGATGTTGCACAATATTATTATAAAAATAATAGCGACCATAAGGATATATTACCACGTATTTTGCAAGAGCTAGAAAAATATCCGAATAATAATCAAGAGGTTCAACAAAAAGTCTGTAATGTAACCAGTGTAAGTCCAAAAGTAGTGAAGGCAGTAGCTAGAGCTAGAAGAGATTTGATGAAATGAGAAGATGCATTAAACCCTGATACTATTGATGCAAGTAAAAAATTTGTCCATTCAATTATTGAAGCTATAAAACAACCATATAAAATTGTATTAGATGGTCCACTTAGCGATAAAGCTCATGCTGAAATGAGAATAATACAGTATATAAAAGCACAACTTCCAGATCGTGATAATCAATTAAGTGCAGAAATATAATACATAGGATTGTCTAAATTTTGTTGTATTAGTTGTGATTTAATTATAAATAAAGAAACGAAAAATGTAGATTTGCATTTTACTGATAAGAGTAAACAAAAACACTTAATACCGCTTAATATTACTACTAGCGGAGGAAATGGAGTAGGATATGAATGGGATTTAATAGATGCTATAAGAAAAAATCCTGACTGGTTAGAGGATTTTCTAGGTAAAACAGCATATGAAAAATATAACGCTTTATCAGAACAGGAGAAGAAAATAGCAATTAACGGTATAGTAAGATATATAGGCAAAGGGGAATTAAAGATTAAGGACACCCCGCTTAAAATAAACCCGGAGAAAGAACATAGCAAAGATAAAGAACATGAACCTTTGAAAAAACAGAGACAAAAGAAATTGACTGCTGACACTTCTTCTAGTGAAGCTGAAGCAAAAAATGAACCTAGGCAAAAGATAATTGCTGCTAAGTACAATGGAAAGCTTTAAACGATCAGTCAAAAAGCAATATCTCAACTGGGAGATAACTCTATATAGAAGAAAAATCTTTATTTCCCGGGAATAAATGTGTTTCTTTCTTGCTTAAATCTCACTTGGTAAAGCTAAATCCACCTCGCTCAAAATATAGTCCGTTCCAGCTTACGGCATTTAACTAAGCCTTTAAGTTCTTTATCCTTTACATAGGTAATTGTGTTTAAGAAGTCAAGATAAGAGCTAACTTTTTGGCTTTTCCTTTTTTTACAAGTCTTGTATAAAAAGGTTTAACTGCAGAATTATATCTTACAGACGTAACAGTTGCCATATATAATGCTGCCCGCATCGTTTTTCTACCACCTTTAGTTTTTCTAACCTAACACTTAAACCTGAAAAGCTTGATTTTATGCTGCGTCCACCGTTTGATTCATTCATAAAAGTGAAAGAAATTGAAGAATGGTGCACCCGAGAGGAGTCGAACCCCTAACCTTATGATCCGTAGTCATATACTCTATCCAATTGAGCTACGGGTGCCTAAGTTTGAAGTACTTATTTCTAAGCCTTATTTCTTGTTGCTAACATACGAAGAAGCATATATAAAAGCATAGCATTTGTCAAGAAACATAGAGTGTTCTTATGTTTCTCTGAATAATAAAATATAAAAATTACAATTAATAGTTGAATTATCATATTATATATTGTATATAGAGGTTCATAAATTGATATGAGAAAAAAATGAATAAAATAAAATTAATCATAATTTACTTACTTTGGATTAATATGACTGCACAAGCAGACAATATATCAGAAAGTGCTAAAAAAAATTTAGCAGTAATTAACTTTTGAAATGTTGAGGAAAAGTGGTAGAAAGGTAATGTAATAAATTGTAAGTCGGGAGAAACTTTATTAGAAGAAACAGAAAAATATAATTCTCCTAAGTTAAAGCGTTTGACTCATTGTAGTTGTTTTGCGTATGCTGCTAGTGCAGCCTTGGGGCTTCCAAATCAGTCTCTACCATCCTGAAAGCGATAAAATTTTTATACCTTACTTTATCAAATAAGCAAGCTGAGTGGCTTGAAACAGACCGAATAAAGAACGGATGGCATTTTGTTAAAGCAGGAAATCGTGATGATAGTTTTATTCAAGCACAAAAATTTGCTAATCAAGGATATTTTGTTGTATCCGTATATAACAATGCTAATCCAAAAAGAGCAGGGCATATTGCCGTTGTAGTACCAAGTAGTAAGGATATAGAGAAAATAAAAATGAAGGACCGGACACGGCTCAAGCCGGTAATATTAATTTTTCCTGTAGCTCTTTGAAAAAGGGTTTTAGGAATAAAAAAGATGCATTTAAAAACAACGAAATAAAATTTTATTATTATAAAATATAACAGATATCAGTAAGGTAACCGGACAGTTTTTATTCTATGTCATTCCCGTGGGGCATTGCCTGTATGGATCGATTTCCTGTTGTCATACCGTGGCTTGACCACGGGATCCATAAATATGATAAAAAAAATACTAGTATTTTTAACTGGACCCAGCAGGTACAGGCTACGGGGTGACAATGGTGGAATCGATCTACGCGGGCAATGTCTTCCTGCAGCAGCGGGCATCCCCAGTGTTTTAAGTTATTTTTTTGGATACCGTGGTCAAACCACTGTATGACACAGTGGATTTTACTGATTCATGCAACAATGTCTTGCGGGAATGACACCGATTTATGCAACAACGTCCCTGGTTTGCAGGAATGACATAATCAGTTTTTTTAGTTATTGGCTATTTTAGAGATTTATGCAACAGCATCTACTCATGAAATTTCTATGCTACCGACTAGATCCACTTGAGGAGTTTTGCTGTAGCTTGGTAAGTTATCATACACAAGATGAGCTAAGCCGGCTATTCCGTTTACTATTCCTGCTGTATTTTTATAAGCAAATTTTGCTGCTTCTATTCCTGTATAAGTCGTATTTTTTAATAACTCAAATGTGTTCTCCGGCGAATATGCAAGAGCTGTTCCAACACAAATCCCCATAGCAACTGTAGGATGAGCATAAAATCTCCATGCAGCCGTTGATATTGCTGCTTTTACAAATATTTGCATGATAATCTAATATATCAAGTATTGACAAAGTACTTACATTCTTTATAACATTGAAAATGTTTGTATTATGAGTATCAAACTAGATTCTTACGAACAAGGTATTGAAGATAATTTTGAAAAGCAGCAAAAAATTGATGATAGAAGTGAAATAGCTTTGCTTCAAAAATTTGCAAAAGCACATCTTAGTAAAAAAAGATCTGTTACTATTAGGATTGCAGAACATGACATAGAAGCAATAAAAATTAAAGCTTCTAAGTATGGTTTGCCTTATCAGACCTATCTTAATTCATTCAGACCCTACTAAACTCTAAATATTATGACCAAGTATAGATATAATCATGAAAAGAACGTTAAGTGATTGAATGAGCGTGGTATAGGCTTTGAAGAAATAATACAGTCGATTGCTGATAGTAATTTATTAGATATTAAATTACATCATAATCAAGAGAAATATAAAAAATTTTATATGTTCAAATGATTGCGTAAGTATATGCAGTACTTTATATAAAAGGTGATAAAGATGCTATTTTCCTTAACACTTTATTTCCTAGCAGAAAAGCAAAAAAGGAATTTTTAAAAAATAAGAAATAATATATGCGTTTTATAGAAGAATTTATACATAAAGGATATTTCCATCAATGTACCGATTTGGATCGGTTAACTGCTATAACGAAAGAAACAAAAATAGCTGCGTATATAGGTTTTGACTGTACTGCTACATCACTCCATATCGGTAGTTTAATGCAGATAATGATTCTGCGATTGCTTCAGCAGCACGGGCATAAGCCTATTGTAATTATCGGCGGTGGTACGAGTAAAATCGGTGATCCTACTTGGAAAGACGAAATGCGCAAAATTTTAAGCAAAGAAGATATAGCTAAAAATGCCGAAGGTATTAAAAAATCTTTGTCGAAGTTTATCAAATTCGGTGACGGTAAAAGTGATGCTATTATGCTGGATAACGCAGAGTGGTTAGATTCGTTCAATTATCTAGATTTTCTACGGGATTTCGGTAGCTATTTCTCGGTAAACCGTATGCTGACTATGGATTCGGTAAAACTAAGGCTTGAGCGTCAGCAGCATTTAAGCTTCTTAGAATTTAACTATATGTTATTGCAGGCCTATGATTTTTACTATTTAAGCAAGCATTACAATTGCAGCTTGCAGCTTGGCGGTAGTGATCAGTGGGGCAATATCGTAATGGGAGCGGATTTAATTCGTAAAATAAGCGGCAAAGAAGTATTCGGTATGACGACACCGCTACTTACGACTAGCTCTGGTGCTAAGATGGGCAAGACTGCTGCGGGAGCGGTATGGCTTAATGAAGATTTGTTAAGCCCGTATGATTATTATCAATATTGGCGTAACTGCGAAGATGCCGACATAGTTAGATTTGCCAAATTATATAGCGAGTTCACTCAAGAAGAGCTTAATAGGTTTGAGAGTTTAGCGGCAGAAGATATTAATGCAGCTAAAAAACAGCTTGCTTATGAGCTAACTAAGCTTTGTCACTCGGAGCAGGCAGCAAAATCAGCTCTAGAAACTGCAGTAAAGATATTTGAAGAAGGACAAATCGATGAGAATTTACCTACCGTTGTTTTAGAGCAGGAAGTATTACAAGCAGGTATTAGTGCATATGAATTATTTCATGAAGCAGGGCTTGTTACTTCTAAATCGGAAGCACGCAAGCTTATAAGAGGGAATGGTGCTAAGATAAATGATAGATTAGTCGAAGATGAAAATATGATAATTAACACTAATTTCTTACTCGATAAAAAAGTTATAAAGCTCTCTGCCGGTAAGAAAAGACATATATTGGTTAGGGTTTGAATATTTTTCTAGATTACCATGTTCCCTTCAGTTGCAGCATTATTGTATGGCTCAAATATATTATGTCTAATTGAAACTGTAACTTTCAATTAGACAAATTGTATATTTTCTATCTAATGGGCCCTTATAACATAAGTTAAATTCAAATTTAAACAGTAATGACTAAAATAAGACTTGATCAATATTTGCTGCAAAAAGGTTTTGTAACAGATATTACCATAGCACGAAGTTTGATTATCCAAGGTAAAGTACATAATAAGCATGAGCAGTTAATTAAGCCTGGGATACAGGTTAATATAAATGACACCGACATTAAGGTAAAGCTACCACAGCATAATTATGTTTCAAGAGGGGCATTAAAATTAATTGCCGCTTTGGATTATTTTAAAATTGATCCCGAAAATTTAGTTTGTATTGATATCGGTAGTAGCACCGGCGGTTTTACAGAAGTGTTACTTGAGCGTAAAGCAAAATTAATTTTTGCCGTAGATGTCGGTTATGGCGAACTTCATCCTAAATTACGCGACAATCCACACATTAAGGTGCTTGAGAAGACTAATGCACGATATTTAACCGATAAACAAATAATAACGAAGCCTGATTTAATTGTTTGCGATGCCAGCTTTATTAGTTTAACTACTATATTACCGACTGTACTAAATTTAGTGAAAGAAGATTGCATGCTTATTGCTTTAATAAAACCGCAGTTTGAGGTCGAAAAGCATGAAGTAGAGCAGGGAGGAGTTATTCAAAATCCTCTCTTACATCAAAAAGTATGCGATAAAATCAAAGATTGGCTTGAGAAAGAGCATAATTTTAAAATATTCGGTATAATAGCAAGTCCAATACTAGGAGCTAAGGGGAATCAAGAGTTTTTAATATGCGGAAAAAGAAAAACGTTTATTTTTCTATAGTTTATCCTTAATTTGAATTGTTTTAGTAATCATTGCATCTTCTAATGTATAATTATTCAATGTTTTTATAAATGCTTCACTTGCTTCTTTAATAAAATGTTTAAATTGGCATGAATTTGTAATTTTGCAGCTATTAGTATTTTTATTGAAACATTCTACTATATCCATATTAGGTTCTAATTTTTCTATTATATCTCCCAACTTCATGGAAGAAGGGCTAAATGCTAGCTTAATTCCTCCTCCTTTTCCTTTACTACTATTAATATATCCTAATTGTGCTAATCTATGAATCACTTTTATCAAATGATTAAGGGAAATATTATGGTACTCTGATATCTCTTTTACACTACAAATTCTTTCCGGTTTTGAAGCAAGATATATAAGGCTACGTAATCCGTAGTCGGTAACACTTGTTAACTGCATAAAAATTTTATTTATTTTTACCTTGAATATACAAAAAAAACGTCTATATAAGTCTAGTTACTAATCGATATATGTATTTTAAATGCATATTTATAGTAAAGGTTATATTATTCAAAAAGGAGTAATTATGTCTAGAACAACTATAGTGAGAGAAATAAGAAAAACTGCTGAGCTATTTTAAGAATTGTGATATTACTAAATCTTTAAATTTTTATGGAAATTTAGCAACTAAATATGAAGCAGTGGTAAATGAATTTTTTAATAGTAAGGGTTTTAATACTGAAAAACCTGAGAAAGGAATACAGCCAAATGCAATGAAAAATTTTTTAAATCTTACCGGCAGTAGTATTCTAAAGGTTTTAAGTGCATATAACGAAACAGATGAAGTAGGTCTTTTAGAAGTGATCCAATCCAAGCATTAGAGAATGATCATAAATGTAAAAGGGCGGTATCAAAAATTGTTGGTATATATGTAGGGCGTAATATTCTTTCAGAGTTATATCAACCTGTTGCTGAAGAGCTTATATCAAATGTAGATGAGGGTAACAAGCTGGTAACCGAAATATTAAATATAGTAGGAAAGCATTTTGTAAGTGCTGAAAAGAAGCAATATGATGAATTAAAAGCAAAGTATAATATAGCGAGTTTTGAAAGTCATAAAATAAAAATCGAAATAGAAAGTGCTGAACAAAAAGTAATACCGCACAAACATAGGCAAATTATTACTGTTAAAGTAGGAGAAAGATACAGTGAATTTACAGTTATAAAAACCGGTCATGATGAAGAAGGTCATTATTATAAATACTTAATAAAGAAAAATCCTAATGGAACTGTAACAAATTATCTATTTGATTCTGAAAATCATCTGGTAAAAGTACACCCTTCATATATTGAGATATAGAAAACAATAAAGATCTCGTTCTTATCAGCGGCGGGTCGGGAGCAAGCCATTCTATTTCTAGAATTAATAGTATACCAAATGAAGAAAATGTTAAGCTTTCCGCCGTTATGCACATTATTCACTCTACTAGAAATAAAAACAGTGATACATTTCAATTAGATGCAGCTGTAAAAAAATTAACTGATATGGCAGCAATATGCGATACTGAAATTCACTATAAATTTTATACTCAAGATAGTTATAATAATATTAATGAGAACGATAATATACATTATCATACCGGTAGAATAGCTGAAGAATTTTTATTAGGCCTTTTAAAAGGTGAAACTGATGAAATTTGTGGTCCTCATTCTTTTAACGATCATGTGCAGCATATATTAGAAGCGAAAATGGGGGTTATGTGTATACTCAGATTCATGTAGAAGCATTTTGTTCATCAGGAGGAGACTATGATCCATCTCTAAGCAGACCAGAGGGATTATCGAGTATTTGCCCCTTTATGAATATGTAGTTTTACAAAAATATAAAGTTAAATATTGCTTATATATTCTAATTAGTGTATTTTCGTTACGGATAAGCATTATAAAAATTATAGATAGGTGGGTTTATCCCACCTTTTTTGTTATAAATATCAAATATGCAAACTATTGAACAACAAATAGCAAACGTAATAGAAGAATCCTTGACAGATATGGGGTTTGAGTTAGTTCTTGTGAAGTTTAAAGGTGTTAACCCTAAAGTAGTCGAGATATTGATTGATAGCTTAAACAGCGAAAAAATATCTGTGGAAGATTGTACTAAAGCAAGTAGGACTATCTCCGCTATTCTAGATGTTGAAGATTTAATAGAAGCTGCATATTCTTTAGAGGTAGCATCAAGCGGTCTTGAACGTCCGTTAGTAAAGTTTGAAAATTATAATAGATTTTTAGAAAGAGAAGTTAAAATCACACTTAAAGAATTATTGAATGGCAAAACTCGTTATCAGGGTAAAATAATTAAAGCTGAAAATAATAAAATATATTTAAAATGTGAAGAACAAGAAGTACTAATTGATTATGATTTAATTAAAAATGCTAATCTAGTTTTAACTGAAGAAGTATTTAAAAAATTGCTAAAGCAATAAGAGATAATGTATGTCTAATATAGGTAATGTAGAAATTTTACAAATTATAGATTCTGTAGCTCGTGAGAAAGGAATATCAAAAGAAATTTTGATTTCAACTGTTGAACAAGCGGTACAAGCAGCAGGACGAAAAAAATACGGTAATGAATATAATATTAAAGCTCAGATAAATAGGAAAACCGGTGAGATAAATCTTTTAAGGATCTTAAAAATAGTAGAAGATGTAGAAGATTACTTAACGCAAATCTCACTTGAAGAAGCTTTAATAAAGAATCCGGAAGCTAAAATCGGTGATGAGATATATGAATATTTACCGCCGATTGATCATGCTAGAGTATCGGCTCAAGCTGCAAAACAAGTTATAACTCAACGTGTTATAGAAGCTGAACGTGAAAAACAATATCATGACTTTAAAGATAGAAAAGGCGAAATTATAAATGGGATAGTTAAGAGAATAGAATACGGTGATATAATAGTTGACCTGAGTCGTGCTGAAGCAATAATAAAAAAAGATCAATTAATTAAGGGTGAGAATTTTAAACCTAATGATCGTATAAAAGCATATGTACAGGATGTAAGGCAAGAAACAAAAGGACCGCAGATTTTCTTGTCTAGAGTAGATAACCAGATGCTAATTAAACTATTTAAGCTAGAAGTACCTGAAATTCTTGAATCTATTATTCAAATAAAATCAGTAGCACGTGATCCTGGTTCAAAAGCAAAAATAGCGGTATTTGCTTCGGATAGTAGTATAGATCCCGTAGGCTCATGCGTAGGTATTAGAGGTAATAGAGTAAAAGCCGTAACAAATGAATTAAACGGAGAGAAAATTGATATAGTATTATGGAGTAATGATCTTGCACAGTTTATAGTTAATGCTCTTGCACCGCTTGCACCTGGGGAAATCACAAAAATTTTGATTGATGAGGATAGGCATAAGGTAGAAGTAGTAGTTTCGCAAGAAAATCAAAGTATTGCAATAGGTAGAAGAGGGCAGAATGTTCGTTTAGCTTCTCAGCTTACAGGTTGGAATATCGATATAATGACCGAAGAGCAAGAATCAAAAAGAAGAAATGAAGAGTTCTTAACTTCTACGGCATTATTTATGGAAGCTTTAGATGTTGAAGAAGTTATAGGTCAGCTTTTATCGGTAACGGGATTTAATTCAGTAGAACAAATTGCTAGTAGTGAGATTAGTACTTTAACAAGAATTGAAGGCTTTGAGGAAGAACTTGCCGTAGAGATTAAAAATCGGGCTATTAATTACGTCGACCTTAAGAATGAAAAGATTATCAAAAAGCTAGAGGATCTAGGAGTTGAGCAAGAATTAATAGATATATTAGAATTATCGCTTGAATTAATATTACAATTTGCCGAATATGGTATAAAGACCATAGAAGATTTAGGAGAGATGAGTGTAAATGAATTTAAAAATTTAGCTCCAAATTCTAATATAACGGACGAAAATATTAAATTGCTGATTAAAACTGCTAGACAGCATGGTGCATTGAAGGATAGTTAGTGGGTTGAATGTAGGGTGTATGTCATTCCTGCGAAAGCAGGCATCCAGAATAAATAGCTTAGTAATTAGGGCGTCCTTGAAAAATAAACCTATAAAAATAAGTTTTTTTATAAATTTTAGTGGATTCCCGCTTTCGCGGGAATGACATAAACGAGCCATGCGAGCAACGCCGTTTTTAGTTAGGAATGACATAATCAAGTAGTAGACGGAAAAAAATAGAAACACAAAGGTTTTAAATATGACGGATAACCAGGAAATCAAACCCAAAAAGTTGACACTTGGCAATTCAAAATTATCGCTTAATAAGTCTTTTGACTCTCTTACAGGAGCTCAAAGCTTTGTTAATGCTAAATCTAAAACGCTAGTAGAAGTTAGAAAAAGCTCTACCGGTAGTGCTACTACCCTTTCATTAAATAAAGAAAGGAATAGTTTAGATCAAACTGTTATTGATGCTAATAAAGAAGAATTTAACAGACGTTTATCTATTCTTAAAAAAGCTGCTGAGCAATCTCAATTAAATGACCCTTCAAAAATAAGCACTTTAAGCAAACTTGCAAGTATTAATCAGTCTGCTAACTCAAAAATAGAACCGCTAGAAACTGATAAAGAAGTTGAACAAAAACAGCAAAATACCGAAGAAAATAAAGTAGAAGTTAGTGCTAAAATCGTTCAAGATGATGAAGATATACCGTCACAAATACCTAAAAAGAAAGAAGAAACTTTTGTAAAGTCTCCTTTAGTAGGAATGCGAACACGTTACGGTATAGAATCAGAGAAAAAATTAGATAAAACAGCAGAGAGTAAAATAATAGCACCAAAAATTAAGCTAGAAGAGCCAAAAAAATTCAAAAAAGCCGATCTTTTCAATATGCTTAGCGATGACGAAAGCGGCAGCGGTAGAACTAGAAGTCTTGCGTCTATAAAAAGAGCTAGAGAAAAAGAAAAGCGTAAATTAGTATCACAAGCACCTGAGAAAGTATATAGAGAAGTAACGATCCCGGAAGCTATCGGAGTCGGCGATCTTGCAAATGCTATGTCTGAAAGAGTGGCTGATGTAATTAAAGAATTAATGAAACTCGGTATTCTTGCAAATGCTAGCCAAACAATAGATGGCGATACGGCAGAACTAGTTGCAACAAATTTAGGGCATACGGTAAAAAGAGTCCAAGAGTCAGATGTTGAAAATGTTTTAATTAGTGATGATAAGGTTGAGGATTTAAGAACGCGTGCTCCGGTTGTGACGGTAATGGGTCATGTCGATCATGGTAAAACCTCATTGCTTGACTCTCTTAAGTCTACAGATATTGCTGCAGGTGAGCTAGGCGGAATTACACAACATATTGGGGCTTATAGAGTAACTCTTGCAGATGGTAGAGCAATTACTTTTATTGATACTCCGGGGCATGAAGCTTTTTCGGAAATGCGGTCAAGAGGTGCTAAAGTAACGGATATAGTTATTATAGTGGTCGCAGCAGATGATGGAATCAAAACGCAAACGGTTGAGGCAATTAATCATGCGAAAGCAGCGGGCGTTCCTATAATTGTAGCTATTAATAAGATTGATAAGCCTGATATTGATATTGAGCGTGTAAAGAACGAATTATATGTCCATGAAATTATCGGCGAAGAGGCAGGTGGTGACGTTATAATTATTCCTATCTCGGCACTAAAGAAAATTAACTTAGATAAACTTGAAGAAGCAATTTTATTAATTGCAGAAATGCAGGATTTAAAGGCAAATCCTTTCGGTTCAGCTGCCGGTGTTGTAATCGAGTCAAAAATTGAACAAGGAAGAGGAACGCTAACCACTATATTAGTGCAGCGAGGTACTTTAAGAAACAGTGATATTATAATAGCTGGTACTGCTTACGGTAAAGTTAAAAAGATGACTAATGATAAGGGACTAGAAATAGTAGAAGCAACTCCGTCTGTTCCTGTAGAAATTCAGGGGTTAAATGAAGTGCCTTTTGCCGGTGATAAATTTAACGTAGTACAAAATGAGAAACAAGCAAAAGATATAGCCGAATATAGAATGCGTCTTGCTAAAGAAAAAAAAATATCTATTACACCGCGTTCAAGTTTAGAAGATTTGTTTTTAAAAGCTTCCGGTAATAGTAAAATTAAGGAATTACCTTTAATTATTAAAGGTGATGTTCAAGGCTCGGTTGAAGCTATTTCAGGTAGCTTATTAAAATTACCGAGTGATGAGATAAAGCTTCGTATACTTCATAGCGGCGTAGGTCCGATAACGGAATCCGATGTATCTCTTGCACATGCTTCTTCGGCTATTATTGTCGGCTTTAACGTTAGAGCAGGGGCAAATGCCTTAACTGCCGCAGAAAAAGAAAAAGTCGATATTCGATATTATAGTATAATATATCATTTAATTGATGATATAAAAGCCATTATGAGCGGTATGCTTGATCCGATCGTTAGAGAGCAGTATATCGGAAGCGCAGAAATTAGACAAATATTTAATATTACCAAAGTTGGCAAAATCGCAGGTAGTTATGTAACTAAAGGGATTATTAAGAAAGGAGCGGGCGTACGCTTATTACGTGATAATGTAGTCATTCATGAAGGAAAACTCAAAACTTTAAAACGCTTAAAAGATGAAGTTAAAGAAGTTAGAGAAGGATATGAGTGTGGTATAGCATTTGAAAATTACCAAGATATTAGAGGAGGAGACACAGTTGAAGTTTTTGAGCTAATTCAAGAACAAAGACAATTATAATATACTCGTTGAACTTCAAAAATTGGCTACATTATCATACAAGTACTGCGGCGTTGTTGCATGGATACTACTAAATCGTCATTGCGAGTAGTTGTAGACTGCATGGCAATCTCATGAAATAATAACAAACTCCTGAGATTGCTTCGTCAATTACTTCGTAATTTCCTCGCAATGACGAAACGTTAGAACCACGCAACAATGCCCTGCTTTCGCGGGCATGACATTTAGTAGAATATCCCTTTTTGATAAATTAATCAATTTTAAGTAAAATATAATAAAAAGTTAATATTAGCCTTTATCTTGACCTTCTCATAATTTCTATTATAATGCAGTGTTGATTATTATAATCAGAAATGAGGAAAAATTATGGCCATAACATTAATTTTTAATAAGTTACAAAATTTAATCCCAAATAATACCTCTCCAAAGTCAGCCTCCTATCTTGCTAACGATGAATTTGAGTTTATAACTTCTCCTACTAAGCAAGAAGAAAATACTGATTTTTTAGCAGCGTTAGATAATTCAATTAAGCAGTATGACGAAAAAAGTGCAAGATGTAATAAAAAAATAGTAGAAGCTCAAGCTAAATATCCTTTTTTAAATTCTAAAATAATCTTCCAAGAAGCAGTAAAAGGTCAGCCAGATACTCTAGGCATCGCTCAAATCAGATTTACAGATCTTTTAAATAAGCTTGATGGTAGTGAAAAAGTAACTAACACACCTAAAAGTAAAGGTTTTTTCAGTACATTTAGTTCATCATTAAAAACTGTTTATGATTCCGGAGTAAAGAGTTTTAATTTTATAAAAAATACATCTAGTATTCTTTCTTCTAAAGTTGCTGAAACTTTTAATTTTGTGAGTAATAAAGTTTTTTCTTATTTAAATAATAACGCTGAAGAAACATTTAATCTCTTAGATCAACTAGAAACTCTGCCTGATAATGAGTTAGTAGAAGCAATTTTAAACACGTCTGAAAATGCATTAGATGAAGTTTTTGAAAAGATAACATATAAAAAATTGGTAGAATTAATGAATAATATTTCCGATGAACAAGCACAAAAATTAGTTCAGTATATTTTGCCGGAGCATTTTGAAAAATTAATGCAATTTATTCCAGTAGATAAATTAAATACATATATGGATACTACCCTTTCTTTAGAAAAGCTTACCGAGCAGGAACTAAAAAAATTATCAGATGAGGATATTTCTGATGAACAGCTTGAAAATATAATTATTTTAGCAGGAGAAGAAAAGCTTGCAGAAAATTTTGATATTATTCCAAATAAAAATTTAGTAAGAATCATGAGTCATATTTCAAATGATAAGCTAGCACCAATAATTTCGCACGCCTCAGATGAAAGTTTATTAAGAATCATTGATATTATTGACTCGGATAATCATGATTTATCGAAATCATTAGTTGGGCAAATAATAGCCTTAATACACGACAAGAAGTGTGTAAAGCAAGAATCAGGTGCAGTATCTGATAGTGATTCCGGATTCTTTGATTATGAAGATGAAATAAAAGTATCAGACAATCAAGTAGAACACTCTAATAGTGATTTTACTATGAAATTATCTTATAATTTTGGAGTCTTTAATTATGAAGATGATGTAGTATACTTATAATAAAGCTCTTATGTCATTTCGTTGATTATAGAAATCCAGTAAATGGATTCCTACTTTTCACTAGGAATGGCATAATTGATTGCGATTTTAGCATCAGGAGGGCGTATGTATAGTGGCTCGATAGAGCTATTTAATTTTACATCGCTCGACAATCTACTAGCAATATATCTACAGGTAACCCAAGCTTTAACTCGTGCAAAACGTGGCAAAGTTATTATATTCGGCAAATGCATAATTTGGTGGTATATGAATTCAAGTCCGCTACCGCAACAAACTATATTCCCTTTCTCATTTGTAAGCAGTTGTATAGCATACTCGAAATCTATCAATAACGGCTCTTCTATTTGTCCTGATTTATGAAAAACTTGCATATAAAGCTGTGAGCGATAAGCGTTTAAAAAGACATATATTTTATCATAATCTGTAACTTGAGTTATGGCTCTAAAATAAGCATATTCAAAATTGCTAACCGCTACTGCTTTAATATTCTCCTTGGAAAATAATATACCTTTAGCACTAGCAAGTCCTATTCTAATGCCGGTAAAGCTACCGGGTCCGTTAGTTACCGCTAAATAATCTAAATCATCATATGAACATTTAGCTGATTTCATCACGTCTTCTATCATCGGCATTAGATTTTCTGCTTGCATAGAAGGACGTAATTCTTCTATACATGCAAGGATATTCTCATTTTCAGATATTGCTACCGATGCAGTATTATTGGCTGTGTCAAATGCTAGTATTTTCATAGATTATTATTTGAATAAGTCACTATGTGTACCGGTATGTATATAGATAGTGTACCGGGAAATTTTTGAAAAGCCCTTATGTCATTCCTGCGAAAGCAAGAATGACATGGAATAAAATAGTAGAGGTTTGCAGAATCATATTAAATTAAGCTTTTTATACATTTCTTTATACGCAGAATATTTATTAATATTTAAACCTTTTGCTGATTCTTCTAATATTTTTATTGATTCTGCATTTAATACTTTTTCCTGTGCTATTTTATGATATATCGCTTCTCTTACAAAATTCATAATAGTATCATTTTTATGTGCAGTGTGAACTTTAAGAAAATGATGTAATTCGTTTGGTATATCTATGCTTAGTCTAGTCATATTACATACTTATTTAAGTAATTACTTAAGTAAGTATATCATAAAATAAGAAAAATAAAAGTAAAAATATAGTCTCTAAAAATTATTTAAAGTATATTCAATAAAAGTTTGGCGTGCTTCAACCTGTCTATTATTATGAAATAAATATCTATTAAAAAAATAGTTTGTTAGAGCTAAAGCTTGCCGTTTTTCTTCTAATGTAATCTCACTATTATCTGAAAGTAAAAATCTTGGTAACATCAATAATTTATCTTTATAAGGTTTTCCTACTTCATATGATAATGCTCTAGCTGATTTAGGTGATACATAGATTAAATCAGTTGTAACATGGCTCACGCCGCACTTGGTAAGATCAAGCTTATAACCCGTCTCGGCAAGTAAAGCTAGCTCAAAATTAATATAATCACGAAAACAAAAATTCTTTGATAAATTATCTAAATAGTTAATTAGAAATGAAAAAAATTTAGAATGTTCTTCTCTTTCATGAAATAACTCTTTGATTAAAGATATAACGGAATTAAAGGCATATAATTTAGCTTTATTTGTGATAAAATAACCGGTGTAAGATTTAATGAGTTCACATTTAGCCATGCCAATATGTTCATGTAATCTTGCCTGCCAAAGAAAATCTATAATATTCCCTTCTTGGTATATAAATTTACTTTTTTTAGAAAATTCTTTTACAACTCCCGAATATAAACCATGATTTTTAGTAAAAACCGTAATAATAAATGTATTTTCTTTCAAAGGTTTTTTAGCAATTATTACTCCTATGTCTTTGATATTCATGGTTTTTTATTAAATTTTCGTCATTGCAAGGAAAATTACGGAGTAATTGACGAAGCAATCCAGTTAAAAATGCTAATTTTTAGCATTTTTTTAATTATTTTCTGGATTGCCGTGCTCCTTTCAGTCGCTCGCAATGACGGTTTGATATCCGTACAACAACCCCCTAGCTTCCTCAGAATTTCCTGTATATGATATATTCTTATACCCTAGTTTGATTGCAGTAAATAAAGCGGCGTGATCCTCTCCTACATTTACGGTAAGATCTAAAACTTTTTCCGGAAATTCTTTACTTAGAGTTTTAAACATGTAATCAATTGCTAGCATACCGTAATATTTTACGCTAGAGGCATGATTTGTTAATATCAGCTGTTCTTCTACACTAGATAAAAAATTACGTGCTTCTTCCAAATTTCTTATTTCATAAACTATACTCATTTAATTATCTCTTTTAGGTCCTTTAAATGTGAGACGGAAGATATGAAGTCATACGTTAAATTTTCAAATTTAGAGCAGATAATCTTATTAAATCCAAGTTTTACGGCTTCTTTTATTCTTGTTTCTGCTTTTGCGGTTTTTCTTATTTCACCCGATAAGCTTATTTCGCCGAAAAAGACGCTATGTTCGGGTACAGGGTTGCCGGTTGCAGCAGATATTAAGCTCGCTGTTACTGCTAAATCAGAAGCAGGATCGGCAATTTTAAGTCCCCCCGCAATGCTTAAATATACCTCATAATTAGCAAGATTCAGTCCTATCCTACTACTAAGCACGGCAAGTATCATTGATAACCTATTAGCATCCCAGCCCACCGCAGAGCGTCTAGGAGTTACCATATTTGAGGGTACTATAAGGGCTTGTACTTCCATAAGTAACGGTCTTGAACCTTCGATTCCTGCAAAAATAGACGTACCTATAACGTTCTGTTCTCGCTGCATTAAAAATAGTTCAGACGGGTTTGTTACTTCAATAAGCCCGCTGCCGCTCATCTCAAATACTCCTATTTCACCCACACCGCCAAAACGATTTTTATATGAGCGTAAAATACGGAAATGATTATTATGATCTCCCTCAAAATATAGCACGGTATCAACTAAATGTTCAAGTATCTTAGGACCTGCTAGTTGTCCGTCTTTAGTGACGTGACAGCTTAATAAAATAATTATATTGTTTTGCTTAGCATAATTGACAAGCTCATTTGCACATGTACGAATTTGCGAAACAGTGCCTGGAGGCGATGATAATTCTTTTGTGGTAATTGTTTGAATAGAATCAATCACTATTAAATCAATATTATTTTTATTAGCTTCTATACTCGCAATAATATCTTCCAAATTAGTAGCTGCTAAAATATCAGTATTATAGTTAGTGAGGTTTAGCCTTATGGCCCTTAATTTTATTTGGTCTAACGATTCTTCGCCTGTTATATATAAGCAATTCATCTTTGGTGCAAAGTTACTTGCTGCTAGCTGTAGTAACAAAGTAGATTTGCCTATACCAGGGTCTCCTCCTATTAATATAGCAGAACCAAGCACTAAACCGCCGCCTAGTACTCTATTGAATTCACCTATAGGGGTAGGGATGCGTAACTGCTCGGTTACATGCCCTGAAAGCTTATCGAAGTCTTGCTTACTACCGACTTTAACAATTGCTTGATTTGTACTTATTATCTCTTCGACAATACTACCCCATACACCGCAATCAAAGCACTGCCCTGACCATTTAGGACTAATATTTCCACAGTTAGAACATATGTAATGTTTTTTGGTCATGTTTGTTTTTTAATGTCTTGTTACGCGGTTCTATGTCATTCCCACGAAAGCGGGAATCCAGAAAAAATAACCTTAATACAGGTACAAAATTACATACTATTAATAAAATAAAAATATAAAAACAAGTTTTTATATTTTATATGTGTTACTGGATTCCCGCATTCGCGGGAATGACGGTAAAGCTCAAAACCAACAGCTTACTCTTACCATATAGTTTTTCACATATAATTTCAATATTTTCATCTAAAATATAATCATCTGTTTTAGCCATCTCAATAACTATAATAGCACCGTCTTTGAGCCAATTATTTTTTATCAGCAGTTTCATTACTTTAGGCACTATATTTTTATGATAAGGGGGGTCTATAAAGACAAGATCAAATGATTTATTAGACATCTTCCCAAACTTCGCTTCTAGAGGTAATTTAGACGTCGATCCGGTACTCGCATCCTCACGTACTAGTGTGTACGCTGCGGTGCTGTGTTCCGTGTCTCCTTTAGATCCCTCTCTATAAGCTGGTTTAAAAAGATGTCTAGTAGCTTTCGGTAGATTTAAAGCATTAATATTAACGAAATTAACATTATTTTCAATGTTTAGAGATTTAGCAAACCCTTCTGCTATTTTTAATGAGGATGTATCAATATCAATTAAGGTAGCAAAACCTGCTCCTCTTGATAGGCTCTCAAAAGCAAGGCTACCGCTACCGGCAAATAAATCGAGAATGTGAGTATTTTCGTTAAATAATTTATTACCGATAAACTCACCGGAGGTTAATATACTAAATATTGCCTCTTTGAGCTTACCGGTGGAAGGTCGATATTTGATATTTTTAGCGGTAGGTATAATTTGGTTTCTATATTTACCGGATATTATTTTTAACACTTATTTAGTTATATACTTCTTTTATTGAGCGTGATTTTTTTTCGTCTTTTATTTTTTTGGCAAATCCTTTGCCTTTAGTGTTAGGCTTAAATTTTGCTGCGAATGTATTAGATTTTGCTTGTTGTTGTTCTACAGTTTTATCTTTCTTTTCTTTGATTTCTACTTTTGGCGTTGCCTGGTTTAAATTATTTTGTGTTTGTTTTAAAAGATCTTGTTCTTTCGCTTTATCAATATTATTATTTACATTATTTAAATTTTCTTCCCTTTCTTTAGATTTTTCTGTCTCAGCTTTTTGTCTTGCTTGTTGTTTTGCTGTTACTAATTCATCAATATTTTTAGGAGGCGGTGAGATATATTTATCTATACTACTAGTTAAGTTTTCAAATGACTTCTGAAGATTGCGTAAAGGTTTTTGAGTGAGTTTATAAGTTCCGGTAGCGACTAGCCCTCCGGCCAAAATACCTGCTCCTAGAATGACAGCTTTAGTAGTAAGGGCCATGCCGGTGACCAATAACACAGGCATTGCTACGAAAGGTGCAGCTGCTACTGTAAGACCGGCTACTACGGCAAATCCTACTAAAAATTTTTTACTTGCTAAAAAATTTGTTACGCGGCTAATTCCTGATGTAGTACTTTTAGCAAGTTTTGTACAAAGCTGTCCTACTCCGGTTTTCAGAAACCAACCGCTTTTCTCTCTTGCATGAATTTTATCTTGTAATTTAGCATGTTCGTTAACATTGACAGATGTTGTTTTACCGTCTTTATCTTGATGATCTAAATTCCCTTTAGCCTCACCTTTAGTATCATGCATCTTTGTAGCATCGTTGATTTTTGCTTTATCAAAATCTGCTCCTTCTTTATTAATTCCAGCTAGATTTGCTGCTTTTAGATTTGCTTGTTTTAGATTTGCTTCTTTAAATATAGCCTCGGCTGCTTCCACTGCTTGCATATCGGCATTTTCCAACACTGCTTTAGTGAAATTGGCTTTAGTAAGATCGGCACGCTGCATAATTGCATTTTTAAAGTTAGCTTCCTTAGCATTAATATTTTTAGCAATAGCATCCGAAATATTTAATCCCTCGGCTTCTGCTTTTTCTAAAGTAGCATTACTTAACTTAGCAAATTGTGCAGTTGCATTAGTAAGCGTAGCGTTTGTAAGATCGGCATATTCAAGATTTGCTTTATCAAGCTGTGCTTTTGTTAAATCAGCGTTCTTCAGTTTAACACGCTGCATTATAGCTTCTCTTAAGTCAGCTTCTTTTAAAGATAGTATATTTTCAAATTCAGCATCGCTAAAATAGGCATTTCTTGCAGTTAGGCCTTGCATGTTACATTGCTCTTTAAATTTTGCTTCTAATGCATGTGTTTTATTCATAAAAACATTTTCAAGATTAGTAGAAACGATATTTGCTTGATCTAGAAGTGCATTATTTAAAACTACCCCCTGCATTTGAACTCTTTGCATATCTGCATAGGCAAGCGATATACCGGTAAGATTAGAATTTGTCCATTCTGAATCTTTAATAATTAACTTTTCGGCATCGGCATTAACCATCATAACCGCATTAAATTTGCTATTTGTTACCTCTACTTCAGATAAATCTACTTTAGGCATGTAAGCTCTCGACATATCACTATTTTCAATTTTGCTCTTTTTAAGATCAGCAAAAAGAAATCCTGCGTTACGAGCCGTAACATTTTGAAAAACGGCATTTTGTAAATTAGCTCCTTCAAAATTAGTAAAATCTAAATTACAATTTGAGATTTTGACATTCTCTAAGTTGGCTGAAGCAAATAATGTATTCTTCAGGTTAAGATTAGTAAGAGTTTTACCTGATAAATTAATCGCTGAAAGATCAGGCACTATATTTAAATCTTCTGAAAGATTTTTTTGCTTTCTAACAAATTCGGTAAGAGATAATTTTGTATTGGATTGTTTTGCTGCTTCAGCTAAATATAGATCAAATTCGACAGAAGTTAATTTTATATATTCTTTCGGTATATCTCGTTCTGTGGCAGTCGAACCTATAATATATGATGGGTCTAGTGTTATTTGTATTTCTTCGTCTTTTAACTGCTCAAAAATACCATCTAAACCCTTACCGCAGAACATTCTAAGATTATCTAAAGCATATACTTCAGTTTCTAATTTGTTTACTTCATGCTGTAACTTGTTGATTTTTTCTAGTGCGTTTTGTCGGTTTCTAGCAATAGTTTCTGCACTATTCCAAAAAGCATTTAAAAAATTGTTAGCAATCCCAGGATTATCTAAATTTTGCTTTAGAGTTTCTAATTCTTCTTGCTTAGTTTTTAGTTCTTTTGATTTGATGTCCCATAAAGTTTTTTCGTCTTCTCCAGCCAAAATATATTTCTTTGTTTTTGTAGCTTCATCTATAACTATTTCTTTGATATGTTCTTTTTCTAAATCTTTATCTATATATTGATTTAATCTTTCAAGATCTGAAAAAGATAGTTTTATATCTCGTATTTTATCTTTGAGATTGGGGATTTTATAGTTATCATAATCTTTATAATTAAAATCTGTATAATGAAGATTTGCTCCTCTAAAGTCGGTACCGATAAATGTACAATCATTAAATTTTACATTTGTTAAATCTGAATCACATAATATGGTATTTGTTAAGTCACAATTATTAAATACGGCATCTGTTAGTATTGTACCTTGGAAATTAGCATTGGTTAAATCTGCGTTAATTTCCATATTTGCTAAACTAGTAATGATAATGTTATCATTATCTTCAGCGAAATATTTATTTTTGATAAAATCATTTAGCGAGACACTAGGGGTATCTTTTATATAACCAAGGTAATCGTTTAGGTCTTTTTCTGCACATTTATATATATTAAGATTTGTCATATGTATTCTATATGATTAGTTAAAATGTATTAATAATAATACATTACTAATTATTTTCCAGTATTTTATTATTTATTTCTTTATAATCTCCGGGTTTTAGATTATCTATTGTAAAACTACCATATTGAATCCTAATTAATTTGTTAACTTTTAGTCCACAATACTCGAATATTCTTCTAATTTCACGATTTTTTCCTTCAAATAAAACTACTTCAAACCAACAATTAGTTTTATTTTGCTTAAGTAATTTTATCGAATGAGGGTTATAAAATATCCCGTCAATTTCTAAATTTTTATAATTGCTTTTTAGTAGAATATCAGACTTCCCATACGCCCTAACATGATATACTCGCTTTAACCTACTTGAGGGGAGCTCAAACTGACGAGCTAAATCACCGCTATTAGTTAGTAATAATAAACCTTCGCTATTTAAATCCAGCCTACCTATTGAAATAACACGAGGTAAACCGGTTAGCTGTTCAAACACTGTTTTACGAGATAAAGGATCTTTATGAGTGGTAATTAAACCAACAGGTTTGTAATAAATCCAAAGCCTTGGTTTATGTATATTATTGATTAATGTGCCTGATACTTCAATTTGATTACTAATATCAACATTTGTAGTTGGTGATAAAATTGTAATGCCGTCTACTTTTACCTGTCCTTCAACTATCAGCTTTTCAGCATCACGCCTAGAACAAACTCCTGCATTACTAATTATTTTAGCTAATCTATGCATTTTTAAATATAGTAATTTTCAATAGACCTCTTCCCAAGCGTCGTTTCTAGAGATAATTTATACGTCGATTCGGTACTCGCATCTTCACGTATTTCTATATATGCTGTGGTGCTGTGTCCCGTGTCTCCGTTAAATTCCTCTCTATAAGTTGGTTTGGGAAGAGGTCTAATAAGAATATATAAAAATACCCTTAAAAAGCAATATTAATAATTTTACATAAATTATTAATATAATTATACTATACCGCTACATATGTTTTAACAAAATTATACGAATGTTAATTTTACTTATCAAAACTTTTTATTCTTTAAAATTCTTATCGTCTTTTTTTAGCTGATTTTCTTTTTAACAAAAATTAAGTCCTTTGCTTTAATCTAAACTTCATTAAATTATGCAAAAACTTATTGGTTCAATCCTGTTAATTTCAGGTACTTGTATAGGTAGCGGTATGATAGCACTACCCATGGTATTAGCAAAATTAGGTTATAATACCTAGTATAATATTGATGTTTGTAATTTGGTTTATAATGTATTATACTTCTTTAATTAACCTAGAGCTTAATCTTCAAGTGGGTAAAGGCTTAACACTTGGGCATTGGGAAAATATTTTTCAGGACATACTGCTCAAATCATCGGTACTGTAAGCCTTAAGCTCCTTTCATATGCTTTACTTGCAGTATTTATATACGGAGGCTCTTCAATATTACAGAAGTTATTAGCTTTAAATATAAGTATAACTTATATAGGAGCATGGTGTATTATTACCTCTAAAAGAAATATCTATATGGGGTATATAGTCACTCCGGTAGTTTTTACTTCATTTAGTTTCCAAGTAATCTTCCATACCTTAACTAATTATTGTAACAAAAATGCTAAAGACGGCATTTTTATTTGGAAGCTTAATTCCTGCAATAGTATATATAATTTGGACTTGTAGTATTCTTATTGTAGTACATCATAATAATCCAACATTTTATCAACAAATGATTACCAGTAATGTAGAAGTCGGAGATTTAAGGAATTAAGTAATATAGCAAAATGGCCGTTCGTACAATTATTAGTTTGGATAATTTCAACTCTATCGTTACATCAATACTCGGAGTAGGAGTAGGGTTATGTGATTCCCTTAAAACTATGTTTATGAATCCGATACCGAATGTAGTAATGCGTAATATGACCGCTTCTATCGTTACTATATTACCAGTTTATATTGTAGCAGTAGTACCTAATGCTTTTATTATAATTTTAGGATTTGCTGGTATGATTCTCGTAATTATTGCAATTTTATTACCGGTTTATCTGTTATATAAAGTAAAGATAAATAATTTATTATCTTGAATTACAAAAACAATATCTAATTATTATATGTGTAATTGTTGAAATGCTTATAATGGGCTATGAACTTGTTAATATAGTAACTAAATAATAAGGTTATTTATTATTAAATATACTAATAATATTGAAAAATAGGAATTTTGTAAATATAAATATTATGATAATAGGAAATAATATAGAAACAATCAAACATGTAAGAAATAATGGGCAAATATCCGTGGGGAAGAAATATGTAGGAAAACAGATACAAGTTTTAACATCAAGTGACGGTACTATAATAATAAAGCCCGGTAAGTTCATTCCTTATAATGAGATGTGGCTTTATAGGAACAATAATAATGAGGTGTTTGATAAAGCAATAGGATAGACAGAAAAAAATAAAAGATAAACATCATCATTGCGAGGAAGGTACGAAGTAACTGACGACAATGACGATTTGGTATCCACGCAATAATGACGTAAAACAATTCTGATTTAATTAGAGTTAAAAGTTCTTGTCTCCAAATTACCAAATTTAGAAAATTGACTATCATAATAAAGCGGAACATTTCCAACTGGTCCGTTACGATGTTTTGCAACAATTATATCGGCAATATTATATACTTTGTTGAGTTTATCTAACCATGCGGCATGTTTAGCATCGCCTGCTGCCGGTTCTTTTCTAGTTAAATAATATTCTTCACGATAAATAAACATTACTATATCAGCATCCTGTTCTATAGTTCCCGATTCTCGAAGATCGGATAGCATAGGTTTTTTGTCCTCACGTAGTTCTACCGCTCTTGAAAGCTGAGATAACGCAATAACCGGAATATTTAACTCTTTTGCTATTGCTTTTAAACCTTGGGTTATTTCTGAAATCTCGCTAACTCTATTTTCGGATTTACTTACTCCTCTAATTAATTGTAAATAATCAATAAATAATATACCGAGATTATGCTTGCGTTTCATTCTTCTAGCTCTTGTTCTTATAGCGGAAATAGATAGAGCAGGGGTATCATCGATAAAAAATTGTAATTCCGATAAAGTATTTGCTTCCTTGCGAAGACGGTTATATTTTTCTTCACCTAGAATCCCCGTACGAAGAGAAGTAGAATCAATTTCTGCACACATTGAAAGTAGACGTGTGGTTAGCTGTTCTGAGGACATTTCTAAAGAGAAAAAACCTACTGACTGAATTTCTTGATTATCTCTAATATTTTTAAGACGCATATTATTACAGGCATTAAGTGCAAGATTTATAGCAAATGCCGTTTTACCCATAGACGGACGTCCTGCAAGAATTATAAGATCGGAATTATGAAAGCCGCATAATTTATTATCTAGATCAATCAAACCGGTAGATATACCGATTATATGATCATTATTTTTCATAGCCCTATTAATACTAGCTAGTGATTCTGAAATAGATATACCGATTTTGGTAAAACTTTTTTCATTCAAGCCTTCGCTAGCTAAATCGTAAAGTTTAGCTTCGGCATGTTCAATCTGTTCCTTTGCTTCAACTTCTAATGAAGAATTATAGGCATTATTTACTACTTCTTCACCGATATTTATTAAATTACGCTTTATTGCTAAATCATATATTATTTTACCATAATCAAGCGGATTTATTACCATCATTGACATAGTTATCAATTTTGCTAAATACTCCGCTCCTTCTACTTCTTGAAATAGTTCATCTTGAGTTAACATACTACGTAAAGTAATAGGTGTAGCTGTCAGCCCTTTTTCAGTAATTTTCTCAATTGCCTTATAGATTTTTTGATGAATAGGTTCAAAAAAATGTTCATCACGTAAAAATTCCGATACGTAATTTAGTAATTCGTTATTGGTTAAAATTGCCCCAAGTAGCATTTGCTCTGCTTGAACATTTGAAGGTAAAACCCTTGGTATAGGTAAATTATCTTCGTTATCAGCTAATATATTTGTTTCGTTATTTATTTTATTACGTGCCATTGTTGTTTGTTAAATTATTATATGGTTTGAAAAAAGAAGCCCTTTATGTCATTCCCACGAGGTATTGTTGCGTGGATACCGAGTCGTCATTGCAAGCAGCCGTAGGCTGCGTGGTGATAAAAAAATTCTGTAAATCAGAATTTTTACTGGATTGCTTCGTCAATTACTTATGTAATTTCCTCGGAATGACGTTAAAACCGATCCACACAACAAAGCCCAAAACAGAACATTTTACATTATTCATTCTTTGCTTCATTTCTACGTTCAGCGATTAATTTATCTACTAAACTTTCTTCCGGTGAAAAATATTTATTAATGATATTACAGGCTTTTTTAAATGCAAGTTTTAATAGTAAAGTTGATACTTTATTGCTCATAACTATCCCAGCGTTTAATTAAATTAGTTTCGATATCGAAAAAATCTAAAACTCTAGTAATAGAATGATTCACTATATCATCTATACTTACAGGGTTATTATAAAAAGCCGGCACGGGCGGCGATATAATGCCGCCGTAACTCGCTACTTTTAACATATTTTCTAAATGTCCGATATGCAAAGGAGTTTCACGGGTCATTACAATAAGTTTCCTTCTGTCTTTAAGTACAACACCTGCCGCTCTACTAATTAAATTATCTTCCATTGAGTGAGCAAGACTTGCTAAGGTCTTCATACTACAAGGGGCTATTATCATGCCTGAAGTTTTAAAAGAACCGCTTGAAATAGTAGCACCTAAATCTTTATCGTCATAATAATAATTAGCCAGTAGTTTAACTTTCTCTATAGAATATTTAGTTTCGAGCTTTATAGTAAGAGCTGCTCCCTCTGAAATAACCAAATGAGTTTCGATATTTTGTTGCTTTAGTACTTCAAGCAAACGAATACCGTATATTGCTCCTGAAGCTCCAGAAATTGCTATAACAATTTTTGTTTCTGTATTCATCTAGGTTTCTATAATTTATCAGTTTAGTATATAATAAAAAAAAAATTATAAAATACATTATATATGCGAATAGCAAAAATATTATTACCGGTAGCAAAATTATTTCCGCTAGATTATTTAATACCTGAAGATTTAGAGCTAAACATAGGTGATCTTGTTGTAGTGCCTTTTAGAAATAAGGAATTAACCGGCATAGTATGGGAGCTTGTTTCAAATTCCGAGGCAAAAAAAATAAAAACTATTAGAGTGAAAGTACCGTTAAACTTAAATATTACTTCAGAAGTTTTAGAATTAATTAAATGGATGAGTAGCTACTATATGTCAGAGCTTGGGAGCATAGCCAAGTTAGTATTACCTATGGATATTGCTGAAAAACCGATTAAAGTTAAGGAGCAGAAAGTCAATAATAACTTTGTGCTACCTGATTTGTCGGAAGAGCAGAAACAAGCAGTAACAATTTTAAATGAAAGTAATAAGCCAACACTTGTTAAAGGTGTTACGGGATCAGGTAAAACAGAAATATATTTTCATCTAATAGCAGATTACTTAGCAAAAGGCAAACAAGTGCTTGTTATGTTGCCTGAAATTGCTTTAAGTACACAAATTATTAATCGTTTTATAGAGCGATTCGGTTTTGAGCCTATCATATGGAACTCAAGCGTTACCAAAGCTCACAAGAAAATGATTTTAAGAGGTATATTAAGCGATAAAGTTAAAGTAGTAATTGGGGCTAGAAGTAGTTTGTTTTTACCTTTTAAAAATCTCGGTTTAATAGTTATAGATGAGGAACATGACGATTCCTATAAACAAGATGACGGTATATTATATAATGCTAGGGATACGGCTATCGTAAGAGGTACATTTGATAAAGCACAAATTGTTTTGTGTTCGGCAACACCGTCTATTGAAACGATACATAATATAGAAATTGGTAAATATCAATTGGTTACATTGGTTAATAGATACAAAAATGTCGATTTGCCAAATATAGAAATAATCGACATGACTAAAGAAAAGCTATCTAAGAATTCCTATTTATCCAAGCTTCTTATAGAAGCTATCAAAGGTAATTTAGATAATAAAAAGCAAGTCTTATTATTTCTTAATAGGCGTGGTTATGCTCCGCTCATGTTATGCAAAGCTTGCGGTCACAGATTGACCTGTAAATTCTGCTCTGCTTGGATGGTAGTACATAAAGCGACTAAAAAACTTGAATGTCACCATTGCGGTTATCAAAGTAAAATTTTTAGTTCTTGTCCTGAATGTCTAGAGGATGAAACATTAACTATCTGTGGTCCAGGTATAGAGAGAATAGAGGAAGAAGCAAAAGCACTTTTTCCTGAGAGTAAAATTGCGGTGATAAGTAAAGATCATGCTAAAAGTCCGGAAAAAATAGCACAGCTTCTACATCAAATGGAAAATTTAGAAATTGATATTTTAATAGGCACACAAATAATAACAAAAGGTTATCACTTTCCGAATCTTACTTTAGTTGGAGTAATAGATGCCGATCTTGGAAGCAATAATGCCGATCTTAGAGCATCTGAGCGAACTTTTCAGCTACTACATCAGGTAGGTGGTAGAGCGGGTAGAGGAGATAGTAAAGGTGTAGTATATTTACAAAGCTATTATCCTGATAATACAATTTTTAGTTATGTTAAAGCCGGTGATGAAGATAGTTTTTTTGCAAATGAACTTGAAATAAGAAAATCAGCAGATATGCCGCCATTTTCCAAAACAGCATCGATAATTTTGTCAGGTTCCAGTGAGGCTAAAATTCTAGAAATTGCTAGGGATATGGTCGGAATTGCACCAAAAGCAAACGTGAAAATTTTAGGACCGGCAAGCTCATTAATGTCAAAGCTCGCTGGTAAATATCGTTACCGAATACTTATTATAGCCGATAAGAAATTTAATTTGCAGAAATATTTAAAATTTTGGCTAAGCCTTATAAAAATTCCTTCTTTTTGTCATCTAAAAATAGATATCGATCCTAAAAGTTTTGATTAGCTTCTATATCTTTCTCCTTGATTCTTCGACGGTGGAACATTAGATGAATGAGGAGAAGGATTGGTAAGAGATTTTTGTATTTCTGCTATAGCTTTTTTAGTATTTTGAGTAGAATTTGTATAGCATCTTTATAAAAAGCAGCTTTAGCTTTATCTCCAGTAAAAGAATATTTTATAAAATTACCAATATTTTTCCCAATAGGATTATTATCCATTTTTGTAGTTTCTTCACACCATTTACCTACCTCTTACAGTTTTGCTTCAACTTTAGCTATAGCAGCTGGATTATGTTTATTATCATCATAAATCTGAATAATATTATTTACTTTTTCTTTAAATTCAATGTGTTTTCTACTTTGTTTCAAATGAGCTATTATATCATCATTGTTTACTAATTCTCTCAGATTATCAATTATATCAGATAGTGTAGGTGGTTCAGGTAATTTATAATGTTGATTGATTAATTTATCTTTGTGTGGATGATTCTTGATTAGATCATCTTCTATAAAAGAAACAAACTCTTTTTGAGGTACTCCTACTTAGTTTTATTAGCTGTCCTAATGATTGTTCATAAGCTTTAATAGTAACATCAAGACGCTTCCCTGCCATAGAACCGCTTAATGCTATATAGTGGCTAAATTCCGGAATCAAAGCATCTTTAGTATCAATATTATGATCTTTAAAAAATTGCTTTATTTTCTCTTTTACGGTTAAATTGGATTGTTTTTTAGGTGTTGTTTCCGGTACTTTTGTTTGTTCCGGAGCCGGTTTTGAAAAAATAATAGGCTTTTGGGTTTCAACTTGCGGAGATGGGGCGTCAACAAATATATCAAGTGCTTGGGAATGTGTAGTTAAGTCAGTCTGTTTTTTATGTGCTTCGTTCCATGCCTTTATTTGCTCAGAAGTGGGTTTTGGAGGAACAGCCGGTTTTGTATTTTTTGGTGGGTTATTTGACATATTTTTTGATTTTTTGCCCACTCTTGTATTCTATCTTTGACTGATTTTGGAATATTATCTTGTGCCATATTAAGCTCCTATGTTTATTTACATAATTAAACAGCTTGCTTAAATTTTTTATAAATTGCAAGTAAAATTTCTTTTTGTAATGCAATATTTTTACTATAAGATAGTTAGGTTATATATTTTATATATTAGAATCCAAGTTATTAACTAAAATGAGATATGAATTTTATGTACCCCCATATTAGACTTAGAAGAAATAGAAAAGCTTTTTGGCTTAGAGAGTTAATATCCGAAAGTAATTTATCGGTTAGTGATTTAGTGTTGCCTTTATTTGTTGTTGAAGGACATAATGAAAGGCAAGAAATTAAAACTATGCCTGGTATATATCGTTTATCGATTGATCAAATAGTAGAAACGGCAAAAGAAGCAGCAGAGCTGGGTATTAATGTTATTGCATTATTTCCGAGTATTGATCAAAGTCTAAAAAGTGAAAATGCCGATGAGGCTTATAATTTAGATAATTTAATATGTAGAACTATTAGAAGCATCAAAAACGCTAATATCGATATTGGTATAATATGCGATGTAGCACTTGATCCTTATACTACACATGGTCATGATGGTATTGTGCATCATGGGGACGTTGATAATGATAGATCAGTAAGAGCTTTGTGTAATCAGGCATTAGTGCTAGCAAAAGCTGGAGTAGATATTGTTGCACCTTCCGATATGATGGATGGAAGAATCAGGGCTATAAGGGAATATCTTGACAAAGAGGGATTTATAAATGTTGGAATTCTTGCTTATGCCGCTAAATATGCTTCAAGTTTTTACGGTCCGTTTCGCGATGCTGTTAAGAGTAATAAAAAGAATTATTTAGATAAATCAAGCTATCAAATGGATGTACGTAATATTAAGGAAGCAATGCTTGAGATTGAGCATGATATAGCAGAGGGAGCCGATATGGTAATGGTGAAGCCTGGTATGCCGTTTTTGGATGTTATTCGTGAAGCGGCAAATAATTTAAATGCTAAAATTTTTGCATATCAGGTTAGTGGAGAATATGCAATGTTAAAATTTGCAGCAGAAGCAGGGGCAATGGATTGGGAGAGAGCTTTGATGGAGTCATTAATTAGTTTTAAACGTGCCGGTGCCACAGGTATATTTACCTATGCAGCTCTTGAAGTAGCTGAAATATTAAAGAACAATAAAATTAAGTAGAAGTGTAAATCATTATAAAGAGGCGAAGATGACGCAAAATAAGCAATCAGTATTTAAAGGTTGGAATTTTTTAAAGCCTAAAGAAGGCGGAGCTAATGAGGTAGGAGAGTATGGCGGAGTATATCAAAGCTTAGACGGTAAAATTACGGCGATGATAAAAAAAGAGGCTTCAAGCTCAAAAAATATAGCCGAGTTTTTAGGATCTCAAATTTTTGAAGCTATAAGTCCTGGAAATGGAGCAAAGGTTAATTTAATTGCTCCTGATGATTTTAATAAATCTAAAGCCGTTGATTTGCAAATATATGTCAAATCTGAATTTTTTGAGAATTATAGTAGTGATATGTATGTGGACATGGATAAACATATGTCTGCTAAAACTAAACCGAGTTCTTGGTTTAGAAAGGATGGCGGTAGACCACTTTTTATGGGGACTAGAAATAAAGTATTTAGAACCTTAGAAAATGCTTTTAAGGAAATTAAGTATCAGAACTTTGAAAACATTATGCCGGCAAGTTTATTGATCGGCGATTTTGATATACATGTTGGAAATATAGGAGTTATCAGAGATCAAAAAAATCCAAAAACTTTACCTAAATTAGTAAGAATTGATTTTGCTGGTAGTTTTGATAATTTAACAAATAATATATATCCGCATTCAAGAGCCAAACATTTGCCTGGATTCGGTCCCACTAACCATTTTAGAGAATTTCCTTCTAATTTAAGAACAAAAAATCCTAATTTTGCCGATAGCTTACTTGCAGTTTCTAAAATTGATTTAAGCAAAACTATTGATAAAAGTTTTGATGCATTAACTAAATATTATAGTAATGAAGCAATTGCAGAATTTGCAAAACAAGCGATGCCAAAGCAATTTAATAATAAACAATCTAAAGAAATAACGCCTGAAGAAATTAAGGCTAGTTTAATAGATATAATGAAAAAAAGGCAAGAATCCTTAAAGGAATACGGCTTAGAAATTAAAGTAAATAGTTTAATTTCTAAAAAATATAGTTTTCCTTATTACGAAGTGAAAGAGCAAGGATTAAAAACATTAATGAAAGAGTATCCTGATTATTTTGCGAAAATTCTTAATTATGAAGAAAGAAAAAAAGGAGGACAAAAACTTAAATTAAGAAATAAAATTACTACTAATGTTGCAAGAATTTTAGAAATACTTAGTATTAGAGATAGTGCGAAAAAACATTTAATAAAGACAATAAAAAGTTTAAATGAAGATATTAAAGATGAAAGAAATTTAGCTGGTTCTTCTTCTTCTGATAAAATAAAGAAAGAACCAAAACAAAAATTGGTAAAGACAAATATATATGCAAACAGAGAATATGTAGATGCTCTAGAAAAATTTAAGAAAGAAGTTGGAACGGATGATATTGTTAGTGTTACTCCAAGTCAATTAGGTCTAGCTAAAAAAGCTAAACAAAAAGACCAAGATTTACTAAAATTAGATGAAGAAAATCTAAAACATATAAAGAATCTAAAAGAAAAGATTATGAAGCCTACTCAAACTACTGTAGTTAGTGTTGTTAATAAAAAGTCTACACCGGCTAAAACGAGATAATAAATGAACCAAGCAACAAGAAGCCTACAACTAAGTAATTAATCAGTAAAAGCCCATATTGCATCGGCAGCTTAATTATCTTAATCTTTTTAGAAAAATACATGGCTTTTACTACTTTAAGATAATAAAACGCAGCAACTACGCTGGTAAAAATACCACAATAAGCTAATGCGAATTCTTCTTGATTAATTGCTTGGTAAAAAAGGTAATATTTACCGAAAAATCCTGTAAGAGGAGGGATTCCAATCATTGAAAACATAACTATGCTAATTACGGCAGCTATAGTTTTATGATACTCTGCAATTCCTTGTATAGTTTTAAAACTAGCTTTATCGACGTCTTTACCGAGCAGTATAATTAAGCAAGTAAAAAATCCTATACTCCCTACCGCATATATTAGAATATATAGCAGAGCTCCTTTATATCCTTCTTGATTATGCAGAAGAACGCCGATTAATACATAACCGATATTTAAAATAGTACTATAAGCCATTAATCTTTTTAGAGAAGTTTGACGAATGGCTCCAAAAGCTCCAAACAGCATAGATAATATAGCAATTATCTTTATTAAATTATAATTAATAGGATAGTAATTACCTATAATTAATTTGCTGATATTTAATAAAACAATAACCATACCTATTTTTGAGGCAGCGTTGAAATAAGTAACCGAAGTAATCGGTGATCCTTCATATACGTCAGGGACCCAAAAATGGAGTGGAACACTTGAGAGTTTAAAGAAAATACTACTTAAAAATAGTATAATACCGATTATTAAACCAAGATTCATTCCGGAATTATCATTGAGTTTATATAAGATATCCTCAAATTGTAGGCTTCCGCCGAATCCGTATATAAAAGAAATACCGAATAATGATAAACAACTAACTAAACTACCTAAGATAAAATATTTTAAAGCACCTTCCGATGATTTCATATCATTTAATTTGAATCCTGCAAGTGCGTATGAAGTTAAAGCGGTAAGCTCCATACCGCAGAATAATAATAGAAAATTCCGTGATGAAATTGCAACAAAAATACCTACAACCGATAATAACATTAAAGTAATAAATTCAAACTTTAATTCATCAGCAACAAGAATAGAGTAATCACGGTATATAATCATGGAGATAATAGTGAATAGTAGCACTATGCTTTTACTAATACCGATATTTATTCCGGTAGCAAATGAGTACCATACTCCTTCATAACTTGAGTACTTAAAGGTAAGAAAAATTGATAATATGCATAGTAAAATAATGATATTAGAAATAATTCTATTTTTATTTGGGATCATTACGGCAAAAAACTGCCCTAAAAGTGTTATTAAAGTTAAAGTTATTTCAGGAAGTAGCAGTAGCATATAAAACTAACATTATTTATGGAAATATAAATATTAGTAAATAAATCATTTTTTATCAACAAACTTATATATAATATTGCACTTTAATACTACCTCTAATTAAAATTATTTTCTTCGTAAAATTATATTATACAAAAAAAAGCCTAAACATGATGAGATTGTACGTAGTGCATTTGAAAACCCTATAGTTGCTAAAGCCCTTTACAGCTTAGTTCTAATAATCCTTCTTTGTTCTTATTCTTTAGCAGGCTTCGTATACTGTGCAAATATATTATTACCGGCTATTAAAATTCCTATGGCTAATATTTCATAACTATAAGTGCTAATTTTGTTGAGTGTATAATGTCTTATACATTAATAATTAATAGTTGCAATAAATAAAAAAATAAATTATTTTGGTTAATCAATTTTAAATTGCTTAAATAAAATTAAATTCTTAAACTCACACCTATAATTGTTTTAATCTAATTAGGTTTTCTAATAAAAATATACTTTCTACCATTAAGTAAAAATATGAAGCCTTCTACTTCAAAATCATTAACTGACAAGTTAAGAACCTTATATAGTTCTCACGATACTTTACCAAAGCTAATAGAAGATACGAAAAAAAAGCTCAGTCTTTAGATGAATATTAAGTAAAATTACAGTTAAAGCCATAGATACGGAAAAATAAGAGAGCTGTTTAATAAAAATTATCAAGTTCAAGAAGAAAAAATTGATAATATAGTTAAGTCATAAATGAAGAACATAAGTTTGAGATACTTCGCAGAAATCTACCTAATAAAAGTGAATCAGCAATAAAAAATATAATTGAGCACGTAAACAGAATAAAAGCAGATGTCGGTAAAGTACTGTTACTCGGTAGTGCAGGAATAGGTAAAACCACGTTAATGCATTATATATCTTATAAATGGGGAAAAGGGGAGTTATGGAGTGATAAGTTTGATTATGTTTTTAGAGTTAAAAGAATTATTAAATGAAAGTTAGAAAGACGGTTATAGTGGGTATTTTGATATTAATAATTTATCTCAAAGTAAGCTTAATTGTTTTATCCATTATTGTTTAGGCAGTAGTGAAAGTACCTTAAGTGTTAAGGAAATAATGGATATCCAAAATAAAGATAAGATGTTGTTATTACTTGACGGGTATGATGAGGTAGCACATCTAAATACTCAAGATGTAAAAAGTTAATAGATAAAATATTAGAATATCAAAACGTAATAATGAGTTCTAGACCTAATGTGGTTGTAGAAGCAATGCGTAAAACAGGTTTGCGCGGAAAGTAGACAATACAGGACAGGCTGGGATAGTGAGGGAATAGAGCAATATGTACATAAAAATTTTGAGTATGATAAAGAGCTAGGAGTGCAATTAAAAAGCTTTTTGGATACTCATAGCCAAATAAAAGAAATATGTGAAGTTCCTATCAATACTGCATTAATATGTTTGGTTTGGAGTGATCAAGATATAAGGGATCAGTTTCACAAAAACAGCGATGAAGATTTGAATATAAGTCGTTTATATAGTGAAGTAATAAACTGGCTTAATAAGAGGCATATAGAAAAAAACAAAATATAAAAATAAAACTGAAGCTAATGATATAGATGAAGTTATAGAACAAGGATGATTAAAAAGCAAAGGAAGTAATTATCAATTTATTCACTTAACTATTCAAGAATTTTTAGCCGCATGTTATTTAAAAAATCAGTTAACAGATAATAAGATGCAAAAATAAGGTTGAAAACCAGTAATTTTAAATTACTAGATGCCGGGGCAAATAAAAGATTAGATGCCTATGAAATTAAGATAGATAGCCACAATAAAACACTATAGTGGAACAATGCAAAAAGCAGAAATTTTTAGAGAAATTGAAAGTTTAGTACAAGAAAGCCCATTATTATACGATTACTGTAATGCATTTTATTGGAATATAAAAATATCATAAATGTTTGCTGTATTGCTGAAACTAAAATATTTTAAAATAATATTAATGAGCAAGAGGGTATAATAAAAATATTAGTAAAAGGTATAGATTTAATAACGCAAAGTTTCTTAATAGATATATTAACAGATGTGGCTTGCAGTATAGTAGCAGCAAGGCATGAGAGAAAGCATGGAAATAAAGTAATTAGTATAAACGATATTATTCGCAATAAAATTGGAATGGAAGATTTAGACTATAACTTAAAGAAAATAGTTATTATTAAAACACAAGAACGTAGAAACGAAATAATAAATCTCTCAAAAACACCTATATCAAATTCTGATTCTACTAGATTTCAAGCTAATATAAAAGAATTAGGTAATGTAGTTAAAGAATTTAGGCTTTCTAAAACTATAGAAAGACATGATCAGGATAATATAGCTGTGCAACTAGCTTTAAAGGATTCTATTTTATTTATTGAATCTTTATATACAAACCGTGATGATATATTGAATGAAAAAAACGATTTTTACGTGCAGGATGAAAAGGGTGAAAATAGTAATATTGTCTAATGTTAATCTCTTCTGACACCTAATAAATGTAAAATCAGATAAGCAGCAATTGCCACTCTCCTAAGAATGTATCTATTAAAATACGTCTTTTTGCTTCTTTTTCAGTTTGTTTTTGCTGTTTTATAGATTTCTTACAATTATCACATGAACAACTAGAGTTATTGTTATGATTACATATAGGACCCAATAGAGCAAAACTCGTTTCTCCATAAACATAGCTATAATAATTTCTACTCTTTAGCTTAATAACTCAATTTGTATCTCGGTAGTATTTACAGAATAATTTATGATGCGTAACAAGCGGAAATAAACTAACTAAACTATTGGGAGATACATTAACATTAAATTCTTCTAATAAATTAGCTATTTTCTCATGGTTATAATAACGTTTTATTAAATCTTTGATTTGTTCTTCTGTTAAATGTGATAAATCTTTATGCGCCATAATAATATAAATTAATTGATTCTTAGGTATATACTTGTAACTTATAAAATTACAGCTGTAATAAAAAAACAATATAAATATACAACTATTTTTATTATAAAAGTAAAAATAGAAATTAAAAGACTATCAATATGAGGTAATTAGTAAACGATAAGCTTTGTAAAAAGCTTTTAGACTTTATAAATGTAATAACAAATGCATATGAAACTTTTAAATACTCGACAGTGGAAACCTTGATTACTATTTGGCTTTCCGGTTCGATAAACTACAAAAATTGGCTAACTGTCCAGACTAGAGCGTGGTAAGTTAGTATTACAGAAACAAGATATTTTTGTTTAGGTAAAGTTGATGGTAATATTTTAACAGTCCGTTTTACATTCCGAGATAATCATATAAGAATTTTTAGAGCAGGATACTGGTGCAAAGGTAAGAGAATTTATGAGCAAGAGAATAAAATACACTGATGGGGAAATAGGGGAAGTAAAAATAGTAAAAGATTTCTTGCCGCACCCTAGAGAACTTTTATTAAAAGATGATTCAGTAAAAGTAACCATTTCTTTAAGTAAAGAGAGCGTAGAACTTTTTAAATCAGAAGCAGCAACTGCACATGTTCCTTTACTAGATAAATATACTAAGTATTATAAAGAAAATAAACGAGCATAACATACTCTTCTGCTTTTAAGAATTGCTCTTTGTTATCTGCATGAATTCACGTACTCACTTATTAAGTATAAACTGTACACACTCACCATTTGATAACAAATTCAATTCTTGAAATCATACGAGTATACCATAAACTGAGCTGGCGGAGAGAGGGGGATTCGAACCCCCGACACGTTGCCGTGAACACGCTTTCCAGGCGTGCGCCTTAAACCACTCGGCCATCTCTCCCAAATTTTTAGCATTGCCTGTATGGCTTCCTATGTCATTCTCACAAGGTATTGATGTTGTTGCATAGAGTAAAAAGCCTACTCGATATCATCCCGGCGGAAGCGAGGATCCCAAAAAATAAACCTATAAAAACAAGTTTTTTATAGGTTTTACTGGATTCCCGGTTTCTCGCCGGAATGACATAAAACAATCTATGCCACAAAACCCTTAGTCGCTTGCAATGACGACTCGGGTATCCATACGACAAAGCTAAGACTTATTCTGAGAAAAAATATTATTAGCTTCTTCTAGCTCATTTTTAGTATTAACACCAACAATTAAATCATGATCAGTAGATAATAAATATGAAACTTTTTCACCGTGATTTTTACATATTTTTACTATTTCAGTTAAATAAACTTCCTTATGACCGTTAGTATTAGTAGCAAATAAAGGTAAGTATTTATTTAAAATTTCGCTACTGAAAGCCATAATACCTGAATTACAAAGCTTTATGTTTTTCTCTTCTGCGCTTGCATTTTTATGTTCGATTATCTCTAAAAATTCACCATTTTTATCAGTAGCTATTCTCCCATATTGAACCGGATTTGCTCTCTCAAAGCTTAAAGTCACTAATGCAGAATTAGTAAGGCTTAAATAAGCTATTAATTCATGCATAAGTTTTGGAGTAATAAGAGGATGATCAGCGTATAAAACTAATATTGTTTTATTTTTATTAATTAAATCTATTGCTGCATAAGTAGCATGAGCTGTGCCTTTAGGTTCTTCTTGCAGTACAAAGCGACACATATTTGCATAGGGCGTTAAATGTTTTTTAAGTTCTTCTGAATAAACTATAATTACATCATTTGTAACGTTAAGCGAATTCTTTAATACCGTTTCAAGCATTGGAACTCCACCGACTTTATGCATTACTTTCGGTAAATCGGACTCCATTCTAGTACCTTTACCGGCTGCTAAAATAATTATTTGATAATTTGCATCGTTATAAGTCATGGTTCTCCTTGTATTATTTCGTAAACATCATCAGATAACTCATAATTCCCAAAAACTCTTTGCACATCATCGCTTTCTTCTAAAACTTCCAAAAGCTTTAGTAATTTTTCGGCTTTTTCCTTATCATCTATAATTATTGTATTTAATGGGATCCAGCCTATATACGAATCTTCAGGTATGCCGTATTTGCCAGTTAAAAATTCTAGAACTTTAGAGAAATTTTCAATATCCGTATAGATTGTATGGGTGGTATCATCGGATATAATATCATGCCCTCCGGCTTCTATGACTGCCTCTAAAACATCTTCATTAGATGCTATATTTATTGGATACTGAATAACTCCGCAATGGTTGAATAAATAATTGACACTACCGGTTTCGCCTAAACTCCCACCATATTTAGTAAAACTAGAGCGTATTTCTGCAGCAGTGCGGTTTTTATTATCGGTTAAAGCTTCAACTATTATAGCAATACCATTCGGTGCATAACCTTCATATCTAATTTCCGTATAATTTTCGTTATTAGAAGAATCATTAGCACTATTAATAGCTTTATCTATTCTTTCTTTAGGGAGATTTTGACTACGTGCAGCGGTTAAAGCATTTCTAAGACGTGGATTATTTTCAGGGTTATTAGAAGAACCGGTTTTAGCTGCAGTAACTATTTCACGAATTAATTTAGTGAAAACTTTTGCTCTTTTTTTATCTTGAGCCCCTTTACGATGCTGAATATTTTTGAACTTTGAATGACCGGCCATATTTATTTTTTTTCTTTCAAAAGTAGTATTATATACTCTGAAGTAAAATGAAAAGTAATATACGAAGATCAACTGGAAAAAGAGCAAGGAGTCTGCAAACCGAGGAGCGGAGCATATAATAAACACTCAGCATCCGAGGACTTACAAAGACGACGTAGCTAATTTTTCAAGTTCATCGAGTATATTTTTTTTCTCCAAAAACGATTAATTAACCTTGTTTTGCTTTAAATCTTTTATTCTTTTTATTTATTACAAAAATTTTGCCTCTTCTTTTAACGATCTGACAATCTTTATCACGTTTTTTTAACGATTTTAATGAGCTAACAACTTTCATAAAATATACTTTTACATTTAATTTGGATTGATAATAAACATTTTTATTTAATCAGTCAATTAGGTTCTGTATTCTTGTAATAGAATAATCATAATTATGGCCATTTTTAGTTGCAAATTATAAGATTTTTTTGAAATATGAATAACTATTTCTGCAAAAATCTTATTAATTTTTGCTAAAAAATATCTCAAAATTATAATCATTAATCAAAAGTGTACAGGACCTAACAATTTAAAGTATTTAAAAAATACCATACTCAAGAAACTATAAATGAAATCAAGCAAAATGGAAGAGAATGGAGTTTAAACAAACCATATTATGATGAATTTCTTGTTGAATTACCGAAATTAGTTCAAAAATTTGATCTATCTGAAATAATTACAAAAGTAGATTATAGATTATCCAGGTAAACATGTATACATATTTAATGCAGTAGGGGAGCCAGCATCATATGCTCAATTTGCTAAATGGGCTGAGAATGCTATTAAAGATGAGCAGCAAGGTGAAAATGAAAAAGCTAATAATCAATGGAAAGCTATAAAAGCAGTATTAGAGCATGCTAAAACATCAGGTATAGATTATTGTAGTTTAATAAGAGGCTGGGAAAATAATAAAGGGGCAGCACAAGGCGCTCAGATACTGAAACTTCTTTTAAACAAAGTGAAACAAAATATTGACTTAAGTATAGATGAACTGAAGATAGCTAAAATCATAATAGACGAAGCAGATAAAGGAGAATACGGCTTATACGCTATTCCAAATAATTATAAAAATAATGAAAATGCAAAACATGCAGCTAACGAACATAAAAAATGGTATGAAAGCGTAATTAAAGATGATGATTTTTCAATGTTAAGCTTTAAGCTATAGTGTGGATACAAGCTCTATATTGCAAGAAAAAGATCTAATTGATCTATCTGAGGATGATTCTACTATATCTCCAGAAATGTCAAAGGAACAAAATAATCTTAACGATCAACAACTTGCAGCTTTGGTTCATCAAGCAACTGCTCACGCTAACAGAGAGGAAATACCACATATACAACCTTCTACTAGTTCTAATAGAGGAGAGAGCGGTACAGAAGATACTATTTTAGGTATGCTAAGGATTTAGTAACATTAATTAATGCCGGAGTTCAAGTTTTAGATGGGACTACTAATCCTCAAGATGCTCAAGGTAGCACTGCTGAAGACTTTGTAACACAAGTAAGTCATCTTTTACAAGCGACAGGAGGCGATATTAATAATTTGTTGGATATGGTACCCGATATATTAGGTAATCCTCAAAACACTAATGATGCTGTTTGGGATTTATATTAAATCCTTACCTCTTAAATTCTATAACTTCCCTTGCTTCATAAGATAAGTTATGGTAGGTTAGTTTATCTTATTATAACTCAAGTTATTTTAGCGTTGTCGGTATGGTTTGGGAATTATGCCAAAATTGTTATTGCGAGCGACTGAAAGGAGCGTGGCAATCCAGCAAAACAATAAAAAAATTCTGTAAATCAGAATTTTTTACTGGACTGCTTCGTCAATTACTCCGTAATTTTCCTCTCAATGACGTTAAAACCATACTACTCCTATTATTATCCTTTATCCTCTTCTCTAAGCCGGCTATTGCCGATCCTGAAATAGCTGAATCCTTTAAATGTTCAAAACTTTTTCCTTACTTTGAAAAAAAATTTAATATCCCATCTAATACGTTACATTCAATAGCTTTAAAAGAATCGGGAAAAAAACATACAACCCGTAAAATTAGAGTAGTATGGCCTTGGACAGTAAATGTTGAAGGAAAAGGCTATTATTTTAACACAAAAAGAGAAGCCGTAAGTTTTGTTAGAGTAGAGCTTATAAAAGGGCGAGAGAGTATTGATGTCGGATGCATGCAGATTAACTTAAGGCATCATTTAGGGGCTTTTAATTCCCTTGAACAGGCATTTGATCCAAATAATAACATTCGTTACGGTGCAGAATTTTTGCGTTCAAAATATGATCAGCTAGGGAGCTGGCACAAGGCGATAGCTCATTATCATTCGGCTACACATTCTTTAGGGTTTAAATATAAACAAGATGTAGTTAAAATAGCAAGTAATATGGCTCTTTATAAAGCATCCTTACATAGTTATCTAAATAATAATGAAGGGGCTTTAGAAGATACAATTCCAGTAAATAATAACAAAGTTCAAAAAAAATCACTTTTTAGTGGTAATAAAAGATACAGAAGTAGTATTATGATACAGGTTCCTGCTAAAATTAATTAATTCTATGAATATTAAATTAATTACATGTTTTTTAATATTAGTAAGTGCGGTAAAAGTAAATGCCGATTTTAACAATATTCAAGGTAATTTTGAATATCAGGAAGAGCAATTAATAATAGAATTACCTTGGAGCGATTGTACCGAAATTCATAAATTATTAGAGGAAAAATTATCTTTTTCAGAACAACAAATAAAAAAAGAAAATAAAATTCGTGAGAAATATAAACAATTTTATTTAAAACATAATAATCCTACTAATTTTTCTATGCAATTTCTTGAGAAAAAATCTGAGACTAATGGAGTAGAAACTTTAATATCAGGTTTTTTAAAATTTTGTGAAGATAATTTTCAAACTAGTAAAAGTAAATCTAATTCCCTAAATTATTATATTAAAAAACAACAAGACCAATGGTTTAATGGTATAAGAAATGAGAATTACAAAATATATTATAGAAAAAAATACGAAGATAATATCTTTAGAAATAATTAATTAAGGCAACTATATATCTTGTATAACCTAAATTGTTTCGATAATTTTATATAAAATTGTGTTAGTATAGTTAAGTATTAGATTTTAAAAGTGTTGTTGATTTATTCGCAACATTACCTACTGAACAAAAGTGCATAATTATTTTACTGATATACGTTGGGCTAACGGAGCTTATTGTCTGTATTGCGGCAACCAAAAGATTTTTCATTATGCGGATGGAACGAATCACAAATGTTAGGCATGTAAAAAGCGTTTTAGTATCAAAGTTGGCACAATTTTTGAAAATAGTCAGATTTCTTTAAAGAAATGGTTTACAGCAGTTTTGCAAGTTACTACGCAAAAAAAAGTTTATCATCGTTACAGCTTTCAAGAGATATTAATGTTACCCAAACAACTGCATGGTTTATGCTTCATAGTATTAGAGAAGTGACGAAACTAGAAAGTTTTAGTATTTCTTTAAAAAGCACTGTAGAAATAGATGAGACGTATATTGGTGGTAAAGAAAAGAACAAACATCAAAATAAAAAAACTAAAAGTACACAAGGTTGCAGCACAAAGACAAAAACCGTTGTAATCGGCATGATAGAGAGAAACGGTAACGCTAAGGCTCAAGTTATAACAAAGGTTAATTCAAAGACCATAGAAAAAATTGCAATAAATAATATTCTAATAGGGTCAACTATTTTATCTGATGAATGGGGAGCTTGCAAGGTATTAGAAAAGTTATATAATCATGAATATATAAATCACGACTTAGGTAAATATATAAGAGAGTCTGTGTCCACAAACACGATAGAAAGCTTTTGGGCGTTGTTTAAGCGTGGTATAATCGGACTCTCTTATTCTATTAGAAAAAAACACATAGAGAGATATTTAAACGAGTTTGTATTTAGGTGCAACCATAAAAACTATAATGTAAGCAATATGTTTAATGCCATACTTTTAAATACAGGTAATTATTTATTTTATAAAGCCTTGGTAGGTCGGTATGAAACTCAAAGTAGTTAAAAACGGAGAATTATCTTTTAACGAGGTTTTAGCAATGATAGGTCAAGCTCCGTTAAAAATTAATTCTCCAGAGATTGCAGAAGACAAAATCCCTAAACCATTTATAAAATGGGTAGGGGAAAAAGAAGCCTTATCAAAGAGTGGTGCTGACGCTTACCTGCTAGTACAATAATCATTATGAGCCTTTAGGAGGAGCACTTTTTTTTGCACTCGTTCCAGACAAAGCTATTATATCAGATATAAACTTAGATTTCATACAAGGCAGTTAAGGATGAAGCTCGAGCATTAATTGAGCTGTTAGCTAAGCATAAAGCTAATCACTCTCAAGATTATTACTATGCTGTTAGAAAGAACGCAAATAGTGATAACCCTATTGAGATAGCAACACGTTTCATATACCTTAACAAGACTTGTTATAATGGTCTTTATAGAGTAAATAGCAAAGGAGAGTGCAACGTCCCGATGGGAGCTTATATGAATCCTAATATTCTTGATAAGGATAACATACTTGTGTGTAGTAAAGCTTTACAAAATGCTGAAATAATATATCAGGATTTCAGCAATATTTCGCCTAAGCCTAAAGATTTCGTTTATATAGACCCGCCATATCAACCTATTAATAATACTTCATTTACAAAATATACAAAGCTTGGCTTTACAGAGGTAGATCAGGTTAAGCTTTATGAAAAATGCATAGCATTAAATAAGAAAGGTGTATATTTTATTTCAAATTCAGATAGCGATTTTATATTATATCATCCAGAACGTCACCCTAATTGCCTAGTTATAGAATCTAAGTGGCAACAATCAGGAGGATCGGTTGATGCAAAATATACTTATCTTGTGCTAAACATAAAAACACAAGGAATTTATGATACTATAATAATAATTGATGGTGATGGATATAAAAAAGAAGCCTTGAAATGTTTCAAGGATCAAGTTGGCAGTAATTTAATAGAAGTGTTTAGTATGTCTGAATTTACATCTTGGGTAAATAAAAAGAAAATATAGATTATACAAGTATATAATTCCCTTAATTTATTTCAGTACTTGATGCATATATTATTTAATTTATATTAACTGTTAATATACAGGGTTATTTATGTTAAAGAAATTTATATTAGTATTGTTGTGTATAAGTAGTTATAAATCTCTAGGAGAATCTAATAAGACCGAGAACAATGTTTCAGCGATAGAAAGAAAAAAAGTTTCTAGTAATGATAAACAACTAAAACCTGTCTACTTAGAGCATTTTGATCTAACTTCGGATTTAAATCCTACAGAAAAAAGCCTGTTGAGTTTAGAACCTTTATCACCTAATAATAACAATACGAAACCTATAATTGTAGATATTCAGGAGAATTTTGAAGGGCTAGATAGAGTTAAAGGGGATGATATTCGCACTGCAAGACAGAGAGAACTTGTTCAAAATAGTTTGCTAGGAGATTTTTTAGGGGGTTTTATTTCTCGACCGCCACCAACAATTTTAGGAGAGAAAATTCAAGATAGGAGAGGATTATATATTCAACAGACTAAAGCTAAAAAATCACCGAAATAATGCAGTAGAGGCGATAAGTAACAGCTTATTTATCAAGCATGCAGCTAATGATATAATAAGTCGATTAGGGATGATTGATAAGGATTTTTCGGATATTCTAGAAATATCGGCTAAATGCGGTTATCTTACGAGCTTACTAACAAATGCTTATCGAAGTGCCGATATTACCGTAACAGATATGTCGCCTTTATTGCTTGATTCTTTTGAGCATAATCATAAATTATTGATCGATGATGAAGATTTAGCATTGCCAAAAGACTCTTTTGATTTAATTATTTATTCATTAGGGTTACACTGGATAAATGATGTACAACGCTTTTTATCTAATATAAGAATATTTTTAAAGTCTGACGGTATTTTTATCGGTAATTTTGTCGGAGGAAATAGCTTAAAGAATTTACGTAAATCCTTAATAGATGCCGAAATAGCAAGTGATTTTAAACACTCTCCTCATATTGCTCCTTTTATTCATTTTGATCATGTTCCGATTTTATTTTCGCAAGCAAGATTTGCCGAAGTAATTGTTGACTATGAAAATATAGAGCTAAAATTTGATAATCCTTTAGCTTTAATGAGAGAAATAAAAAATATAGGTGAGGCAAATTCACTAAATGCTAGTCATAATTATGCTATTTCTAAAAAGATGTTTTCTTTACTACAAAATTATACAAACGGCTTTGAAGATAATATTAATTTAATTAGTTTTATTGCTTCACCACATAAGAATAGTATAAGATTAAAGTTGTTATAAAGGTGATAGTGGTGTATTTTAGTAGTATTACATCATTGCGAGGAAATTATGTAAGTAATTGACAAAGCAATCTCAGGATATTTGACAAGATTGCCACGCAGCCTATGGCTGCTTGCAATGACGATCCAACAATTTATTAAGGTCAAACAAATATGCAAGAATTTGATTTAGTGGTAATAGGTAGCGGTCCAGCCGGTTATACAGGCAGTATTAGGGCTGCTCAACTTGGTATGAAAGTAGCGTGTATTGAGAAAAGCGATACTCTTGGCGGCACTTGTTTAAATATAGGATGCATACCATCGAAAGTTTTACTGAATTCTTCCGAAAAATATGAAGCAGCTCTAAAACATTTTGAGAATATAGGTATTATTGCGGATGTAAAACTAGACTTACAAAAAATGCTAGCTAATAAAGATAAAGTAGTTCTTGATCTCACACAAGGTATAGAAAGTCTCTTTGCCAAAAACAAAGTTACTAGGATAAAAGGTGAAGCTAAAATTAGCTCTAGTAATATCGTTGAAGTAAATAAAGAGCAAATTAAAGCCAAAAATATCCTAATTACTACAGGTTCCAGCGTCATAGAAATACCGAATATCAAAATAGACGAAGAATTTATTGTTTCATCTACCGGTGCTTTGAAACTTTCTAAAGTACCTGAGAACTTAATAGTAGTTGGCGGAGGGTATATAGGCTTAGAACTTGGTTCAGTTTGGCGTCGTTTGGGAGCTAAAGTAACGGTTATTGAGTATGCACCGAGCATTGTACCTATGCTTGATAAAGAAATTGCTACACAATTTATGAAACTACAGCAAAAACAAGGTATAGAGTTTAAACTGAATACTAAAGTGCTATCTGCTGAAGTAAAGTCAGGAAAAGTAAATCTGACAATAGAGGAGGACGGTAAGAGTTCAGTAGTAACAAGCAATGTTGTGTTGATGGCGGTAGGCAGAAAAGCCTATACGCAAAATCTAGGGCTTGAGTCTGTCGGTATTATTACGGATAAGCAAGGTAGCATTGAGATTAATGACCGGTTCCAAACAGCAATTTCAAATATTTATGCAGTCGGTGATGTGGTAAAAGGAGCTATGCTTGCTCATAAAGCCGAGGAAGAGGCTGTAGCTGCCGTAGAAATTATGGCAGGGCAGGCAGGACATGTTAACTATAACTTAATTCCAAGCGTAATATATACTTATCCTGAAGTAGCAAGCGTCGGTGAAACGGAAGAACAGCTAAAAGAAAAAGGCATTAATTATAAAGTCGGTAAGTTTCCGTTTTTAGCAAATAGTAGAGCAAGAGCAATCGGTAGTACGGAAGGTATGGTTAAGATCCTTGCCGATAGTAAAACCGATAGGGTTTTAGGAGCTCATATTATAGGAGCTGATGCAGGTACATTAATTGCCGCGCTTACGGCTTATATGGAATTCGGAGCAGCTTCAGAAGATATAGCAAGAACCTGCCACGCTCACCCAACTTTAAGCGAGGCTATAAAAGAGGCAGCACTTAGTGTAGATAAGAGGACTATTAATATGTGATATATTTCTACGTCATTGCAAGGAAAAACTGTAAGTTTTGACGAAGCAATCTCAAGCGTCCTGCTTTATGAGATTGCCATGCTCCTTGCAGTCGCGGCGTTGTTGCATGGCTTGAAAAACCAGTTCGGTGTTATACCGTGGCTTGACCACGGTATCCAGTAAAACCACTCAAAATACTAATAATATTAGTATTTTTAACTAGATCCCACGAACAAGTCGTGAGATGACAGAGATGAAGCGAGCCATACCACAAGGCCTTCAGTCGCTCGCAATGACGAATTTAAGGGTATTTATGACCAAACAAGAGCTGCGTCTTTATTTCAAAGAATTTTTAATACAAAACCAAGATAAGATTAATTCCGATTTAGTCAAAAACTCTCTAATCAATAAAATTAGCCGGTTATTACAGGAGTTAAAAGTAAAGACAGTAGGACTTTACTTTCCTCTAAAATACGAAATTAACTTACTTGAAATAACAAACTTACATCCTGAAATAAGATTCTTCCTACCGAAAATCATAAAAAATGAGATAAAATATTGTTCTTATCATTATAACGATCAATTGGTTTTAGGGGCTTTTAAAACCTATGAACCTATAAATAATGATTTTTTTATTCCTGAGTTAGTTATTATCCCAGGACTTGCGTTTAGTAAGGAGGGTTATAGACTTGGATACGGCCAAGGACATTTTGACCGATATCTTAATAATAACCGAAATATATTAACCGCCGGAGTTTGTTTAAAAGAACAATTAATAGATAATTTTTTGATTGAATCTCATGATCGTAAGCTTAAATTTATGATTTCGGTATAATAACCTTAACTTTTTATTGTATAAAATATTAATTTATATATTATTATAAAAATCAACTTAGGGTAAAATGGTTGATATAATAAAAAAATTGTCGTATTGATCGGTGTACCTTTTGCTTTTTTTGCACAAGCAGTTGGAGATTGGCTAGAAACAGGACAAATATCCGGCGATACTCAGACTGGAGATATTTGCTTTCAATTAGCATTAGTAGGAGTAGGGACACTTATCATAGCCCAGGCATTTAGTAACTTGCCTGATTATGTATACAACGAATATGTCAAAGTAGTACAAGATAGTGAGATACAAGTTACATTAGTTGGCTAATTTTTTTCTATTCATAATAGGCTACAAGTTATTTGATTTATAGCTTTTTTCTTATAAGTTATTACACAAACTTATTATTTCATCTTTATATTTTTGTTTATGTAAATATTTGCTTTTTAAATTTAGATTTTTAAAATCCTTGTGATTCAATGGCGGGTATTTACTAAGCTTTATTAAATCTTCATCTAAAATAAAATGCTTACGAGGAATATTTATAGTTTGTGCATTCTCTTCACGATAAGCTGCAAGCATTTGAATTTTGTGATTAAAACTCTTATCATCACTTCCATATTTTATTTTTTTCCAAGCATCTTTCGGCTCAACCTTATAATTTCTAACATCTAATAAAGCACTAAGAGTAGTTTGATATTTATTAGTTAAATTATTTCTAACAATTATATTATTTATTTCTTTATATATCTTATACAAATACTCCACGTCTAACATTGCATAATTTAACATATCACTAGTAATAGGGCGTTTTAGCCAGTTAGATTTTTGGTGGGTTTTATCGATAGTAATACCGATTAGCTTATAGCAAAGGTCATCATAGCTTAGCTGTTTACCGAATCCGCAAATATTTGCTGCAATTTGTATATCAAAAACATTAGCAGGTAGTGTTTTAAATAAATTATAGAAAATCTCTAAATCTTCACGAGGAGCATGAAATATTTTAGTAATATTATTATCTGCAAGCAGCTTATTAAAAATATTCAGATCTAAATTGCTTAATGCATCAATTATTCCGCAATATTCTTCTGCTTTAACTTGAATTATACTAAGCTGAGCATAATAAGTATAGCGACGCTCAAATTCCGTATCTATGCTTAAGCATGCCTTATTTGCTAACCGGTTACAAAATTCTTCTAATGTTTTTTGATTATCGATAATTTGCATAGAAGCTATTTATAAAGCTCCGATAATTTTTAAGAAAAGATTAGTATGAGATAACGACAGAACCACTTCAAGACCGATTAAAATAATAATAATCCACTCAAGTTTGGTGGAATGTTTATAATTAAGATCGTTTGAAAGAATGTTTAAAAGCTCGTGAATCATATTAAGACGATGATTCATTATATTTTGCCGTATTTCTATGTCTTGAAACTCTGCTGTCATGAGATATAGAGGCTCATAACTCGGACGACGCCAAAAAAATTCTGGAGTATCGAATATATCGCTATGCAAACTGATTGAATAACGCTCGTTAAATAATATACCTATTTGCTGTAATATCTCCTTTTTAGAAAGCGATACGCTACCGGTTCTAGCTAGTTCCTGTTGTATAGGGGTTGTCTGAACAATCAAGTTACTAACAGATTGCTCAAGAACGCTAAGTTTAACCGATTGTGCAAGAGCATGGGAAATAGAAAGTTTAACAAAAACTGATTTATCTGCTAAGATTATTTTATTTTTTTCTTCATCAATAAATGTTTTCTTGACTTCCGTATTATATTCAAAATAAATATAATCGGATACCGGCTCTTTAAGCTTATTTACTGCTACTAAATCAGTATCGCTTAAAACTATTTTTTCTTGAATTTCATCGCCGCCCCAAATAGTTACACAACCAAACGGAAAGAAAAATATTTCTATAAAATCAGAATCTTTATTTATCTCTTTCCGAATATATAAAACATCATCAAAATGTTGAGGTTCAAGACCAATCTTTTTTAAATTAGTAACTAGATCACTCATCTTATATTCGGAAGAAGTACAGTAAGATGAACATCTCATGATTATTACGTTTAATTTATATAAATTTAGAGTATAGTAGTTAGGAACCTATAAAGTCAATAATATTATAATTATGTATGAAATATTAAGTAATAGAGACGTTATCAAAATAATAGGTTTCGATTCCGTAAAGTTCCTACAAAATCTCATTACTAACGATATTTGTAAGAGTATAGTCAATTCAGTTGAATTCGGATACAAGGAGCGAGGAGCGAAGCCTATAATAATAGGCGAGACGACGAGTAACGCAGTAGGCGAGTCCAAATCAATTGACTATAATTATTGCTATACTTATTTGCTTAATAATCAAGGAAGATATTTATTTGATTTTTTCGTGTATGTTCATAACCCTGAGGAAATTTACCTTGATATTGATAAAAGTAATAAAGCTGCTTTGATAGAGTATTTAAACTTCTATAAATTTCGCTCAAAAATACAAGTAATAGATTGTAGTAACGAATATAAAGTTATCTACTCACTTCAAAAATTAGATATAGACTCGCTAATTACGGTTCGTGATCCTCGTTATGCTAAGCTTGGTTTCCGTTCAATAAATAAGCTCGATGTCATACCGCTGTGCGGTATCCAGACAATAATTAAAAAAGACTGGACCCCGTGGTCAAGCCACAGGGTGACAGAGGGGGAATCGCCCCCCTCAACAACATCTCCCTGCGAAAACGGGAATCCAATATATCTAGAAGATAAATATAATTTTGCAATAATAGATGGTGTGGAAGATTTAATCACAGATAAATCTATTCCAAATATGTATGGTGCTGAGGAGTTAAATGCAATTAGTTTTGATAAAGGTTGTTATGTCGGGCAGGAAGTGATTTCAAGGGCTAAATATCAAGGAGTTATAAGAAGAAAGATATATAAAATTACAGCAGATGAAGATTTATCTTCATTAGTTAAAGATGAAGAAATACTCGCAGATAACAATAAAATCGGCGTAATATGCTCAAGTTATCACAATAAAGCAATTGCCTTAATCAGAGAAGAAAAATATCTTGCCGATAAAGAAGCTGATGTTACCGTTAAAGGGATTAAAATCAACTTATCTCTCGCACCTTGGTATTAAATAATAGTTAATTTTTTAATAATTACTTGACATTTATCAAGTTTTCATGTATTATTATAATTATAAATAGACACAAAAGACACAAACCATATTTCATGGTATTTTTTATAAAAAATTAATATAAATTGGAGACTTTTATGTATACACCTTTTCAATTATTAACTTCAGGAAACATACAATTAATACCGGCTATATTAAACAGAACTAATGTTAACAACAAACTTAATATTTTTGAAGCTCTTTGTAGTTTAATACCTCAACAATAAGATCAGAATGTTAAAAATGTTTTAGAAAATATTGCTGTACAGATATTAAACAAAATGATCCTTATCCCTGACAATAATTGGGATAAGAAAGATACAAACGGTAATGCTATACTTGAATGGGGTATTTGGAGTAATAGCTCCAATGTTATTGATGTATTTCATCATAACCCTGCACTTATGGCAAAATTTGTTTCAACTGAGAAAGCACAAATTCATAATTTTTTCTGTGTTGCTATGGAGTCGCATATTTCTGATGATTTCCGTAAGACACAAATTGAAAAATTTACACAATTAGGTTTAGATATTAATGATCTTGGTCAAGATAATCATATTGTTTTATATTCTACAATAAATATCAGCTTATTACTAATAATCCGAGTAATCAAAATATAAGTTTATTTCAAACTCAAATGGATAAATATTATAAAATAATTGAGAATCTAGTTAAATTTGGTGTTAATCCTTCGCTTGAAGCAAATAATATATTAAATTTATTAGCTACCGGTACTTTTACAAATACAAAATACAATATCTAAAATGTCTGATAACGGTCATAAATATTTAGCTCAAGCAGGTTTTAAAACTTTAATAATGAATGTAAAGGAATTAGTAGAAAAAACATTAGGAAATTGTAACCTTGAAAATTCTACCGACGGTAATAATATGATTGCTACGCTTGGTAATATAATATGGTCTATTAAACAAGATATTGCAAAAGCACCCGGTCAAGAAAAAACATTGTTAATCAACAATTTTAAAGAACTGAAATCTTTAGCTGAGCCTATAATAGAAAAAATAGTAAAACAGCAAGGATTTAATCCTAACATTATGAATCAATTGAATTCTAATGCAATAGCATGGTTCGGTGAATTTGGAGCCGAATTCTTAGAAACATGCATAAAAATACGCATACAAAACCTGATGTAAATTTCTATGATAAGAGTGGTAAAACACCACTTGATTGGTATAGCGATTATAACGCTACTAAAATCGTAGAAACTTTAATAAAAAATGGCGGTAATGTATCTTCAGTGTACTTAAGATGCAGCTACTCCTAGCCATAGATTTTTTTTAAACAATTCAAAAGTATAATGCTAGCAACTCAAAACTGTCAACTCTAAAAGCATTATTAAATAAAGAAAACAAGCCACCGTTTGATCCAAGTATCAAGATGGTAGGTAATAAACACTGCAGCAGATGTATGAGAAGAGAAAAAAACAGCTATAGTTGATGACAATGATTGTCATAATGTACTTGATGAGTACACAACTTGGTATAATAACGATTATACTGTAGCATCATTAGGTTAGGGCAGTAGAAAGTTTAATCTTTATGAATAAAAATGAGTCTTGTATGTCATTCCTAGCTAAAAGCGGCCTTATTGCATGGCTCGTTTATGTTCATGCCCGCAGAAGCAGGAATTTCAGCATAAAGCGAGCTTTAAAAAAATCTTTTAAAAAGTTTTGAAGTACTGGATTCCCGCCTACGCGGGAATGACATCGAGTCTTATGACACCCATGTGTATTCGTAGGAATGACATACTTTTTTAACTCCACAAAAATATTGTTTGTTTCTTTTTTTATCTTTATTATTATTTGCATAGAAAATCCCTATAACTTAACTCTATGCCAAATATAGATCTCCTTATTTTTACTAGCTTTTTAGCGATTAATTTGCTAGTTGGACTTCTAAATATCACAAATATAAAAAATATTTGCGAATATGCGATAGGAACAAGGAATTTTTCTACAGGTACAATAGTCGCAACTCTTATTGCTACTTGGATCGGTACTAGTACTTTTTTAATCGATAATTCAAGAATATATACGGACGGATTATTGTACTTATTACCTAGTATATTCGGTAGCGTTGTTAGTTGGTTATTAATTGGTGACTTTATAGCTCCTCGTTTTGAGAATTTTTTGGGTAGCTTATCGGCAGCAGAAATAATAGGGGAGGCGTATGGTAACAAAGTTCGTATTCTTACGTCGATAGTTAGTATATTAATGTCTATAGGTAGGATTGCCATGCAATTCCACGTAGCAAGTTTAATATTACAGCTATTCTTTAACATTTCAAATTTTTACATAGATTTATGTATTGCCACTGTAATAATAAGTTATTCTGCTTTTGGCGGTGTAAAATCGGTTACTTTTACCGAAGCCGTACAGTTTTTTACTTATAGTGCAATTATTCCAGTAATAGGAATTGTCGTATGGAATGTTTTTAGCGATCCGCATATAGTTATAGACTCAAATGTACAAACTCGTTTTACTGATTTACAAGGATTGTTTCACTATACTAGTCCTAAATTTTGGATTTCTTTAAATATTTTTATATATTTTGTGATTCCGTCACTTGGTCCTTCAATTTTTCAAAGAATATTGATGGCAGAAGACACAAGGCAAATATCACGAACATTTTTTATTTCGGCAGTTATTTGTCTTTTTTTATCCGTTTTATTCATTTGGATTGCAATATTATTATTGTCTCAAGATCCGGTAGTTAACACCAATGAATTGTTTTTACGGGTCATTAAAAGTTATATAGGATTTAAGGGGTTAATAGTCGGCGTTATTATGGCAATGATAATCGCAAGTACACACTCTTATATTAACGTTGCAGTGGTAACTTTTACTAATGACATAATTAAAAAAGCTTCATTAAATTATAATTATATAACCGCAATTACTATAGGATTAATAGGTTTTATTATATCGCTCTACATTAAAGATTTAATAAATCTATTTTTATTATTGACTAGCATCTATTTACCGCTAATCACTTTGCCGTTAATTTTGTTAATATACGGTTTTAAATCAAGTGCCAAAAGTGTTGTTATCGGTATGATTACTGCAATATTAACTATTATATTGTGGCAAATATTTTCTTCAAGAGCAGTTCTAGGTATTTATCCGATACTACCCGCAACTATTGTAAATTTACTCTTTTTCCTTGGAAGCCATGATATTTTAAAGCAACCCGGAGGGTTTAGTTCTTTAAAAGAGCCGCTAACCGTTAAAATAATCAGGCAAGAGAGAGAAAAAAAAGGTTTGACTTTATTTCGTGATCTTAAGAATTTTAACATCTTTAAATATTGGGAAAGTACCCTACCAAATCAAGAAATTACTTATAGTTATGTCGGTATATTTATTTTAATATCGATGTTCTCATCTTTATATATCACATTAGGTAGCAGAATAATGAACCATTTGGAGATATATAATATTATTTACCATACCACACTTATAACTGCTGCAATATTAATTACTTATCCTTTATGGTCTTTAAAGTTTCAAAAGAATTATATTATATCTTTATCTAGGTTTGTGGCTACTTTCGTTATATTAATATTTTTCGGTAGTTTACTTGTTATATCAAGTAGTTTTGATCAACTGCAATTAATGTGATAATTAACTTACTTATAAATTTAATGAAGATCAGCGTCGCAATGCAGTAGAGATTATAGCTAAAAGCTCTATTAAATTAAATAGCTTGATAAATAATATTCTAGATTTTTCAAAATTATCCAGTCTTAATTATGCACTCAATAAAAAAGATATAAACTTAAGCGAATTGCTACATGAAAGGATTAAAATATGTAAGAAATTATATCTAAACGGCAAAATCTTAAATTTTGTATCTGATATTGAAAAGAATATAATTATTATATTCTTTTCAATTTTAACTGTGATCCTCATTATATTAAACACACATTCGATAATCTAATAATAAATGCTATCAGCTATTGTAGTGAGGGAATAATAAAAATTGATCTACACATGCAAGAAAATAATATCTTGTTTTATAGTATAAAAGACGATGGAATAGGAGTACTGAAAGAGGAATTGCAGAGTATATTCGGTGTATTTGTCGTAAGTTCTAAAACACGTACGGTAGGAGGTAGAGGAGTAGGACTTGCATTATGTAAGAAAGTAATAGAACTGCACGCCGGAAAAATTTGGGCAGAAAACGATAAACAGGGAAAGACTACTTTTATTTTTACGATGCCTTTGTAATTGAAAATGTCATTCCGTTGATCACAGGAATACAGTACTGTTTGCTGTTATACCGTGTTCCGCCACGGTATCCAAAAAACAACTTATAACACGCATTTTTTAACATTTTTACCGGATACCGTGGCAGGGCCACGGTATGACATTATTATGAAAAAAATTATTTTTAATAAACAACGAGATTTTATATCAATTATAGCACCGGCGTCAAGCTGTCTAGATGCACAAGATAAATTAAAGGAAGCTATTAAAATACTAGCGTTGCGTGGTTTTAAAACTTTAGTAGATGATAAGATTTTTTCAGGTGATGCATTGCCTTTTTTCGCTGCTTCTAAAGAGGAAAGGTTGAGAATGTTTAAAGCAGCTATGGAAAATGAACAGGTTAAAATAATTTGGGCTTTTCGTGGCGGATATGGATGCAGTGAATTTGTAGAAGATTGTTTTAATATAGAACAAAAAGGGGATAAAGTCCTGATAGGCTATAGCGATATTACCGTTTTGCATTTATTACTAAATAACCATTATAATATCCCAACTATTCACGGTTCAGTGTTAACTTCGTTACTACCGCCTACTAATCAGGATATTATGCCTATAATAAATGTTCTTAAAGGAGAAAAGAGTGAAATACAACTTATACCTATAAAGAAAATTAGTGAGGAAAATATAACAGGTACAATAACAGTCGGGAATTTAACGGTTTTAACTAAATTGATTAGTACTGGTTTGCAAATTCATTCTCATTCCTATGCTTCTTTATGTCATTCCCGCAGAAGTGGGAATCCAGAAAAAATAATACTGGATCCCCGTTTTCACGGGGATGACAATAAAATTCTATTGCTTGAAGACGTTAATGAAAAAGCCTATGCCGTACATCGTAATCTAGTTCAATTAAAAAATACCGGTATATTTGAATGCATAAAGGCAATAATCTTTGGTGATTTTACTAAAGGGGATGAGTTTGTAGAACAAGCTATAAAAAGTTTTTGTTTAAATCATATTCAAAATATTGGAACTTATAAAGCAGCAGGCATAGGGCATGGAGAAGTAAATCATCCAGTTATTATGAATCATGAAGTAATTATAAACAGTAATGTTTTAAGTTTTACTAGCCCTTTTGAAATAATAGAAAACAAATGACAAATTCTATCAGAATAGGTACAAGAAAAAGTCCACTTGCTTTAATACACACTAATTTAGTTATTCAGCAAATCAAACAATTTTTTCCTGATATCAATTGTGAAATAGTGCCGATTATTACTAGCGGGGATTTAATCCAAAATAAACCATTATACGATATAGGCGGTAAAGCTTTATTTTTAAAGGAAATAGAGCAAGCCTTGCTTGATAAAAAAATTGACTTAGCTGTTCATTCTTTAAAAGATGTACCGGGTAGAATACCTGAACCGCTAGTAATAGCTGCTGTTTTAGAGCGTGAAGACCCCAGAGATGTTTTTGTTTGTCTAAAATATAAATCTATAGAAGAGCTGCCGCAAAATGCCGTAATAGGTAGCTCAGCAGTACGAAGAAAAGCATTTATCCAAAAAATAAGACCGGATTTAAAGGTAACGGTTTTTAGAGGGAATGTTGATTCAAGAATAAAAAAGCTAATGACCGGCGAAGTTGACGCAACAATTTTAGCATATACAGGTCTTAAAAGGTTAGAGGTGTTTAATCCGGAGTATTGCCATTTGATAGAGTATTCACAGATGTTACCGTGTATAGGGCAGGGAGTCATTGCAGTTGAGATTAGAAAAGATGATAATGCTATGCTTGAGATATGCAACCAAATTAATCATCTTCCCACTTTTGAACTCATAAAACCCGAAAGAGCATTTTTAGAGTATCTAGATGCTAATTGCCGCACCCCGATTGCTGCTTATTCACAATATCTAGATGCAAATCCTAGACATCTTTCCAAACTCGCTTATAGGGAGGTATTTGAAGGAAACGCAGAAGCACTTGCCACCGCAGCGTACAAAAGCAATCGCACAGATGCGAGTACCGGATTGACGTACAAATTACCCCTAGAAGTAGAGTTTGGGAAGGTGTCTAATATACAAACCAATTTTATGCTCGGTAACCTTGACGGCAGTAAAATAACTTTCCATACCGAAACTACCAATATAAAAACTTCAACAGAAGCAGGCATAAAAGCCGCTAAAATGATGTTGGAAGCTATCTGTAAATAAATTTTAATCGATAATTTAATTCTTTTTTGCTGCAAATTATAAGATGTTTTTGAGATATGAATAACACCCTATCAAAAATCTTATCAATTTTTGCTAAAAAAGCTCTTTACTTGCTAATTACAATTTATTTACAGATAACCTCTTAAATCAACTAGATAAATAGCTATTTAGGGAATATACTCCTAAAATATCTAAATTTGCAAGATATTATCATGACAATACAAAGATTTTTAGACTTAGAATTACCAAAAGGACAGTCCTGTTTTTTGTGGGGAGCACGTAAAACTGGTAAGTCAACATATCTGAAACAACGTTTTCCGGATATATATAGATTTATTACAAGCTGATATCTATAAAGTTTACTTTCAAAATCCTGAACGTTTAAGAGAAGAGTTTAAGTCAAAAGACGGCATCTCAACTATTATTATTGATGAGGTGCAAAAAATTCCCTTACTGTTAGATAAGGTTCATTATTTAATAGAATCTAATAAATCTTTACAATTGATCCTTTGCTGCTCCAGTACTAGGCGCTTAAAATCAACAGGTAGCAATTTACTGGGCAGAAGAGCTTGGAGATATATGTTTTTGCTGCTCTATGATATTCTGAGATAAAAGAGCTTGATTGGCATAAAATTTTTAATCATGGACTAATACCTGATCATTATATTGCATCAAAAAAGATTCATAAATATCTTGCGTCCTATTTATATGACTATATTTTACCTGAAGTACAGTTTGTGAAGCAAATTTAAGAAAACGCGAAGCACTTGCAAGGTTTCTAGAGATTATAGGCATTTCAAACGATGAGATGATAAATTATAGTAATATAGCAAGAGATTGCGGTGTTGATGCAAAAACCGTTAGAACATATCTTGAAATATTAGAAGATATGTATTTAGGATATCATCTTTATCCGTATAGATCACTTAGCAAAAGGCAAATTATTACGGAAATGCCTAAATTTTACCTTTTCGATACCGCACTTAGCAAATTACCTAAGGAAATATGAATATCAGGAAATAACAGGGTTTGATGCTGGTAAATCTTTTGAGCATTATGTATTCTTAGAATTAATAGCTTATAAATATTTAAACAACAAAAGAGATGAATTATTTTATTGGCGTACTAAAGAAGGATATGAGGTTGATTTTATATTTCAAAATAATGATGCATTTGAAGTTAAAATTGCTTCTTCTATACAAAAAAATCATTTAGAAGATCTATTAGAATTTAGTAAAGATAGTGATTTTAAATTACATATATGGACATTTAGTATAGAGCTAAGTATTATTAAATAAAATTAATATTGGTTAGCATAACGTAAGCTTTTATGAAGCTCAAAAAGCTTTTCTAGATATCAAAAGGATAATCCTTCAAGATGTAGACCATAGTGTTACAGAAAAAAGATATTTTTGTTTAGGTAAAGTTGATGGTAATATTTAACAGTCCGTTTTATGTTCCGAGGTAATCATATAAGAATTTTTGGAGCAGGATACTGGCGTAAAGGTAAGAGAATTTATGAGCAAGAGATAAAATACACTGATGGGGAAATAGGGGAAGTAAAAATAGTAAAAGATTTTTTACCACATCCTAGAGAACTGTTATTCAAAGATGATTCAGTAAAAGTAACCATTTCTTTAAGTAAAGAGAGCGTAGAATTTTTTAAATCAGAAGCAGCAACTGCACATGTGCCTTATCAAAAAATGATTAGGATTTTACTAGATAAATATACTAAGCACTATAAAGCAAATAAAAGGGTATAATACTATAAACTAAGTTGGCGGATAGGGTGGGATTCGAACCCACGGTACGGTTGCCCGTACGCCAGTTTTCAAGACTAGTGCCTTAAACCACTCGGCCACCTATCCAAGAAGATTCATACCAAATAATCTTATATATTTCAAGGGAAATCTTGCAATATATGAATCTAAATTACAAATCCGAATTGTTCTTTTACTTCATTAACCGTTTCAGAAGCTCTAATTCTTGCTTTTTCTGCTCCTTTGTGCAGTATTTTTAATAAATATTCTTTATCATTCATTAATTCTAAATATTTATCACGTATTGGTTGTAGATTTGTAATAATAATTTCTGCCAAATCTTCTTTAAATTTTGCGAAACCTTGGTTTTGATACTTACCGATTATTTTGTCCAAGCTTTCTTCGGATAAACTGCTATAAATATCTAATAAATTACTAATTTCCGGTCTTGTTTCTTGATCATAGCTAACAAAACTTAAATGATCGGTTTTGGCTTTTTTTATTTTTTGATGAATAAGATCGTTATCGTCTTTTAAATTGATACGGGAAAAATCCGAAATATCAGATTTACTCATTTTCTTTAATCCATCCCGTAAGCTCATGATTCTTGTGCCTGTTTCACTAATTAACACCTCAGGAACTTTTAGAATTTCTGTGTTAAATTTTCTATTTATTACCCCTGCAATATCTCTTGTTAGCTCTAAATGCTGTTTCTGATCCTCACCTACAGGCACTATATCGGCTTTATATATTAAGATATCCGCTGCCATAAGTACCGGATAGGAAAATAACCCAAGACAAGCCTTTTCTTGATCGCTACCTGCTTTATCTTTAAATTGCGTCATGCGCTTTAACCATCCAAGCGGTGTAACGCAATTTAGTAGCCAAGCAAGTTCAGTATGCTCTTTCACCATACTTTGGGCAAAAATCGTTACTTTGTCGGGGTTAAGCCCTGCTGCTAAATAAACAGCAAGCACCTCCATAATTGAATTGTTAAGTTCTGATGGCTTAATATCAACCGTGATAGCATGCAAATCTGCTAAGAAGAAAAAACAATTATATTCTTCCTGCATTTTAACCCAGTTTTTAATTGCACCAAGATAGTTACCGAGATGTAAAGAACCGGTTGCTTGCACACCGGAAAGAACAGTTTTTTTCATTTAATACCTTTTTATTTTACTCATTGTAAAATTATGTTATAAATACCATTTTAATTAATATAATTATCTTAATAATTATGCTGTGGCGTTTAAGAATTTTATCATTTTACGGATTATTATCGTTATTTACATTTATTTTTTTTCTTATATGTTACATACCAGTAACATTTTTCAATGTCAACTATCACATAAGATATAGAATTGCCATTATCTTTTCTTATGCTTTTGTGTGGCTTGCAAAAATTTGTTGCGGTTTAAAATATGAAGTAGAGGGGCTTGAGAAATTACCGAAGACTATTGCAATCGTCGTGTCTAATCACCAATCCTTTTGGGATCAAATGTTTATGCAACTGATTATTCCTAAACATTCTTGGGTATTAAAGCGTGAATTATTTAATATACCCCTGCTTGGTTGGGGACTTCGGATGGTTAAACCTATTGCGGTTGACCGTGGTACTAATAGCTCGGTTGCTCAGATTTTAAGAGAAGGTCAGGAAAAAATAAAAGAAGGATTATGGTTAATAATATTTCCGGAATCAACTAAAGTTCCGCCTGATAGAACGGTAAAATTTAAACCAAGTGCCGTAAAGCTTGCTTCAATTACTAAAGTTCCAATTGTGATGATAGCTCATAATGCCGGTTTATTTTGGCCTAGAGGTTTTTGGTTTAAGCAACCTGGAACTATAAAGATAAAGATTATAGGTGTAATAGAAAAAGAAGAAATAGAGCAAACAGACGTACGTATACTTAATGACAAGGTTGAGCAAATTATTAACAGTGAAAAGCAAAAATTATTAAATTAATATTAGGTTTTAAAAATAATTAGTATTATCATAAAATTACAACTTAGTTTTTATGGAGGTATTTATGGTAAGGACAACAGCGTTAAAATTAATTGCGGTTATCGATAGTAAGCAAATGATGCTTTACGACGCTCAAGGAGTTAAAATTACTACTAATACACCTTTAAAATTATCTTTGGATTTAGAGGAGCATCACCACCATAGAGAAAAAAGACAAAGCCTTTACCAAAATAAATCTACACCGGCTTCGTTGTTTGAGCCGCATACTTCGCTAAAAGATATAGCACATAAAGAAGCAGCAAGGAGCGTTATTAAACATTTAGAGAAAGTAACTACTGCTGATCAAGCTAAATATAAGGAATTGATTATTGTAGCAGAACCGCAAATGCTTGGATGTGTTAGACAAGAACTTAAAAACGGTCTAAAAAAGATGATTACTAAAGAAATTGCTAAGGATTTAGTGCAACATAGCGTAGATGCAGTGGAGCGAGCAGTATTTTCTTAGATAATCTTTCTATGTCATTCCCGCGAAACCGGGAATCCAGTAAAACCTATACAAAACTTGTTTTTTTAGGTTTATTTTGTCAATAATCTGTAATTTTTATACTAGTATTAAGGTGATCCTTTCTAGACGCCCACTTTCGCGGGAATGACATAGAAGTCGTACAACAAGGTTTTTAGTCGTTTGTAATGATGATACAAATTAGGTGCCTAACTTATTAAATATTTCTTTTGTATTATTTGCGATAGTTAAACCAATTTGCTTATCTGTATTCTCAAAAGTTTTTATAGTCTTTTCATTAGGAATCTTAATATGTGGTTTGAAAGGCAAACCGCCGCTATTTATACATTGAGTTAGAAAAATATCCTCATGGCTTCTGACATAGTCATCCCCATTTGCTTAAATATTTCTGCTGCTTCAAGTTTTATATCTGCTGAAACGCGTAATCTAATATCTACTGTATTCATAATATAGCTCCATTCAGTTATCATTATCCGCTATAGTCAAATGATTTGAATTCACTTACATCGTCTCGCGTCGCTCTCCGATTATCTATAGGCTGCGCTTCTCGCTCTTTGTAATTACATCCAACTGATTTGACTACATTTTAGTATATATGGCGGCATGCGTCAATACACTCATATTTTAATTCAGAATAGTTGCACTAATAAGAAAAAGTGGTAAAATATCATATCGAACAAATTAAATATTATGAATAATTATGCCACAAATTTATTTTAACGGTCCGGAAGGACGAATTGAAGGAAGATATGCAAAAGCTACCGCGCCTAACGCCCCTATTGCATTAGTTCTTCATCCTCATCCTTTATATGAGGGTAATATGAATAATAAAGTAGTTTATAATGCCTATAAGATTTTAGCAGATAACGGTTATACCGTCTTACGTATTAATTTTAGAGGAGTAGGGGGATCACAAGGTAAATTTGATAACGGAGTCGGTGAAGTGGTTGATGCGGGGGCAGCTCTCGATTGGTTACAGCAGAATAACCCAAATGCTCAGTCTAATCTGATATTAGGATTTTCTTTCGGAGCATGGATAGCTATGCAACTTGTAATGCGACGTCCGGAAATAAATCATTTTATTGCTATTTCACCGCCGGTTAATACAATTCATAAATATGACTTCTCATTCCTCTCACCTTGTCCTATTCCAGGGTTTATATTACAGGGAGATAATGATAGTATAGTATCGGCAGATGATGTAAAAGACCTAGCAAATAGATTATCTAAGCAACAATCCCATATTAAAGTTGATTATAAAATTATCAATGGAGCTGACCATTTCTTTCGTTATAAAACTGAAGAATTTTCTAAAGCAATAAATGCTTATTTAATAACAATTCAATCTAATTATCATCACCATAATAATAATGTAAATGAAGAAATTAGTAAGCACCAAAAGAAATTATTTTTATATTAGTTTTTGTTGTATGGTTCGGCTTATCCGTCATTGTGAGCAGGCGTTGTTGCAGGTACCAAGTCGTCGTGGCAAGGAAATTGCGTAGCAATTGACGAAGCAATCCAGTAAAAATTCTGATTTACAGAATTTTTTTATCACCACGCAGCCTACGGCTGCTTGCAATGACGACTCGGTATCCACGCAACAATACCTCGTGGGAATAACATAAAAGAATCCATATCACAATGTCTACAATTCTAAATAAGCTTCTATTGCTAAAATTAATATTTCATCTTTTTTAGCATCTAACTCTTGAGTTAATTCTTCATAAATTTGCCTATCTGATAGAGAAGTAATTTTTTTAAATAGCTGTACTAATTTTAAAGAAGGGATAATACGAAAAGCATCTTTTAATATTTTGATCTTTTTATTAGCATTAAGCTTATTATTTAAATTAAAGTAAAATTCTAGTAATTCGTCGTTATAAAAATTTAAATCTATAGCCGTTGCCAAATAATCTATAGCATTAGCCGTATTATTACTTTCTACTTCTTGCTTCGCTGCTAATAAATAATACTCAGCAATTTCCGGCATAGACTCATATTTATGAAATTTTGCGAGCTTATTCGTTATAAAAATAAATTTTGTCCATAGAGAAAGTCTAGCATAACAACGCATTAAAGTAATTAAATTGTCAATATCAAGTGCATTGAAATTATAAGCCTTTGTTGCGTAATTTTCTGCTTGCTCATAAAAAGATTTATCATAATAAAGTTTTGCTAGATTTTTGCTACCGTAACAAACAAATTCTTTAGATGTAATAAGTTTTTGAAAATAGGCAATTTTTCTATCTACATCTTCTTCAGTTACGGCTAAGATTAAATTATGGAATTCTTGTGAATCTTTTAGATCTTCAGAAGATAAATTTTTGCGAGCAATAGAAGCAGATTTAGCTTTATTATTCATAATATATTCGGCAAAAGCTAAAATTAAAGCATATCTATCATGATTAATTTTTCGTTTACTAAAAATATTATGTATTTTAGATGGTAAATCGATAATTAATATTAGAAATCTAATGACAATAAAACAAGAAATTAGTAATAAAAGGCCTAAAATAAGACTAAAGAACAAGGTAGTCTCTATATTATAATCATATAAATTAATAAAAACTTTTGAATCAAACCTCTCTATAAAAGTAAACCCGAAATAAAGCAGTAAAAAAGTAGCACATATTAATAATAACCTAAACATCTTTATTTACAAACTCCTGCATAAATTTTTCTGAATAAAGACAATCGATTAGATAGTTTAAGTTCTCTAAAATTAGAGGTTTATCTTGTTCTTTTATCATCATAGTAGAAGGTTTTTTTTCAATTTTGATAAACTTCTCCAGCCACTTATGGTTGGTAGGAAAAATTACTTCCGTACTACTTGATTTAGAAAAAAGATAATTATTATATGCTTCTAAGTTATTTAAAATATTCCTTATATCTTGAGGCAGCAGGCGGGATTTTACTATTCTTAGTTCTTTACTATAATCCTTATCTTGCATGAAATTATATACTAATAGATTTACATTTAATAAGTAATTAATATAGTCAAGTGATACCCATACGCCTACCTCATCACTCGTCGCTCTCCTATTAGTTATAGGCTTCTTCGCTCCTTGTCCCTTGTATCCGAATGAAGCTGAATTGACTACAGTTTCTAATTTTGGTTCTACTAAATTAGTCGGTGCTTCAGGAAACTTTAAAGAACTTACGTAATTTAAAAGCGACTTGGTAGATAGTAGAGGAGCTGCTTCCTTTTCTTTCAGGGTAGTATTTTCTTTATTTTCTACTGCTTGATCAGGAATTTGGCTTAAATCCTTATTTTCACTTTTAAAAAGTTTTAAAATATTGGATCTATTATGATAAAGAGTAAAAGAAGATAAGACAAATATTACTATTGCTATAAAAAAGATGTTTTTGCTTTTAAATAAACTATCGAATTTGTGCATTTTCAGATAATAACTTGATTATATCGTTAAGGTTTTGAGCATCACAATAAACCACATTTTTTATAAAAGGTCTAACTATATTTGCAACTTTCAAACTTATGGCTACAACTAAACTATCTTGTAAGTACTCTAGTAAATTATTTTGCAGTAATAATTTTACTAAAGTCCTAGCACTATTTTGAGAATAAAGTAATATAAAATCAATATTATTTGTAAATTCTTTTATAATAGATACGGGCAGCTCATTCAAATATTCTACATTATAAATGATATGTCTAGCTATTTTGCTAGGTAAATCTTGAGTAATTTCATTTGAAGATAAATATATAGTCTGCTCATATAAATCAGGAGGAAAATGCTTAATCAAATCTTCCACGTTTTTAGCAGTATACATTACTTTCTTGCCTAATAATCGTTTTGACTTACTACCTACTACCCAAATATCTTGTTTTAAGTTATGACCGGTTAAGATACTTGCTGCATATTTACTAGTTATTATTATATTTGAGTAATTATCTAAAATATCGATATTAAAATCTAAAGTTTTATATTTAATTAAAGGACAATGAATATCACGTAAATCTAAATTATATTTACTTATTTCCTTTATAGTTTCATTATTTTCTTCAATATGTCTAGTTAATAAAACCGATTTCATACAACATTTGTACTCCAATATAAAAAGCAACTGCCCAAATAATAATAGCAGCTATTTTATTAATTATAGTTAAAATCGTACTACTTTTATTTAGCTTTCTAATATTATAACCTGCAACTGCTAAAGAAAAAAACCATATCCAAGATATAAGTATGCAAGTTAAGGTAAATATAATTTTTGCAATACCGCTATACTTTAAAGCACTAATACCTATTACTATAATCGTATCCATAATTGCATGCGGATTTAATATTGACACCGATATAGCAAATAAAATTTGTTTTTGAGCTGAAAAAGCCCCGGAATTCATTGTAAGATCAATAGGCGGCTGATTCCAAGTATTATATCCCATATAAATTAAGAAAATAAATCCAACAATAAATATAGATAATTTTAACCAAGAAATTTCAAGAATTAACAAAGATATCCCAAGAACTGCCATACATATAAGTATAGTATCACATATTGAGGCTGCAATTATGCTAGGTAAAGCCTTGCTAAACTTTGGCTGTGTTGCTCCTTGATTGAATATAAAAATATTCTGTACTCCGAGCGGCACTATTAAACCGAGAGCTAAAACGATGCCATGTAAAAAAGCACTTAATATATCATTATTCATTTAAATAGCCATTTTATATACTAGAGCTATGCTCCAAATTGTTACTGCTCCCATTTTATTAATTATTTTTAATATTATAGCATTTTTATTTAATTTTCTAATATTATAACCAATTATTGCCAATGATAAAAACTATATACAAATAAACATGTAAATAATTTTAATGTCATTTCCTTGATATTTGTAAAAACCAATATTTAATATACTCATTATATATGGGTTTAATATAGATAATATTGATATCACAATATAGAAACTAAACTTTGTTTCCACATAGAAATAGGCTAAGGTTCTATTGTTAAATTAAAATATGATTGATTCCAAGTATTATATTCCATACAGATTAGAAAAATAAATCCAATTATGAAAAAAGGTATTGCTATATACCAAATCATAAAAATAAAGAAGAAATCATGATTGAAAACGATTATATGTATAAGTATATTATAACATATCGAAGTAACAATTACACTAGGTAGAGCTTTTTTGAAGCTACGATATTTTGCACTTTGATTTAATATAAAAATACTTGGTATAATGGAAGAAATAGCAAAATACGGTATTAAAAATATTATACTTAATATATATCATTCATTATTGTAATTTAGTTTTTATTTTTAATAATATTAATAAAGACGGAATAGTTATAATAGTAGTAAATAAAAAGAAATTTTGCCAACCGAAATTTACTACCATATAGCCTGAAATTATAGGAAAAATTGAGCGCGAAATCCCCATCATCGATGAAAGAAAAGAATATTGAGTAGCTCGAAATTTACCTTGACAGAGTGCAGAAATAAAAGCGATATAAGCAGTCATTGTCATACCACCGGTAATACTTGCTATTCCTATCGTAATAAATAATAATAAAGAATTTTTACCGTTTATTTCAAGAAAAATAAATAAAATATGTCCTAAAGCATGAATAATACCAAATAAAAATATACTATTTAATATATTTTTATGTTTCATAATAACCCCGCCGACAAGTCCACCGATTATAGCTCCTACAACTCCACAAAACTTTCCAACGCTTGCTATTTCAAAAGCATCATACTCAAGATGAAGCAAAAACGGATTAATCATAACATTAATTAAGTTATCCGGTAACCTATATAATACTAGGAAAATTAATATAAGAATAATGAAATAAACAGAACCTATAGGTTTTAACGCATTATATATAAAATTTATTATGTTTTTTTTATTTTGATTATTTTTTATATCATTCTTGATTATCTGTATATGTATGTTCTCGTTTAAATAACAATACTTAATTCCTACAATCAATAAAATTAAATAAATAAATACTAAACCGGCAAAGATTTTATATATTTCATTAAATGTTAAATAAATAGATAAATAAATAGCTCCAGAACCGGCTAAAAGCATACCGATCCGATAACCGAATATGTATATTCCTGAAGTAAACCCAAGCGATTCTTTAGGTACTATTTCCGTTCTTAAAGCACTTAATATAGTATCTTGTGCAGCACTAAAAAAAGAAATAATTAAAGCCGTGAAAGCAAATAATAATAGATTAGTACTAGGATCTAGAAAGCTGAAAATATATATAAGAAATATCAATGCACTACTAGTTAAGCAAATCCAAGATAATCTATGACCGAATATTTTGTTTAAATATTTAATTTGCACTGCATCAAAAATCGGTGCTAACAAGAAATTAATAGAGTAGGGAAGCGTTATGAATGATAATATACCGATTGTTTGCAGTGCTATACCTTCTTTAGCAAGCCAATAATTTAAAGTATTACCGGTAATCATTAGATTAAAACCGCTAATAAGCCCAAACAACCAAATAATACATAAACGAGAGTTATTTAACATGAATTTATAGACTTCTTGCTCTTTTTGAAGTTGATCGAGTATATATGCCTTTAGCTCTAAGTTCCTATAAGCTTAATATGCAAAAATGTGAGTCTTCTGTTTATTTGCGGCATGTAATGTAATCATGTTATTTTAATTTCTCAATATCTTTCTTATCTAATTTTGTTATTGTCATAATAGTTTCTAAAGAAAGCCCTTCTTTTTTCATTTCTTTAGCCATAGTAATTTTCTCTTTTTTTCTACCTTCTTCAATACCTGCTTGTTTCCAGCTATGAGCTAAGCTATTCATAAGGTTTCCTCCTAATGCAGGGTTTAAATGCGATTTAAGTATTTTTTCTATTTCTATTTTATCATTGTCCCTAATCTGATTCAAGGTGTAGAGGACAAAATTAGCTCTATATAATCTATACCGATATTAACTTTAATAAATTCTGGTAAAAGATCAGCTACTTCTTTCCATCTCTTTAATAAATCTCGTTTGTGGATATGTTTTAAAAAAAACTGCAAGATTCCAGACCAAGCTTTTTCTTTTAATTTTTCATCAGAAATATTTTGAACATTAATTAACTGATAATCATTAATCCATATGTATTTTTTACAAGTTCACTGTTTTCAAATAACTCCCATAGATTAGTCATAAAGTGACAAAAGAATGTAAGAGAAATATAGCTCATTAGTCAAAATGTGATGTTTCTTTTCCTAACCAAGATTTATTAAATCTTATCGATGAGATGGAACTGTTTTACATATTTTGAGACTCAAAGCCCTTATTTTTCTTATTTCATTTTACACTATGCAGGACCTAAGCCATGGACTACCGATAAGCAGGAATTATGGAAGACAAATCGGGACAAATTAGATAAGATCACAAAATATTACTGGCGATATAAAGAAATAATACCTTGGAGTAGTATAAATTAATGATTTTAATTGACTTTAGCACTTAAGAGATTTAAAAGTTAACTTTAATATGTAAGGTTACAATAAAAATGTTACCGCCTAAAATTTTCTTTGAAAAAGTTAAAGAAATAATGTGGCCTATAGAAAGGAAAGAATTAAAGCTATTTATACCTATGGCTTTAATGATGTTATGTATCCTTTTTAATTTTGGGGCTTTAAGATCTATCAAAGATAGTTTAGTAGTACCCTCTATGGGGGCTGAAATTATTAGCTTCTTAAAATTATGGTTAGTATTACCCTCGTGCGTAATTTTTACCGTACTTTATGTTAAACTTAGTAATAACTTAAATTTTGAATATATTTTCTACATTATAGTCGGCAGTTTTTTACTATTTTTCTTATTATTTGCCTATATTATTTATCCAAATCAAGATATTTATCATCCTAATGATGAAATGATAAATAAATTAATTGCTTCATACCCTAATTTTAAATGGTTTATTAAAATAGGTAGTCAATGGAGTTATGCACTGATGTATATTTTCGCGGAATTATGGAGTGCAGTAGTCATAAACTTAATGTTTTGGCAGTTTGCCAATCACATTTTTGATACTTCTAAAGCTAAAAGATTCTATCCCGTTCTTGGAATGGTCGGTAATATCGGTCTTATAATAGCAGGCAGCGTACTTGTCTTTTGCTCAAGCGGGCAGGACGTCATTGATTCAGAATTATTACCGGATTCTTTTAATTCATCTGCCGGAAATGCTATAATGCTTCAGCCAATCATGTCAATTATTGTTACTGCAGGAATAATTGCTATGCTTCTATTTAGAATAATAAATAGATTTATTTTAACAGATTCCATAAATGTTTTAGATGCAAAAAAAGTTACAGCTAAAATGAAAACAAAACTTTCGGTAATTGAAAGTATCAAATTAGTAATTCACTCAAAATATATAGGTCGTATTGCCTTATTAATAATCTGTTATGGATTATTAATAAATATAGTTGAAGGACCTTGGAAAGCAAAAATAAAAGAATTACATCCAAACACTATAGACTATGTTAACTTTATGGGCAGGTTTAATATTTGGATGGGGATATCATGCGTTACTTTCATGATAATAGGCAGTAATATTCTTAGAAGACTCGGTTGGCTCATTTCGGCATTATTAACTCCTATTATGTTGTCTATTACCGGCTTGATGTTTTTTATCTTTATAATTTTTATTGAAGAAATAGGAGAATGTTTCGGTGATTTCAATCTTCTATATGCAGCGATTATTGTTGGAGCAATTCAGAACATACTGAGTAAATCGTCCAAATATTCATTATTCGATTCAACAAAAGAAATGGCGTATATTCCTTTATCTTTAGAGCTTAGAACTAAGGGAAAAGCTGCCGTAGAGGTAATAGGTACTAAATTCGGTAAATCGCTTGGAGCATTTATACAGTCTTTGATATTTATTATTATTCCGACTGCTACCTTTGATTCTATTATAATATATTTATTAGTAACTTTTATAGTTATGATGAGTTTATGGATTTGGAACGTTATAAAATTGAATAAGGAATATGTAGAGCTGTGTAAGTAAAGGTCATTGCAAGCGGGCATTGTTGCGTGGATACCACCCAGTCATTGGGAGCAGTCGTAGACTGCGTGGCAATCTCATGAAATAATAACAAACTCCTGAGATTGTTTCGTCAAAATTTTCAATTTTTCCTTGCAATGACGCAAAAACTTATCCATACAACAACAGAAAATCACACTATAATACCGATTTAAAGATGAAAAAAATTCTTAAAATAATATTATTTATAACTATCTTTATTATACTCGCATATAGTGGGTTGTGGTTTACTATTATGTTCTCTTTATCACACTCTATAAATCAAAAATATGCCGGTACCAACCTCAATATAGAAGAGGTTGATAATAATCCTAATCAGCAATATCTTATTAAGTTTTCTAAAGTTCAGCCATATGGTTTTCCTTTCAAATTAGGTATTTCAGTAATTAATTGGCAAGAAGAGAGTATTAATAGAGTAACTGAATTTACCACACCGATAAATATCGGTTATGATTTACTTAAGCAGAAATTATTTATACATTTTTCCGGAGAAGCATTCGGAAAATTTAAGCCGGTTCAAAGAGGCTTTGGAGTAAGATTTTATAATGAGAACTGTATATTATCAACAAAAATACCGTTAAATTTTAAATTATTTGAAATAGTACGATTTAAAAAAGATTTATTTGAAGTTATAAATTTAATAGAAAATATTAAATTTACTTCCGGTAAAACAAAAATTTTTGACTTAGTCGATAATCAAAAATTATATGAAGAAGATCATACTATACTTACTATGTTATTTGACAAAAGTAAGTATTATACAAGTAAACAGGATTTCCTTAATAACATACCGCAAAAATTAGCAATTTATTATGAAACCGAAATAGTACAAAGTAACCTTGAAGATAGAATAATACCTGCCGGCTTATTATTATATAGACCCGCTTGGAATAATAATTTCAAATTTTCCGGTAATTTCTTGATTAGTACTAGTAGTGTGCATTTTAAAGATATTGCTAAAGATTTAACAATTGAAGTTACTAATGCAAAAATCAATAGTAATAACTTTGAAAATAATATTAATTTATTATATAAAGGTAAGTTAAACGATTTCGGCAATAATAATATTGATCTTTTGGTAGATTCGCAATTTAAGCTAAAACCTGGTTTTATAATAGGTTCATTAGAATTTATAAAGAAATATTACGATAAGCAAACCTATTTATTTAAACTTTCTGATAATAAGCTATATAAAGATTTTAATAATGAACTAAGCTATATTTTAAATAATAATAAACAATATAATTTTAGTATTTTTGAAGATAGGGAATATAATTTTAATTTAAATATTAATTTAGTAACTGAATTAAACAAATTAACTAGAGCACAGATAAATGCTTTAAGTCTCTATTCAAACGCATCGGGATTTAATATAACAAATGAAACTATAGTAAATGCTCTTAAAGATTCTTACAGTAAAGGTACGATAATAATTAATAATTACTCTAGAATAATAGATGTTTTAAGTGCATATATATACGGAGTAGGGGATTTTAAAGATTTTTCGGAAGAGAGTAAGGAAGTATACGGGAATGCTTTGAAATCATTTTTAAAAACTATTTCTGATCACCCGAATTCATCTAATTTAATTGATGCTAGCATTGAGTATGTGTTTGATTTGTCCGATTTAAACAAAGCTAAAATAGGTAATATAGATGATATAAATAAACTTATACCTTTATATTATTTATCTTTATATCAAGCAGCAGTAAAAAAAGTGCAACCCGGTGAAAATGTAAAAGAAAAAATTATGGAGTTAATTCCTAATGTTAATCAAAAAATATTAGAGGAATGTATACTCGATGAACTGCGTTAATCATCATTGCAAGCAACTGAAAGGAGTGTGGCAATCTCAGGGTTTTGGTATGAGATTGCTGAGTCAAAATGTTCAATTCTTTCTTGCAATGACAGAACAACCTATAAAAATACCAACCATGAATATTATAGTAAAAATACAGCAAGATTTAAAAGATGAAGTAACTAAGTTAAACAATTTAATCATTAGCTGTTTAAAAAGTGATGAAGAGTTAATAGAAAAGGTCGGTAAATATTTACTAGAAGCAGGAGGTAAAAGAATTCGTCCGCTTTTAACTATAATAACTGCTAAAATGTTTGATTATAAAGGCGATAATCATATAAAGCTCGCAAGTGCCGTTGAATTCATTCACACCGCCACATTGCTTCATGATGATGTGGTAGACGACAGCACTTTAAGAAGATTCAAACCTACGGCTAACGTTATTTGGGGCAGTAAAACAAGTATTTTAGTGGGTGATTTCCTCTTTAGTCAGTCTTTTAAGTTAATGGTAGCTTCCGGCTCTATTAAAGCTATGAATGTTCTAGCTAAAGCTTCAGCAATTATTTCCGAAGGGGAGGTAGTACAGCTAGTGAAGTTAAATGAACGACGTATTATAACTATAGACGAATATCAGCAAATAGTTAAATCTAAAACCGCCGAACTATTTGGAACTGCTTGTGCAGTTGGAGCTATTATAGCAGGGCAGGTAGACCATATTTCTAAAGATATGCAGGACTTTGGGAAATTACTCGGTACGATATTTCAGGTTATAGATGACTTGCTTGATTATTTGGGTAATGATAAACAGGTAGGCAAAAATATTGGCGATGATTTCTTAGAAGGAAAAGTTACGTTACCGCTGATTTTTTTATATAATAAGTTAGCGCAAGATAAGCAGCTTTGGCTTGAAAATATAATTAAATGTGATAAGCGTACTAAAGATGACTTTGTAAAAATACATGACTTAATGGTAAAGCATGAAATTTACAATGAAATAGTTAATTATTTGAGTAACTTAGAAAATGCAGCAAGTAAGTTATTAAATAAAATTCCGGTTCAGAATATTTATAAAGACTATTTGTTTTCGATTATTAAATTTATTTTGGAGCGCTCTTATTAGTTATTTGCATTCGTAGCTCAGCTGGATAGAGCGTTGCCCTCCGAAGGCAAAGGTCGTTGGTTCAAATCCAATCGAATGCACCACCACTATTGAAATATACATTATCACTTATTTTCCATAATATAGATTATAAAACAATAACGAATGGCTGGGACGGGAGGATTCGAACCTCCGATGACGATACCAAAAACCGTTGCCTTACCACTTGGCGACGTCCCATGTAGAAAATTAGAAATGTATAGACTTTATACCAATAAATAACGGAAACGTCAATTACAATATAAATTTATTTCATTATTAAGCCAATTCCTCGCTTGCGTGGATAATAAATCATAAATTTTAGCTCTAATTTTGTTATAATATTCCTTGATATAGTTTATTTCATCAATATTAAGTAGTTTCATATCAGTCAATTTACTAGCATAAGGCACTAGGCTTAAGGTCTCAAACTCAAGCCATCCATTATTTTCTTTTACATACATCAAATTCTCAATCCTAATACCATATTTTCCAGGAACATAAAACCCCGGTTCATTAGATAAGATCATACCTGCTTTAAGTATTGTTTTATTACGAAGATTTATGCTTTGCGGTCCTTCGTGAACACTTAAGAAGCTCCCTACCCCATGCCCTGTACCGTGTGGATAATCTAGCATTTCTTGCCATAAATATTGCCGAGCGAGTATATCAAGATTAGCTCCTGCGATGATATTTTTTGGGAATTTGGCTTTAGCTAAAGCAATATGTCCTTTAAGTACTTGCGTATAACGCTTTTTCTGCTCATCTGTCGGTGTACCTATTACTATTGTTCTAGTTATATCGGTAGTAGCACCTTGATACTGACCGCCGGAATCTATCAGTAATATCCCCTGCCCTTCAATTTTTTTAGCAGTTTTTTGGTCAGCTCTATAATGAATAATAGCACTATTTTCCTGAAATCCGCAAATAGCAGGAAAACTATCCGAAACATATCCCTCTTGTTTAGCTCGTTGCTCTGTAAGCTTTAAACCGAGGGAATACTCGGTCAATTCGTTACTATGTTTTTCTGGATCCCCGTTTTCACGGGGATGACATTGAGAAAAATCAGCAAAAAATTCACATAAAGCTACTGCATCTTTAATATGCAAATCGATTGCATGCTTAATTTCTACATCGTTCTTACAAGCTTTAAGCATTAAGCATGGATCGGTAATTTTTTGTACTTTTTTATCAGCTACTAAGTCCATTATATGAACAGATGCTATAGTATCATCAATAAAAATTCTATAAGCTGGTTTGGAAAGATGTGTATTCTCGCTATCTCTTAAAATATTTTCAAATTCTTCTTCCGGTAAAATCGTTATTTCAGGACGAGCATTAATAATTTCGGCATCGATTCTTGTAGGATTTATAAACAAATATAATTGTGTAGAAGTGAGTATAACTTTTGCAAACATTAAAGGCGTATAAGCAACGTCACTGGCACGCAAATTGAGTAACCAACATATGGAGGAGCTATCGAGAATGACTAAGGCAGATTGCTCGGTGTCATTCCCGCTTTCCTCTATGTCATTCCTGCAAAAGCGGGAATCCAAAAAAATTTCACGACATTTACTTATTTTATCAGTATGACTAACGCCCGCCAACTTAATATCATGCAAATAAACTTTAGAGTTTGGCTCTAGCGGCTGATTTGGCCAAATCTTATCAACTAAATTTCCATTAATCTTCTGAAAATTGAACTTTAAATTTGATATAGTGGGATAAGTAAATAATTCAGAATCATAGCCTATTTTTGCATCTTTACCAAACTTAGATATATCTTTTAAGTCAAAAAGCTTAAAAAGCTCTAAATCCAGCTCTTTATTTGCTTGCTCTAAATAACGTCCATCAGTAAAGAATAATGCTGTATCTTTATATATAATAGCTATACCGTTTGAACCAGTAAAACCTGTTATATATTCAAGTCTCTTTGCATAGCTTGGAACATATTCACTCATATATTTATCGTTAGACGGAATTATATAACCGTCTATATCATATTCTGTGAATAAATTTCTAAGCAGATTAATGCGGATTTTTGTCATGTTTATATCTCTTATGTCCTTGCCCGCTGGCTGAGCCGTCATTGCAAGGAAATTACTTATTTTTTTATTATTTTTTCTGGATTGCCACGCTCCTTGCAGTCGCTCGCAATGACAGCTCAGCATCCAGCTAGGCAACGCTCATAGACGGGCATGACATTTATACCATCCATAATACAAAGGAATACCAAAGATAGTAAAAGCACTAGCTATAATCAGAGTTTTAACAGGTGTTTCATAGATAACCCATGCACAAAAGATAATCGATATTATAGCTATAAGTAAATAATAATAAGAAAAATTTTCTTTTGAGCTAAAAATCACCTTTAAAAAAGCTAAGCTACAAATTAAATAGACGAATAAGAATGTGATTGCCGAGAAATCTATTATTTGTGTAATCTGTTTGGCAAAATTATCATTTGCCGTAAAGACTAATAACGGCACAATGCCAAGGCAGCTTACAATAATTCCGTGAGTTGGAGCGTTATTGCTATTTTTCTTAGCAAAAAATTTCGGTAATAAACCGTCTTCTGCAAGCCCAAGAGCTATCTGTCCGCTAGTTAGCACCCAAGCATTGAGCGTACCTATACATATAATCGAGGCTATAACCGTAATTACGCTTGACCATTTACCCCCGAATAATAATGAAGCGGCATCGGCATAAGGAGCTTTAGCACTGACAAGTTCAGAAGCAGGGATTAATCCCATTATACCTATGCTATTAATAATATATAACACTGCTACGCAAAAAGTTCCAACTATTATGGCTCGTGGAATGGTTTTTGCCGGATCTTTTACCGCACCTGCCGTGGTAGTTGCACATTCTATGCCGATAAATCCCCAAAAAGTAAGAAGTACAACTCTTCCCATAATGCTCGGAATGCTTAAATTCTCTACTTCCTCGGCAATAGTTATATTATCTATATTAAAATGTGATAAAGCACATAAACCTACTATAAGCAATGGAACAAATTTTAAGAGAGTTAAATAAAACTCTGCTTTTCCTGCTACTTCAGGACCTTTTAAATTTAAAACCATAATAGCACCTAATAATATGATCTGTAATATTAAGTCTAAAATCGCTTGTGATTTAAAAAAAGGCGTTAGATAACCTATTGCCGAAATGACTACTATACTTGTACTGACAAAGGATATAACCCAGTAAGTCCAACCGGTGAAAAAAGCTATTTTATCCCCGAAATTTTCCCGTACATAAACGTGCGGACCTCCTGTTTTAGGAAATTTTGCACAAAGGGTAGAAAATACAAGTGCTATACTCATAGCACCGAATAATGAAAGTACCCAGCCCCAAATGCTGTATATACCGAACGGTGCTAAACTTAACGGCAATATAAAAACGCTAGTACCGATTTGACTGCCGGTTACTAAGGCAAAAACCGCCCAGAAACCTAATTTTTGTGACATATTAATCTAATTTAAAGAAACAGCTTTAACATAGCTGAAATAATGATTTTTAGCAATAGTGAAAACTACTATAATTATTTTACTCTTGATTTCTAAACAAAAGATTGATAGCTTTTCAAGCTATCAAAAATAATCTTAGGAGTTAATATGCCAAATCGTACCGCTAAAGTTTATACAGTGAAATCAGGAGATGCTTTATCAAAAATTTCACAAAATTATGATACTCCTGTTCAGGGTTTAGTTAAATATACTAATATACGCGATCCTAATCATATCGCAGTAGGCTGGGGGATTTCATTTTCCGGTGATTTGCATGATGTTTCTTAAAATAAATCTATGGGTGTAATAGTCAACTGCAATTGACTTTTTATGGATGTGCTGTAATTGCTAGAATAGTGTGATATTATCTTTGTTTGGTCCATAATACCAAAAAATTCTATAAGCAGCAGGAGTATTATTTTCAGCATAAGCTTCAAATATTTCTTCTCCGTTATGTCCTTTAACAGATTTTTATATTTATGGGTTTTGTGATTAAATAGCCAACTTTCTTTTAAAGGTATTTCCGTATAGGGTTCTAAAATAATTTGTCCTTTTTTACTATTGCTTCTAGAATAGACTTTTTATCATTTTTGATATCAGCATCTCTCATAAGTCTAATTTCAGCCCTTCTTTCCTTTTCTTCTGTATTAAAGCGGAGAAAAGAAATCAATTCTTTCCTCTAGTGCTTTTCGTAAGCTTTTAATATTAGGTGAAGGATAAGAGAATATTTTATTATAAACCCAGTTAAACATATTTTAAAACCTTTATTGATTCTAAAGTGTTACACGCTAAAAGATTTGCCGCAGCCGCAATTAGCTTTTTCGTTAGGATTGGTGAAAGTGAATTGGGATTTGAATTTAGTCTCTACATAGTCCATTTCAGAACCTAGAATATACATTAATGCCTTTGGGTCGATTAGTATCCGTACGCCCTTTTCTTCAACTACTTCATCGAATTGATTTTTACTATCGGCATATTCCACGTAATAAGTCTGACCGGCACAACCGCCTGACTTAACCCCTACCCTAATACCAAAGGTAGGCTTGGCGCGTTTTTCTATTAGCAATTTTACTTGCTTTGCAGCAGAATCGGTTAATGAAATAACATTTTTCATATTTTAAGAGTCTTTTTTGCTTTCTTTTTTCTGTTTGTAATCGGCTATAGCTGCTTTTATTGCATCTTCAGCAAGTAGTGAGCAATGTAATTTGACCGGTGGAAGTGACAATTCTTTTGCTATTTCGGTATTTTTAATAGTCTCGGCATCGTCTACCGATCTTCCTTTAACCCACTCCGTTACTAAAGAACTTGAAGCAATAGCTGAACCGCAGCCGAATGTTTTAAATTTAGCATCTGTAATAATCCCGTCATCATCAACTGCGATTTGTAACTTCATAACGTCACCGCAAGCAGGAGCTCCAACTAGTCCTGTACCAACATTTTTATTTTCTTTATCAAGCGATCCAACATTACGAGGATTTTCATAATGATCTATCACTTTTTTGCTATAAGCCATTGTTATTCTCTAAAATTTAGTTTTGTATGTTATACTTGCGTAAATACCTGAGCCGTCATTGCGAGGAAAAACTGCAAGTTTTGACGAAGCAATCTCAGGATATTTGACAAGACTGCTACGCAGCCTACGGCTGCTCGCAATGCCGATATTCTCAATGTACAGCCCATTTAATCTTTTTCAAATCAATTCCCTCTTGCATCATTTCCCAAAGAGGGCTTAATTCCCTTAGTTTATCGATTTTTGAGCATATTAAATTTACTGCGTAGTCAACTTCCTGCTCGGTAGTAAATCTACCTATGCCGAACCTAATTGCAGTATGGGCAAGCTCTTCACCGATTCCCATAGAACGTAAAACATATGACGGTTCTAAAGAGGCAGAAGTACAAGCAGAACCGGAGGAAACCGCTAAATCTTTAATGGCAAGGATCATTGATTCTCCTTCAACTCCGGCAAAGCTTAAATTTAAATTACCTTTATATCTTTGATTTTTATCGCCGTTTAAATAAACTTCTGAAATTCGCTTATGTATATTATTTAAAAATCTGTCGAATAAGTAATTTACGTGCTTAGTATCTTTTTCCATCTCACTATACGCTATTTCAGCAGCCATGCCAAGCCCTACGATTAAAGGAGTCGGTAGCGTACCTGAACGCATACCTCTCTCCTGCCCGCCACCGTTTATGAGCGGTGTAACACGCACACGAGGTTTTTTCCTTACATATAATGCACCTATTCCTTTCGGACCGTAAATTTTATGCCCTGAGATACTGGCAAGATCAATATTAAATGCGTTAACATCAATTGGAATTTTACCAAAACCTTGAGCAATATCGGAATGAAAAAAAACGCCCTTTTCACGGCAAATTTTCCCGATTTCCTTTAAAGGCTGAACAACACCTATTTCATTATTAACCATCATAACTGAAACTAACATAGTCTGATCGGTAATGGCATTTTTTAGAGTTTCTAAATCGATTATTCCATTTGGCTTAATCGGTAAGTATGTGATTTTTATACCTTCTTGCTCTAAATGCCTGCAAGCATCAAGTACGCATTTATGTTCACTGACTACGGTAATAATATGATTCTTTTTATTGCTGTAAAATTTTGCTATTCCCTTTATTGCAAGATTGTTAGACTCAGTTGCACCGGAAGTGAAAATAATTTCTTTAGTATCCGCTCCTATTAACTTTGCTACCATACTCCTTGCCTCTTCAACGGCGTTTTCTGCCTCCCAACCGAAAGAATGGCTGCGTGAATGAGGATTGCCGAACTTGGTAGTAAAATAAGGCAACATTGCCTCCATTACTCTTGGATCTATTGGAGTCGTCGCCTGATAATCCATATATATCGGTAAGGTTAAATTGTTTAATTGTGGGTTCATATGGTTAAATTAATTCATGTTTTGGTATAGTTTAAACAGTCATCGATGTCATTCCTGCAGAAGCGGGAATGACATAAACGGAGCCGTGCAACAACTTAGCTTTTAGCTAGGAATGACATCGTAAATCTCCTCAAAAGCTTCTATAAAAGCCTCTATATCACTTACCGTATTAGTATGGCTTAAAGATATCCTAATCGAAGATTTTGCTTCTTCTTCCCCTACACCCATATTGGTTAATACATGCGATTTAGATATTTTTCCCGATGAACAAGCAGAACCGGAACTTACGCAAATATTATGTAAATCAAACCCGATTAATTTCGCTTGTGCATCTGTATTTGGTATAGTAATTAAGGTAGTATTAGGCAACCTAGCTACGTTATTACTAACAATATTTACATTAGGATATTTTTTTAATTTTTTCTCTAAATTTTCTTGTAACTTTTTGATTTTTATATAATTTTCTGAGATATCATCTGTCCTCAATGCAGAAGCTAAACCAAATCCTGCAATTGCTAAAACGTTTTCAGTGCCTGAGCGTACTGATTTTTCCTGCCCTCCTCCTATAATCATTGGAGTAACTTGAAAATTAGAGCTAGAAATTAAAGCAGCACCACCCTGCCCCCCTCCTATTTTATGCCCTGAAATTGTAGCAAAATCTAATCCTAATGCTTTGATATTTATTGGTATTCTGCCAAAACCTTGCACTAAATCGCTATGAAATTTTGCCTCATATTTTTTAGTTATTTTACCTATCTCAGCTATATCTTGTAAAACTCCGCTTTCATTATTAGCCATTATTATGGAAACTAGTTTTTTACTAGTATTACTTTGAGCTAACAACTCTTCTAAATGTTCTAAATCAACTAGCCCTTGCGTATTAACACTTATAACTTTAATATTTGGAGCGTAGTTTATATGGTTATAGATCGATAAATGTTCAATAGCTGAAATAAAAATATCGCCGTCATAAAAATTTTTCATTATTAAATTATTACCTTCAGTTCCTGATGAAGTAAAAGTAATATCATATTCTCTAGATGATAAGGTTATACCAAGAGCCGTCGCTATTTGTGCGCGTACCGTTTCTATGAGATTCTTAGCAAATCTACCTGAGCTATGTGCTGATGAAGGGTTAAGCTCCTTGTCCATTAAACTTATTATGAATTCCTTAACTCTAGGGTCGATAAAAGTAGTAGCATTATGGTCTAAATATATCATATATTTAAATTTGAGTTTAAAGCATCTTTAATTGAGATATTTTCAAAATAATCTCTAATATGCTTACCAAGACCTTGCCATAATTTATGCGAATTACATTTTATTGTATCAGGCACGCAAGTTTTAACTGACTTCTTATAGCAGGTAGTCATTATAAAATTTTCGTTAACGGCGTCCATAATATCGGAAATTTTTATTTCTTCTAGGTTACCGATTAAAATATACCCACCTTTCGATCCTCTAATAGCCTTAACTAGATCAGCTTTTTTAAGTTTAGAAAATATCTGCTCTAAATAGTTAAGCGATATATTTTGTTTTACGGACATTTCATTCAAAGTGACCGGTTCGGCACTTGATTTTGAAGCCATTTCAAGTATTGCCATTACGGCATATCTTCCTTTCGTCGTCAGCATCATATAACCAACCTATTAAAACTTAAAATTGTTTAATATCTACAATACCCAAGTAATTTAGTCAAGTATATAATTATATTATTTAATAAAAAATTAGCTTGTTAATATAAACTAAAATTTAATTGTGTAAAAACTAGTAGCAGTAGAAAAGAAGGAGAGAATATTATAAATAAGTGTTAATCCAACATTGCCTAGGGATGTTGTTGCATGGTGCAAAAAACACCTTCGATATCATTCCTAGCTAGAAGCGGGAATCCAAAATTGCTTTGTCATCATCCCGCAAGCTTGTAGCGGGACCCAATTAAATATTAGTACTTTAAATTATTTTTATGGTCCCAGTGGTCAAGCGAACTAGGTGACATAATGGGTTTTACCAATCCACGCAACAATGTTGGAGTATGACATTTAGCTGGATGCTTGCTTTCGCAGGAATGACATTTAATTATAAATAGTTAATTTATTATCCACGCCCTCTGTTTGTTGTTCTATTTCTAGCTTTAGGTTTTGAAGAAGCGGCAATATTTTTTAAATTAGTTTGATAATTTTTAATTTTCTCTATTCTTTCCTCTCTTAGTTTTTCATAATGAGTTTTAGCATTTTTTCTGAAACCTACTTTGGTTTCCATATTTTTTACAAAATCAGTAACAAGTATTCGTAGATGCCCTTGAATATCGATTTGACAATTTTTATCTAAAGCACCGGGCATAGTTTCTTGTATTTTTTTACAGCACAGTACATATCTAAAGCTTCAGGTTGATAATGACCGCTATTATTACGAAGGTAATCAATTTTTCTCCTATCATTTATACCTATAACTCCTGCTGCTTCCGCAGGCTTTCCACTTAAAAATGAATCGTGAACAAGATTTTTAGTATTTGGCAAATATTGATTTTTATGAGTACCCATATAAATTGTTCCATCCTCTCCCATTACAAATGCTTGAACATTATTCATGCTTTTACTTTCTTTACCGATAGTAGAAGCTACTTTACCGTTAGCATCAAGTAATCTTTGAGAGGAGGTATCATAGAATAATTGGTGATTTTTTTCTTCTGGTCCCATACGTAATATTTTAAATTTATGCCCATCCCATATTTGTTTACCTTGAGCTATTTCTTGAAGATGATGTTCTGCAAGTTTTGGATTTGGATGAACTACTTTAACTCTTACAGAATCTACTATTGCATCGTTTAATTTTCCTAACTCATGTTCCGGTATTAAAGCATGCTTAAATTTCTTTATTAATCTATTCCAATTATCTCTAGCTCTAGTTTTGGGATCTCTAAAAGGTGTATCAATATTTCTTCTGACATCTCCAACTAGATAAACTTTATTATCTTTTTGGACTAAGTTATCTTTGTATAAAGGCTCTCCTTCTTGATTTATAAGTGGACCTTTTCTTGCAATAGCAGCTAATTGACCATCCTTATAAAGAATAATTTTTTCATTACTTAGTCCAAACTTTGAATTAATTTGTATTTTACCCTGATGATTTAAATTACCAATACCGATACCGTCAATATCTGCAATTTGAATATTTCTATTTTTATCAACAAATTTTCTAATTTCTTCAGAATTATTAATAAATTGACCGTTATCCTCTAATATTCCTTGTATATCGCCGATAGTATAAGTAAATTCTTCTTTGATTGTTTTTGTGTCCTTTATAAGACCTACTGCAGCGAAAATTTGTTGAAAGAAATTTAGATTGCTCTTAATAGCTTCTCGTTCATGAATTACCAATTGATCCGGCTTTAAGTAGCCGCCTTTATCATAAATATTAATTACTCTTCCTCTTATAAGGTCTACTTCTGTTTCTTCTTTATCTTGTGAAAATGCCTTAACTTGCGGATCTTCTGCAAACCATAATAGGCTGTTTTTTTAGTAAATTGAGGATTTAAAATCACATATTATATGATAATTGATTTTTCTTACATATAGTGCGATAGGTTCTTGTGAATTTGCCAAATAGCGACAAATACTAAACAAGTTGTAAACATTTGTAGTAGCTGTAATAATATGCTTAATTCCGGTATTAATATAATAATAACCGGTTGTAATATTATCGGGACTCCGCTTGAAAACATTACTAACCTTATAGAAGTTTGTATTGAAGTTTTAGTAGTAAGTAAATTAGCTAAGCTATATACTAACAAAACTATAATACTTCTCTCTAATAAGAATGTTACAAACCAAAATAATATAATAGCCGGCATACCGAAATAAATAAATAAATTTGGTGCATATAATAAATGATCGGCAAAATATTTTTTTATTATTTCAGGAGTTAAAATTACTTCATTTTGCTTGAATATCTCAGAATAGTTAACAGTACTTGGGAAATTTTTCTTAGTATTGGCTACAATTAAATTTATCTTCAGCTTATTCTCTTCAAGTACAAACGGTATTTTGCTTTTTTCTTTGTTAGAAACTTGATTTTTTGTATCAATGACGACTATTTTATTGTTATTCTTGCTATATAAATATATAGGCTCTACTTCTTCAACTGAAATGTTTGAATTATTATATTTAATTTCCGGTAATTGATTGATAATATATTCAATGTTGGCTGTAACTTTTGATGATTGTATTCCGTTAAAATAATCTTTTAAAGTTATTATGTAATTTAATATAAAAATACAATAAATTATTGATGGAATAAAAGATAAGGTAAATACATATCTTATTCCGTACCCTTGATAGTTTTTATATACATCTTTATAAAACTCTATAGAGCAAATTGATAAATGTAATTGACGGAGTAATGCATTTAATCCTCCTAATATAAATGATAATAAATACATGTATAAGTAATTTATTTAAGTTTTTCAACCTCTTCCTTCTTTAATCCGGTTGAGGTAGCTATTAAATCAGTTTTTACACCAGCTGTGATTAAATTTTTGGCTATATTAATTGTGATTTAAGTATTTTTTCTATTTCTATTATATCATTTTGACCGCGTTTGGTCAAAATGTAGAATAAAATTAACTCTATATAATCAATCCCTATATTAACCTCAGCAAATATAGGTAAAAGATCTGCTATTTCTTACCATCTCTTTAACAAATCTCGTGTATGAATGTGCTTCATAAAAAATTATAAAATTCCGGACCAAGTATTTTCTATCAATTTTTCATCAGGAATTTCATGAACATTAATTAGCTGATAATCATTAATCCAAGTAGCTTTTACTAATTCACTATTTTCAAATAATTCCCATAAATTTAAAGGAGCAGTATATTTTTGTATGCCATTATAAAACACTAAAGGATATATGAAAGGAAATTTTGTGTTTTTTTTTAGTACTTTCCATGATATTCAGCAATATTTAACATATACCTAAATAACCGAAAAGCCATATAATAATATTAACCAATGTCTTAGAAGATAATTAAGGTGATCATAAGCTTTTTAAGCAAGTAGAAAATATGGCTTTGCAGCGTGACTCTCTTGTTGTACCGGTAAAACTACTTATTTCAGTAGAGGAAAATAATAAACGAATACAAAGGCCCGATAGAGTTTTGTGTTATAAATCTTTGAGTATTGAAGGAAACGCAGAGTTAATTGATATAACGCATTCTCATTTGTTAGAAATAGATGTTAGTGATCTAACGGCAAGTGCTTTAGCAGAGAAGATTTTAGAGCATACAAATAATATTGAGTAAATGAATAATATTTTAGATTACAAATCATACTACGATTTAATTGAGAATCTGAAGCTAGAAATCAAGCAAATACGAATTCGTGCACATTTAAGCGTAAATAAAGAATTGATAAAACTATATTGAAATATTGGTTTTCAAATAATTAAACGTCAAAAGCTTGAGAAGTGGGGAGCAAAAGTTATAGAAAATATTTCTTATATGAGGCAATTTGCTGAAGAATATAACGATGAACAAATCCCCCAACAGCCTGTTGGAGAAATTCCCTGGGGATATCATATAGTCATTGTCTCAAAAGTTAAAAATCATACTGAAAGGCTTGGGTATGTATGCACACAAAACTATAGAAAACGATTGGTCACGTAACGTACTAACCTTGCAAATTAAAAGCAATTTATACCCAAGATCAGGAAAAAGTATAAATAATTTTGGACATACTTTACCGGCAATGCAGTCTGATTTAGCAAAATCAATTATAAAAAATCCTTATAATTTAGAATTTTTAGATATTAAAGAAAATATTTTAGAATGAGAACTAGAAAATAAGCTAATAGATAATATTAAGGATTTTTTATTAGAACTCGGTCAAGATTTTGTATTTATAGGTAATCCATACCTATAGAATTAGAAGGAGAGGATTATTACTTAGATTTAGTTTTTTATCATGTTAAACTTAAATGCTATGTTGTTATTGAATTAAAAACGGGTAAATTTAAACTTAAATTAACCGAAGAATTTACCTACGAAATTAAAAAGCTATTTACCTAGTCCAAAAGATTTAGCTAGGTTAAAGAAACGAAGAGAAAAAGGATAATTATGAGTAGTGTAAATATTAGTTTAGCAACTCCTGATAATATTACAAATATTTTACCTTTGATGGCTCAACTTGGCTATCCTTATGGTTCAGAAGAATTAATAGCACGTTTTAAGAATTTTATAAATCGTGAGGGGTATGGTGTTGCTTTAGCTAGTTTAGATAATAAAATAGTTGGATTTATTGCTTGGTCTAAATCGCTGCTTTTCGCCTCAGATAAAACTAAAATTCATATTGAAGCTTTAGTTATTGATGAGAATTATCGGGGAAAACAAATAGGTAAAAAGCTTATGGAATATTTAGAAGAAATAGCAAAAAAATATAGCCTCGTAATCGTTGATCTTACTTCTGGTTATCGATGTGCTAAAGACAGTACGCATATATTTTATGAAGTGCTAGGTTATCATAATTCCGGAGAAATGGCTAAATTATATTTAAGAAAAGAGTTATGAAGAATGAATCTGTAAAGAATATACGTTTAACCACTGCAACTGTTGCTGATTACCCTCTAATCCAAAATATGGTACGGTTTTATATATATGATATATCGCGTTATTGTGGGTTTGAATCAGATGAATATGATTGGACATTGCCACGAGATGGTTTATATGAAGCTGATAATTACAAAAAATATTTTATAGAAACGGATAGGAAAGCCTATTGAATTAAATTAAATGACGAAATAGCAGGTTTTATATTGCTTAATAAGGTTGGAACGCATTATAAAATCGATTGGAATATGGGGGAATTTTTTATTATAGCAAGATTTCAAAATAAAGGAGTTGGTAGGCAAGTAGCTAAGCAAATTTGGCAAATGCATAAAAGATTATGGGAAGTTGCGGTTATTCTTGAAAATAAGCCGGCATTAATATTTTGGCGGAAAGTCATTAACGAATTTACCAAAGGTAATTTATCTTGAGGAAATTAAACTTGTTCAAATGAGTGATTATAAGGCCGAAAGAGTTATTTTTGAATTTGGTGCCAATATATTATGAATATAAATTTTACTACAACCTAATCTCTGCTTTTACTAAATCTTTTAAAGTGCGTGATCCGGTGCATAGCATGGTAATTTTAAGCTGCTCGATTATCAATTGTATCTCTTCGGAAAGCAAGCTTTCAGAGGTATCTGCCGCTTTTAAAAATTGACCGGCAAGTCCAAAAATATTAGCTCCTATACGAATTGCTTTTGCACCGTCAATGCCGGATTTTAACCCGCCACTGGTAATAATCGGAATATCTTTTGAAACTTCCCGCACCATTTTTAGAGAATCTAAAGTCGGGATTCCCCAGTTAATAAAGCTACTAGCTATACGGTTTTGTAACGAATTTGTAGCACGATAAGCCTCTACTTGACTCCAAGATGTCCCACCGCTCCCTGCAATATCAAGAACCTCAACCCCTGCGTCAATAAGACTCTCAGCAACTTTTTTAGATAAACCGTATCCTACTTCCTTAACAATTACCGGAATAGAGAGGTAATTAACCACTTCTCTTATCTTAGGTAACAGCTTTTCCCAGTTTCTATTACCTTCCGGCTGAGTCAGTTCCTGTAACACGTTTAAGTGTAAAATTAAGGCATCGGCTTTAATAGCATCCACTAAATATTGACATTCTTTAGGTGTCACTCCGTAATTAAGCTGTACTGCACCGATATTGGCTAGTAAAGGGATATCGGGAGCTATATGCCTTACTGCAAATGTCTTGATTGTATCCGGTTCCGTTAACAAAACCCGCATAGAGCCAAGCCCCATAGCAATACCGGCTTTTTGAGCGACCTGTGCAAGTCTATAGTTAATATCTCTAGCTCTAGTCGTGCCTCCGGTCATACTAGAAATTAGGATAGGTGCTTGTAAAGATTTTCCGAGGAAAGTAGTAGTTGTATTTACGCTATCGTAGTTAATTTCCGGTAATGCATTGTGAATAAAGTGAATAGATTCAAAACCGCTTTTAAGTGTAGATTCAACGTTTTTCGTAAGATTAATTTCAATATGGTCTTGCTTTCTTTCTATATCTAAATTCTGATCTTTTAGCATTTTCTCACTAATTCTTTTTACACTTAATCTATATTAATATATCTAGGTTCTGTGAAGATTTCTAATTGATTTTTTATAATTATTATTATTCTATTAAATGTCCACAGAACCTAAGCATTAAAGAAATAATCAAGTGCTGCAAGTTTTGAAGGTAAGTTTATTAATGGGTCTGAACGCTCAAAATCATAAGCATTGTAAAGGAGTACAGTCTGCTTCTATAATGTAAGTGTGTATATTTTTAGGCTCATTATTTTCTAGCTTATACCCTATAACATAGCTTGAGTATTTTTGTTCGATCAATTCTAAACTCCATGCTATATCCTTATCCCACCATAGTTTTATATGTGGCATTTCTAGACATTTTAAAAAAAGCAAAAAATGAGAAGTAGAAAGTGGGGTAAAGCTGATGTTAATATATTGCTTATCATTAAATAACTTGTATTACCTTTAAAATGCCCCGCTTTGAGCTTTATATTCTCCGACCTGTTGTAATACCAATTAATTTAATTTCTGATCATTGTGTAATTACTTTATGCATTTTATAGCCTCTTATTAATTCACTAAGTAAGTTAAAACTAATCTAAAAAGGAATTATGATAAGATTTGAATATTATCTAATTTTTTTTGAAAAGCAAAAAGTCCTTAGTTTATGATATGTTTACTGTGTGAAGTATTTATAAATTGAAATAGCAATAAGATATGGTGGAGCCAGGGGGATTCGAACCCCCGACCTTTTGAATGCCATTCAAACACTCTACCAACTGAGCTATGACCCCAATATAGTCAATTGATTTGGACTCGCCTGCATCGTCATTCGTCGTTCTCCTATTGGTTAGGTTTAACTCCTCGCTTCTGGTGTGCAAATCCCACTGACTTGACTATAACAAATTAATTCTCTTATACTATAATAATAAAACTAAATCTATAAAATTTAATCTTTATTTTGCTAACAATGCCATAGCATCTCTGGAAGACATTATATTATCTACTAATCCAAATTTTTTTGCTTCTTCCGGTGACATGAAATTATCACGTTCCATACTTTTTTCGATATGTTTTAACTCTTGTTCAGTATGTTTACTATACAATTCGTTAAGTAACCTTTTGATTTTTAGGGTTTCTTGAGCGTGGATTTCTATATCGGTAGCTTGCCCTTTATAACCTCCTGATGGTTGATGGATCATAATACGACTGTGAGGTAAACTATAACGCATCCCCTTCTCGCCCCCGCACAGTAAAAGTGAACCCATAGAACAAGCTTGACCTATGCATAATGTAGCCACTTTAGGTTTTATATATTGCATTGTGTCATAAATTGCAAGACCTGCGGTTACAACTCCTCCAGGGGAATTGATATACATATATATATCTTTTTTAGGATTTTCTGCTTCAAGAAACAATAATTGTGCAACAATTAAGTTTGCCATATGATCTTCAACAGTACTACATACAAAGATTATACGTTCTTTTAGCAATCTTGAATATATATCATAAGCACGCTCACCGCGTGATGTTGGTTCAATTACTATCGGTACATACGACATTAATATTTTCTCCTGAAATTGATTAATTAAATAGTTTTTCGTCATTACGAGGAGGTTATTTTAATAACCGACGTGGCAATCTCATGAAGTAGCATAGAACTCCTGAGATTGCTTCGTTGAAACTTACAGTTTCTCCTCGCAATGACTTATAATAGATTATTACTTCTTATCTTCTAAAGCATTAGCAAGTATATCTCCCATATTGGTAGTATTATCACTAGAACCATATTCTTTGAGAGCTTTTTGACGTTCTGCTATTTTATGAGCTTTTACCGATAATAAAATTCTACCGGTTGATTTCTCGATAGAAACAACTTTGGCTTCTATTTCTTTGTCTATTTGAAACATTTCAGGCTTCTGCTCGTCTTTTTCATCCGATAGTTCAGTTCTTTTAATAAAACCTGCTACTTTATCGTTTAATAATACTTCGAGTCCCTCATCTTTAACTGCTGTTATAAGGGCTTTAACTATGGTGCCTTTTTTATATTCATCACTGATTTCTTGATATGGATTCGGCGACAATTGTTTTATACCTAAACTAACTTGTTCTTTTTCAATATTAATGGCTAGAACTTTGCATTCTATTTCGTCACCTTTTTTGTATGATTTTAATAGATCCGTTCCTTTATCTTCCCAGCTAATATCACCTTCATGAATCATGCCGTCCATATTATTACCGAGTGCAACAAAAATACCGAAATCCGTAATATTTCTAATCGGTGCTTTAATTATAGTACCGACAGGATTATTTTCAGCGAACTTTGTTAAAGGATTTTCTTGGCATTGTTTAATACTTAAAGAAACACGATGCTTTTCAGTATCGACCTCTAAAACTACGAAGTCTACTTCTTGCCCTATAGTTAGCGTTTTTCTAGGATTTGGATTAGATTTTAACCAACTAATTTCGCTTGAATGAACAAGTCCCTCAAGCCCGTCTTTTAATTCTATAAATACGCCGTAATCAGCAAAATTTGTAACTTTACCGGTCATTTGTTTACCGACGGGGAATTCTTCTTTAATTGCTTCCCATGGGTTAGAATCAAGTTGTTTTATACCGAGTGATATTCTTTTGGTTTTTTCATCAAACTTAATAACCATTACTTTAACCTTTTGGTTAAAGTCTAACACTTCTGAAGGATGGTTAACTCTTCCCCAAGAAATATCGGTTAAATGTAATAAACCGTCAACACTTCCAAGATCGATAAACGCACCGTAATCAGTAATATTTTTTACGGTTCCTTCTAATACCATGCCTTCTTTAATTTTAGATAGCATCTCATCTCTAGCTTCGGAACGTGATTCTTCTAAAATAGCTCTTCTTGAAACTACTATATTACCAAGCTTTTTATCCATACTTAAAATTTTAAACGGTTGCTTGATATTCATTATAGAAGTAGGATCTTTAATAGGTCTAACGTCAACTTGGCTTCCTGGTAAGAATGCTACTACACCGGATAAATCCACGGTAAAGCCTCCTTTTACACGACCGAAAATCGTACCGTCGACAAATTCGCCCTTGGAACACATGATTTCTAGTTGTCCCCATAATTCTTCTTTAACTGCTTTTTCACGGCTCAATATTGTTCTGCCGTTACGTCCTTCAATTTTCTCGATGAAAACTTCAACTACGTCCCCAACTTCAGGTAAAGCTAAAAATTCAGACTTAGGTATTCTACCTTCATTTTTTAATCCAACGTCAACAATAATTATATCGTTTTTTATTTCGATTACTTGACCTTTAACTACCGTTTTTTCTTTTATATGACTTGTATCAACGGTTTCAAGCATTTTAGAGAAATCTTCCGCAAATTCATGATTCATTGCTGCAAGTTGTGGAACAAATCGTTGTTTTAGTTTTATTGACATATTCTTCTCGTAGTATTAGCTAAAGTGCCTAGGCTAATAAAATTTTTTTGAAAGGTTAATAAAATTGGATGCTCTTGCATGGCTAGTATGTCATTCCCGCGTAGGCGGGAATCCAGAAAAAGCGAAATTGAGCTTTTAATATTAAAAATTCAGTGTGTTTTTACCTTTTAGTTACTGAATTCCCGCCTACGTGGGAATGACATACTAGCCATGCAATAACGCCATACAATCGAATAAAATAACCTAGCACTTTTTCAAGTTATTTTATTCTTTATATAATTTGTTACTTCTTCTACGACTTCCATAGCCGAAAGCTTTGAAGTATCGATAATTAAAGCATCTGAAGCCGGTAATAACGGTGCAGCTTTTCGCTCTTTATCTCTTTTATCTCGCAAAATTATTTGCCGTAAAATCTCATCGAGTATACATGTTTTTCCTTTTGCTTGCAACTGCTTATATCGTCTTTCAGCCCTAATTTGAGGATTTGCGGTTATAAAAATCTTTAAATCGGCGTCAGGTGCAACAACGGTGCCTATATCCCTACCCTCCATAATCATTCTAGGTGTTGTTTTTACTAGATTAATCAGGTATTTGTTTAGATTATTTCTAATTTCACTTATTACGGCAATTTGCGATGCTATATTTCCTATATTCTCATTCTCTAAGTCAAAATTATTGTCGGGTTTTAATTCTTTAGATAAAGCAATTACCGCATCTATATCAGTGACATCTATTTTTTGACTAATACAGTCAAACGCAAGCTGCCTATAAACAATACTTGACTGAAAATATTTAAGAGAAAATTTCTTGGCCAGTATTAAACCGATAGTCCCTTTACCTGAAGCAGCAGGACCGTCAAGAGAGATAGTGAAATTTTGAGAAATATCAAAGGCTTTAGTTTTTAAATCCACCATAAAATTATAGACTAAATAATAAAATATTATAAATAATGGAAATAAAGCTTGAAATCTAGTACATTAATGAATTTTTAAAAAAAACAAGGGTTAAAAACTACATATAGATTTAGTAGTATACCCTATGATGGGGTAATCAACAAATTAATTTTTTGATTTACAGCTTTAGCGTATTTTTGAAGGCTTAAGAAATTAGGAATATGATGTCCGCTTTCCATTCTTGCTATTTGCGCTTGAGAATTAGACATTTTTTAGCAACATCCGCCTGAGTCATATTAGATGCAAGACGAACCTTTATTAAAGTGCTTGCTATCTCAAATTCCATTTTTCGTTCTTCATAAGCTTTTTTTACTTCGGGGTTTGATAATAACTCTTTTTTAAATTCATCAAAGTTTTTCATTAAAACCTTCCTTTAATCTTAAGTTTTAGTTATTGAAATAGCTGTTTTAGGAGTTTTTTCTGTTTTTTTAATAAATGTATGCAATATAACTATTTTTTATCAATATAATCTTTTTAACATATAACTTGAACTAATCAATTGACACTTATCTTAATTGTAAATATTATAAGGTTCATAATTCAATAAAGCCAAAACTACATAAAGATTAAAAAAATTATCAGGGTGATTAGCTCAGTTGGTTAGAGCATTACGTTGACATCGTAAAGGTCGGTGGTTCGAGCCCACTATCACTCACCATTCTCCATTTTTCGGTATTGCTACAAACGTATCAAACGGCGAACGCAGCATAAAGTAGAGGCTTTTTAGTGTTCAAAGAAGGTTAGAGAATATCAATTAGATAGGATAAAATTTATAAACCTTCGGTAGGGCAAATCTCCAAATGGTGACCGTTAATAAATACTTCAGCTTCTTTAGGGTTGTCTCATAATCAAAATTTATTAATAACTCGTGTCTTGTGTTTTCATAAATTTTATCCGTTAATATACGTTTACCGGCGTTAATTTTTATTGCAACAGCATTCTCCTTCAAAAATTTAACTCCATTTATTCCATATGGATGATGTATTATTCCTTTCTCCATAGCTTTCTCAAACCGTGGCAGTAAAGAATCAACAGCTTTCTTTATTTTTTCATCAATAATACTATAACAATCTTGACCTTTATATTTACCTATATTAAGTAGCTTCAGTATTTTTAATATACCCTTTCTCTGGAATATTCCATGAAGTGATATAATGAGTAATTTTATGACTTAATATATGAAGCTGTTGTGTTTTTTTTAGCTGATAATACTGATGAATTTTTTTGCATCATATTGCTTAAATAATTGATCTAAATCCTCTGCGTCATTAACCTCTCCAAAATCATTTGTAAAAATTTCTTCTTGTTTTTCCTTACTTAATTGGTTTGCATATTCTTTAGCTTTATTTATGTCATTATTAAGTAAAGCAGCATTTATTCCAATTTCCTAAAGTTTCTTCATTTTGAGGGGCATCTTCTAAAACTTTCTCTACATTTTGTAAAACGTTTTGAGAATTTTTAGAAACAAATTCTTTTGCATCTTCTGCCATTAGCGAGATGCTGGCAGGATTAAGGACTTCTGTTATTTCTTCTTTTTTTAATGTATTTGTGCATTATAAATTATAGAATTTGGATCAGGAAAAGCTGCTAAAGTAGATAAAATTAAACTTTTATAAATAGCAATATCGTTGTTAGGAATGTTATTTAATATATTACGTGCTATATCCAATTGTTTTGTATAAATGGCAACCGAAAGTACAAGTAACTCATCAGTATGATTGACATCAGTTTTTTAAATTATTGTATTTAAATCCTTTGCTAAACGTATTTTTTGTGCAATTTTTCTCTCATCTCTCATCTGAAAGAGCATTATATTTAGCAGTATATTTATAAAGCGCAAAACTTTGAACGTGGTAAGGTAATAAATTTTTAGAATTCATTGTCTCTAATTTTTCATTGGTGATATTATTTAAGTCTCGACCTAATTTTAGTAAAGCTTTAAGGCTACCTTCAGGCATCTTATTTAGTAAATTTTCTATATTTTTTGAATCAGAGTGATAACCATAGATAGTCCATAAATTATATATGATTTCTTCCTCTTCAGGTAACCTATCTATTGCACTATTATAATATTTTATAGCAAGTTCTAACTGACCAGTTTTATAATAAACAACCCCCTAAGTTATACTGACACCAACCTATATATCTTTGGCATTTACTTGATCATCTATAGTGATATTGCTAAGTGCTGCCGTAAGCAATTTTTTAGCTTCATCTAAGTGATTATTATTAATTAATATGTTAGAGAGCGTATATGTAATATTGTAATAATGCCTTATATGAGGCGTTAAATCTTTAATAATTTTATCTCCATACTCCATGATATAAAATGATTGACTAACTCAAATAAAGTATTGGTATAAGCTTTATGAATTTGAAATTCGTATTGGGAGTATATTAAATTTAAATCTATATTTGCTTTTGACAATATATCTATAAATAATTTTTCTGCTACTTCCACATGGTTATTCATTATACTGCAATGTATAGCAGTGATCATCCCTTGAAGTTGAAGAAAAATATTTATAAAATTAATAGTTTTGGGTTCTTTATTTACAATAGGAGTACTATAAGTTTTGGGGCTTATAAAAATGCTAATTTCTTTATTCGCTTTTAATGCAACATGATATTTGCTTAAGGCTTCTTTCAGTACTTTATGTTCTTGAATATTTTTATATTCATAATTATCAAATAAAGTTTTTAGTGTATTAAGTTTTAGACTTGTTACTTGTGGAATACCCAATTTTGTTGTTGTTTTGCTATCTAAAGAGTTTAAAAGAGTTGTTGCTATTTCTGCACTAGCATCTATAGAACTTTTTACATTTTTTAATGGTTCTATTCATTCCCCGCTACAATTAAAGCCTTTTGTGATTTAAACTCTATTATTTTATTGTATGACAATACTATAGGATTAAATTTTGAGACTGCTGAAGATTTAGGATTTTTTATCATAATAAATACTTATTAATAAATAGGCATATATTATAAAGTAAACGCACTATTTTGTAAAGAAAATACTAACTTTTTAATTAAAGTTAATAACTTGAAGCATTTCTATTGGTATTTCACCCCTACTATTTTAACTCTTAATAAACACCAATTCGTTATCGGATGAGTGTTTAGTACTAAAGGCATAACCTAAATATGAGAAATTCTTAAGTAGCTCAGGTGAGTCAATTAGGTTGTTAGCAATAACCTTGACCATCGCCCCTCGAGCTTTTTTAGCATTTATACCGATTGTTGATAATTTACCGTTCCTATTTTCTTTAAAATGAACGTTAACTAATTGATATTTAAGTTTATTTGGGTTTATTACAGATGAATATTCTTGTGATGCTAGGTTGAGTAAATATTTATTTTCCTGTTTAGCAAGAATTTTATTAATATAATTAGTGACTTCATCTTGCCAAAAGTTTGTTAAATTTATTTCATTTAATTTTGTTGCCATTTCTAATCTATACGGCTTAATAGTATCTAGCGGTTTTAAGACTCCGTAAAGTCCTGATATAATAAGCAAATGTGATTGCAAGAAATTTAATGCATGATTAGTTAATTTTTCTATATGTATATTATTAAAAACATCTCCTGCATAAGCAAAAATAGCCGCTTTACTCTCTTGATTATCAAAATCCTTAAATCTTTCTTTATTTATATGTGCAAGTTTTGCACTTATATTCATTATTTTCGATAATTGATTCTCAGAATAGCTTTGGAGTGTAGAAAGTAGTTTATTAGTTAACGTAAGGAACATTGGAATCGTCAGCTCCGTCTTGGGAGCTAACTTCTCGAAATTTAGAGTTTTAGCAGAAGAAATAATAGCAAGCATTTCTATCTAGCCGGAGTACTCGGAAGAGATGAAGTAGTGCTAGCGATATTTCTGTTAGTACTATCGATTGTTTGCATGATTGCATAGCTTGGATCACCGTCAAGCTCTACTACTTCTTTGGGTTTCGTAGTTTTTGGACCGGTACAGCCAATTAAAGCTATGGAAGCAAATAAAATTATTAAATACCTTATCATAAATACCCTGTTTTAATTTTACACTTAAGATAGCTGCCTATTATTATAATGTCAAGTGAGAGGAAAATTTTATTACCCTACCCTATAACCTTTCAGTAATAGTCTAAAGATTCTTCATAATATTTTAAATCTAATTCTGCATAATTTAAATTAGGTTCATCTTTGCTTCTTTCTATTTCGGGTTCAGGTTTAAGCTTATCATAATTTTTTCTAGTTTTTAAATAATATTCTAAAGTTGCTTCATATTCCCATCTAGGTAGAGGGTGATTATCAGATTCTTTTTCTCAATATATCATTATTGATGATGTTTTTTCCTTTAAAGATTCATTACATAATTCTTCAACAATAGGATAATATTCTTTCTTATTCAGATACTAAAGGCATGATTGTTGGTGTACTATCATTTAAGTAATTATATAATGCTTCAAAAAAAGAATCATATTTCCCATTCCCTATAATATCGTGATATATAAAAGAGTCTATATTAAGCGCTTGAATAATCAGCTTCCCATCTATCGATAATATTTTTTTGAAGAGTTCTAAATCTTCAGTATGAAGAGCCATGGAAATTTATTCCTTAAATAAATTTTTAGGCATTCTGTAATAAACCGTATTATAGAATTTTTCGCTTTCAGGAAATTTGCGTTTGCGGATAGAGAAATTACCGAAATTTCTGATTTCGATACGCTTTTGTTTTTTAAGAGATTCGTTTAAATAATCTAAAATTAAATCTACTGAATCTTTAACATCTTCTTTAGAAAGATAATTCAGCTTATCATGTATTTTATCTATTAAATAATTCTTAGTAATCATTATTAAAAAATCGCTTTGATTCCGTTAAAACTATTTTTAAAAAAACTAGGTGCTATACTATCAAAATCTTCAAGTATTATGTCCATTAATTTTGGTTTTGGTTTTAATTGATAATCTTTAACTAGTAGATTAACATTAATTTTCTGAACTTCCTGTAACCATTTTAATGCAGTATCTTCCGAGCCTATAGCATCCACAAGCTTTAACTTTAAAGCCTGACGACCTGAATATACTCGTCCGTCTGCGAGCTTTTTTACTTCTTCTATAGGAAGATTACGCCTCTCTGAAACAAGTTCAAGGAAGAAATTATAAGTATCTTCTATATTGTCCATAATGGCTACCCGCACTGCTTCCGTCAGTTTTTCGGTAGGATTTGGGACAGCTTTTAATTCACCCGATTTGAAATTATTAAACTTAATCCCCAATTTTTGAGCAAGCTCCGTTACCTCGGCTGTTTGTAGTATTACACCGATTGAACCCGTAATAGTTCCGTTATGGCTGATAATATAATCACCTCCAAGAGAGATTAAATAACCGCCGCTTGTAGCCATTGTTCCCATAACTATCACTACCGGCTTTTTTGCGGATATTTTACGCAGAATATTATAAATTTTTTCAGCGCCGACTACCGTACCGCCGGGAGAATTTACGTTAACTATTAACGCTTTAATATGAGAATCATCGATTATTTTTTTGAGTTTTTTGTCACGCTTTTCGTCTTCAAGAATTATTTCGTCTATTAATACGGAAGCTATATAGTCTTCATTACTATTAATAGGTAACACCTCTTTTGGAGCAAAATCTTTACCGACTAGTAAGAATACGATCGCAATTAAAATAATAGCTGTTAGCTTCCAAATTAACAAACGAGATTTTATGTGTCTTCTTTCAATTAAATAATCAGGTGTTATACTCATGATCTTATATACTTTTTTAGAATACTAAATGCAGACCTATACTGTGACAGGCGTGAGGAGCGAAGCCTATAATATAATAAGGTGAGGCCGACGCACAACGAAGCACAATATAGGTATTCATTGACTATAGACCGTTCTTAGGACGTTCAGGACTCTTCATCATCTCAAAAAACTCACCGTTAGTTTTAGTATTTTCAAGTTTTTTGAGTAAAAATTCTATTGCTTCACTGCTACCCATTGGATCGATAATACGACGAAGAACCCACATTTTATTTAATATTATTTTATCTACTAATAAATCTTCTTTTCTAGTTCCTGATCTAGTTATATCAATAGCCGGATAAATACGCTTATCGGCAATCTTACGATCTAGAACTATCTCGGAATTACCTGTACCTTTAAACTCCTCAAAAATTACCTCATCCATACGAGAACCGGTTTCAATTAAAGCCGTACCGATTATAGTAAGCGAACCGCCGTTTTCAATATTTCTTGCTGCTCCGAAAAATCTTTTAGGTCTCTGAAGAGCATTAGCATCAACACCGCCCGTTAATACTTTACCTGATGACGGCACTACGGTATTATAAGCACGAGCTAAACGTGTTATCGCATCTACTAAAATTACCACATCTTTTTTATGTTCTACTAAACGCTTTGCTTTTTTGATAACCATTTCTGCAAGCTGCACGTGCCTACTTGCCGGTTCATCGAAAGTAGAGCTAACAACCTCCCCACGCACGGAACGTTGCATATCGGTTACTTCTTCAGGTCTTTCGTCTATTAACAGTACTATTAAAAATACTTCCGGATTATTGGTTGTAATTGCATGTGCTATATTTTGTAATAATACGGTTTTACCTGTACGAGGCGGTGCTACTATTAATGCACGTTGTCCTTTACCCATAGGGGCAACAAGTTCAATAACCCGTGTACTAAAATCCTTACTATCTTTACTATTATTTTCAAGTTCTAATCCTAATTTTTCATCAGGATATAAGGGGGTTAAATTATCAAAATGAACACGATGATAAGCTTTAGAAGGGTCTTCAAAATTTACTCTATTGACTTTCAGTAAAGCAAAATAACGTTCTCCGGCTTTTGGAGCTCTGATCTGACCTTCTACAGTATCACCGGTACGCAGACCAAAGCGACGAATCTGACTAGGAGAAATATAAATATCATCAGGGCCTGCTAAGTAGTTTACTTCCGGCGAACGTAAAAAACCAAATCCGTCAGGTAGTACTTCAAGTACCCCCTCTCCCACTATTAAAACTCCCTGCTCTACGGATTTTTTCAAAATTGCAAAAACTAATTCTTGTTTAAGTAATGAATTAATATTTTCAATTTTTAATTCTTCTGCTTGAGCTTGTAGTTCCTCCGGTAATTTACGTTTTAATTGTTTTAAATTAATAATATTACCGTTCTCTGCAAAATTATTATAATTGTTATTGGATTCGGTATTGTTAAGTTCTGCTGTGGATTCTTTATTAGTTGTGTTCATTATTTTATTATTAATAGATTATAATTGAAAAGTTGAGTTAGCAATCAAGTTTAAAGGTAAGCAATATACTTATTTAAGTTAGGAATCAAATTAGATTTTTAGAAAGTTTTATTTATTCTTGCGGTTTAAAGAATTATTTATCTTGTTAGCTTATTAAGAGCTGGCTATGTATGTAAAAGCATACTAACAACGTTAATAGCACATTGTCAACCCAAATCGTCATTGCGAGCAGGTAATTGGTAAATGGTCATTGCGAGAAAATTACGAAGCAATCTTAGAAGTTTATTATTATTGCATGAGATTGCTGCACAGCTTACGGGTGCGTAGCTCATGACGACCCTGGTAACCTCTTCTCGCAATGACGGATGAATCAATCCACGTAACTCTAGCAATCCTTTGATTTTAACAATAACACATTTGTATTAAGTAATGGCATGCATACGTTTTTAACTTCATTTAATAAGGCCTCATTGCGTATTTCTTGGTTTAATTCGTTGCGTACCGCATCAAATATTTCTCTTAAACTTTTCTCTTCTACCATATATTTAAAAATATATTTAGTGCTTCTAAATATCGACATTGAGATATTAACATTATTTAATATCCCATTATTAATAGTAAAATTAATAGCATTATTTACTGCTGAAGGATTAGATTCCAAATGCTCATAAATTTGTTTAGCAAAATTGGTAATATTATGAAAGTACGGTATATTATCAAGGTCATCAAGAGAGGCTACACTATCTTTTTGATTTGATACGTAAAATGAATGTTTAGTAATATTACCGGTAAGTATTTCGGAAATTGCTTCTCTAGTTACTTTATCCATCTTTTTAACTTTTTGTAGAAGTGAAAAATCTTTTATATAATTTTCCGGTCTTAATAAAATTTTCTCTAAAGGATCAAGATAATCAACAAAATTTAAGCTTGCTTTTTCTACGAATTCATATAACTCAGGAACGGAATAGGCTCTATCCTGTTTGTTCAGGAACATATCATAAACTCCGACGTCACCGAAATTTTGGTAATCTGAAAATAACTCCCAACCTCTTTTATACCAGTTAGTAGCAGGCAAATTATCTAGAATTAGCTTCCCGTTCATTACTTCTTCGATACGGCTTTTAGTATCTTTATTTATCATTTTCATTAAATCCTGAATTTGATAAACACCGGTACGTCCGTATTTAGCATATACCATTAAACCCATACCGCCGGTCGGCTTTAAAGAATCTTTTAGATTTTTTAAACCTTCATCAGGATTTGCTAAATGATGAAGCACGCCGGTACAATTTATATAATCGAATTTTCCAAGTTTTAGATTAGGTATATTTAATATTGAATCATTAATCCATTTAATATTTTTAAGACCTCGTACTTCTGCACGTTTTTGTGCTACTTCCATGCTAGGTTTGCTGAAATCTAGATATATTATTTCGGCATTTTTATCTTTTAACTGCTCGGCAAGATAAATAGTCGAATCACCGGTGCCGCCGCCTGCTATTAAGCATCTAAAATTATTATTAAAATTTTCTTTTCCTTGATATAGAAAATGGTTTAATTCTCCTAAGAACTCACCGCATGTTGCAAGTAAATATTCTTTTTCTTGATTTGGGTCTCTGAAAGGATAAGGATAATCTTGATAATGCTCTTGTACTTCTGCTAAGTCTTTAGAAATTGTAGTATTTTTTGTTTTCTTTAAATTTCTCATAAATTATTATTTTTTAAGTTGTTATTATATATACTTAGTCTATCTACTCTTTTAGAAGTATATCTTTTATAATTAATTGAATAGTATAATTATCTTGCCAATTATTAGTTTTTAACGTTCCTATTGCGGCAATATTTTTTGCTTTAGGGCTTAATAAAACATCTTCAAATGCAGTTCCTACCGAATTAAAAGCAATAGCAGATAAGGCTTTATTACCAAAGCCTCGCTTATTTGGAACAAGCATACATTTAATATGCTTACTTCCAACGATATCCGCTTTTAATACAAATAAATCATCAAATTTAAATATAGGCTCATGATTTCCTTGACCGAAAGGCTCTAAAGTGTTTAATTCCTCCATTAAAGGGAAATTCACACTATTAACCGTTAAATCAATATCATATTCCGCATGCTTATAATTTTCTAGTTTAGTTATACTAATTCTAAAAGCATTATTAAAAAAATTCTGCAATTCTTGTAATTTTTCAGCCGCTACGGTAAAACCTGCCGCCATAGCATGACCTCCGCCTGCTATTAGCAAATCTTTGCTTTTAGCATTGATAATTTCAGCACCAAAATCAATACCTAAAATAGAACGGCATGAAGCTTTACCAATCCCGTCATTTAAAGCTATAACTGCCACCGGCTTATCAAATTTTTCTTTTAATTTGCCGGCAACGATTCCTATAACGCCTGGATGCCATCCTTCTTTTACGATAAATAATAAACTACTATCTTGTTGTGTCAAAGCAATTTCCATCGCTTCTTCTATCATTAATAACTCAATTACTTTACGCTCATTATTGTGTTTTTCAAGTTCTTTAGCTAATTTATTTGCTTCATTAGAACAACTAGTAGATAGGAGATGAGCACCTAAACTTGACTTTCCTACTCTACCGCCTGCATTGATACGCGGACCTAGAATAAACCCTAAATGATAACATTTTGGTATTTCATGAAGCCCTGCCATATCATATAATGTTTTAATCCCTATATTTTGCCTTTGTTGCATTACTTTCAATCCGCTTGCAACAAATGCACGATTTAAGCCTGTTAATTTCATCATATCGCACACAGTACCAAGAGCCACTAAATCTAGATACTGCATTAGATTAGGCTGAAGCATTGTTTGCGTGAAATAATTTTGCTTCTTTAAATTCGATAATATTGCAGTTGCAAATAAGAAAGCAACTCCTACGGCTGCCAAATGTTTATATTCGCTTTTTTCATCAATACGATTTGGATTTACTATAGCTACTGCATCCGGTAATATTTCCGTAGCTATATGATGATCGATTACTATAACATCAAGGTTAACGTCTTTTGCGTATTTTAGGGCTTCATGTGCCATAGCACCGCAATCAACCGTAATTAATAATTCTGTACCGTTATCTTTAATTTTTTGCATAGCAAAAGGAGTTGGACCGTATCCTTCAGCTATACGATCAGGAACATAAATATCACATAGTATATTTAGATCTCTAAAAATATTTTTAAGTAAAGCGGCTGAAGTAGCACCGTCTACATCATAATCGGCAAAGATACATATTTTTTGGTTATTTAAAATAGCTGTAACAGTTCTATCTACAGCCTTTTCCATATCAAGTAGATGAAAAGGATCAGGTAATAAATTTTTGATTTTCGGTCTCAAGAAATTTTCTACTTCCTCTAGATTATTTACTCTTAATGATACTATCCTAGCAAGTAAATCACTGATTTTGAAACTACGACATAACTCGGTGACTATATCTTCATTAATCAGTTTCTGCTGCCAGATTTTACCGTTTATAGATGCTTGTGGTTTCATTTGTTTATTAGGCTGTATTTTTGCTGTATATCGTCATTCCTTATCAGAAACCTACATATGAAC